>NZ_FNNT01000004.1:0-552457 GCF_900106725.1 Paenibacillus sp. PDC88 | reverse complement strand
GCTGATAAACACTAACTTTAGCATACAGAAAGGGTAATTCTGTGTCCAGCAAACTTTCGAATTTATGATTTATTAATTGAGCCATCATGTACTAGCTTCCCTTGTGACATCTCCCGTTTCCAGATCAACCTTCCAATCGTCGGAAGGATCATACACCGTATGTCCAGACACAATGCCCTCCGTGAGCCTGATTCCCTCTGGATTTATTCTTACATTATCGAGAGCAAACAGACCACCGTCACTTGTCCTGAACACACCAATTTCGCGATTCTGTAGAGTAACCATACGTCCGATCAATGAATAGAAATCCCGCTCGTCTCCTACTGGATAAGCCTTGGCCTTTATAACTTCTGATACATTAACAGGCACCTGCTGTTCCTTCATTCTCCCCTTGATTACACCCATAGGTTAACCCTTCTTTCCAAGATACGGTAATGTCTTCGTCTCAAAGTGATTGATTCATCTTTTATTATTTTAAATTAAAGATTCTGAAATGAAAATCATATTTTGGCGAATATTTCAAAATGATACCATGGTAGGATATTTGAATGTGTGAATATTCCCAATACAGATGCATTAGGTCTTGTTATCGACAAAAAAGCCTGCCACCGACTACTGTCGTTCAGCAAGCTCTAATCTTATTTCGTCTCTCGGACTAAGCACCATATCCAGTCCATTATCCATCAACTCTTTATTGTTCACTTCAATTTTCCATCTTTCCGTAATTAACGGAACATAACCATCAATCGAATGAACGTATCGTTTGTTATCCGTCAGTTGAATCCGCTCATTCTTCTCCAAAATATCTCGTACGGTCAAATTAGGAAAATAAAGACTAGCAATGGAGCCCCGCAAATCCGGCTGACTTACCCCGCCATAAATCGTTAAGGTTACAGCCGATGGCTCCATATTCTCAATCTTGGCAATAGGTTGAATGTATAGAATTAGTGAATCTTTACTATCTAAAGAATGTCCCCATGCATCGGAGCCAATATCCTCATCATTTAATTTTAATCTCCACTCAAGAGACTCATCTAATACATACGAGCCAACGGAAGCAATGGCATTCGATCCTTCATTAAATTCAGCAACACGATCGATTGCATCATGTACTGTAAGTCCTTCATTAATTCTAATCTGTACAGGTTGAGTCAATGCCGGTATGTAGCTGCCACCTTCTACACGGAGTTCAACAGTTCCCGGCGTTTGATCCTCCGCCAGGCTTGTCCCTTTATCTACCGAACTGCAGCCCGTAAATATGAACAAGAGTAGAATTATTGCTGAAATTGTAAATGAGTACCGCACTTTCATGCAATCACCGCCTTACTTTTTTTTGCATTATTCTACAATCTATTTATATAGCATACTATTATCTTGTGTTTAACTTCAACTCCAATAGAAAAAAGCCCAAAATTGGGCTTCTGACATGACCAGTATGATGTTACTACTGAACTGCTGCTTGCATATATATTCGGTTACCGCTCATATTTTTTAAATAAGGACCAAGTCCCTTAAATTGCAGACCTGACACATAAACTCCTGTCATAAGCTTACCTTCCATCGTTCCCCACTCTGAATCAAATACGACAGACGGAGCTGGTACATCCTCTTGGAAGATCGTAACTCCGTAATCTCTTCTTCGATACTGGATTCCACTCTCATACAGCGGTCTCTCCGTCAAATAAGTCGGCACAAAGTAAGCAGCAATGACATCCATCTCTTCTCCCGTATAAAAGGATTCATCTCCCAGAAACGGATGAAACAATTGAATCTCTTCATACTGAGACCATATGAATGCCTGTAGAATTAAGCTCGCAAAAGTTCCGCCACGTTTGGTCGATACAGCTGTAGACTCGCCCATGCTTGTATCCGTTTTCAGATCAGCTAATGGGGGACGGGCTTCTGCTTGTTCATTCTGATATTCACTTCCAATGAATTTCCATCCTTTGCTCGTGTGTATCCACTTTTGAAAGTATGAGCGCTGGGACAGGACTGTTGCTTCAAGCTTCTCAGCAGCTGCTGGAGAAAAGTACTGTTTCACCATTCTGGCTGCCTTCTCATAGATCGACTGAACGCGGAGGGATGCTTGCTCAAGCTCGGCAACATCTTGTTGAAAGTAATTCACTTTACGAGATACGACGATTTTGTTCAAGTAGATCGCCCTCCTTTTAAGCCTTTTAGGACCTTTCTGCAATTATACTACGAAAAGCACTGACTTGTGCAAGGACGACAAATAAATACGAAGATCATACCTCAAGTGCTAATAAAAAAACCCTTTATCTTTCTTCAGAAAAATAAAGAGTTTGAAGTCATTACTTAAGTATATCGTGGTCAACATACCGTTCACCGTTAAGCTCACTGAGCACCTCAATGGCCACTCTTGCTCCGTCACCGGATGTCACGATGGTATGGACACTGACTCCAGCAATGACTCCAGCAGCCCAGACATTTGGCATACTTGTTCTGCCGAGACGATCCACCTCAATAACCGATTTTATTCTTGGCTCACGTCCTTCAATCATACGGATCCCACTATTTGCGGCCAGTTCAGGATTAGCACCGGTGGTCAGAATTACGTGCCGTGCCGTGTATTCTTTACCTGATTCTGTTGTAAGCCTGACCGGACCATCCTCGGAGGTAATCGAGGTCACCTTCTCATCGTAGAAAACAGCGCCAAACTTCTCTGCCTGCTTTCTGCCTGATGTTAACAGATTCGGACCTGATATGCCCTCTGTTCCATAATGGTTCTCCATCCAGGCGCGCTTTGTCATACTTGCACCGCTGTCAAGAACGATCGTTTCTTTGCCTGCCTTAGCCGCAAAAATAGCTGCACTGCCTCCTGCAGGACCTGCACCAACAACAATTATATCTGCCATGAGTTTCATCCTCTCCACACAAGATTCATGACGCCACGAGCCTAGCTTCGGCTATTCAACCCATTGCTCCGCCCACTGCTGAATTCCCTGCATTACAGGCTGGAGTGCTTTCCCTTTGTCGGTAAGCTCGTATTCAATTCTGACGGGTGTCTCCGGATATACGTGTCTTATTAAGATTCCTTCGCTCTCCAGATCCTTCATTCGCTCTGACAGCATTTTATCACTCATTTGAGGTATGAGATTCGAAATATCCTTAAATCGTTTAGGACCATCCATCAATGTTTGAATAATGAGACCATTCCATCGTTTGCCCAGGAATGAAAAGGCCGACTCAAATCTTGGACACATCTTCAGATGTTGACCTTCCATTATATTCACCTCTTTAAATATTTCCATCAACACAAACTTACAATTAGTTAGTACATATCATAATAGCACATTTCTTGGTGTATGGAAAGAAACTATACCATATCCCATGAAGTATACTATAACCATTAACCAAAAATGAAGCTAATGACCCAATTGTGAAATCAGTCAACTGCTTCAATTAAAAAAGACCATCCAAAGACAGTCCACACACTTTAGAAGGCTTTAAGATCAAGATTCATAAGCATTTCTATTATATCACGCTGATATTTGAATAACCAGTTCTTTGTACCTATATAATTTTAAAAATACCATGGACTCACTTAGATGTAAGTCCATGGTATTATTGTTGAAATTCGCTTATACAAGCACGTTACCTAATGCTCTGACCGGTTCGCTGTTACCAAATACCGGTTTGGTATGATGAAGAGGATAAGCCCATCGAATGGAATTGCTGATCACTCTTAGAATCTCCGGACGGTAGTACGTTGGATACGTTTCATGTCCTGGTCTGAAGTAGAAGATCTTACCTTCACCTCGTTTGAACGTACATCCGCTTCTAAACACTTCTCCGCCCTGAAAATTACTCAAGAATACAAGCTCATCCGGCGTTGGAATATCGAAGAATTCACCATACATTTCTTCATGTTCTAATATGATATGGCTGTCGATTCCTTCTGCAATCGGATGACTCGGATTTACAGTCCATATAATTTCTTGTTCCCCAGCTTCCCGCCACTTCAGGTCACAGGAAGTACCCATCAGCTCTTTGAACGGTTTGGAGAAATGTCCCGAATGAAGAACAACAAACCCCATACCATTTAATACTCTCTTCACAACCTTGCTTACGATTTCGTCGCTTACTCTGTCATGAGCCATATGACCCCACCAGATTAATACATCCGTCGTATTCAAGACCTCATCCGTTAAACCATGCTCCGGCTCATCTAGAGTAGCTGTACGAATCGCATATCCTTCTCCTGAAAGACCATCAGCAAGCGCTTTGTGAATGCCTTCCGGGTATACTTCTCTAACCTCATCATGAATTTTTTCGTGAACAAATTCATTCCAGATCGTGACGTTAATCATTCTTATTTCCCCCTGTTGATGTTAGACCCACCACATATCGCCAAGCGGTTCTTCAATAAGTACTTGCTTGAGATTGTGGACGGCTTTTGAGAAACCTTCCTCAACGGACATTAGTCCGTCTTCATGTTCAATACTTACAACATAATCATATCCGACAAGTCGCAGGGCACTGATAATATCTGCCCAGGTTTTGATATCATGACCAAATCCGACGGTGCGGAATTGCCATGCGCGGGTTTGCATATTTGTATAATCCTGCATATCCGTAAGACCATACATATTTACGTTAACAGGATCAATCGTTGTATCCTTGGCATGGAAATGGTGAATCGCTCCTTCACGACCCAAAATTTTGATGGATTCCACAGGATCAATACCTTGCCACCACATGTGAGAAGGATCTAGGTTTGCCCCGATCACTTCACCCGCTGCCTCGCGCAATTTAAGCAGTGTAGCTGGCGTATGAACCGAGAATCCGCCGTGCAGTTCAAGGCCGATTTTTACATTGTGATCAGAAGCGAACTTACCCCATTCCGTCCAGTATGGTATCAGTTTATTCTCCCATTGCCATTTCAATACTTCCTGGAAATCATTTGGCCACGGAGCGACAGGCCAGTTCGGATATTTAGCATCCTCATGATCACCAGGCAGGCCTGAGAACGTGTTAACAACAGGTACTTCGAGCTTCTCAGCAAGCTTCACTGTGTTAACAAAATCATCATGGAACTTCTTAGCAATCTCTTTTTGCGGATGTAGCGGGTTACCGTGACAGCTGAGCGCACTAATGATCAAACCACGAGATTCAACTGCCTTCTTGAATTCTTTCAATGCCGTTTCATTCTCCAGAAGCTCAGCCGGTTTGCAATGAGCATTGCCCGGATGCCCTCCTGTACCAATCTCTATCGCACCTAGACCTTTGGAAGCGATATAATCTAATGCATCCTCAAACTTACGACCACCGAATAGTACTGCAAATACGCCTAATTTCATAAACTAAAATCCCTCCTGTAATGTAATGAGTACTTCAACTATATTTAAACTGCTGCTTCTAAATGAATAAGGAAGATTGCTTATTACTCAAAATAAACTGCTTTTCCAGTACGTGCTGATTCATAGATGGCTTCAAGGATTTGAGTTACGACGTAAGCCTGTTCTGGTTTGACAAGAGGTTCCTTATCTTCAAGAATCGCCTCGATCCACATTCTAGCTTCCCGATCCGCGTCACTCTCGCTCTCACCTGCAAAAAAGGCAACACCGCCGGCATTAAGATCAATATTCTGTTCATATAGTCTGCTTAATTTCTCACCATTCAAACGAAGACCGTTCTTCATATCAGCTCCGCCTTCTGTCCCTGCAAGAAGGGTCTGTGCCTCGCCCGTCTCCACCACATTAAGAGCCCAGCTCGCTTCGACCTGAATGGTAGCCCCATTCTCCATTGTCACAAAGCCAAAGGCTGAATCCTCCACATTAAACTCTTTAGGATCCCAAGGACCAAATGCATTCGCTGCATTTTCCCGTCCGCTAAGCTTATGGAACACAGAACCCATTACACTCTTAGGTTTGTAGTTATCCATCAGCCATAAGGTTAGATCAAGCGCATGGGTCCCGATATCGATCAAAGGTCCGCCGCCTTGCTTCTCTTCGTCCAGGAATACGCCCCAAGTAGGAACACCGCGGCGGCGAAGTGCAATCGCTTTGCCATAATAGATATCCCCGAGTTCTCCCGTTTCGATAAGCTCCTTCAAATAGAGACTATCGTTGCGGAAACGGTTCTGATACGCGATGGACAGTTTTTTGCCCGTCCGTTTTGCCGCTTCGATCATCTCCAGGGCCTGCTCCGAAGTTTTGGCCATCGGCTTCTCACACATGACATGCTTGCCTGCTTCTAGTGCGGACACAGTAATAACCGAGTGGGAATCGTTTGGCGTACACACATGGACTACATCAATGCTCTTATCCTTGAGGAGCTCTTGATAATCGGTATACACTTTAGCTCCCTCGGCACCAAATTTGCTTGCTGCTTCTTCTGCGCGAGATTCAACAATGTCACAGAAGGCAACCATTTCAGCATTCTTTTGTTTAGATAGGGATGGCATATGTTTACCGTTTGCAATACCTCCGCAACCGATAATAGCTACTTTTAATGTTTGGGTCATGAACTTTACCTCCGCGTGCAGCTTGTTAATTTCATTATTGTTTAGTAAGTCTAATCGATATTGCTTAGATGTAGTTAGTTGTTGGATACAAGCTCAGGTTTCTTATGGACCTCAACGGTGCTCTCCAGCAGTACATGTCTGCCTTCAATCGAAGAGCGTTCAAACGCATGCATGGCTTCAAGCACATGGTATCCAAGCTTACCGCTTGCTTCAGCCTCACTTCCGTTATGAATCGCTTCTACCATCTGATTCAGACCTAGACCACGCTCATTCTGCTCACTGGCCGTTACTGGCTGGATTACTTCCCAAGCATCAGATCCAATTCGCTTCACTTTAACATCGCCGTTAAAGAAGTTTGGATCAGGCACCTGAAGCGTGCCTTCTGTTCCATGAATCTCGATCAGCGGCAGACCTGAACCTGCGCGAACATCAAAGCTTGCGATCATTGTTCCAATCACTCCATTGGCAAAATCCATGGTCCCAGCCAGATGGGTAGGTGTTTGTACCTGAAGATTCTGACCTTGCTTCGGTCCGGATCCAACGACCCGGTCTGGGATTTGAATTCCGGTTGAAGCGCTTACCCTGCGGATCGGTCCTAACAGCTTAACAAGTGCTGTCAAATAATATGGTCCCATATCCAGCATCGGTCCCCCGCCGTAGGCATAGAAAAACTCCGGATCAGGATGCCAGGACTCAGGCCCGCCACCCATGAAAAAGGCGGTCGCAGATACCGGTTTTCCTATGACTCCGTCTTGTATGGCTTTCATCGCAGTCTGAATACCCGACCCCAAGAAAGTATCCGGGGCGGTTCCAACATAAAGCCCTTTTTCTTCAGCCAGCTCAAGCACTCTGCGGCCATCCTCAAGAGAGATGGTGAATGGTTTCTCGCCGTATACGTGCTTACCTGCCTCTAGTGCAGCTATATTGGTTACGGCATGACTGCCCGGTACCGTCAGATTTAATACGAGTTCAATTTCATCATTCTGCAAAAGCTCGTCTACGGTGTAAGCGTTTGCTACCCCGAACTCGGCTGCTCTCGCTTCGGCGCGTTCCATAATGATGTCCGCTACCGCTACAACTTCAATTACAGGACTCTTTTTCAGGTTCGTGAGGTATATGCTGCTGATATTTCCGCACCCGATAATGCCTGCCTTCATTTTTTTCACTGATCTTGTCACTCCTCTGGTGATTGACCTTCAAAGGTAATTCTTAACTGGTACTATAGTATTCGATTCGTTTATAAATTAAAATGAAGTATATGATCAAAACATGAACAATCTGGTCAATATTTTTATTTCAAGGAGTCAGTACTTATGTCAGTTGAACAATCCTGCCAAGTTCTTACAGCCGGCTTTTCTTTTCATCGGAAGCCTTACTATTTCTCACAGCCTGAGGGAGTGAAAAATTATCTGTTCCGTCTTCAGACCGATGGGAGGTGCAGAGCCCGGGTTGATGACCAAATGACCTTTATAGAATCAGGTGATTTGCTGTTATTTCATCCGACAGAACCGTATGAACTCAAGATTGATAATGAGGAGAACGGTGCCGGCAATTCACTTGTAGAAAGTGGAGATTATCATATTTTTTTCACTGGAGATTGGGCGGATGAATGGTGGCATAAAAAGAAGCGTCCGACGCGGATCAAGGTCGAATTGACCGAAAGCCTACTTAGCCTATTTCGTCAAATCGTTCTCGAGCAGCGCCGGATCGCAAATCCATTTCCGGAGATCCCAAGCTATTATATGCGCATATTATGCCTTGAAATTGATCGTTTACTCTCGGAGCATCCGACCACGACACAAACCAGTTATTTAGCTTATCAAATCAAAAATTACATTGTTGAGAATGCTTCTACTTTATTTAAGCTTGAAGATGTAGCTTCCAGTATTGGCATTAGTGTCTCCAGGGCTGTTCATTTGTTCAAAGAAGCATTTGATACAAGTATCATGCAATATACACTGGATATCCGGTTAAATATGGCCCGTGAGCGCATTATTTTTAGTCCGATGTCACTCGAGCACGTCGCCGAATCTTCAGGCTTTAACAGCTATACATACTTCCATCGCGTGTTTAAGGCAAGATTCGGAATGTCGCCGAGGGAATTTCGTTCTATCCACCGAGAACAGCTTCTCTAACGCTTCCGCTGCTCGATCACCTCAGCTACGACCATAGCAAGATCGTCATTACCGTATAATGACAGGACACCAAGGAGTGTATCGTCTGCAATATCGCCTGCTTCTTCCTTAGGAACGACGAGATTCAGTACATGCTGAAGACGTTCGTTGTTCTTCTGTGCAGGATAAGCTTGGCGGTACAGCTCCTCAGGGTTCTGTTCATTGTTTACACACCACTGAGCGAAGACGAGAATCATCATATCCTCATCCTGTCTGTAGCTTTCAATGATTTGTTCTTCCATTTCTTTTTTATTCAAGGCTCATATCTCCTGTCTTGTATGATTTAAGATAAATATTACTGCGTCAGAAGCTCTTCACACAGCTCATGACTTGCAAGTACACGGCCGGCATGAAGCTCGCATCCCTCCGGCTCCTTGTCCAGGAAGTCCAGGAAATGCTGTACGCAGCCCGTAAATCCTCTGCGAGTGAGGATCGATTCCCAGCTGCCCGGTGTTCGGATGATGGATGGCGTGCCTGCTGCATGGAGGTGCAGCGTTTCCATCTGATGGACCCATGCTGTTCTGCCTGCTCCATGAAGCTCTATCGTTTCAGTGTCCGCCCCTGCAAAACGCACCATGCCAAACGAGCCCGCTCCTTTATTACCTGTCACTATACTGCCCGAAGCCTGGAGGAGCGCTCCCTGATCGTTCGTTCTCAGCCTATGGCTTGCGAGCTCGTAATCCTCACCGCCAAGCCATAATAGAGTATCAATCATATGAATGAGATCATCGTAGACGGTAACGCGGCTGGATCGGCTGTCCAGCTTCATACGATGCTTATGGCACACGATACTCTCAAGCTCTCCCGATTGGCTGATCCAGTCTTGTGCCTCACGGTACAGTGGAGCAAACCTGCGATTGAACCCGACAGCAAGCAGCACACCCATCGACTCTGCAAAAGCCGCCATTTCTATGGATTCCTTGAGATTATAGGACAATGGCTTATCTACATAAACGGCAATTCCCCGTTCGATACAGGCCATAACGATCTCATAGTGAGCTTCTGTTGAGGTATGTACAAATACGGCTTCCGGCTCCCAGTCAAGCAGCTCGTCCAGTTTGGTTGTTCCCCGATCAAGCCGATACAGAGAGGTGATCTCCTCAACTTTGGACAATGATCGATTCATTACGCCGACAACTTCCACCCCAGGATGGGCCGTAAGCAGCGGCAGATATACTTTATTTGCGATGTCACCCAGTCCTGCGATCGCAATTCTTTTTCGATGTGTTATTCTCATCTGGTTCTAGACTTCCTCCTGTCTCCTTCAGAATCACCTGCTCTAGTGTAACAAGGGCCTGCTCAACTAGCAAAGTGCACTTGTCCTCCTTATGTAAGTATGTGCGCATCCGGTATAATGTAAGAACGATGAATTCTCTGAGGATGATGATATGAAAAAATGGCTTCTCCTTACGCTGCTTTATCTGCCAGCGCTAATATTTCTTCTATTATATCGTAACGAAATCCTGACATGGGCGCAGGATCATGCGAATTATTTCAACTTAACGCTGATTGCCACCTTATTCGCTCTGTTTCCCGTGCTCCCTTATAAGCTTGTGATCGGGCTGCTCGGATACTCCTTCGGTGCAGCTATAGGCGGCATCGTTACCTGGCTCGGGACAACGATTGCCTCCATTATGGTGTACATGATGTTCAGATGGTTGTTTCAGGCGAAAGGACGGCTGTACTTGGAGCGAGTTCCCATCATTTCAAGACTCACTGCGCTGTTCGAGCAGCATACTTTCAGCACGATCCTACTCGCTAGAATGCTTCCAATCATTCCACAAATGGGGGTGAATATTTACGCAGGAACGGCCTCGCTGCCCTTCTGGAGCTATCTGCTGGCAACCTCTGTTGGCAAAATACCCAGTATCGCCCTGTATGCCTATGCAGGAGGCAACCTGTTAGAGCATCCGCTGCAAACCGCAGGTATAGCTCTGATTTATGTTATTATGCTCGTCATCGCGTTTGCCGCGTATAAAATAAGGTTAAAGCAAATAGAAGGACCGAGATAACCTCTTCATTGGTTAATATCGGTTTTTTAAGATATAATACTTCAAGGACAAGTTGATCTCATAATTCTTCATCGAATGGAGTGTGAATATAGAATGGAACCACTATTTACCGAAAAAGCTACATTTGCCGGAGGGTGCTTCTGGTGCATGGTCTCACCCTTTGAAGATCTTCCCGGCATTTTGAAGGTAAGATCAGGCTATACCGGAGGACATACGGAAAATCCGACCTATGAAGAGGTATGCTCAGAAACGACGGGTCACGTGGAGGCTGTTCAGATCACTTATGATCCGAAAGTATTCCCTTATGAGAAGCTGTTAGCCTTGTTCTGGCAGCAGATTGATCCGACCGATGCTGGAGGACAATTTCATGACCGCGGTACTTCGTATCAGACGGCCATCTTTTATCATACAGAAGAGCAGAAGGTGAAGGCGGAAGTATCCAAACAGGCGCTTGAAGCAAGCGGAAGATTCGATAAACCCATCTTTACCCCTATTCTGCCTGCTCAGACGTTCTATGAGGCTGAAGAGCATCATCAAGACTATCACAAGAAAAATCCAGCACATTACAAACGTTACAGTAAAGGCTCAGGGCGTGTGGATTTCATCGAGAAACACTGGTCACGCTCTATAAATAAGGAGCAGCTGAAAGATCGGCTGAGCCCGATGCAATACAATGTCACTCAAAATAATGGCACCGAGCCTCCCTTTCAGAATGAATTCTGGGACCATGAAGGAGAGGGAATCTATGTGGATATCGTATCCGGAGAACCTCTATTCAGCTCACGTGATAAGTATGATGCAGGCTGCGGCTGGCCAAGCTTTACGAGACCCCTTCGGGAATACAGTATTAAGGAAAAGACCGATTTGTCTCATTTCATGATCCGTACCGAGGTTAGAAGCCGGGAAGCCGATTCTCATCTGGGCCATGTGTTTGATGATGGACCTGGAGAGAACGGGCTTAGATACTGCATCAATTCCGCAGCCCTGAGATTTGTTCCAAAAGAGGATTTGGAGAAAGAGGGCTACGCTGAGTACGTCCATTTATTCGAAAAAGAGAACAGCTGAGCATTTTACCCTCATTCATTAGAAACGCAGGAGCTGAAAAGCCCTGCGTTTTTTGCCGTTGAAATTTGATGTTAGGTTATTAATGCTGAGTCTAGCAGCTCTGGACTACTTTGTTGTCCTGCACTAACTATATCCAGCCGACTATAAGGCTGATCCACAGAGCGAAGGGCACTAGAAGCAGCTGGGCAAGCAGCGTGCCGGCAAGGCGTGACATCAGCATGCAGCCATATACCCGGTTCATCTGCTCCAGACGAATCTCTCCCCTAAGTGATCGATCACTTAGAAGTGCGATCCGCGGGTCGATTAGCAGAGTCAGCAGAATCGTTGCCATACCGTTAATTAAGCCCGAAGATTGTGAAGCAGCCATCGCTTGTTCGGGATTTAGATAGGCTGCATATAAAGTGGCAAGAACGCCAACCGTATAAATAGCCGTCACCGACATGTTAAGGACCATCAGCCTTCTCGGCAAATTTCCAGCGAAGCATGTCTGAAGCATGGAGAACCTGGGCCAAGAAATGTAGTGAAGGGCATTTTTCATCGTATTCATGGAGCACAGTGAAGCAAGCATGCCAGGAATGGATCCTGCCTTCTCCAAATGAACCACCAGCCTTGAGGACCATCTTACCATGGTCGGAAACATGAGAATGGCGATTACCGTCCCTACTGCTGCCGCTCCTAAAATCCAATGAAGCTGAGTTTGCAGCATACTGCTGTCTGCGCCATTCGCCTTATCAACCATTGACCCAAGCAGCGGTCCTTGTGCCATATTCGAAGTTCTTGAAATAAGGAGCAGCATACCAGATAAAGACAGAGCAATCGTGATCCGCTTTGTTCTTAATCCGCCTAGCCTCAGAGCATAAGACAGGCTGTCTGCAGCGTGAATTATCATTGTAAACATAAACGGCAGAGCCAGTTGGAGCAGCATGATCATTCCCTCCTTATGTTTTTGTCAATTTGTTATCGGGTAAATAGATAGGAGATATCTAATGAAGGGAGAGAACCATTATGCCATGGAGCAAACACGACTACCCTCCATCCATGAAAAATCTTGACCCCAGAATCCGTGAGAAAGCAGTGGAGATAGCAAATGCTTTGCTCGAAGACGGATATGAGGAAGGCCGATCGATTGCCATCGCTACCGCTCAAGCCAAGGAATGGGATGAGAATCATCCTGAAGGAAAGAACAAATCTGGCGGCGACAAAGACAGACCTGTTCACTCTTCCCGTGATCACCAGAATCTTCATATTGTTCCCTATGAAAATGGCTGGGCGATAAAAAAAGAAGGCAAAGACAAACCTGAAGATACCTATCACTTAAAAAATGAAGCAGAGGATGCGGCCAAGAAAATCGCGTCAGGTAAAGAGATGAGAGTCATTATCCATGATAAACAAGGTAAAATTATGACCTCCAAGATCTATCACTAAGCTTGTTACTGAGCAGCTAAGCTATGTAAGGATCAGCTTGGCTGCTCCTATAATCCCAGCTCTATTTCCTAATCTGGCGGGCAGGATCGGAAGCGGCGGATGATCCGCAAATCCATCCATCGTGTACCTCTCTATATGTTTGCGTACCGGGCGGAGCAAGGCATCCCCCTGTTCTGAAATCGCACCGCCGATAATAATAGCGGGTGGATTATAGAGATGAATGAGATTGGTTAGACCGATGGCGATGAACTCGGCATAATCGTTGATAAGGATTTTTGCAGTTTCATTTCCCACCTCAGCTTGGGCAAACAATTGTCTGGGATCATCAGCCCAAGCAGGCTGTCCCGCTGCCAATACCTGTCTTTTTAGTGATGTAACTGAAGCATACTGCTCCCAGCAGCCTTTCGATCCACACGTACAGGGATGACCACCCAACTGGATAATCTGATGTCCAAAGGCACCTGCGTATCCACTTCTTCCCCGATAGGTATGTCCGTTTGTTATGATACTGCCCCCTACACCCGTTCCAAGACTAACACATAGAAAATCAGTCAAACCTCTGCCTGCGCCCTGCCACATTTCTCCTATGGCGAGTACGTTCACATCATTCTCCAGCTGTGCAGGGAGGTGGAGTCTTCGCTCCATTTCCGCTCTTAACGGAGTTCCTTTCCAATCTGGCAAATTCGCTGTTGCACTGCCGATGGCCCCGGCTAACGTAATGAACCCTGCTGTTCCCATTCCGATTCCTGTTACTTCGATATTTGTATAATTCCGGGCCTGCTCCATGCAGCTTGCAGCCGCTTCGGCAATGGAGTCAAGCAGCTGATCCTTGCCCTTCTCTGCATTTGTCGGAGCCATCATATCGTACAGAATGACTCCATCCTCTCGTACAAGCCCGGCCTTTATATTCGTTCCTCCAATATCCAGTCCCACTGCAGCCTGAAGCATAACCGTCCTCTCCCTTCCTCGCATTCAGCCCAATAATCGTTTATATTTCGTTATGTCTGCCATCATTTGATTAACGTAATTCGTCGTTTGTTCTGTTTCGCCGTACTCCGCAAGAACGGCTGCTGCTCCCCTTACCAACCACAGGATCATATTTTCGAGAAGCAAGCTTTGTTCCAGCTGTACACCGCTCTGTTCATAACCTTTTTTAAAATCTGAAATAGAACTAGCAGCCTGTTGATCTGTCCATGCCTTACTAATTGACGAAGTTAATAGTGCAGCTGCATCCAAGTGATAATCACCTGTTCTGGCTTCTCCGAAATCAATAATATACACCGATGATGAATGAAAAATAACATTCCAAATGCCGAGATCGGCATGAATAATCCCTTCTCTTCGTTGCTGCGTCTCAAGACAAGAGGTTACATATTGTTCAAGAGACGTCTTTAAATTATCAGAAATATTGTGAGATACCGTTGCTGTATTCCAGCTGCATTCCAGAGTAAATCGGTCTTCTTGCTCTTGAATTGTCGTATACCTCAATTCGGTATGCAGGATGCCCATAGCATTGCCCATTTGCAGGAGCTTGTCCTGAACAGAGACCTTATCCGGCTTTAAATATTGCTGAAGATTGTATATATTGCCTTGAACCTCTATATATCCATTTTCATTTTGACCAGGAAGCATGTATGGACTAATCTGATTCGCTGCAGTTCTATGAGATATTTCAAATTCGCAGGTCGCTTGATGTTTACTTCTTAGTCGTCTTAAAACGAATTGTTGTCCTTGTGCGGTTTCTAAAAGACGGGCATCAGATGTACGCCCAGCGGATATAGGAACAAGCCCTTTGACTTCTTCGAGCTCATAGTGTGCTTCTAAGCTTCTAAGCAGAGACCCTTCTGAAATATGCAATTTGTTTCTCCTTTATAAAATTGTAAAGAATAACGGCTTCCAGTCCCTCTATGTTATCCTTTAAAGTAAGAATATGTAAAGTGAACTCATAGAAAAAGCAAAAAACCGCACATTAAATAATGTTACGGCTTGTGTGGAGCTTTATAAGCATGCATTGCATTGTTCAGTTGATCTAATGCTTGCTGGTATTCCAGCTTGTCTTTCTCATAAACCGATAACTGTCTTCGCATGATTAAATCATCCTGCATTCGCTTGACCAGCTCAGCAATCTGATCGTTTGGCTTCGAGGTCGTCGGTTTAGGCAAAGAGTCCTTTCCTGTCTGTACGGTAAGCTCTCCTTGACTGTCTACCTGTCCTATAAATACCTCTTTCAGCGGCAGATCCAGTTTGCGGAGCTCTTTATGAACCCAATCTTCATTATGTCCCGAAGAGGATAACGAATCAGGTAAAATATGTCCGTCGATGATAATGGTTTTTGGCTCTTGCTCGGAAGACAGCTGATAGCCTAACAGATCGGCAGTAAGAGGTTGATGCTCTTTTTTGAGCAGCACGTTAATTTCTCCGCTCTGCTCCATCACTGCAAACTCCACATCGGCTACCCTGAACACATCTTTTTTACGCAGCTGTTCTAGAAATTCATCCACCGTGAGACGTTCTTTTTTCAAATTGTCTGCAAGCAAAGCCCCGTTCTCAACCAACACCGTTGCTTTGCCGTCTACGATATCCCTTAATTTTTTACTCTTCATCGTGGTATACTCAGCTATTGTAGATACGGCAACCCATACAAACAAAGCTACAAACCCTAAGTACCATGTATTATCAACGTCAAGCGAGATATAACCAACCAAGTTTCCGAGCGTAATACCTGTAATATATTCAAATAGTGACAATTGGGAAATCTGACGCTTACCTAATATTTTGGTGATCAGAAACAGGACGGTTACCGATGCCAATGTTCTGATCGAAACCTCCAGCCAATCAGGCATATTTGTTCGCCTCCCTAATGGATGGTTTGTATTTTGATTCCATTTTGATGAATCCAGATCCCTTAATACATGGGATCTGAATTCATCATACCTCAACAATTTTGATCAAATTTGTCGTTCCCGATCTTCCGATCGGCACACCAGCGGACAACACCACCGTATCCCCCGGCTCCACAAACCCCTTCATCGCTGCGTTTCGTGTCACCGATTCAAACATCTCGTCTGTTGTTGTTACCTTCTCACCCAAATACGGAAACACACCTGAGTACAAACACAATTTAGGCAGCACCTCAGGGTTGGATGTGATTGCCAGGATAGGGGCCTTTGGACGATACTTTGATATCATTCTTGCAGTAAACCCGCTGCCTGTAGATGTAATAATCACCTTTGCTCCCAGCTCAAGTGATGCACTTACCGCACTTTGACTAATAACCTCGGTTATTTTGGTCGCATGCTGCTCTCTTTTCTTAAAGAATTCACTTCTATAATCAATCAGCGATTCAGCCTTCTTAGCTACGGCAGCCATGGTCCTAACTGATTCCACCGGATACTTCCCGGCTGCTGATTCTCCGGACAGCATCACAACATCGGCTCCCTGCAGAACAGCGTTTGATACATCACTGACTTCAGCACGGGTTGGACGAGGATTCACCTGCATGGAATCCAGCATATGGGTAGCCACAATGACAGGCTTGCCTGCCAAATTGCATTTTTGGATAAGCTCGATCTGAACCATCGGAACATCCTCAATCGGCACCTCGACACCCAAGTCACCACGAGCCACCATAATCCCGTCCGACGCTTCAATAATCTCATTGATCCGATCCACGCCCTCTTGGTTCTCGATTTTGGCATAGATCTGGACATGCTCGGCCTTGTTTTGTTTAAGAATTGACCTGATCTCCTCGATATCTGCTCCTTTGCGCACAAAGGACGCGGCAATCATCTCCACCTTATTCTCGAGCCCAAAAGCTATATGCTTCTTATCTCGCTCGGTTACCCCTGGCAGTGTCGTTTTAATTCCCGGAAGATTCACACCTTTTCTAGGCTTTAGTACTCCACCATTCAAGATTTTGCAGTGTATATCCGCTCCAGTAACCTCCATCACTTCAAGTCCAATCAGTCCGTCATCAATGAGTACGATGTTACCTGGTTTAACGACGAGATTCATCTCGGCATAATTCACACCAATACGTGTGGCATCTCCTAATATTTCTTCTGTTGTTAATATGAGCTGTTCCCCCGTCATGAGCTGGACAGAGGCTTCTTTTAATTTTCCGATACGAATCTCAGGTCCTTTGATATCAATCATAATCGGTACAAATGTGTTCATTTCCTCTGCAGCCTGCCGTACTCTCTTCATCCGCTGAACATGCTCATCTGGTTCACCATGTGCCATGTTCAGACGCGCCACGGTCATTCCTTGCTGAATCATTTGCTTTAGCAGTTCAATGGAGTCGCATGCCGGCCCCATCGTACAGATTATTTTTGTTTTAAGCATTCTTTCTCCTCACTTGTCGATAAGATTTAACCGTCAGGATCTGCCTCATATATGCAGTCTCCTCCCGTAACAAAATGGTTCCTTTGTGAAGTATGTGTTCTCTCTGAAAAAATCATGTATAGGGCGTTCCATTTAGACGTTCCATTTTTGGCCCCCTCTCTCCGGTTGCTTCGCAAAAGTCGTTCGGTTTCCAAAAATTTCACTCGGGTGGGAGAACTGTGTTCGGCTTCTCAGCGGGCGTTCCATTTTTGGCTCCTTCTCTCCGGTTGCTTCGCAAAAGTCGTTCAGGTTCCAAAAATTCCACTCGGGAGGGAGAAGCGAGTTCGTTTTCTTGGCGGGCGTTTTATTTTGGCCCGTTCTCTCTGGTTGCTTCGCAAAAGTCGTTCAGGTTCTAATAATTCCACTCGCGAGGGGAGAACGAGTTCGTCTCTCGGCGGACGTTTCATGTTTGGCTCCTTCTCTCCGGTTGCTTTGCAAAAGTCGTTCAGGTTCCAAAAATTCCACTCGGGAGGGAGAAGCGAGTTCGTTTTCTCGGCGGGCGTTCCATTTTTGAAAAAAACAAACATGACAAAGAACCGATACATTTACACCGCTGTATCGGTCTTTGTCATTAACGGTATTTAGATTACGTCAGTCAGTTGCTTTCTACTATGCTGATCAAGCGCTCTCCAATCGAGAATTTCACAGCGCTTACCGTTTATATCCGTTAATATCAATCGTCCCTCGCCAGGGTACTGTACATGCTCGTGTAAATTACGCATGGCCATGCGTGTTGGGCCTAGTGTCGTCTGCAGCTCCCAGACCCAGAGCTCTGATTTTTCTTTGACACTATCTACTCGGGTTACTCTCGGCAGGAAATATCGAAATTGCAGTTCTCTCCCCAATTCCTCTGCACTTTCATCATCCAGCTGACTTATATCCTCAATAATTCCGAGTTCATCTCCCTTCGCATTACGAATGGAAATATATTGAGAAGTGTACTTGAACGGAAAAGTTCGATAGATCAGAATTTCATCATACAGTGCGCCTTCTATAACTCCCTGTAAAACACCTCCCGGCCCGCGGCTGAACATGACATCCGCTGGCTGAAGAAAGTGAATATCGTAAGGATCTCGTTCCATTAACCCTCGACCCCCTTGATCTTCGACAATTCTTGCTGTGCATCAACGAGTTTGCGATAAGCTCCCTCTTCGATCGAGAGCAATTCTTCATGGGTTCCCACTTCAACGATTCTTCCTTTATCAAGTACGACCAAACGATCGGCATTTCGCAGCGTTGACAGACGATGTGCAATAGCAAACGTAGTTCTTCCCTGTATAAGTCTTGAAATGGCTTCTTGAATCTGACGCTCGGTTTCTGTATCTACGGAAGCCGTTGCTTCATCCAATATCAAAATGCGTGGGTCATGAATAATTGCCCGGGCAATAGCAACACGCTGCTTTTCTCCCCCAGACAGCCTATGCCCTCGTTCTCCGACACGGGTATCATAGCCATCCGGCAAACGAACAATGAAATCATGCGCATTAGCAATCTTAGCTGCCCGCATAATTTCAGCCGGCGAAGCATCCGGCTTGGAATAAGCAATGTTCTCCGCTATAGTTCCATCGAATAAGAATGTCTCTTGCAGCACAACCCCGATCTTATTCCGAAGATCAGTTTGACTAATCTCTGTTAGCGGAACTCCATCGATATAAAGGCTGCCTTCATCTGGATCATAGAAACGGCAAATCAGATTAATGAATGTCGATTTACCAGCTCCCGAATGTCCTACCAGCCCAATCATTTCCCCCGGCTGAACCTCCAGGCTCACCTTCTTCAGTACGGGATGATGCTTCTCATAGCCATAGGTTACTCCATTGAACTGGACATGTCCCTTCATGCTGCCAATATCACGCGGGTTCTGTGCATCAGGTACATCCGGTGTCGTATCAAGAATTTCGAATACTCGATCTGCAGCGGCCAGTGCATTACTGGACCAATTAATCATCTGGCTAACCCATTGCAGCGGACCAAACAGCATACCAAGGTAGGATATCAATGCCATGAGTACACCAAGCTGAAGCTCCCCTTGTATAACCGATGCTCCGCCGTAATACCAGATGAGCAGTGTCCCAATCCCAGCGATCAAGGAAAATAACGGGAACATTCCCTGCCACAAGCCCTCGATACGAATATTATGCTTCACGAGCTGTTCATTCACTTCACTATATCGGGATATCTCTGCCTTCTCTTGTCCAAAAGCTTTTACTACTCGTATCCCTTGAAGCGAGTCACCTACAATGACGTTCAGACGAAAAATCGATCTCCATTGCTGATACCAGCGCCGCCCGATCTTAGGCCATAGAGATAAGGACACAAACACCATCACAGGCATAGGAAGTAACGCAAAGAGCGTCAGCTTCCAGTCAAGTCCAAACATAATGGCGAAGATGGCAACCACTCGGAGAGATTCTCCAGTTACCCAGATAATACCGTCTGTCATGAATTGCCGCATTGCCTCCGAGTCACTGTTAACCCGGCCAATAAATTGCGAGGTTTGCCTCCGGTCAAAGAAGGACAGGGACAGCTTCATTAATGCGTGGTATATATCCTTCCGAATGTCTCCCATTAGTTTGGAGCCGACCCATACGCCCAGCAATCCGCGAACCGTTTGCATGACCGATGTAACGAGCATGGTTGCTCCTAGTCCGATAACCAGCCACAGTAACGAAGCGGATAATGAATCCGGTTTCAAAACATCGTCTATCATAATCTTCGTTAAATAAGGCGGGATGAGTTCAACGAGTGTAGTTAATACAAGTAAAATTCCGGCCACAATCATTCGTCCCTTATATGGCTTTGCGTACCGGAGCATACGAAGAAGTACTTTTCCATTATCCTTACAGACAGGACATGTCTGAGTTCCTTCCGCCAGTGGATGCTCGCAATTCGGGCAATAACGCGGAAGTTCTTTTTCCGAAGCAGTCGGCAGCTCTTCCTGCTGAATCACAGCACAGACAAGCTTAGCTGCGAAGCTATAGACCGCCGTAAGGGCGGCCGTATATCTCGCGATAACTACAGGACCTTTGGATGTATCCGCAATGAAGGAGCCGCCGCCAATTCCACTGACGGCTCGGGCTTCTGTCATTTGCTGTACCTCCAGCCTGCTTATATTGACTCCTTCCGGAGTCCAGACCGTGACCTCTTCCCTAGTGATCACGGTCCACTGTTCTCCGAAATGTCCATTGCGCAATAAATCTGTCCGTGCGCTGAATAACAATGGACCTTCAATTTGAATACTAATCGAGCTCGGAAGCCCTTGAACGATCGACAATGAAGGCACTCTCCCATCTAACCATCCTAGTTACCTGGACTTTACTACAATTTTGCGAATACTCTCACTTGATAGATGATATTTCTGCTCCAGCTCCGAAACAGACCATCCTTTGGAATAATATAGTGAAATTTCTGCATTACGCTGAGCTAGCTGCTTGCGGGCTCCGCTCTTTTCTCCCCAGCGTGCACGCTCTTCGGTAGCTTTTGGGATGTAGATGAGATCTCCTTGTATATACTTTTGAATCTCTTTCAATAAGCTAGGGGGAAGCGCATCTCTTCCATTTTTGTACATCACGATAAATATCCTCCTCAAATACGGTTCTCTGGCTACTCACATCATCACTTACAAAGACATTTAAAATCATGTTCGCATCTCCTTTCGTTCATTTTTGGTTGTTGTAACCTTCTCACGGAAACTATGCCCTCAAAAAAATAAAAAAACCCTGAACGTTTACAAATGTCCATAGGCAGTCCTCAACATTATTCATAGGCTAAAATTCACACAACACACAGTCCTTCTCACGATTCATTAAGAGTCACTTGTCATGATCGCGTATCGGTATAGAGGTACCTTGGCTTGAGCATATTCAGTTGTTCCTGTTGTTGAAGTTTAAGTGACGGCTGCATTGTACTTTCTCCTCTCTTCTTAAGATTAGATTCCGCCGGTTACTTAGCAAGTTAGCATGTGGCAAAATCTTCAATATGTAAAACTACACTTATTATAATGAAACCATTGTTATATAGGCAAGAAATAGTTTTTAAAATTTACAAATTTTATCACACAGGGTCAAAAAGATACGGTATGGATGAATAATGAGAGGAGGCATCAGCCTCCTCCCATGCTAAACGCACAACTTTCGCACTTAAGCGAAAGTCACCTCGCGCTCATTGATCAATTGGATCATCTCCTTTCCTTGTATTTCGTCGGCCCCGACAACTACATTATATAACCAGTAATTCGCACCAGGGTAGAGAAAGAAAAGTTATAACTAATCTTTACCGTAATCACATCTTAAGCCCTGATTTTATTAGATCGTCAATTTCACACCGCGAGATAACCGACAAGAAAGCGATTTCAATTAAATGAAGTCATATGCAATATTTCCATCCAGCTATCCTGATCTCCAAGCGTATGCTATATTTTTATCTGCTAAATTCAAGAAATTCAATTCGGTTGCCAAATGGATCATGAGTATAGAAGCGTGTGATGCCTTCTTCTGTACGTGCCTCATCATGGATAATGGTTATATTTTCCTTCGTCAGATGCTCCTTTAAAGCTTCTATATTGTGAACATGAAATGCAGGGTGGGCTTTAGAGGCAGGTGTAAAATCCTTCTGCACTCCAATATGTACTTCATGAATCCCACATTTAAACCAAATACCACCGCGTTTCTGTAATGGCTCCGGCTTAGGAATTTCAGTCCACCCTAGAATCTCTTTAAAGAAATGACGTGCTTCTGATTCACAGCCTTCCGGTGCAGCAAGCTGAACATGATCAAGACCAACAAACCTAAATGACATCGTCCTTTTCCTCCTCATGAACACTTTCTCGTTTCATTAGATGAAACTAAGTTTTAAATACTACCTTAATACCATTTTACCTAATTTGGAAGGAAAGAGCTATCGTGTTTTTTGTTCTGCAGGTATGTCTCTGAGTAAAGGGGAAATATTTCGGATTCCTTGTCGCTATAAGTTACTTTGTAGGCAATAATTCCAGGAAGCAAATCCGTAATCTCTTCTTCGCGCTGTGTACTTGTATCCAGTTCGAAGCTCCCCTCAATATTCAGTGTATCTTTAGGCTTGACTTTCGTATTGTAGATAAGAATCTGTGCTTTCGGTTCGACGAGTAGTGACTCCGCCTCCTCCGATAGAATGGGCTCCACTGAACGAATGATAAAGGATTTAGTACCATGGTTTATAATCTCTCCTGAGTAATACAGAAGAACCTTCTCTTGCGGCGTACCGTTAATTGTCTCCCCGGTCCCAGAGACTTGAATTCGAAATTCCTCAGCTCCGGCTTCAACTGAGAGCTTCGTCACGATCATCATGAATCCGGATATAACTAGAACTATGCCCATTAATTTTGAAAGCTGAATATTTGATCTCTTCACTTATATTCCCTCCATATGGATTCATCTAATATAAAAAAACGTCTGGGATGACCCAAACGTTTCCATTCTTCTGTACTCTTTTATGAATAACAATGTATTGGCTGATCAGGTAGATGTGACATTTCCAACGTTGTTCCAGAGAGAAGTGATGGTGGAGGAGGCTTCAACAAAGCCAAAGTGCCGTTCTATATTGGTTAGACTCGGTTCGTAAGCGTCCAAATAAAGGCAGGTGGTAGCATCCTTTGCGAGCACAACATGGTACCCTATCAAATGAGCCTCCCTAAGTGTGGATTCGACACAAGTATTCGTATTGATCCCAGCAGCAATAAGCGTCTTTACTCCCATACCCTTTAATACTCTTTTTAGTTCCGTATCCACAAAGGCATTATAACGATGCTTCCACACCAATACATCCTCTGTGCGAATATCGAGCTCCTGAATAAAATCGGCCCCCCAGGTTCCAGTCCGGCAGCTCGGAGGATGGCTTCTACCTATACGCCGCCTTATCCAGGCATCCTGTCCGTCGTTCAGCTGGTTGTGAGACATCCCAACCCATATGATGGTAATATCAGCCTGCCTCGCTTCCTTCACTAATTGACTAATTACGGGGACGATCCCACTGTACATGCTTGTATCATAGCCATACTGAGCGAATACACCTTTTTCATGAATAAAATCATTCTGCATATCGATAATCATGAGAGCTGTCTTTTCTTTCAATACATTAGTTAAGCTATACTCTGTATATTCGCTCATCTCATACCTCCGTCAGAATACCTTGAGATTGAAAGACCTCCCGTATCTCCCGAACATGCTCAAAAAATTTCGGATGCGTTCTTGTCTCCATACTACGCGGCCTTTCTAACTGAATTGAAATATCTTTTAAGATTGAGCCAGGTCTAGGTGACATCACGATGACCCGATCAGATAGGAAAACCGCCTCTTCAATGCTATGGGTAATAAAAATAATAGTACATTTATACTTCGTATAAATCTTTAACAGATCATACATCATCTGCTCACGAGTTAGTGCATCAAGCGCACCAAAAGGCTCGTCCATCATCAGTAACGATGGGTTCTGAATTAAAGCACGGCAGATCGATACTCTCTGCTTCATTCCTCCTGACAGCTCAAATGGATATTTGTCACCGAAACCATCAAGTCCAACCATGCTTAGCAGCTCGTTGGTTTTTCGTTTTTGCTCAGCCAGCTGTTTACGGTTCAATCTGTTCTCCAGTTCATAAGGCAGCAGGATGTTCCCCTGTACTGTCCTCCATTCCAGCAATAGATCCTTCTGAAAGACAACCGCATTCCCCGACTGCGGCCCATTCATCGTACTTCCATCCATCTCGATGGTGCCTCCTGTCGGTTGATCCAGACCTGCAAGTAGATTCATCAACGTGCTTTTTCCACAGCCACTCGGTCCCACAACAGAAACAAATGAAGATGACTCAATATTTAAACTGACCTTGCTCAGCGCTTGAACGACACCTGTACGCGTCTCGAATTTTTTCTCTACATTTTGAATTGCGATTGTTTTTCCAGCCATCTTATTCTCCTCCTCTGGCAGCTCTGTACCAAGGTATAGCTGCTCTTTCGATCCATCCGACCAAATTGTAAAAAATGAGTCCGATGACTGCCAGCATGACAACCACACAAAACTGCATCGTAATATCAAGATTGGCACTGGCAGCAAGCTGAAGATAGCCTAGCCCTCTGTCTGAGGAGACAAATTCCGCTACAACGGCTCCGACAACAGCCAGCGTAATTCCTACTTTGAAGCCTCCAAAGATGCTAGGAAGTGCCTTTGGCAGCCGGAAGTGCATAAACACCTGGAACGTACTGGCTTTCATGGACTGTGCAAGCATCAGCATCTCTTTCTCCGATGAACGCAGACCTACTACACTATTGACAATGATCGGAAAGAACGCGATGAGAAAAGCGATAATGACCTTTGTGACCATCCCAAATCCAAGCCAAGTAATCAAAAGCGGGGTAAGTGATATCATAGGCACGCACTGTAGACCAATCATGATTGGAAAAAACGACCTGGAAAAATATTTCGAATATACGATGATGATAGCGAACGGAACACCAAACCCAACCGATAAGGCAAACCCAGCTAGGATTTCGACTATGGTTATCCCGCTGTGCCTAAGCAATACTTGCCAATCCTGAGCCATACGTTCAACGATATTAAGCGGAGTTGGCAGTAAGTATTCTGGAATTCCGAACACCATGCAGCACAGCTGCCATAGAGCAAGAAGCGCAAATACGGTAAGCGATACGGACAGCAGAGACTTAAACTTCGCAGTATTACTCATTAGTCTTCTCCCCCTGCTTCCGCAGATTGGTCAGGAAGGTACTGATTCGTATAATACGTATCTACTTTCTCTCTATTCTTAATAAGGCCAGTCTCTTGCATAAGCAGTGTCATCTGCTCTAAATGCTCTGCATTGACATATCCATACGGCTTTCCATCAGGACGTACAGCCAGCTCTCCTGTTCTTACAATTTGTTCAGCTGTAATTTGTTCATCAACCACATCCGGAAATAATCGTTTGGATATAGCTGCTGCTTCTTCAGGATGCTCCATAGAATAGGCAAAGGCTTCATCCACTGCAATCAGAAATCGTTTTAACGTATTAGGATTCTCTTCAGCAAACTTATTGTTAGTAATAAGTGAGAGTCCCGATAGGTCAAAACCATAATCCGCTAAATAAAGCGGTACTAGCTCTTGACCTAGATTCTTCTCGAACAATGGATACTCATTTGTTGAGAATACCGCTATCGCATCTGCCTCTCTGTTCTGGAACAGCGTATTTCGTGCACCGGTTTCCACCATCATGTGCTCTACTTTTTTATAATCGGTGCCATTATACTCCAGAAATTTCTCATACACGCTGGTGAAGGTTGATCCAGATGAGGAAGCCAATGACTTTCCTTCTAAGTCCTTCGGTGAGCGAACTGGGTTATCCGGATAGGACAGCAGAATGATGGGTGAGCGAGTCATATAAGATGCAATCATTTTCACTGGCATCCCTTTCTCTATCCCCTGAACGGGCTCTACAGCTGAAGTTACCCCAATTTCTTCTTTATTTTGGGCAATCACCTGCAATACCGACACTGATCCAGATCCCTCCAACACATTCACGTTAAGTCCATACTTTTCAAATATGCCTTTTTCCTTGGCTACAAAAAATGGAGCAAATTCACCTTTAAATTTCCAATTTAGACGTAGTGTGAGTTCACTTTGTTCAGCTGGAGGCAAGTCAGTTCCAAGACCTGTACTTGAGCTGGCGTTCGCAGCTGTACTGGCTGTTTCGCGGACACCTTGATTTTGATTAGCACATCCCAAAGCTGTCAGCATAACCGTTACAAGCATGACGATCCAAATCTTTTTCATTTTTTCCACTCCCTCTCTTTTGTGTCAGGTTTATTGACATTGTTCTTTTACTTGATAAACACATGATAGCGAGATATACGATGCAAGCCTATGTCCTCAGTGCACAAGATCATGACTATGAACTTCAGCAGCACTTACAAAAATGGGGCATATATCTAGATGCGCTCTATTTGATAGGGCATAATGGTTAAAAACTCTATTGTTCAGGTCCGTTTTTACCTAGATTGAATTCATGACGTCATAAAATCTTACATTGGAGGAATGAAAATGGCACTAACACTGAAAAAAATTTTAAAGTTGCCGTTCTTCTACGGCGCTTCCGTTGTTGCCGGGGAGAACGGATTGGATTCAACCATTGAGTCCGTTAATGTCATGGTCAAACTTCCACATCAAGAGTCCGCTTCTCCTGACATTGCGACATGGCTGTGTAGAGGGCAGCTTCTATTCACCACAGAACATGTAATTTTAAGCAATCACCGTGTACTTACCGCATTCATTCATCAAATGTCCGAAGCTGGATGTGCAGGTATGATTATTAAAGCCAGTCACCACATCAGCCCACTTCCAAAAGCGATGCTCTCCGCTTCCTCAACCTTGCGAATGCCAATCGCTGTACTTCCTAATGAAAAGGGTCTCGGGGATATGATGAGTCAAGTCATGAGCATTTTACTGAATGAAAAGCAGGTTGAGCTTGAACGGACTTTTGAGATTCATCGTAAATTTTCCAAACTCTTCCTGAATGGTGCTACCATGTCAGACATCGCCCAGACACTGACAAGCGTAGTTCATCATCCAATTCTGATTACGAACAGCAAGCGGACCATGGTCGGATGGTCGGCTTCTGCTCGCTCCTGGGCAGTATCTGAGGAGTTTCGCGAAGAACTACTTCAATTCATTGTGAATCAGAGCCCTACTGAAAACAGCCTATCGTACTATAAAACAACAAGCGGAGAACGGCTCGGAGTGTATCCCATTCATTCTTCTGGAAATTTAAAGGGCTACATTATTGTCATGCATACGGATGAAACGTTAAAAACATTGCTGATGCCTCTGGAACAAGCTGCTCAGGTCATTGCTCTTGAGAGCGTCAAGCAAGCTGCTCTAATGGAGGGGTCAAACCGGCTTAGAGAAGAATTTTTCAGTGAGTTATTAGATAACGGTTATACATCAGTACAGGAGATTATGAAACGCGGCGAGAAATATGGATTACAATCAAATGGCACCTATTGGGTCGCTGTTTGCCAAGTTGACTCTTCATTGGACGGACGGATTTCCTTTCCTTTTAATAGCAGGGGTTATGAGTACCTGCAAGAGCAGATTCAGGCCTACCTTGATGCTAAACACATGAATGCCATAACAACCGTCAAAGGAGATCATATTGTCATCATTCTGACTTCTAATGATCTGTCGGTTTCACAGCAAGAGGGACGATTGATTCAATTGCTGCAGAGTGCACTCTCCCATCTTCGAAAAAGCAATGACCATCACCTCTTCTCCATTGGACTCAGCAATCATGCCGATCAGCTTGACCGATTGGCCAGGGCTTATCAGGAAGCTGTCCTGGCATTAAAACATGCAAATGACAGTCATAGCTCCACTTCAGTACATGCTTACCGAGTTCAGCAGGTTCCTGATCTGATTCGGATGCTGCCTTATCATAAATTAAGGGAGTTTTGCGGCAGTATTCTCAAATCGATTGCTTTTCCGAAATCAGATGAAAATATAGAACTATTGCAGACACTCGATGTGTACTTACAGCAAAACTGCAATGTCAAAGAGACGGCAAGGGTGCTCTTCCTGCACCGCAATACCGTCTTCTATCGATTAAATAAATGTGAATCCCTTCTTCAGCTTTCATTTAAAGATCCTGTGGACCTCCTCAAGCTGCAAATGGCCGTCATGATTCATCACATTCTTAAATCTCATGAAATTCAAGCTGAACATACTTTGTCCTGAACAATTTGAGGGAGAGGCACGTGGGATAATAACTCGCGTGCCTCATGTGTTTCAAATACGACGGATACATTAAGCTCATGATAAGAAGAAGCCGATAGCGGATCAGCCGGGCCTCTTCGAATCATATCTAATAGAGCAAGCTGTTCCTCAGGCTCATAAAACCGCTGCACGTAAGCCAGAAGCTGCGCATAGCCGAGCATGTTGCCTCCTCCAAGTGGATTGAATAGATCTCCCATATTGTCACTTCCAAGTCCTACTGGAATTCCTGCTTTCAAGAGCTCTTTCGTTCTTGTAATGGGTCTTGTTGCTACTGCTGTAGGACACACTGTAACATGAAGCTTGGCATTTGCCATAAGCTCTATCGTTTTTGCCGCTTTAAGATCGGGTACAGTCGCCAGAGAATTGCAATGAATGGCATAGATCTTATCTCCACATTCCTGCTCTAAGGCTTGCTCTGCAAGAAAGGGCAGAAGAAAGTCCTCCGGCTTCCCACTCTCATCTGTATGGAATTCTAACCAGGGAACATCAAATTGCTCAGCCATCGCCATCATTTTTCTAATGTGTAATTTACCATCTACATCAACTAGCGTATGTCCGCCAAGCCCCATCCTCCCCATAGTGAGTGCTTCCTGCAGCAGTTTCTCTGTCTCTGGGTACCGATCAAAGCCTTCCTGATTAAAAGCTGTAATGTCAATAACGATGTGCTTGGCAAATGCTTGTTGCAGCTCAAGCATAGCCTCTATTCCTTTCAAGCCGACAACCGGATCTACATCTACATGTGTTCTTACATAAGTCGTTCCATAACGAATCATCTGAAGAAGCGCCTTCTCAGCGCGGTCATATATATCCATTTTAGTAAACTCAGCTTTTTTCTCCCTCGTCCATCCGCCACGAATGCTCGCGGGAGCATCCACATAGACTACCTCGGGAACGAGCATCCCCTTATCCAGATGTGTATGCGCATTAGCAAATCCTTTACATTTCCAGATCTCACTCATCATTCCTCATCCCCTCTGGCTTCAGCGATAACTGCGATTAGATTAGCTCCACGCGGGCCCTGATGCTCTGAACCGGCTGAGCACAATATGGCTGCATCATTAACAACGCTTGCCACAACCGCATGAGCCACTGATTTGGCAACGACTCCTGCATGCATGCTTAGTGCATCGGTGTGAATGGTGTGACGCTGTCCTCTAATATGAGGCAAAGCATCCGCACCGGCATTTACAAATATTTGCCGAATCCTCCCCTGCTCCTTGGGTGATAGCAAAGGATCAACGGCCATATCCAGAGATGCGAAGACACGATAAAGTCCTCTGAGATCAAATCCGTCCTCCATCATGCCAGATGCGATTACAAGTGAACTGTCTGCCCCGTCTCTGTTACCCATCACAATTACACGAATGGCTGTCTGTTCTCCGCCTGCGGAGACAGAGGTTTTGACTGTATATAAACGATGGTCCCCATTGATCGCTTCATCCGTAATCTTTTCCCGATCGACCTCCCCTAAAGCTACCGCAGAGCCGAGTGCAGAAGAAGCTTTGGATCGAACCCCTCCTTCCCCCCAGGGACACTTGATTTCAACACAGTGCACGTCACCAAGATCTGTGATTCCTGCGTCTCTGATTGCATCACGTACCGCTTCTGCTGCCAGATCCACTTGAACGCAAGTGCCGATTTCTTCCGGAAGAAGCGTTCGACTTGAAGCTACGCCGAATACCCATCGTTTGCTTCCCGCTCTTGAATCAGACAGATGATGATCGTTTCTCAAAAATACGGTATAATGCGGACTCATATAACCGCCAGTCTTACCAATCATCATCATCGGAATTTCTTCAAAAATAGCATCATGGGTTTTGCTTAAATATTTGGACAATAACACTTGGAAAGCAAGTGTACTATATCCTCTTGCATAATTATCTCCTTCTGTTTGAGCTATGATGGCTTTGATATGAGCGGCCTTGATTTGGCCGGACTCAAGTTGTTCCTCTAGTTCACTTACATCTCCTGGGTGCTTCATTGTAAATTTCATTAGTTCATAACTCATTTCTATCTTCCTTCCCTGCAAATTTTTTAAGCATCTGTCCGTTTGATTGTTCTTGAAACGAAATTTACGAGAGGCATAAAACCATCTATTCGACATTCGACATGATCACCCTCACGAATAATACAGGCTCCGGGAGTTCCCGTCATGATGATATCTCCGGGAAGAAGCGTCATGTGCTCGGAATGAAAAGATACTACATGTGCAGGTGTGTACCTCATTAGGCCAGCCTTTTTTCGTGCTTCAACCTGTCCATTTCTTATCGTCGCAATCTGGATCTCCGCAAACGGATCGACCTCATCCGGTGTTAGCAGCTCAGAACCCAGACTGAAGAAAGTATCGAAGCTTTTGGAGCGAGTTAAGAATCGGGGGTTTTTTTGATGTATATCATCTGCACCAATATCAAGCACGGCAACATAGCCTGCAATACAGCCAGCCGCGATCTCTTCGGACACATGACTGCAAGCTTTGCCAATAACGATCGCAAGCTCTGCCTCTGCGATGACTCGCTCAGATTGCTCTGGAAGCCGAATATCGTCCGCGGGACCAATTAAGCTGGTGCTTGGTTTGAAAAATCCTACAGGTTCCTCACGTTCTTTTTGATTCCTGAACGCAGTAAGTTCTTCATAACTGGAGGTATAGTTAAAGCCTATTCCATATATTTTTCCAGGATTACGATACAAGGGAGCAAAATAAATCTCATCCGGGGAAGCCATTTCGAGACCTGGTAATTCATTAATAAAAGATCTGCTTATGATCCAGCTATTCAGCTCATCAAGCCTTTCTTCTCTCAGCAAGGACATCATATCTGTAGGCCAATCCGTCTTGTAGATTCGATTCATCATCTCTATTGAAATGACACCTTGCTGAGCTTGAATGCCAGCCTGCTCTTTTCCATTCTGAATAAAGCTCACATATTTCATCGAATGTGCTCCTTTCGGGGAACCAGCTTCAGCTCAGATTCGATATTAGCGATAAGCCGCAAGAGATCCATATCCCGGCCCGGTCCAGCAATAAATGATAAGCCGAAAGGATATCCCTGAGCCTCCATCCATGGAACGTTAACTTGGGGTAACCCGCCTATTCCAGCTACACAGCATAGCTGCATTGTGCTAATTCTTATCTGTTCTGCTTCCTTACCCGTGAGTCCAATTTCAGGGGCTATGCTCGGAGTTGTCGGCACAATTAGCACCGTATTCTTTTGCAGCTTCTCATGAAGAAATGCTCGAACTTGCTTGATATCTTCCCGTGCCAACCCGGCATCTTGAGCTTGTATTCCTTCGGCCCATTTAAAACGCTCGCGAACAGCAGCTCCAAATCGCGGGTTTACTTCCTCGATCCAAGGTCCGTGTGTTCTCCATATCTCATATCCCTGTAATGTACGAAAGGCTCGAACCCAATCCATTAGCTCGAATTGCATCCCTTCGGTTATCGCTTCTTCATCACAATTCAGTGCCGAGCGTAGTTGCCCAAATCTCACACCCAATTCTTCTTGTACTTGCTCGTCTACCAGATCCCACATATCCGTTGCCCATACAAACCTAAGCTCGTCTCGATCATTTTCTCGAGCATCACCTTTAAATAACGTCTTTCCCACTTTCAGCATGGTCTCTATTTCGTTTGCCATCCAGCCCGGCGTATCAAAACTAGGGGCTAGAGGGACGACTCCAGTCAATGACAGGCATCCCCATGTAGGCCGAATACCGTATACTCCGCAATAGCTGGAAGGAACTCGAACAGATCCCGCTGTATCTGTTCCTAACGCAAAATGAACCATCTCAGCAGCAACCGACACAGCAGACCCGCTTGACGACCCTCCTGGAATACGGCCTTGTGCCTTAGGATTAACCGGAGTACCCCAATGTTCATTCTCGCCGTTCAGTCCGAACATGAGCTCGTCCGTATGTGTTGCACCTACGAGTTGAGCTCCCTCTTCCAATATTCGTAACAGGATGGGTGCATAATTCTTGGCTGGATGATGTGTACGTTGAAAGTCAGGATTTCCAGCACTGCTCACATGATTTTGAATATCATAGACGTCCTTCACTGCAAATCGAAGACCTTTCAGACTTCCCCCTATTTCATGAACCGAAATGTCTCCCATACTTTTCACGAATGCTCCCCAACGATCCATCCATTTGTACTCCTCTCTCCTTAGATTTACTTTATTTTAGAAGAGCTGCGCTGTATTCACATTGGCACCTGTGACTAAATTTGATATCCGATTTTTAGAAGCAGCGACTATTGTGAAGACAACGCAAAAAAGGACCTGCAAGCATGCAGATCCTTCTTGTTCTTATCATCAATGTTCAACTGTATGATCAATACCAATCATCTTCTATCCTCCGGCAGCACTTGACTGCTTAACTCGGGTGGTGGATACGTGATGCTTGGTATCCTTCGTTCTAATCGGTGAATATGAAACAGACGCAGCTGAAGCTGCAGGCTTCGGTAATGGTAATAGTATAACATCGGTCTTGACCGGCTTCGGCTGTAAGGTCTCCCTCTCATATTCGGGCCGCTGCTTCTTAGCTGCTGCTTGAGTAATCAGAGTTATGAACTTACTTGCAATCCATACCGCAAGCACCGTATACAGCGTTTCTTTGAGCGGCATAAAGAGTAGTGATAATAGAAGTACCATCCCGTCAAAAATAAAGAACACCGATCCGATCTTCATTCGGCTCCACTTGCTGACGAGCACTGCCAGAATGTCATCTCCGCCTGTCGCGCTTCCACTCGCAATAACGATCCCTGCTCCGACTCCGGTTAGAATACCAGATATAAGGGCCGCTGCCAGCAGACTTCCCTGGAGATCAATGACGAGAGGTGAATACCGTTCGCACCATTCATAAAATAAGGAGAAAGATAAAGCTCCCAGCATGGCTTTGAGCATATACTTTCGGCCCATGAAATACCACGCAATCAGAATGACTGGAATATCCAGCAGCAAGCTGGTAAGTGCAGGAGACCAACCGGCGACATAACTGCCAAGCAGGGCTAATCCTACAAATCCGCCTTCCGACAAATGGTTCACATAGTTGATGTGATAAAAAGCAAACGCCATCAGCATCGTCCCAAAAAGCATCATTCCGATACTTTTCAGCTCATTCAAGTTAAAAATCGATCTTACGGCCTCAGTTACTGCCGTCTTTTTTCTGTTTTCGAATGAAACAGGTTGTTCTTGAGTTGTTACAGCCGTCTTATTCCAAAACAGAAGTTTTTGCTTTGTCCTCATACAGATTCCCTCGCATTGTTTGTAGTTTGGTCAGAAACAGACCGAAACTAATGCGTAAGGAAAGCTGAGAGGAGTTCATCCTTCGAATATTCATTTGGCTTACCTCTCCCTACGCATAGTTGGTCATTTAACTAGTGACTTTTACTAATCGCGTAAGGGAAGCTACGTATACGAGGAATCGTTTCGTTTCCAAATTGTCCTTTGGGGCTTCATCCTTCGGGGACTCATGGTATCCAGATCCTTTCTGTTAGTAATCATATATTCGTGCATAGAGTCAGTTCTTTAATATATGATTAAACTCATTATAACATACCAGAAACGGTGCCTGCTTGGTAATTTATACTCACTTTATTACATGCATCATGTCCACTTCATGTAACGGCGAATAGACTATTAATAATCATAGTATCGTCTTTAGTCGCATAACTCTAGTTCTTACGTCTCTTTCTTCAGAATGTGATGCTTTTCGGTTCGTCAAATTCGGGTAAATGGTATAATATAGAAAAAGATCTTAAAAAACCATATCCCGTAAGCGAGGCGGAGCGGACTATGAAGACGATAAAGCCTAGAGCGTTCATCGGATGTTCCCTTGAAGCGAAGCCTATTGCCGCAGCTGTACATGAGAATTTAAGGTATGCTGCTGAAGTCACTCCATGGTATGCCGGCGTATTTAACCCTAGCAGCTATACGATGGAGGATTTGGAGGAGCAGGTTCGAAGCAGTGATTTCGCCATTTTTATTTTCCACCCGGATGACATCACCAGTATTCGAGGAAAAATGTACGCCACGGTACGGGACAATACCCTGTTTGAAATGGGTCTTTTTATGAGCCGATTGGGAAGAGGACGCATATTCTTTATATTACCTGAGCATGTTAACGAGCTGGATAGCAGTAAAGATATCGAAGGCATGCGAATGCCCAGTGATCTTCTTGGTCTAGGTTCCCTGACTTATGAGATTCGTTCAGATAGCAACTGGGCACCCGCTGTATCGGTAGCCTGTCACAAAATTGCAGACATGATGGAAAGATTAGGCCCTTGGTCGGATATGTATTTAACAGAGAAAGTGAATAAAGTAAAGCAGGAGGAAGAGAATAAACGCATTCAGCTGCTGAAGCTGCTTCGTTTCTTTCGTGAACTGCTGCGTTCCCGCAAAATTGATGATCAAATGCTGCATCGTATGAGTGATACACTGCGAACGGCTTTTGTATCTCGGCCTCACTTTCTCGTACGCGGTACCACGGTGCACCGGGTATCTCTATCCGGATATATTGAGCAGGTAGCCGGAAATGTCGGTGAGATCGGGAGGCGTTACCCTATGAATATCAATGATGGCAAAACGCCGGATGATCCCAGTCGAATTCTTGTCGTTGATGCGTACAAGGAGAACAAAATTAAGGTGAATCTGTACGATGATTATCTTGAGAAAGAGTATATGCTGTGCTATCCTGTAGCAAGTGGTTATGTATTTACCGTGCATCTTGTTGGACACCTTGAGGCAGGTGATGATCTATTCCAGCAAATTGACCGCGATAATCGCCAACTATTTAGTGCTATTCACGACCTGTTAGGAGGAGAGTTGGGATGAAACCAATCAGACAGAGGCTCACCAAAAAAAGAGGAGCCCCCAAGGTACGTCTGAGTGCCGCCCGCGAAACAACCGGATCTGTACCGGAAGGTGACAGCGGCAACAGTTTCAAGAAGCCCGAGGTGCCCATTGTCACGCTTGGCCCTTCCTTGAAAGGCAAGGAACGCCCGTACAAGGTCATATTAGAGAAGGACGCACTCTACGATAAACCGCAATATATGGCATAAATCCTATTAATCCAGGCAGCATCGATCATCATTGATCGATGCTGCCTTTCTCTTATCCATTGTGCATTAGCTGCATGTATTCTCCGGTGGTGCTGTAAGCTCTACCTTAATTCGGTCAGGATCTTCAAAATATACAGCGTAATGCCGCTCTCCTCCCGCATAAGGGTGAAGATGCTCGTACAAGATCGGGACTCCTCTATCCCTCATCTGACGGGTAAGCGAATCGACCTGCGCTCTTGATTCGGCGTGAAAAGCAAGATGATTAAGCCCCACTCTGCATCTGTGATACGGGACATCAAGGAATCGGTCCTCAGCCTGCACAAATACAAGATAAGCCGCTCCAAATCTCCAGCTTATTCCCTTCTCCCATTTCTGATACTGCTCATATCCCAGCTCCGTTAGAAGCCATCCCCAGAATGCAGTGCTTCTCTCCAAATCAGAGACATAGATCTCTAGATGATGAATCATCGCTTCATCAAACCCCTCTCCCCATCCGTATGTATGCAATTTCCACTTGTCAGACCGCATAAACAGATCTTATATTGAATATAATATTACAGGAACGTATGTTCTGTAAATATAATTCAAAGCATAGTATGAAACGGATTCAACTACATATCAGTAAGGAAGTGAACGGGATGTCTACATCATCCACCGCCCCGGTCCCCAGTGAAGCAGATCATTTGCTGGTCAAAAAATATATGATGCACATTCTCATGCTGGATGTGCTTGAACAGGACATTCATACCATACAGCATGTTTCTTTGCATATGCCTCAGCTGTATGTCCATCATTTAACCCGCATCCAGATGGATGTAACCCGAAATTTGACGGATATCCGGATACAGATGCGTAGAGGCGGGATCCGCATTTACGAGGAGAACAAGCTGAGGGAAGGATTTGAAATGCGCTACCTGTGCCGGGGATATCACCGGCGCCTATATTTACTGTGGACCTTCTGCAAGACCGAAGTCATGAAGGAAATGAGCGAACGGCTGGGCATTGACCTGACGGAGCTGTCTTGACGGAGCAGTCTTTCTGTTCGTATGATATTAGAAGATATATATTCCTACTGAAATAATAGGATATTAACTAAAGGGGACTTTCACATGCATGATCAAAATCATTCTGCCGTGCCGAAATCAGGCAATCGCCTCGTTGTAAACAATGTAACCGAATTGATCGGGAACACTCCGGTCGTCAGGCTGAATCGTCTACCGAAAGCCGGTCATGCTGATGTATACGTCAAGCTCGAATACTTCAATCCCAGCGGCAGTGTGAAGGATCGTGCCGCAGCCAATCTGATCAGACAGGCGGAACTCCGCGGCCTTCTTCAGCCTGGCGCAACCATTATAGAGCCTACCAGCGGAAACACAGGCATCGGTCTGGCTATGAACGCCGCAGCCAAAGGGTACAAAGCAATTCTAGTCATGCCTGATAACATGAGCAAAGAACGAATTAACATACTCAAGGCGTACGGCGCAGAGGTTGTACTTACTCCTGCTGCCGAGCGTATGCCTGGAGCGATTCAAAAAGCGCTGGAGCTTAAAGAAGCCCTACCGGGGAGCTTCATCCCGCAGCAATTTGAGAATCAAGCCAATCCGGATGCTCACCGAACGACAACAGCACTCGAAATCATGACCCAGATGGACGGGAAATTAGATGCTTTTGTAGCGACTTCGGGAACCGGCGGAACCATTACAGGAACCGGCGAAGAGCTCCGCCGTCAGATTCCAGACATTCGGATCTATGCAGTTGAACCTGCAGGATCCCCCGTATTGTCCGGCGGTGAGCCTGGCCCTCATAAACTGGTCGGGACGAGCCCCGGGTTTATTCCTTCCATCGTCAACACCCATGTGTGGGATGAGATTATTCAAGTAACGGACGAGGATGCTCTAGATATCATGCGGCGACTGGCCGCTGAGGAAGGACTTCTGCTCGGACCGTCTTCCGGCGCATCGGTGTGGGCCGGGCTGCAGATCGCCAAGCAGCTGGGAGCTGATCACAAAGTGCTCTGTATCGCACCGGATACAGGCGAACGCTACCTCAGCACAGGTTTTTTTGATAAGTAGGAAGCCTATACATCCTGTACAAAAAAGGTCAGTAAACTGCCCCTTCGTGAAGTCTGCAAGAGACTTACAAGGATCAGATCACTGACCTTTATTTATTTCAGTATCGATTCCATATTGAACTCATCATGGTATGTGGTTCAACAGCTATATCTTCTCCACCCTGAGTACTGCTCCTTGAGGAAGCACAGCCTCCACCCGTTCTCTGACCTTCGAATCGGCGACAAGCTCAGGATCAAGCACAGCGGCAATTCCCTGATCCGACGACGAACGAATCAATCGCCCGAGCCCCTGCCGCAGTCTAAGAAGCATATAAGGCATGTCCACTTCCTCATAGCTGGACTCTGCTGCCTCCCGCTTGGCCATAAATACCGGATCTTCCGGGGGATACGGAAGTGACCAGATCATGACGTTGGATAAGGAGGGTCCCGGTACGTCCAGTCCTTCCCACAAGCTCGTTGCACAGAGTACCGTTTCCTCATTGTTCTGGAAGTCTGCAATCAGGCTGCTGATCTCTCTGTCCCCTTCGAACAGCATCTTATAGGAAGCGAAATAAGGGTGCTGGGCTGCAGCCTGCTTGAATCTGCGCAGCTCTTCCATTGTAGTGAACAGAAGAAGGGCTCGTCCTTCGGAGTGTGCGAGCAGCTTGGCGGCACTCGCCAGCTTTTTGGCAAAGAGAACCTCACTTCGAAGCTCTCCCGCCTCGCAGAGCTCTTCAGGTACAATCAGTCTCATCTGATCGGCATAATTATATGGTGAATTCACGGAGAACGATAAATAATCGGTAATACCAAGACTATCAGCGACATAATCAAAAGACTGTCCTACGGATAGTGTTGCAGAGGAGAATACGATCGGCATATTCAGCCCGAATACTCGCTGCTCCAGCACTTCTTTGACCTTTTGCGGCATAACAGCCAGCGTGACGTCGCCGTCCTCGCTCTCTTCCGCCCAGCAAATATAACTGCCTGGCTGTCTGAACAGCTGGAGAGCCGTTTGAATCATCTCGAGGTGCTCCTCCACTATTCGAAGCTTATATTCATTGAGAGTGTGCAGGCCGCTTTCGAACACCAGCTCCTCGTCAATCGCCTCAAGCGTATCATTCCAGCGATTTAACTGTATGAGCAAAGCCTCATTAACGCCCACTCTTTTCCGATCTGATCCCGGAATGGTAGTACTGAGCTCTTGAACCAAGCTGAATACCACTTTACTTTGGTCAATGGCATCCTCTACCCGCTCAGCGAGCGTTTCACGTATTTCTCCATCCAGAAGCCTTGTAATCATCTCTTCAAAAGCGGTGTGCTTCAGCTTATAGCTGAGCGCATGCTGTGCAGCAGATTCCAGCAGATGGCCTTCGTCAAACACGACAGAGCTGTGCTCGGGAAGCAGTGGAAGCTGACCTTCCCTCTTTCTCCCTTCATATGTCCAAACATGCTCCATATAATAATCGTGAGAACAAATGATGAGATCAGTCGACTTACGGTAATGATCTCTCGAGAGGGTCATCCCGCAGCGATGCCTTTTGTCGCACACAAAACAATCCTGGAAAGAATCCCAGCTGATCTTGTCCCACTGCTCGTCGTTTAGATGGGGATATTCCTTCCTGTCCCCGTAAGGGGAGAAGGTCTGCAGCGTTCCAGGCGAATGGACGAAGTCCGGCAGACTGTCATATACCTCTTCAATTACACCGGCATCCTCATCCTTAAGGCGGGCGCCGTCCATCTTTTTAAGACAAATATATTGATCCGGGGATTTCCCCAGTCTTGCGTCAATGTTCAATCCCAAGTAGCGTGCAAGCTTGGCAATATCGCCTTCCGGCTTGACGAGCTGCTCAATTAACGATTCGTCCGCACAAGCAATTACAGCTGGTTTACGGGTATAACGGGCATAGTTCACCGCATACAGCAAATACACGAGCGTCTTCCCCGTACCGACACCTGCTTCTGCAAATATCGTCTTCTTGTCGGCATAGGCTCTTTCCAGCTGATACGCCATATAAATCTGTTCATCCCGCACTTCAAAACCATGCTCGGGCAACATATCATAAAATACATCCGCCACCCAATCGCCCACTTGCTTCACGAAAGGCTCGGTCGGATTATAGGAGAAAGGATATCGCTCCACGGTTACTCCCCCACATTAACATTTTTCTTATAAGGTAAATCCACGCCATGATATCTAAATACCAATTCAGGCAAACATCAATTATCTCATAAATCCAAGATGATAGCAATTTTTTTATTGCTGATTCGATGCATTAAAATGAAGCAGCTTGCTTAAGCTATGCTCAAAAAGTAACCAGGTACGCATAGTATATAGAAATGGGGCGCTATGAACGAATGAATTGGAACATCCGCCAAGAGTATCCATCCGACTATTATGCCATTACAGAACTGCATGCTCTCACCTTCTCTTACAGCTACGGAATGGGTGAGGCCGTTCTTGTCAATATACTGCGAGCACGGAGCACTTTTGATCCGGAGCTGTCTCTCGTTTGCGAGCTGGATGGGCAGATTATCGGCCACATTTTATTCACTCCCCAGCCTATACGTATCCAGGGCAGCACCTACCAAGGTCTAATTCTGTCTCCACTAGCAGTTCATCCTAATTATCAAAAACAAGGTATCGGATCTGCATTAATCGAAGCGGGCCATCATCGTGCCTTACATAAAGACTTTGCCTTATCCGTTGTACTGGGTCATCCCCATTACTACGTTCGCTTCGGATATCAAGGAAAGGCATGGATGGACGAACAGGTCCACATTCCTTTGGAGAGCATCTATACCGATCGTATTGCCGTAGTAAGGGAACGCCGTATTGAGCTGGGAGATATTCCGTCTTTCTTACTGATGTGGGAGCATCTGCATGCCTCCTCTCCGCTGGCACTAATTCCAGGTTCATCTATTCAGGATTGGATCAGCCCCGGTGCAGGTACGATCAGCACTGCCTTATTAATTGATGAGAAACTTAGCGGATATATTAGATACTCCAGCACAGACCCGGAAAAAATCAGCTTCATTGTGGCACAGGACAGTCATTCCCTGCTCCTCATTGCAAATTACTTCAAACAAAAGTTAAACCCGCTTACGGCTTCTCACTTATCTTTGCCGTTACCAGCAACCTCCTATTTACTCGAAAGGTTTGCTACAACCTTTGATGTTAACATCAGCACTTACGCCGAATATATGGTCAAAATATTAGAAGGCCCCCTTCACTCCAAGCTGCATCATCATTTCACTGCCTTTGAGGAGGGTACCGTCCCGCGCGGCTCCATTATCTGGCCTGTTGAGTTTGACGTGTGTTAGCAGCACAAGACATAACATCTGATGCAATGATTATGATGATGTGAGCTCTGTAACGACGGAGCCGCTCGTCTCCGATATAACCTCCATTCCTCATGAGCAGTGAAGATGATTATTCCTGTACCCCTCTATATCACGTATGATTCAGATTGCAACCGTTACCAAACCACGGGTGCCAATCTAAATCAAATTATAGGAGGAATCGTAGTGACGAAATTGAATCTGCTTGACTACAAAACAAAACGGAAGTCTGTCGCCTTCCGAACGCTTGTATCCGGAATCAGCCTGTCTCTTGCCCTTCCCTTACTTCCCCTAACGAGTTTATCTGCTGAGAGTACTTCTGCTGTAATGATTGCTGAGGCTGGACCTCAAAATACACAGGCTCTCACAGCTGCCGGGAATTTATACGTAGCTCCTAACGGTTCTGCAAGCAATCCCGGGACACTCCAAAGTCCGACAACCCTTGAACATGCACTCACGCAAATTGAAGCAGGCTACACAATTTATATGCGCGGCGGTACTTACAGCTATCCCTCTACCATTACAATTGATCGAAATAACAGCGGCAATTCTGCCACGGCAAGAAAAACACTGGCTGCCTACGGAAATGAGAAGCCTGTCCTTGATTTTTCTGCCCAATCCTTTGCCTCGACCAATCGCGGTTTGCAGCTGTTTGGCAGTTACTGGCTTGTGAAAGGTTTGGAAATTAAAGGCGCGGGAGATAACGGACTGTATATAGCCGGTAACTATAACCGTATTGAAAATATAGAATCGCATCATAACCGGGATACTGGAATTCAGCTTGGCCGCTATGCGTCCACTGCCGGATACAGCGAATGGCCCGCTTATAATGAAGTTATTAATTCCTATTCACATGACAATTACGACCCTGATAATGGCGAAGATGCAGACGGTTTTGCTGCTAAACTTACGGTCGGCCCCGGCAACGTATTTGATGGATGTATAGCGGCATATAATGTCGATGATGGCTGGGATCTCTATACGAAGGACGATACAGGCCCGATTGGACCGGTAACGATCCGCAACAGCATTGCCTACAAGAACGGTCAAACCTCGGACGGAACGTCTACTACGAGCAGTGACGGCAACGGATTTAAGCTGGGTGGAGAGGATATCGCGGTGAATCATACGGTGGTTAACAGCATTGCTTTCCAAAACAAGAAGCACGGCTTTACTTTTAACAGCAATCCCGGCTCCATTAACTTCAAGAACAATACATCCTGGAGCAACGGACAGAGTAATTTTGCATTTGATGAGGGTACGCATATCTTCACAAACAATTTATCCTTTGCCGGAGGAGCAAGCGATAAGACGAGCGGAACAGACGTAGCATCCAGCAACGTGTGGTGGAAAAACAAAAAAAGCGTCAATGCGAAGGGGCTGCTCGCCAGCAGTGAAGATTTTCAGTCTCTTGTTCCCGCAGTTGCTCGTGACGCAAACGGAAATCCGGTATTGGGCAATTTCTTGAAACTGGCTTCAGGCAGTGATTTGATCGGAGCCGGGACACCAAGCGGTACAAATATTGGAGCACGTTAATTGTTACTACAAATATGTAAGAAGGAGCCGACAAGCGTTCGGCTCCTTCTTACATATATTCACTGATTTCAAGCCTCAAACAGCACTTCCCCTGTCCGGGATAGATCATATCCCGATATTGAACCCAGCTCCCGGATAAAGGACTCGGAACGCAATATATCCAGAACAGTTCGAATAAGCACTTCATTCTCGGGCTTATTTATTAGCACAAGGTCATATCTCTCTACCGTCAGCGGAATGAATTCCACCCCTTGCACAATCGTTGCCGCTTTCTCGATGCCTACTCCGACATCTGCCTGTTTGGAAGCGACCCTTCCGGCCACAGCCAAATGATTGGATTCCTCGTCATAATAGCCCATTAGCTCTCGGGCAGCGATCCCATGCATACGAAGCTGTTCCTCAAGCAGCACCCGTGCTCCTGCACCCCGCTCCCGGTTCACCATACGAATTCCCGACTTGGCCAGATCCTTCCACTCATGCAGTTCATGAGGATTGCCAGGCTGAACGTATAGTCCTGCTCGTCTGCTCATCAAATTCACAACTTTATAAGAGCAGCCGATCAGCAATTTGCGAATATAAGGAATGTTGTATTCTCCGGTATCTCCGTCCAGTAGATGGGTGCTGACAATATCGGAATGTCCCTGATACATGGAAATTAAGCTGTCCAGGCTGCCTACGTAGGATCTAAGCGGCCTGATGCCAGGCGAGCGCTTCTCTATATGCCGCACCAAAATATCGAGGCTCATATCTTGTCCTGTAATCACCACTTGCCTTACTCCCTGAGTCGTCACCTGAACAGCTGGTGGATTCGCAGGAGCATCGATCACCGGAGTTAAAGATCTTGTCTCCTCACTAGAATATTGACCAACCCCTTTGGAGCGCTGCTTGTACGCCTCAAGATCAGAGTGGTCGACCCGCATCTGCTTACCTACACGATAGGCTGTAAGCTGCCCCTTCTTAATCAGATCGTACACCGTTAATTTTGATATTTTTAGTAGCTGGGCGATTTCCTCGGTTGTATAGGAAATATCAGTCACATCTGCCACCCCTCTTGTCAGGTATGCAATAACAAATGATTAATGCTATTGATTGTACCATACTCTTTTCTTACCCTCGTATTGTAATTGTTCAAAGAACCAATATAATATATTTAATTATATCTAATTATAATCAAATATATCGATTGGATGGAGATTATGTTAAAACAAACGAAGCTTAGTATGATTTCTTTCTTCCTTCTAGCTCTGGTATTCATATCTGCCTGTGCATCACCCAATGCTTCTTCACCATACCCTTCAGCAGACCATAACAATTCGGACAGCAGCGCATCCTCGACTCCTTCATCTGAACGCACAGAGCTGACGATCTCAGCGGCTGCAAGCTTAACTGATGTACTGGAGGAACTACAGCCCCGCTTTGAGACAGCTCATCCTGGTATAAAGCTCAGCTTCAACTTTGGCGGCTCCGGCTCTCTTCAGCAGCAGATTGAGCAAGGGGCACCGGCTGATCTGTTTCTGTCAGCAGCTGAGAAAAATATGCAGACCCTTATAGATAAGGGGCTCATGGATACAGAAAATACGACTACGCTGTTAACCAACGAGCTCGTACTGATTACTTCCAGCAGCAACGAGCTGCCTATATCCTCTGAGCAGGATCTCACTGCTAAAGATATCAAGATTGTTGCCCTTGGCATACCTGAAAGTGTACCTGCAGGAAGCTATGCACAAGAGGCGCTTACTTCGCTTGGCTTATATGAACAACTCCAACCCAAAATAGTTCAGGCCAAGGATGTGCGGCAAGTATTACAGTATGTCGAAACCGGGAATGCCGATGCCGGTTTTGTATACAAAACAGATGCACTTACTTCCAGCAAAGTGAAGATCGTGCACACTGTCGATCCCTCAAGCTACACAGCAATTACATACCCTGTAGGTGTGGTATTGGACAGTGCGCATCCCGAAGCGGCAAAAGCGGTTTATGACTTTTTACAGTCTTCCGAAGCCCAAGCTGTATTTACTAAATACGGGTTCTCGGTGCCTGAATGATGTCAGCTTCATTTGACTGGCATGACTTCTGGGCTCCTGTGCGCTTATCCTTACTGGTTGCCCTATTGTCCAGTGTTATCACGATTGTGATGGGCGGGCTTACTGCAAGATGGATGTCCAAGAGCAAGTTCAAAGGAAAGCTGCTGCTAGAAACAGCGTTTATGCTGCCAATGGTCCTTCCACCCACGGTTGTAGGCTTTCTGCTGCTCGTCCTGCTGGGGAGAAATAGCTGGATCGGAGCATGGATTGAGGCCATCTTTGCCGCACCTGTCGTATTCTCGTGGACAGCCTGTGTCATCGCCGCTGTTGTCGTCTCGTTTCCACTGGTGTATCAGACGATGAAGGTCGGATTTACGTCCATTGATTCCGAGCTTGAAGCTTCCGGACGCTCGATCGGTGCGAATGAATGGCAGGTATTCCGGTATATTACACTTCCACTCATCTGGCCTTCTGTTATTTCTGCTTATATTCTCGGATTTGCACGAGCGCTTGGTGAGTTCGGCGCAACGCTGATGCTTGCAGGCAATATTCCAGGAAAAACTCAAACCGTCCCTACGGCCATATACATTGCTGTGGACAGCGGGAATACGGTCATGGCCTGGGCCTGGACGATTGCGATCGTACTTATGTCGTTCCTGCTGCTGCTTCTGACAGGACGCAGAAAAAAGGATTAGCATTGTTTATATATATAAACAGAACCACTCCAATGCAGCGGCAGGAAATCAGTGAAATCAGTGTATGCAGCATAAATAATAGTTCAAACCAAACCCTTATGTGATTTTAACGAAGGGTTTTTTGGTGCTCAATTTATTAATATATTTTTGTTTTTGGAATTATTACAATATATGGATATAAAATGGGTCCCGAAAACAATTTATTTAGTTACAATATTGTTACTTTAATGGATACCTGTTTCAAATCAATGACAATTTATTACCCGACTTAGCGGAAATTATTCGAAAAAATCCGGTTCTTTCTATGTTTTATTCCAGTAATTGGTGTACAAAAAGTAAAACAAAGGTAACATTTTTGATACTTTTTAACCTTAATTTATTATATATTAATTACAGTTAATTCATATTAAAAAAGTGTGCCGAATCTATCAGAATAGTACGGGGGACGATTTACAATATTTGGGGTGAATGCAGCAGTTAAGAAATGCTAGAGTACCTTCTACTCGAACCCGACAACTAACCTCGGAGGCAATTGGAGGAAATTTTCAGAATGAAGAAGTTTGGTAAATATATGTTGTTCTCATCCCTGCTCGCAGCTGGGTTAATCATGGGTAATGGACAAGCAGATGCATCCTCATCCAGTACCAATACGGTAAATATTCAAGTGAACAGTAATCTGATCGATTTCCCAGATGCGGAGCCATTCCTGGATCAGAATTACAGTACACAAGTGCCTGTCCGCATGCTTGCTGACGAAATGAACTATACGATTAAAGTATTTAAGAGCGGAAAAGAAACAGTGGTCAAGCTGTCCAAGGGCGGTACAACCATTCGTATTCAAACCAACCAGACGACTGCGATGGTCAATAGCAGCAAAGTAAGTCTTGGCACGCAAGTGTTCATCCGAAATGACCGTACATATGTACCCATTCGTTTTGTATCAGAAGCCATGGGCTATGACGTAACTTGGAAAAAGGATCTTATGCTGGCCATGATCAGCACAACCGGTAAAACATACAGCCCTGCACTTGTTCCAAACGACCATGTCAAAGGCACCAGCATTGTAAATGAAGCGATGAATCACATCGGCGTTCCTTATGTTTACGGCGGTTCGACCACAAGCGGGTTCGACTGCTCTGGTCTGGTTAAATATGTATTCGATAAATACGGAGTATCCCTGCCGCGTACAGCAGCTACCCAATATAACCAAGGCTCATCTGTATCCAAAGGAAACCTGCAGCAAGGCGATCTGGTCTTCTTCAAGACAACAGGAAGCTCGATCTCTCATGTCGGTATCTATGTAGGAAACAATAATTTTATTTCAGCTACCAGTTCCTCCGGCGTAAAAATCGACAGCCTGGACAATACCTATTGGGGTCCTAAATACATCGGTGCAAAAAGAGTTCTATAAAATGAAATGTATATAATTAAAACCCCTTTGCTGCTTGCCTGCAAAGGGGTTCATTATGTATGCTCTGTATTGATACCTATAGCAAAGAAGCTGCCACAGTAATTTTGTGGCAGCTTCTTTTTATATATGATATTGGATTAGTTCGTAAACAGATGATTACCGATCTGCTTGATCGCTGGACGTTCCTTGCTCCATTCGGAGGTTGCGATCTCAGGGTTATAGTAGTACAGAGCTCCACCTGACGGATCCCAGCCATTGAGCGCACTCTTTGCCGCCTTGATCGCAGTCTCATCAGGAGCCAAATTGTATTGGCCGTCATCTACGGCGGTAAACTGTCTTGGCTGCAGAATGACCTCTGTGATGGAGTCCGGGAATGCATCCGATTGAACCCGGTTTAAGATCACTGCTCCGACCGCTACTTGACCTTCAAAGGATTCTCCCCGGGCCTCGCCATGGATGGCCTTGGCTAGTTGATTCAGTGAGGTTTGGTTAATCGGTGCTTTTTTCTTAAGCACGCTGATCGTCTCTGGCCCTGCGATTCCGTCAATCTTGAGTCCAAATTGCTTTTGGAAGGAGCGAACGGCCTGCTCCGTTGCCTTACCGTAATATCCTGTTGACCCTGCATTCATAAATCCGATACTGCTTAGTCTTTCCTGCAAGTCCAGCACATCAGCACTCTGAATTCCCTGCTGCATTACCGCAGCACTTGCACCTGCCGGTGCAGCAACCGTTCCATACGCTCCCAGAAGCGCAGCACAGATCATTAGTCGTTTTGTCAGTTTTCTCATTGATGTCATTCCTCCAGTTGTGTTTGAATGTGTCGCCGAAGCAACACCTGTCATAGTTCTGCATTCAATTGAATGTATCTATAAATATAGATAAGTGTATATTTAGATATATTTGGATACAAATCGCCTCATATAGCGATGATGGCACGGCCTATATGTCAGTGCAGATATATTATAATTAATCCGCTGAAAGCTACCAAAATCGAGTACTAATGATATCCTTCAGCGGATCATTCTTTTTCCAATTACAGTACAATCTCCATCTTTACAGTAAACTGTTGCATTTTATACAGAAGCGAATTGGATCCATCCGCTATTTCGTAAATACATGATTCCCAAGTGTTTGCGTCACAGGCCGGGATTTAATCCACGACGAGGATGCTGTCTTAGGGTTATAGAAATATAGAGCACCCTTGGAGGGATCATAGCCCGTCAGCGCCCTGCGGGCAGCCTCATAGGATGCAGCCGTTGGACTGCTGAGCTTACCGTCCATTGCCGGCGTAAATTGATTCTTCTGGAATATGACGTTGGTTATGGAGTCCGGAAAAGCATTGCTCTGTACCCGGTTCAGAATAACGGCACCTACCGCAATCTTACCTGTCAAGGATTCACCGCCAGCCTCATCCTGTATAATTCCTGCCAAATGCCGAAGCACCTTGTTATTGATTGGAGCAACAGCCTCAAGCTTGGACTTCGTATTAGGACCGACAACACCATCCACACTTAATCCGTAAGCTCGCTGGAATGACTTGACGGCAGCTTTCGTATGGTTACCATAGTAACCGCTGATTCCAGCCGTAAAATAATTTTTGCTATGCAGTCTTTCTTGTACTTCCACGACCTCTGCACTTTGACTGCCAAGGCGCAGTGTCGCCGCATCTGCTGATGCCGCTGAACCCAGCACGGAAAGTGCACAGGCACATGTTATTAATAGAGTTGTTATTTTCTTCTTCATTAAGATCAGATATCCTCCAGTTTCATTCATGTTAGTCTGTATCATCAAGGACGACTGACTTCATTACTTGAAAAGGCGGAACACAAACGTTCACCTACGAACTACACTATATCACAGGTTACAAATTTGTCATATCTGACAATGGTCCTAATCTTCGAGCTCAAGCCCTTTAGTCTCTCGGCCAAGGATAAGAACCGCCGCTGCTCCTATTAGCACGGTAACGAAAAACAATACGAAGATGGATTCCACAGCGACCCCTTTTTGCACCAATAGTCCTACGAGCAGCGGTGCAAGGATCCCCCCGACCCGACCGATTGAGGCTGAAAGACCGACACCTGTAGAACGCGCCTTAAGGGGATACAGCTCCGGTGTATAGGCGTACATTCCTCCCCAGGCTCCAAGGTTAAAGAATGATAATGACATCCCTGCCAGAATCAGGCTGACTTCTGTTTCCGCATTACCGAACCACAGCGCACTTATCGCAGTCATTACCAAATATACAACGAGAACAAACTTGCGGCCGAACCTCTCGATGAAGTACGCTGCTGTGAAATATCCCGGAAGCTGGGCCAATGTCATAATCAGCACATACTGAAAGCTCTTGACCAGCTCAAAGCCCTTGATCTGCATAATGCTTGGCAGCCACAGGAACATCCCATAGTAAGAGAACACCACTGTAAACCATAGAATCCATAGCATCAGCGTCGTCTTGCGATGCTCAGTGGACCACACCGATGCAAATTTCTCGCGAAACGGAACTTTACGCAGCTCCTGCTTGTTCTCAAGCCGAGGTGAATCCTCGATGGCTCTTCGCAAGTAGAGTGCATATAGGGCAGGCAGCGCCCCGATCAGAAAAGCCACTTGCCATCCGTATTCGGGAATAACGAAAAAGGAGATCAGCGCAGATAGAATCCATCCCGCTGCCCAGAAGCTCTCCAGCAGCACAACGGCTCGTCCCCGCTCTTTGGCCGGTACAGACTCCGATACGAGCGTAGAGGCTACAGGAAGCTCTCCACCAAGTCCGACCCCGGCAATGAACCGGATAATGCATAGAAACACGTAACCTGTAGCCAGTGCCGAAATTCCGCTTGCTACAGAGAAAATAAGCAGTGTCCACATGAGGACCGCCTTACGTCCATACTTATCTGCCATCGTTCCTGCCAGCAATGCACCTACCGCCATGCCGATGGAGGTGGAGCTCGATACGAGTCCAACTTCACCCGGCGTAAGCAGCCATTCTTTGGCCAGTGCCGCAACGATAAAGGACATCATGCCGACTTCCATTGCATCGAACATCCAGCTGAGCCCTGCGCTGAACAGCAGCTTGCGCTGCTTCGGATTACGCAATACTTCTAAATTACTCATTGTAAGGTTCTGCTCCCTATCTATGTATTTGAATGAATCAACATCCACTTGAACTAAAGATCTTGCTTCGCCGGTCTTAGGATAGATTCTTCCCATCCTTCTCCAGTTTATATCTTCAGTTCATGCTAAATAACCCATCAAACTATTTATAATGGATTCTGCCAAACTGTCAACCTTTATTTAATATAAAAAGGAGAACAGTCAGCCTCATAGCTACTGTTCTCCTTGACTACTCGTTTTTTTGTGCAAAGGTTAAATCCCCTGTTACCTTTTGGTACCATGCCTCATAATGATGGATCGCAAGTCCTGCGAAGGAACGATGGGTCGTGCCCAGCTTGCCTGCAATTTCAATCTCCGATTCCATGTTCGTTACCGGCTTACGGAAAAAGGTTAAATGCTCGCCTTCGTCGGTATGGCCCAGCTCAGCGCCAATCCACACCTTCTTATCTAGATCATCCGCCTCCGCAAGCTCCTCCTTGGACAGTTCATACATCTGCTCTCCGCTGTCCCTGTAAGCCATAATGGCGATGGCATCGAACCGGTCAATCACCCAGCGGCTGAACGTGCCGCTGCCATCAGGAGCTTCCCTGGAGTCAAGCCAGAACGGTACAGCAGCACTCATGTATAACCCGGCTTCTGCACCTTCCCGGCTCCATTCCTCCATGTTCTCGCTCCATTCGGCAATGACGGCTGCTTCCTCCCGTTCCCATCTTCTCAGCTGGTAGGGCTCAACATCGAATTGAACACCGTCGAACTTCTCTTCAGGGGCTGCATTCCCATTGTAGGTCTTCACCCATTCAATCCATGCCGTTCCTTCACTTCGCTTCTCCGCATAAGCCCAGTCTGCATGTCCGTTCAGCGCATGAACCGTAATATCAGCAGCATGCGCTGAACGGTTGAATGACCGATAAGCCTCATCACTTACTTCTTGCTGCGTCTGGAGGAAGACCGTGTCCACCTCCTGTTCTTTCAGGAATTGCACGATCTCCTCCGTATGCTGCTCAATAAGTGAGGCATCCCAGAGCCAGGTTGCTTTTTTCTCATCCATGACCGGTGACTTCAGCATGAAATACAGAATGAGTAAAACTACAACGATGACAATCATGAGGCTCCATTTTACCCATGCAGGATATGCATTCCATGCTTTTCCTCCTCTAATCATGGATGGTTTTATGCGAGTACCGCTTCTTCCTGCTGTGTCACCGGATGTTGTACGGAATGGCCAATTTTATAAATGTGAGGCAGCGGATAATCCTTGAACGCATTACGAGTATCCAGTACCGGCACGCCAAGGGATGCAATAACGTCATATTCCAGATTCTTATGGTTCGTAATCAGCACGATGCAGTCGTATGATTTGAACTTCTCTGGATCGTATTTCACGCTGTATACGGTAGAACCATGCTTGTCACGGAATGTGTCTGCATACGGATCGTAGTACTCAACATTCGCTCCTGCTTCCTTGAACAGCTCGTACACTTCAAGTCCAGGTGATTCGCGTAGATCGGCAATATTCGGCTTATAAGCCATACCGAGCAGCAAGATATTTGATTTGCGGACCGACTTGGCATACTCGTTCAAGATCGTCGCTGTCTTGTTCGTTACATAGTAAGGCATATTATCATTTGTATTTTGAGCAAGCTCAATGAATTGACTATAGAATCGGAAGCCCTTCGCTTTCCAGGACAGGTACATCGGATCAAGCGGAATGCAGTGGCCACCGATTCCAGGACCCGGGTAGAATGGCATAAATCCAAACGGCTTCGTTGCAGCCGCATCAATGACTTCCCAAATGTCGATGCCCATGCGGTCACACATCATCGCCATCTCGTTTACAAAAGCAATGTTTACACTGCGGAATGTATTTTCCAGCAGCTTGGACATTTCAGCTACCTTCGGATTGGAGACCGGAACTACGGTTTGTACATATTTGCTGTACAGGGCAACACCCAGCTTCAGACATTCCTCCGTTGTGCCGCCGATCACCTTAGGTGTGTTGAATGTCGTAAACCTTCCGTTGGACGGGTCGACGCGTTCCGGCGAGAAGCACAGGAAGTAGTCCTCACCTACTTTATGACCAATTGCCTCAAGCTCCTGCTCAATCAGCTCTTCGGTTGTACCTGGATAAGTTGTGCTCTCTAGTGTAATCAGCATGCCCTTCTTCATATGCTGCTTAATATTATCTACAACAGTCTCGATATAAGATGTATCCGGATCCTGATTCTCGCTAAGCGGCGTTGGGACACAAATGCTCAGTGCATCGATAACGCGAAGCATGCTGTAGTCTGTTGTTGGTTGAAAGCGTCCGCTTTGCATTACGGTCTTCAGATCCTCGGAAGTAATGTCATGGATGTAGGAATCGCCTTGATAAATTCGTTCCACTTTGGATGGGTCCAAATCAATACCGATAACGGTAAAACCCTGTTTTACCATTTCTACGGCCAGCGGCAGCCCAACATAACCTAATCCTACTACACCAAGCACCGCTTTCTTGTTCTCAATCGCATTCATTAAAGTATGGAATTGCTCTGTCACAGTACTTCACCCTCCAGATGGAATTTATAATCTATATGTTGAATCTGAGTTGCCTAATTAAGAAACTGCATTACTTTGGAAGCAGCGGCGAATGCGCGCATCCAGCTCAACCGGAGAGTACGGCTTGGTAACATAGTCGTCTACTCCTTTTTCGAAGCACTTGCTGATCGTGTCTTCAACCCGCTGATCTGTCAGCACGATGACCTTAGGCTGTATCTGCAGCTCGAGGCTCTGAATCTGATGGATAAACGACAGTCCGCTTACGCCGTACAAATTAAGCTCGGTCAAGATCAAATCCGGGTTAATCTTCTTAGCTAGTTCTATAGCAGAGAGACCGTCGACCGCTTCAAAGGTTTCATAGCCTTGCATAGACAGTCGTATTCTCAAAAACTCGCGTGTCGTCTCGTCATAATCAACGATCAGAATTTTCCCCGGTGCTGTCATCGTCTCATTCTTGGTATACAGCTGAATGTCAGTGCTTTGACTAAGCTTCGCTGACTCTGCCATATTTTTGAGCATATGCCTGCTTGGGCTGCCCATCTCAGGGAAGCCGGCAATCGTCAGCCGCGGATCCGCCTCACCGAGACGCTCCAAGAGCTCCTGCTTGATGAGCAGTGCCTGGTAATGCGTAGCGTTCAGTGTCAAGCCAGGAAGAAACACAGCGATTGTGCTCGTCTTGCTGTCCTTCCATAGCTGAAATTCTGTTTCGCAAGTACGCTCTAGAGCTTCATTCACTTCAGCCTCCGGCTGCTGCTCCATATTCTTGCAATGTACAAACACGACACCACTGGGCCTGCTCCCCATTCCTTTTAGCTGCTCCTCTAGAATGTCGTACACATTCACCGTCATTTGACGCTCAAGCGTGACCGTATTTGCCAAAGTTATTCCTCCCTTTCATCTGTTAATACTGAGATATTCACGCGGCCTCTTCCACTTTCGGCTCTTCCCAGCTCTGTCTTGTCATCGCGCCCCAGGAGTTGTTGTTCTGCATATATTGGATATGCCCTTGTACTCTCCACAGCACGCCAAGCTGGTGATATCCTACGAATTTCAAGGCCGAGAAGGTTAACATTTTTACAAGATCAGCTGGCTTCGGATAACGGCGGAAAGCAATCTCCTCTAGGATCAGCGCAGCTACACTGAGAAGATATCCGCTAAGGAAGTTCAGCAGCCCGAAGATAACAAGTACAGGCCAAGCTGTCATATCCAAGGCTACATAACCCGCTAGAGCAAGCAGCCCCGTAATACGGAAATAAGGATTCAACGCTTCAAAAAATATGTTATAAGGCATCGTCAGCAGACCCATGGTCTTATACTTTGGTCTAAACATCATATTGCCGTTCTCAATCATATTTTTTAAGTTACCGCGGCCCCAGCGCTTGCGCTGGTTGGAAATGATCTTGTACGTGTCAGGTGCTTGAGTCCAGCATACCGCTTCAGGGCAAAAAGCAACCCGATATTTAATCTTGTTCTCCAGCATGTAACGATGCAGCTTAATAATAATGTTCATGTCTTCCCCAGGGTAACCCCCCCGGTATCCGCCGACAGCGATAACCGCCTCTTTGCTGAATAAACCGAAGGCTCCCGATACGATAATGAGTCCGTTTAACTGACTCCAGCCAATCCGTCCTCCAAGAAAAGCTTTTAAATACTCAATCGATTGAAACATCGGCCACATCTTCCTAGGCAGTGACACTTCCTTGACTGCACCGTTCTCGATCTTGCAGCCGTTCGCGATTCTTACATCGCCGCCGATGGCCACAGTCTCTTCCGGATTCTCCAGGTACATGCGGGCCATGCGAATCAGTGCATCCTTCTCCAGCAGGGAATCTGCATCAATGGAAGAAATCAGCGGATAATGCGAGAAGTTAATTCCGGCGTTAAGTGAATCCGCTTTGCCTCCGTTCTCTTTATCAATCAGGTACAGGAACGGATATTCCGGATTGTGATATACCCCGCGGATCGGCTCGACGTTAATGGTGCCGCGGAAGCTTGGATTTTTAATTTCTGTAAGACCAAACTCTTTGACAAGCACCTGAACGGTTCTGTCGCTAGATCCATCGTTGATGACGATAACTTCATAAGTAGGATAATTTAAGGTCATCAAGCATTTTACATTCTCGATAATGGTCAGCTCTTCATTGTAAGCCGGCACCAGCAGCGATACCGGAGGCACCACGTCTGATCCTGCAAGGCTCTTAAAGCTTGAAAACTCGGACCTGCGCCGGATAGACCATATATCCTTGTATGAGAAACAAAGAATACCAAAATACAAGACAGTAACAAACACGACGTAATATATAATGATTGTGCCGTAACCCAACAAAATATCTCTAAGCAGTGAAATCTCCTCCAATCACGCCGGACATCCGGTTTGCATTTGCTTGCGGCGCGGTGCCGAAGTAACGATTGTAGATCAGCCTTTTCTTGTTGAAGGTCATCATCTTCTCGATCTCTTCATGCTCATTCGCCGCTTCTATGGCACGTTCTGCATATTCCAGTGCCGTATCCTTGGCGACTCCAGTTCCCTTCAAGGCTGTCTCGCACAGCGCCTCGAAGCCTTCCTCACCAAGCTGCATCAGGCTGTTCGCACTGTTATGTCTAACGAGCCAGTCCTCATCTCCAAGTGCATTTTTGAGGAGAGGAATGCTGCCGGCTTGATGGCCTGCCCCTAACGTCTTGGCCATTTCGGCTCTGACTTCTGCCACAGGATCTCCCATCCACTCTACGATATTCCGTTCCTTAAGCACGGGATTCGTACTGAGGTACAGCTTAACCGCTTCAGAACGGATATGCAGATCCTTGGAGCCAAACAGCTGTGTTACTGCCGGCATCACTTCCGGAATGGCATGTCCAGACATTGCGACAATACCAACTTTGACGAAATCCGGATCGTCAGATTCCAGTAATTCATATAACAGCTTGCTTGATTCAAGACTTGTCTCCATCAGAATATCTGCGGCCATGCGATGTATAGGCTTGCCTTTACTGAGCAGATAACCCAGCATTTCCTTCAGCTGCGCCGGACGCTCTGCACATCTTGCTGCCGCCCGGGCGTAGATAATAGCGTAGTTGACTTTCTTCTCTTCTTTTAACAGCTCTAGAATCGGCTCTGCCGCTTCGGTGCTTCGCATACCGCCCAGCCGGTAAGCAGCCTGTATAGCCGTACCTGTCCAAGAGCTGTTCAGCAGCTTCAATTGCTCATCTACGAAGCCGGTCTCCCGCGTAAGATCACGCAGCTTGTCTGCATGCTCTCCCTTCAGCTGGTCGATCCATGCAATACACTTGTCCATAATGACTTCCCTCTCAAGCTTGGTAAGCTTGCCAATCGGAAGCCGGATGGGTTCGCTGCCTGTCAGATTAGCTTGAACGTATACGAAGTAATCCTGATGCTTCTTTGCGTACAGTTCTTTTTTTCTAAGCTTTGAATTGTGTGAATTTTTTAACGCGAATAAAATGATGATACCTGCCACAATCAGTCCTGCGCACAGGTACAAGAACGCGTACGCTAGGGCTATGTTTGAAAACATGAGTATGTGTCCTCCTTTATCGTTCCTGCTCCGTAATATCCATGAATGCCTTCTGCATCGAGTAGTAGCTCTCTTTGAGGCGCTCACTGTACTGGACAGCTTCCCACGAATTCCATGTGTATGGAGTCATCGTCGTCAGATCAAGACTCTCCTCTGAGCCTCCCGGCCAGGATACTGCCCCTGTCTCTCTCTCTGTAAGCCAAGGGATAAATCTTATTCCTTCTGTAGTAACGGTCTTGAAGGCACGCTCCTCGCCTACCGGACTGTAATCAATCACCTGATGCGAGCTCGGATCACCAAACCCAAGCAGCATCCACGGAATGCGCAGTTCAATTTCTCGGCCTTCATACTGCCACAATGTAAGTGAATCAAAGTCCTCGGACGCAGGGTCCGAGCTTCCTCTATTCAGCTTACCTATCACTTCATCCATGTAAGGATGAGCAAATTTGGTATCCGGCGGTGACATCATCAGACTGATGGCTAATTTCCATGGCACAAAGGAAGGCGTGTCCGCCGGCTGTTCCTCAAGCATCCAATATCCTTCAGGCCCGTACATCCGTTGATTGAAATCATAGCTTTTCGCGATGTTAACCGCTGATTCCTCATCCTTGCCAACAGTAATGACCGTTTCTAGATCTCCGCCTTCCATCTTTTTGCCAGGCAGCTCCTCAGCAGGCTGATTACCTCCTGCTAATGTGTCTGTTCCAATGCTGAGCTTTGTCTTATCCGGATCAAAAGCCTCATCCAGCGTAATTCCGATATATACGTAAGCTTCATCATGAGTCATCTTCATGCTTTCGATGCCCTCAACCTTTCCCTGCCACTGCTTGACCTCTCCTTCGGCAAGTGAGCTCCAATCGTCGAGGCTTCCATCCATAATCAGCTGATTCTGCTTCCCGGCTTCCATTGCGAGTACGCCAAACATCTTCTCGTTTGTCAGCACGTTCAGCCAGAACGATCTTCGATCTGCAGGAATTTCAAGCGGCATCGTATTCCACGTTTTCTTAAACCATTCATCCTGCCACATGAAGAGGATCGCTCCTGCATATCCTTCGTCATATATGTCCTTGGTAAGGGATACATTGATCTCGCCCTGCTCCTGCTCATTGTGTCCTCCCTGATCCTTTCCGCCTAATCCATAGTGGGATATCCCCAAGGAAGCCGGAACACCGTATTCTGTAATCATTACAGGCATATCGGTATACTCGGATTTAAGCTTTTGCAAGTAGGCTTTGTAGGTGTTGTACTCCCCATTGTCATCCTTAATGGTCTGAAGTGTTTCATCGGTACGGAAGAAATCAGGGTAGTACGGGTACACATGGTATGCTGCAAAATATCCACCCTGCCAATCCAGCGGCTCAATGTGTCTGGCATCCACACTAACCAGATCCTCTTCGAACAGCGGCTCACCTGGATGAGAAAGCACGTCGGTTGTCACCCAGTTCGTAAAGGTCATCGGATGCTCCCAGCCATATTGCTGCTCTTCGCTCGCTACATGATCAAGCAGCTCCGCAAGCCAGTTCTCAAACGGCGTTGCATCCTCTGTACCGGCAAAATAATTCCCGACATAACGAGGATGATCCTTATACTGCTTGTTGGTGTTATCCACCATATGCGGGTCCCACTCGGTGCCTAAGTGCCATGCCATCAAATATTGTCCGGCATTGGCCGTATACTTTCCGCTCGACTCTCCTTGTACTGGAGGGATATCCGCATCACCGTATACTGCTGCAACGGCCTTCTCAATCTCTGACTTGAACTTCTCCTGAATGCCTTCCGCAAATGCATCCTGCTGCTCGATAAGCTGTTCCTCAGGTGACCAAATGCCTTGGATGAAATATAGCGGATGCTCTTTCCCCCTGTTGTATTCAACAAGTGCGGAATAAAATACAGGCTGATGAACGGTATACACACGAATGACGTTTGCACCCATTTCCTCAATCTGTTCGAACCACTTTAAGTAGTCCTCTTTGTCCAGCGGAAATTCCCCCGGATAGTACCCCGGCTTGGTAGAGCCCAGATTAACTCCCTTGACGAACATCTCCTCCCATACGCCCTCTTGGGTGTACTGCAGGAAACGATTGCCTTCCGTCCGGAATTTCATTCTCGTCCCATCTTCAGCAGCATAGGTGAGCTGAGCTGGTTTAAGCAGAAAATAGCCAAGCCCTCCTCCCCCGCCGATTAGCAGGACGCCTGCCAAAATCCATAGGGCAAGACGTTTTCTTTTTCGTTTGCTCATGGCTTTTGTTTCGCTCCATCTCTCTAAAATGTTGATTTCTCCGTATCAAAACATGAATCTCATGCTGATCGTTCAACTGCCTTAAAATTTTTTGCTTACTTTTTAAGATAAGCGCTCGAATGCGTTTCTCTTAAATCCAGCCCGTGACACCTGCACGGTTCATAAATAACTATATCGTCATGGTTTCACTTTTGTAACTAGGCTAATGGAAGGAAAGATGGAGATGGATACTATTGCCCATTTTGCTTGCTGTCTGTCTAAGACCTTGCCTTTTTCTCCTTGTACTTCCCTCTCTACCTGCACCCCAGCCTATGTCCCAGCCTATTTATGAGCCCTGCCCCTTTACTGTCCCCAGTGAAGAATCCTCTGAACGCCTGTGGTTATTACGCCGATCGGCTCCATCTCACTACTGCAAAAGAGTAATTTCAGGAATCGATTTGCGCTGTCCTCCTATAGTTTAACGCATATCCCTACCCAAAGTTACTTATGTTTTTACATTTTTACCCATAGTTATTACAAAATTGATACAATAGTCCGATAAAAAAATAGCGAAAAAGCTTGATATAACAGCATTTTCGATTTTTTTCGTTTTTAGCAAAAAAGGACGTGAGTCCTGTATAGGCCTGAGTGGCATTTAATATTAATTTACATTCCCATTTTTGTATGCCTTTTCATAACTCAAAGGTCTCAAACAACTGACATGATATGTAAAAATCCAAGTCTATTTTCCTAATTCGCTGTTCTTTTTGACAAACTTTTGAACTTTCATACCTTTTCAAAAAAATTCCGGTTGCTGTATGTATATTTCTCCGTTATCCTAATAAAATAAGAACATGTGTTCCGTTTAATCTCAACTCTGCAATAACCGTGACGTTCCTTGATTCAATTTAATCCAAAATGGAGGGGAGGCGTGGCGTTATGGAACGAATGAAACGCGTTATTATGCTGGCAGACTGCCAATCCTTTTATGCAAGCGTGGAGAAATCGGCCCATCCTGAGTATGCAAACCGGCCGCTTGTCGTAGCAGGTGACCCTGCCCGGCGCTCCGGCATTATACTGGCTGCCTGCCCTATTGCAAAGACCTATGGAATTACAACGGCAGAACGCCTGTCCGATGCGCTTGCGAAATGTCCGGATGTTGTGGTGGTTCGGCCCCGGATGTCAGAATATATTCGTGTCTCTCTCCATATTACGGATATTCTCCAGTCCTATACCGATCTCGTTGAGCCCTATAGTATTGATGAGCAGTTCCTTGATGTTACCGGCAGCCTCGGCTTGTTCGGCAGTCCTGAGGACATTGCTCTCCGTATTCAGCAGCAGGTCATGCAGGAAACCGGCGTATATGTAAGACTAGGCATCAGCGATACTAAGGTTGTGAGCAAGATGGCCTGTGATCTTTTTGCCAAAAAAAACAAAAACGGCATCTATGTTCTTCCCAAAGAACAAATTGCAGATACGCTGTGGCCGATGCCCATTCGGGACATGTTTATGGTCGGCTCTCGGATGTCGCGCCATTTTTACAAGATGGGGATTCATACGATCGGCGATTTAGCCCGCACCCCGCTGCCGAGACTCCGTGACCGCTGGGGAGTTAACGGAGAGGTCCTGTGGCGCATTGCAAACGGCGTGGATCAATCGCCCGTCATGCCCAGCACCTTCCACCAGCAGCAAAAAGGGATCGGACATCAAATGACGCTGCCGAGAGACTATACGACCTGGTCAGAAATTCAGGTTGTGCTGCTCGAGCTATGTGAGCTTGTAGCCAGACGTTCCCGGGAGAAAAGTCTTATGGGAAGTGTTGTATCTGTAGGCTGCCGGGGCATCGATTTTGATAAACCGACCGGCTTCTCGCGCCAGATGAAGATTGAAGAGCCTACTCACATTACCGATGAGGTCTATGAAGCAGCCAAAACGCTCTTCCTGCGTCACTGGGATGGTGAGCCTGTACGGCGGATCGGCGTATCACTGACCGACCTTGTACCTGATACAGAGTATCAGCTGACATGGTTTGATGAGCGTGAACAGAAGCGGGAGCTGGAGAAGGCAACTGACGAGATTAAACGAAGATTTGGAGACACCGCTATTATGCGTGCTTCCTCTCTGCAAAAGGCCGGGCAGGCACATGATCGTTCTCGTAAAATTGGAGGTCATTACCGATGAGTAAAAAGTTAGAACGCAATGGATTGTTTGAATCCTCACGTATGATGCTTCCTGAGCACCGGGAGGCCTATGTTACGCATCAGCAAAGACTCGCACCCAAGGCTCGCCCTCAGCTGGATTCTCAAGCAGCTGAAGAAATGTCGCGTTTGCTTGCTGAATCTCTTATGCTGTATACAGAGATAACCCTTGTCCTGTTTGACGAGTGGGAAGATATACTGATGAGCGGCATCGTCGTCAAATTCGATCAGGCTTCACGCTCAATCCGCCTTCAGGATGAAGAAGGTACGCTTCATGACATTCGAATGCGGCATATTATCGAAGTTCGCTCTGGCCGTTAAATGCGTTATACTTTATTCGTAATCCCTTAGTCAGGATGCCTAGTCAGTGGATACCTAAGACCCGTTGACCAGGAGATAGGGACGATGGATAGACAGCGCTGGCTGCTTGATAATAGAGGAGGGCTTCATGAATGTGCGGACGATTTACGCTTGGAATATCACTTGAAGAATTGATGCTCCGCTATATGCTGGAGGAGATTCCGGATTATATTGATTACAGGCCTCATTATAATATTGCGCCGACACAGCAAATTATGGCTGTCATTCATGATGGATCACAGCGACGTGCCGGAACGCTGAGATGGGGACTCGTTCCTCATTGGGCGAAGGACCTCAGCATAGGGAGCCGAATGATTAATGCGCGCAGCGAAACCGTGCTGGATAAGCCTGCATTTCGGGAATCGTTTCTTCGCAAGCGATGCCTTATTCCCGCCGATGGCTTTTACGAGTGGCTGAAAGAGGAGGATGGAACCAAAACTCCTTATCGCATCATCCCCCGGACGGGCTTGTTCAGCTTTGCCGGGCTGTATGATACATGGATGGATCCTGAAGGGCAGCGTGTCAGCACCTGTACGATTCTGACCACAAGCCCAAATACGCTGATGAGCCGTATACATGATCGGATGCCGGTCATTCTCTCTCCTGGCAAGGAACAGCTGTGGCTGGATCGCACCGTGCAGCAGCCAGAAGAGCTCCTTCCGCTTCTACGTCCTTATCCGGAGGAAGAGATGGAGGCTTATCCCGTATCACGTGCCGTGAATCGGGTCGCGAATGACAGTGTTGAATTAACACATCCTTTGGCATAGGACCAGCACTATAGAACCAGGTAATCCATAATAAAACATCGTTCGTTTCGTTATATTCTCAATAAGCAAGGGACCTCGCAGACATCGCGAGGTCCCTTACTTTTAACGAAACATTCCCCACAGCTTGATGAGATGCAGGGTATTATTCGGATCAATTTTTTGATCAATTACGAATTTAACGAGCTTATCTTCATCTGCGGAAGTAAATTTTTCATTCAGAATGGCTGCAGATGATTTGACCAACCGTCTGACTTTCGCACTATTTTGCAAATCGGCCTTGGTCACGCCGTCAATCAGCACTTTAACTTTTTCCTTCATCACCGGGTTCTTCATTTTGGTCTTCACCCGTTCCACCAGCTGTGGACTAATCCCATATTTTTGATAGCTCAACAGAACATCGCACCTCCCCGCCTATATCGTAGTCCTCCACTACTATATGCCGAGGGAGCTCGTCCTCTTGACCTTATTTTTTATGCTAATCCATTACTTCTCCCTGGAAGATCTGCTCCCGCTGTAAATAATCGCGCAGCGGTGCATAGGCTGGCGAAGTCCAGAACGCCTCATTACCAACAAGCGAGGTTGCATCATCTCTGGCCATTTCAAGCACTTCAAAATCACTGACCATATCTGCCAGCTTGAAATCGGGCAGCCCGCTTTGCTTCGTACCGAAAAAGTCACCCGGACCACGAAGATCCAGGTCACGTCTGGACACTTCAAAACCGTCCTCCGTCTCGGTCATGACCTTCATTCGTTCTTGGCCTACCTCCGATTTCGGATCGGCAATCAGAATACAATAGGAGGCATGGGCGCCCCGACCGACCCGCCCACGAAGCTGGTGCAGCTGGGATAAGCCGAAGCGCTCTGCATCCATAATGATCATCAATGTGGCATTCGGAACATCGACGCCAACTTCCACAACCGTCGTGGATACCAGCAGCTGAGTTTCATTTTCATAAAACAGCTTCATCGCTTCGTCTTTCTCGGATGGAGTCATCCGGCCGTGCAGGAGACCAACCCTATATTGAGGAAGCGCCTGCTGCATAGCCACATGCAAATCTATGGCATTCTGAACATCCAGCTTGTCCGATTCCTCAATAAGCGGGCAGATCAGATATGCCTGGCGTCCCAGATCCAGCTCCCGGGTAATAAAGCCGATGACCCGATCCATCATGTCATGCTTGACCCAATACGTCGAGATCGGAATCCGGCCCTTCGGCCGCTCTGAAATGGTAGAGACATCAATATCCCCAAACGCCGTAATAGCCAGCGTTCGCGGAATCGGGGTTGCCGTCATGGTCAGCACATCGGGGTTATAGCCTTTACGTCTGAGAACACTTCGCTGATTGACACCAAACCGGTGCTGCTCATCTGTAACGACAAGTCCGATATTTCTGAAGTACACATCCTCCTGAATCAAGGCATGGGTGCCGACGACAACATCAATCATTCCCATTTGCAGTCCAGACAGAATTTCTTTTCGCTTCTTCCCTGGTGTACTACCTGTCAGCAGAGCAACCTCGATCCCAAATGGAGTGAACAGCTTCTCCAGGGAGCGCATATGCTGCTCAGCCAAAATTTCAGTCGGCACCATCAAGGCGCCCTGGAATCCGGAACGGACAGCGGCATACAGTGCAATAGCAGCAATGACAGTTTTGCCTGAACCCACATCCCCTTGAAGCAGCCGGTTCATACAGTGAGGGGAGCGCATATCCTGCAAAATTTCAAGCTCTACCCTCTTCTGGGCATCTGTCAGCTCAAAAGGCAGGCTGCGCACAAACTCGCGGATCGTTGCATTGGAAGCGGTATGTACGACTCCGTCCGTTTTCCCACGATTGATGGCCCGAAAAGCCTGCATCTTTAACTGAAACAAAAAAAGCTCCTCAAACACCATACGGCGACGAGCTTCTTGTCCCAGCTGAGGATCACCTGGCTGATGAATCAGGGCAATCGCCTTTTTCCGGGGCATCAGCTTGTACTTCCTCAGCAGTTCCTCCGGAAGCAGTTCAGGCACGATCTCTCCATACTGAAGCAGCGCCTGGTTAATCGTCTTGCGCATCCAGTTCTGCGTAATCTTTCCCCCCACAGAATAGACAGGCTGAACGGAGCCCGAGCGCACGGCCCCCTTATCAGGGAATTCTGACTCCGATACCGTCATTTGCATCCGCTTTTGATCCCATTTGCCGGTAAGCGTAATCTCCCGGTTCGGCGTCAGCTGGTCCTTCAAGAAATGCCGGTTAAACCAAGTCGCCGTAAACATAAAATCCTCTGCCATCATTCTGCAGGTCAATCTTGATTTCTTACCATATCGTTGAAGTACAGGCACACCCATAATTTTGGCCTGAACCGTCACCCGGTCCCCGTCCTTCACCTCAGTCAGTGATTTGAGACGGTAATCCTCATAACGAAAAGGAAAATATTCAAGCAAATCCTTGATCGTATAAATGCCAAAGGCGTGAAGCTCTCCTTCCTTAAGAGCACTCACGCCGCTGACCTGCTTCACCGATGTTTCTTCTAACAACATAAAGCATCCCTCATATCTTAAGCCGGCCACACAAAGATCGCGATAGTCCCGAAACCGACATGACTTCCAATGACCGCGCCGATGTTCGGATACACCACCTCGTTCAGCTCAAACCGTGTCTTCATCAGCTCCACGAAGGTTTCTGCCGATGACGGATTGGCGGTATGACCGACAGCTATATTGATTCGTTTCCCGGCAAAATCACTCTCGAACATTTGGACGATGCGTTCCATTGCCTTCTTCTGCCCTCTTACCTTCTCAACGGCATAAATCACGCCTTCTTCATCAATAGAGAGGACAGGCTTAATGTTCAGCAGTGTACCAAGAATCGCAGAGGCTTTGCCAATACGTCCGCCTTTTTGCAAATATTCCAGTGTATCGACTAGAAAATAGAGCTTGCGTTCCTTATGAAGCGTAAGGACCGCTTCCGTTATCTCCGCCGCGTTCTTCCCTTCAGAGGCAAGCCGGGCAGCATGCACCACAAGCAGTCCGTATCCATAGCTGGCCGACTTCGAGTCAATGACGGTAATATCCGCTTCACTCTCGTCTTCAAGCATGGATTTGCCAAGCACAGCGGACTGGTACGTACCGCTCATTCCTGAAGATAAATGTATAGAAACGATCTGACAGCCCGGATGGGCCTCATTCAGTTCCTTGTAAACATTCATAAATTCGATCGGAGATGGCTGAGAGGTCGTTGGCAGAGCTTTAACTTCCCCAAGCTTCTCATAGAACTTGGATGCACTCAGCTCAATTCCGTCGAGATAGGACTCCTGTTCACTAAACACGACACGCAGGGGTACGATCTTAATTCCGTACTGATCCACCACCTGATCTGGAATATCAGCAGTACTATCCGTCACAATAAATACTTTGCTCATGAAGCGCTGGCCTCCTTATCTAATTTCAGGCTTCTACAGCGAACAGATAAGAGTAGACAGGCTGTCCTCCCTGATGCACTTCCACTTCCGCATTAGGATATTCAGCAGCAAGCCATGATGCGAGGCGTTCCGTTTCCGTCTCTTTCGCTTCTTCACCTGCAAGGATTGTGATAACTTCATCACCGCTTACAATCATCTTACGAAGCAGTTGCTCGCATGTATCCAGAAGTCCTTCTTCGGTAGCCACAATCTTGGAGTCATGAATCCCGATGAAATGGCCAGCTGTAATCTCAAGATCATCAAATGTAGTATCTCTCACTGCATAAGTCACTTGTCCCGAACGGACATGTGCAATGGCTTCAAGCATATTCGCCTCGTTTACTTCTGCACTTTCATCCTCCTGGAACGCGAATGCAGCTGAAATCCCTTGCGGAATGGTCTTGCTCGGAACAACCGTTATCTCACGCTCGCCTTCCAGCAGATCTCGGGCCTGCTTGGCCGCCAGCACAATGTTCGAGTTGTTGGGAAGAATAAAGATGTGCTTCGCATCAATGGAATGAATCGCCTTGACGAAATCCTCTGTACTCGGATTCATCGTTTGTCCACCGGACAATACAATATCTATCCCGAGACTCTTGAACACTTCAGATATTCCCTCACCGGATGCAACCGAGATAAAACCAAATGGGGCAAGCTCATCCGCTGGAGGAATCGACGGCTCAGGTGCTGCCTCTTGTTCAGGCGGAATATCTGCAAACAATTCAGGTGCTGGCGCGATATCCATTCCGGCAGTCAGCAGATCACGATGCTGCTCACGCATGTTCAGAATATGGATCTGGGTAATCTCGCCATAGCGGAGTGCCAGATTCAGCACGTCCCCAGGCGCTTTGGAATGGACATGAACCTTAATCACTTCATCATCAGAAATAATAATGATCGAGTCTCCATTTACTGACAGCGCTTTCCTAAAATCTTCCTCATCAAAATTTGTTCCGCCTGCATCTCCAAGCTGCCGATTGATAAAAAATTCCATATCATACAAGAATTCAATATCCTCTGTCTCAAGTCTTGCTTGTGCCGAAATCGGCATTTCAGGGGAAATCCGAGTCTTCGGTGCAGCAGGCGGCATGACAGGCGCTGGAGCCGCTTCCTTCACTGGTGTAGTAACGGTTTTCCCCTCTGTGTTCAGCAGGTACTCCATAAAACCTTCATAAATATATACAAGACCTTTACCACCTGAATCGACAACGCCAACCTGCTTCAGCACAGGCAGCATCTCAGGGGTCAAGGCAAGAGTTTCGTTTGCTTTCTTGAGCACTTCGCTCATGAGTTCCGTAATGTCATTGGTCCGTCTCGCATAATAACCGGCATGCTTCGCAGCTTCCTTTGCTACAGTAAGAATCGTGCCTTCTACGGGTTTAACTACTGCCTTGTAAGCTGTATCCACACCGCTTTGCAGAGCAGCAGCAAACTGAAGAGTATTCAGCTCCTCATATGGGGCAGCGTAACGGCTAAAGCCCCGGAACAACTGCGATAGAATAACGCCGGAGTTTCCGCGTGCGCCCATAAGCAGGCCTTTCGATAAAATACCTGCACAGCTGCCAATGGAGCTTGCGCTGTTTCTTTTTAATTCGGCCACACCGGCACTCATCGTCAAATTCATATTCGTTCCTGTATCACCGTCTGGGACAGGAAATACATTAAGGGAATTGACGTGTTCAGCATGCTTCTGCAATTGATCCGCTCCGGCCAACACCATTGCGTTAAAATCTGTTCCATTTAAAGAACGTTTACTCAAGTGAGAATTCCCCTTCCTAGCATGATGATAAGTACACTACCAGTACTAAAAACTAAGCATGCACTTAACATCCGTTGTTCCCGTCATCAGACGGGCAGCGGCTTTCTTCCGCAGTATTATGGACTATACATCATTGTACTATAATCAAGTATAGAAATAAATAAAGTTTTTGTTTTTATTGACTAAGCTTTTTCCTATATGATATTATATTTGAGTATTGTTTTATGCAGGTATATTGGATTGATTACAACCATTGACCTTGCGGATAACGGTTACTTTCAGAATAGGAGGTGTAATCTATGTCTCGCAAATGTTATGTGACAGGTAAGAAACCTGGTAGCGGTAACCACGTGTCTCACGCTAACAACCGTAACCGCCGTTCCTGGGGCGTAAACGTTCAAAAAGTCCGCATTCTGGTGGACGGTAAACCAAAACGCGTTTATGTTAGCACTCGTGCTCTGAAAGCCGGTAAAGTTACTCGCGTATAGTTGATTTTGAATACAAAGCAAAAAGCACCTTGCCATTATATGACATAGGTGCTTTTTTCATACCCGTATGTTCGCCTGCGATCCTTCAACTGCAGCCTTTTTTACGTTACTAGACGCTATGGAAACCCCTTTTTGAACCTGTTAGCTTTTCTGGAACGTGTTAAGGATCGCTTTTACAAAACCCCCCAAAAACTTTGGAAGCTTAAATGTGTAAAATTTCATAGTTCACCCTCCCATCATCCTCATGCGCTCCACCTTTTATCGTGCCAGAAGCCTTTCCTTCTACTCCGCTTATCCCTAACTGCAACGATGCAAACGAAAAAAAGGCTACATGAGAATCGCGCTCATGTAACCATGTTTATGCAGCATGTGTTCAGCCTATACCACTGAGACTAACTTAATCCTTCTGGAGGATTGGTCATAAAAATATAAGCAGATAAAATGAAGATAAAAAGGATGAAATAAAGCACAGTGAATATGATAAATGATATTCTCACTGACTTTTTATCAAACTTTTTAAAGAACCATATAACAAGGATAATACCGAGTAAGGATACTACTGCATTAATTGGAGAGGGCAGCAGTGTGAATGAGCCCAGCAGTATTCCTGTAACCATACTGGCAAGCGAAGTCCATAGCGCTTCTTTAAGTGTCATTGGTTCGTTATCCCCCAATACTATGCCGGATTTCTCTAATGGCCTCTGCACGGTCTGTACGGCCAAATACCGCGCTGCCCGCAACGAGGACGTCAGCACCTGCATCCACGACTAAAGGCGCTGTCTCCTTCGTAATGCCTCCATCTACTTCAATATGAACGTTTGAACGGCCCAATTCGTTAAGCTCATTCCGGATTTGTCTGATCTTCTGGATCGTTCTCGGAATGAAGGCTTGTCCCCCAAAGCCGGGATTGACTGTCATCACAAGAACCATATCGACATCTCCGAGCACTTCGCTGATCGCGCTGGCAGGAGTTCCTGGATTAATAGCTACCCCAGCCAGGATGCCGTGCTCTTTGATCAAATGAATGACTCTGTGCAGATGGACACAAGCCTCGGCATGAACTGTAATCATTCCTGCGCCTGCCTTTACGAAGTCGGCTATGTAGTTCTCAGGATTCTCAATCATCAAGTGGACATCCAGCAGCAAGCTGGTATGCGGCTTGAGGGACTGTACGATGGGTGCTCCCAGCGTAATGTTCGGAACGAAATGCCCATCCATGACATCAACATGGATCCAATCTGCGCCGGAAGCCTCTGCTTCGGCTACTTCTGCGCCCAGACGGGCGAAATCTGAGGACAGGATAGATGGTGCGATTAATACTGACATGTTTAGTACCTCCGTTTCTTATCTTTCATTTCCTCCAAGAACTGCACATAGTGTGTGTATCTGCTCTCGGCAATGTCGCCTTCTTCCTTGGCTCTGATCACTTGACAGCCTGGCTCATGCGTATGGGTACAGCCGCGAAATTTGCAGCCGCCGGCATATTCACGAAATTCTCTGAAGCAATCGCTCAGCTCCTCTACGCCAATCTCCAGAAAATCCAGTTGACTGAAGCCTGGTGTATCTGAAACAAACCCGCCATTATCCAGTGGAATGAGCTCTACGTGCCGGGTTGTATGCTTACCTCTGCCCAGCTTCATGCTTATAATACCTGTTTCAAGCTCCAGCCCTGGAAGCAGTGCATTCAGAAGCGAGGACTTGCCCACACCTGATTGACCTGAGAAGACGCTGATCTCTCCAGCCAGCCGCTGCTTCAAGCGATCCATTCCTGTGCCTTGACGAGAGCTGGTAATGATGACTTCATACCCTATAGACTCGTACAGACGGACAAGCTGCGCATAACGATCATCAGACTCGTCAGCAAGGTCCATTTTTGTAAGGCAGATCACTGCTTGAAGACCCGCCTGTTCAATATGAACCAGGAACTTGTCCAGCAGCTGGACATTCATATCCGGTTCCTTGAGCGAGAATACCAATACGGCGAGATGCGCATTGGCCACAGGAGGGCGGATCAGCTCGGTATCTCTCGGCAGAATTTCTTCAACCGTTCCTTCCCCGTTTTCGGTAAGCGTATATTTTACATAGTCACCTACAAGAGGAGTAATCCCTCTTTTCTTGAAAACACCTCTAGCTCTGCATTGAACAGCAGATACATCCTTATCCGGTGTTCCGCGATCTGGAGCAGGCTTAACGTAATAATATCCGCTTAGCGCTTTGATAATAACTCCCTCCAGCATAATTCACCGCCCTTTTAGGTTTGAAAAAAATTGAATTCTGATTCTTAATGAAGAACAGGCGCCCCTAAGGCGCCTAGAATGAGGAATGCAGCTGAATTTCAGTAGCCAGATCACTCTTCACCGTCTTCATCTTCATTCTGATTGTCTCCACGGCCATTGCCGTTATTGCCGTTGTTATCGTTGTTTCCATTGCCTTCTTCATTACCATTACCATTATTGCCATTATTACCTTCATTGCTCTCGTTACCCGGATCCTCTGGGTTCGGCTCTTCATCCGGACCCGCCCCTTCTTCACCATCTCCCGAATGGTTGTCAGGAGTAACAGCTGGTCCAATCTCCGGTGTGGTAACCGTTCCGTTCTTCGCATCAAAATATCTCACTTCAAATGTATCCATCAGCTGTCCATCACGATAAACGGATACGACTCCATCCTTGTTCGGAGCCAGAACGAGCGGTACGGTCAGCGTTTCTGTCTTCTTGATCGTCTCCGTACCATGCTCTTGGTTCTCTCCTCTGGCATCGGTGAAGGTGATACGGATCTTGCTGTTCTTGCCTTCTTCATGAGGAGCTACCGAAATATGATAATTGTACTCGATCGTCTCTGGTGAATACCCCGTGCTTACAAAGATCGTAATTTCTTCACCCGGAACAACTGCAGCCCCAGCATCATAAGGCCATTGCTGGGTAACCCTGCCTTTCTCCACTTCAAAGCTTGGCTCTTCTTTAACCGGTGCAACAGTCAGTTTATTCTTTCGAATCAACTCTTCTGCCTCTGCGCGAGTTTTATTGATCAGATCAGGCATTTCGACCATTTCCTGGCCTTTACTTACCCTCAGGGTGATGGTATCTACCTCCGGGTCAAAAGGCTGGCCTTCGGTAACCGATTGTCCAATCACTTCATTAACGGACTCTTCACTGAATTCCTCCGTTTTCTTGATTCGATCTTCACTCATGCCAAGTGCCAGCAATTCCTGAACTGCATCTTCATAATTTCGACCTGTAAGCCCCGGCATGGTTTCCTTCGGCTTCTCCACACTTACAGTAAGGTCAATTAGCGAACCTTTCTTCACGACAGCTCCTTCAGGCCTGCTCTGCTCGTAGACAATTCCCGGATCGACACCTTCTTTATATTCCTGGAGAACCTGATTAACCTCAATCCCTTGCTGAGCAAGCAAGGCTCTGGCTTCTTCCTCGGTCTTATCAATAACGCTCGGCACGGTTACTTCAGGCACAACAAGCGCACTCTCGACATACCAGACAACACCGGCTAGTGCAATCAGGATGAACAGTGTCAACGAGACCCAAAACGCTGCCCGCTTCTTGGATTTTTTCTTCTTGGATTTACCGTCTGTTACTGCTTCGTCTGGAGCCATTTCAGGTGCATCCGTATAGGATGGCCCGCGTGATTCCGGCTTGATCGCAGGAATGATACGGGTCTGATCTGTATCGAACTCATCATCGAATACAAGCTTCTCCTCATTCAGGCGATCCGGCAGCAAACAGGTCTCCAGATCGGTCAACATTTCCAGCGCTGACTGATAACGCTCATTCGGATTTTTACGCATTGATTTAAGAATAATATTCTCAACACTCTGTGGAATCAGCGGATTAACCGCACTCGGCTCCTCGAATTCCTCCTGCAGATGCTTCAGCGCTACACTGATCGGGCTCTCTCCAAGAAACGGAAGCTGTCCGGTCAGCATTTGATAGATAACAATACCAAGTGAGTACAAGTCGGATTTCTCACCTGTTACAACCCCCTTGGCGTGCTCGGGAGAAAAATAATGCACTGAGCCGACGACTGAGCCGGTCTGCGTAATCGTCGTCGAGGTCACGGCACGAGCGATTCCGAAATCTGTAACTTTGACCCTTCCATTTTTGCCTATCAGAATATTATGCGGCTTGATATCGCGGTGAATAATTTGATTATGATGGGCATGATCCAGTGCATCCGCAATCTGTGCAGCAATTCTGACAGCTTCATCGACTTGAAGCGGTGCACGTTCTTTTATAATTTCATTCAGATTCTGACCTTCGATATACTCCATCACGATGTAATGGATGTCTTCTTCCTGACCTACATCATAGATACTAACTACATTCGGATGAGACAAGGATGCAGCCGATTGGGCTTCTCGTCTAAACCGACGAATAAACTCGTCATCATGAACGAATTGCTGACGAAGCACCTTGATAGCAACATTACGTCCGAGCAAAATATCGTGCGCTTTGTATACCAGGGCCATTCCGCCTCCGCCGACGCGCTCAATCACTTCATAACGTCCGCTCAGCTGATGTCCGATCATGATTCAACCCCCTCTTCAACAACACTTAAAGGGCCCGCTGGCATTTCAAATAAAGCAACCGTAATATTATCGTCCCCTCCGGCCAGGAGTGCGAGCTGCAGCAGCCTGTCTGCCCGTTCAGACAAAGGCAGATCCGATTGCCCGATCACGGTTGCCATCTGCACACTGCTGACCAGGTTGCTTAAGCCATCACTGCAGAGCATAATTACATCCCCGGCTTCCAGAATGACAGGGTACAGATCCACAGACACATCCTCATCCGTTCCAAGCGCTCGGGTAACGACATTTTTGAGCGGATGTACATGCGTCTCTTCTTCACTGATCTGACCATTCTTGTACAGCTCATTAACTAATGTATGATCATCTGTCAATTGAACGACCTTATCGCCTGTTATCTTGTAAGCACGGCTGTCGCCAATATGGCCAATAATGCCGGAAGCATTACTCATAAGGAGCGCAACGACGGTTGTCCCCATGTTGTGCAGCTTCTCATCCCCAGCCGCTGTACGATAGATGACTTCATTCGCGTGCAGAATGGCATCGCTCAGCGCAGCACTCAGCGATGCCTCTGACAAACCGGGCTCAAGCACCGAGAGGTCATCGGATACCGTTTCTACAGCCAGTCTGCTTGCTGTATCCCCGGCAAGATGTCCGCCCATACCGTCTGCGACAATACCTAATATATATCCCTGATCCAGATGCCTTATCCAGGCGGAATCTTCATTTACCGAACGAACTCGTCCTACGTGACTCACATGCACTGTATTCATCACAGTCATATCCTCACCTCAAGCTTCCTTGTGCTTCTCCATATGCTTCGCACGCAGCTGACCACAAGCGGCTGCGATATCATGACCCTGCTCTCTGCGGATTGTTACATTAACTCCATGATCAGCGAGGATACGCTGGAACTGGAATATATCCTTGCGAGCCGTTCTGATATATTTACGCTCCGGCACATAGTTTACCGGGATCAGATTGACATGGCACAGCATGTCCTTCAGAACACCCGCAAGCTCTTCGGCATGCTCCGGCTGATCGTTAACGCCGCCGATCAAGGCATATTCGAATGTAATGCGTCGTCCTGTTTTGCCTTGGTAATAACGAAGGGACTCCATTACATCATCAAATGGGAACCGGCGGTTAACAGGCATCAGCTTCGAACGCAGCTTATCATTCGGTGCATGGATGGAGATAGCCAGGTTAATCTGGGTGTCCTCATCAGCAAATTTATAAATATTTGGAACAATACCGCTGGTCGACACTGTGATATGACGCTGACCAATATTCAGACCTTTCTCGTGAATCATCGTTCTAAGGAACTTCATCGTCTCATCGTAGTTCTCAAATGGCTCACCCGTACCCATAATGACGATACTGCTCACACGTTCATTGCGTTCATCCAGTATTTGCTGGGAGCGCACGACTTGAGCAATAATCTCACCAGCAGTCAGGTTCCGCTTCAAACCGCCCAGTGTAGAGGCGCAAAAAGTACAGCCGACTCTGCAGCCGACCTGTGTCGTCACACATACACTGTTGCCATAGTTATGCTTCATAATGACCGTCTCAATTGCGTGGTCATCATGCAGTCCGAACAGAAACTTTACTGTGCCGTCCTTGGACTCAAACTTCGTAATTTCCGAAAGCGTCACGAATTGAAACTGATCATCTAGCTTCTCGCGTAAAGCTTTCGAGAGATTTGTCATTTCTGAAAAATCATTCACTCTCTTTACATAAACCCAATCGTAGATTTGAGCAGCACGAAACTTCGGCTCCCCATTCTCGACTGCCCACTGCTCTAACTCTTCGAGCGTGTAATCATATATAAAAGGCTTTGTCATTTCATTCACACCTGTTCTTTCCAATTGATCTATAGACATATTATTTCTCATTCTACCCATTTTAGCACATAATTCAGTATTCATCTATGCAGGTCTTTATGCCGGCAACTGCAAAAAGCCGCCAATACCTGACGGTGACTGGCGGCAGTCTTGTTATTGATCCACTTTTTTACGATGTTTCTACCCTTGTCAATCTTGCAATATAGAATCCGTCGCTATGAAACTGGTGAGGCAAAATTTGAATTCCGTACTCATCCAATATGGCAGAGTGCCGCAGCTCTTCTCTCAGCGACAGATGACCTGCAGGGGCAAATTGATCGTTCTCCTTCAAGAATCGTTCCACGACACCGCCATTCTCAGCATGCTCTGTCGTACAAGTACTGTACACAAGCGTGCCTCCAGGCTTCAACAGCTTGGATACACGGCTTAGCAGCTCATATTGCAGCGCACTGATGGCTTCAACATCCTCTGGGGATTTGGTCCACCTAAGGTCCGGCTTTCTGCGAATAACCCCAAATCCAGAGCAAGGTGCATCGAGCAATATGCGGTCAAACGAAGCTTCCTTGTAGTTGGAAGCCAGATCAAGCGCATCATGGCATACGGTCTCAATACAGGCGAGCCCCAGCCTTTCCGCTTGTCTATGAATAAGCTCTACTTTGTGAGGATGAATGTCATTAGCAATAATACGGCCTTGATCCTCCATCTTCTCACCCATATGCGAGGTCTTGCCTCCGGGTGCAGCACAGCAGTCCAGGACGGTCATGCCTGGCTTCGGGTCCACCGCTCCGGCCACAAGCATGGAGCTCTCATCCTGTACAGAGAGCATCCCTTCCTTGTACCAGTCGGTAAGAGCCATATTCCCCCCGCTCTTGACGATAATCCCATCATCACTGAGAAGAGAAGGCTCCACAACAAGTCCTTCCTCCTGCATCTCTTGAATTAGCTTAATTCTCGAGATCATGGTCGTATTCACCCGAACACTGACCGGAGGTGCCTCGTTATTGGCGATACACATCGCTTCAGCTTCCTGCTCTCCATATTGTGAGATCCAGCGCTGAACGAGCCACTCTGGATGGGAGTGCATCAGTGCGATGCGTTCTGCGGCAGGAAGGCTGTCTGGAATTGTCAGCTTGTCCCTGTTTCTCAGAATATTGCGCAGCACACCGTTCACCATTCCGGAAATACCCTGATGGCCTTTGCGCTTGGCGATATTTACCGCTTCACTTACCGCCGCATGATCCGGCACGCGGTCCAAATATAGAATTTGATACAGACTCAGCCGAAGCAGACTGCGAACCCAGGGCTGAAGCTTGGCAAGTCCTTTGGCTACATAGGATTCAAGATAGTAATCCAATGTCTTTTGACGGGCAATGGTGCCATATACCAGCTCCGTGGCTAGTCCCGTATCAGCAGGGGTGAGATTGGCCTGTTTCAACACTTGATTCAGAAGCAGATTGCTGTAGGCTCCTTCCTGTTCAACCGCAGCCAAGACTTGAAGCGCCGCTTCTCTGCTGGATACCTTGCGCTTACTAGAAGCTGCAGACTTAGCACCGCTCTTCTCTCTACCCTTATTGGATGTATTGCCAAGACGCGGATTATTGTTGTCTCCTGACTTCACTTCAGCACCGTCCCTGCTGTGAGCGATCCGCCGCGGGCAAAATCACCGGCAGCCATCGCCTTCTTACCGGCAGGCTGCACCTCTGACAGCCACAGAGAGCCGTCGCCTGTCTTCACTTCAATGCCAAGCTTGGACATCCCAAGCACCGTTCCGGGCTCTGCATTCTTGCTGGCATTTGATGCTTGAAGGTAAGGCTCTGGTAGCTTGGAAGGATTGATAGTACCCCAGACTTTGAATACCTGCTCGTCCCATAATGTAAATCCTCCAGAGTATGGAGTAAGCCCCCGTACCTGGTCATAAATTTGACGTGATTGACGAGACCAGTCGATCTTCTCATCCTCTCGGGATAGGTTCTTCGCATAAGTTGCCTCATCCTCCTTCTGAGGAGTGGCCTGCACTTTTCCCTTAGTCAGATTGGGCATCTCGCGTATCAGCAGCTCTGCTCCAGCAAGGCTGAGCTTCTCAAACATCGTACCTGAAGTATCCTCATCCTCAATTGCGACCTCTACCCTAGAGATCATATCACCGGTATCTAGACCTTCAGCCATGTACATCAGCGTTACTCCCGTAACCTTCTCACCATTCATGATCGAACGCTGGATCGGTGCACCTCCCCGATATTTCGGCAGTAACGATCCATGCACGTTAACACATCCGTACTGAGGCATATCGAGCACGGATTTCGGCAAGATTTGTCCAAAGGCCGCAGTAACAATGAGATCCGGCTTCCATTTGGCAAGCTCTGCTACAGATTCTTCATTACGAAGCCTTGCCGGCTGAAACACGGGAATACCGTGCTTCAGCGCAGCTTCTTTGACCGGAGGCGGTGTCAGAACCTTTTTTCGTCCTTGAGGTTTATCCGGCTGAGTCACTACAAGGCTGATGCTGTATCCTTCCTCAAGCAGTCTCTCAAGTGAAGGCACAGCAAAGGCCGGTGTTCCCATAAAAACGATGTTCATTTCCATACCTCCTTATTTACCGCGGTTCGGTTCAGCTCCGATTTCATACACTTTTTCTGCGAGATCTGTAAACAAAACACCATTGAGATGATCGATCTCATGCTGGAACGCTCTCGCGAACAAACCACTGCCCGTAACCGTAAATTCTTTGCCATCGCGGTCAAGACCCTTTACTGTTACCGTTTCAGCTCTGCGGACATCTCCGTTGTAGCCTGGAATGCTCAGACAGCCCTCCGGTCCAAATTGCTCTCCTTCCGAGCTTACAATCTCAGGGTTGATCATTTTGATCAAACCGTGATCATCGCCAACATCGACTACGATAAGCCGCTTCAAGATGCCGACCTGCGGTGCAGCAAGACCTACACCATCCGCATCATACATTGTCTCCGCCATATCATCGAGCAGTTTTTGAACATTAGGTGTAATCTTCGTTACTTCCTTGGCTACCTTGTGCAATACCTCATCCGGCTCTTTTACAATCAATCGAATTGACATGCTGCTAAACACCTTCCTATGAACGTAATCATTTCAGGATTGAATCATCCTGCGTCATGTTAAATTATATGGTTTAAAATCCCGATCCTGAACTACATCAGCATCTGTGGATCGACATCAAGGCTTATAAGCAAATCCTTACCCTGAAAATCCTGTTCCATCTTCCTCGCCATATTTTTGACAAGGCCGATGGCATCAATTTCCCCACGCCATTTTATCATACATTGAAACCTGTATCTATTTTTTAATCGCGGCATGGGCGAGGCAACCGGACCCAGCACATCAAATGCATCAGAACTGAACCGATCCAGACTGCCGAACAGCCCCATCTTCTGCGCCTGCTCCTTGAGAAGTCTCGTGTAATTCTCCGCTGCCCTTACAAGAACAGGAAGCTGCTCATGAGAGAACGTCACCAGGATCAGCCGGCAGTACGGCGGATACTGCAGAGCGCGCCTGTGACCCAGTTCATCCTTGATAAATGAGAGATAATCATGGCTTCCTGCATGCACTATGGAATAATGATCCGGTGTATAGGACTGTACGAACACCTCTCCTGGCAGCTGATGACGGCCCGCACGGCCTGCAACCTGAGTCAGCAGCTGAAATGTTTTCTCAGCCGCTCTAAAATCAGGCAGATTCAGCGCTGAATCTGCGGTGATCACACCCACCAGCGTCACATCCGGAAAATCAAGGCCTTTGGCCACCATCTGTGTTCCAAGCAATATATCTGCCTTCTTCTCGCGAAAAGCTTTGAGCAGCTTCTCGTGGGAGCCTTTTTCAGTCGTGGTGTCCACATCCATCCGAATGACCCGCACGCCAGGAAACAGCTTCGCCAGCTCTTCCTCAACGCGCTGAGTCCCCGTGCCAAAATATCGGATATGCTCGCTGCCGCAATCCGGACAAATCTGGGGAGCCGTTTCCGCATAACCGCAGTAGTGACATCTCAAATTGTTGCTTCGCTGGTGATACGTAAGAGAAATATCGCACTCTGGACAGCTCGCCACATAGCCGCAGCTGCGGCACATCACAAAGGTTGAGTAACCCCGGCGGTTCAAGAGAAGCACCGTCTGCTCTCCGCGTTCAATCCGCTCGGCAATTCCTTGGTGCAGAGCTCTGCTGAACATCGACCGATTCCCGTCTTTCAGCTCCTCCCTCATGTCAATGATCCGTACCTTCGGAAGCTCATTGCCCAATGCACGATAGTTCATCTCCATGAGAACCGGAGCAAATTCATCACTAGCTTGTGACCTGGCAGCATAGTAGCTCTCAAGCGAGGGCGTGGCCGAGCCTAAAATAACGGCTGCTCCATGCTGTTTGGAGCGTTCCACCGCTACATCTCTTGCATGATATTTCGGCGTCTCCTCCTGCTTATAGGAGGTCTCATGCTCTTCATCAATGATGATCAGTCCCAGCTGATCGAACGGAGCAAACACAGCAGATCGGGCACCGATCGCCACCTTGACCTTACCCTCACGGATTTTGCGCCATTCATCATATCGCTCTCCGCCCGATAACCTGCTGTGCATGACGGCAACCTGGTCACCAAAACGCCCCTTGAATCTTTCAACCATCTGCGGTGTAAGTGAAATCTCTGGAACGAGCACAATCGCCTGACGATTCTGCTTAATGCAGCGCTGAATCGCTTGCAGATATACTTCCGTCTTGCCGCTGCCTGTTACACCACGCAGCAGAAATACACCCTGCTCACGTTCATCTAACTGTCTTGCAATCCGATCATAGACGGCCTGCTGTTCCAATGTGAGCGGAAGCGGCTCGGTTGGCTTGAAATCACGTCCACGGTATGGATCGCGGAACACTTCCACTTCAGAGATCGAGATTAAGCCCTTGTCTTCAAGCCCTTTCACTGTGGCGGCAGATACTTGAAGTGCAGACAGCACGTCTTTAAGCGGCATGGGAAGAAGCTCCTTCGCTTCGAGCAAAAAAGACAAGACCTCTTTCTGCCGTTTCCCTTTAGCCGGGAAGTCAGCAAGCGCGTCCTCAGCCTCTTGCTCACTTACAGCAAGATAGACCGCCTTCAGCATCTTCTTCTGCAGCTTGTCCTTGATCATCTGTTCCTCATGCAGAATGCCGCTGCGAATTAAACGCTTGATTTCCTTAGAATGATCCGGATACCGATCACTTAGATGATCAAGTGTCACTTGTTCCTTGCTCCGTACATATCGGATGATTACATCCTGGATGGACACATTCTCCGGTGAATCCGGCATAGCAAATAATACAGGGCCGTCGCTCGAAGCCTGAGATTCTTGCACGGTCTGCTCCTCTAATGATTCAAACCCTTCCGAAACAGAAATATAACGCTTGGATTTACCCTTCAGCGCAGTCGGAATCATGACCTGTAAGGCCATAATCGCACTGCAGGCGTAATGCCGGCTCATCCATCTTCCAAGCTCCACCAGATCTGGCGACAGCGGTGGAACCAGGTCCAAGAGTTCGGCAATTGGCTTCAGCTTAAAATCTGTGTTTACTGCCTCTTCCAGCCCGACGACAAAGCCCTGAACCGTTCGATGTCCAAAAGGCACCCCGACACGACTTCCTATCTCTACCCAGCCCTTAAGCGATTCCGGAATCAAGTAATCAAAAGTGCGGTCCACGTCTTTGGCAGGCACGTCTACTATCACTTTTGCTATATTCACAAGCTCACTTCCTCCCATCCATTCGGGAGGCTGCAATCAGCAGTACTTGCCGTGCTACTTCTTCTTTGGCCGTCACAGGTATTTCCTTGACCAAGCCCTGCTTGTCAAAAATCTTAACTGCATTCGTATCTGTCCCGAATCCAACACCCTCTTGAGTGACATCATTAGCCACGATCAGATCCGCATTTTTACGTTCGAGCTTAGATGCTGCATGCAGCTCCAGGTCATTCGTTTCCGCCGCAAACCCGATTAAGAATTGATGTGTCTTGGCTTTTCCCAGTGCTTCGAGAATATCAACCGTCTTGACGAGCTCCAGCGTGAGCGTCTCGCCGCTCTTCTTAATCTTCTGCTTCGCGGCCTCCATCGGACGATAGTCAGCAACCGCAGCTGCCTTAACAACGATATCGCTCTGTTCCCAACGCTCAAATACTGCCTGATGCATATCATCTGCAGACTGAACTGGAACGACAGTTATTCCTTCTGGGTACTTGACCTGCATATTAGCTGCAATTAACGTGACCTCTGCGCCCATGTCCTTAGCTGTTTTGGCAAAAGCAACTCCCATCTTACCCGAGGAATCATTGGTAATGTATCTTACCGGGTCAATTCGCTCAATGGTACCGCCTGCAGTAACTACCATTTTTTTGCCTAAGAGGGGCTTGCCTGCTTCTTCCTCACCAAAAAAACGCTCGATGACATCCACAATGGTCTCAGGCTCCTCGAGCCGTCCTTTTCCGACATACCCACAGGCAAGCTGTCCTACCCCCGGCTCGATAAAATGCACACCACGTGAATATAACGTATTCATGTTATGGATCACGGCAGGATGCTCATACATGTGTACATTCATGGCAGGCGCGACCATTACCGGCGCTGTTGTTGCCAGCAATGTCGTTGTCAGCATATCATCTGCAAGTCCATGAGCCATCTTGGCAATCACATTCGCGGTTGCGGGTGCAACAAGGACCAGATCTGCTGTATCCGCTAGGTTTATATGTGAGACAACGGATGCATCACGTTCATCAAAGGTATCTGTATATACCGGATTTCGTGATAATGACTGTAGGGTCAGCTCTGTAATGAACTCCTTGGCGGATGCCGTCATGATGACGTGTACCTCTGCTCCCTTCTGGACGAGCTTACTAGTCAGCGCAGCGGCCTTATAAGCTGCAATCCCTCCTGAAACACCGAGCACAATTTTTTTACCGTTCAGCATATGCGCTCCCCCTGTTCTGATTAAGATTTGGGACTCGAATTACGCGTCTAAAGAAAAAAATAACAACCTTGCGGTTGTCACTTTTATCATAGCTGTACCTTATTCGTATTTCGCGTATAGGTTATGACTGGCTGTCTTGTTGTTCTGCTTCGTCTTCGTCATGACCTTTCTCCACACGTACAAAATCACCATAGATCTCTTCAAGTGCAATACCGACTTGCTTATGGGATTTCGGATTTCTGAGTTCGGATTTCTCACCTTCACGCAGCTGTCTGGCGCGTCTTGAAGCTGCAACCACCAGAGAGTATTTACTGTCTACCTTGTTCATCATTTCATCAATAGATGGATATAGCATGGAGCACTCCTCATTTCGATTTACTATTTATTTTACAATGTTCGGCGATGATGATCGATTCTATTCGTTTGCAGGCCAAATCAATTTCATCGTTGACAACGGCATAATCATATTGCTGCAGCAAACTGATCTCCTGCTCGGCTACAGACATGCGGTGATCAATGGTCGCTTGATTCTCGGTGCCTCTGCCTTGAATTCGATCCTTCAATTCATCAAGAGACGGAGGCAGCAGAAATACGAAAATTCCTTCCGGGAACTTCTCTTTGACTTTGAGAGCTCCTTGGACTTCAATCTCCAAAATGATATCTTTGCCGGAATTAAGAGTCTCCTCTACGAAATCACGCGGGGTTCCATAATAGTTACCTACATACTCCGCATGCTCCAGAAGCTGATCCTTCTCAATCATATCAAGAAACTGCTCTCGACTCTTGAAAAAATAATTGACTCCGTTCTCTTCACCAAGTCTTGGCTGACGAGTTGTCGCTGACACTGAATAGATGAGTTCAGGAACTCGTTTTCTTAGAGCGGTACACACGGTTCCTTTTCCTACACCGGACGGTCCTGATAATACAATTAGTAATCCCTTAGACATATTACACTCCATTTTATTCGTCGTTGTCATCGTCTTTAGAAGATAAACGATGGGCAACCGTCTCCGGCTGCACTGCAGACAGGATCACATGATCACTGTCTGTAATTATTACCGCACGTGTTCTGCGTCCATATGTAGCGTCAATCAACATGTGACGATCCCGTGCTTCCTGTATAATTCTTTTGATTGGGGCGGATTCAGGACTAACAATAGAAATGATGCGATTCGCCGAAACGATATTGCCGAATCCTATATTTATGAGTTTAATTGCCATATTCAGGTTCGTCCCCCTATTACTGGTGTAATCTTTGCAAAACTGAATCAATTTCATAAAAATCATTAAAAAAGCAGCTAAAGGTATTATGAAATTGCTTCAACTTAGTGTTCATTGCCTATTCTAAATTCGCAGCTTGTTCTCTGATCTTCTCCAGCTCGGCCTTCATCTCGACTACAAGATTAACCAGCCCCAGGTGGTGAGCTTTAGTGCCGATGGTGTTGACTTCACGATTCATCTCCTGGATCAAGAAATCAAGCTTGCGCCCTATAGGCTCACGCACGGTGAGCAGCTCTTCGCACTGAGCCATATGACTAGAGAGACGAGTCAGTTCCTCATCTATGTTGGATCGGTCGGCAAAAATCGCGATCTCCATACCAAATCTATGTTCATCGAATGGTGCATCAGAAATTTCGGTTAATCGCTGTCTCAGCTTGCTTCGGTACTCCGTCACTACAGCTGGCGCTAACTGAACCATCGCTGCATGATGAGCCTGCAGACTCAATATTCGCGACTTCAAATCAGCGGCAAGATGACTTCCTTCACGAGAGCGCATATCAAGCAGCTCATCAAGTGCAAGCGCTAGTCCTTCCTGCAGCGCAGTCTCCCAGTTCTCGTCCTCAAAGACTGTAAGATTGCTCATCTCCTCAGAACTCACTAACACACCAGGCAGCTGCAGCATCTCTGAAATGGTCAGATTCCCCTTCATCCCGAAGCTGGACTCAAGCTCCCTTGAAGCCTCAAGATAGGAAGCAGCCATCTGCTTGTTCAGCACAGTACCTCTGCTGCTGTCATCCAATTCTCTCGTAATGAAAACATCAATTCTGCCTCGTGCAAGTTTACGCTGTACCATTCTGCGAAGCCCGTCTTCGAAACGACTCCATTCCCTTGGCATCCTAAAGACAACTTCACAGTATCTATGGTTGACAGATTTGACTTCAAGTTGTACCTTATACCCGCCATAGCTGAGCAAATATTGACCGTATCCGGTCATACTGAATGACATCGGCATCACATCCATTATACTATTGTATCGGATAATACAGGCTTAAACAAGTACGATAATCATGGGGGATTTGCCATTAATTCATACCATTATTGCCTAATTCAGGGCTTCCTATTAGAATCTGCATACATTATTTATTTGCACTTCAGGCACCGGCTTCCTAGTAACGACCCATAAAAACTTAAACAGGAGAGCTGCTTATGAAAACAGAACTGAACCTTATTGTTCGTCCCACCGAGATTGATGTTAACGGCCACGTAAATAATGCGAAATATCTAGAATATCTGGAATGGGCACGAGATGAATGGTATGAAGCGGGAGGGCTGTCATACAAAACACTACTTGAGCTTGGCTGTCAGACGGTCACCGTTAATATCAATATCAACTATCGCAAGGAATGCTATCAGGGCCAGCTTCTTACGGTCACAACAGAACAGGACAGTGCCCGGAATTCAAGTTATGTGCTTAGGCAAATGATATTAAATGAAGCCCAGGAGATCTGCGCAGACGCGCTCATTACAAGCGTGACCATCGACCCTTCCACTCGAAAAAGCAGACCGATACCGGAACAGCTCCGGAACCTTTTCTCATGATCAATCAATTGCTTAAACTTAACCATCATATGATAGAGCAACCGCACAAAAGTCCGTACCTGCAGTATTCAGCACAGCAGGCACGGACTTTTTTCCGATTTCATTCGTGATACTCTATTTAGCCGGATTCTAGGTCTTAATTACACGGCCTGATTTCTCCCACACATAGTGAGTCAGCTCTTCACTCATTCCATAGAACATGAACGGAGTCATTATATAGATTCCATTAAAATGCTCCATCGCTACGTCCAGCAGCTCCTTCGCTATTGCCGTACCTACCTTGCGGCCCTCTTCGCCTTCGAGCCCCGCCATTCTTTCTCTGACTGCGTCCGATAATTGAATACCTGGCACCTCATTGTGCAAATATTCTGCATTTCGACCACTTGCGAGCGGCATAATTCCTACAAATATCGGAATATCCAAATGGCTCGTTGCTTCCTTGAGCTGTACAAACAGCTTAGGATCATAGATTGGCTGGGTCATAATATAGTCTGCACCTGCAGCAATCTTCTTCTCGAGACGCTGTACCGCCTTCTCCAAATATTTCACATTCGGATTAAATGCGGCACCTACAATGAAGTCGGCTTTTTGCTTAAGCGGTTTACCGGAGAACGCTATTCCACTGTTCAGCTGCTTGATCATTCGTATAATTTCAAATGATGTCAGATCATAGACAGAGCTTGAATCCGGAAGGTCTCCGAACCTTGCAGGGTCCCCGGTTACTGCCAGCACATGATCAATGCCCAGTGCATCAAAGCCCATGAGATGGGACTGGGTTCCGATCATATTGCGGTCCCGGCAGGCGATATGAATCAGCGGTCTCAGGCCGGTCTGCTCCTTCGCCAAATATCCAAGCGCCATATTGCTCATCCGGGTTACCGCGAGAGAATTATCAGCCAGTGTCAACGCATCAACTCCAGCCTTCTTCAGACTCTTCGCTCCGGTTAGAAATTTCTGAATATCAAGATCACGCGGAGGGTCAAGTTCAACGATGACGGTGTGGCGTTCTTTAACCAAGTCTACAATTGTAGGCTCTGTTCGAATCGTGCCTGCTGCACTTCCATCGGCAAGCGTCTCGGATACGGAGTCCGGCAATGGCAGAAGCTCATCATCGACTACCGTTAATGGAGCTGCCTCATAAGTATCAAGAGCTGATACCATGGCTTTAATATGCTCCGGTGTCGTACCGCAGCATCCGCCGATAATCCGTGCATTCAAATCAGCGAACCGGACGGCGCTCTGACCGAAGTATTCAGCAGAAGCACCATACCGGTATTCCCCGTCAACGTATTCCGCCAGACCCGCATTCGGGAATACCGACATCGGAATTCCTAAATTCTGAACAGATTCCATCGCCCGCATAATACCATTAGGACCTGTCCGGCAATTAAATCCGATGACATCCGCGCCTTCTTTATGCAGAATCGAGAACGCTTCAGGCATTGTGAATCCATCGAACGTACGGCCGACATCATCAATAGCAAACTGGCAAATGATCGGCAGATCAGTCAACTTCTTAACCTGTCGAACAGCAATGACAAGCTCCTCCACATCATAGAAGGTTTCAAGCAATACCCCGTCAATTCCCTCTCCCACTAGAGCGGATATCTGCTGTTCAAAATAAAGATTCAGCTTGGCAGCGGAAATATCTGCTCTCTTACCCGCGCGAATGGCTCCGACTGCGCCAACCACAAACCCTTTATTCCCCATGGCTTCCCGCGCAACCCTAACACCCGCCCGGTTGATTGCCTCAACTTGATCTTCAAGTCCATATTTGGATAGGTTAACGTAATTCGCAGAAAATGTATTTGTTTCAATGAGCCTAGCTCCCGCTTCAATGTATCTGCGATGAACATCCTTGACCATCTCGGGGGATGTCAGGTTTAATTCCTCGTAAGAAACGCCGACCGGCACACCCATTTGATAGAGCTGTGTTCCCATAGCGCCATCGCCAATAATGACTTCATTCTTCAACACTTCACGTAAATCAGCCATCGTTCTCCTCCCGCCAATTCCAATTTATTCACACTAATGTAACACAAATGGGAGGATTGTTTAAGCAAAAAAAGCAGGCTGCTGCCCTATAGTAGATAATAGGCAAATATCTCTTTCTCCGTTGTAGCAAGCTTATAAATATGCATATGCTTTTCTGTATTACTTTTTCCTGCACCCTTTTATTTTTGGATGCAATCAGAGAGGGCGCGCAGTTCGGCAGGATTGATCGGCTGAAGACCAGACTGATCGTAGCGGACGGCAGAGCCGAAGTGGATCTCTGTTACACCGGTTTGCTCAATAAAGTTCGTGATCATTTCTCTCTTCAAGCCACTGCCCGCTAGAATACAAAGGTGGCTTCCTGCTGCCTGTTCCACAAGTCTGCGAATTTGCGGAATCGACTGGGGGGCCGGCTTCGGACCGCCGGAGGTGAGAACTCTCGTTACTGCAGGATACTTCGCAAGAGTACTGAGACCCTCCAGCTGATCCTCCAGCTCATCAAAGGCACGATGAAACGTCACCTGCAGATCACCAGCTGACTTGAGCAGCAGCTCTAACGTTCTAACATCGATTTTGCCATCTGGTGTCAGCGCCCCAAGTACAACGCCTGCTGCACCTGTCTGCCGGATTGCCTCAATCTCGGCAGCCATCGTTTCCACATCGGTCTCACTATAAACGAAGGAACGGCTATGTGGACGCACCATGACATGCACGGGAATGCTGACAGACTTCACCACTTGGGAGACAAGACCGATTCCTGGAGTTAAGCCACCTTCAGTAATGGCCGTAATCAGCTCCAAGCGATTGGCACCGCACTTCTCTGCCGTAACGGCGTCGTCCACGGTCGTTGCTATAATCTCTAACAGCATAACTAATCACTCCTTATCCATTTGTCGGTATTCCGTATGATTCCATAAAAAAAGCACGCCCATCAACCAAAACGATGGTTAATGGGGATGCCTTCAGATTTATAACTTTATAATAGTATTCCGATTACCTCAGTTCGTAGTTCCTGTATATACAATCTCGGCAGGTCCTGACATGTATACATGGTTATCTTCCTCACTCCACTCAATATACAGATCACCGCCCTTTAGACTGATCCAGGCTTCACGATCCGTTACATCATTCAGAACAGAGGATACCAAGGTAGCACAAGCCCCGGTTCCACAGGCGAGCGTGGGTCCTGCGCCGCGTTCCCATACCCGCATATCTACATGCCTGCGATCCTTCACCGTTGCAAATTCAACATTCGTTTTGTTAGGGAACAACGGATGTACTTCCATTTTAGGTCCCCATGCGGCCAGATCAAAGCTCACCGCATCATCAACATAAATTACACAGTGTGGATTACCCATAGATACTGCAGTGAACCGGAAGCCGCTGCCTCCCACCTCTATAGGTTCATTCACCACTGGATTTGCATCAATTGTCGTCGGCACCTTAAGACCGTCAAGCTGAGGTTCTCCCATATCCACACGCACCGTCTCCACTTTACCGTCCTTTACAGTCAGCTGAACGGGCTGTACGCCTGCCCCAATCGTACGAATCGTAATCTCTTCCCGGTCAATATGTCCGTTATCGTACACATATTTGGCAACACAGCGAATTGCATTACCGCATTGTTCAGCCTCTGTACCATCCGAATTAATGATGCGCATTTGGAAATCCGCCGTATCGGAAGGCAAAATAAATACAAGCCCATCTGCTCCGATCCCAAAGAATCGATCGCACCATTTTATCGCCAGCTCAGCCGCGTTAGCGGGAAGCTCTTGTTCTCCATATACGACAACAAAGTCGTTACCCAGTCCATGCATTTTCGTAAATTCCATGACGTAACTCCGCTCCTTTTGGCACTCCAGATCGAACGAACCATTCATGATAGCTATTATAAATAGGCTCATTCTCTCCAGCCTATCCTGCTAAAATATGATAAGCATTTGACTTTTTCAGGATAGCATACCTCAAGGAGCGAAGGAAATCTACTTTATGCTGAAAACTTTGTATTTTTTGGTGTGTAGCCTCCGGTAGTCAATCTCCTACGGTTACGGCGTCCTCCCCATACACTGCCGATTCCAAGCAGGAATGTAGGAATTCCGGCAGCAACGATAACAAGCGCCCACTCTCTTAGATCAAGCGGTACAGTTTTGAAGATCGGCTGCAGTTGAGGCGTGTACATTACGATAAGCATCAGAATGACAGATGACAGAACCGCAAGAACCAAATATTTATTCTGCAGCGGGTTCCGATGGAATATGGATCTTGAGCTTCGGCAGTCAAATACATGGATGAGCTGTGCCATGACAAGGGTTGCAAAAGCTACGGACTGGGCTTTAACAAGCTGTCCTTCACTATCGGGTGCGGCCTGTAACGTTAACCAGAATGCCCCCAGCGTACATAATCCGATCAGCACACCACGGCTAATAATCTTCCAGCCCAGTCTTCTTGCAAAAATGTTTTCTTTCGCAGAACGCGGTTTATGCTCCATTAGATCTTTCTCCGGCTGGTCGACTCCTAATGCCATTGCTGGCAGCCCGTCGGTCACAAGATTGACCCATAGAATCTGAATCGGCAACAGTGGCAGTGGTAGACCTGCCATCATGGCGAAGAACATCGTCAATATCTCTCCGACATTGGAAGCGAGCAAATAACGAATAAATTTTCTTATGTTCTCATATATATTTCGCCCTTCCTCAATAGCCGAAACAATGGTAGAGAAATTGTCATCACTTAGTATGAGAGCAGAGGCTTCCTTGGTTACATCCGTACCTGTGATCCCCATCGCAATCCCGATATCTGCGGCTTTGATCGCAGGCGCGTCATTAACACCATCTCCTGTCATCGCAACCACGTGCCCTTTGCGCTGAAGTGATTTTACGATCCTCAGCTTATGCTCCGGAGATACTCTTGCATAAACATAGGTCTGCTCGACTTCATTGTCCAGCTCCTCATCACTTAATGAAGCAAGATGCTGACCTGTCAGTACCTTGCCATCCCGCGGCAATATGCCAAGCTGATGTGCAATCGCCTCCGCTGTCATGGAATGGTCACCCGTAATCATGACTGTCTTGATTCCGGCTCTTCTGCAGGTTGCAATCGCATCACGTACCTCCTTGCGTGGAGGATCAATCATCCCGGCTAGACCCACAAAGATCAGCTGACTTTCTGCTTTCTGTTCACTATCAACGTGTTCTTCCGGCTTCACTTCACGATAGGCCATGCCCAGCACTCTCAAAGCCGAGCTTGCCATTCTCTCTCCCGCTGCCGTAACCCTCTGTCTCAGCGTCCCTGTAAATGGCACTACCTTGCCTTCCCACATGATGTAGGTGCATTCCTGGATTAATACGTCCGGCGCACCTTTAGTAAAGATCAGTCTTCCGCCCTGATGCTTCATCATGACAGACATCAGCTTCCGTTCCGAGTCGAATGGAAACTCCTGCACACGCTCATATAAGCCAGACAGGCTTTGCGGTGATACACCGGCTTTGGAGGCAAGCGTAACCAGGGCTCCTTCTGTTGGATCCCCCTTCAGTCTCCACTCCGTCTCCTCCAGCAGCTTTTTGCCGTTTCGCATATCTCCGGCCGGAACCTCTTCGATCTGCGCATTGTTGCAAAGTGCACTAATCTGGAACAGTCTGCGAAGAGATTGATCACTCTTCAAGTCCACGATTTGGTCTTGATACGTAATTTCTCCGGAAGGACTGTATCCTTCCCCGGACACCTTCAGATGACGTCCGCCCTGCCATACATCCGTTACCGTCATTTTGTTCTGCGTCAGTGTTCCCGTCTTATCCGAGCAAATGACCGAGGCCGATCCCAGTGTTTCAACCGAAGGAAGCTTGCGGACAATGGCCTTCCGTTTGATCATACGCTGTACACCAAGCGCAAGCGCAATCGTTACAATCGCAGGCAGACCTTCAGGGATTGCGGCTACAGCAAGGCTCACACCTGCCAGGAACATCCCCACTGCCGGTTGTCCATGCAGAATACCTGCCACAACAACCAGAACGGTAAGTACCAGGGCAACGACGATTAATATTTTGCCTAGCTGCTCAAGTCTGCGCTGCAAAGGTGTCTCCTGCGCTTCGGTATTCTGGATCAGATCAGCGATTTTGCCCATTTCGGTATCCATACCGGTGCGAATTACGATTCCCTTCGCTGTTCCTCTGGTCACCATCGTGCCCATGAAACCGATATTCTTCTGATCACCGAGCGGGATTTCCTCTTGCTGAATGATTCTGCTATGCTTGCTAACCGGCACAGATTCTCCCGTGAGCGCAGATTCTTCAACATCACAGTTGCTGGCTGCAACAAAGCGAATATCGGCCGGAACGCGATCTCCGCTCTCCAGCATGACAATATCTCCCTGGACCAAGTTTTTGGCCGGTATTTGCATTACCTTACCGTTCCGCAGCACCTTAGAAGTCGGCGCAGACAATTTCTTGAGCGCGCTGAGCGATCGTTCGGCACGAAACTCCTGTACAAACCCAAGGATTCCATTCAGCAGAATAATCGCGATAATGGTGATAGCATCCAGATATTCGCCCAGCAGCCCGGATACAAGTGTGGCACCAACCAGAACAAGCACCATAAAATCCTTGAATTGATTCAGGAAAAGGGTGATCGGTGAGATCCCTTTCCCTTCGGACAGCTCGTTAGCTCCTGATTTTTGTTGCCTCTCTTCCGCTTCGGCTTCTGTCAGACCTATCTGCGGGTCAACATTCAAGCTGGCCCCAAGATCCTCTATACTCATCTGATGCCAATTCTTATGCTCCATCACGTACAGTTTCCCCTCCCGGTCTTTAGTCCTGTGCCTGTCCAGTGTCATGACTTGCCCGAATCAAAATAGGATTCATATCCTTCAATAAGCAGCGCCAATCTTGCCGGACAAACTTCTAACATTACTGTATTCGGACAAGGACTGAATTATCACATCTAAAGAGCTCTTAAGTTTTTGTCAAAACTATGGCATGATAGTAAGAAGTGAATCTAACCGTTCACGGCCACGAACCAAAGCTTAAGATGGGAGAACACTAAACTTATGGCACTAGACGGAATCGTCGTCCGCGCAATTGTAGACGAACTGCAAGCCTGCGTTGGCGGACGCATCAATAAAATACATCAACCTAATACACATGATATCGTAATCAGCCTTCGAGCAGGCCGGGAGAATGCCAAGCTGCTGCTGTCAGCAAGCCCTACCTATCCCCGGGTTCATTTTACAGAGCAAACCTTCATTAATCCGACGGAAGCCCCCATGTTCTGCATGCTGCTTCGCAAACACTGTGAGAGCGGTATTATTGAGAAGATCAGTCAGGTTGGTATGGAAAGAATGATTCACATCGACGTAAGGCAGCGAGACGAGCTGGGGGATGTATCTGTAAAACGGATCATTATTGAGCTGATGGGACGGCACAGCAACATTATTTTGCTTGATCCTGCATCAGGCACCATGATGGATGGCATCCATCACGTCACTCCGGCGATTAGCAGTTATCGGGTGATCATGCCCGGATTTGCTTATACCGAGCCGCCTCAGCAGAACAAGCATCATCCTTTAACAGCCGGCTCAGCTGAGTTTGAAGCCTATACAGCCTATGAAGGGACAGCTGCCAAGTGGCTTGTCGATACCTTCAGTGGTATAAGTCCACTCATAGCCGAGGAGATCGTGTATCGAGCCCAGCTTAGCGGAGAGCCGAAGTCTGAGGCTCTGCCGAGATTGATACAGGCCTTTAGTGAAGTGATGAGCCTTGTATCTTCGGACCAGTTCAGCCCTGTGATCGGTCAGAATACGAAGGGAAAAATGGTGTTCTCAGCCATTCCTCTTACACATCTGAACGAAGAGCTCACCTCATTCTCTTCAATCAGCAAATGCATGGAGGCGTATTACGGCGAGAAGGCTGAGCGGGACGCGGTCAAACAGAAGGTGAGCGATCTGCTCCGCTTTTTGCAGAACGAGCGTAACAAAAATGTGAAGAAGCTGGACCACTTGCAGAAGGATCTTGCCGAAGCTGATGATGCAGATCAATATCGAATCTACGGTGAGCTTCTATTCGCATCGCTGTATGCTATTCAGAAGGGGGACAAGGAAGCTGTTCTTCCCAACTTTTATGATGAAGAGCAGAAGGAAGTGCGAATCCCGCTGGATCCGCTTCTTACACCTTCAGACAACGCACAACGCTACTTCAAGAAGTACAACAAATATAAGAACAGCCTGCAGATCATCGAGGATCAGCTGAAAAAGACGCGTGAAGAGATTGATTATATGGACAATCTCCTTCAGCAGCTGTCCATCGCCTCCATGAGCGATATCGAGGAAATTCGCGAGGAACTGGTGTCTCAGGGATATTTACGGGATCGCAGCAAAAAAGGCACTAAGAAAAAGAAGAAAAACCATTTGCCGACCCTGCATGTGTTCACATCATCAGAAGGCATTGAAATCTGTGTAGGCAAAAACAATCTGCAAAACGAATATTTAACTAACCGTCTTGCAAGCTCAGGAGATACCTGGCTGCATACGAAGGATATTCCCGGCTCGCATGTTGTGATCCGGGCGAGTTCTTTTGGCGAAGAGACGCTTGAAGAAGCTGCACAGCTGGCTGCATATTACAGCCAAGCCAAGGAATCGAGCAGTGTTCCCGTAGACTACACCCTGGTCAGACATGTGAAGAAACCGAACGGTGCAAAGCCCGGTTTTGTTATTTACGATAATCAGAAGACATTATTTGTTACGCCGGATGAGGCGCGGATCAAACAGCTGCCGAGCACGATCAAGAACGGATCCTGACTTAGAGCAGATCATTTGAAGACGTAAAGATAGACAAAACACCTTCAGAAAATGCAGCCATTTCACGAGAATGGCGACACTTTTGAAGGTGTTTTTTAGATTAGGGATGTTTCAGACTGCTTCAGGTATTTGATGCTTCAGTTTCACGTTACGCTGCAGCTTACTTTCCGTTTAACTCTTCCAGAACTTCTGCAGCCACGGTTACGCTTCCCAGATCACCGTGGAAGACGACACCCTGTCTCTCCCCGTGAAAATCGGATCCGCCTGTTATGACAAGACTATATTTCTCGGCCATCGCCCTATACCGCGCTTCTTCCTCCAGGCCATGATCGGAGTGGTAGACCTCAATGCCCTCGGGCTTACCCTGCTCAATAATTTCCTGTACTAGCTCATCATCCCCGTACAATCCAGGATGAGCCAGAACAGGCTTACCGCCAGCCTCTCTAATCCATTCCATCGCCTCAGCCGGTGATACACGCGGAACACTGACAAATCCCGGCTTCCCTTCAGCCAGATACCGATCAAATGCTTCGCGCATGTTCTTAACATAACCTTTGTGAACAAGTGCATCGGCAATGTGCGGACGTCCAATCGTCTCATCCTTGTCCAAAGGTCTGTTCATGACACGGATTACGTCATCCATCGTCACTGACAGCCCAAGCTCCTGCAGCTTCTCCAGAATACGTGTATTCCGCTCTTCCCGGGTGCGTCGGAGTGATTCGAGCCGCTCTAGAAATTTAGTGTTGTGTATATCAACAAAATAGCCAAGCACGTGAATATCCTTACCTCCGGCCCGGGTGCTGATCTCAACACCTGGAACGACCTGAGTGCCGTATTGTTCTCCCGCTCTGATGGCTTCCTCTACACCGGAGACGGTGTCATGATCCGTAATCGCCACTGCTGCAAGACCTCTAGCTGATGCAAGCCGGACATTTTCTGTTGGAGACTGCATGCCGTCTGATGCCAGCGTATGCGTATGCAAATCACAGCGATTTGTTCCGTGCTCCATAGACATGTTCAGACTACTCCTTTCGTCATTCGCTCGTCAGAGTCATTTTAATCATCGCTTTCGTCTAATGACTGCGCATGCTTCTTCAAGTAATTCAAGAAGGTTACCGCTGAAATAGGCAGCATGGAGGATTTAGAATACACCTCGTAAAATTCCCGTTTGAACTCAATATCCTTCAGCTCCAGTATCTTTAAGAGACCGAGTGTCACTTCATGCTTCACTGAAGAAGGCGATATAATCGTAATTCCTACACCGGCCTCGACAGCGGATTTAATAGCTCCGGTGCTGCCCAGCTCCATCACCGTGTTCAGCTTTGATGGATCAACCCCGTGCTCACGGATTGCATCCTCCATCACTTGCCTTGTTCCCGATCCCTTCTCACGCACAATAAATGGATACTCAAGCAGATCATGCAGCCCGATCTCTTCCTTATACGTCAGCGGGTGATTGCCTGGAACGATCAGTTTCAGCTCATCACGCATTGCAGGCTGAACGATTAAATCCGGGTGCGAGAGCGGCGCCTCAATCATTCCAAAATTCAGCTGATGCTTCATAATTCCATCAATGATTTGAGTCGTGTTCATCACATTCATGACAATGGATATATCAGGATGCTTCTTGCCGAAGGGGCCAAGCAGGCGAGGCAGGACATATTCACCAATTGTCAGGCTGGCGCCAATCAGCAGCCTGCCCTGAAGCTTGTCCGTAAAGGAAGACATCGCTTCATCCGTTTCACGAAACAGCTCCATGCTGCGCAAGGCATAAGGGAGCAATGCTTCTCCAGCCTCCGATAACTCGATCTTCTTCGTTGAACGATGAATCAGCTTCGTGCCGAAGTAATCCTCCAGTGATTGAATCTGCATCGTAACTGCTGGTTGTGTCATATGTAAAGCCTGAGCTGCTGCAGAGAAGCTCCCTTTGTCCGCAACGGTATAAAAAATGTGTAGCTGGTGAAAGTTCATCTTGATCTACTCCCCCTTAAACTTTTCTTATTGTAACCGATCCACAAAAAAAAGTGTGCATATATGCACACTTTTCGATCAAAGCGATTACTCCACTACGAAGCTATTCTGTTAAACAAAGCTAGCTAGGCTTCGTACTACTTTCTCTTACGGCTGTTCTTCACCAGCGTCATTCGTCTAGAATGCCGCAGCCAGGAATAGTAAGTCTTCAAGTCACGCAGTTCAATCGTCTCTGACATCCGTCCAAGGAAAGTGACAATGATCATTTTGTGAAGCGGATTCCCTGTAATATCATATTCACCAGGCAACTCAGAGAATTCAGCAACCACGACTAGATCACCATCAATGAGATAAACATCTTGCTCATTCCGATAGTAGGGTGAAATCCTGTTCTGCTTGAGGCACTCCCAGAGCCATGCTGCGATGTTCTCAATATCGTTATTATCCTGTCTTACTCGGTCCGCATATCTTAGCTTAGCATGGTTCGTAATGACAACATCAGCTACTCTCTTATCACCTAGAGCCACATAAAAAGGTTCGTAAGTGCTCCAGCGCTGCATCAACTTGTCTCGCATGGGATATCACTCTCCACAAGATAGGTCTTTCTATCTACATATTTAACCAATATATTACAACATAAGTCCCGATAGCTCAAGGTAAAATTGCTTCTTGTGATAAGAAATTTGAGTTGTTAGTATGTCAATCAAAAAAATCATCCGACGTCAGCCCTATCTGATCGCTTGATTAATTCAAAAATATGAAAATAAAGAGCGGCCTATGGGCCGCTCCTCCGGATTGTATATGAAATTCCTTCCCGATGTATTTACACCAGGTTAAATCCCGCCGTAAAAGCTGGTTTTGTCCGGAATGTCCTTACTGTACTCCGTTTTAATCTCATTTCGATATGAACGTTCAATCTTGCGAACATAGGATAGTCTTTTGACATTCTTCATTGTATCCTCTGCGCGCTCTGCGTTCACATACATTACGACGTAATGCATTCTTCTTGAGATATAATGTACTGTGCCATATTTTTCTAGATTGCGAGCAGCTTTTAGATCACTGACCCATATGATATATCCTGTTCGCTGTGCAAACATACGAAATTCACCTCTTCTTCAGATTTTGCTATATCTGTCTATTGCAAAATCCTCCTTGTACCGGCATCGGCATTCATGAAGAATAAATCAGCCGCCGCAACCGCAGCTTCCGCCCCCGCCGCAGCCGCCTTTTGGTGAAGGATCGTTGCTAGGAACTTTAATGGAACTAGAAACGGAAAAAGCGATCGTCTCAGACATCTGATGCAGCATATCGTCTAACTGTGCCTCAGCTTCCTTAAAACGTCTAACTTCTTCAAAAGTTTCAAGCTGATCCTCTACAGCCTTAACTTCGTCTTTGGCACTATGATAATTGGGGTGGAAATGCCCAAAGCGCTCCGTTTCCGCAAATAGCTCCTTTTTGTCCGAAAGACGTCGGACCCATACTTGAATTTCCGGATTCTGCTGAACCCGCTCTTTCCAATATAAATAATCTGTTACTAACGTAGATTGGTTAATCATATCGCCTAGTTCATAGGCGTATGACAGCACTTGGGCCATATCAACCGTATTTAGCTCAGATACGCTCATGAAAATTCATCCCGATCTATATCAAAGTTCCATTTCTTTTCGGAAAAGGACTATATCTATCATAACATATCAGCCTATACATAAGAAGAGTTTTTGTCTCTATCTTGCTGGCTAATTAACTTATTTTGGTAAAATAAGGGACATTTTTGTCCATTCTGAAGGTACAAGTGTACTCTTCTCGACTACGTTTATCACTCTATCCGGTGCAAAATAGCCGTTTACTGACCAAGGCTCGCCTCTGCCAATCGACTCCGGGATAAATTCTCTACGTATTCCTGCACATTCGATGCCGAGCCGAATCCGCCAGGAAATAGCCTGCTGAACCATTTGTTTAGCTGTTGAAGGATGATATTCCCGCCATTCCTCATACCAGGACTTCGGTATCGATCTGAAATCAGGCAGCAGACTGGAAATGTCGGGTGTATCTTCTACCTTTTCGTAATAGTGCAGATTGTTTCCGGTATATACGAAGCCTTGTCTGCCTGTTTCTGCACAGAACCTCACAGCGAGCTCCGCCTGCTCCTTCGTCAGCGGATAGATCCGGGTATCAGGACTAAGACCTTTAATGCCCTTTGCAGGAGAGAGGCCCATCGCAGTCAGGTGTTTCTGTATTTCATTCAGCTTGTCCTTGTTTACAATGAAATGGTTCGGGCCAATGCGCTCCATATCTGAGCGCCATACCGAATAAGACGGATGAGCCTCAATCGCATCCGCATCCTTCAGATTGGCGCATCTTAGCAGAATAACCGCTTCGAAAGTCGTCTTCCCGAGCTCAGCTCCCCATTGTTCCAGTGTTAACCGGACTTGATCGGGTACGCCGGTCTCGCTGTATTGCTCAAGCCACTCCATTACCGTATCCGGCTCGAGTCCATGCTCAGCCGCAAGATGAAGCCGCTCCTTGGTCAACTTGTATATCGTCATTCGATCCCTAGCCTTCAGCTCTGCACAGCCCTCCAATATCCATGTTAGACGTTTGGAAGCGCTCTGCGGCACCATGATTTCAAAGTCAGGCTGCACGAAGATCCCTGAATAACGATTCTCAGATCGAACCTCATCTCGATCCTCGGCCCGATCCGCATCATCATCAACAGGCTCCTCAAATCGAAAATAATAAGTCCCGTCCGTAGAGGAGCCTAATTCTCCATAGCCAAAGGCAGCCAGGAGACGTACCCAGCCTGTGGCAGCATCAGCAAGCTCGGTAGTTGTCATCTGCCTTGCAAATCCATTATCCACTAAGCATGTGCAGAGCATGTCCAGACTGAGCCATGACAGTCCAGCATCTCTTCTTCCACAGCAGGTCAGCAGACTGCGAAAATGCCGGGCCCCCGGTATCGGTGATCCATACCTCTCTACCGCAATATGATAAATGTTCTGCCTCATCTGCTCATTTGACAGGTCCAGCCAGCTGTTTAATACATCCTCATCAATCGTGATCTGTCCTTCCTCTTTGCGTACCAGACCCAGACTAAACAGCAGATCCATGATGACTGCAATATGCACCGGATAAACATCCGGATGTGCGTAAGATAGAGCAAGCCCTTCGAAATCGGAAGACTGGAGAACGGTCATTTCCCCCAGCCTTCCCAGCGTCTTTTTATGTATCGTCCCTTTGGCAGTCAGAGGCATGCCATGAATCGCAATATAAGACAGGATATGAAGAACTTCCCCTGTAATATCTGATTTCGCTTCAAGAAGGACATGCTCCACCATGGAATCATGATCACCTGACAGAGGCAGCTTAGGCAGTATGATTCGTTCTGTCAGCCATACTAAATGCGCGGAAGGAATATAATAGATTTGTTCTCCCCACGTTTTCTTTACCGTCTTCAACAGTTGAAGACCTCTTAACCGAAGAACCGCAAGATCCAGCTCCAGCCCACTAAGCTGACCCGACAGCTCCTCCTGAAGGGAGTCAAGCTGCAGCGCCGAGCTGCCGAACAGCCGAAAGGCTGTCAAATACAGCAGCCTCTCTTGCTGATTTAATTGCTCCATACTTTTCTCGAATGCCATTTGTTCTGGGTTAGCCATTTTATAGCGTGGCCTCCTTCTCAGCGGCTACATGATATTCATACCCCTGCTCAATAAGAAACATTTGTCTCTTTAACGCAAAATCCTGTTCTCTTGAATCCTTGGATACCAAGGTATAGAAATAAGCTTTATTAGCCCCTTCCTTGGGACGCAAAATTCTCCCAAGACGCTGTGCTTCTTCCTGTCTTGAGCCATAGCTTCCCGATACCTCAATCGCAAGCGCAGCATCAGGCAGATCGACAGCAAAGTTAGCGACCTTTGAGACAATCAGCGTAGTAATCTTTTTCTTGCGAAAATCGGCAAACAGGCGGTTTCTTTCCTGCTGAGAGGTTGCACCTGTTATAATCGGCACCTGTAATTCTTCAGCAAGCAGCTTCAGCTGGCCTACGTATTGACCAATAATGAGTGCCGGCAGATCCGGATGACTGTCAAGCAATCGCTTCACTACTGGGAGCTTAGCAGGATTCTCAGAGGCCAGTCTAAATTTCTGCCTTGGTTCGGCATACAAGTATTTTTGCTTCAGCTCCTCCTCCATAGGTACACGAATCTCTCTGCAGTCCACCTCAGCAATCCAGCCTTGCAGCTCCAGCTCTTTCCAGGGCATGTCATAACGCTTTGGACCGATAAGTGAAAATACATCCTGCTCACAGCCGTCCTCCCGGACCAAAGTGGCCGTGAGACCAAGTCTTCTCGTAGCCTGGATGTCAGCTGTAGCCCGAAATACAGGGGCAGGAAGCAAATGCACCTCATCATATATGATGAGCCCCCAGCTGCGCTCTCCGAACAATTTCATATGTGTAAATTCATCATTTTGGTTTTTGCGATGAGTCATAATTTGATAGGTGGCCACAGTAACGGGTCTTACTTCCTTCGTCTGCCCGGAGTATTCGCCTACAGAGGCTTCCGGAATTGTCGTCTTCTCATTAATCTCCCTGATCCACTGTCTAACAGAGGTCGTGTTGGAGGTCAGAATGAGCACCTCACATTGCAATCGTTCCATCACAGCGATTCCGATAATCGTCTTGCCCGCGCCACAAGGGAGTACGAGTACACCACTTCCACCAAGTCCGTCTGATCCTTCAAAGGCGTTTGCCGCTTCCATCTGATAGTCCCGAAGTTGAAATTCCTGGGTCCCCTTGCCCTGCTCTATTGATTTCCACGAGAAGGCAAGTGGACTTCCATGCTTATACCCCGCCTGGTCCATAACAGGATATCCGATACGAATGAGCTGCTGTTTAATTAGCCCGCGATCCTTCGCAGGTATTAGAAGCTTCGTATCGGTTAATCGCTCAAAAGAATACGAGGATAGCGCCTTATGTGACTGAATTTGGTCAATCCATTTGGCCTCTTCGCTTACAAGTATGCATTCTCCAGTCTCATCATCCGATTGAAGCTTTAACTTCCCATACTTTTCTACAATTCCGCGAACATCCTGAATCAGTGACGCAGGAACATTCCACCTGGACACCATCACAAGGCTCTCTATAATATCGTCAGCACTGTACCCCATTGCAGCTGCACTCCACAGGGTGAGTGGGGTCATTTTATATGTATGAAAAGCAGGAGGACTCTTCACCAGTTCCGCATAAGGTGCAATTTGTTCTCTAGCGGTCTCATAGCTTGGATGGCCAGTTTCAAGTAATATCGTAAAATCCCGCTGCACAATACACGCTTTGTCTGCGTTCATATCTCTTCTCCTTCCAAAGAAAGAAAAGTCCAATTTCGCATGGGCGAAAATGAACTTTTCTGGCACATTTCATGCAAGTGGATGCTGGATCAATGTAAATGCTCCGAAATTTGCGTCAATGCCTCCCCGGCATTATCAGCAAGCAGATGAGTGACCGCCAAATCACCCAAAGAGACGATACCTATCAGCTGATCCCCTTCGATGACGGGAATTCTGCGAATCTGGTATTTAGCCATCAGCTCAGCTGCTTCATCTGCTGTGGTATCCTTCGTCACGGTATGAACCTTCTTCGTCATGACCTCTTCAACACCGGTTGAACCTGAATGCTTGCCCGCATACCCTCTGAGCACAAGATCGCGGTCTGTTACGACACCCACCAGCTTAGAGCTGTTCTCCGTTTCTACAATCGGAATAAAGCCTGTATCCTGATCCTTCATCATCACGGCTATATCATAGATATGTTTATCTGCTGAAACCGTCGCTACACCGGTAGACATCACTTCAGACACCATTTTTTTTGTCATCCGAAGACCTCCTAATCATGAAATTTTAAGCCTTACATTTCATTATTAGGTTAACCCGAACTAGCTAAAGATATTATGAAATGGATTCAACTTATTAAACATTATGCATGCACGGTTGATGTAATATACTCCTCAGCATAGCTTTTTGTCATTTGTATGAATAATTGCATGGCATCGAGCATCGCCTGCTCGTCAAAATCAAACTTGGGATGATGATGCGGATAGATCGCTCCGGTATTATCGCTGCCTGCACCCACAAACATGAAGCAGCCTGGAATCTCCTGCAAATAATAAGCAAAATCCTCAGCCGGCATCAGTTTTGGCGTTACACGCACTCGTTCTGCACCAAATGCCTTCGTTGCTGTATCAAAAAAACGGGCCGCTTCCTTGTCATCATTAACGACAGGCGGGTATCCCATCACATAATTGATGTTGTAGGCGGCTCCATATGCAGAAGACACCTGCTCCGTAAGCCGATGAACACGTTCCTTCATTACATAACGTGTCTCCTCATCAAAAGTACGAACCGTACCGCTGATCGTAAAGTTCTCTGCAATTACATTCTGTGCAGAGCCGCCTTTAATTGTCCCTATTGTTAATACTGCAGGCTGAAGCGGATCTACGGAACGACTGACAACACTTTGCATCTGGAGCACAAGTGAAGCCCCGGCTACAATGCTGTCAATACTGGTATGAGGCATTCCGCCATGCCCGCCTTTACCTGTTAATTCTATATAAAAGTCGTCCGCCGCGGCCATCATTGCTCCAGGAGTGCTGGCATATTGGCCGAGTGGAATTGGTGTCCATAAATGAATACCGTAAATCACATCGACATCCGTTAAGGCTCCGTCCGCTATCACTTTTGCCGCTCCTCCAGGAAGAAGCTCCTCGGCAGGCTGGAACAAAAACCGCACTTCGCCAATAAAATCCTCTCTGTGCTCGCTCATATATCCTGCAGTAGCCAGCAGGGTTGCCATATGTCCATCATGACCGCAAGCATGCATTGCTCCGTCCACTTGAGACTTATAAGCGGTCTCCTTCTCATCCTGAATAGGGAGTGCATCCATATCTGCTCGAAGCATAACGACAGGCCCAGGTACGCTCGTTTGCAGGATGCCGATCACACCATGTCCACCTACATTTTTTATAACCTTCAAACCAAAGGATTCAAGCTGCTCGGCAATAAACCTGGATGTATTCACTTCATGAAAGGAAAGCTCTGGATTCTGGTGAAGATAACGTCTCCACACAATCATTTGGTCAAGCCACTCATCTAAACTGCGCTCTCTCATAAAACGCCCTCCACCCCTTCTAATGTTTTCCTATCATTGTATCAGAAATTATGCTTAAACGATATGAAATGGCAGGTTATGGAAAGCTTGCACATGCTGAGGAAACATACTATCATGATATTTGTGAACACAAAGGAGCATTGTATAAGGAGGGTTCATCTTCTATGATATTTGAGAACACGGGCTTGGACGGTCTCAGAAGCGATCTTGCATACTTAGATGAAAGCGCGGAAAAGGCCGGCTTTGTTCGTTGGCAATGGGAATACTACCGCGCTACATACGACTACAAAATCGAAGACAGCAAATCAAAAAATGAATATTTCTTACGAATCAATACGCGTGTAATCGAGGGCAAGCTAGAGAAACCTGACACTATTTTATCTGTAGAAGCTGTATATATCGGAAGAGCAACTTTTCCTCACGGACTGGAGTACGAAAGTGAAATTCCTGCTCCAGTGATGAGCCTTGCTAACGAGAAGATTAAGCAGCTCAAGGAATTGCTTGAAGCGTAATCAGGAACAGCCTATGAAGACAAAAGAAACAAGGCGTGTGCGAAGAGGTATGCCTGATTTTCAGTTACTCATCCTCACCTTGTTATTAGTAGGCTTTGGATTGATCATGGTTTACAGCTCGAGCGCAAGCATAGCCCTCGTCTCAGAAGATTACAACAATGATGCTCTTTATTTCACCAAGCGACAAGTGGTCTTTGCGATCCTCGGAGTTATTGGCATGTTTGTTGCCATGAACATTCCTTTTGCAAAGTACAAGCAATTATATATACCATTGTTTCTCCTAACTGTCATATTACTGTTAGCTGTGTTAGTTGTAGGTGCGGAAATTAACAACGCGAAGAGCTGGTTCTCTCTAGGGCCAATTAATCTTCAGCCTTCTGAAATTGCCAAGATTTCTCTCATTCTGTATTTATCCGCGCTGATTACCAAGAAGGGCGAACGGTTCCGTGATTTACGAACCGGCTATATTCCAGTCATGATTATTGTCGGCTTTGTCGCCGGACTGATCATGCTGCAGCCTGACTTTGGTACAACCTTCATTCTAGTCGCTACCTGCGGCCTTATTATCTATGCAGGCGGCGCCAGTATGAAGCATATTATGGGTTCAATTGGACTCTTAGTTGTCGGAGCAGGCATTGTCATCGGAGCAAAATATATCATCGACTTAATGACAGGCAATGCATCCGGTAATTTCGGCGGTTACCAGCTTGCCCGGTTCACGTCATTTCTCAATCCGTTATCTGACCCTACCAATTCATCCTATAACCTGCTGCATTCCTTAACCGCAATTGGACAAGGCGGGCTGTTCGGTGCTGGCATTGGGCAAGGCGTGATTAAGCTGCACTATTTACCTAACGCTTTTAACGATTTCATTTTTGCCGTTATCGGTGAGGAATTAGGTCTAGTGGGAACAATCCTGTTCCTTGGGGTTTATATTTATTTTATCTGGCGCGGCTTCATTATTGCACTGCGCTGTAAGGACTCCTTCGGTACTCTAGTGGGCGTCGGCATCATGGGACTGATCGCAATCCAGGCTTTTATTAATATCGGCGGCGTAACACAGACTATCCCTGTAACTGGAGTCACCCTTCCATTCATCAGTTATGGAGGTACGTCGCTACTGATTACGATGGCCAGCATTGGTATTATGCTCAGTATCTCCCGAGAGAATAGTCTTGATCAGCCCCAGGAAAGAGTCAAGTCTGTTCGCACCATAACAGAGGAGCAGCGCACCTCGCCTGCTCTCGTTAATCGCAAAACCCAGAAGAGAACAACTTCGAAATAAGTGTTGTAATAACGACAAAAGGACAGTTTGGTCATTTGACCAAACCGTCCTTTTTTTGTCATTATCCGATTCCATTGCACAAGACCAGTAATCTGCCGTTTCATTACCTGTAACAGACTTACTGCTCATCTCCCTTGAATGACACGCCTTCAACTTTCACATTCACTTCAACTACCCGCAGTCCTGTCATACTCTCTACGGCTACACGTACGTTCTGCTGAAGCATCCGGGACACCTCGTGAATTGGTGTTTCATACAAGACGATAATTCTTAGATCAATTGCCGCCTCTGTGGATCCAACCTCCACGGTTACGCCCTTCTGTACATTCTTACCGCTGAGGCGCTTGGCCCAGCCTTCGGACAACCCTCCGGACATTGCTGCAATTCCCGGAGTTTCGAGTGCCGCAAGACCAGCAATTTTAGCTACAACATCATTAGATATACGAATGTTGCCTGTTTCGATTTCGAGCTGCTCTGCCATGCCGAATCCTCCTTTGGCTTCATTACCCATATTTTAAAGCCTTTCACCCCTAAAAAGCAAATCTATATATCTCATCACTTACATAGCAAAGCCTGCTCATATTTTAGTTGAATGAGGGGATATTATAACAAGTATGTTTCTGTTCTATCAGGGGGCGATCTTTATGAACAAATTGACTTCAATCCTGCTCATCCTTACCTTCTGTTTAAGCGCTGCAGCACATTTTCTGCACCTTGATCCGCTTATACAGTTTATCCTATCTTCGATTGCCGTCATCTTCGTAGCTGCTTTTTTAGGAAAAGCAACCGAAAGCGTGGCGCACTATGCAGGGGAGCGGCTCGGCGGATTTCTCAATGCAACATTCGGAAATGCTGCAGAGCTCATCATTGCGATTTTCCTCGTGCGGGAAGGTCTATATGATATGGTAAAAGCAAGCTTGACCGGCTCTATCATCGGGAATCTTCTGCTCGTGCTTGGACTCAGCATATTCCTTGGGGGGTTGAAATACAAAACACAGAGCTTTAATGAATCGCTCGCCGGGATGAACGGCTCTCTCATGACCGTTGCCGTTATCGCCTTGTTCGTCCCTGCCGTCTTTCTTAACACCCATACAATTACAGAAAATCAGACGAAAACTTTAAGCTTGCTCGTGGCCGGCATCCTGATTGTGTCCTATCTGGCCTGGATTCTGTTCTCCATGATCACTCATAAGGACCTTTTGACGGATTACTCGGACGGTGCTGAGCCCGATCATGGTGAAAAGCCCAAATGGTCCAAGACACGTTCGATTATCTATCTTATTGCTGCTACCGTAATGGTTGCCTTTGTCAGTGAATGGCTTGTCGGAACGCTGGAGTCGCTTACGACTCAATTCGGTTTCAGTGAAGTATTCGTAGGAGCCTTTCTTGTCGCCATTATCGGAAATGCCGCCGAGCATAGTGCTGCTGTCCTGCTTGCCATGAAGAACAAAATAGGCGCAGCTGTAGAAATTGCCGTTGGCAGCAGCCTGCAGATCGCCTTGTTCGTTGCTCCCATTCTCGTATTTGTGAGCTTCTTCTCCGGTAATACAATGGATATCGTTTTCACCACTATTGAACTTGCTGCCATTGCAGTTGCCGTGTTCATATCCAAATCCATCACGCAGGACGGTTCCACGAACTGGTATGAGGGACTGCTTCTCATGGCGGTATATTGTATTCTCGGCGTCTCCTTTTTTCTTATCTGAGCGCTTCAGTCAGTCAAAAAACATACGAAAAAAGCATGCATCTCTCCATGCATGCTTCTATAAATGACCTTGCGCTTACTCCAGATTCCCTTTATTATTCAGCGCTTCATAGAGAACGGCTAAATTACGTTCAAGGTTATTCACCAGCTGCTTGCCTGTTTCCGCTGGAAGAAGTCCTGCACGAACAGCAAAATCAACTTCTTTGGAGAAACCAAATACTTGAGTATCTAATACTTCCTCATAGAGAGGGCAGTAACGTGTTGCCAGGTTCTCCATCTGTACTTGAATAAGCTTTTTTATTTTATCTGCATCTTCTTCAAGAAGACTCATCGCTTTGGAATTCAGTTGTTCTTGCAGATTTGATGAAGTCATGCACTCTTCCCCCCTATGTCCAGAATCTTGTACGACAATATATCATTAATATTAGACGAAAACCACGCTCAAGACAAGAACCTGCTAAAAAAAGCACCTTTACCATCAAGGTAAAGGTGCTTTCAATCGCTGCATAAGCTGTTATTCGGCTGCTATTACCACCGTCAAACCATGCTTAGCAAAGACTTCAGAGATTTCACGTTTCGCTTCATCGGCATCCGGTCCATGAACATGAAGTTCATACGTTTTATTGCCTACTAACGTAGTAAATAATCCAAGAATGCTTTTTACATCAATGTACTTGCTGTCTGAGTGAAGTACGATAGAAGAAGTGAACTTACTCGCAGTTTGAGCAATTTCTACAACCGCTGCATTGTTACTCGACATAGGAATCCCTCCGTCTAATATCAGATCTCTAATGTAATATAACCAGCTTTATGATACCTTGAATCCGCTTTCTTAGCAACTGATTTTTCCATTACATCCATTAAACGAGATTTTCCGGATTCAAACCTTCCAGTTCTGGAATGACAAACAATCCGTCCTTGCGAATAAGAACATCATCAAAGTAGATTTCACCACCGCCATACTCAGGACGCTGAATCAGAACAAGGTCCCAATGGATGGATGACGTATTTCCGTTGTCTGTAACATCATATGCCTGACCTGGTGTAAAATGAAGACTTCCTGCAATTTTTTCATCAAACAAAATATCTTTCATTGGATGCAAAATATGCGGATTGAAGCCGATCGCAAACTCCCCAATATAACGTGCTCCTTCATCCGAATCTAGGATTTCATTCAGACGCTTCGTGTCATTGCTCGTTGCTTCCACAATCTTCCCATTTTCAAATCGGAATTTGATGTTCTCAAAAGTAATGCCATTATATAGAGTCGGTGTGTTGTAGCTGATCGTCCCATTTACAGAATCACGCACTGGAGCACTGTAAACTTCCCCGTCAGGGATGTTTTTCTCCCCTGCACATTTTTCTGCACCAATAGATTTGATTGAGAAAGTAAGGTCTGTTCCCGGACCGGTAATCCGAACCTTGTCCGTCTTGCGCATAAGATCTGCCAGCGGATCTTGAGCTTTATCCATTTTGGCATAATCCAGGTTGCATACATCAAAATAAAAGTCTTCAAAAGCTTCTGTGCTCGTATTGGCCAGCTGAGCCATACTTGCGTTCGGATAGCGCAGGACGACCCATTTGGTACGTTTAACACGCTCTTCACTATGTACGGGATGCGAGTAGAGTGAGTTATACATTTTCATTTTGTCCTCAGGTACATCAGACAGGTCGTTCGCATTCTCGCCGGCTCGGATCCCTATGTAACAATCCATCAGCTCCATACGCTTCAAATCAATCTCTGCCCAGGTCTTCAGCATCTCTTCGGTAGCATTCTTGAGCATTGCACGTTGAACAGTCTTATCTGTAAGCTGAACGAAAGCATTTCCGCCTGCTTTACCGACCTCTTCAATAATCGCGTTGATGAGATCTCGCTCAGAACCGATCATTTCTACTAATACATTTTCGCCTGGCTGTACGTTCACTGAATAGTTCACCAAATTTTGCGCCAGCTTCTGAATTCTAGGATCTTTCATTGTCTTGCTCCTCCTTCAAGTTGGTTCATTTCTATTGTAGCACCCCTTTGTGTTTTGGGGTATCTATTTGGGGCAGCCCCTTCAGCCAACCTGGTTTTCAACTGTATACTTTGCTTAGTGATGCTTAGTGATGCTTAGTGATACTTACTGAAATAAATATCTGTAATGAGCATTTCTTTCTCTTTCTTATTATTCTTATCAGTGACTTCATTCTCCGAGGAGAGTCTGATCGGTAAGCTGGATTGCTTATTTACGGTAAGATGATAAACCGATTTGACGGTTATATTCTTCACTCTTTGGTTAAGTTCATCATTCTCCTCATTCCATATTCTTTCCAGCTCCTTCATACATTGCCGCCGTTTGCTGCTGTCTACCTGGTTTGCAAGCTCAGGCAGCTCATCATGAAGCATCTGCATTTCTTTCTTCAGTTGATCGGCTATCCATTGACTGGCTTCATCTTCAGCAAGCTCAATTCGAATCATCTGCGTTCCCCGAGGGGCTCCTGACTCATTGCTGAATGCCTTTCCTTTCATATTACCGATCTTCTCCAGCTGTTCTACCGGGTTCAGCCGGGTCAAGCCCCCATAAGAGCTGTCCTCCATACGATCCGACATTCTCCACATCCCGGCCTTTCGCTCCATATTGACAGGATGAGAGTCTGTCTCTGCCTTATTGCTGCTGCTCGTCTCCAAACGGCCCTTGTATTCCTGACTTGTTACGACCAGCTTGTTATGGTTAGATAATGTCCCTTTATATTCAAAATGCTGGTTAAACTCGCCCTGCGCTGAAGTTCTAAGTCCTGCATGGCCTTCAAAGGTCATTTCCTCCTTACCAGCTAGTCCCGAAAGAGCTCGATGAAATGTCTCTTCAGGATCAAGGGAATTGTTGAACATCCCGCATCCGCTCATGCTGAATAGCGATAAAGTCACAATCGATATTAGAATAGTGCGTAATCTCAATCTTCGCATAATAAGTCACTGCCCTTCAGGCTATATAGTATCGTCGGTTGTTAGGTTTCCCGTTGAACAGTGCTTATATCCAGTGCAGCCAAATAAAAAAACATCCGCCGTAATACTACCCCAGCGAATGTTTGTTATCGGTCAATCATTTTATGTTCGACTACAATCCGATTTCTGCCGCCATTTTTGGCCGCATAGAGCGCCATGTCCGCACGATAAAAAAGAGATTCCAGGCTTACCTGATCATCAAGCCAGCACCATTCCCCGATACCTATCGATACCGTGATGGAAGGAGTCGTCGATTCGGGTACCCGCTGCCGGATCGTTTCTGCGATCATTTTGGCCTGCTCACTGCTTACCTGAGGCAAATAAATTGCAATCTCTTCTCCTCCCCATCGCGCACAGAGATCATTGGGTCCAGCCGACTCTCGAATAATATTCCCTACTTGCTTGAGAACGGCATCTCCCACCTGATGACCGTAGCTGTCGTTAACTTGTTTGAATTGATCAATATCAATGATGATAAGGGAGCCGCAAAAATCTGTGCTCTGTCGTTCCTCAATCATACGGTCTACATAATGTCTGACGTACAGTCCAGTCAGTGCATCAACGGTCGCCAGCCGCTTCACTTCAGCGTGCAGTGTTGCATTCGTAACAGCCAGTCCAATATGAACGGCAAGCATATCCAGAAATCGGAAGTTGTTATAAGAGAAATATTGCTTCTTCTGATGTGCTACAAGCACTGTGCCTTCTACCTGTCCGCTGATTCTCAAAGGAACCGCCATCATCGACATAGAGCCTGTTGTCTCCATGAAGAAGGAGCTTGGACCATTGTAGTTCTCATAATTAAACAATATAAAAGGTTCTCCGCTCTTGTATACTTGCCCGCTGATTCCCGATAAGGAAAAAGTCTCGTTCCGGAGTGCAGCAACATTGGAGAACATTACATGGAAGCGTTGGTCTTCCGGGTTCAGCTTGAGAATACAGCAGGATTGAGCCTTGAATATGCGAATCAGCTGCTGAACTGCATACTCATATATATCCGTGAGCTGCAGACTCCGGTTCAGACGTTTGGTCAGCTCATCTATCATCCGCAGTTCTTGAATGAGTGTACCGGATTGTTCATGCAGCTTGGCATTCTCATACGCAGTCCCCGCTGTGTCCGCCATCATGGTAATCAGCTTCAGATCTACATCTTCAATCCATTCCTGATTGCCTTCGATATGAAACACACCATAAGTCCCTTGTTTGCCTCTGAAAGGAATACCGATCTCATATTGATGCCGTGTGGAAGGCTGGGTAATAATCCGTTCCTCCGTAAAGGCACGAACACATACAGAGCTGTTATCTCCATGCAGATATAACGGCTTAACTCTCGGGTCATCCATGCCGCCGTCCTGTGACATATAGAGCGTGAGATTTACCGCAGGAAAAAGAAAAGCAACACTGTCGAACACCTCTTCCAGCACTGCGCTCACATCCATCTTCTCCTGCATTCGCTGGACGATTTGAAGGAGGATGGATCTGCGCCGGTTCTCATTATCAGACAGCTTGTGGATATGAAGCATATCCGCTAGAAATAGATGTTCAAACCGCCGGTAAAAACAAGATTGATAGTGATACTTGGAGGATAAGAGCAAGTCTGCAAATCCCTCTGTCACCCGTTCCTGCATGACCGCAATACATAAAAAACCTAATTGTTTCTGCTCGCTCCGGGAATACAGAGGAAGAGTAAACAAACTGTAATCTTCCGCTTCTGACAAGTTATGCTCGATGATCGCCTCCGAAGCCACGGAATGCCCCATTCGCTCTGCTAGGATTTGTTGAATCTTCTGCTGAGCCGCTTTCTTTACAGAAGAGAATCCTTCACCTTGGACAGCAAGACATGTACCACTTCCGCTCCATATAGAAAAAATGGCTTCATTAAAGGAAGGGATCGTCAGCATTTGAATTCGCCATTCCTCAAAAGCATCCTTAAGGATACGTTCGATGTGCTCTGTATCAAATACGTTGACGTCCAAAAATTCCAGCCAATGTTGCTCTATATGGAGATCGTTGGAGCTATCACTAGAGTTTCGATTATATTTCTCCGGCTTAGGTCCCTCCAGCAAGAGATCTTCCATCTTGTAAGCAGATTTATGAAGGTGTTCTGTCATAAAAGCGGCACTCCTTTGCACAAACCAAGACTAGATAGTCATCTTTGTATTAATGTACTCGAATGCTTAAAATTAAGATACAAATCTATTTTACCCTCTTTCATTGCAATTTGCACGGAGTTTAAGAGAAATTTGTCCTATTTTTTTAGGTAATAAGTCCTATCGACAATTTCAGACAAATTATGGATGTTCTCTTTTTATAGCTTCATGACCACATCTTCTTGACTTCGCTCGTACATTTAATATAATATATATTGTTGAATAAGACCGATATGGTCTTTAAATTTGGGCGTAACGTTGTGTCACCCTCACAGCTTATTGTAGCTATCCGGACAGCGGCTGAACTTTCTGGATTAGAAATGTATTGCCTTATAAGGCTTGCGATACAATTAGCGGCGCAAATAGAGCCCCATCATATGAAATTTATTATAAAAGGAGTTACTATAACAATGGCACGTTACACTGGTCCTAAATTTAAATTGAGTCGCCGTCTCGGCATTTCCCTGAGCGGAACTGGTAAAGAATTGAAACGCAACTTCCCTCCGGGTCAACATGGTCCTAACCAACGCAGAAAAATCAGCAACTACGGTATGCAGCTTCAAGAAAAGCAAAAATTGCGTCATATGTACGGCTTGGGTGAAAAGCAATTCCGTACTTTGTTTGCAAAAGCACAAAAAATGCAAGGTATTGCCGGTGAGAACTTCATGTTCCTGCTGGAAAGCCGTCTTGATAACCTCGTTTACCGTCTTGGTTTCTCCAACTCTCGTGCAGGTGCACGTCAGCTGGTAGCTCACGGTCATGTGACTGTTAACGGTAAAAAAGTAGATATCGCTTCTTACGCAGTAAGCATTGGCGATGTAATCGGTCTTCGTGAAAGAAGCCGCGGTCTTTCCTCTATTAAAGAAGCTTTGGAAAACCGTACACATCTTCCATCTTACCTTGAGTACAACGAAGCAGCTCTTGAAGGCAAGTACATCCGTCTTCCAGAACGCGCTGAGCTTTCTCAAGATATCGATGAGAAGCAAATCGTCGAGTTCTACAACCGTTAATATTTAACTGGAGAACACATCCCTCGAAAGCTTGCTTTCGGGGGATTTTTTAGTTGCCTGTAAACATAAAAAAAGAGTGCCTGTCAAGTCATAGGAACTGACCTCATATGACCTAAAGGCACTCTTTTACTATCTAAAGCTTATAACGAAGCTCATAATACTTTACAGTTTGATTTTGGCAAACTTACGTTTACCGACCTGTACGATATCGCCATCCTGCGGGGTGTACTCACTGTTCGGATCGCCCCACTTTTCTTCATTAATTTTGACTGCGCCCTGCTGAATGCTTCGTTTCGCTTCACCGTTAGAAGCAGCGAATCCGAGCGTCGTAAGCAGGCTGATCAGACGTATAGTTCCATTCTCGAGCGATTCGGCAGGAATCACGACTTCTGCAATATCGTCCGGCAGTGCACGCTGCTGGAATACAGTCACAAAGTGCTGCTGAGCTGCCTCAGCTGCTTCTTCCCCGTGGTACATGCGGACAAAGGTGTAAGCAAGCTTCATCTTTGCGTCGCGCGGATGAACACTGCCGTCTTCAACACCTTGCTCCAACGCCTTCAGTTCCTCTGTACTCAGATCGGTAGCCAGCGTGTAGTATTTCAGCATAAGCTCATCGGGAACAGACATCGATTTGCCGTAAATTTCGTTCGGCTCCTCGTCGATACCAATGTAGTTGCCAAGGCTCTTACTCATCTTCTGAACCCCGTCCAGACCTTCTAGAAGCGGAAGCATGATGGTCGCCTGCGCTTCGTCTCCATTTTCTTTTTGCAAAGTACGTCCCATCAGGAGATTGAACTTCTGATCCGTACCGCCAAGCTCAATATCACTCTTTAGAACGACAGAATCCGTTCCTTGCATAAGCGGGTAGAAAAATTCATGAATGCTGATTGGCTGGCCGCTCTGGAAACGTTTCGTGAAATCATCGCGCTCCATCATCCGGGCAACCGTTACCTTGGCAGCCAGATTAACAACTTCAGAGAAGTTCATCGGCGCAAGCCAATCGGAGTTGTTGTATACTTTTGTTTTGTTTGGATCCAGAATTTTGAACAGCTGCTTCTTGTATGTCTCTGCGTTGCGTATTACGTCTTCCTCACTCAATTGCTTCCGTGTCTCGGATTTCCCCGTCGGATCACCAATTCGGCCCGTAAAGTCCCCGATGATCAGCTGTACTTCATGACCCAGATCCTGAAATTGACGCAGCTTGTGCATAACTACGGTATGGCCAATATGCAAGTCAGGCGCAGACGGGTCCATTCCAAGCTTCACCTGAAGTGGTACTCCGCTGACTACCGATTTCATGATCTTCTGCTTCAAATCCTCTTCCGGAACAATTTCGGATACTCCTCTTGATATCACATCCAGCTGACGGCTCACTTCCTCTTGCTGAGTCTTGCTGAGTTCTTCCCATTTCATCCTAAACGTACCCCCTATAATATGTTCGATCCTATTTGGACACAAAAAGCTCCTTCTCATCCCAAGGGACGAGAAGGAGCTCTCGCGTTACCACCCTAATTAAAGTGCCTGCTCTACAAATAAAAAGATAGGCACTTTCACTTCATTGACATAACGGGATTTCAACCCGGTACCAGACTAATCCTGCAATAGCTCATGGTAATTTCAACCTGCTATTCCTGTTCATCTGGACAGCTCCGGACGGTAATTCGACAAGCGGCACATTCCGGTTCACACCACCCACCGGCTCTCTGACTATGTGTTATCCGCCTCCTACTGGAGTCCTTCACAGCTTTTTTCCGTATCAAGTTTTGACTTTATATATAACATATTCCGAGAAGGGCTGTCAATTTCCGACCCTTGCCACCATTTACGGGGGTTCAAAAGAGTGATTTTATGCTATAATAATGCCTGTTAAAAGGAGGAAGACATTTGATGGTTGATGATAAGGATAAAAAACCTGATGAGCAGCCTTCCCGCAAAAGAAAATTCTTAAGCAGGTTAGGTAGTTTTGTTAAATGGATGGTCGTTCTTGGCTTCGTAGGTATCCTGTTTGTCGGCGGTGCACTTACAGGTTACATAGCATCCATTGTTAAAGACGAGCCTGTCCGCTCCAGAGCTGCAATTGAACAAGCAGTCAGTGAGAATGCACTAACGGGTTTTGCTTATTTTGCAGACGGTTCAGCAATCGGTCAACTCAGGACAGAAGAAGACCGGCGTATTGTGGAACTGGAGGACATTCCTCAAATCGTACTTGATGCAGTGACTTCTATCGAGGATGATACTTTTTATGAACATAAAGGCGTAGACATAACAGGTACTCTAAGAGCTGTCAAGGAGAGAGTGCTGAACGAGCCTGTACAAACAGGCGGAAGCACGCTGACTCAGCAGCTGGCAAGACGGGTCTTCCTGAGTCTGGACAAGACAGAAGATCGGAAAGTGAAGGAAATTTTATTATCCTTGCGTTTAGAACGGTTTTTGACCAAGGATGAAATCATTACAGCTTATTTAAATAAGGTTCCTTTCGGGAACGGCTCCAGCGGATATAACGTATACGGGATCAAAGCTGCAGCCAAAGGTATTTTTAATGTAAATGATCTTGATGATCTGAACATTGCACAGGCTGCCTATTTGGCGGGCCTTCCTCAGCTCCCTTCCGCCTACTCCGCTTTCAACGGAAAAGGTGAGTTCAATGAGGACAATTTCAACAATGCCATTGAGCGTCAGGAGCGTGTGCTCGGACGTATGCTCGCTTTGGGCAAGATAACGCAGAGTGAACATGATGAAGCATTAGCATTTGATCTTAAGTCATCGCTTGCACCAAGAGTAGCCAAAGCATACAATACGTACCCTTACCTTATGCTAGAAACCGAAAGACAGGCTGCCAAAGTGCTGATTGATGTGCTCTATCCTGAAGGAGAAGTGCCGGATAAATCAGACAGCGAGCTGACTGAGGAAGCACTGCAGAAGCTTCGTACCGGTGGATATCGCGTTTATACGACCATTAATAAGAATGTCTACAAGACGATGCGCACCATCGCCGAGGACGACAGCAACTTCTCAGCGTATAACGAGAGCAAAGGCTTAGAGCAGACGGCTGCCATGATGATTGATCACAAGACCGGGAAAATTCTCGGCATGATCGAGGGTCGTGATTTTAATGTTGAGAATTTGAACTTTGCTACACAAATGGTAAGACAGCCTGGTTCGGCTATGAAGCCGATCGCTGCTTTTCTGCCAGCGCTTGAAGAAGGAATTATACAGCCAGCCTCCGTTCTTGATGATTCGCCGATCATTTTGAAGGATGGTCAAAAAGGCTATCATATTCCGAAAAACTCAAACGGAAATTATAACGGTCTAGTAACGGCAAGATATGCGTTAAATCAATCTCTCAACATTCCAGCCCTCAAAATCTTTAATGAAAAGCTGGGACTTGAGAAGGCCTGGGATTTTGCGAAAAGTCTTGGGATTACTACCTTGACGGATGTGGACTATACGAATGCAACTACCGGTGTACTCGGAGGTCTTACTTACGGTGTATCCGTAGAAGAATTGACGAATGCATATGGTGCGATTGCCAACAATGGTGTCTTTAATGATGCTTACATGATTGAGAAAATTGTTGATTCACAAGGGAACATCGTATATTCTCATGAAGCTGCACCGAAGGAAGTCTTCTCTAAGGAAACAGCTTATTTAATGACAGACATGTTAAGTACGGTTATATCGGACGGTACAGGTAAGCTCGTTAGAGACAATTTCAACAAGTACGGTGAAATTGAAATTGCCGGCAAGACAGGCACGACGCAGAACTATGCAGATGTATGGTTCCAAGGGTACACACCGGATGTGACTCTCGGCGTATGGGTAGGTTATAACAACAAAGAGACTCTATCCACACTCGCTAAAGGTGCTGAAAGAGAGCGGGCCCGCAGACTCTGGGCTAAAATATTGAACGAGGTTACCGAGGCTGAGCCAGACCTGTTCCCTACCAAGACCTTTACGAAGCCTGAGAATATTACAACGAAGACGGTATCCGCATACAGCGGCAAGCTGCCGACTTCGCTTACCGACAAATTCGTAACGGACATTTTCAATACGAAATATGTACCAACCGAAAGCGACGATGCGGTTGCTAAATCGAAGTACATCACTTACAACGGTGTAAATTATATCCCTAGAGACGAAACGCCTTCAGATATGCTGAAGGAGCAAACCGTCGTGAAGCGTGAACGTCCAATCTCTGAGCTGATTAAGCAACTGCAGGAAGCATTTAAAGTGATGGCCGAGCATGAGCCATTATCCTACTATTTGCCGGACGATGCCGATGAAGACATGCCTAAGGAGGTTGACCCTCGTAAGGATGACGGAGCGAATCCGGATGCCCCTGGCAATGTCAGAATGACGGTGAACAATGGAAATGCAGTCATCACCTTTAATCCAAGCGCAGCCGGCGATGTCGTCGGGTACAGACTATATCGGAGCATGAACGGTGGTCCGTTCCAGAATCAGGGTAAGGTCGTGCTTGCAGGGAATCCGACTTCATTTAGCAGCTATGCGGGCAGCGGCGTACAGTTCTACATTGTTGCAGTTGACGTCGCTGGCAGAGAATCAGCACCTAGTGCAATTGTCAGCAGCGGCGCTCAGGCTCCTCCTCCAGTGGAAGAGACACCAGACAATCCCATTGAGGTTCCAGGTACGGTCGTCGATCCAGATGCGAACCCGGACGGTGACGCTGGAGCGAACAGTAACAGCGATGCGTCAGGTGCGCCTGCAGCACCTAGCGGTGTTTCTGCCCAGATTACAGAGCAAGGTATTGTCATCACCTGGGCCGAACAGGAAGGCGTAACGGGCTTCAATGTTTACTACAGCGAAACAGGTCAGGAGCCTTTTCAGCATGTTGGAACTGCTGGTTTCACGGCATTCACTTACAATAATGCGGAAGCCAAGGGTGCATTCAGAGTAACCGCGGTTAACGCGGCTGGAGAATCCAGTCCGTCAGCACCAGTAAGTCCTTAAGATAGGCTATAGAAGTAAAAAAAGCTAACGTAAGTTTTAAACTTACGTTAGCTTTTTTGTATATATTCAAGTTTTTTGATTAAGTCATAATATCAACACGGACGATCATTCTAATCTTCAATCGTGGACAAATCGCCAGCAGGTAAATCAAGCTCCCACGCTTTAAGCACCCTTCGCATAATCTTCCCTGATCGAGTCTTCGGCAATTTATCCTTAAATTCAATTTCACGAGGGGCTGCATGGGCAGATAGGCCTTCTTTTACAAAACGGTAAATATCGTCCTTCAATTCCTGTGTAGGTTCATAGCCTTCCCGCAGGGAGACAAAGGCCTTAATAATCTCACCTCGAACGAGATCCGGTTTACCAATTACACCGGCTTCTGCAACTGCTGGATGCTCTACGAGCTTGCTCTCTACTTCAAAAGGACCGATTCGTTCGCCTGAAGAGTTGATGACATCATCAATTCTTCCTTGGAACCAAAAATACCCGTCCTCATCCATATAAGCGGAATCCCCGGATACATACCAGCCAGGAATACGAAAGTATTCGTCATATTTAGGCTGATTGTTCCACACCTGCCTCATCATGGAAGGCCACGGTGTCTTGATTGCCAAATTACCCATGGAATACGGAGGAAGCTCCTCCCCTTGATCATTAATAATTGCGGCTTCAATCCCCGGGAGCGGCTTACCCATTGAGCCCGGCTTAATCACCATACCTGGATAGTTACAAATGAGCTGTGCTCCGGTCTCGGTCATCCACCAGGTATCATGAATTCGCTGATTATAGGCTTTGGTTCCCCATCTTACTACCTCAGGATTCAGCGGTTCACCTACGGAGAGTACATGACGCAGTGTAGACAAATCAAATTGCTTAATAACCTCGTCTCCTGCACTCATCAGCATTCGAAATGCAGTAGGAGCACTGTACCACACGGTTACTTTATTGCTGACAATCGTTTGATACCAATCCTGTGGACTGAACCGGCCGCCTCTGATTACGTTCGTGACTCCATTCAGCCAAGGCGCAAAAATACCATATGATGTACCCGTAACCCAGCCAGGATCCGCGGTACACCAATAAATATCATCTTCTCGTAAATCCAGGACGACCTTCCCTGTATAATAATGCTGAATCATTGCATTGTGAACGTGATAGACCCCTTTGGGCTTGCCAGTTGATCCAGAGGTATAGTGCAGAATCATACCATCTTCCAGACTGAGCCACTCCAGCTCCAGCTCATCTGAAGCCGCTGCCATCTCTGCATCGTAATCAATGAAACCCTCTTGCTCCTGTGCTCCACCGCCTACAACGAAGATATGCTTCAGTTGGGGCAGTTCGTCACGATTGATACGCGGCAGCAGCTGTGGAACGGTAATCAGTGCTACTGCTTCACTGTCCAGCAGACGATCCTTCACTGCCGTTTCCATGAAGGCTTCAAATAAAGGTCCCACAATGGCTCCGACCTTCAAGGTTCCAAGCAGACTCAAGTACAGCTCAGGGCTTCTTGGCATAAAAATAAAGACCCGATCACCTTTGGATATTCCGTACTTTCGGAGTACATTACCAAATCGATTAGAGCCTTCACTAAGATCTAGGAAGCTGTAGGCTTCCTCTCTGACCGCATCACTGTACAGGAGCGCTGTACGTGCTCCATTACCTTCGTCTACATGACGATCAATCGCTTCATATGCCATATTTACTTTGCCTGTTTCATACCACGTAAAGTGCTTCTTCACTTCTTCCCAGCTAAATTGCTCACGAGCCTGTGTGTAATCTCCCAGATTACTACGCTCTACGACAGTTGCGATAAATTCATTTTGATCATGACTCATTGCCTTCAGAGCCTCCTCAGTTACATTTTCACAATGTACAGGTTAGTTAGCGCTTACAAATCTGTAATGACATGAATCAAATTCATACTTACTCTCATGTAAAATTTGATTCAACTTACCAACGTATCCGAGTTACTGCGGCTATTGCTAGAAATGTGAAAACTTTATGTCTGGAATATTATAGCATAATTTGAGATTCTGTTAATATTCCCTTTTCATTTTTTTGGTTATTTGTTATAAGTAGAGAGAACACGCCATGACACTCCAGAAGGAGCACTGATGAACAATGAACCATACCAAACATCACCACGCTCACTTACTCATTATGAACAGCAGGGAGATTGTTGTAGAAGGTCCTGTTCCTGCCGCATTGCTGCAGGATCTAGTCATGCATCCGGATCTTGATGCGTTCCGAAGACCTCATGAGCAGCAAGAGGCTCTCATTCAAATATCTGAGCTTCCGGAAGGAAGAATCATTATTGCCAGAGAACAAGATACGATTATCGGCTATGTGACTTTTCATTATCCTGACGAGATGGAACGTTGGTCTGAAGGGAATATGAAGGATCTGATTGAGCTGGGAGCGATTGAGGTTGCAGATGATTACCGCTCTTACGGAATTGGCCGCGCACTCATTCAGCACGCTTTTGAACATGAACAGATGGAGGAATATATCGTCTTTACGACCGAATATTACTGGCATTGGGATTTGAAAGGAAGCGGACTATCCGTATGGGACTACCGTAAGATGATGGAGCGATTGATGAAGACGGTGGATATGGTCTGGTACGCTACGGATGACCCTGAAATTTGTGCACATCCTGCCAATTGCCTTATGGTGAGAATCGGCAGCAAGGTCCCCCTTGCCTCCAAAGAACAATTCGATCACGTAAGGTTTAAACAGCGCTATATGTACTAATAAGACAGGAGCCTGGTCCCGGACATCCCCGGGCTGCTCCTGTCTTTTCTCGTTTACTCATCTGTTCTGCTTACATATGTACCAGTATGTGTTCTACGATCCGATGGGATTTCTGAGAGGATTCCACTGTAAATTCGGCAAAGTTCACATGGGCTGAGCCATCTGCCTTATCCGACATGGCACGCAAAATAACATAAGGGATCTTATTCATGAAGCTCACCTGTGCGACCGCAGCCCCCTCCATCTCGGCACACGCCCCTTGGAACTCGTCGTGCAGCCTGCTCACAACCTCTTTGCTTGCAATAAACTGATCTCCAGACAGCACAATTCCGCTAATATATCTCGCTGACAACTCCTCACATGCTTCAGCCGCCCGTTTGATCAAATCTGTATCCGCCGGAAAAGCCGACGTTTTCTGGTAAGGAATTTCTCCCCGCTTGTAACCTAAAGGAGTAACATCTATATCGTGATGAATACATGCCGTCGAGATGACGATATCTCCAATCTCCAAATCCGGGTGGACTGCACCAGCTACCCGTGTAAAAATAATATGAGATACGCTGAATTTCTCGATCAAAATTTGAGTCGTGACAGCCGCATTCACTTTTCCCACACCTGATTTGCATACGACTACATGCTTGCCATAGACATCCCCCTCGGTATACGTTATGCCCGCATAATCTGTTCGTACCGGATTCTCCATATCCGACAGCAACAGCTCAATCTCTTCATCCATCGCTCCAATGAGTCCAATTGTTTGTGCCATAACTTCATATTCATCTCCTTTGGCTCGGCTTGGTTTATGAATCAGCACATCCTTTGTTCAGCAAAAAAGCTCCGCAAAAACGGAGCTTTCTACCAGTTAACCTATACGGTTGCTAATTACACATGACTGACTGACAAACGCAAAATCGTTTCGTGTGGCAAAATAACACGCGGGTTCTCCACGTTCTCCTTTTTCATCAGCTTGGTAAGCAGACGCATCGCTACCGCGCCAAGATCATACATCGGCTGAGCTACCGTTGTCAGCTGTGGACGAACCATCGAAGCCATTCGGATGTTATCGACACTGATAATCGAGAAGTCATCTGGAACTTTGAGCCCTTCATCCTGAATGCTGTGGATCGCACCAATCGCCATTTCATCGGTTGCGCTGAATATTGCGGTTGGTTTTTTCTTCAGTCCAAGGAAGTACTTCATTGCTTCCACACCAGACTCGTAGCGATAGTTGCCAATGCGTACCAGATCTTCTTGGTACTCGATACCGGCTGTTTCAAGAGCACGCTTGTAGCCCTGGAATCTTGCATAACCGTTCGCTGGGTCCTGAAGTGTTCCACTAATCATCGCAATCTCACGATGGCCATGGCGAACCAGTGTGCTTACTGCATCAAAAGCTGCTGCTTCGTGATCAATATCGACGGAAGGGAACGTCCCCTTCTCATCACTCGTCGCACAAAGAACAATCGGCACTGCCGCTGTTTGAAAAGCTTGAATATGCTCATCAGTTACTGTACCGCCCATGAACAGAAGCCCGTCCACTTGTTTTTCCAGAAGGGTGTTAATAACACGAATTTCCTTTTCCTTCTTCTTATCGGCGTTACATAGGATGATGTTATAATGGTACATATTCGCGATATCTTCAATTCCCCGAGCAATTTCGGCAAAAATCGAATTCGAGATATCCGGAATAACTACACCGACCGTTGTCGTCTTCTTACTAGCAAGCCCCCTTGCTACTGCATTCGGACGATACCCGAGTCTTTCTATGGCTTCATATACTTTTTTACGCGTTTGTGGCTTAACGTTAGGGTTGTTGTTCACAACCCGCGAAACCGTTGCCATAGATACTCCGGCTTCACGTGCTACGTCGTAAATGGTTACCGTCACATTCCTTCTCTCCATTTGCAATAAATTTTCATTCCCATTTTCATGTTAAAAATTATGATACGACATATTATTGCGACTTGCAATAAACATAAACAGGCTTTAAGTCGAGCTCAAAACCGAACTAAGGTCTCTTGAAGTGATTCCAGAGTGGGAAGTATGCCAGACTGGATGCCCATTCTTCACCAGAATCGTCTGCGGAGACTCATGCCGAACTCCCAAACGCTCTGCTGCTGCTGTAGATACGGCGCGATCCTCGATGACCAATACAATTGAATAATTAACCTGTTCATTAGGTGCCGCTTCCAGGTAGGCTTGTACCTCTTCATATGCATGTGCGCTGATGGGACAACGAGTACTATGTTTAAATAGCAGAAGCGGAGTCTCTGAAGACTGTGTAACCGCTTCTTCAAGCTGTTCTATACTAGTCAGTCTTGTCATCGTTTTCATTGCCTATACATCCCCCTTTGTCACTTCAGCTTTTCGTTTTCATACTTTTCAGAAAAACTTACACTCCCAATATATTAACAAAAAACGAGTCGAAAAGCCAATTTTCATAAGATATGGCACTGACCTGATCAGCCTGCCTCTGAAAAATGCTCTTCCCACCGAAATTGAGAGAGCTGTTCAAGTCTTCTCTCCACATCATTCATCCAATGTTCATCGCCTGCACTCAGCGCATACTGATACAAATCTAATAGCAGATTAATCCTCTCCTGCTTGGCTTGTTCAATCTCTTTACCCATGGTATCGATGTCGATATCAGGATGATGCTCTAATAGTTCAGTAATCAGCTTGGCAACTTCATTTGAATCTGCAAAGGAAACAGAGACATATTCACTTCCGGGACTTAGGCTGCTGATCAGCTGAATCAAATCCGGTTTGACTGGCTTAAGGACTTCATACGTTGAACATGTCATGCAGGAAAATACGGGCACATCTCTGATCTCTACTCTCTTAGCATAGATTACGCTTCGGAGCTCTAAGTTCATTGTCAATTTACATTTACACCATCTGCGCATAACCCATCCCCCACCTATCTGTTCAAATCTCAATATTCAAGTTTTTTCGACTTCATCTCATATTTTTCTACTCTACTTCGACTAATGTAGCATAAATCCTTCTCTATGAGGGATGTACTTATTTCCATAGCTTAACTCTTTCTCTTATCCTGCAGCGGATTTGGATTCGCGTGTCGTTTCGGTTACAATGGCACTGTATACGGTTAGGAAGGAGTGTTACAAATACATGAGATTAGCAGGAAAAAAAGTCATTGCACTGGTGGATGAAGAGTTCGAAGATTTGGAATTATGGTACCCTGTTCATCGGGTACGTGAAGAAGGGGCCGAGGTTCATCTTGCCGGAGAAACAAAAGACAAAACCTATGTAGGCAAATACGGTGTCCCGGCGAAGGCTGAATATAGTTTCGACGAGCTTAATAGTCAGGACTATGACGGCATACTTGTTCCCGGCGGCTGGGCACCGGACAAGCTGCGGAGATACCCTAAGGTCATAGAGCTCATTCAAGAAATGCACCAGGATCACAAGATCATCGGTCAAATCTGTCATGCTGGCTGGGTATTAATATCTGCCAAGATACTGCAGGGTGTAACAGTCACGTCAACACCAGGAATCCGTGATGATATGGAGAATGCAGGTGCGATCTGGAAGGACGAGCCTGTGGTCATTGATGGGAACATTGTTTCCGCTCGCAGACCACCTGACTTGCCGCCATACGGGAAAGCCTTCTGTGATCTGCTCGCAGATGAATCCTGATATTTATATGAACAACAAAGAGGATGAATTCAGGCAGCTTGCCTCCGTTCATCCTCTTTTGGTGCAGATTAACACTTTACATATTTTGCATCGTGATGTAATACTGGAGCTTGTCTGTCAAATTAAGACAGGGAAGTGCTTTGTGTCGAATTCCGTTTATACTTCTCCAGCTCTGCCTCAATTTCTTTGCCTGTCGACATGGTTAGACAAGACTTCGCCACCTTTACAGCCTCCGCCGCTTCCGTATTCAGCACACGGTGCTTCACTCTCAGGAGAGATTGAGGAGACATGCTCAGATTGTGTATGCCCAGCGACAACCAGATTGGAACCGCCCTTTCATCACCGGCCAGTTCTCCGCAGACACTGACACTGATTCCTGCTGCATGCGCAGCCTCTGCTGTCATACGAAGAAGTCTTAATACAGAAGGATGGAACGGCTGATACAAGTGGGCAATTTGTTCATTCATGCGATCAACAGCCAGAACATACTGTACAAGATCATTTGTTCCAATGCTGAAGAAATCCACCTCTCTGGCCAGCAGATCGGCGATAACTACGGCAGCCGGCACTTCAATCATAATCCCTACTTCAATGTTAGCATCATAAGGGATTCCTCGCTCCGACAGGCTTGCCTTTACTTCATTCAAGATCTGATTCGCTTCTCTAATCTCATCCAGTGATGAAATCATCGGATACATAATCTTCACTTTGCCATGTACGCTTGCCCGCAAGATAGCCGACAGCTGCGTCCTGAACAGATCCTTAAGCTCCAGACTAATTCGGATCGCACGGTATCCAAGGAAAGGATTGTCTTCCTCCGGAAGAGGGAAATAATCAAGCTGTTTATCTCCGCCAATGTCCAGTGTTCGTATGACTACAGCATTCCCGCCTGTCTTCTCCACTACATGCCGGTATACTTCATATTGCTCCTCTTCACTAGGGAATGATTGACGATCCATATATAAGAACTCTGTACGGAATAAGCCAACCCCCTTAGCGCCGGACCGAAGCGACATGTCCAGCTCTTTGACAGAGCTGATGTTGGCTGCCAGATTCAGCTGTATTCCGTCCTTGGTGACAGCATCTACCTCCGCCAGCACTTGAAGCTGCTCCTTCTTTCGCAGCTGCTGATTACGGATTTCCGTATATTTCTCGATAATAAGTGGATCCGGATTAACATACACGATTCCTTCATCGCCATTAATAACGAGAACATCCCCTGTTTGAACCGGAAGATTAACACTATTCTCAAGGCCTGATACCATGGGGATTCCGAGAGCTCTAGCCATAATTGCGGAATGCGAGGTCTTGCCGCCGATCAATGTCACGATACCAAGTACATAATTAGGATTCAGGTGTGCCAATTGGGATGGAGACAGCTCATTCGCTACCAGAATATAAGGCTGTGTATCCAATGGCAGCGTAATCTCTGGAGCACCCAATAGATGCTTCAAGAGACGGTTTCCTACATCCTTGATGTCCAGTGCCCGTTCCTTCATATATTCATCATCCAAGAGGTCAAACATCGTGACAAAGTGGTCAATTGCTTCCTTTACGGCCACCTCGGCCGCTTTATATTGCCGTTCAATAATCCCCTGAATCTCGTTCATAAACACAGGATCTTCTAATATGGCCAAATGAGCATCAAAAATACTCGATTCCTCGGGACCCACCACTTCATTAAATTCCTGCTTAATATGCTGAATCTCATCACGGGATGTTTTAATCCCCTCGTACAGCCGTTCGAACTCCCGAGCCAGGTCTACAGCGTCCATCTTCTGATCCGGTAAATCCCACTCCCAGCTTGGAAGAACAAATGCTTTGCCGATGGCTACACCAGCCGCTCCTGAGATGCCTTGTATCATGCTTCTACCCCTCCAACGTTCCTATCTTCATATAATACGACCGACATGACAGATGCCTGGCCTTTTCTAACGTGCTTAAACGGTGCATAACTCCATGACTTCACCCGATCCGGGTTGGTAATGACCATCGGAGTAACAAGAGACGGTGCTTCCTTGAGCAAGGCAGCATAGTTAAAGCGAATGAGCAGCTGACCTGGCTCTACGGTATCTCCTTCGCTGACGACAGCATCAAAATTCCCCTTGAGCTGTGAGGTATCAATGCCGATATGAAGCAGAACCTCAAGCCCCTCCGGAGTTTGAATCCCGATAGCATGCATGGTCGGATATAAATGCATGACCGTCCCGTACACCGGAGACAGCAGTTCTCCATTCTCCGGCTCAAAAGCGACGCCGTCCCCTACCAGCTTGCCTGCAAATATTTTGTCAGGCACCTCTTCAATGGGGAGCATCTTCCCTTGCACAGGGCTGCTGAACAGCACTTGCGGCAAATCACGCTCCAGCAGCTTGGCAATTTCCTCACGAATTAACTCAGAGTAGGTGCCGAAGACAACCTGCACATTACCTGCGCCGAGCTTGATGAGACCGGCTGAACCAAGTGCCTTCATCGCGCTGCTATCAATAAGGCGGTCATTATGCACTGTAAGCCGAAGTCGTGTAATACATGCCTCAACCTGAACAATATTGGTCTTCCCTCCAAGCGCCTCCACAATAAGCGGTGCTTGATAAGGTATACTGCCTGCCCAGTCCTCAAGCACAGAGCCTTCCTCACGTCCCGGGGTCGGGATCTGGAATCTACGGATGGCCCATCGGAATAAGAAGTAATATACCAGGCCATAGACGATCCCGATCGGAATCAACAAGAGTGCATTTTCAGACAAGTGGAAATTCAGTATGTAATCAATAACACCTGCCGAATAAGAAAATCCATGTCTTATTTCAAGCACATAGCTGATCCATAAGGCAAGTCCTGACAGAACGGCGTGTACAAAAAACAGATAGGGAGCTGCAAACAAAAAGGCAAACTCGATCTGCTCCGACACCCCTGTTAGAAAACAAACGAGCGCAGAAGTCATGAAGGTCTTATGTATCTTGGGCTTCAAATCTTCCCGAGCTTCCTGAATAATGGCAAATGCAATCGCAGGAATGGCGAACATCATAATAGGGAACAAGCCTGACATAAAATAGCCTGCTGAAGGATCCCCGGCAAAAAAACGCGGCAAATCTCCAGTCATAATCTGCCCTTCCGGTGTCTCGTAGGAACCCAGCTGAAACCAGAACACATTATTAAGCAGATGATGCAGCCCGAATGCGACAAGCACCCGATATAGAATACCGTATAAGAATAACCCGAAACCGCCGAGGCTGTATTCCATGGATGCAATTAAATCTAACAGCTGCTGCAATAGAGGAGCTAAGCCGAGCATAATGCAGGAGAACAAGGCGGAGAACAAGCCTACAATCAGCAGAACAAATCGGGATCCGCCAAAAAACTGCAATATTTCCGGAAGCTTGATGCTTTTGAAACGGTTATGAGTAAACCCGGCGATCGCGCCGAGTATAATTCCGATCAAAGATGCGGGTTGAACAACCCCGTTACCGAAATGGCTTACGACTTGGTCATAAATAATCATGCCTGCAAGCGCTGCAAGTCCTGCTTGACCCGCCTGATTGGACAGCCCGAGTGCAACACCGACGGCAAACAGATAAGGTAAAAAATAAAACAGGCTCTGTCCCGCGACGGTAGCTATACCGCTTATACTTTCAAATCCCCATGATTCCCAAGGAAGACTGCCTATGCTTAGCAGAATCGCCGCTGCAGGCAGTACCATCGTCGGAAGCATGACAGCTCTTCCAAGCTGCTGCAAGGAACCGAGCCAATTCATGGCGATCCTCTCCTTTCTATCATTGATGGTAAGCGTTAGCCGTCCTTTTGTCAAAATGAGAATAAACTTGAATTGATTTCATAGCCTGCAAGGCTCTTTGAACGGATTCCTGTGCTTAAATAATGCATATGAAGAAGGCTGTCCCCACAGTCTTCTTTGTGGAAACAGCCTTACTTCGGGTTTGCTTATATTGTTCTGGGTTGAAGAATGGAATCCTCTACTTTAATGCAGCGGTCCATAATTACCGTCATTCCATGCTCTTCGCCGATCTGCGCGGCTTCTTCGTTTACAATGCCTAATTGCAGCCACAATACTTTAGCCCCGATCTCCGCCGCCTCTCTTGCCACATCCGCACAGTATTCACTGCGGCGGAAGACATTGACGATATCGACAGGCTCCGGAACACTCTTCAAATCAGGGTAGCATTTCTCTCCCAAGATGGTATCCGCTCCAGGATTTACGGGTATAATTCGATAACCTCTGGATTGCATCGCCTGCGATACCATATAAGAGGTGCGGTCCGGTTTATCAGACAAGCCCACAACCGCTATATTGCCTGCAGAAGCCAAAATTTCTTTGATCTCTTCACGTGAAGGATTAGCAAAAGTCATTTGAGCATTCGCTCCTCTCCTAACAACAGATTCATTATTAACACTTCTATCGTGATTCAATTTCATAGGTAGCCAAAGGTATTATGAAATTGATACTGTATTATACCCATTCTACGTTAGCCCCAAGCGTCTGCAAATGGTCAAAATACCCCGGATAGGATTTGGCTACATGATGAGCATCCTTGATCCGAATCGGCTGTTTTGCGCGAAGCCCGACAATCGTTAAGGCCATAATAACCCGATGATCATAATGGGCATTAATTTCCACGCCGCCTTCTACCCCTTCCGGTCTTCCATGCACAATAATCTCAGCCTGCTTCTCTTCTACCTTGGCTCCTGCTTTGGCCAGCTCCGTCAAATAATCTGTTATCCGGTCACATTCCTTATATCTTAAATTCTCAACATTATAGAAGCGGGATGTTCCTTCTGCAAATACAGCAGCGGCAACCATAGCAAGCACCGCATCGGTTGCAGCATCCCCATCAAACTCCACCGCCTTCAATCTGCCATTGCCCTTGATGGTGACAGTATTGTTCTCATGCGTGAGGGGAACCTCCATCATTCGAAGCACATCAACAATCGCGCGCTCTCCTTGTTTACTCTCTTCCATTAATCTTGTTACCGTAACCTCAGAATTCGTAACCGCTGCAGCAGCCAGTATGGCAGCCGATCCTGGGTAATCTCCTTGTACCGTGTACTCAGCAGGCTTGTACTTTTGTCCGCCGGGCACTGTGAAGAACATATAATTCTCATCTGCATGAATGATAATGCCCGCCTGCTCTAGAACCTCCAGCGTCTGTCCAACAACGACCTTGGACTTCAGATCTCCGAGAACTTCAATCGTGCTGTCCTCAGGCAAGAGCGGTGTCAGGAACAGTAATGCACTCAAATATTGGGAGCTAACAGAACCTGATACCCGAATGGCTCCGCCTTGAGGCTTCCCTCCGCGAATCGTAATCGGCAGTCTTCCATCCTGATGCTCCACCTCCACGCCAAGCTGCTCAAGTGCATCAATTAAATCCTGATGTGGACGTTTCCCCAGTGATTCGGGGTATGTATTCACAAAATGAATTTCTTCACCAAGTGCTGCGATACCCATAAGAAACCTCAGAACTGCCCCTGCGTTACCTACATTAAGCTCAGAAACCTGTTTTGGAGAGGCACCAAAACCGGTAATCGTTATTTTCTCCTCATCCTCAATCAGCTCAGCCCCCAGCTCCTGTATACAGCGCCGCATCGCATCACTGTCCTCACTATGAGCCGGATAGTAAATGGTGCTGGTTCCTTCTGCAAGCGCACCTACCAGCAAATAGCGTGTCGTATAGTTTTTGGAGGAAAGCGCATTAATCTCTCCGGCGAGTGAAGGGGTATTGTTTACTAGAACGTCCATCGTGTCATAGCTCCTTTTTTATAGAAAAATATCACGAGAGTTGAATCCGTCAACAAATTGACATGCTCCATCTGTCTTCGTTATCATTGAATTGTTGTACATTCATGAACTTGCCTATCGATAAATTATATAGAAGAGAGGTTTCTACCTTATGAACCAAGTACCTGAAATTACACCTTCTGAGCTGCAAGTCCGGCTTCAATCCGGCGAAGCTCTCCAGATGATTGATGTCCGTGAAGACGAAGAGGTTGCAGCCGGCATGATCTCCGGCGCTAAGCATATTCCTCTTGGTCAGATTCCGGACCGACTCTCTGAGATCGAGAATACGGGCGAGATTATCTTCATCTGCCGCAGCGGCTATCGCAGTGAAAGAGCCTGCGAGTATTTGGCTCAGCAGGGCTTTGACGGATGCACCAATCTGGTCGGCGGAATGATTGCCTGGAACGAGCTGGAAGGCTAATAAATTAAGGGGCAGGCATTCATGCCTGTCCTTTTTTTAATCATACTACAACAGACCTTAAAAGCACAACAGCTTAAACGCGGTGATGCGCTAAAATATAATGAACAACCTCTTCCGGTTCCATATCTGATGTATCCACCGTTAGATCTGCGAAAGAATACTTCGTTTGGCGCTCCTGCATGATCTGATGTACACGCTCTTCCACATTTCCCGCTAACAACGGACGATCACGATTGGCAGAAACCCGTCTTATAATCGCTTCTGCGCTCGCTGTAAGAGCAACCACCCACCCTGCCTTCTTCATTGCGTCACAATTGTGCGGCTTTAGCACGGAGCCACCGCCTGTGGAGATAATCTGTGAAGATTGGTCAAGAACACGAAGCAATACGCTTGTTTCTATCTCACGAAAATACGCTTCTCCCTTTTGTTCAAACAGCACCGGGATCGGGCAGTCTTCCTGTGCCTCTATTTCTGCATCAATATCCACAAGCTTGTATCCCAGCCTATCCGCCAACAGACTGGACACTGTTGTTTTGCCTGTTCCCATCATCCCGATAAGGACGATATTCTCATTACTCATACTCAAAGACCTTTGCCACCCCTTTAATTGAACTATCAGTCGCTATTTCATTTAAACATATCACAGATAAAATCATCCGCCAAGAAGTCATAAAAGGACATCCTATCACGTACTCATAATAGTAATGAGTTGTCTATAGCATACCTGTAGGGAGTGTGAACACCATTCAAAATACAACTAGCCTCGAAACAGCCGTCAAAAAGCCCTCGCCCAGCCGAATCGCTCGAATTTTCCAGACAGGTCATGTCATCTGCAGAGATGATGTGCTGTTCGTGCTTCATTATGTACAACAAAAAGTGGCTTCGGAGGATCCACTTCTCGTAGATCTTCCAAAGCCACGTCTTATCCAGAGCTTCCAATATTTTAGTGAGGCTTCCCTGCTGCTGTTAGATGAGCATGCTTCCCATCACTGCACACAGGAGAGGTTAAGGAAGTGTCTTAAGGAAGCACTGTTCGGCCTCTATGAAGAACACAGTCCATAACTTTATATCACCAAAACTGCTCAGGACTCATTACCTAATAAATACTAGTTCCCCATCCAGTTGTAATGGAATGTACCTTCTTTATCCACACGCTTGAAGGTGTGAGCACCGAAATAGTCACGCTGTGCTTGCAGCAGGTTTGCTGGAAGTCTTTCCGTACGATAGCTGTCATAATAAGACAGGGCGCTTGCAAAGCCAGGAACCGGAATACCATTTGCAACGGCGACGGAGATTACTTTACGCCAAGCATCCTGATAGGATTCAACCACATTTTTGAAATATGGATCGAGGAGCAGATTTTTCAGCTCGGCATCCTTATCATAAGCATCTTTAATATTCTGCAGGAACTGGGAACGAATAATGCAGCCTCCGCGGAAGATCATTGCGATATTCCCGTATTTCAGGTTCCAGCCGTACTCATCAGAAGCTGCACGCATTTGTGCGAAGCCTTGAGCATAGGATACGATTTTACTTGCAAACAGGGCTTTGCGGACATTCTCAATAAACTCCGCTTTGTCGCCTGTGAATGCTTCTGTCTTCGGACCGCTCAGCACTTTGCTTGCTGCAATACGCTCTTCCTTCATCGCAGACAGGAAACGGGAGAATACGGATTCTGTAATCATGGACAGAGGCACGCCAAGATCCAGGGCGCTTTGGCTTGTCCATTTACCAGTACCTTTTTGACCCGCAGCATCGAGAATCACATCTACCATAGGCTTGCCTGTCTCTTCATCATATTTCGAGAAGATATCCGCTGTAATTTCGATCAGGTAGCTGTCGAGCTCCCCTTTGTTCCAATCGCTGAATATTTCGTGGAATTGTTCAGCGTTCAGTCCAAGCACATCCTTGAGCAGATGGTAAGCTTCACCAATTAACTGCATATCGCCGTACTCAATACCGTTATGCACCATCTTCACATAATGTCCTGCACCGTCAGGACCGATGTATGTTGTGCAAGGCTCGCCATTTACTTGAGCTGCAATCGAAGTCAGAATCGGCTTCACAAGCTCATAAGCACTTTCTTGTCCACCAGGCATAATGGATGGACCTTTCAGAGCGCCCTCTTCACCACCGGAAACCCCTGCACCGATGAAGCGGAAGCCTTTTTCTTCAAGCTCCTTGCTGCGGCGCTGTGTATCAGGGAAGTAGGCATTTCCTCCATCAATAATAATATCGCCTTGATCCAGATGTGGAACCAGCTGCTCAATCGTCGCGTCTGTCGCAGGACCAGCTTGTACCATAATCAATATTTTGCGAGGAGATTCCAAAGATTGTACGAATTCTTCTATAGAGAACGTTCCTACCAAGTTTTTGCCGTCAGCTTCTTTTAGAAGATCTTGCGTTTTCTCCGGGGAACGATTGAATACAGAAACCGAGAAGCCTTTACTCTCAATATTCAAGGCCAGATTCTTACCCATAACGGCGAGGCCGATAACACCAATTTGTTGTTTTGCCACTCTATCTCCATCCTTTGCTTCGTATTTTTTTGACTTCCACTGTCGATCGCCTTCATGAGGAAGCATAACGTCTGCAGTCCTTTTCTCTATGTAGTATAATGAAGTGCGCTTCAACAATACCCCTATTCTATCGTGTTTGGTTTTGGAAGTAAAATACCGGGTCCTCCAAAACAAGGGTAAAACACCTCTATTCACGAGGTGTTCATTAAATGCTCAAACTCTCTGCTCTTACTTTATATATTTGTGGCAGCCTCACCATTCAAGCATCAGCATTCGATCCTGCATTTGAAGAAGCTTGGCACGGCATTTGTCTGCCCTTGTTGTATCATTTGCACCGATGGCCTCATACAGCCGTTCCAGCTCATCGTCGATCTCCATCCGAAGCAGTGTAAGTCTTAATTCCCCTTCCGTGGAGGTGAACATCTCTTCCATTTCCTCGAGCGTTGGTGCCGGCCCCTTCTGATAGATCACCTTCTGCTTGAAGCCCGACACTTCGACGAGCCTGATGACCTCACCGAACAAAATATTTTCTATTACGATAATATGATCCTTGAATCTGCGAACGACAGCATGCCCTCTCGTGTCTCCAATCAATTTCTCGATATATTCTGCAAGCTTTGCATCCTTGATGATATAGTCACCAATCAACTTATAATCACCAGTTCTCATTTGCTGAAATTTCAGCTTTACTAATTTGCGGCCTGTACGTACGGACAAAATAAAGTAATCCTCATCTTCGCTCCAATATAGCGAATACCCTTCCTGAATGAGATCCTTAATGAGCTGTTGGATACGAAGGCGGCTAAACCGGAGCTCTAAATTGCAGTATTCCACTTCATAGCTCTTGTTCATGGCACTTCCTCCTCCATTTTTTTACGATCATGTGAGCCGGATCTTACTTATTAAAAAATGAGACTTGCCGCCTTGGTATCCTTGCCATTCTTCGCTCCACCATAAGTCGGCTTACCCTATTTTATACTGACTTCAAGGGAAGCGTACTTAGTCGTTTGACCATTTTTTTACCCGATAATCTTCATCAACTATCCAGCAAATGTACAAACTTGAAGAGAGGGGAAGCGGGTACTCCTGTGTTATAATGAGTCGCGTAATATTGTGTATACTATTATATTGGATAGTGTTTAGGTTCATGCTAACCTATAAGGAGGATTACTTATAATGTCACAACTCACATACCCCTCATTAAATGAAGCGGATTTTGAAGTATTCGAGGTACCCGGACTGGAGCCCCGCATGGAGCTATTGATTGAACGGGTTCGGCCGAAGCTTGAGGCCATTGGGGCGGCCTCAGCGCCATTCCTCAGCGAGCTGTGCGGCGAAGACATGTTTGTCCACGTTGCGAAGCATGCCCGCCGGAAGGTGAATCCGCCGAACGATACCTGGGTTGCAGTAGCCAACAATAAAAGAGGGTACAAGGCATATCCCCATTTTCAAGTTGGAATGTTCGGTACACATGCGTTCGTGATCTTCGCCATCATCTATGAGAGCAGCAATAAGGAAGTGTTCGCTGAAGCATTATCCCGTCAGTTTGAAGAAGTAGCACAGAATATACCCGGACATTATTATTGGTCCACCGACCATATGATTCCGGAAGGAACAAATCATGCAGACATGACGAAGGAAGATTTTCAGCGTATGGCGGAACGACTCAAAAATGTGAAGAAATCCGAGGTTTTATGTGGACTTCGTATCGACAAGGATGATCCGCTCCTTCTGGATGGTCAGAAGTTCGGCAAGACTATAGAAGAGACTTTCGCAGCCCTGCTGCCCTTGTATAAAATGTCATTTTAATCAGAGTATATCCCAATATTTATAAATAAAAGGCCGGATCATAAAAAATCCATTTTCATTCCCTTTTCATTTTGCTATACTCATCTAGGTTTGATTATTCTTAATAATGAAAGGTTGTGACAGCATCCATGGATCACCGTCGTACGCCGCTCTTTACAGCACTTAAGAACCACGCGGCTAACAATCCGGTACAGTTTCACATCCCTGGTCACAAAAAAGGACTTGGAACGGACTCAGAGTTTCGCGAATTCATAGGGGATAACGCCCTTTCCATAGATTTGATCAATATCGCGCCACTTGACGATTTGCATCAACCGACTGGAGTAATTAAAGAAGCACAAATGCTGGCTGCCGATGCATTCGGGTCAGATTACACCTACTTTAGTGTACAAGGGACAAGCAGTGCGATTATGACCATGATCTTGTCCGTATGCGGACCTGGTGAGAAGATTATCGTGCCGCGGAATGTGCATAAATCAGTCATGTCTGCCATCATTTTTTCCGGAGCCAAACCGATCTTTATTTCTCCGGTCAGTGACGAAAATCTCGGTATTGATCACGGAATTACAGTTGGTTCGGTACGCCGGGCACTGGAACGCCATCCTGATGCAAAGGGTGTGCTTGTCATTAATCCAACATATTTCGGCGTTTGTGCGAATCTGAAGGAGATTGTGGAGCTGGCTCACAGTTACCAAGTGCCCGTTCTTGTGGATGAGGCGCATGGTGTACTGATTCATTTCCATGAGGATCTTCCTATGTCTGCTATGGAAGCTGGTGCAGATCTAGCCTCTACAAGTGTGCACAAATTAGGCGGCTCGATGACGCAAAGCTCGGTCCTGAACCTGAATACCAAGAACGGATTCGTTAATCCAGAGCGGGTACAGACGATTATCAGTATGCTGACTACAACTTCTACATCTTATATATTGTTGTCTTCACTGGATACAGCAAGACGTAATCTTGCACTCTATGGACACAGCATGGCTCAGAAGGCCATTGATCTTGCGGAGTATGCCCGCCGGGCGATTAATGATATTGAAGGGCTGTACTGCTTCGGCGAAGAAATACTAGGCGGAGAAGCCACCTATAGCTACGATCCGACCAAGGTGACGATTCATGTTCGACATCTTGGACTCACCGGCTATGATACAGAGAACTGGCTTCGCAAGCATTACAACATTGAAGTGGAAATGAGTGATATGTACAACATTCTCTGCCTGATCACACCAGGCGATAATGATGACACTGTCAATACACTGCTTAATGCACTACAAGAGCTGTCGAACACGTATTACAATGTGAATCAAGCCAATGAGCTTGTCGTTAAAATCCCAGAAATTCCTCAGCTGATGCTGACACCGCGTGAGGCTTTCTATGGTGATACCGAGGTGATTCCGTTCAAGGAATCGGAGGGCCGCATTATTGCTGAATTTATTTATGTGTATCCTCCAGGTATACCGATTCTGCTGCCGGGTGAAGTCATTTCTCAGGATAATATCGACTACATCATTGAGCATGTCGAGGTTGGTCTGCCTGTTAAAGGACCAGAGGACCGAACGATTCAGAATGTCAAAGTGATCGTTGAGGCGGAGCCTATTTTTTAATACTTGTCGTTATAGGGCACAAGAAAAGACCAGACAACTTGTCTGGTCTTATTCGTCTGTTGAGAAGAAGATGCGCCGATTACTCGTTCTCGACCATTTCGTTGAAAGCCGCTTCAACACGGTTCCACTCTTCTTCATCTTCGATTTGATACAACGCAACTTCTTCATTCTCTTCTTCCAGGCGGAGGATCAATCCGTCCGCTTCAGGATTATCGCGCTCGAGCAGTACCGCATACTCTTTGCCGTCTACGTCAAAAGTTTGCGCCAGGATCATTTCGACCTCTGCACCATTCTCGTCTGTCAGGGTAAGAACAGCCATTTCGTGTTCATGATCGTGGTCATGGTTGCAATGTTCGTCGTGAACATGATTGTGATCGCTCATGAGAATACCTCACTTTTATATTTATATTGTAATCATACGATAGGCATTTGTAACATCATACTACGGTCGCACTTGTAATCATACGGACGTATCGTAACACTATTACGGGACAAAATCAATGAAACTCTAATCCAAGGCCGTAATCACTTTTTCCGAAACAAGGAAGAACGAATTGCTGCCTGACGGTTTCATATAGAACCCTACTTTATAATTCCCGCTTTTTTTAAAATCATAAGTAAAATCATTTGTTTTGAACCAAAAATTATCCTTCGATCCGCTGCCCAGCTTCTCGGATTGTATATTTTTCACGTTTCCGGAGGGGTCGGTGATCGCTACTTTGACCTCGGAAATTTTCCCATCCAGACTATCGACCTGACTTAACACGTTAAACTTTAATTTACCTACATTGACATTCCCAAACACTGTCTCACCTTTGAACAAAGTGATATGCACATTCGGCTTGGTAATGGTAACCTTGCCATTTCCTGAATCCCATGAAGCAAGCCCGCTAATCTCACGGACCGGAGCGTATGTCGTTCCATTTATAAAGTAACCACCGCCGCTTACTTCTTGCCCATTAATAATGACACGAATTCGTTCGGTAACCGAGTCAGCAAACAACATGGATCCGCTGCCCAAGAGCGAGAACACAATTGCAAGGGCAAGCGTTCTTTTCCACTTCATAAGCTCTTGTTCCCCTCCAGCAATGAGAATATAGTATGTCTATTTATACTTCATCCCGGAGAACAAGTTGCGGTACGTTTGGAAAATTTTTCAGAAAAATTTACGAAATATGTATCCTGCCGCTTCTTCTATGCTGGGTTTAACATGCACCGTTCCTTGAAAGGGCCCGGTGCACGTCATTTGGGTCTAACCTTTAGGCTTGGTCAAGATGCAAGGGACGCCCTTCCCTACTGCTCCCGGTTCCCGCATGCGCTCTGCGTATGCCATTCCGCGTTCACACGGTGTTTTACAGACTTCACACACCTCGGACGTCACCAGCTTCATACTTGTCCGCACCTTTTCCTTACTTGACCCGCCTTTATTCCCCTTCCCCTTTGCCATGGATGCTTCCCCTCTTTCGTAGGTGTTTAAGGCATGTTCATCTGCAGCTTCGTGTGCCTGGTAATGCATTGTATGGGGATTCGCGGAGAAGGTGCATAAGAGAGTGCGTTGGTGCTCCATTTTGACGCTTCATTTTTTGACTCCCTCTCTCCGGTTGCTTCAGGCGCTCCATTTTTTGACTCCCTCTCTCCGATTGCTTCAGGCGCTCCATTTTTTGACTCCCTCTCTCCGGTTGCTTCGCAAAAGTCGTTCGGGATCCAAAAAATTCCGCTGAAGGTGTAAAGACTAAACTATGTTTTGCCAATGGACATGGTCAATTTTAAAAAGCAAGTAAAAAGGGAAGCCCAGCAATTGGGCTTCCCTTTGACAGTTCAGATATGACATCCGATCAAGATATTTTATTGAAAGATAGGCAGTTGATCCAAATTATTCGTCGGATCACCATCGGCATCTCCGCGAATACGAAGGGAGCCATCTTTCGCTTTGAATACATTTACTCCTGCAATGGATCCGGTTTGGATCTCATTCAACGCTTGATTGTAATCAAGCACTCGGCCCGTTGACGTCTTAAATGCGGTTAAATCTCCGTCTCCGTTTTTTTGAACGGCAACAAATTGCTCGCGTGTGTTATTTTCCATAAGAACATACACTCCTTTTTTGCAGCCATAGTTTGTAACCTGCTCGGATTCAGGATAACCTGATCTCCGACATCTATGATTGTGCCCAATAAGTGGACTTCTTATGAAAGATAATATTCTCGCTTAGAGCTTTTTCTGCATCCGTACGTGCAGTATACCTGCATCATAGAAAGGCTCGTCCGAGATCACTTCATATCCAAGCTTCTTATAGAAGCCTTCTGCCTGACATTGTGCATCCAATATAGAGTAGGCTAATCCCAGGTCTTTTGCTCTTTCTTCAAGCGCCATAATCAGTACACGACCATATCCGTTTACCCGATAAGGCTTCAGGACAGCAATTCTTTGCAGCTTTGCTGTATCTTTTTTATAATAAATCAAGCGGCCGGTAGCCACCATCTCTTGTCCATCCTGAATTAAAATATGGTGTGCATCCGGACTCAGAACATCATATTGGTCTATTTCCTCTTCTATTGGAACGTTCTGTTCCTCTACGAACACCGTTTTGCGAATGTTCAGCCCAGCTTCAAGCTGTTCTTGTGTTGTAACATTAATAATCTCGGCTGGCATACGTCTCCCCCTCTTACTATCCATAAATGCAAAAATCCAAACCATTATACACTACATCAGCAGTGATCGTACAGTCTGTCTTCGATATGGATAATTAAAGCAAGCATGTGCACCTTTGCTACGGTAAAAATGTTTCTTCATTTGATGGCTTGGAGTAAACTTCATCGCCTACGGATTTTCGATATACCTCATCGATTACAGGAAGATCTGAATCAGCTGGCTCAATCAGCTGCAGGTTAATTGTTTCCTGTGAAGGAGTTAAGGTGCATCCTGTTATGCTGGTTAATACTATTCCACAGATCATAAGTATGATCAGACTACGGGTCACACTTCTGTTCATAGAACCCCATCCTCTTGTTGTGATTTTCATCCTTTTAAGGTTGCTCATTTGAGGGAAAATTAAACATAGGACAGGGATTGACATCACATAATAAGCCTGATAATATAAATTTATTCACTTTTTATTATTATTCCATGATCTGTTAGCTCAGCTGGGAGAGCACTATCTTGACAGGGTAGGGGTCAGTGGTTCGAGCCCACTACAGATCATCACTGAGAAACCCTTGATTATCAAGGGTTTTCTTCTTTTTCTCAACTCATATGATGTAGTGCGGACTATCCTTCTCGACTCGTGCTGCCTCTTCCCATTACACGTGCAGTTGGAAAATATATTCTTCTTCTTTAAATTTATGTACTCCCCTGATCTCACCGATTCCATCCAGCCTAACTTTATCTTCACAGATTACAGGTCTTGTTTCTACAATCACATGGAGTTTTGATGCCTGCCAGAGATCCGTCTCATAATAGGAAACAACAGGCTGCTGTATCAAAATTTCGTCGTTACCAAAGGCGAGTTTAACATAGTTTTGATGAAGAAGCCTGCCAGGCAGTGCATCTATATTTTGCGGATCGATGCTCTTCACAGCTATATCTCCTTCAATAAATATGTGAAATCCTGCACTCTCTTCAAACAGCTTGAACGCAGCCGTTCTGTTATCTTTAACATATTCTATTGTTGTCTCCGTCTCTTCACTTACTTTAATATCCTTTATTTTACTTTGCTCTTCCGGGTGGGAATGAGATCTTAGAAATTCGTACAAACAATTCTCCGAATGTAAAAAATCCTCCTGCCATCGTTCTGTGAACTCATCCAGCAGCAAGCACATCCACAAGCCCGAGTAGTAGCAGCTTTTTCTTAATTGAAGTGTGGCGGCTTTTGAATTTATCAATTCTTGTCCAAACAGATTCAATATAGAACGCAATGATTGTGTTGAATCTTCGGCGTATGCCTTCAGTTCCACATAATAAGCAGGCCCCTCTATGGTCTCTACCCTTGTCTCATATGTAAAATATGAACCCAGCAGCTCTTTTCTCCTACTGCGAAATTTAAAAAACTCGGATAAATGACCATCCCTTATCTGTGTATCACTTGCCTCCAGCGCAAGACGAAGACATTGCCTTTCCCGACTCCTAAGCTCCACATTCTCTTCAAGAAGAGGGTAGGTTAAACCCAATAGCTCATCTGGGAACCTCTTCTCTTCGCACAAATACTGGAATCCATGAAACAGCTCATGCACAAGGAGTGACTTGAGCTCTGCCATATCCTCAATTCCTTCCACGTTCACAATTGCTGTAGGATGATCTTTATACATAATTAACGTATTACCGACGAATGGCTGGTCCCATTTCAATTGATGAAACGTATCTGATTGAAATTTGGGATGGTGAAATAGGAAAACTTCGCTCGAGTTATATATCGCGTAGGCGACTTTTCGAAATCCCTGCCATAACGGTTCTACATCGAGCTCAAGCAGCACATCTGCTGCAGAATGAAAGTTGATTCCCATGTTTATTCTTCCTCTCAGTTTTCATTTGGTGAGATGTTTGAGGAGATTATACCAAAAAATAAAGGACCCGCAGATACCTGGGATCCTTTATTTTTTGGTGATTAGTATAGAATGGTTTTGGAAATGATGACAAGTAGAATGAAAAGAACAAGAATCGCTCCGATGGAAGACCAACCATTGTAACCTCCACAATATCCGGATCTAGATACTTCACTCATGCTGCTCTCCTCCTTATCTCTAAGGTATGAGATAGTATATGAATACCTAGATTAGATGACAGGGCGGGTATCCTGATTTTTCAAATCTTTTTTGTCACTTCTCTCTGTTTACTCCAATTATTTCGCGTGATGAGGTGTTCCCTCATGCTTCTCTTTGCGAAGCCCGGCAAGGCCGAACAGACCTAACAAACCAAGCCATCCCCAGCCGTTTCCACGATCTGTTGTCGCGTTTGCTCGAACGTTATTGGTACCATAAGTACCATTGTTGTAAGCATTGGTATTGTAAGTTCCAGTTCCAGTACCTCTGCCATCGTACATATTATTGTTCATGTTGTTCATTGTGCGAGTACGATTCATGTTTGTTGTACCGTTGTCTGTCCCATCAATACCCAAGTTTTTTTCCAAACGATTAACCGAATTCTTAACCGGATTATCGTTCATATGGTTTGTGTTCGTTTCAGCCATTGCCGGAACAGCAATTACCATAGAAATACTTGCAGCTGCTAAAGTGGCTGCCCATTGCTTTTTCATCATCATTCACCCCACTGATTATTGTTTTGGCCTGTCGCTTGTATAATCCCCTCCGCAATTTAAAGTTATACAAGCATCAATGTGGGGGAAAAATGGGGCAAATCCTAATTTTTATGTACAGCAAAAAACCCACCGTTTGCAGCCGGTGAGTTTTCATATATACCAATCATCTCTTGAAGGGTTACGAGTACAGAATACCGCATGATTATTAACGCTGCATGATAGAAACATAAAATTTAAATTAAAATAATGAGATCTTATCCACGCCTTGACCTCACAACGAACGTATACAGTTCTTTATCAAGGACTGTCCCGTCTTCAAGTACCACATTATGGTCGTCATGAGAGCTGATTGTCGTCCGGTACGAAATTAGCTTAACCCCTTTCCATACCGTTACCGCAGATTTGAAGTAAATTGCATTATCAAATTGAATCGACTGACGCATCACATATCCGACCGTATGAATAGAAGATCTTGCTCTTTTCTTGCCTTTTCCATAGGCATCCTCAGGCAAGGGATGAATTCGTACAATTTGACTAAACGGAATCTTGACTCTCTTCGCTCCTACGACGATGATTTCGGCATCTGCATCCCACTTCAGCAATATCCCTTGAACGGGATCTTTACGACCACCTGCTCGTTCCACCAGCACTCTTTGGCCTACCCAGTGTTTCATTCTCCCGTTCACCTCCGTGTTCTTCTTGTTACTTGTCCGAGATTATCCAATTTACTTGCTTGATTCCTTCTTCTTCCAAGAAGGCGTTCGCTCGAGAAAATGGATGGCTTCCAAAAAAACCGTGCCGAGCTGCAAGCGGACTCGGGTGAGCTGATTCTATAACCAGATGACGGGAACGATCTATGAAGGCCCCCTTCTTCTGTGCGTGACTTCCCCAGAGCATAAACACGACAGGCTGCTCCCGGACATTCAAATTCTCAATTACCGCGTCAGTAAACCGCTCCCATCCGATATGGCGATGTGAAGCAGGTTCTCCCTCTCTCACAGTTAATACGTTATTTAGTAACAGAACTCCTTCCTCCGCCCAATCCTGAAGAGACCCATGTGTAGGGATGGACACCCCAAGATCACTATGTAATTCTTTATATATATTTCGCAAAGATGGAGGGATTCTAACCCCTTTTTTGACAGAAAAACTTAGCCCTTCCGCCTGACCCGCTCCATGATATGGATCTTGTCCAATAATCACAACCTTTGTATTCGCATACGAGGTCAATTTCAACGCATTGAATATGTCTTCCTTCGGAGGATATATCGTTTGCGTCTTATATTCAACAGCCAGCTTCAATCGAAGCTCTTGCATATAATCCTTACTCATCTCGTCCCGCAGCAGTTCATCCCAGTCATTATTAAACATATATCTGCTCTCCTCATTCCCAATCACTTTATACCATATATAGATATCTAAAAAAATAAGCTGGACTCCTGTTAGGAGCCAGCCTATTTCATCTAAATGTATGCCGAGGACGGGGGTCGAACCCGTACGATGGTCACCCATCGCAGGATTTTAAGTCCTGTGCGTCTGCCAATTCCGCCACCCCGGCGTATGTGTATAGACTGTTTAACCAAACTCAGTGTAAAGTTAAAGAACAATCCACAACCACTTTCGAATTCCCCAGCAAATATGCTCAAAAATCCGGTATCTCTTATTATATATGAACAGTCACGTTTTGACAAGCTCTGTGCTCATGAAATCTTGATCTGACTTTAACCGCACAAAAAAATCCACCTCTTCGAGATGGACTCCTGAACGTTTGCATCGCCATGAATAGTTTATTCTTCATGATCTAAGCGCACGGCTTTGTATAATTGGCCTTCATGTTCAACAAGAATAACCTCATTCGTGTTCGCATCTTTTAATTGAAATATCAGCGATCCCGCTTTCAAATAATTGCTTAAGCCGTCTTGACCTTTAAGCTCGTTATCCTCTGTTAATTCCGATAAAGTTACTTCCATCGTTACTTCACCTAGCTCCTCACTTGCCAACTTATCTGGAAGAACTTCCTCGGTAATTACTTTATATGGAATCCCACCAGACCATGTAACAAAAGGATCGTTGTTCTCCGTCTGAACTGTCCCTGCGGATGATTCTTCCCGCTCTGCAGAGTCTGTGGCGCAAGCAACAGGAAATAATAAGCACATCATGACGATCCCAAATTTTAATACATTCATCATATTTCTGCTCCCTCTAAGAAGTTGATCTGGTACCCTGAATAGAAAGCAGATCTACAGAATAATAACGAGCTACCTTTATTTAGCTAAAACACAGATTATTCTTCCTTGTACCCTTTCTTTCTGCTCGCCATTCTCATCCACCAAGCAATGCCACCAATACCCGCAGCAATAATTACAGCAAAGATAACGATATACCATCCATGAATATTCATTGTGCATTCCTCCTAAGATAGTTATACCCATATTATCTGCCACATTAAACTTACTCACTCATTTCTTCATATTCATCACGAATGTTTAAACTCCAGCCGAATTGGTTTATTTAACTTTAAGATATTTTTTCCTGGATTATTGTAGAAATTTAGAACTAGTTCTGATAGACTATTCGTAGACATGAAAGTGAAAAAAGATGTGATAAAACAACCAGTTTGCAATGTAATTAGACCTGATTCATTACATTAATCACTGGCATAGGGAGAATAGGCTTATGAATAAAGAAGCGATTATTGCGATGAAACGTAATCAGCAGATCATGGTACGAAGCAAAGATGGAGAGACCCTAACTGGGTATCCTGTTCCTACAGATCATTCATCAAGGCTTGTATTAAAAACAACCTTTGGTCCGGTTTGGATACCATATGAGGAAGTAGAGCAAATTACCCGGATTATCAGTATTAACCGCTCAAGAAAATTGGCTTTATCTTAAAGTTATCCTACAATGTACTGTTCATAAATTTACAACGCAATGTAAATCATAGATATGAATTAGCTGGGGCTTGGCATCATGGCTCTGGCTATTTTATTATTTAATGGGGGTGAGCTAGTAATGAACAATATGCCTAAGCTTCTCATATTTGCTGGGATTGCACTGATCGTGATTGGCTTGATCTGGATGATTCTCGGAAGATTTGTGCAACTAGGTAAATTACCAGGAGACATTTATGTAGATCGAGGGAACTTTAAATTCTATTTCCCCATTGTTACTTGTATCGTTATTAGTCTTATCCTTACGTTGATCTCCTGGATTATCCGCCACTTTATGAAATAAACAGCAGCTAGTATTTCGTCCAATAATCCATTCCATCTGATGAAGCTGGTATCGAACGCACCGACGTTTGCTCCTCTGGCTCCCAGCCCTCTAGAATCATAATGTGTTCTGTAGATGATTGATCCTGCCACTTAATAAATCCTTGTCTTTCTAACTCTCTTAGAGCCTTCCGAATACCACTTTCTGTTCTTCCGGTCTTGACTTCCAGTTCCATCATTTGAGGCATGCGTCTCCGCTGCCCACAAAAATTGTATAGGATCCGCAGCAGTTTGCGTTCAAAATCAGGCATCATCCTCATCACTCCCTAAGCTGTTATCGTTGCTCTAACAGGTCGCCAAGCCAGCACATTCTCCTCGTTAAAGGTTCTCGGAGCCCCTGTATGAAGACATGTGGAATAAATTCTGCCATTTACTATTCGATGAATTTCAATATTACGTTGACTAACCTGCCCTGCTCGATCCAGATAAACGATTTCTACAACCTTGCCAATATATTTACGTGGCATAAGCTCACCCCAAATAAGAACATTTGTTTGTATCTATTATATAGGAACACACGTTCTTTTATCAACTGTAAAATTTGTCTTCTTCACTCTTAAAAATTCAAATCTATGATAAGATGCATCATACGGAGTCTTACGCAAAAAGACCCTTGCATACCAATATGCAAGGGTCTTTTTCCAACGATATGAGATCTATATAAACTTTCACGTAACAGATCGTCCCTTAATGGGCAGGCGCACTGTTCACTGCAATATCATCATATTCGTCATGAATATCTCCTACGATCTCTTCCAATATGTCTTCCATCGTAACGAGCCCTGTAACTTGGCCGCTGGCATCGGTTACAAGTGCAATATGAACCCGATTCTGCTGCATTTTAGTAAGAACATCCTTAATGGGCGAGGTCTCCTTAAGACTTGGCATCGGATGAATAAAACCGTTCAGATCAAATTCTCTGCCTGCAGCAATGCTTGTCAGCATTTCTTTCGTGTTGATAAAGCCAAGATATTGCTCTTTATTCCCTTTATTAATAACAGGGTAACGGGTGTACTCATACTGATGAATGACCTCAAGTATGCTCTCAAGGGACATATCACTGCTAAAGGTAGCTATTTTCCCTTTTGGAATCATGATCTCCTTCAATATGCGCTCATCAAAATCAAAAATATTCTTCAAATAATCAAGCTCTGTCTGATTAATTTCTCCACTCTCATAGCTGTTGTTGACAATCAGCTTCAGTTCTTCCTCTGAATACACGGTATCATGACCTGCAGGCTTCACACCAAAAATCTTCAACAAGAGGCGAGCCGAATTGTTCAGTGCAGTAATTACAGGATACATTATCTTACCGAACCAATACAGCGGACCTGCCAGCAGCAGAGTCATTCTCTCAGAGAACTGAATAGCCAGTGTCTTCGGAGCAAGCTCACCAATAACAACGTGCAGGAAGGAAACAACCGACAAGGCAATAACATAGGATAATACCGTCGATAGGGCTGCCGGCAGATTCCAGCTATCAAAAACCGGATGAAGCATTTTCTCGACTGTTGGTTCACCCAATGCACCCAGAACGAGCGCCGTAATCGTGATTCCCAGCTGACACGCCGATAGATAATAATCCAGCTCATGTGCGACCTTTTTGGCTAGAACAGCCTTCTTGTTGCCTTCCGCAATCAATTGGTCGATCCGTGACATCCTCACCTTGAGAATCGCAAATTCAGCTCCAACGAAGAATGCTGTCAGTCCAATGAATACAGCTACCAAAAACAAATTTAATGCAATTGTTCCGTCCAATGATTTCCCTCTTATAAGAGGGATTCACCTCCAGAGTCCTATAGTATTTTACATATTTAAGATCTACAAAAAACAAAATTATTGTTGAATTTTACTTAATACGACCTGCTTGATTTGGAAGTTATCCATCTCCTTGACCTTCCATACCTGCTCATCCTGTTCAACGACATCGCCTTCCTCAAGAGAAGCCCCCCGCTTGGATTGAATCCAGCCGGCAATCGTATCTACCTCATCAGCTCCGTCAAATATGAAGCCGAATTGCTTCTCCAGCTCATCCAGTAAGACTCGGCCACTGATTAGATATTCGTTCTCTCCAAGCTGCTGGATGTCGGCCTTCTCATCACTGTCAAATTCATCGCGAATCTCGCCAACGATCTCCTCTAAAATATCCTCCATCGTTATAATCCCGGAAGTACCGCCGTATTCATCAATAACGACTGCCATATGCACCCTTTGCTGCTGCATTTTGATCATCGCTTCCTGAATTGGTGTAATTTCCGAGACATACGGCAGCTCACGCACAAATTCTTCAAGGCGATGCTCACTTCCGTCTACGATATGAGGGAGCATCTTCTTCACGTTGACTACACCGATAATTTTGTCCTTATCTCCAGCTTCAACAACCGGATACCGTGAGTAATTATACTCATCAAAAATAGGAACAATATCTGCATAAACCATGTCGATATCGAGCGTTACCAGATCCACACGCGGAACCATGATGTCTTTCGCGTCCCGTTCATCAAAGGAAAATACATTTTCCATATAAGCAAGCTTTGTCTGATTGATCTCGCCGCCTTCGTAGCTCTGATTCATGATGATCTTGATCTCATCCTCAGAATACGCCTGTTCGTGACCCGCTGGCTTAACCCCGAAAGCACGCAGCATAACGCGTGAAGAACCGTTCAATGCCCAAATGAATGGGGACATGATCTTACCGAACCAATAGAGAGGTGCTGCGAGCAGCAAGGTCATCTTCTCCGCAAATTGGATCGCCAATGTCTTCGGTGCCATTTCACCTACAACCACGTGCAGGAAGGTAACTAAGATAAATGCAATCGCATAGGAAGCCACAGATGAAACAGCCTCGGACAAATCAAAGTAGTTAAAAACCGGATACAGCAGGCTCTCAACAGCCGGTTTACCCAGCGCTCCCAGACCAAGTGCAGTAACCGTAATACCGAGCTGACAGGCTGACAAATAATAATCAAGATCTGTAGCTACTTTTTTGGCAACCACTGCTTTCTTGTTTCCTTCAGCGATAAGCTGATCGATACGCGACATTCGTATCTTAACTACAGCAAACTCAGCAGCAACGAAAAACGCAGTAAGCGCAAGTAATATGACAAGTAATATTAAATTGGTAAACGTGATAATGTCCAATAATTTCCCTCTTAAGAGGGATTCACCTCCAGGAATATTTACAGCATCTCTATTGAATAACTGTATTTAAATTTAAAAGTTCGAATGAAATATACATTACAACTTCGGCCGATGAGGGGCGGTGTTCATGAGAAGAACCTTGTTCATGCCATCATGATCAGCCCGCTTGAATATTTTCCGTTCGTTTAATTGCGTCTGCGATTCAAAATACAGTAACGCCTTCCCAATGTGTCCACCTCCCCTCCGTAATATTCCTACAAGTATATCATGATTGATTGCTAACCATCCAGTTCAACGTTATGGTTACAGCTTTATAATAGCTGCCGATGCCTCAAGATCTTATACAAAAGGTAATGTTATCGTACCTTGATATAAGTCCAGCGTATGAATTCATTAAGAATGTACAAAACTCATTCTTTCTACAATATATTGAAAAGTCTAAATTATATAAACAATATATGGACCAATTAAACAAAAATTGCTCTATTAAACCCACCATTTTGCATGCCTATACCTATATATAAATGTACTTGATCCTCTTTCTCTGCTATGAAGTTAACTCACACATTACTTACAATATTGTAAGAGAAAAGAATGAATCCATTTCATATGAATATGAAATCGATCTAAGAAAATAAAATAAAACAGCCTTTGCTTATTACGCAAAGGCTGTTCAGGTATGGGCCCTGAGGGACTCGAACCCCCGACCAATCGGTTATGAGCCGACCGCTCTAACCAACTGAGCTAAGGGCCCTGAATCAATATTCTATTACACATATGAGTACGCTGTATGTAACAATTGCGGGGGCAGGATTTGAACCTGCGACCTTCGGGTTATGAGCCCGACGAGCTACCGAGCTGCTCCACCCCGCGTCATTAAAACTTAAAACAGCGACATCTAATAATATACATGATGTGTAATAGAATTGTCAAGGCACTTTTTTTGGAGGAACGAATGCTGCTAATTACGGAATAAAACGGACACCATACCGCCCCTTACGTGATTTGTATACCTCCACCTGCTGCGGCTCATCATGTCCATAGATCCATCCGTCCTGCTCCATCCGCTTCGCGAAGCAGCCCGCCTGAAACTTACTTCCGTATAATCTTGAATAATATACCCATTTCACTCGTGTTCATCTTCCTTTGACTCCATAGTGGATGCTGTTTCCTTTCTACCATTAGGATACCCAAATGCGAAAAAAATAGCCGCAAGATGAAATTTAATCAAGCGGCCCTTTTGATCATTTTATTTAGTTTGCACCTAATTTATCCTCGAAGCTCGCCTTCGGATCTGTCTTCAGCTTCTGCAGCATTTCATTTCCATCCTGCTCCCAGGCTTCCAGTGCTTCCTTCGGTGTCTTCTTATTCTCTACAACTTCATTGAAGTATTTCTGCCCCACGGAGTCTACCTGCCATAGATTCGGCATCTTCTGGTACAGTGTGTTCATATCCGTGCTTGTCGGGGGTATCGGCTTTAATGTGTAGAAAGCGGCAATGTTATAATCCAGTCCTTCCTTAGGCTGGATATAGCTCTTCCGTGACACCATCTCATAGCTGCTCCTTGCCTTGACCTTAGCCCATTCTTCACCGTTCAGAAACTTAATGAATTCCCATGCATCCTCTGGATTTTGAGCATTGCTGTTAATGGCCATCAGGCTGCTTAAATATACACTCCCGCCAATGCCCGGTTTCTCCTGATGTACAGGAGGAGTCACTACATCCCAATCAATCGGGTCAAACTTATCATCCGTTTCAGCGTACTTGTTATCATTAATCAGCCTTGTGACATAACTGTAGTCCGAAACAACCATAGCGAGCTTTCCTTCCATAAACATATTGCCTTGAAAAGGATTGAACTCGGTCTGCTCCGTTTGATATTCAAACATCTCCTGACCAGGCACAATTTTGTCCCGAGCCAGAGTAGCCACAGTATCCCACACTCTCTCCCAGGAATCATTGTTGACTGTCATCGTTTCCGCCTTGTCATCAAAGGTACGCAGCTGCAATGGACCAGCATACATTTGAACATTGTAGAACGGATCTCCGGCATATTGACTAAAGGAGAAGCCGTAAACCCGATCCTTGCCTTCACCACTCGTTACACGTCTTGCAAGATCAAATATATCTTCCCAAGTCGCTCCATCCGCCGGTGGTTCGACCCCGGCCTTTTGAAAAATCGCTTTGTTATAAAACAATGCAGAGGATGAAAAAGTAGGTGTCAGTGCATACAAGTTGTTATCTCCCATATCCTTGATCCCATCCAGCACAGTCGGCACAATATCCGTCGTATCAAACTCATCCTCGGCAATAAGCGGATCAAGCTGTGTCAGCATATTTTCCTGAATAAGCGACTTTAAGAGAGAGGTATCTCCGACAATGACATCCACTGGATTCTCGCCGGTCATCAGCTTCTTGACTGCTTCCAAGGTGTCTGGCTGCTCTGGCTGTTCATTCTTGGTATAGTCGAAATATTGATACTGATCCTGGTCTACTGCAGGTACAATTTCGATCGTTATATTGTCATTCAGCACCTCAAAAATATCCGTATACTGCTGTCTAAAATAGGTGTCATCATTACTTCCGTACACGGTCCCGATTCGAAGCACTCTCTCCTCTTGATCTTCAGATGGTTCATTAGAAGTACATGCTGCAAGAAGTGGGGTCAGCAAAGTCATACATGTCAGCATAGCGATGACGGGTCGACTAAATACAGATTTCTTTATCATTCCCATTCTCCCTTTCTATGGTTACTTCGGCTGCGTAATGACGATACGCTCACCATCAAACTCAAGAGTAGCCCGATTATCAATAGACAGCGCTTCTAAATACTCTCTCGGCACTTGAAGACGGCCTGCTCGATCGATAATGACAAACGCTTCATGCACCTCGCTCATGCCTGGAACAACCTCTGTGTCCAAATTGGCGTTGCGTTTCACAAATTCGGTGCTGGTAAGCCCGTCACGAATAGCAACAATTCGGTCTACCTTATTAGCTAGGGCCAGATCATGAGTGACAATGACAACACTGACGGCCAGTTCCCGATTGAGCTTGCGAAATATATCCATGATCCGGTCGCTTGTCTCGCTGTCAACAGAACCTGTAGGTTCATCAGCAAGGAGCAGACGCGGCCGATTGGCCAGAGAGATCGCAATAGCGACCCGCTGCTGCTCTCCCCCTGATAATTGCTGAAGTCTGCTGTGCATTCGGTGCTCAAGCCCTACCCATTCAAGCAGCTGTTTTGCATAGCTCCGATCATATTTCCCCCCAAGCATCATCGGTGTTTCCACATTTTCGAGAGCTGTCATGTAGGGAAGCAAATTCCGGCCATTGTTCTGCCAGATAAAGCCGACGGTGTGTCTCTTGTATTCCACAAGCTGTGCTTCGGTCATCTTGAGCAGATCCCAATCTCCCACAACCGCTGTTCCAGCAGAAGGACGATCCAGCCCCCCCAGGATATTAAGCAGTGTTGATTTGCCGCTGCCGCTGTTGCCAATAATGGCCATCATCTCACCATCTTCGACAGTCAGGTTCAGACCTTGAAGAGCTACCACTTCAACCTCGCTGGTTTTATAAATCTTGACCAATCCTTCGCAGTGAATCATATCAGCGCTCCTCTCCCATCTTCACAGCCTGATGTACTCTGAGTCTGCGAATTTGCCATAACAGCATCACTGCTCCAATGAAGAGCATGACTCCGGTTACGATATACAGCTGATTCGTATCACTGGCTTCGAACACGATCCGGAACGGAGGCACCTGAGTCTCTACATTATCTGTCGTCTGCAGGAATGGAAGAAACAATCTGCTGGCCAGCTGACCTATACCGATCCCTAGTGCTATGGATAACCCTGCCGTAAATACCTGTTCGAGCAGCAGCATCCCGCTCAGCTGACCTCTGGAGAGTCCCATCGCCCTCAGCACACCAAACTGAACGACTCTGCCTGACAGATTGAAGAACCAATACAGTACATAACCAATTAATGAAATAATAATGGAAACAAGAAATCCAAGGCTTAATATTCCAAAAACTCCGCCTCGCGAAGGATGCTTGCTCTCTGCAACAAGCTCGGTACGTACATCCTTTACAGAGGACAATTCGATCCCTGCATCGGCTAACTCCGTCATCAGAGGAGCAACTAAAGCATCGGGCTCCATCTTGAGCCACACCTCGTATGGAATCATCGGAACCTGGTCGTAGATATAATCCAAATTGGCAATGAAGAATGGTGTCTGATCCGGGTATTGTGCCGGCCAGTATGGCAGAATACCAAATACAACAAATTCGATCATCTGCTCCTGTAGAGCAATGGAAACAATGTCTCCACTTTCCAGCTGATATTTCTCCGCAAGATTGGAAGGAATAATGACGGCCCCTTCATAATGACCAAGCAGATCAAGATAACGATTCGGATGAGCTGGAAATAGATCATTACGGAACCAGGCCACCTCGGCAAAATCTACATTATCGATGCCTACAATCATTCCCTGACCTGCTGATTTACCCGAGACAATGACATTCCCTTTGGTTTGCAGAACCCTGGCAGCGTGCTCTACGCCTGGCAGCTGCCTGAATACTTCAAAAGGCGGCTCAGAGTATATCATTCTACCAGGTGCTGCGCCGCCTCCACCCGGGCCCGGATTCCCTCCACCGCCGGAATTGCCCCCGCCCCCTGGACTTACACCGGGATTGCCGCCTGTATTTCCTCCATTGTTATTTCCTCCCCCGCCAGAACTGCCCCCAGGCTCGTTCGGGTTGCCTCCCCCTCCCGAATTTCCTCCGTTGACTGGAGTCAATTCAGGGGACCCTTCCCATACCGTCTGCATAACGACATCCGTCCCATATTCATACAGCGTACGTTCTGTGGAGTTCAGATCAATGGTTCTTGCAGCAGATGCATTGTACACACCCAGTCCCAGAGTCAATACAAGCAGGATCATAAGCGGGTAATAAGAAGATGAAGACCGAGAGAGCTGAGTCAGCGTTAGATAGAGTGGAACCGGAAAAATTTTGCGGCCGATCCACTGGATCAGTTTGAGAATCAACGGAAATAACCTCAAAAAGAACAGACCCATAGCAAATATTGCGATGGCGGGCACAAAAAATAAAAATGGCTGCACCTGCAATTGATCGGTTGTCATTCCTGTTTGAAAGGTGAGCATCTGGCGTTCGTAGAACAGATAGTAGCCGTACCCAGAAATACCGAGCAATAAAATATCGAGATACCACCGCTGCCATATCGGCTTACGATCACTTCTCGCCTGTCGGCGCTTGGCATCCACAATTGTCGCTCTTGCATAATTAATTGCCGGAATAACGGAAGCGATCATGGACGCAATTACCGCAACAAGGCCTAGCCAGAGTGCATCCTGCGTTACACCTACAGGTATGGCTTTGCGATCGACGAACTCCAGGAATCCGCTGGCAGACCCTATGCTCTTCGCCATAAACCAGCCAAGAAATGGACCTGCCATCATAGCTGCCGCGCCGAGTATTAGACCCTCCAGCAAATACAATAAAATAATCTGTCTGGCCGATGCTCCCCGGCTCCGCAGAACAGCAATATCACTCTCCTGCTTCTGAAGTGATTGTCTTGCGTTCATGACGATAAAATAGAAGACCATGGCAATCATCGGAACCGCAAGTGTGAACAGCATGGTCTGCAGCTGCAAGCTCTGGGCTCTAAAGTTAGCAAGCAAATCACCGAAGGAGATATCGACTTTGGTGTCCTTTAATCGTTGATACAATTCGATATCCAACCGTTCGAGTGTTCTTCCTAGACCTGGAAGCTGGCTCGTTTGAATCTCACCCAGATCAAAGGCGTAGTACCATCTGGAGGTCTGAAGCGGAACACCTTTTTCACTCAGCAAATACGTATTCATCACTTCCGGATCAATATACAGTCCATTCATCATTCCTTCAAATCCCTGGAACCAATAAGGATCGGTCAGATCATCCGGAGTAAAAACACCAGTAATTTTGACCCTCAGCGTCAGATCAAGCCCGCTGTATACCGGATATTCCAGGATGTCACCGACATGCAGGTCGTTTCGATACATACCTTCCTCAAGCATCGCTGCCTCAATCACGTTATCCCGCACCTGATTGCCTGGCATAACACCTTGAGTCACTGTTACATGATCTTCTAAATCAGTCATTGAGCCAGCGGTCATGGTCCTGATTCTGCTGGCGTCAACTTTGGTAGGATCTTCAGGACTAACTTCCGTGCTGCGGATCGTACGGACGTTAAGATAAGTATTGTGATCGAAGCCGATGCTGCTCGAAACATCTTCCCTAATATATCGATCCACTTCGTTCAGCGAGGCAAGGTCTGTCTTCGTTCCTCCTGCCGCCTGATAGCTCATGAGCAGAGAACCTGCAGGCATACCACTGCTCTCTTCTTCCAAAGACTGAGCGACGACACGCTTTAACGCTCCATCTGCATACATGGGGATGCTGACGGTGAAACCTACAGCCACAATAAGACCAAGCAAGGTACTTAGCGTGAGCCATCTGGTGTTCCACATTTTTCGAGCCAAGAGGCGCAACAAGGGCATTCCTTTCATTACCTTCCGACCACCTTCTGTCCGGGCGTCAGACCTTTGAGGATTTCAACATCCGTCGATGTCTGCTGACCTACCTCAACGTCAACCTCCCTCTTGCTACCATCCGCCTCTACAACTTGTACATAAGTTCTGGATCCAATGGATCGAAGTGTAGAGATCGGTATTAAAACAGCATTCTCCTTACGCTGAGTTACAATCGATACGGTAAGGGGGGTACCGCGATTTAAGCCTTTAGGCCAATCATCCAGCTGAGCAATGACATATTGGTCCAGTGATTCCTGTGCAGGAGGTGTCCCTGCTCCTCCTTCTCCTCCAGAACCCGTTTCTTCGGCCAATTCCATAGGCATCACCTGAATGGTACCTGTGTGCGTACCTGCCCCATTGATATCCACTTCAGCCTTCATTCCTTGTGCAATGACTTCCAGATCCTTCTTGGCAAAAGTAGCGGCAACAACGAGATTGGATGTGTCAGCAATAGTCGCAATCGGATCGTATGCCTTCACAGCAGCTCCTTTTTCCACCTGAACACTCAGCACGGTGCCTGCAAAAGGGGCTGACAGCGTTGATTTGCCTACCTGCTCCTCCAGATCGGCCAGTTCCTGTCTTTGCTCTTCAAACGTAATTACAGCTTCTTCATATTCGACAGGGTCCATCTCGTCTTTTTTGCGGAGTGTCTCCTTCATCTGAACTTCCGCTTTTCGAATCTGCAGCTTCTTCTGGCGAATCTGCTTCTCCAGCTCCTCCACATCCAGCACAGCAATTTGCTGTCCAGCCTTTATCTTATCTCCCGGTTTGACGAACAGCTCCTTGATGTGCATGCCATCCAGTGTAAAATAAACCTTCTCCTCTCTCTGACTCATCAGCTTGCCGGAACCCGAAACCTTGGTTTCAATCGTTTCTGTACGAACCTCATATTCCGGTTTCTTGGATATGGTCGGCGGTGTGATCGGGGGTAGTACCTCCTCTTCTGGTTCTGCCGGTAGTAAGGAACAGCCGCTGAGCATAAGACCTGCTGCACCAACTAGTGCAATGCTCCGAAGGCGTCTCTTCCAGCTGGTATAGGATTCGTTATGTAATGAATTTACCGTCCACCATCTCATGAACATGGTCTGCAACCTCCAAAATCGTAGGATCATGTGTCGTCATGCAGATCGTTACTTGCTCTGTTGCAATCATATTTCGAAAAACGGCCATCACTTGTGCTCCCATCTTGGAATCAAGCTCTGCCGTTGGTTCATCCGCGAGCAGAAGCTTCGGGCGGTGTGCTATGGCCTTGGCTATTGCGACTCTCTGCTGCTCTCCGCCTGACAGCTCAAAGGGCCGGTGCTTCGCTCGTTTGGTAAGGCCCACCATATCAAGGCAATAAGCCACCCTCTCCTTCCATTCACTCCTTGGAACATTCGCCATCCGAAGGGACAGCTCTACATTTTCCCATGCAGACAGTAAGGGCATCAGAGCATACGCTTGAAAAATAAACCCAATATCCTGTCGTCTGAGCTTGGTGCGACTCCCGTCTCCTGAATCATGCAGGGGCCTTCCATTAAAATAGATCTCACCACTGGTTGGCTGATCAAGGCCGCCCAGCATATTTAGCAAGGTCGTCTTCCCCGAGCCTGACCTTCCTTTCAGCATAACAAGCTGCTCCGCATGGACCTCTAGATCAATGCCTTTCAGTACATGAATCGCCTTCCCCCCCGTCTCAAAGCTGCGATGAACATTGCACACCTTAAGAACAGGCTCGCTAGATTCCAGCTGAGATGGATCCGAATCCGAGTGTCCTATAGACTCGTTCTTCTCTTCTATGCTGATCATCTCAAGAGAAGGCTCTCTCTCAGGCAATGCATTATTCTCCTCCTGAACAAATATAGAAGAACGTTTGTCATCATCCTGCGTTTTTCTGCTGCGAAATGGGTTTCTTATAACAACTCACCCCCAAACACCACAAGGAAATAACTAGAATATAATTACAAATATTTCTATCTGCATTATAAACGACAGGAAACAGGAATAAGTTACAACCTTTTAAAGATAAATTTCATTTGTTTGGATCAACAAAAAAACGGCCCTCCGCAGGGCCGCCTATCTATAGAACCTTTTATATTACACTCCAAATGAACTTGGATCTTCACGCCAGGAGCGAAGCAAAGCCAGATCCGCCTCGGCAATAGCTCCTTCACGCAGAGCCACTTCAGTCAGCGCTGTATAATTGGACAAGCTTTGCAGTGGAATTCCTGCTTCTTCAAAAGCCTTCGCTGCCCGATCCAGTTGATAGCTGAAGATTGCCAGTACGGCAAGCGCATCAGCACCCGCTTCCTGTACCGCCTTCGCAGCCTTCAAAGAGCTTCCTCCAGTGGAGATTAAATCTTCAATGACGATGACTTTTTGCCCCTCGCGGACAAGTCCCTCAATCAGGTTTTCTTTACCGTGTCCTTTGGCCTTATCGCGAATGTAAATCATCGGAAGGCCCAGCTTCTGCGCAACAAATGCGGCATGAGGTATGCCGGCCGTTGCTGTTCCCGCGATCACTTCTGTTTCGGGATATTGCTCGCGAATCACAGCTGCGAACGATTCAGCGATGAGATCACGGATTTCGGGATAAGACATCGTGAGCCGATTGTCGCAATAGATCGGAGATTTAATGCCGGAGGTCCAGGTAAAAGGCTGATTCGGGCGCAGTGCCACCGCCTTAATCTGTAACAATTTGGATGCCAGCTGTTCTGGAATTTGCGTTAGTGTTGTCATTGATTCATCATCTCCTCAATAATTTGCTCTACTGCTGCTCTTGGGTTCTCACTGGCTGTTATAGGTCTGCCTACAACGATGAAGCTGCTGCCTCCAGCAATGGCTTGTCCGGGTGTAAGAATTCGGGACTGGTCACCTACCGCACTTCCCGCAGGGCGAATACCTGGTGTAACTGTATAAAACTGATGTCCACAGGCTTCTCTGATTGCAGCTACCTCCAGTGGTGAAGCAACCACACCGTGAAGTCCCGCTTCCTTGGTGAGTAAGGCATAGCGCACAACAGCCGTCTCGACATCGCCTGGAATGCCTATTTCATCGTTCATCGTCGCTTGATTGGTACTTGTCAGCTGGGTTACTGCGATAATCGTCGGAACTGTAAGTCCTTCCTCCTCCGCTGCCTGTTTCGCTCCTGTCAGTGCAGCAGACATCATCTCCTTGCCCCCCGCTGCATGAACGTTGAACATATCCACACCCAGCCGGGTTATGCTATGTGAGCCACCCTTCACTGTATTGGGAATATCATGCATTTTCACATCCAGAAATACAGAATACCCTTTCGCCTTCAGCTCCTTCACAAAGGATGGTCCTGCCGTATAGAATAGCTGCATTCCGACTTTCATGTAACAAGGTATTCCCTCAAGACGGTCGATCAGCTGTCTGGCACTGTCTGCATCTGGATAGTCCAATGCGACCATGAGGCGTCCGGCCATCTCTTTATATTCAGAAGTTAATTGCATCCGCCGCTCTCCTCCATTCCATTTCTTTTGTTCGTTATAAAGGACATCGGATAAAGCCCGCTGATTCAGAGCTCTATCGATGTCCTTAAGATATTGTTTATACGAATCAGCGGCTGAACGCTGGCATGGATTCGGAGGAGAAGTTAATGGTCTCCAGCATTTGCAGAAGCGCGCGTACTGTATCCAGAGAAGTCATACATACAACCCCGTTTTCAACGGCTTCCCGGCGAATACGGAATCCGTCACGCTGCGGCGTTTTACCTTTTGTCAGCGTATTGAATACGAAGTTCGCTTCACCTGTACGAATCATATCCAGAATGTTCGGGGTTCCTTCGCTCAGCTTGTTGACTGTTTGCACCGGAATTCCCGCCTTAGCGAGTGCTTCCGCAGTACCGCCAGTTGCAATAATCTTGTAGCCAAGCTTGTAGAAGCCGCCGAGCAGAGATACGGCCTCGTCTTTATCTTTATCCGCTACAGTGACGATGATGGCACCGGAAGACGGAATCTTCATGCCCGCTCCAATCAGCCCTTTATACAAAGCCTTCGCGTAAAGTACATCACGGCCCATAACTTCACCCGTAGATTTCATTTCAGGTCCCAGCGTAGGTTCCACACGGCGCAGCTTCGCGAAGGAGAAGACCGGTACTTTAACCGATACATGGTCACTCTCCGGCCATAACCCATCCACATATCCTTGATCAGCTAGCTTGTTGCCAAGAATTGCCTGGGTAGCCAGATTCGCCATTGGAATACCGGTTACTTTACTCAGGAATGGAACGGTTCTTGAAGATCTAGGGTTTACCTCGATGACATACACATCATCCTGATAGATAACAAACTGAATGTTCACGAGTCCAATCGTTTTGAGTTCCTTCGCAATTCGGATCGTGATATCCACAATTTTTTCTTTCAGATGTGCTTCTAGATGCTGCGGAGGATATACCGCAATCGAGTCACCGGAGTGAACACCTGCGCGCTCCACATGCTCCATAATGCCCGGAATCAGGACCGTTTCACCGTCACAGATTGCATCGACTTCAACCTCTTTACCCAGCATATAGCGGTCAATCAGCACCGGGTGCTCAGGATTAATCTTCACCGCCTGCTCCATGTAGCTGAGCAGCTCGCTGTCAGAGTAAACGATCTCCATCGCACGTCCGCCAAGTACGTAGGAAGGACGCACCAGCACCGGGTAGCCCAGACCTTGTGCAGTGCCGACAGCCTCGTCTACAGAAGTAACCGTGCTGCCTTGCGGCTGTGCAATCGACAATCGGGACAGCAGTGCTTCAAATTTCTTGCGATCTTCCGCTTCGTCAATGCTCGCAAGATCCGTACCCAGTATCTTCACACCTGCTGCAGCAAGCGGTGCAGCCAGGTTGATTGCGGTTTGTCCACCGAACTGCACGATGACGCCGATCGGGTTCTCCTGCTCAATTACGTTCATTACGTCTTCGAAGAACAATGGCTCAAAGTAGAGTCGGTCAGACGTATTGAAATCCGTGGATACTGTTTCAGGGTTATTATTGATAATAACCGCTTCGTATCCCGCTTTTTGAATCGCCCATACCGCGTGGACTGTGGAATAGTCGAATTCGATACCTTGGCCGATCCGAATCGGACCCGAACCCAGTACCACAATCTTCTCCTTGTCGGAAGGAAGAACCTCATTCTCGGTTTCATAGCTTGAGTAGTAGTATGGTGTGGTTGCTTCGAACTCCGCTGCACACGTATCTACCATTTTGTAGACCGGGCGCAGGTTTTGAGCCTCACGCAATTCACGGACTTCACTTTCCTTCGTATGAGCTGTCCCTGGTTGACCTTCAGCACGAAGCTCGGCAATAGAACGGTCAGTAAAGCCCATGCGTTTCGCTTGATACAATGTTTCCGCAGTCAGTTCTTTCTCTGACCGAATCTGGTCTTCGAATTTGACGATGGCTTCAATCTTATCAAGGAACCACCAGTCGATCTTTGTAATATCCTGAATTTCTTGAAGCGTGTATCCACGACGGAATGCTTCAGCGACTAAGAACATACGTTCATCGTCCGGTTTAGCAAGGCGGTTTCTAAGTACCTCATCTTCGAGTGTTGCCGCTTCTTTTAGATAGATGCGGTGGACACCAATCTCGAGAGAGCGGACAGCCTTATGGATGGACTCTTCAAAAGTACGCCCAATCGCCATAACCTCGCCGGTTGCTTTCATTTGAGTACCCAGCTTGCGGTTGGCGGATGTAAATTTATCGAATGGCCAGCGCGGGATTTTACTTACGATATAATCCAGCGTCGGCTCAAAGAATGCATAGGTTTGACCTGTTACCGGGTTAATGATCTCATCCAGTGTGTAGCCGAGTGCGATCTTGGCCGCCATTTTGGCAATCGGATATCCCGTTGCTTTGGAAGCCAGTGCAGAAGAGCGGCTGACACGCGGATTAACCTCGATAACATAGTATTGGAAGCTTTGCGGATCCAGTGCAAATTGCACGTTACATCCACCCTCAATGTTCAAGGCACGGATAATTTTAAGTGACGCCGAGCGAAGCATTTGATATTCGCGGTCGGACAGCGTTTGGCTTGGAGCCACGACGATACTATCGCCTGTATGCACGCCAACCGGGTCAAAGTTCTCCATGTTGCAGACAACGATACAGTTATCGTTAGCATCCCGCATGACTTCATATTCGACTTCCTTCATTCCCGCGATACTCTTCTCAACGAGGCACTGTGTAATCGGGCTGTAACGAAGACCCGAAGCTACGGTCTCAAGAAGCTCTTCTTCATCTGCACAGATACCGCCTCCTGTTCCACCCAGCGTATAAGCAGGTCGAACAATGATTGGGTATCCAATCTCATTAGCGAATTTTACTGCTTCTTCTACTGTTGTTACAATCGTGCTTTCGGGTACCGGCTGTTCAAGCTCACGCATCAGTTCACGGAACAGATCGCGATCTTCCGCTTTCTCAATCGAAGTAAGCTGGGTTCCGAGCAATTTTACATTTTCACTTTCCAGTACGCCGGCACGAGCCAGTTCCACTGCCATGTTAAGACCGGTTTGGCCCCCGAGCGTTGGAAGCAGGCCGTCTGGACGCTCCTGACGAATGATTTGGGTGACAAAGTCGAGAGTGATCGGTTCGATATATACTTTGTCTGCCATATTGGTGTCAGTCATAATTGTAGCTGGGTTGCTGTTAATAAGAACAACTTCCACGCCTTCTTCTTTGAGCGCTTGGCACGCTTGGGTCCCGGCATAGTCAAACTCTGCAGCCTGACCGATGACGATCGGGCCGGACCCGATGACAAGAATTTTCTTGAGGTCTTTATTAATAGGCATGTTAGCGTGCTCCTTTCCCTGCTGCGGCAAGAACGGCTTGGCGCGGCTTCTGAGGGTTGTTTTGTTTATGTTCACGAATCATATCAAGGAAGCGGTCGAACAGATAGGAATTATCCTGTGGACCTGGTGCTGCTTCTGGATGATACTGCACTGAGAAAGCAGGGTATTTGGTATGCTTCAACCCTTCAATCGTTTTGTCATTGTTGTTGATATGTGTAACTTCCAGATCTGTTCCTTTAATGGATTCTTCGTTAACTGTATAGCCGTGGTTCTGGGAAGTAATATAGCAGCGTCCTGTTTCAAGCTCCTTCACCGGATGGTTACCGCCGCGATGTCCGAATTTCAGTTTTTCCGTATTTGCACCTGCTGCCAGAGCGAACAGCTGATGTCCCAGACAGATCCCAAAGATCGGATATTCACCCAGAAGCTCAGATACCATCTTGACTGCATGAGGCACGTCTTTTGGATCCCCAGGGCCGTTAGAGAGCTGAATTCCGTCCGGATTCAATCTGCGGATCTCTTCTGCCGTCGTGTCATGAGGTACGACCACAATGTCACAGCCGCGCTTGTTCAGCTCACGCAGAATCCCTGTTTTCGCACCGTAGTCAACAAGTACGATTTTTTCGCCGATGCCAGGGCTGTTATATACATGTTTCGTAGAAGTCAGAGGCACTTGGTTGCGAAGCTCATCAATCGTCGTATCACCCATCATTTCCAGAAGCTCTTCAACCGACTTGGAGCCTGTTGTCAGAATCCCTTTCATGGTTCCCTGATGGCGAATGCGGCGTGTCAGCATCCGTGTGTCGATATCGCTGATTCCGATAATTCCGTGCTCTTTGAGCAGCATGTCAATGCTGTATTCAGCGCGCCAGTTGCTTGGCACAGGTTCATACCGGCGGGTTACAAACCCATGCACGTATGGACGGATCGATTCAAAGTCATCCCGGGTAATTCCATAGTTTCCGATCAGCGGATAGGTCATTGTTACAATTTGTCCGCAGTAAGATGGATCAGAGAGCACCTCTTGGTAGCCCGTAATTCCTGTATTAAAAACGACCTCACCTGTTTGCTCACCTTCAGCCCCGAATGCTCTGCCTGTGAACAATGTGCCGTCTTCTAGTAATAATCTTGCTTGTGCCTGCATCCAACTCACTCCTTCGTTGTATCTCTTTCATATTTAAAATGTGCTTACATAATGAATTGATAAGATAATAGTGCGTAAACCATATTGATTACTTGTTTAGCTTAATGTTGGATCAGAGTATACCTTCTTGCCGTCTACAAAAGTCATAACCGGCCAGCCCTTGAGCTCCCAGCCTGTAAATGGAGTATTGCGTCCTTTGGTCGCAAACTCGTTCGGATCAACCGCGCGAAGTCCTTCAAGATCAATGATGGTGACATCCGCGATGGCATCCTTCTCAAGACGACCTGTATCCAGTCTGAATACCCGCGCAGGCTCAGCTGTCATTTTGTCAACAAGAAACTTGAGCGTCCATTTTCCTGTTTCCACGAACTTGGTATAGAGCAGCGGAAATGCGGTCTCAAATCCGACAATTCCGAATGGAGCGAGCTCCATCCCTTTGGCTTTCTCCTCCGCGCTGTGAGGTGCATGGTCAGTGACGATCATATCGAGCGTTCCGTCCTCAAGCCCCTTGATGCAGGCTTCAACATCACGACGGGATCGAAGTGGAGGATTCATCTTCCAATTCGCATCCAGACCCGGAATGTCTTCATCTGCCAGTATCAGATGGTGAGGACATACCTCAGCCGTTACTTTAATTCCGATTTCTTTCGCCTGGCGGATCAGTCTTACGGATTGCTCTGTACTTACGTGGCAGACATGGTAATGAACACCTGTTGCTTCTGCCAGCAGAATGTCGCGTCCTACATGGATTGCCTCAGACTCGTTTGGAATCCCTTTGAGTCCATGCTTCCTTGCGAACTCTCCTTCGGCTACACATGCGCCTTCTACCAGAGAGTTATCTTCACAGTGAGCAATGACCGGCATATCCAGCGAAGCCGCTAAGGCCATCGCATCCTTCATCATCTGCGCGCTCTGCACACCAACACCATCGTCTGTAAAACCGATCGCCCCTGCTGATTTAAGTGCTTCAAAGTCGGTCAGCTCACGGCCCAGTTCATTGATCGTAATAGCTGCATAGGGCAGTACTTTTGCCAGATTTGCTTCCTGTGCTTTATTCAGCACCAGCTGCACCGTTTCCGGATCATCTGTGACAGGTCTCGTATTCGGCATGCAGGCGATGGTAGTAAATCCGCCTTTTACAGCAGAACGGCTGCCGGTTTCGATCGTCTCTTTATGCTCAAATCCCGGCTCCCTAAGATGTACATGCATGTCGATCAGCCCTGGGACAACCAGCTTGCCTGCCGCATCAATTTCTTCTAGATCTGTATTTTCTGATGCGAAGTGACCTGCATTTTCATCCATAATGTCTACAATTTTGCCATCCGCTATCATAATGCTTTTCCGTTCAAGTTCCCCTTCTTGATTCAGCACGTTCGCATTCTTTATAAAATAAGCTTTCATTTAGATCCTCCGCTCCGGTCACCCATCTACGTTATTCAAGATGTTTGTACCTGTTTAATGTTGGTAGCTGATATTTTTCTCTGTCTTGTCTTCTACTCTCATTCCTATTTATAGAAGCAATGCGCGTTCCATAACCGCCATCCGGATTGGAACTCCGTTCGACATTTGCGGGAAGATCCGGGAAGCCGGACTCTCTACGACCGCGTCATCAATTTCAACATTCCGGTTTACCGGAGCAGGGTGCATGATAATTGTGCTTGGATTCAGCTTCGCGGCACGCTCTTCTGTAAGTCCGAACTGCTCACGATACTCATCTGCCTTCATATCAATGCCTTTATCATGTCTTTCCAGCTGAACTCTCAGCATCATGACTACATCCGCCTTGAGTGCTTCATTAATGCTGATATAGGGCGCGTGTGCTTCGAGCTCAGGAGCCTTCATCATGTCTGGTGCACAGAACTTCACGTTCGCGCCAAGTTTTTGCAACGCCCACAGATTGGAGCGTGCTACTCGGCTGTGCTTGATGTCTCCGATGATGGACACATTCAGTCCCTTGAGACTTCCAAAAGTCTGACGCATGGTATACAGATCCAGAAGCGCCTGTGTTGGATGCTCGTTATTCCCGTCTCCTGCGTTAACCAGAGGCACTTTCACCTTCTCAGCAAGCTGCGCAAGTACGCCTTCCGGCTTCAATCGAATCACGCCAGCGTCAATTCCCATCGATTCAAGCGTGCGTACCGTATCGTAGATCGACTCTCCCTTGGCTACACTGGAAGCCGCCGCAGCGAAATTTAATACTTCAGCACCCAGTCGTTTCTCCGCCATTTCAAAAGAAAATCTCGTGCGTGTGCTGTTCTCAAAAAACATGTTTGCTACGAATTTGGACGCAAGGACCGGAACAAGCTTCTCCTCTTGTTTATCCCAGTGTGCCGCCCGATCCAGAATTGACTCGATCTCACTTGCTGCCAGACCCTTCAGTCCCAGCAGGCTGCGCTCTCTAATACTTTTTGCAGTTAGTATCATGCTTCATTCCCCCGGTTCTGATTAATGGTGACTTCGTCTTTACCATCAACTTCGATCAGAGCAACCTCGATCGATTCCGATCTTGAGGAAGGAACATTCTTCCCGATAAAATCAGGTCTAACCGGCAGCTCGCGATGACCGCGGTCTGCAAGTACGGCAAGCTGTATCATTTGGGGGCGGCCGATATCCATCAAGGCATCCATTGCAGCACGAATGGTTCTGCCTGTGTAGAGGACATCGTCGAACAAAATTACTTTTTTATTGTGAATGTCAATGTCCAGCTGCTGCTTCATGCTTTGTCTTACATCTGCCTCCACATTCCGGTCATCCCGATAAGGGGTGACATCGAGGTCAATGCAGGGAACCTTCTTCCCTTCAATTTCCTCAATCTTTGCTGCGATGCGTTCTGCGAGATATACACCGCGTGTGCGGATGCCGACAAGAATACAGCCTTCAATCCCTTTGTTTTTCTCCAAAATCTCATGTGCAATCCGGGTGAGTGCTCTGCGAATTGCGATCTCATCCATAATGACGTGTGCTTCACCGCTCATGTTGTTTAACCTCCTCCTGGGTTTCCTTGCTTTCTTATGGTCCCGTGATGAGATAAAAAAAACTCCCTGCCGTTAAACTTGGGCAAGGAGTCTCAAAACCACGGCTACGCACGCCGGGTTACTAAGCTCTAAAGGACATACGGAAACAGCAGCCGCAGCTAAAGATCCGGGTCCAATCACGTTACCTTGCCAGTCTCACGGGACTGATTTAAAGGTGCTATTCATGTTATTGCGCCGGCATGTAACCTCTCTGGATTACTCACATTCCTACGCAATTTTTCATCGACATGAATTATGACAGAAAGCTTATCCTCTGTCAACACCTTAACCAAAAAGAAGCACCAAGTGAAGTAATAAACATTACACAGCGATGAGATTTATACAAAATTATCAGAGAAATATACATTAAACATTCATTATTTTTAATAATTATACAATAAGTTCGTATATTTATCCACTGTTCTTTTTTGATGCTTAGTTATCGGCACAGTGACCTTTGAAGCGATCCTCTCATTAACCGGATTCAGGCAATGTACGCAAAAAAAGAGACCCCTAAACAAAGGGTCTCTTACCTTACGTATTTAATAATTAATGGTCATCCTTGGCAAGTCTGCGGAACATAGCTGTAATACCGATTCCGCCCAAGACCATAATAACTGCGATCATTGCGATAAATTCCATAAAATTATGCCTCCTTCATGGATTTCTTATATATAGTTTACCTCAATTCAGAGGACTTTTATTAATCAATCCGTGACAAAACTATGAAAGGTACCACATGGTATATTGGGATTAGGATTAGAATTCGAACTGAATATCACTTAGCCGGCGTTTTATTTCACCGATTACACGCTGCTCCTCTTCTTCACCGCTTGCTTCGAATGTAACAGAGAAACGGACAAAATGACCGGCATCGTCCCACGGTACAGAAGAAATGAGCTTCTCACGTATCAGAAACTGGGAGAAGTCTTCAGCGGATTCAAAACGCCGGCCCCCAACAATTCCTGATGGAGCTTCAACGTACAAGTAGACGGAGCCTTTTGGCTTCTCTACTCGGAAGCCCAGCTCATTTAATGCCAGTACCAGCATATCATGACGACGGGAGTACTTCTCTGTCATTTTCAACGTAATTTCTGGATGTGCAAGTCCATAAGCAGCTGCTTTTTGAATAGCCATAGATTGCCCTGAATCATGATTGTCTTTTATTTCGCTGAACGCTTTGACAACAAGCGGATTCCCCGCTGCAAACCCCATGCTCCAGCCTGACATATTGAACGATTTGGAGAGGGAATGAAGCTCTACGCCCACATCTTTGGCACCTGGTACAGACAAGAAGCTGAATGGCTTGAGACCATCATACGTAAGAGCTGCATAAGCTGCATCATGCACTACAATCACATTGTACTTCTTAGCCCACTCGATCACTTCAGTGAAGAATTCAGCTGTTGCGCTAGCACCTGTTGGATTGTTCGGATAATTCAAATAAATCAGCTTCGTACGAAGGGCAATCTCTTCTGGAATCGAAGCGAGGTCGGGCAGGAAATGGTTCTCTTTGGTCAATTGAACATTGTAAACCTCTCCGCCCAAATACTTCGTATGCGTTCCCATAGCAGGGTAACCCGGCACAGTCAGAACAGCAACATCACCTGGATTGATAAATGCAGAAGGAATGATGGCCAGAGCGGACTTGGATCCGGAGGAATAAACGACCTCCGTCTCAGGATCGATATCTTCTACACCGAATACCTCTGCAAGATATGCTGCAGCCGCTTCTTTAAATTCTGGAATTCCATTATTTGCATACCCGCGATTTTCCGGCTTCGCAGCCTCTGCAGCTAGTGTCGCAGCGATTCCTGTATCCATCATTTCATTTGGATCGTAAGCGCCCAGGTTAATCAGTTCAATGTCGGGAAAATTTTTATTCGCCGCTGCCATTGCGCGTTTGATTTTATCCAATTTATTGTTGTTTGCCGATTTACCATAGTTCGGACCGCCGATTCGATCAGCAAAGCAATTCTGAATATACGTTTCTTGGTATTTGTCAATGCTCATGAGTGTCCCATCCTCCCTTGTAACCAGTTTGCATTTCGGAAAATGCCTGTCACACTTATTACCCATTGGATTGAGGTTTTCCACCAGTTTGCATTCAATCACCATGAAATATTCAGGCATGCTGTAGTTTCTCTTCTCAATAAATCATAAAGAAAGAGCCGCACATCACTGCGGCCCTTTCGGTTTCTATATAAGAATCGAACATATAAATGAACAGCTTATCTGCTTCGAAGTGAAGCGAGTACATCTTCCATATCTTGAGGCAGAGGGGCATTAAATTCGAGAGTTTCGCCTGAATCCGGATGAACGAAGCCCAGCGTTGCCGCATGTAATGCTTGTCCATTCATCTTCACACCCTTGCTTCGTCCATACATCGGATCTCCAACAAGCGGATGACCAATAAACTTCATATGCACCCGAATTTGATGTGTTCTTCCGGTCTCCAGCTTGAGCTCTAACAAGGTGTAATCCCCAAGCCGCTCCATCACGGAAAAATGAGTCACCGCATGCTTGCTGTTACGCTCCGTTACGGTAAACATCTTCCGATCATGCGCATCCCGGCCAATAGGCGCATCAATGGTCCCCTGATCATGCTGAACATGTCCATGAACCAGTGCAATATAACGTCTATTGACACTATGGTCTTTAAGCTGCGCCGCAAGCGATGCATGGGCTTTATCATTCTTCGCAGCCATCAGAAGTCCTGACGTATCCTTATCAATTCTGTGTACAATACCTGGACGCAGTTCTCCGTTGATACCAGACAGGTCATGGCAATGATACATCAGTGCATTTACTAACGTGCCCGAGGCGTGGCCTGGCGCGGGATGTACAACGAGACCTCTCGGCTTGTTAACCACAATGACACTTGAATCTTCATAAACCACTTCAAGCGGAATATTCTCGGGCAGTATTTCGACCGCGGCAACCTCGGGTACAACAAGCTCAATCTTGTCTCCTGCCGCCAGTTTATAGTTTGACTTTACTTGGCTGCCGTTCACGGTCACCTGACCATCACCAATCCAGATTTGAACCTGGGACCGGGATACGCCCTCCATACTGTCAGCAATATATTTATCAATTCGTTCCTTAACGAAATCCGCCTCAACGGTCCATTCTTGGATGTCCTGGCCTGATTCCTGATCGGACCGATCTGTCATAGATTTATTCCTTCCCTTCCTTTTGGCTCTGTGCCGCCTGCTTCTCACGTCTTGATTCAAGCAGTGTGTCCAATATGATTAAGCCTACACCGACGACAATCGCAGAATCGGCGATGTTAAAGATCGGAAAGGTGTAGCTTCCAAAATTAAATTTAAAGAAATCGACAACCTCGCCCATCAGCAGTCGATCGATAAAGTTGCCAAGTGCACCGCCAAGCACCATAGCAAGAGCTACAGGTAATATTTTATCCGGCTGTGATTTCACCTTGTAGATATACCAGATCAAGGCTACAGCTACAATCGTTGTTACCACGATAAAGAACCACGTCTGACCCTGCAAAATACCGAAGGCCGCTCCACGATTCCGATGGGAAGTGATCAAGAAGAAATCGCCAATTACGGATATTTCCTCCCCAATGGTCATCCGAGTTGCAACAAGCCATTTTGTACCCTGGTCCACTAGAAAAACAATTAGTGCAATGACATAATATATCACCTTTTTTTGTCACTCCGATCCTTCTCTTTTACCATTCCATGGGTAATGCCTCGTATATTGTAGCACAAGGTCACGAACAGCGTCTATTTTAAGCTGGCTCCTGGGAATGGACGGCCATGGTGAATCATTTTTGCAAAATCCTCCTTCTCTAAAATTGAACAAATCAGCACACTCTATACAGACAAACCGATGAAGGATAAGTTCAACTAAAGGAGTAGACCGCCATGACGCATCTGACGAAGCAGGAATGGAACAGCTTGAAGAAGCAGCTTCTTGAGCAGCAACACGATATCGAGCAGCGCGAGAAGGAATCCGATCATTACGGGCTTAGCGGATCAACACGTTATGAAGCCGGAGAGTTAACGACTTTTGATAATCACCCGGGTGATGTTGCAACAGAAATGTATGAACGTGAAAAAGATATTTCGCTGAATGAGCACGATGAATTTATGCTTGAACGAATCACAAGCGCGCTGAATCATATGGAAGAGGGCGATTACGGTATATGCGCCGTATGCAGCAAGCCGATTCCTTATGAACGGCTAAATGCGGTACCGTATACTATTTTCTGCAGAGAACATGCTCCTGAAACCTCGGTATCTGAGGACCGTCCGATCGAGGAGGAATTTCTTAGCCCTCCGTTCGGCAGAACAAGCCTGGATGAAAAGGATACCCAGAATGGATTCGATGGTGAAGATACCTGGCAGATTCTCGAAAATTACGGAAATTCCAACAGCCCCGCTCTTCAGGAAGGCAACAATAACGATGATTATGATGCCATGTACATGGAGGCTGCCGAGGAGATTGATGGCTGTGTTGAAGCGTATGAGAGCTTTCTCGCGACAGACATTTACGGCCAGAACGTATCCGTTGTACGCAACAAGCAGTACAGAAGATATTTGGAGAATCACGAGGGCATGAGCATTTTGGAGCCGGATGTTATTGAAGATGAACTATAGTTCGTCCGCCTAAAGCGAATACCATCTAATGCTTAAGCGCTCTAATATGTATCCAGCTCCAATTGTCTCTGTACGATGCGGACAATATCGGCAATGTAATCCCCGACAATCGGTAAATTCAGCGCGCCAAGCTGCTGAAGAACATACACAATTGTCGCAGCAAAAAAGGTGAATCCGATCGCAATCCCGACCCCTCTTGCTGTTCCGGATAACAAATTAAGCCAGATCAGTCGCAGAGGCTTGTGCAGCAGTCTCGTATAATCTGCAATCCTTGATTTCTCCAGATCAAGAGCGAGCTTCTGAAGAACACTATGCATCTCATCCATCTGTTCGTTCATTTGCTTCACTTCTGCGGAATAATGCTGACGAATGCGTGATCTTCGCCGAATATTGTTCATAACGAAAAAGGCCTCATTCCTTCAATTATTTCAGTAAATATGAAACGAGCCGTAAGACGAGGGAGTTATCCTTCGGCATTAGCGGCTCGCTTTCACATGCAATTCTTTGCTATTATGTCCGCTTTACCGGCATTTTAGCCGGAAAAGCTTCCTTATTTTTTCTAGTGAATCTTCACACCAATCGTTCTCGAACCGGCTTCTACCCGTTCCATATCATCCGATGCGCCAAACGCCAAATCCGTAACCAATACGTTCTCGCGAAGGACGGATTCAAAAGCTTCAATCGCTGTTCTCAGCTCATGATCCACATCCAGTGTCAGGTTTACACGCTTCTCAATCGGAAGATCAAGCTTCTTACGCGTATCCTGTACCGCACGGACCACCTCACGAACCAGACCTTCCTGTTCAAGCTCAGGCGTTATCTCCGTATTCAATGCAACGGTCAGTCCATAGCCGGAAGCTGCCGCAAAGCCTTCTTTTGCTTTTTTCTCAATCAACAGCTCTTCGCTAGTCACTTCCAGCTCTGCTCCGTCCGGTGAAACGATATTGAACTGGCCGGCTTCAACAACTGAACGAGTATCTTCTGCACTCATCGCTTTAAAATGATTTTGCAGGAAGCCTACATTCTTGCCGTATTTCTTACCTGCTACTTTCAGATTAAGTTTAAGTGTAAAGTCAACAAATCCACTGTCGCTCGTCTCCACCTCAATACTCTTCACGTTAATCTCATCCTTGATGATTTCTTCATAGCCAGGCAGATCAAAGTCATGACTGAGCGATACAATGAGGGCCGACAACGGCTGACGGGTCTTGATCCCTGTCTCGTTACGAACATTCCGTGCAAGCTCAACAATGTTACGAGCCGTTTCCATATCCTGCTCCAGCTTCTCATCAATCAGAGCTTCATTCGCTGCCGGATAATCGGTCAGATGCACGCTGCCCTTTCCTCCAAGGTTACCGTAGACATCTTCGGACAGCATCGGTGTAAATGGAGCCATCAGCTTAGACAACGTTAAGAGTACCTCTGTCAGTGTGCCATACGCTGCAAGCTTATCCTCAGTCAGACCGCTGCCCCAGAACCGATCACGGGAACGGCGGATATACCAGTTACTCAATTCGTCGACAAATACTTCAATCGCTTTCGCCGCATTCAGGAAGTCATTCACCTGAAGTCCCTTGCTTACTTTTGCAATGAGGGAGTTCAGGCGTGACAGCACCCAGCGATCCAGCTTATTCTCGGATCCTTCGAATGGATGCTTCTCTGGATCATATCCATCAATGTCAGCATAGAGCGCAAGGAAGGCATGGGTATTAACAATCGTGTCAATGACTTTGGATTTGGCTTCTCCGACGATGCCCTTGGAGAAACGCTTGCTGTTCCATGGAGCACTGTCTGCCAGGAGTGCCCAGCGGAATGCATCCGTACCATACTCCTCAATGATTTCCCAAGGATCAATTACATTTCCTTTGGATTTGGACATCTTCTGCCCGTTCTCATCCAAAATATGACCTGTTGCCATTACAGCCTTATAAGGTGCTTTACCTGTGAACAAAGTAGAAACAGCCAGCAGGCTGTAGAACCAGCCGCGGGTCTGATCAATTCCTTCACAGATCATGTCCGCAGGATATTGCTGTTCGAACGTCTCTTTGTTCTCAAACGGATAATGATGCTGTGCATACGGCATCGACCCGCTGTCAAACCACACATCGATCACTTCTGAGGTCCGTTCCATAACTCCATTCTCACAGTGTGTACAATGTACCTTCACTTCATCAACGTAAGGCTTATGAAGCTCAAGCTCCGGACTTACTTCAGAGGTCGCATGCTTGCGCAGCTCTTCGTGGCTGTGAGGAGCGAACTGGCCTCCACAATCCTGACATACCCACACGTTCAGCGGAGTACCCCAGTAACGGTTACGACTGATGTTCCAATCCACCAAATCCTCAAGGAACTTACCAAAACGTCCTTCACGTACGTGTCCTGGATACCAGTTCACCGTATTGTTGTTGGCGATCAGCTGATCCTTTACTGCCGTCGTTTCAATAAACCAGCTGTCCATAGCATAGTACAGAAGAGGAGATTTACAGCGCCAGCAGAATGGATAGCTGTGCTCAATTTTTTCCTTGCTGTACAGCAGACCCTGCTCAGACAGATGCTTCACGATATCAAGATCGCAATCCTTAACAAAACGTCCGGCGAAATCGGTAACTTCCTCGGTATACTTCCCTTCCGAATTCACGACACTGACAAAGCTGATTCCATTCTCACGACAAGTCTTGTAGTCATCCTCACCATGAGCGGGAGCCATATGAACAATCCCTGTACCGCTGGCATCCGTAACAAAGCTTGCTCCAACCACGATATTCGCTTTTTCGGCTGAAATATAGTTGAACGGCGGAGTATAAGTCAAGCCAACAAGCTCAGAGCCTTGCAAGGTGGACAGCACCTCGTAGTCACCCTTCATCACTTTCTCGACGAGATTTTTCGCTACGATATAAATTCCGTCTTCCTGCTTAACACGTGCGTATTCCATTTCCGGGTTAACAGCAAGCGCAACGTGAGACGGGAGTGTCCAAGGCGTCGTTGTCCAAGCCAGGATGTACTCATCACGGTCATGAAGCTTGAACTTCGCTGTTGCACTAAGGTCCTTCACATCCTCATAGCCTTGTGCCACTTCGTGAGAGCTGAGTGTCGTCTGGCAGCACGGGCAATAAGGGCTTACCCGGTGGCCCCGATAGAGCAGGCCTTTGTCATGAATCGTAGCCAGGATGTTCCATACACTCTCGATGTAGGTGTTATCCAGTGTTACATAAGGATGATCCAGATCCGTCCAGTATCCGATCGCTTCCGTCAGCTCACGCCATTTATGCTCATATACGAATACGCTCTCTTTACATTTCTTAATGAATTCTTCAACACCATAATTCTCAATTTCTTGTTTTCCGCTGATTCCCAGCTGTTTCTCTACACCGAGCTCCACCGGAAGACCATGCGTATCCCAGCCTGCCTTGCGGACAACCCGGTATCCGTTCATCGTTTGGTAGCGGCCGACAAAGTCCTTAATTACACGGCCCAGCACGTGGCCAATATGTGGCGCTCCATTCGCTGTAGGCGGTCCTTCATAGAAGACATAATTAGGTCTGCCTTCACGATTCTCGATTGATTTCTTAAATGTATCTTCCGTCTGCCATTTTCCCAGGATTCGCTGCTCACGTGCGCGAGCCTTCTCCTTGACGTCAACTCGTTTCATCCATCTCTTCCTTTCATCAGTTACCTTTGGTGTAATACAACTCCAAGAAAAAATAAAAAAGCCCCGCCCCAAAAAGGGACGAGACTGTTCTCGCGTTACCACCCTAGTTCCGTCATCTGTCTGCATGTGACAAATAAACGGCGCTCTAATCCTTATGTGACTGCCATAAGGAGCCGATGTAACGTTCGGCACACGGTTCGGCTTAATTGCAGCTGCTGCAGCATGCTTTCAGCTTCACTTCTCCGGGATGATATTCAGCCATGGTCCGCTTCATTGGCTCGCACCTACCGCCAACTCTCTGTAAACGAATGCTCATGAGCTTACTGGTTCCCATCATCAAACCTGTATTATAATTTACATATAACAATATTTATAGCCTCTTTACAGCAAAAAGTCAACCTGACAGATGACCTGTGTATTTGGTATTAGTAAATTTCCTTCATTTCGCGCTCGCGCTCACGAACTTCCTGCTCCCGGTTCTCCAGAGCTTCCCAGCCATCCACACTCAACAGCTCCAGTTGAGCTTCAACAAGCGTGCGGAAACGAGCTCGGTAAATAGAAGCCTGCTTCTTGAGCTCCTCAACTTCAAGCGAAATTTTGCGTGACTTAGATAAAGCTTCGTTCACGATCCGGTCTGCATTCTTCTCTGCTTCCTTCACAATGAGCTGAGCTTCCTTCTTCGAATTGTTCTTCACTTCATCAGCAGCTTCCTGCGCAACAATAATGGTCTTGCTGAGCGTTTCCTCAATATTAGCAAAATGATCCAGCTTCTCCTGCACGGACAGCAACTGTGTGCTTAGCTCCTTGTTCTCACGGATAACAGCCTCGTAGTCTTTGATTACTTGATCCAAAAACTCATTGACCTCATCCTCATCATAACCACGAATACGGCGGGCAAACTCCTTATTATGTATGTCCAGCGGCGTTAGTGGCATGCTGTCCACCTCCTATAGTATTAACCTCTTGATTAGAGAGGCATTGAACTTCATTTTATTTATCGGTCCAGTACATCATTTCATAAACTCTGACCTAAAGATTTCGACAAGAAAACAAGAATTCCTGCAAATCTATTTACACAAATTTACCCACTTTCACACGAAACCGACCTTTCTTGGTCATTCCGTCGGTTTCCATCACTTTAAAACGCCCCAAGCCTTGGACAGATACGACGTCCCCTGCCTGCAGCATTTTGGATGGATCCTCTGCCACCTTCCAGTTCACTTTGCAGCGTCCTGCCTTAATCGGTGTAAGAATCTTGCTCCGGCTCAGTCTATACACATCGCTTGCAATCCCGTCCAAACGCAAAGAAGCCACCGTCAGATCCATCATCTGGAGAGCAACATCACTCGTCCGAAGCTGATCTATCGGCAGTATGTCCGTAAATACATTCATCCGATGCACTTGGTGTAAATGAAGCGAGAAATAGTCTGCGATCTCTCTGGCAACAACGGTGTGGCATCCGTCATCCAGGACGTGAATGTCACCGAGCTTTCCACGTTTGAGCCCAAGGCTCAGCAGCGCCCCCATGTAATCCCCGTGATCGAGCTGCAGAAATTTTTGATCCGCCGAAGTAATGCTTAGAATAGCAAGTCCCATATCCTCACCATCTAGATAAGCATAGTCAGGAGCAATCAGTGCTCTTTGACGCTCCGCATTAGCAGAGCCGCCTTCCATACGCACTTGTACATCTCCTCTGCGATTCGCCAGCGTATCCAAAATATAGGCCTGGCGCGGGTCCAGAAAGTCCGTCAGCTTCATCTCATGATACTGTCCGGCACGTTCCACCCACTCCCAGGCCTTGTCTACAAAATCCCGTTCATCGGGGTGAAAATGTTCATAAATGTCTGTACGCATTTCATAATCACCCTGTTAATCATTTTAATCGTGTCTTAAGTGAAAATTCCTTGTAGTATAGCGTTCAAACCCATTGCAGCATACCTCAGCGCAATAATGGCTATAATCGGGGAGATGTCGAGCATTCCGAAAATAGGCGGTATGAATCTGCGGAAAGGAGCAAGGTATGGCTCTACAAGCTTGCCCAATATTTCTCCGAACTTAGACTCTCTTGCGTTAGGCAGCCAAGACATTAGGATGTAAATAATGATCATCCAATAGTAAATGTTAACCAAGCTGTCAACAAATCGAACTACGAATTCCAAAAACCTGTCACCTCATTCTGTTGTAATCTACTTCGCTGTCGTGATCTGTAAGTATTTCCGCGATGGTTCCTTGTATTTCAACGGTGTCGGGTGTACAGAGAAAAATGTTTCCGCCGATTTTGGAAATGCCTCCGCCAAGCGCATAAACGGTTCCACTTAGAAAATCAATAATGCGAAGAGCCTGATCCTTACGCACACGCTGCAAATTGACAACAACGGTCCGATGGGATTTGATATGATCGGCGATCTCCTGTGCTTCATCGTAACTACGCGGCTCGTACAGAACGACCTTTACATTTTTTTGGGAATGAATGCTTACGACATTATTGCCCTTCTGGTTTCTACGTTTATCAAAGCTCGGCGTTTCAACTTCTTGTTCAGGTTCTTCTACGCGTGTGTTAACCTGCTCGCGTTCTACAACCTCTTCTTCTTCTTGAAGACCGAAAAAATTCATAAATTTATTCACTACACTCATCTCCTTTAGCCCTCCTCTTTACCTACGAGAACACTTCCCAGCCTCACCCAAGTTGCACCTTCCTGAATTGCAATCTCATAATCATTGGACATTCCCATCGACAGATCCGTCAATGGTTCATGGGTCAGGGCTTGTCTATTCAAGTCGTCTCTCAGTTCACGAAGTCCACGAAATACGGGACGCGTCCGTTCCGCTTCTTCTTCATAGGGGGCCATTGTCATAAGTCCGGCGACTTGAACATGCTTAAATTCACGAATTTCTTTGAGCAGCGGAACAGCCTGCTCGGGCTGAAGACCATATTTCGATTCTTCACCGGATATATTCACCTGCAGCATACACTGTACTTTAATGTCCAGCTGCGCTGCCTTCTTCTCGATCTCGCGAGCGAGAGACAATCGGTCTAACGAATGGATATATGGAAACTTGCCAATTACATCCTTCACTTTGTTTGTCTGAAGATGTCCGATAAAATGCCATATCCCCCGATGGCCGAGCGTATTCCATTTCTCCTCGGCATTTTGCCATCGGTTCTCGCCAATATGTACCAGTCCGCTGCCAAGCACTTTCTCTGTCATCTCGGCAGATACATACTTCGTTACCGCGATTACATTCACACTTTCTCTATTACGTCCGCTTGCCTCACAAGCAGCATGGATGCGTTCATCCACATACTGTATTCTCTCCTCCAGTGACAAGGAGGGTCACCTCTCTTCCAATCCAATCCAGCTTGCCATTCTGCCTGTTATGCCGCCTTCCTTACGATAACTGAAGAATAGCTCAGGGTGGCAGCTTGTACACCATGATGTACATTCGATATGATCCGGCAATATTCCTGCTTTCATCATAATGTGTCGATTGACTTCTTTCAAGTCAAGCATGCTTTTTCCTTCAGGTGCAGGCTGATGCGCCTTCCTGTATGCAGAATCCTTATATTCATCTTTACCCTGTTCAAGTTCGTACAAAACCTTAACCCGGTCCATCACATAATCATCAACCTCATAGCAGCAGCTTCCGATCGACGGGCCAATCGCCGTCCGAATATCTGCTCGTTTACTTCCATAATGCTCTTCCATCCGTTCAATCATACGTTCTGCAATCTTCTGGACCGTCCCCTTCCATCCAGCATGGGCGAGACCGACCACTTCGTTGACCGGATCATAGAAATAGAGCGGAACACAATCCGCATAAAATGAAGTCAGCAGCACACCCCGGACGTTCGTCAGTAATCCGTCCGTATCCTGAATCGCTGACTCCCGATTCAAGAAGCCCCTGCCTCGATCTGCTTCGGTTACGATGGCAATTTCACTCTTATGTACTTGCTCACCGCATGTCCACGCCTCTGCCGGTATTCCAATCTCCTCAGCGATGCGCCTGCGATTCTCAATGACATCCTCAGGGTTGTCTCCTACATGATAAGCACAGTTGAGACTGCTGTATGGTGCAGTACCGACACCTCCGGCACGGCTTGTATATCCTGTAATAAGTCCATTACTTTTTGAATAGGAATTCCAGGGCTCTATTGCAAACAGCTTCGGTCCACTGTCCTTATTATTCAACACAAAAGGTTCCATGCTTGTATATCACCTCGTTCTTCTTTAGGAACATCTATACACCAGTGTACCAAAAAATCATCCCTCATGTCTCTTTAGGGGAGACTAGACTCCTTCTAGAATCCCTTTCGTTCCCCTTCGCGCCGCTCTGTACGTTCGTTATAGGCATCCTCAGGCTTCGCTTCCTTCACTTCATCCATCTTCACAAGCACGACGTCCGAACCGATCTTAACAATATTTCGCCAAGGAATAATCAGATCTGCGCCTCCACCAAACAGCCCCATGAATCGGCTGTAGCTGGGTACAACGATAGACTCAATGCGTCCCTGCCGCAGGTCCAGCTCCAGATCACTGATTTGGCCCAGTCTTTTCCCATCCACAATATTAATGACATCCTTGGTTTGAAAATCCGATATTTTCATCGCTCTCACCGTCAGATCTCCTGAGCTCATCTTATCCTCACATCCCGCTCTTATTAATTGAATCCTTATATCAATATATGTTTGGAACGCCCAAAATGTCCTTTTTTTTATTCAGGCTTGGTCGCCTTGGGACAATAATAAAACCTCCAGCTCCGCGCTGCATACGCGAAAGTGGAGGTTAGTTTGAAAATGATGCAATACAATCCTTTTTTTAAATCAAGCTCTTATTGTTACGATTAGGTTTTAACATGCTTTTGCATTTGCTGAATGGCTGATTTCTCAAGTCTTGATACCTGCGCCTGGGAAATACCGATCTCATCAGCCACTTCCATCTGGGTCTTTCCTTCAAAAAAGCGCATGGATAGAATCATTTTTTCTCGCTGCCCAAGCCGCTGCATTGCTTCTCTAAGTGCGATCTCCTCAATCCACGACACATCCTTGTTCTTATCATCACTGATCTGGTCCATCACGTAGATCGGGTCACCGCCGTCATGATATATCGGCTCAAACAAGGACACGGGGTCCTGAATCGCGTCAAGCGCGAATACAACATCCTCTTTAGGCACATTGAGCACTTCGGAAATCTCAAAGATGGTCGGCTCGCGAGAGTTCATATTGGTCAGCGCATCCCTGACCTGCAATGCTTTATATGCAATATCCCGGAGGGATCTGGAAACTCGAATCGGGTTGTTATCCCGCAGGTATCTTCGAATTTCACCGATAATCATCGGTACTGCATAGGTGGAGAACTTCACATTCTGAGACAAATCAAAGTTATCAATGGCTTTCATGAGGCCAATACAGCCAACCTGGAACAAATCGTCAACGAATTCTCCCCGGTTATTGAAACGTTGAATGACGCTGAGCACGAGGCGCAGGTTCCCATTCACTAATTTCTCTCTAGCTGAGCGCTCATTATTTTGCTGAAGATTCGTAAATAACTCACGCATTTCTACGTTGGTTAGGACCGGCAGTTTCGACGTATCCACGCCACAAATCTCGACTTTATTACGGGTCATCGTGATTTACCTCCCAAGGAGAAACATTAATGTACATTATCTCCGGGAGAGGTATTTTTATTCCAATTAGAGCCGCTTACCAGTTATACCCAAGACTTGATTTTACACCATTTTGTTGAACTCCTTGCGCAGTCGCTTGATGATACGCTTCTCTAGTCTGGAGATGTAAGACTGGGAGATACCCAGCATGTCCGCGACATCTTTTTGCGTCTTCTCTTCCCCATCCTGAAGACCGAAACGAAGCTCCATGATCATCCGTTCCCGATCCGTCAGCTTGTCTAATGCCTTGTGCAGCAGCTTGCGATCGACCTGTTCCTCAATGTTGCGATAGATCGTATCATTCTCCGTACCAAGCACGTCTGACAAGAGCAGCTCATTGCCATCCCAATCAATGTTCAGCGGCTCATCAAAAGAAACCTCGGTTCGTATTTTGCTGTTGCGGCGAAGATACATCAAGATTTCGTTCTCGATACAACGAGACGCATAGGTAGCCAGCTTAATTTTTTTCTCCGGATCAAACGTGTTCACGGCTTTAATCAAACCGATGGCGCCAATTGAGATCAGATCTTCGATATTAATGCCTGTGTTCTCGAATTTGCGGGCAATATAGACGACTAGCCTGATGTTGCGCTCGATCAGCATCGCCCGGATGGCCGGATCACCTGTTTTTAGCTTTTGCAGTAAATAATCTTCTTCTTCCCTGGTAAGCGGCGGCGGGAGTGCTTCACTTCCCCCAATATAATAAATCTCCTCACTCTTCAGCCCGAACAAAAACAGGAACCGGTAATACTGCAGCTGTGCGGCGAGCTTCCATTTCACAAGCATGTATACTTCCTCCTATACCACGTTCAGCGGCTTTTCTGATTGACTGGCAGATGGTTTGATAATGGGGTCCTGCACATATTCCGGATGAATGATCGCCCTGTATTTCCCTTCAGATGAGAGCGTTCCTCCATCAAGACCGATCAATGTGCGAGCCGGCGTATAGCACGTCCCATTCATCTTGATCATGACCGAGTCGGGTTTCATTGCAAGCATAAACGACGTTCCTTTGTTGATCCCCCGAAAGGGGACAAGCCTTAATCGATCCTGCCAATCGAAGTCATCGCTAAGCTCCATAACAAGCTGATCAGCGGGAACCTGAGAGATCCTTCCTCTCCAGTTCTCAGGCAGGTAAGAATCCCATAATGCAGCTTCCATAACCATGACTGGCGTGCGAGTCAACGGATCTGTGAGCTGATTGCCTGTATCCACAAGTCCTGTGCAGCTCACTTCAACTTCCCCAATACGTACACTCACTTCACCGAAGAACGCTGTCATCTGATCTGCTTTCCTCTTGTTCAAATGAACCGCTCTAAAGATGAATAGAACGCTAAAGAAGACAATAAACATAAACCAGAACCCTACTTGAAGTTCGAACGACACGCCGCCCGTTGTAGTGAATAGTATTCCGTTGAATAACTCTCCTGAGCTTTGAAGTAAATAATGCGCCCCGAGTATACCGCCTGCAGCCACAAAATTGATGACATAAAAGGAGCCGATCGTCTTCATAAAGCTCTGCAGACTATGGAATCCGAAGGCGGTCCAAATCATCAATAATGACAAACCGAACTTGATGAGAAAGGTGTACAAAAAGGTAAGTTCGGGTACGAACATCATGACCACATATAGAGCTCCAATGACCGCAGCAATAACCATTCGCCACCACTTTGGCTTCTGGCGCTGCATCCAAGCGGTTAAGAATAACAGGACCCAGTCAATCAGCAGGTTGGTCAGAAAAATCAAGTCGATGTATACAACCAGTTTTTCTCACCACCCTTATATCATCGAATCAAAGAATATAACCAGTATAAGGAGGGAGACTTTCAAAGTCTGTCTAAACTTGGGAGGAGGATTGCAACTTTTTTTGTCGGATTTTTCACCTTTTTCAAGACGTGAACAAGGCGTAAAGTGACAGGAAACAAAAAAATGCAGCCTTGTGCAGGCTGCATTGTTGAATGATATTTATTCGTTATTATTGCCGTTGTTTCTGGTGCGATTCCGCAAGAACGTCGGAATATCCAATTGATCAGAGCTAGGCTGATTGCCAAATGGCTTCAGGTTAGAAGAACGATTCTCCTGCGTTTCCGGCTGAGCAGGTTTGCGTACCGGTGGTGCAGCTGCAGCAGGCTTATTCTCGAATCCTGTCGCAATAACCGTAACCTTAATTTCTTCCTTCAAATTCTCATCAATAATGGCACCGAAAATCATGTTCACTTCTGGGTCTGATGCAGAGGTTACAATCTCAGCTGCTTCATTCACTTCGTATAGTGACAGGTTAGCCCCACCTGTTATATTCATGATTACACCGCGAGCTCCTTCAATGGAGGTTTCAAGCAGCGGACTCATGATGGCTTTACGGGCAGCCTCAGCTGCTCTGTTCTCACCTGTTGCCATCCCGATCCCCATTAAGGCGGAGCCGCGCTCCGTCATAATCGTCTTCACGTCGGCAAAGTCAAGGTTAATCAATCCAGGAACAGCGATAAGGTCAGAAATACCTTGTACCGCTTGACGAAGAACGTTGTCTGCTTCACGGAAGGCCTCCAGCATCGGAGTCTTCTTGTCAACAATCTCAAGCAAGCGATCATTCGGAATAACGATCAGTGTATCTACTTTTTCTTTCAGTGCTTCTATACCATGCTCTGCTTGGTTCGAACGCTTGCGTCCTTCAAACGTGAACGGGCGAGTAACGACACCAACAGTCAGTGCTCCACACTCTTTGGCGATCTCAGCGATGACAGGAGCTGCACCTGTACCTGTACCTCCGCCCATGCCTGCTGTTACGAATACCATATCCGCACCCTTAAGCGTGTTAGCGATAAGGTCACGAGATTCCTCGGCTGCCTTCTTACCAACCTCAGGATTAGCACCTGCACCAAGCCCTCTTGTCAGCTTATCGCCGATTTGCAGTTTGTGTTCAGAACGGGCAAGATGCAATGCTTGAGCATCTGTGTTGACCGTAATGAATTCGACTCCTTGAACACCATTCTCAATCATTCGGTTCACAGCGTTGCTTCCGCCGCCACCGACACCTATTACTTTTATCTGAGCCAAGCTCTCCATCTCGAAATCAAATTCCAACATACTTTTCCATCTCCCCCTCATGTGTGCATGGATGGCTCGTCCACTTATCAAAAATGAATCTTGTCCATTTCATATATCGGTGTTAAATCAATTCACTGAACATATTTTTTATGCGTTCGAAAAACCCCGGTTTATGTTCTTCTTCCGGAGCCGGATTCGGCTTAACACGATTCGTAGGCTTCTTGTTATTGCTTCCTCCACCGCTCGTTGGTGCTGCGGGTCTGATTTTAGCACTGCGAATCACGTTATGCAAGATACCTACACCGCTAGTATAACCCGGGTCGCGCACCCCGATAAAGTCTGGTACGGCCACTCTTACTGAAGCCGCAAGCTCATGCCTTGCAACTTGCAAGACACCCGGCATAGCCACCGTGCCGCCCGTTAATATATAACCTCCGGGAAGCTCCGTGTAACCGAGTCTCTTCATTTCCTGATGAATCATTTGGAATATCTCCTGCACACGAGGTTCAATAATCGCTGCCAGATCCTCTTGAGTAAACTCCTTATCCACATTACTGCCGATACGAGTGACTTTGAATACGACATCTCTGGCTGCATCATCAAGCCAAGCACATCCATACTTCAGCTTTACTTTCTCTGCTTGCTCAGTCAATGTACGAAGTCCGTATGCAATATCATTGGTAACAAACTCTCCACCGATCGGAAGTGTAGAAGTGGCGACAATCGAGCCTTCCTCAAACACAGCTATCGTGGTCGCGCCTGCACCGATATCGATCAACGCAGATCCCATACCCTTTTCATCCTTGGACAGAGACAGCAGGCCTGCTCCGAGAGACATCAGTACAAGATCCTTCACTTTCAGACCCGACTTCTCTACGCAGCGAAGCAAGTTATGTATGGCGGTCTTGGCACCTGTAATAATCGTTGCTTCAACCTCAAGTCTTACACCGATCATGCCGCGTGGATCCTGAATGCCCTCAAGACCGTCCACTACGTACTGTCTTGCCACTACATCGATGATCTCACGTTCCGGCGGAATAGCAATCACTTCAGCCGCCTTCAACACCCGTTCCATGTCTTCTTCACCGATCTCACGGTCTTCATTCGATACTGCCACAACGCCGTGACTTGTCATAAGTCCGATATGATTTCCGGAGATACCGACATATACTTCGGATATTTGAATACCAACCATACGCTCCGCATGATCTACTGCATTGCGGATAGACTGTACAGTCTGGTCAATGTCTACAATTGATCCCTTACGAATCCCCTCTGAGTCGGCAGATCCAACTCCAATAATATTAAAGGTTCCATTGTTAATTTCCCCAATAATAGCTCGAACTTTGGATGTACCGATGTCCAAACTAACAATGATGTCATTGTTGCTCAAGTCTGTGGCACCTCCTGACTCCGATAGTAATATACGTTCTCAAGTTACAACACTCTCTACATATTCAACACGTTTAAGGCTTTCCCTCTTTTTTCTACAAATTTTTTAGGTGCCACCATCTTAGGTGTAATTATGAACTTTACGCTTGATTCCAAGCCTAATAGCTGCATGATTCACTCTGCTGTATGTCTATGTCTATTAACGGTTTAAACCGTCTCGATGATTCTATTAAATTCTGAAGAAAAAAGAAGGATACGTTAGTAAGATGCACATAGCTTAAAGTGTAACATTTTTTTAATCAATCAGAAAGTGCTATCTTCACAGGCTGTCAATTCCATTATTTCAGGATGTGCTTCCCGCTTCGTCTTCCCCGGTATCCTCTTCGTCCGGCTGAAAGGGCTCATAGGAATCAGCCTCCAGCATGGTGATAAGACCGGGCTCTTCTGTTTCAATGACTTGGTTTAGATAACTCACCTTATCTCCAAGCAAAGAAATGGTTGTGATGACCTCAAACTGTGATTTGGTATACAGCTTGATCCGGTCGGGAAACGAAGGTGTCGGCGAAGGCAGAATCTCCGAAATATCGGTTGTCAGCTCATTTGGTATTTCTTTGAGCACATTAGAGAGCTCGGTCTTCAGCGGGTCGTCTGCTTTCCACTGGGTAAGAATCGGTTTTTCTACTGCAATGCCTCTTCCCTCCAGATTGACGCTGGCACCGCTGGATAATATGGCTTGAATCTGACCATCTGAACCTAATTCGTACGCGACAGTCTCATACTCTTTGACGTGTATGGTAATGATTCCAGGAAACTGCTTGTCCACCGTTGCTTCAGAAATAAGAGGACTATCCTCGAGCCCCTCTTCAATATCCGATGCATCGGCGCCGAAAAAAGGACTTCCTACCGCTAGACCGCTCTTAGATAAAATTTCTTCTCTAGTACTAAACACATTTCCTTCTATCTGAACCTGGGAAATTTTGCTTACGGGAGATCTAAAGAAGATCACTGCAAAAATAACGATAAATAACAACACCAAAATAAAGATAATTTTCCGGCTTGTTTTCATTTTTGGGGTGCTCTCTTTTTTGAGAGCAGGAATTTGACCTTTTGGCATTGACGTCCGCTCCATAAAAGCCTTAAGGTCCCCTCCAAAAAGAGGGGACTTTCAGGGCAATATTGTGCTTAAATCTGATGTAGCATGAATATACTTGAATATAATGACCATGAAGGTATTCGAATCTAAGGTGCAACAAAACTTACAGGCTGTCGTTCTACAGATGCACCCAGGGACTGAAATAATTGTTCAATCCGGTCGTAGCCGCGATCAATATGATGCACCTGCTCCACCACTGTTTTGCCCTGCGCTGCCAGTCCTGCAATAACCAGTGCCGCACCTGCTCGCAAATCCGTAGCCTCAACCGTTGCCCCATACAAACGAGGTACGCCGCGGATGAATGCGGTATTCAAATCCACAGAAATATCGGCTCCCATAACGTTAAGCTCATCTACATGCTTGAATCTGGCTTCAAAGACCGTTTCCTTCATAATACTGAAACCATCTGCCAAACTGAGCAGAACCATAACCTGTGATTGAAGATCCGTTGGAAATGACGGGTAAGGTGACGTAACGATACGATCAACTGCCTTGGGTCTTCCCATGCAGCTCACGGTTATTATATCATTGCATACACTTGTTTGAACACCGGCACGCTTCAGCACGTGTATAAGTGAAGTGAGATGTGCTGGATTACTGCGCGTTAATGTAACATTCCCCCGTGTTGCAGCTGCAGCAATCAGTACAGTTCCTGCCACAATTCGATCGGGAATAATCTCATACGTGCAGGAAGTCAGCCGATCAACACCATGAATTGTAATGGTGCTCGTACCTGCTCCAATGATATGAGCGCCCATTGCATTGAGGAAATTTTGAAGATCCTGAATTTCAGGCTCTCTAGCCGCATTTGTGATCGTCGTTGTCCCAGAAGCCGTTACTGCTGCCATCATGATATTTTCTGTTGCACCTACGCTTGGAAAATCCAGCTGAATATCTGCACCGATCAGCTTCTTCGCCCGACAAGTAATCTGAGAATCCTTCTCCTCAATAACCGCCCCAAGTGCTTCGAGGCCCCTCAAATGAAGATCAATCTTACGTTCTCCAATAGCGCAGCCGCCTGGCTGATAAATGGACACTTCGCCAAATCTCGCCAGCAGCGGACCCATCAGAAAAATGGATGAGCGCATTTTGTTCATTAAATCTTCCGGAACTCTTGATGAGCTAACCAAAGAAGTATCGAGCGTTACGACGCCTTGTTCATGTCTCGTATTGCAGCCGAGCCTTTCAAGGATTTGCAGCATTACTTCAATGTCGAGCAAGTGAGGAACATTGTGAAGCTCGGTGTTCCCTTCCGCCAGCAGGCTTGCCGCCATGATGGGCAATGCAGCATTTTTCGCTCCGTGGATACGTATGGATCCTGATAGGGGTTTCCCGCCTTCAATCACCAATTTGTCCAAGTGTATCACCTCCGAGTTTACCGCCCCCTTGACTATTAACACCCATGAATCGTCTCTAGCGCACACCGTCCGATGTATATGCGTTTTGAGTAGGCAGTCATAGGGAATGAACGTCCTTAAGCGGATAAAAAATTTGTTGTAACACACTATGGACTTTTGTTAGCCCAGAGTGATTGTCACATTTGATAAGGTATCTTATGTAAAGAGACCTCTGTGTGTGACAATCGCCTACTGGACTGTTTCTTACGTATCCATGATCTGATCATGTTAGTCTTATTTCTTCGCAATCCGTCTCATCTCTGCGACAAGTACAGCTGCTGAATCAGGCTTTCCGAGCTGTTTAGAGATGCTGGACATTGAGCGCTTGCGGTCCTCATCGCCGATAATGGCCTCAATCGATTGATACAGGGTATTTCCGTTCATATCCTTTTCCAGAAGCACATGCGCTGCCCCAGCCTTCTCTAACGCCCTGGCATTGGCCTCCTGGTGGTTGTTTGTTACGTTCGGGGACGGAATCAGAATAGCTGGAATGCCCAGGGAAGTAATCTCGGCAAGGAAGGAAGCCCCTGCCCGATTCACAATCAGCGAGGTCGCTGCCAGAACTTCAGGCATATTATTTACATACGGCAAAATATGCATATGGCTTGGAATGTTGCCCAGACGTTCTTTTACAGCCTGAAGAGTAGATTCATAATAGGAATCCCCCGTAACATATACCATGTGGACGTCCTTAAGCGTGGATACACGTTCACTCATGTCGATCATCGCCTCATTGATCGCCTTCGCTCCCCGGCTTCCGCCTACGACAAGCACGACCTTGCTGCCCATTGGTACCCCGAGCGAAGCAAATCCGCGTTCGCGGCTCGCATGTTGCACGGTAGTCGCACGCGGATTGCCTGTGTAGAGTACATTTTTCACGCCGGGAAAATGCTTCTCCGAGCCTTCAAAGCTTACGGCTACGGTATCCACATAACGGCTCAGAAATTTATTGGTCAAACCAGGAATTGCATTCTGTTCATGAATAATGCTCGGAATGCCGAGTTTAGCTGCGGCGTAAACGACAGGACCACATACATATCCACCTGTGCCTATCACCACATCAGGTTTGAACTCTCGCAGCAGTTTCTTGGATGTGCGGACTCCCTGCAAAAAGCGGAGGATGGTTTTAACATTGTCCACAGACAGCTTACGGCGAAACCCCGTAATATCAATGGATTCAAACCGAAGCTTTTCCTCGGGAACGAGCTTACTTTCCAGCCCTCTTTTTCCCCCTATATATAAAAACTCAGCGTTCTTGTCCTCAGACTCCAGCTGCCTTGCGACAGCGACAGCCGGATAGATATGTCCGCCTGTCCCGCCGCCTGTAAGTACAACGCGCATATAAGTCACCTCGCATAACGTGATAAATTAAGTAGTATTCCCAGTGCTGTTAGCATCAGCGTCAGAGATGAACCCCCATAACTGATTAAGGGAAGTGTGATTCCCGTTACCGGCATCAGACCGATAACAACTCCGATATTAATAACAACCTGTACGGCAACCATACCGACGATCCCTACGCCCAGCAAGCTTCCAAACGCATCCGGCACGGTCATCGCTACCCGCATCCCTCTCCATACCAGCAGCAGGAAGAGCAGCAGTACAATCAAGCCGCCAATAAAACCGAGCTCTTCAGCCAATATGGAAAATATAAAATCGGTCTGCGGCTCAGGCACATAGCTGTATTTCTGCCTGCTCATGCCAAGACCAAGTCCTCCAAGTCCCCCTGGGCCGATCGCATATAACGATTGAATAATTTGATAGCCTGTACCGAGCGGATCAGACCAAGGGTCTAGAAATCCAGTAATCCGTCTTAGACGATAAGGTGCTGCGAGAATCAAGCCGGCAAAACCAAGTACACCGCCTAGCGCCAGGAACATCAGATGCTTCATCCTCGCCCCTGCTGTAAAGATGATCAGCATCGATGCGCCAAGCATAACCGCGCCCGTTCCAAGGTCTGGCTGAAGCATAATAAGACCAAATGCAAGACCAATAAGACCTAGAGGAGGAAGTAAGCCGGTAGTGAAGTTCTTGATCGCTGCAGGATCCTTGCTGAGCCATTTCGCTAGGAACAGAATCATGCCAAGCTTCATAAACTCTGAGGGCTGAATACCGAACGAACTGATGCCCAGCCAGCTTCTTGCGCCGCCGCGAACGACGCCGATGCCCGGAATCAGTACGATAATGAGTAGAATAAAGCAGAGGATGAGTACAAACTTTGCGTAGTTGCGCCATATCCGGTAATCCACATTTGCCGTAAAGAACATGGCGAGTAGCCCAAGCCCCGCGAACAGCAGCTGCCTTTTTACGAAGTAGAAGGAGTCACCGTGTTCACGAAAGGCAAGGACGGCACCTGCACTGTATACCATCACGATTCCGATGGAGAGCAGCGACACAATGCAGATCACAAGCCACAAATCAGGCGCCGGTCGGGTCTGTTTCATTAGGAGGCCACCTCTTACATAAGTAGTAGGGGCTTATCCACCCCCCTACTTACAGATTATGCACCGCCTCTTTAAAAATGCGTCCACGCTCTTCATAGGAGCTAAACATATCCCAGCTCGCGCATGCAGGCGACAACAGAACAACATCCCCTGCTTGTGCCAGCTCGGAAGCATTTTTAACCGCTTCGACAAGCGCTGCGGCGGCATCCTCCCCATTATCGACAATCCGAATATCGTTTAGACCGGCAAGTTTCGCAACCTCAGCCAGCTTATCCTTCGTTTGCCCCAGCAAAACGACAGCCTTCACTCTCTCTGTGAACACTTCTAACATATCCATATAGTCGGACCCACGGTCAAGACCACCTGCAATCAGCACGATGGGCTCTTTGAATGAGGTGAGCGCATTAAGAGTAGCCTTCGCATTCGTCGCCTTGGAATTGTTATAGTACGCTGCACCTGCATGATTCTGTACATATTCCATTCGGTGCTCTACTCCCCTGAATGTGGATAGGGGAGCCGAAAGCGCTGAAGGAGCAGCACCCGCTGCTAACGCAATCGCACAGGCAGCCAGCGCATTGGCAACGTTGAAACGGCCCGGCAGTTTTATCTCATCCACAGAAATAATTGGATGAATTCCTCCATCAAAATCACGATACATGATGGTTCTCTCAATATCATCTTCAACATCCGTTATGTAGGGAGGATCTGCATATACACCGGCTTGCAGTGTTTCTGTCAGTGAGAATGGCAAAATTCTGCCTTTGATATAAGGCACAAGCTGTCTGCATACAGGATCATCCCAGTTAATAACCGCATAATCCTCTGGTGTCTGATTGTTGAACAGCTTGGCTTTGGAAGCGATGTAATCCTCCATCCCGCCATGGTAATCAAGATGCGTCTCCGAAACGTTAAGCAGGCAGCTGACGGCAGGACGAAAATCCGTCGTTCCCTTGAGCTGGAAGCTGCTAAGCTCGACGACCATGGTATCCTCTTTTTTCGCGGCCTGCGCTGCCTCGGATAACGGAGTGCCAATATTTCCCGCCACAATCGGTGACAAGCCGGCATTCTCGAGCAAAAGACCTACCCAGGTCGTTGTTGTTGTTTTCCCATTAGAGCCTGTAATTCCTATGATGGGAGCTTTGCAAATATGATAAGCCACTTCAACCTCAGTGACGACTTCGATGCCCAGCTCCAGCGCCTTCTGAATCGGTGCAACCTTATATGGGATCCCCGGGTTCTTGACCAGAAGCTGCACTCCAGGATAAATCAGATCATCCGGATGCCCTCCGCATATAACAGAAATTCCCAAAGCCTCCAGTTCGGATGCTTCGGGACACTGCGCTCTGTCCTTTTGATCGTTAACAATAACATGGGCTCCAGCCTGATGCAGCACCTTAGCCACCTGTACGCCGCTCTTGGCCAGGCCAAGAACAACGACGTCCATTCCTTTATAACTCTCCGGATGATTCATGAATTACAACCCCTTGTTGATATAAAGTCCGAGACCAGCGAGCAGCAGTCCTACGGCCCAAAAAGTAATTACTACACGCCATTCAGACCATCCCGACAATTCAAAATGGTGATGAATCGGGCTCATTTTAAACACACGTTTGCCTCTTGTTTTAAAAGATACAACCTGAATAACGACGGACAGCATCTCAATAACGAATATACCGCCGATTACGAGGAATAAGAGCTCTGTCTTTGTGACGATGGCTATAGCTCCGATGGCACCCCCGATCGCAAGCGAGCCGGTATCCCCCATAAATACTTTGGCTGGGTGCGCATTGTAGACAAGGAATCCAAGTACGGCTCCAATCATCGCTGCTGCGCAAACGGCAGCCGGTAGTGAAGTAGCCTGCATCGCTACAATGGCAAACGCACCAAAAGCTATGGCACTTACGCCGGACAATAGTCCGTCCAGACCATCCGTGAAATTCACTGCATTACTTATAGCAAGCATCATGATAACAATGAACGGATAGTAGAACCACGGACCAAGGTCGAATGCCCATGATGTTCCAGGCAAGGCAATCTCTGTGCTGTGACCATTCTGTATAAGCAAGAAGCACATAATCGCCGCAAATAGCAGCTGTCCAAACAGCTTCTGCCTTGCGGTAAGCCCCAGCGAACGTTTAAACACAATCTTAATATAGTCATCCAGGAAACCGATTAAGCCAAAGCCTAAAGTTGCCACGATCAGAACATAAAAATCCGTGTTCTTCGCAGGTGCAAACTTTAAGAAGGCCAGCGTAAAGGCAAGCACGATGACAACGCCGCCCATTGTCGGTGTACCCGATTTCTTGAGATGGCTCTGAGGTCCATCTTCTCTAACCTGCTGCCCGAATTTCATACGGCGCAGGAGTGGTATTAGAATCGGTGCCGCAATCACCGCCAGGATGAATGACACACCGATCGTTAGCAGCATTAATTGAAAATCCATGATAACACCTCTCTAGTCAACTTCGATCTGTAATGGTTCATTGATTAGTGCGTTAGCAACTTCCTCCAGCTTCATGCCCCTGGAAGCCTTGACAAGAACAACATCCTTAGGTGTCATTGTTGCCTTCAAATGGGCAATTAAAGCAGCCTTATCCTCAAAAGCATGCACCGCATGGCTCGGCATATTCTGTAACGCGCCTTTTGCGATGCTCGAAGACAAGGAACCATATGTGAATACCAGATCAAGCTTGGCCGGTGTCAGATAGTGTCCAATCTCCTCATGAAGCTCTTCTTCTCTTGGTCCAAGCTCCAGCATATCTCCAAGGACTGCTGCTTTTCGTTCATAGCCTGCAAGTCCGCTAAGGGCATCGACCGCTGCCTTCATTGCAGTTGGGCTTGCGTTGTATGCATCGTTCAGCACCGTAATTCCACTGACGCCCTTCATCACTTCGATGCGCATTCCCGTCAGCTTCACTTCTGCCAAGCCCTTTTGCATATGCTCATAAGATACGCCGTAATGTCTTGCGACGGCAAGCGCAGCCAGCGAGTTAATCACATTGTGCTGACCTATCAGCGGTATTTGCATGGCCTCCTCGCCGGAGGAAACAGAAGTAAAGATCATCCCGCCGGCATGATTCGTAATCCCCGTAGGGAAATCATTATTTGTCTGATTCATTCCAAAGGTAAATCGTTTGAACTCCTTCGGCTTCTTCGTAGACGGCTCAGCTAGAACACGATCAGCAAGTGAATCATCACCATTGTAGATAAGCAGGCCGTCGTTCTTCAGTCCGCTTACGATTTCGAGCTTGGCACGTGCAATTTCCTCTCTGGAACCGAGCTGCAGCAAATGAGCTTCTCCAATGTTCGTAATAACGGCAACATCCGGACGAGCAATTTCTGCCAGTCTCTCAATTTCATGCCGGCCGCTCATGCCCATCTCCAGGATCACAATCTGCGTATCTTGAGGCATATCAAGAATGGTTAACGGCAGTCCAATATGATTATTGAAATTCCCCTGCGTCTTATGCACCTTAAAGGTAGTGGATAACAGCGAATACACCATATCCTTGGTCGTTGTCTTGCCATTGCTGCCCGTAATAGCTACTACGGATGCTCCACTCTCCCTTAAATAAGCCGCGGATAACTCCTGCAATGCCAGAAGAGTGTCCTCTACGACAACAACCGGCCCTTCGGGAGGTGTGCCATGATCGTTCTGCCACATAATCCCGGCCGCGCCTGCAGCCAGACACTCTGCAGCATATTCATGTCCATCGAAACGCTCACCGGCCAAAGGTACAAACAGCTGTCCTTCAGCAGATTTACGTGAATCCGTATATACACCATTTATAATTAATTCACTGTCTTGATCTCTCAAGAGTGTGCCGCCGCACATCTGTGCAATTTGATATAACGTTCTTTTTATCACTTTGCTATGCCCCTTATCGCTTCTTTTGCCACCAGACGATCATCGAAATCTGTTTTTGTCGTACCCAGAATTTGATACGTCTCATGACCTTTACCCGCAATCAATACTACATCGCCGGAGCTTGCCTGCTCAATAGCACGATGGATAGCCGCCTTCCGATCCACGATAAGTTCGTATTTGTCAGGCTCGGTCCCCATATCGATAAGTCCCTGTTTAATATCTTCAAGAATGGCATCCGGATTCTCAGTACGGGGATTATCGGACGTAATAAATACCTTGTCACTGTATTTAGCAGCAATCTGCCCCATAATGGGACGCTTTGTGCGGTCGCGGTCTCCCCCGCAGCCAAAGACACAGAGCACTCTGCGCTCCGCAAACTCATTAACCGTTCGAAGCACATTTTCAAGCCCATCTGGTGTATGGGCATAGTCAACAATTACGGCAAAGTCCTGACCGCAAGCAACGGCTTCAACCCGTCCGTCCACACCTGGAATGGATTCAAGACTTTGTTTAATAGCTTCGAGGGAAATTCCCTCCAGTAGTGAAGCCGTGGTCGCAGCCAGCGCATTGTATACATTGAATTTGCCTACCATGCGAAGCTGAATATCAGCGCTGCCTTTAAATGTATCTACATGGAAGAATGTACCTTGTGCTGTGATTTTAATATTGGATGCTTTCACATCCGCTTCTGTATCAATACCGTAAGTCACGACTTCGGCTGCTGTCAGGCTGGCAAAATACTTGGATGCCTCATCATCGGCGTTCAAGACTGCATATTTACGTTTTGAGATTTCCTCTGTATACCCGTTGCCTAGTCTTGCAAATAACAAACCTTTGGCACTTCGATAGGATTCCATGGTGAGATGGTAATCGAGATGGTCCTGCGTAAGATTCGTGAACACCGCCGTACGGAAGTCGGTCCCTTTGACACGTCCCTGTTCCAGCGCATGTGAGGAGACCTCCATGACACAGTTCTCGACCTCTTCCTGCACCATATGATGCAGGCTGCGCTGCAATTCCAGCGCTTCTGGTGTCGTCCCGGACATAGGGAACTCTTTGCCTGCGTAACGCATTTGTATTGTACCGATGAGACCTGTACTTTGACCTGCATCGTTTAATATTTTCTCAATGAGATAAGACGTTGTTGTCTTGCCATTCGTGCCGGTTACCCCGATCATGTTCAGGCGCTGGCTTGGCAATTCAAAATAATAATTAGAAAAGACGGCCATCGCCAAGCGGCTGCTATTCACAATAATTTGAGGAACCGGGACTTCGAGTTCTCGTTCAACAACAAGCGCAGCAGCCCCTTGGTCCACCGCTGTCTGAGCGTAATCATGCCCATCTACCGTGTGACCAGGCAGGCAAATAAACAGATCTCCTTCGGTAACTTTTCTAGAATCTGTTTGTATTCCTGTAATCTCCGTATCCCCGTTGCCTGTGACTTTACTGGTCTGCAGCAAGGAAGCAAACTGTTTTAAAAGCACATGTATTCCTTCTTTCCCTAGATTAAAACGTCATCCTTCCCTATTGTATCCGTTACCTAGCATTATGGTCCATAGGAAGCGAAGTAAAAACATCAACTTCCTTCTTTTTCCTTGCCAGAGGATGTATTGGTGTCATGCTCGTGAGCATCTTCCGGATGACTTCCCATATAAATTCGTATGGTCGAGCCTCTTTCCACCCTGGCTCCTGGTTTTGGTGCCTGACTGATGACCGTATTGCCAGTTCCTGATTTGACGAGCATAAAGTTCATATTCAGATCTTCATACAGATCCTGTACCGTTGCTCCTGTAAGGTCTGGTACGGTTACAATTGGTGTTTCTCCATATTTATAATTCTTCTCAAGCTGATCCTTCCGCTGCGGAACCTGCAAATAATGTAATGAATCCTCTAATATGTTCTGGACGATCGGAGCCGCCACTACGCCCCCGAATTGAATCCCCTTCGGATTGTCTACCGCGGTATACACCACAATCTGAGGATCATCCGCTGGTGCAAAACCGATAAACGAAACGATATGTTCGGTTGTTGAATAACGACCGTTAATGACTTTCTGTGCGGTACCTGTCTTGCCTCCGACCCGATAACCGTCGATAAAGGCTGGTCGTCCGGTCCCCTTCGCAACCACACTTTCGAGCGCTTCACGAACCTGCTTGGACGTCTCCTCCGATATTACCTGTCTTACCATCTCCGGCTCGGTTTCATCGACAACTTTGCCCGTTATGGGATCGACCCATGCTTTGGCAACAAACGGTTTGTATAATTTCCCGCCGTTTATCGCGGCAGAGACTGCGGTGATCTGCTGAATTGGAGTAACCGAAACACCCTGACCAAAGGCTGTCGTCGCAAGCTCCACAGGTCCAACCTGGGAAAGCTTGAATAGTATTCCAGAAGCTTCTCCACTCAGGTCAATTCCTGTCTTTGCACCGAAACCGAAGTTTTTAATATACTCGAAAAGCGTCTCTTTGCCAAGCTTGTTCCCTAAAGCAACAAACCCCGGATTACATGAGTTTTCCACAACCTGTAAAAAGGTCTGGCTGCCGTGTCCACCCTTTTTCCAGCAGCGAAGCCGGGCTCCGCCAACCTCAACATAGCCTGGATCGAAGAAATGATCGTTAACAAGATCCACCTTCTTCTCTTCCAGTGCAGCAGCGAGGGTAATAATCTTGAAGGTAGAACCCGGCTCATAGGTCATCCATACAGGTAAATTCCGGTTGTATATTTCTGCAGGATATTCCTGATAATTACCCGGCTCATAGCTTGGACGACTCGACATGCCAAGAATTTCTCCGGTCTTCGGATTCATGGCTATCGCTAAGGCGGAATTGGCCTCAAATTTGACCATCGCCTGATCCAGCTCACGCTCGATAATGGATTGAATCGGCTGATCAATGGTCAGCTGAAGGTTGAGCCCGTCCTTTGGTGCGACATACTCATCTGATGAACCTGGCATCAGCCTGCCTGCTGCATCCGACAGGTATTCAATTCCTCCTCCGATGCCCTTGAGGTTATCATCGTACTTCTTCTCAATCCCGGTTAACCCTTGATTATCAATTCCTGTGAACCCGAGAATATGTGCTGCCAAATCGCCGTAAGGATAAAACCGCTTATTGTCCTCAGCAACAACAATGCCCGGAAGCTCCAAATCACGAATTTCCTGTGCTTTCTCCATCGTAATTTTTCGGCCCCCGGGCTTTATCTCGACTATTCTTTCGGTCTTGGAAATGATACCGAGCACCTTCTCCTGCGTCATCCCAAGAAGCGGCGCTAGGGCTTCAGCCGTTTTTTCCTTCTCCTTCACCTGAACCGGAATAGCCATAACGGTTGGTGTCGTAATATTATAAGCAAGTGATGTGCCGTTACGGTCAAGTATTTCTCCGCGCTTAGCAGTATATGGAATTTGCCTCCGCCACAGATTCTCGGCTTCCTCTGCCAATTCCGGTCCTTTGGCAAGCTGCACATAAGCTAGACGGATCGCAAGCGCCGCAAAAAGAATGAGCAGTATCAGCATGCACCACAGCAAGCGACGGCGAAGCGTCACGCTGGATACTTTGGCCATATGTATCTCCCCCTACTTGTCTTTCGTATTCACAATGACATGCTTAATCATGAATATTCGGGACAACCAGGGAATAGAACAAGCTTTATTCTATTACGTTACGGTCTCACTCTTCTGGGCCTGCATCTGTGTCCGATGTCTCAGACCCTTCTGAACCGGAGCTGTCAGGTTCTGCATTATCAGGACTTTCTGCCTGTTTATCGGCTGTACTTCCTTCCTCATCTGCCGATCCCTCCGTCGATTCACCAGTTACAGCATCCTTCGCCGTCTGCAGTGTAAGTACTGCCGTACGATTTTCTCCGGTCACTTCCACTTTTTGCTTAGTGACATAACCTTCACCCTCAACTCGAACTCCCACTTTAAGCAAGGTTAGGACTTCCAGCGCATCACGTAAAGATTCACCTGTCAAATCCGGAATTTCCATGGTGTCGCTCTGCTCGGTAAGCAGGTAGATTCGCTGGCCTGCAGTAAGCTCGGCACCTGCTTTTGGATACTGCTGTATCACTTTACTCCCCTTGCCGAGGGTCTCATAGGCGATGCCCTCATCCAAGAGCTGTGCGCGAGCATCCTTGCCGGATTTGCCGACCAGATCAGGCGCTTTTTTGCGTACCAATGGCTGGGTGGTCTCTGCTCCATCCTCGCTTGTTACGGCTTCCTTCGGAACGCCAAGATAAGTGAGTGATTTAGACATGATTTCTTTAAATACTGGGGCAGCAGCTGAACCGCCCCCTGCAGTAGGATCATTCGGTTGATCAATCATAACTAGCATCGCAATTTGAGGATCATCCACTGGAGCATAACCAATAAAGGATACGACCGCTTTCGTATGATCATAGTCACCATTTATATTTTTGATTGCTGTTCCTGTCTTCCCTGCTACTCGGTAACCGTCAATATAAGCTTTCCTACCTGATCCATGATCGAGATCAGATACAACCTGCTCTAGATAACTACCTACCGTCCGTGCTGTTTCACTAGATACGACCTGACGTATCTCTTTGGGTTCAATAGTTTCTATATTCCCATTATTAGGGTCTGTAATATCTTTAACTATATGAGGCTCTAGTAGCTTCCCTCCATTAGCAATAGCTGAAATGGCTGCTACCTGTTGAATCGGTGTAACCTGTACAAGACCATGTCCATAGGCTGCAGCAGCAATTTCTGAATCCCATTTTAACTCTCTGATCTGAGCAGCCGATTCACCTGGTAGATCAATTCCCGTCTTCACTCCAAACCCGAAGGTATCAATATAATTACGAAGTTTCTCTCCGCCCAACATCTTCCATCCTAGGTTGACAAAGGCAACGTTACTGGAACGTTTAACACCTTCCAGATAAGAAATGGCACCCCAGTTTCGGCTAACATCGCTAATTGTATCTGCCCCCACCTTTATACTACCTGATTCAAAGGTCGCATTCGGGTTAAACAATTTCTCTTCAACTGCAGCAGCCAGTGTCACAATCTTAAACGTAGAGCCCGGCTCGTAAATGGATTGAATGGCATGATTGAAATAGTTGTCCGGTGTTTCCCAATAGGAGTTCGGATTGTAATTCGGCAGATTTGCCATGCCCAGGATCTCCATTGTATTCGGATCGGCTGCAATGACCGTCATACTGATCGGATCATATTTATCATAAGCTTCCTTCATCGCTTCCTCGATGTAGTACTGAATCGTATCATCAATGGTCAGCTTTAATTTTTTACCATTCTGCGGCGCCGTATAGGCACTATCCGAGTTTGTCAGCTCAAGACCTATACCATCCTTCTGATATTGGAGACTGCCATCAGTTCCTTTGAGCTCCTCATCATAGTACAGCTCGAGCCCATAAACCGGGTCTCCCTCTTTATTCAAATAACCAAGCACATGCGACGCCAGATTATCCCTAGGATAAAAGCGCTTGGATTCATCCATTAAGACGATGGCATTCTTCGCGCCATACTCCTTGTCCAGCTCATTGCGAAATTCTTCAACCTTATCTCTTAACTCCTGATCAATCTTATAACCCTCGCTGCGTACTTCTCTATGCGGCCTGAGGCTACCGTTCTCTCTTGTTGCCGTCACATCCTCCCTCAGCCCCGCTTCATCCTTGCCCAGCAATTCATGCAGACCCTCGACGACCACGTCTTCGATCCCCTTCTCATGAATAAGCTCCGGATTTACAGCCACTGTATAGGCAGGTGCATCCGTGGCCAGAACATTGCCATTGCGGTCTGTAATTGTCCCCCTCTTCGCCGGGATTGTCTTGGAATTCTCTATCAATTGAGCAGCATAGTCCTGCCAGAAGCCCGCGTTGACCACTTGAATCCAGAACACTTTGCCCACAAGTACAAGAAAAAAGAGGGTGATGATCCCTCCAATGAGTAACGTGCGAAGTTTTATTCTTTTATTGATTTTCCCCATAGTCCAAAACCTCACATTTCTTACTTGCCGTCTGAAGAGCCTTGTTCAGATGAAGTAGGACTAACTGCCGTTCTCGGCACTCGAATGACTTCACGATCCGAAGTTTGCTCTACGTAGCCAAGCTCGCGAGCTTTCGCTACGATCTCGTTTTCCAGCTTCTCCTTATGAACGTCCAGAACAGCAATTTCCTTATTGGCTAACACCGTTGCTTGTTCGACAGAATGCGTCTGCTTGTTGAGATCATAGATGTTTACATATCTGCCAACCATGACACTGACAACAATGACACATACAATCACAGATATCAGATACAGAAGCTTCTCTCTTGTCGGCAGACCTGTCCTTCGAGTAACGACTTTTGTCGTCTCTTTATACCGCTGGGGCTGTGCTTGCTGCTCCTGCACTCTTTCCTTAACTGCCAGGTTGCCACGTGTATAGGCCATATTCGACTCTCCTTACGTTTCTAATTACAATTTCTCCGCTACACGCAGCTTAGCTGAACGCGCTCTGGGGTTCTGCGCAAGTTCCGCCTCGCTCGGCACAATCGGCTTGCGATTAACGAGCTTGAGCGTTCCTTTACCGCCGCATACACATAACGGGAAGTCAGGTGGGCATGTACATTTCTCCAAATAACTGCTAAAAATCTGTTTGCATATCCTGTCTTCCAGGGAATGAAACGTAATAACAGATACTCTGCCGCCTGGTTTCAAGCAGCGAACTGCTTGATGCAAAGCCTCCTCAAACGCACCGAGCTCATCATTCACGGCGATTCGTAGAGCTTGGAAGCTCCGTTTGGCAGGATGTCCGCCCGTTCTTCTGGCAGCTGCCGGAATACCTTCTTTAATGATATCGACCAATTCGCCCGTAGTTTCAATAGCTGCAGATTGCCTTTTTTCAACTATTACCCTTGCAATCCGTCTTGAAAACTTTTCTTCGCCATAAACATACAAAATTCGAGCAATTTCTTCTTCAGACCACTCATTTACAATGTCTCTTGCTGTCAAATCACCAGACTGATCCATGCGCATATCAAGGGGGGCATCGTGATTGTAGCTGAATCCCCGCTCGCCTTCATCGAACTGTGGAGAAGATACTCCAAGATCGTACAGAATGCCATCGACTTGAGGAATCCCTTCGGTCATTGGAACATCCTGTTCACTTAATACCGCAGTGAGATCTCTGAAATTGGTTTTGACCAGTGTAACCTTGGACCCAAATTCTCCAAGCCTTTCTTTTGCATTTTCAAGTGCCCAGTCATCCTGATCGAAGGCGATCAGTCGTCCCTCGGGTCCCAGTCGTGAGGCAATCAGCGAGCTATGTCCTGCCCCGCCTAATGTGCAGTCCACGTAAATCCCGTCCTGCTTGATGTTAAGGCCTTCGGTTGCTTCTTCTTTGAGTACGGTAATGTGGTGAAACACTTGTTTGTCCTCCAGACATTTTTGTAATTACGGATTGTGCATATCCTAAAACTCAAAATTGAAATCGACCAGCTTTTCGGCAATGTCGTTAAACGTTTCTTCGGATTGGCTGTAATATTGTTCCCATATGCCTTTGCTCCAGATCTCTACCCGATTGGATACTCCAAGTACGACGCATTCCTTGTCCATCTTGGCGTAATCGCGTAAATTCATCGGTAAATTTACCCTGCCCTGTTTATCAAGCTCGCATTCAGTTGCTCCTGAGAAAAAAAACCGGGTAAAAGCACGCGCATCGGATTTCATTAGCGGCAGAGCCTTTAGCTTCTGCTCCAGAATGGACCATTCATTCATCGGATACACAAACAAACACTGGTCCAATCCACGTGTGACAACAAAGCTCGGGCCGAGAGCGTCACGGAACTTGGCCGGGATAATCATTCGGCCTTTATCGTCAATGCTATGCTGGAACTCCCCCATAAACATTGTCTACCACTCCTTAGCTCCTGCTCACCACTTTGCTCCACTTTCCACCACTTAAGCATAATTGATTCGCTTTGAAAAATCAAAACCCTTCTCTCCAACTGAAACTTTTTGGAAGAGATGTTAGAGAGCTACCTTGACTAAGGATGAAAAACCAGGTTCGTTCATAGCAAAAAAGAGCGATGCCAAAAGCCGAATTCGGCTTTATAAGCATCACTCTTTGGCGTTCCAATTCCATATCTCATGTGCCAAGCATTCCCAGCTCAGCATTTCATAAATTAGACGTTCCAACTGTCCAAGTATTGAATTTGCTCATCGGTTAATGTGTCTAGCTCAATGTTCAGGCTCTCCAGCTTGTATCTGGCTACCTTCTCATCAATCTCATAAGGAACGTTAATTACAGCAGGTTCGAGAGTTTCATAATTTTCCCTTACATACCGCAGCCCCAGTGCTTGTAGGGCAAAAGTCGTGTCCATAATTTCAGCCGGATGACCATCTGCTGCAGCCAGGTTCACGAGACGTCCTTCTGCTAACAGATACATTTTGCGTCCATCTGCAAACTGGTATTCCTCGATATTTTTCCGTACCGTCCGTACTGATGTAGAACGTTTCTTCAGCTCAGGTATGCTCACTTCCACATCGAAATGTCCTGCATTCGCCAGCACGGCGCCATCCTTCATGACATCAAAATGCTCACCTGTAATAACCGCCTTGTTTCCAGTTACCGTGATGAAGAAATCACCCAGCTTAGCAGCCTCGACCATCGGCATGACACGGAAGCCATCCATGTGAGCTTCTACAGCCTTGATGGCATCCACTTCTGTTACGATGACATTCGCACCAAGTCCCTTGGCACGCATCGCAACGCCTTTGCCGCACCAGCCGTATCCGACGACAACGACGGTGCTTCCGGCAACGACAAGATTTGTAGTCCGAATTATTCCATCGAAAGCAGATTGCCCTGTCCCATAACGATTGTCGAATAAGTGTTTGCAATATGCGTCATTTACAGCCACCATCGGTAAGTTCAAAACCTTCTGTTTTTCGAGGGCTTTCAGCTTAATAATGCCCGTTGTCGTTTCTTCTGCTCCGCCGCGAATCGTCTCCAGCAGATCTGGACGCTCGGAATGAAGGATGGTTACAAGATCTCCGCCATCATCAATAATGAAGTCAGGCTTCGTCTCCAGTGATTTCAGGATCAATTGCTTGTATTCCACCGGATCAGGATTATATTTGGCAAACACCGTAATACCGTCCTCCACCAATGCTGCACATACATCATCCTGAGTAGACAGTGGATTGCTTCCCGTAATCGTTACTTCAGCACCGCCCGCCTGTATAACCTTTGCAAGATAAGCTGTCTTTGCTTCTAAGTGAAGGCAAATTGTTACTTTGAGTCCTTTAAAGGGCTGATCTGCTTCAAACTCTTTACGTACCCGGTTCAATACCGGCATATGAGCCTCCACCCAATCAATCTTCAGGTGCCCTTCGGGGGCCAGGTTCATATCTGCAACGATACTGTTCTTAATCACATCCGTGCTCATCTTGTTCCTCCAATTATATATACAGAATATGATGGTTGCCGCTCATATCAGCAGGAACCTCCATTAATTCCTTCAACCAGCCCGTTCCATACCGGTTAAGGTAATAGTAAACATTATAGACTCTTTCCTGTGGCCGTTTAGAAGGGAAAAGCGATCTCTCTATACAATCCCATTGTTTAAGGGAAGCATCATGTCGCTGTGCGATGGCCTGCTTCGTTCTTTTTTGCATATATTCAATCTGCTCTTCTATTTTCTCACTGTTAGTCATTCCTAGACGACCTAGTCCCGACTCCAGCTGACCGAGCTGTTCAATCAATGGCGCATACAGCTTGTGGAAAGAAGTCTTTAGATCTTCAAACTGTCCATTTACATCAAATTCATCCAAGCTGAGCAGCCAGGCTTCTTTCTTCTCATCAAAAGTGAACTGGATATCGGCAAAATTCAAATCGTATTTATCCATCAGCTTCTGTATATGATGATCCAAAATCGTATATGACAAACGCGGCATGAGTATTGGCATACGAAGACCCATTCGGTGAAAGGCATCTTTGGTCAGCGCCCAATACGCAATCTCGGCATGCCCGAGTACCGTAGACAGCACCGGGAATAGAGAATCCTGCATTAAGGGCCGGGTCAGAACATTGTTGCTAAAGCGCTCCGGATGCTGATGGAGAATTTCAAGCAGCTCTGTTTTGGAAAAAGAGACATACCCTTTGCGATCGACAAATCTACCATCTTCCTTGAACAGCAGCAATCTCGATCCCTCATGGATGTAGAATAAATTGGCTCCTCCGGAGGCGACATCGGCCTGCATTGTGAAGCCGCTTGTTACAACTCGGCCGGAAGATTCGTGGTAACACTGCTCAAGCATGTCGTTATCTTCGATAATACGTTCGAACACAGGCACTTCGAGCCTTCTTAGCTCTGGATCTGCCGAGTCCATAAGGACAAGTCCATAGGAACCGAATAATTGCCCGAGTAATTTGGCAAACACATCACTCAGGCTGATATGTTCGTCCTGAACTGCTTCTTTTATAGAAGCGATGAGCTGCGGCTTGTTCTCCGAATCAGGCAGCAGCTCTTCCAGCTCATGAATAGCGGCAATCCAATGCTCCTTTTCTACGACAACGTCACTCACGGAAGAACGCCCTTCATATTTGCCGGGCATTTTGACTTTGGTTACTGAGAGATCTGAACTCATCAAGTAAGTATGGTCTACCTCATCCCAATCGTGGTCCTCACCCGCAATCCAGAATATGGGCACGACAGGTCGTCCAAGCTTCTCTTCTGCCATCTTGGCTGCTTTAATAATCGTTGCTGCCTTGTATATGACAAGCAAAGAGCCGGTGAACAATCCGCTCTGCTGTCCCCCGGTAACGACCAAAGCGTTCTCCTGTGCCAGCCTGTTGAGAGATGCCTTCACTGCAGGGTGGGGATTTCGATTTTCATTATATATACGCAGGCAATTAACAATAGCCTGTCGGTCTACTCGTGTGTCTCCGGTTCGATCAAGCCACTCGGCACGCGCTATGTAGCTGGAAACGTCGCGAAAATTATATTCGTACAAATGATGCACGGCTTCATCGTAACGCAAATAATGTTCCGCCAGAGGTGATCCACTACGCAGCGCCTCAGGAATTAGATTCATGAGGTCATCCTCCTATTCATTTAAAGCCTTATTCGATTGTACCGAATGCTTTATATTCCGTCAAAGTAATAATTATATAAAAAACCGCCGATGTAACATCGGCGGCACTAAACTACATATTTCGATCAAGCGTAAGGCTCAGCCACAAAATGGCCTTTGGATACTTCGATCAGCTTCGCATTATCCAGGTTAAAGGCGCTCTTCGCTGCCTCTCCCTCGTTGCCCGAACTGATTGGACCGGAATTGTCCTCAGGCATAATAATACGCTTTTTATTCGCTTCAATGTCCGGATCCGGAATTGGAATCGCAGATAGAAGCATTTTGGTGTAAGGATGGATCGGATTTGCATACAGCTCTTCGCTGTCCGCAAGCTCTACCATTTTACCCATGTACATAACAGCAACCCGGTCACTGATGTGCTTAACCATAGAGAGGTCATGGGCAATGAACAAGTACGTCAGGCCCAAACGATTCTGAAGATCCTTCAGAAGGTTAACCACCTGTGCCTGGATGGATACGTCAAGTGCTGAAATCGGCTCATCACAAATGATGAATTTAGGATTTACCGCAAGCGCGCGGGCAATCCCGATCCGCTGACGCTGACCGCCGGAGAATTCATGCGGATAACGGTTCGCATGGTCTGCATTCAGTCCAACGAGATCAAGCAGCTCCTCAATCCGTTTCTTGCGCTCCAAGCTGCTTCCAGCCATTTTGTGAATATCCAGAGCTTCACCAATAATATCAGAAACCGTAAAACGCGGATTGAGTGATGCATAAGGATCCTGGAAGATCATCTGCATGTCCCGGCGCATCGCTTTCATCTTGTTCGGTGAGAGCTTGTAGATATCTGTCCCGTTAAAGCGCACACTGCCTGCAGTAGGCTCATACAATCGAAGAATTGTACGTCCAGCCGTAGATTTACCACAGCCGGATTCTCCTACCATTCCAAGCGTCTCACCTTCACGAATATAAAAGTTAAGATTATCTACGGCTTTGAGCGTACGATTCTTCCCTACATTAAAGTATTTCTTAAGACCTTCAACCTCAATCAAGTTCTTGCTCATGAAGAATGTACCTCCTTCGCCATAGGATGCAGCTCCCAGCAACGTGCCATATGCGTGTCGCTGAATACCGTAGCACCCGGATCAATGCGCTCGCATATGCTCATTGCACGATCACAACGTGCTGCAAACGGGCAGCCGAGCGGCGGCTTGATCAGATCCGGCGGTGTACCCACGATCGGAATGAGCGGCTCGTCCTTCTTCTGATCAAGACGAGGCATGGAACGCATCAAACCTTTTGTATATGGATGCTGCGGATTTTTGAAAATCTCGTATTTCGTACCTGTTTCTACTACTTCTCCAGCATACATAACAATAACACGGTCTGCAATACCAGCGACTACGCCAAGATCATGCGTAATCAGGATAATTGAAGTGCCAAGCTGCTCCTGCATTTCCTTCATAACATCCATGATTTGGGCCTGGATCGTTACATCTAGAGCCGTTGTCGGCTCATCGGCGATCAGCAGGGCCGGCTTACAAGCGAGCGCAATCGCGATCATCGCACGCTGACGCATACCGCCTGAGAATTCGTGTGGATATTGATTAAAGCGCTCTTCCGCATTTTTGATGCCGACCATCTTGAGCATTTTGACCGCTTCTTTAGCCGCATCATCCTTGGACATGTTCTGATGCTTAATCAATACTTCAGTTATCTGTTTACCGATCTTGATGGTAGGGTTCAGGGAAGTCATCGGATCTTGGAAGATCATGCCGATATCTTTACCACGAATGGATTCCATTTGCTTGTTGGTCTTCTTCAGCAAATCCTGTCCTTGGAAAATAATTTCACCTTTATTAATGATGGACGGTGGAGAAGGAATCAAACGCATAATGGTTTGGGCTGTTACACTCTTACCACTACCGGATTCACCGACAATCGCAACCGTCTCACCCTTGCCGATTTCAAAATTCATGCCGCGTACGGCCTTTACCTCGCCGTCTCTTACTTTAAATGAAACGTTAAGATCTTTAACCTGCAACAACGGATCCATTATGTCCACCTCCTATTTTTTCAGTTTTGGATCAAGTGCGTCACGGAGTCCGTCACCGAAGAGGTTGAACGCTAGCATAATTAAGCTGATCAGACCTGCTGGGAACAACATCCGCCAAGGGTAATACATCCATCCTGTAAGTGCGTTCTCGATCATGGAACCCAGGGACGCTCTAGGCGCTTGTACACCCAGACCAAGGAAGCTGAGGAACGCCTCACTGAAGATCGCACTCGGTACAGACAGAGTCAGTGTTACGATGATTGGTCCTACTGCATTGGGCAGCAAGTGTTTGAAGATAAGGCGAGACGAGTTTGCACCCATGGATTTGGAAGCAAGTACGAACTCTCTGTTCTTGAGCTGCATAATTTCGCCCCGTACGATCCAGGCCATGTTAATCCAGCCGGTTATACATAGGGCGATAATAATCGTGGCAACGCTTGGTTCCAGCACGACAAGCAGCAAAATAGTAACGAGCAGGTAAGGAATGGCATACAGAATTTCAGAGAATTTATTCATGATTTCTCCGACACGTCCACCGTAGAAGCCCATGATTCCGCCGTAGATAACCCCAATACAAAGGTCAATCAAGGCAGCTGCAAAACCGATAATGAGCGAGATCTGCGCACCTGACCAGGTACGTACCCACATATCGCGGCCAAGATCGTCTGTTCCGAACCAATGCTCTTTGGAAGGAGGCTGATTGGCATTCATCAGATCATTGGTTTGATAGTCGTAGCTGGACATTAATGGTGCAACAATCGACATAATAATAATGATCACGAGGATGACTAGGCTGGTCATTGCGAGCTTATTTTTAAGAAGCCGCTCCCATGCATCGCGCATAGCTGACACACTTTGACGCTGAATGACCTCTGCTTGCTTCTCATCCGTCCCGATTCTTCTAAAATCTTCAGGTGTAAGCTGAGTGTTGTTTGGATCGATGCTAGATTGATTTGCAGACACTACCTAGCCCTCCTTTCCATTCGAAAGTTTGATGCGTGGATCGATAAGAACATATGCAATGTCCGTCAGGAAACGAGCCAGCATTAGAATAATGCCATAGAATATGGTGATCCCCATAATCATGGTATAATCACGCGTCGTAATACTCTCAACGAATACTTTACCGATACCGCCGATACCGAATACGCGCTCGATAACAACAGAACCTGTAACTACGTTAGCCGTCATTGGTCCAATATAAGTTACTACAGGCATGATCGCATTACGAATAATGTGTCTGAACATAATGGTGAAGCTGTTTAAGCCTTTGGCTTTGGCCGTTTTGATATAATCAGCGTGCAATACTTCAAGCATGTTGGAGCGTGTCAAACGCGCAATGTATGCAATAGGCTGGGCTGAGAGCGCCGCAACCGGCAGAACATAATCGAGCGGACCGTTCAGCCCCATTACTTTGAACAATCCAAGCTCTTGGGCCAGATAAAATTGCAGGAGTGATGCCAGCACGAAGCTCGGGACCGCGATTCCAATAACCGCAAGCACCATAGCCACGTTGTCGATCAGCTTGCGATGGTTCATTGCTGCCACCATTCCAAGGAGAATACCTACAACTACAGCGACAACGATAGCAACAAGTCCAAGCTTCAATGACACGCCAAAGGTTTGACCAATAATTTCGGCCACATCTTGGTTTAGTCGCTTCATGGAGATCCCCAAATCTCCTGTAATTATATTTCCGAGATAATCAATATATTGCACGAACACCGGCTTATCGAGACCATATTGCTCCATAAGTCTGGCTTGAATTTCAGGTGATGTCGCCTTCTCACTCATAAACGGGTTACCCGGAATCGCCTTCATCAGGAAGAACGTAGCGGAGATGAGAATAAATAGAGATATCAGCATGAAAATCAGCCTATTGATCACGTATCTTATCATGATCATGGACACCCCCCGCAAATTAAAATAACAGTCGTACAAGTACAATTTTATAAAAACTAGAGATTGAAATCTATTCTAGTTATTTGCGAATTTTACTATTACTTACCAAATATGAACGACATACAAAAAAATCGGGATATATAAGGGTTAGCCCGCATATATATCCCGAAGCTTCTATACAGTTATATCCTTACTTACCCTCAACAGAAGCTCTAGTGAAGTCAATGGCTCCACTGAAATCAAGGCTAACGCCTTTAAGGTAAGGCTTAGTTAAAGAAACATTTGTATAGTAGTACAACGGTGCAATGACCATATCCTCTTCAACGAGCATTTTCTCAGCTTGAGCAAAGAGATCATTACGTTTAGCTGCATCTTGCTCTACAGCGGCTTGTTTGATAAGCGCATCGTACTCAGGGTTTGCATAACCGGAATCATTGTTACCATTGCCAGTAGTCCACATATCCATGAATGTCATCGGATCATTGTAGTCAGCAGACCAGCCAGCACGTGCTACTTGATAGTTCAGGTTCTTACGAGTTTCAAGGAACACACCCCACTCTTGGTTCTGAGTGGCAACTTCTACGCCAAGAGCATTTTTCCACATATCCGCTACGGCTACAGCCAATTTTTGGTGAGCTTCACTGGAGTTGTAGATCAGCGTAACTTTAGGAAGTGTAGTGTAGCCCTCTTCCTTCATACCTTCTTCAAGCAAGCGTTTTGCTTCTTCTGCATTCTCCTCAAAGTATGCATCTTCAACTTCAGTACGGAATTCTTCAGAAGCACCTTTGATACCTGGAGGTACGAATCCAAATGCTGGCAGCTGTCCGCCAAGAGTTACGTTGTCAACGATCGCTTGACGATTGATAGACATTGCAAAGGCTTTACGGATTTTAGCATTTTGGAAAGGCTCAGCTGTTACGTTAAACATATAGTAGTACGTACTAGCGATACCTTTTACATTAAATTCGTCAGGAAGTTCACTTTGAACACCTTTAATTTGATCTGTAGGGATCTCACCGTTAGGTGCACCAGCGTAATCGATTTCACCATTTCTATAAGAAGAAAGTTCAGTCGCACCGCTGTTTGTCAAGGACATATCTACGCGAGCAAGGTTAATGTTCGCTTTGTCCCAATATTGTTCGTTCTTCGTAACTTGAATCTTTTGACCAGTTGTCCATTCAGTCAGTGTGAATGGTCCGTTAACAACCATCGAATCTTTGTTCGTCGCCCATTTGTCATTGCCATCAACAGAGGAATGAACTGGGTAGTAAGTGTAGAAGGAAGTCAGACCCAGGAAGTAAGGAGTTGGGTTAACCAATTTTACTTTCAAAGTCTTCTCGTCTACTGCTTCAACGCCGACTTGGGAGAAATCTGTAATTTCGCCAGTGTTGAATTGTTCTGCATTCTCGATGTAGTACAGCTGGTAAGCATAAGGTGGAGCTGGTGTAGAAGCTGGATCAAGGACGCGCTTCCAAGCGAACACGAAATCGTTTGCTGTTACTGGATCGCCATTGCTCCATTTCGCATCTTCACGAAGTGTGAAGACGTATTCTTTGCCATCTTCAGAAACTTCCCAAGATTCCGCAACACCTGGAACCGGGTTACCATCTTCGCCCATACGAACTAGGCCTTCATACATAAGCTTCAATACCGTGTTAGTCTGGCTGTCTTGAGCCTGTGCCGGGTCAAAAGTCGGCGGTTCAGCACTCAAATTAATGTTCAAAACCTGTTCTGCTGGTGCATTACCTTCACCAGATTGACTGCCTTCATTGCTATTGTCAGAACCGCACGCTGCAAGTACGGAACCAAATGCAAGAACTAGCGTCAAAAGGACTAACAAACTCTTCCTTTTCATCAAGCATTTCCCCCTAAAAAGATGATGTGGTATATATGTTTATAGATTATACAACCAGCGGTCAAAAAAATCTACATAACTTTTTCTGAAACACTACTTTTTTTCACCATTCGACACATTCGACACAATTTGCACACAATTTACGTTATGTTTTCTTACATGAAATCTATTATGTAGCTGAATAATCCAAAGGCTAAAAGTACTATGTAGCTGAATCCCATTACGACAAAAGCCATGCGCCAAACGGCTCTTATCATTCTTCTGTAGTTAATCTTCCCTTTTAAACGAGTTTGTGCACTTCCAATTAAACCCAAGGCGATCAGCATCACCAGCAAGATTAGATAAACGCCAAAATTTAAATTAAAGGTGCTGTTAAAAAGAGCAGCAACTGCTGCAATCAAAAAGATGGTCGTCACATCCATTGCCATATGAAGAGCCGTCTTCTTCGGCTTCTTGAAATAAACCATCCCATAGTACACGATCAAAAAAGGAAAAAACGGAAGCATGCTAAGTACAATAAGAAATGATCCGATAGCGTTCAATTCCTTTACTCCTCCCCTAGTGGCATCCCCTCAATAAGTGAACATACAAGCTGATGGACTTCCGCACGCATTCCCGCCTCTCTGGCCATAGCAACAATACTGCCATTTATAGCAGCGATCTCCGTCGGCCTGCCATGGAGAACATCCATACACATGGAAGACCAGTTGCTCGAGGTCGATTGACAAACAGCAACAACTTGTTCCCATAGATTCGTATCATATTCAATCTGATGAGCATCATAGACAGCCACAGCCTCACTGTAGAGCTGCTTCATTACTTCCCTTCTCTCTTGGTTTGTCAGTAATTCCCCATTCGGTATTCTCCAAAGAGCGGTCAGCGGATTAATTACCGCATTAATGACTAATTTCCGATAGATCAATCTATCGATTTCATTCGACGATTGTGTGTCAAATCCTGCTTTCATCAATTTATCGACTAGCGTGTCCACTTCTGATTCGATAGGCATTCCTGGGTGATTCGACCAGCCGATCTGCGTCTCTCCGTAACCAGCCCTCGTCACTTCAGCCTTGTCCGTTCGTTTGGCTCCTTCTGTTGTAATTGCAGCATATACCCGGGTGGAAGGAAACGCTTTGGCAATGACAGGGATATGACCTGTTCCATTCTGAAAACAAAATAAAGCGGCATCCAGCTTCCTGACCTTTGTCAGGATCTCCATTATCTCCTGAATACCCCCTTGCTTCGACATGAGCATGATCATATGTCCAGGCTTCTGGTTCCATACTTCTGGCAGGGATGCAATGTCTCTCGCTTCAAAGCTTCCCGCTTGTACCCTCCATACTTGTCCATCGGGCTGATTTATCTTCATCCCCGCTTCAAGTAATTGTGCAGCCTGTTCACTTGTTCTAGTCCAAAACCTTACTTCTTCTCCAGCATATATGAGGGCCCCTCCATACATTAGACCAAGTGATCCCGCACCGATGACATCAATAATCAAATTATGTACACCTCCAATAAACCTTTCTCTCTTACTATATATTAGTTAGGAGCATATGACAAAAGCCCATCTGACCACGCATAACGCGGTCAAACAGGCTTTATAGTTCCGTAATCTCTAATCTAGAATTGTTACTGTGTATTCGAGTTTATTCAATTCGTTCCAGGTTGCCGTTAGCATCCATTTTGAACCGCGTTTTCTCTTCATCTTCCTCAGACAAAAAGGCGAGTCTTCTGGCACGATCCATAATTTGAATGAGCGCTTTATAATCATCGTTTACTACCCGATAATCGGTTTGTACTTCACTAACTTGCTTGGATAAGCGATCATTCTCGAATCGAAGCTCGTTCAATTCTTCTTCTTTTTCACGCAGTTCCTTCTCGATAAGCTTCAATTGTCTAGAATTCTCTTGAACCATACCCTTCCACTGTCTTAAGAAGCGGATCACCGCATCAATAGACAAGGTTTCCTCAGAGAATCCCTCTGTTCTGTACATAAGCTCATCGGTTTCCGTTACCGATAATGCTGCAACTTGAGGCTGAACTGCAGCATGTCTTCTCGAATAGCTTCGCTTTTGGCGCTGAGCCTTGGCAATGCCTATCGCTTCATCATACTTTTTACGAACAAAACTGTTCCAGCGAAAACCGCACGCGGCCGAAGTTCTACCGATTTTTTCACCAACTTCCTCAAAAGCAGCAAGCTGAGTACTTCCTTCCCGGATATGGCGAAGGGTAACATCAGCCAGGATCAAATCATCCTCCGCGCTCCAAGCATCCTGTCTAACAGCAGTCATGCTATAAACCTCCTAACGACATCCATAATCACAGCTCCACCTCTCAGCATGCATCAAGCTATGAGATGAGAAGCCGGTTATAAAATTCAGCTTTAATCATTCTTATGCCCTTCATAGAGTTCATAGAATCTATTTCATACTAAAATGTATTTCCAAATTGCTCCCTGGACATACCCTAAAAGATTTCGCTTTCATATCCATTTTTTATTTACATCATTTTCCTTAACCGCTATAATGTTACTTAGCAATTAGACGAGCGTTCCTAAGAGAGGGGGTAAGTCATCGTGGCGCGCATGTTTCGTGTACTGGGATTTTTCACTCTAACGATTGGTCTTATGGCCTTTGCAGGTGATATGTTGGAGATGGCACTATTATTTTTCCTTCAAACCGCTTTTTTCGTAATTCTCGGTTATTTGAAATTCACGGAGAGAACATATATTTTATTGTTCTGGGCTTACATGATTATCACCTTTTCAGGCTTTAGCTACTGGACTGTATTCGAAATGGGCAAACCTCTATAGCACATCTTTTAAGCAAAATAAAGAACGGATCAGCGAAGTTAAGCTGGTCCGTTCTTTATTTGTTTTCTTTTTCATATGTATGTTTTAAGTATATGATATAGAAAGTTTGTCATTATTCAGTACCCATTTACTTGTACAAGCTATAGGGAGGAAATATATGAGATGAGAAATCGTTCTACATATTATGTGACCATCTGTTGTTCTATTCTATTGTTCTTTCTTCATATCTCCCCTATTCAGGCTGAACCTGCTATGGACGAGAATACGAGAGATGTTCTGCAGAACAGCCTGTCTATCGTTGAGATTGATCACGAAATTGAACGTATAGAAGAACAGCAGCAGCAAATTGAAGAGAGGCGGTCATCACTAGAAACCCAAATGTCTGTACATAAGGAAGAAATGAAAGATCATCAGGACCGTGCGGCCTCTATTGTGAGATCCTATTATATGGGGGAACGAGATCAATTGCTGCATGTTTTTTTAAAGGCAAAGTCGCTGCGCTCTATTCAAATTCTGGCAGGCTATTATGAGATTATAATAGGCAGAGATCAAGAGGTGCTTCATGCATATCATTCGAGGCAGCAGGAATTTGAAGAAATGACGGTTAAACTAGATCAGAATGATGCAGAGCTTCGTCTGCTTAAACAAAATTTGCAGAATCAACGGGAAAGAGTCCTCTTGCTGGAGCAGGAGGTTGAGAATACGCTGGCAAGCAGTGATAACCGGGAGCTGATGGAGAAGCTGATGGAGGAGCTCAATACTTACTGGAGCAATGTAGGCATTCATGAGGTGAAGCGGTACTTCGGCGCACTTGCCTCCGCTATGAATAATCTGCCCAATTTTGTCCAGCAGGAGAAAGGCATCATATCAACCAATGGCCGTACCTATTCGATCCGAATCAATGAAGAGCAATTAAACGATTTTCTGAGAACGGAGAATGAAATATTCAACGATTTCGCCTTCGAATTTACGGATGATTATATCATTGCCAGTGGAAAAAGAGACAATCTTGAGCTTGCTGTACAAGGTCATTATACCGTCATTGATGAGCCGGCTAACGGTCTGCTGTTTCATGTAGACAAGCTCGTATTTAACGGATTTGAACTTCCAGATACAACGCGGAGCATGCTTCAGCAGGAATTTGATCTAGGATTTTACCCGCAAAAGCTAATGTCTTTCATTAAGGCAACCGATGTCTCAACAAAGGATCAGACGCTTGAAGTGACACTTGAGTTAGCCCTGAAATAACACCGATCATTGCTGCGGATCCGGCACAGACTCATGAGACACTGCATCCCCCTCCTGCTCTGAGAATAAGGATTGAACACGCGAATTATAAGCTTCAGCCGAGATGTCACCACGCAGAAATTGTGTGATCAGAGGCTGTGCACGATTCAACAAATTCCAATCCATCAAGTCATCGCGATAAGCAGTCTCAAGGCTCTGTTCCAGAGCCTGAACAGGAACCGCTCTTGTAATGTCCCGCATCTCCAGCTCTTCATAAAGCGATCTATAAATAGGCAGATTCCCAGTCTCTTCAAACCAGTCTTGTACGGATTCAGGGGATGTCATGGCCTTAATCCATTCCGTAGCCAGATCTGTTTGCCCTGTTCGAGAGGAAATGGCGAAGCTGCGTCCTGTCACCGTAAGGGCCTGTGTTTCGACATCGTTATTAATGTACTCCGTGAGTTCACCACGATATTCGGGCAGCATATCAGATAGCTTCACAATTCCAGACGTCCAGTTCAATTGACCGGAGACAGAATCCTTGAAGTTTGTCTCAATATAAGGAAGCAGCGTCTCCAGATCTTGAATCCTAGCCTGCATCTGTTCGCTCTGCCCAGCAGGATTGAAGGGCTCCTCGGTTTGACGAATGATTCCGCGAAATTCAAGCCAGGAGGCAAACGCCAGCGGGTCCTCCACATCCAAGAAGAATGGCTTATCATCCGTCTCAGACCATGCGGTCATTCGGTTCATCCAATCCTCATCTGAGTTCATTGACTGCAAGGGTGGTGACGACGCGTTGTCACTACGAGCCTCAGCATAGAGATATGGATCAATATCAAGAGGAACAGCCCAGCGATATCCATTCCATTCACTTACTGTAATGGTCTGTGGAAATGGATCAGCAGCCGTTCCATTCAGATCATTCCCTGTAATGGGTCTCAAATAGCCTTGCATGGCAAACAATCGGATATAGTAATTATTCAGTAAGGTAATGTCTGCACTATCACCTAGTACATAGCTTTCGCGAATGGCTGCGTACGCCTCACTCTCAACCGTTTCTTGCATGTTATGTACTTCAACATCACTGCCAATCTTATTTCCGATCTCTACAGCGAGGCGCTGAAAAACGGCAAAATCCTGCTCCTGCATCGAAACTGCTATTTTCAATGGCTGCTGCTCCTGTGGAGCCGGAGGAGCTGGACGATATAACGGATCCGTGCTCTGATCGTCCTCATCTGTAACCGGGTCTCTTGATATATCAAAGCTTGGAGACAATATGGTTAAGGACAAGAATAACACGACAAAGAGTATCCAGTGGTTTCTTCGCTTCACAGCTTCTGTACCTCCCCTAGACATATCCAACCTTTCCCCATTATTGTACCAAATGTATAGTCCGCTTGTCCTATTAACTCAGAAAAGAACCGGAATGGGATCCGGTTCTTTTTCGCATTATATTTCATTTTCCGGGAAATAAATGACCTACAAGAGATCAGCTGCCAGCTGGGCGAGCTTGGAGCGTTCGCCTTTTTCCAGCATAATGTGTCCGCTGATCCCTTCCTGACGGAATCGCTCCACAATATATGTTAAGCCGTTGCTTGCTGAGTCAAGATATGGATGGTCAATTTGCTCTGGATCACCCATCAGAATGATCTTACTTCCTTCACCTACACGGGAGACAATAGTCTTTACTTCATGCTTCGATAGATTCTGAGCTTCATCAATAATGATAAACTGTCCAGGAATCGATCTGCCCCGGATGTAAGTGAGCGCTTCTACTTGAATACTGCCGAGTCCCATGAGTATTTTATCGATGTCACCCGCCTTTTTTGTATCGAACAGAAACTCCAGATTATCATAGATCGGCTGCATCCAGGGACGAAGCTTCTCTTCTTTTTCCCCAGGGAGGTAACCAATATCCTTCCCCATTGGGACCACCGGTCTTGCTATGAGAAGCTTTTTGTATTTATGTTCATCCTCAACCTTCAGGAGTCCTGCAGCAAGGGCAAGCAGCGTTTTCCCTGTTCCGGCTTTACCTGTAATTGTCACCAGCGGAATATCATCATTTAAGAGCAGCTCTAAAGCCATTCTCTGCTGTGCATTACGTGCGACAATCCCCCAAACCGGATCATTGCTGAGATATAAAGGCTCTAGCTTGGTAGCCTCCTGATTCACCTTAAGCAGGGCGGATTTTCCCGTGCCCATCTCGTCCTTTAATATAATAAATTCGTGTGGATACAGATTATAGGTTAGCTGCAATGGCTTGATAGGCAGAAAACGATACGTATAAAATTCATCGATTACGGAAGGGTGGACTCTAATCGCAGTATACCCCGGATATAATTCGCTTGGATCTGCGGTACGATCAGACAAATAATCCTGTGTATTGAGACCAAGCACATCTGCCTTGATACGTACGAGTACATCCTTGCTGACCAATACAATGTCCCGCGGCTCCTCGTTATCCTCCTGCTCCAGCTGATAATTGAGCGCTACTGCTAGTATACGATTATCATTCGTAACTTCACCAAACATCTCCTGTACTCTTATAAAACTGCGGTGGTTCAGTTCTACCTTCAAGTTTCCACCATTCGGTAAAGGTACCCCACTGTGCAAATGTCCCTGCTCCCTTAATCCATCTAATGAACGCGAGACATATCTCGCATTTCTCCCTATTTCATCTGCATTACGCTTTTTGGAGTCGATTTCCTCCAGCACTACGGCAGGAATTACAACTTCATGCTCGTCAAAAGCATAAATGGCGCCCGGATCATGAAGCAGCACATTCGTATCCAACACAAAAATTTTTTTCATTGGTATCCCCTCCAAGGCGGCGTCTTTTAAGCACAGCTAGGGCAAGCTATGGGCAGCGATAAGGACAATCGTGTATCCCATATCTAAATGTATTCGACCGGGAGCAAATAATTGTACAATTTCCTGAAAATATCCGTGGAATATGCATCGTTCATCACATGAAATACAAAAAGCCCAGTGAACAGCGTTCACCGGGCTTGTATTCATGACAAAACAGTGCATTTGTCAGCATATTCATATGAAGAGAGCGATATTCCATTCGATTAGCATAATTGGACATAGACAGGACCTCCGCTAATGAATTTCCATCTATGGGATACATCCACATTATATCACTACTTCTCCATAGTTTGAATAGATATTTTGCGGATACTTTATTCCCCCGAAGCTTCAGCAGCTGCAGATGTATGCTCGCCTGCCAGCTCCTTAGCTAGTGCTTGCTTCGCCTGGTCTAACTCCCCTTGATTAATATATACATAAGGGCTGTTCCATGTTCCTGTCACCGGCACAAAGTTTACACTATCCTTAGGAAGATTCCAGTAGGTTGATATGAAGTTCTTAACCTGATCACTCTCTACCGTGGTCGTCATGTTATCATCGACAGCACCCACGACTTTACCAATCTTCGTAACACCGCCAAGAGACTTCATTTGATCCATTAACGAGTGCAGAACTTCGCTTTGACGCTGGTTACGGGAGAAATCGTCGGAAGCCGGCGTTTTGGGATCACAGTTTGATTTGCGATAGCGTACATACCCGAGTGCATCTTCACCGTTCAAGGTCTGTTGACCCGCAGTGAGATTAATATCAGTATCATCCGCGGTATCCTTATAGCACATGTTCTGATTCACATTCACTTCGACTCCGCCCAAGGCATCTACGATTTCTTCAAATGCCTTGAAGTTCAGCACGGTGACGTAATTAATATCCACATCCAAGTATTTGCCGAGCATAACCCGCATTTCTTCCTCAGCTGAAATACCTGATTCTTTCGCCGCAGCTCTGAAGCGAGGATAGAACTCATTCAGCTTCCTCTCGGTATAGCCCTCGAGCTGAACCAGCGTGTCACGTGGCAGAGATACAATCGTCGCAGATTTCGTCTCCGGATGCAGTGAGGCTACCATCACGACGTCAGACAGATGAGTGCCTGTCTCCTCTCGATAGTCCGTTCCCAAGATCAGCATCGTCTGCGGCTTCACCTTGGCTGAATCTTCAGCTGCTACGGGGTTATTGTTCCCTGTGTCGATCACATCATTAAATACCATGTACAAATAGCCAATACCTGCGATCAAACCGATAACAATGAGAGATAATACCAACTTCATAAATGTTTTTGCTGGACTCTTCTTCTTCACTTTCTTCTTCGTCGTTGTCTGCGCTGTGTTGTTATCGCTGCTCTTGCCGCCTCTATTGCGTGGGGGCAATCCGTTAGATCCCATACTCATATTATAAATTCAACACCTTTATACATTTCTATGGTTGCTCTTACATATTACCGCCACCGCTGCCGCATTTCAAATCTGGGTATATCATCCACTTAAAAAATGAGTTTAACTGCTCCAAAAAGAACGGAAAGACCGCTGATTAGGGCGGTCTCTCTAATGTGTGCATATGAAGTTGTCTTTACTAAAGCTACATTTTACTTGTCTCTCCAGAAGACTCCGTTTTTTTCTTCTGCCGAGCTTCCACAAAATAACGGATTCTGACCAGCAGCATCAGTGCTACTGCGACAAGCAAGCATTGAATAATCGGCAATTTATCGATTTGGAAAACGAGCAGCATGAAGGAGCCGATGGCCATCAAAATGTACAGTAATATCTCTTTGAGTAACGGCATTTTCTGCTGCGGGCGAAATACCTTATTGTAGACATACGTAATCAGTACAAATATAACCACATAACTAACGATCGGGTGTGACGCAAACCATGCCTGCATGGCGGCGTTCAGCTCCTTTCAAGTACATGCTCTCTTTTCCAAGCGTATTATTTACATATTATAGATTAGCTTGGGACATCTTGCGATGCTTCTCCGCACGCTCACGCTCACTCTTATTCAGGAGCTTCTTACGAAGACGAACGGACTTCGGTGTGATCTCACACAGTTCATCATCATTTAAGTACTCCAGAGCTTGCTCCAAGGAGAAGATTATAGGAGTCTTCATCTTCACTGTATCGTCCTTGGTTGCCGAACGAACGTTAGTCAGTTGTTTCTCCTTACAGATGTTTACAACGATGTCATTGTCACGATTGTGTTCACCAACGATCATTCCTTCATAAACTTCCGTTCCCACATCAAGGAACAACATACCACGGTCCTCAACACCAATCATACCATAGAATGTTGATGTACCATTCTCACTGGATACGAGCACGCCTTGGTGACGTCCACCAACTTGACCGCCAACGAGTGGACCATAGCTGTCAAATGCATTGTTCATTACGCCATAGCCGCGAGTCAGTGTCAAGAAGTTCGTACGATATCCAATCAAGCCGCGTGCAGGGATCAGGAACTCAAGACGAACCTGGCCGTTACCAGAATTGATCATGTTGACCATTTCGGCTTTACGGGAACCCAGGCTTTCCATAACCGCACCCATGCTTTCTTCAGGAATATCGATCATTAGGCGCTCAATTGGCTCCATTTTCTTGCCGTCGATCTCTTTAATGATAACTTCCGGTTTGGATACCGCAAGTTCATAGCCTTCACGGCGCATGTTCTCAATCAGGATACCTAGGTGAAGCTCACCACGGCCGGATACAACATAAGCATCTGGGCTGTCTGTTTCTTCGACACGAAGACTTACGTCCGTCTCAAGCTCTTTAAACAGACGGTCACGAAGTCTGCGGGATGTTACCCATTTACCTTCGCGTCCAGCAAAAGGACTGTTATTAACAAGGAATGTCATTTGAAGCGTTGGCTCATCAATCTTAAGAACCGGCAATGCTTCAGGATTCGCTGGATCAGCTATCGTTTCACCGATATTAATATCCTTAATTCCCGCAATGGCAACGATATCGCCTGCACCTGCTTCAGCTACTTCTACGCGCTTCAGCCCTTGGAATCCGAACAATTTCTCAATACGCGCAGTTTTATTGGAGCCGTCACGTTGGATAACTGTTACAGCCTGTCCTTGACGAATAACGCCTCTGTTCACGCGTCCAATTGCAATACGACCCAGATATTCATTGTAATCCATCAGCGTTACGAGGAACTGCAGCGGCTCGTCAACACTTTCTGTTGGATGAGGAATGTGATCAACAATCGTCTCATAGAGACTCATCATGTTGTCATCTTGTTTCTCAGGATCCATGCTTGAAGTACCGTTAAGTGCAGAAGCATATACAACCGGGAAGTCAAGCTGCTCATCATTAGCACCGAGCTCAATGAACAGATCCAGAACTTCATCAATAACCTCAGCCGGACGAGCTGCTGGGCGGTCAATTTTGTTAACAACAACGATTGGCGTCAGGTTATGCTCCAGAGCTTTGCGCAGTACAAACTTCGTTTGCGGCATGCAGCCTTCATACGCATCGACAACAAGCAGTACACCGTCAACCATTTTCATAATCCGTTCTACTTCTCCGCCAAAGTCGGCGTGTCCTGGTGTATCAACAATGTTGATAAGAAAATCTTTATAATTGATCGCAGTATTTTTGGCAAGGATCGTAATCCCGCGTTCACGTTCCAAATCATTGGAGTCCATGGCGCGTTCTTGTACGGCCTCATGTTCACGGAAGGTTCCGGATTGTTGAAGCAGTTTGTCTACAAGTGTTGTTTTGCCGTGGTCAACGTGGGCAATGATCGCAATATTGCGAATATTCTCTCTTACATGCATGGTTTATATCCATATCCTTTCCAAAATCATTTCTATTTGAATCAAGTTCATGGTGCAAAGCCATGAGATTTGATTCTCGAATCAAAATTCATGATAATGAAGTCATGAGGCTTGATTCTTGAATCAAAATTCACGATACAAAGCCATAAAGTTCGATTCTTGTAATATATAACGACCTTACTCACAAAAGAAGCGCCGGGTGATAACTCCGACGCACATATATCCCTTATATTATAGACGAAAAATGTTAAAAATCAAGTAGCTTATCGAAAACGCCGCCGGGTCGGTTTAGGCCTTCCGAAGATAAGCCAGATTCCCACAAAGATAAGTATAGCAGCGACGACATATATGAATCCGGTAGTGAGCATGGTTATGAACAAGAGCACGATCGACACGGCAAGCAAAATAATGGATGTCCTGTAGATCACAGCTGGCCGAGGATATTCAAATAAAGCATATTCAAACAAGCCTAGGGCAACCCCTGTTATAAAGACAGGCCATAGAGTTGCGGTCAGATGCCATCCCCAAATACTGCATATGAGGAAGAAAATACCATACACCGTCAAAATTCCCGCCGGCACCAAAATAACGGCACTCGTATTTCTGAAAAAATAAAAAAGATGGAGAATAATTCCTGGAATGATTAAAATGAGCGGCCAGAAATTTCGTCCAAGAAAACTGAAAAAGCCCAATTGACCAAGTAAGATGACAAGACCGGCAATGACGATAAAGATGCCTACCAACCTTTCGTTTCTTCCCTTCACTTCACACTTCACCCCGTTTGTATGATGATCTCTGCTTCTATCCAAGGCAATTCAAGATCTACGTTCACTAGGAACTATATTAGCGTATATATTTCTAGTTTATCCGATGTTTTTGCAAAAAACTACTGTCATGCTTCATATTTGAAAAAACATTCATTTCCAGCTCTTTCCTCATTGATCTTACGCTTAACAATACAAAAAAACCGGCATTCCACTTCGATTGCCGGTTTATGATTCATCTATTTATGTATCCACCCGATATCTTAACACTTTGAAAAATGCACCGCCAAGCATAACCAATATAACACAAACTGCGGGCAGCAAGGTCTCATAGCCTGCAAAAACCTCTTGGAGCCATAACCCCAGCTTCGGATCACGAAGGACCATCTCGCCGGACGTATAAGCTAATATACCCGAACCTGCGAAGACCAGTATCGGAAAGCGCTGAAGCAGCTTAACAATAATACCGCTGCCCCATACAACAATGGGAATGCTGATCGCGATCCCAATTACAATGAGTGCTAGATCGCCATCTGCGATTGCAGCTATGGCCAGAACATTGTCGAGACTCATGACAAAGTCAGCGACGAGTATCGTGTATACCGCACTCCATAAAGTTGTAGATTGTTTGACATTCACATTCTCATCTTCGTCAAACAACAATTTAAACGCAATATAGAGTAGCATAAGTCCGCCAGCCGCTTGTATAAACGGTATACCAAGTATGAGCACCGCAATAAAGGTTAAAATACATCTTAATAACACCGCGCCAAATGCTCCCCACCATACTGCACGATTACGGCTCTGCTCAGGCAAATTACGACTTGCCATAGCAATGACGACAGCGTTATCGCCGCTTAAAACAAGGTTAATCATAAGTATCTGCATTATAAGCCAAATATCATCCATGAACAGGGTAAACACCTCCATACACTAGATGTATGCCCTGGTTGTCCGAGCTATGCTTGACGCTGAGAAATCAGAGGAATATAATGAACTCCGATTTATGCAATCGGATGATTCGGAATCATGGTTAGAGTAAAGGAGTGACAAGAATTGGATATCGGTCAGTTTTTAATCAGCTTGCTACAAATTGTTTTTATTGATTTAATCCTCGCTGGGGACAACGCAATCGTCATTGGACTAGCTGCCCGTAATTTACCGCAAAGTGTTCAGAAGAAAGCCATTGTCTATGGTACTGGAGGTGCGGTTCTGATTCGGATCCTGGCAACCATCATCGTGCTGTGGCTGCTGCAAATTCCATGGCTGCTGCTGGTTGCCGGGCTGCTGCTCGTGGGCATTGCCTACAAGCTGCTGGCCGATCAAGGTGCCGATGAACATAGCGATATCAAGGCCGGCAGCTCGTTATGGTCGGCTGTACGTACCATTATCATCGCTGATGCGGCCATGGGGATTGATAATGTAATCGCTGTTGCTGGCGCAGCAGAGCAAAATCTGATTCTCGTTATTTTGGGTCTGCTGATCAGTGTTCCTGTCATCGTATGGGGCAGTACCTTGTTTATCAAGCTCATCGATCGTTTCCCTTGGGTCATGTATATTGGCGCTGCTGTACTCGCCTACACAGCCTCAAATATGATTACGGAGGAACGAAGATTTGAAACCTTCTTTATCTCGCATCCCGTTCTTCGGATCCTATTTATTGTTCTTGTCATCGGCGGTGTTCTGTTTGCTGGCTATCGGAAACAGCAGAATGTGAAGAGAGAACATTCCTACTCATAAAACGAGAACAAGTGAAGATTGTTTCTGGACAAGCTTCTAGCACCAACCTGATCGAAGAACAAAAAAAGGCTTATTGCTGATCATATCAGCGATAAGCCTTTTCGTTCTATTAAAGTAAACTTCTTAAAACCAATCTTCCTGTATTGAATCAGGCATTGCGGTATCGTCGTTACTGCGAAGTATCAGTGTCTCAGTCTGCTCTACTGCCCTCGCAATGAACTCAGGAAGCTCCGGAATAGAGGCTTCAATCTTTTCGACAATCCGCAAATTCGGATTCGTTGTCGGTGACTTGGGCACAAACAAGGTACAGCAATCTTCATAAGGTAAAATCGAAGTGGAGTACGTACCGATGTCCTCAGCAATCTTTACTATTTCACTCTTGTCCATCATGACAAGCGGTCTTAACAATGGAAGATCAGTTGCCCTCCCAATGACATTCATGCTTCCAAGCGTCTGGCTGGCTACTTGACCAAGGCTATCTCCGCTTACAATAGCCAGTGCCCCTTCCCGTTCCGCCAGCTGAGTTGCGATTCGAAGCATCGAACGGCGCATTAGTGTAATCATCAAATTATCCTGCCCCGTTTTCGTAAACGAAGTTTGAACCTCTGTAAAAGGAACCAGATGAAGCTTCACTTCACCGGCATGATCAGCAAGAATTCTAGCCAGCTCGATGACTTTATCTTTTGCTTTTTGACTTGTAAACGGGAAGCTGAAGAAATGAACCATTTCCAGCTCTAGTCCCCGGCGCATGGAAGACCAGGCGGCAACAGGTGAATCTATTCCCCCTGATAGCAGCATCATGGCTTTGCCATTAGAACCACGGGGAAAGCCTCCGACGGCAGGAACAGATTCATAATATAGATAAGTTCTCGCCTCGCGAATCTCAATCTTAAGCTCAATATCCGGATTTCTTACATCCACTTTAAGCGCACTGAATTTTCTTAAGATCGGGGCTCCCACCAAATGGTTCGTCTCATGAGAAGAATGCTCGAACGCTTTCCAGACCCTTCTAGCGTTTACCTTAAAGGTCGTTCCTTGCTGCGGATCCAGCTCTTCCATAAAACCAAGGGAGGCTGCCACGATCTCATCTGCTACGGATGGGGTTACCTTAACAGGACTAATGGAGACAATCCCGAATACCTTGCGTAAGCTATCCATTATAATGAGGTGATCGTTCTCTCCAAGGTCTACGTACATTCTCCCATATTCCTCAATAATGGAGGTTCCCGGATAGGCCTTTAATTTAGACTTCACATGCTTAATTACGGATCTCTCAAACCTCTTTCGGTTCTTACCTTTCAGTGTAAACTCTCCAAAACGGAGTAATAACATATCATATTTCATCGGTTTACCTATTCCACCCTTCAAAAGAAGCAAGCCTTTCCTTCATCTGTCTCATCGCCTGAATCAGCTGTAATATATCTTGCTCTGTATGTTGATCTCCCAGACTAACTCGAATCCCGCTGTCAGCAATCGCCTCTGACTTGCCCATTCCGAGCAGCACCCGGCTTGGAATGGCTTGTTTGGACGAGCATGCCGATTGAGTGGAAACAATGACATTCAGCTGTTCTAATACGTGCAGCATCACTTCGGCCTTCATGCCGGGATAAGAGAAATGTACAATATGCGGGGTACCTTCTTCTGAGCTGTTCAGTACCCACTCCGGATGTAGTCTTATTTCCTCAAGAAGCAGGATTTGCAGCTTTTTGAGGTGTGTGTTCAGCTCAGGCTGACGTTCCCGGGCAAGACGCATGGCTTTGGACATGCCTACGATCAGCGGAATATTCTCTGTTCCCGCACGCATCCCCTGCTCCTGTGAACCGCCAGACATTAAGGGAGTAAGCTCCAGACCAGAACGAATATATAAGAGTCCAACGCCCTTGGGTCCTCGGATTTTATGTCCTGAGATGCTGTATAGATCAATTCCAGACTTCAATTGAACGGGAATTTTACCATAAGCCTGAACCCCATCGACATGGAACACAATCTTAGGGTGCTTCTGCTTAAGAGCCTGCCCTATTTCAACGACAGGATGCACGGCTCCCGTCTCATTATTTACATGCATCAGACTTACAAGAATTGTCTCTTTGGTAACCGCATCTAGGACATCCTCTGTCTTCACTCTGCCCATCTCATCCACCGGCACATAAGTAATATCATAACCGATTTCGGACAAAAACTTGATGCTCTCATATACAGACGCATGCTCTGTCCTGGTCGTTATAATATGCCGTCCGCGGGATTGATAACGTAACGCTGTTCCTTTTATTGCAAGGTTGTTACTCTCCGTGGCTCCAGATGTGAAGATAACTTCATCCGGTTTGACATCCAAAGCCTCGGCGCAAACGGAACGGGATTTATTCAATAGTCGTCCTGCATTCTCTCCGTATGCGTGAATGGAGGAGGCATTCCCATAATGCAGCTTCATTACCTCTGACACAGTTCGAATCACATCTTCATATGGCGGTGCTGAAGCCGCATAATCAAAGTAAAGCATATTTTGTCTGCCTCCTTTCTTAAACGTGAAAAAGATCAATAATGGACTCGTCAGCTGATGCCTCATACCGACTGTCCACGTTGATCTTTTGTTCAGATCCGATCAGCAAAAGGACTGAAATATATGCTGTTTATGCTCTATATTTCGCTTCTGCTTTTTCTATTTTAGCAACATAGTCCTGCGTTTCCCTAGGTAATAAATGGAGTACATTCATTAGCTGCTCATCCGTCGTAACCTGAAGCTGGCCTACACGGCCTGGACCTGCATTGTAAGCAGCAAGAGCAAGATTCACTTGCCCGTCAAACCGTTCAAGCTGATATGATAAATACCTTGTTCCTGCATCGATATTCTGCGCAGGGTCGAATGGATTCGTTACGCCTAATCCTGCTGCGGTTCCATCCATAAGCTGCATCAGACCCTTGGCTCCGGCTCCAGATACTGCGTTCGAATTAAATCCAGACTCTGTATCGATAACCGCCTTAATAAGGGATACAGGTACACCATATTTCTCACTGGCTTCCTGAATCATGGACTCATAGGCAGTAACCGTTCCTCCAAGCTGTGAGGGCTGCACTTGTGAGGATGAAGAGATCCCTAAATTCGAAGAGGATACAGTACTTGCATTCAAATTCGCATTTTTATTTATATCGCTTGGGCCGCCGGATATTTTACCGGTTCTGAGGTTAACCCAGAGCAGTCCGTCTGTAGACATAGAAGATTTGTTACTGCCTTTATCTCCTTGACGATCAGTGGATGGTTCTCGGTTGACTTCAGCCCATATCTCCGAGAATTCAGGTGCAGAAGTCGTCGTTGCCGCTGATCTGGAACTTGTTTCTGAAGAAGAGGAAACATCATACCACAGCGATTTTCCTACAGAATCGATTTGCATATGTAAACAGGCCTCCAATATACTCGCTACCTATATCTAAATTTATTGATATTGTTTCATTCACTGATCTATTGTAACAATTGCCATCCTGCATGCCAAGTCTTGTTTTTCCTGATATAAATAAACTAAACAGGCAGCCCCGCATGATAGAAGAGCTGCCTGCATTACTTTACTAATAGTAAGTGAACATTACTAGGAACGCGTAGCTTACCAAAGCCGCAATTCCGATGCCCATTGCCCAGCCGCCAGCTGTACGTCTCCCTTTGCTGAAGGCATAATACCCGAGAACGATACCTATGACACCTACCACATAAGACCATAAAAACAAGGACACAATGGATACGGCAAGAGCCAGATATCCTATTCGTTTAGAGGTTGTGTCTTCATCACGCTCACGAGCCCTCGAAGTTGTCCCAGCAGAATCTGCACTTACTAAAGGGCTGATCTCCGCTGCGTACTCCTCTTGGTGCTCATGATGCTCTTTGCGAGGAAAATCGATACGATCTCGGCTTCCCTTTACTTTGTTTTCTTGGTTCGGTTTGTCCATTTTCGCACCTCCGAAGCATTAGAGCCTGTCAGGTTAGAAGCCGCAGAATACTGATGACTTAAGCCTTTGGTTTAAACGTGTGACAACAAGTCGCCGAGGAAGTGCTTGCATAATCATGATGTTCGGAATCAAATGTTTCTCCAGCATACTCTTCCTTGAGATGGGTTCTGGCATGCGCATCAATGTCAATCATAATTAGATCTGCTTTGCAAACATTTTGTTCTCCCCAATAGCTGCAGTTCGATACGCTGCATTTCACGATGGGTACAGTCATTATTATCACCTCAAATGGTATGGTACCCTCATTGCCGATACCTTATACTCCAGCATTATTATGCACGGATGCCTTTTGCTTGCAAACAAAAAAAAGCCGTGCAATGTACACGGCTCTTAGATATAATCTGTATTCAAAAATCGACCCAGCAGCGCTTAAGCTCTGCTCTTCATTCTGCGCTGAGTCAGATAGTCACTTTCGTAATAATTCAGGTCATCACGCAGTTCTTCATAGGTCTTCGTAATTTCCATAATAATATCGCGAGCAGGTCTTACCGGCTTAATGCGGAAACGAATGGCATCTTGACCTGTATATGCGTAACGTCCATCCTCAGAGTAGCATTCATTCTTTGGATAGAAAAAGCTGTTGATACCCTGATGATAAAGGTTATACAATGCTTTTTCCGCAAAATCAACGTCAAAATTGGCACGACGGAGTGCTGTTCCAAGCTTCTCATACGATACCTCAGAAAAAACGAGCAGGTGCCGAAGGTCGGAAAGAAATCCTTTGTAAAATGGAATCGTCTCCTGATCCTGGTCAGCTGCAAGCTGAGCAAGTGAGTTTTCGTTTAGAAATGTTTCCAGTTTTTCAATTGCGGGCTTCAATTTCTCTCGTGCCGATTCACACAACTTCTGCACATTTGCTGACATAAAGGTAGTTCCCCCTTAAAGAATAAGTCCCTCATATAGACTTCTTATAACCGGCCAAGATTCAAATACATCTACTGACCATTATTTCTCAGCTTCTATCCTACCATAAAAATGTGACGAGCGGTACTTAAATAACCCTAAAGCCGCCATTTCCTTTCCCCTGTTTATTTTAAGTTAGAGCTGCAAAATCCTTCGTATAAAAACCGCCTCATCTTCTCACGCTATAGGTACTATATAGACAGGCAGGAGGAGTACTAAAATAATGGCTAGAAGCAATTGGACATACTGGGCAATTGGCGCCGCCGCTGCCGTTTTGGTAATGACCACCCTGTTACTACCCGGGGAAGAAAATACCGCTGACCAGCAGCAGACCCCTAATGAGCCACAGCAAGAGCAGCTGCTCAAACAACGAATCAAAGCACAGGATGTTCAAGCGACTGACCGCTTATCCCGGATGGATGCTCAAATGCACCTCCAAAAAATACTGCAAGAATTAAAAGATTCAGACAACAAAGAGCTGTCAGCTTATATGGATCAATTAGAGAAAACACATAGTCACATTCACACCTTACTCTGGATGGATCTAGAGCAAAACAAGCAGCAATCCTTCAGTATTCAGAAGAATGCGGATTCGTTACAGAAGAACAAACAGCTTCGAGCAAGCATTGGCTCCGCGAAGCAAGCTCTTCAGAAGCATAAATCCTATGAATCTACTTCGCTTACGCTCGATAAGGATAAGTATTTTGTTCTGGGCGAACCCTCTTCGGATGGTAAGCATGCGGTTATCGCAGTAATGAGCCAGCATATCCTAAATGATGTGGAGGAGCATCAGCGCCGGAACCTAAGAATGATCCCATATCCCAAAGAGGGCATGTACAGCGTAGAATCTGTTCTCCCTAACACCTTAAAGGATATTACAGTTAAGACAGGACACGATAATCAGAATGCTAGTCATTTTTATGAAGATGAGATCGTCGTTAGATTCAATGAGAAATTAACATCAGAGAAGCTAAAACAGATCGAGAAAGATATTGATCTGGATCATACCCATCAAGTTGGCCAGGCGTATGTTTTTCGTTCTAAGAAGATGGATTTTGCTAAACTTCAGTCTTATTTTCAGAACAAATGGAATCCGGTATATACCGAACCTCACTATCTATATTTAACCAACGAAACTGCGCCTGAAAATGAGCTGGCTGATAATATTCCGAACGACCTATTGTTCTCCCGTTATCAATGGAACCTCCCTGCGACAGAAACCAATAAGGGGTGGACGTTATCCAAAGGGAGTGAGGATGTCATTGTAGCCGTTATTGATACAGGCGTCGATCTTGATCATCCTGATCTGGAAGGGCAGCTGGTCGAGGGGTACAACGTTATTGATGGGGAAGCAGAGCCTTATGATGATGTCGGGCATGGTACCCATGTTGCAGGAATTGTATCTGCCAAAGTGAATAACAATGAAGGTGTCGCAGGCATGACCTGGTATAACAAAATTATGCCTGTTAAGGTACTCGATCAATCCGGTTCCGGCACAAGCTATGCCGTAGCTGAGGGAATTATCTGGGCTACCGATCACGGAGCAAAGGTGATCAATATGAGTCTCGGTAATTATGCAGATGCTGAATTTTTGCATGATGCCATCAAATACGCTTATGACCATGATGTCGTCCTGATCGCGGCGACGGGTAATGACAATACGGAACGGCCTGGGTACCCGGCTGCTTATCCCGAAGTATTTGCCGTGTCCGCCACAGATGCATCCATGAAACGAGCGGACTTCTCAAATTATGGTGATTATGTGGATGTGATGGCGCCTGGCGCAAGCATTGCCAGCACCTATCCGGGCAATCAATACGCTGCCCTGTCGGGAACATCTATGGCAAGCCCTCATGTCGCCGCACTAGCGGGATTGATCCGTTCCTATAATCCTGATCTGTCTAACGAAGAAGTAATGGATCTGATGCGCAGCAGTGTGATCGACCTGGGGGATCCGGGATACGATAAATACTTTGGCTACGGTCAGATCGATGTGTACAAGGCACTGGAAGCTGCAGGAGCATCTGGAGAGCAGGCCCCCCTCCAGTTATGGCCTCAGAATGTTCGCGACAAGCTTGAAGATACTATCAACAGATTTATGAAGTAATAAACAAAAAGAGCAGGCGAGTTCATCTCGTCTGCTCTTTGCGTTGTTTAATTATCTACGGCCTCTTCTGTTGCGGTCATGATGACAGCCCTTGCCATGCATGCCACCCATGCCGTGATTCATTGTGCTCATGCCGCCTACACCGTTCATCGTGCTTGTTCCAGCAACACCATTCATACCATTCATGCCTGTGCTCATGCCACCTACCACTTCTTCAGTTTCAGCAACGACCCACTCATGAACTGGAACTGGTACCGGATGATGTTTGTTAATGATTTGTACAGGGTGAATTACAGGCTGGATTTGAGGATGATAATGATTTTTCACTACATTTACAGGATCACAAACGATAGGCTTAAGAGGAGGAAAACATTTTTTCATGTGATGACCACTACGTTGAGACATATTGAACAACTCCTTTTCAAGTGATAGTATAATCTATTCCTCACTCCCTTAATGGCTTGGATGTTCGTCCATAGGTCAAATAATTAATAAAAACGTCTATTCGTTCATATTGGCATAGAAGGAAGCGAGCTGCTGCACAACAAAAAACGGTAATTTGTCCTGCACAAAGCAGGCAAAATTACCGTTATATCATCACATATACTGTGTTGCAGTTTGGAAAGTTTTACGTAAGCCGGGTTCTGTGCTCTTCGTGGTCATAACGGGAACTACCCTTCCACCACAAGCGACAATCATCTATCTAGGCCATTCATTGCTGAACAGCTCAAGCGACCAACCTAGACACACCTCGGGCTAAGGCTGCCTCCCTTACGGAAGACGGTGTCTCTTTAGGTCTTGCTCCAGATGGGGTTTACCAGGAACGAAGTCACCAGCGTTCCTCGGGGTCTCTTACACCTCGGTTCCATCCTTGCCTGTGCTAGCCATATAGCCAGCCATCGGCGGTCCATTTCTGTGGCACTATCCTTCAACTCGCGCTGACTGGACGTTATCCAGCATCCTGCCCTGTGGAGCCCGGACTTTCCTCTCGTGGCAACAAGGCCACCAGCGATTGTCTGTCAAACTTTCCGACAACATTCATATTATACTAGGACTCGCTGTATCATTCAAGTGAAATTACTGGAATCGACTATACAAATTGGAAAGGTTCTGTATCAATTTCAGATGCATTCACCTCTGTCGCATAGCGGCCTTTCTCCAGCTTCTCCTTGAGCCATTTCACCGTGTTGGGCTTCATGATCTTTTCAATATTATGACCTGGGTCAATAATAGCAATCCCCGCCATCAATGCATCATGAGCGGTATGATAGTCAATATCGCCTGTAACAATGACATCCGCGCCTCTAAACAGCGCATGATTCACATATCGGCTGCCCGATCCGCCAAGCACAGCGGCCTTCTTGATCTGACGATTCAGATCGCCGACAACTCGAACTTGCTTCACATCGAACTGCTTCTTCACTTTATCCACTAGCTCCTGGAGCAGAACGGGTGCAGACAGCTTGCCGACCCGCCCCAACCCAAGCGTTCTGCCTTTCATATCCATAGGGTACAGATCATAAGCCACTTCTTCATAAGGATGAGCCTTAAGCATCGCCTGCACGACTTTATTCCGAATGCTATTCGGAACAATCGTTTCAATTCTAACCTCTTCTACACGCTCCATTTGCCCTTGCTTACCAATGAACGGCTGTGTAGCATCACCCGGAACAAAAGTGCCGTATCCGTCAATATTGAAGCTGCAGTGACTGTAATTCCCGATTGAGCCCGCGCCTGCGTCCAGCACCGCATCTAGCACTTTTTGGTGATGAGACTTCGGTACAAACACAACCAGCTTGGACAAGTGATCGGTGTGCAGATCTTCTAATGGAGCGACATCCTTTAATCCAATCGCTTCGGCCATCCAATCGTTTATGCCGTCCTCCGCTACGTCTAGGTTCGTATGACTAATATAAACGGCGATATCATGCTTGATCAGTTTTTCATACAGCTTGCCCATCGGCGAGTCGGTATTCAGCGATTTGAGGGGTCTGAAGATGATGGCATGGTGTGCGATAATAAGATCTGCTTCCAAACGGATCGCTTCTTCAACGACCTCATCTGTCACATCAAGTGCAACCAGCACTTTCTTGATTTCTTTTGCCAGCGTTCCGAGCTGAAGACCGATACGATCATCAGGAACGGCTAGATGCTTGGGAGCAAGCTCCTCCATATAAGAGATTACAGTTTGTCCTTTTGCATACATGTGAGCACCTCCACAATTCTTTTCAACTCCTGCTGGAGCTCCCCAGCCTTCTCTTTTGCTTCAGGAAGATCAGATTTAGATAAGGAAGCGAGCACCTTTTGGATCTTATCTATTTCGAGCTCCCATTTTTTAACGAAGACAGATCCACCTTGTTCTACCAAGAATGGCCCCATCTTGAGCAGTTCGCTTGAAGTCAGCTCAACCTCATGGTCAGCTGTGCCGATCAGCTTCGGCTCATATACTTCATCATTTGAGATGTGGCTGAAATACCCGGGTACAGCTGCAATGACTTCATAGATTTTGCCGTCTTCCTCAATAATTCGTTCTGCTTCAATGACGTAGTCATTATCGAACAGCCATCTTCGCAAAATATCTTCACCAACATTAGGCTGCAAAATAAGACGTGTAACTCCCTTAAGCTTAGGCTTGCCGCGTTCCAGGATATTAGCGATCAGTGCGCCGCCCATCCCTGCGATCGTGATTGTATCCACTTCGCCGGCCTCAATCACATCCAGACCGTCTCCCCGTCTGACTTCGATTTTGGCTTGTAAACCGCTGCTTGCCACTTGTCTCTTCGCTGCCTCATATGGGCCTTCGTTCAGCTCCCCAGCAATGGCTGTGGCCGCCTGACCGCTTTGAATACAAGCGACTGGCAGGAGAGCATGGTCTGAACCGATATCGGCAAGATTCCGTCCCGGATCCATTAGATCATGTAATAGCTGCAATCTTTTCGACAATTTCAACATGCATTGCACCGCCCAACTCTATACTAAATGGTATCACTGCAAATCTATCTCTCAACGATGACTTCGCCCACTAATCAGGCACTGCCTCGTTTCGATGTTTGCAATCATCATCAAAAAAAGCTAAAATAATGGGTAATAAGAAATCGAAGGAAATATATCCAAAAAAAAGAAAAAAATCGCTTGATTCATACAAAAAGACCTCCTGCCGCAAGCACAGCAGAAGGCCCTTAATCTAACTATTCAAGGAAATCTTTAAGCCGTTTGCTGCGGCTTGGATGACGCAATTTGCGAAGTGCCTTCGCTTCAATCTGACGAATCCGTTCTCTCGTTACACCAAACACTTTACCTACCTCTTCAAGTGTACGTGTCCGCCCGTCGTCAAGCCCGAAACGGAGACGCAGAACGTTTTCTTCACGCTCAGTCAGTGTATCAAGTACATCCTCCAATTGCTCCTTCAGTAATTCATACGCAGCAGCATCAGCCGGTGCAAGTGCTTCCTGATCCTCGATAAAATCTCCGAGATGAGAATCATCTTCTTCACCGATCGGTGTTTCAAGCGACACTGGTTCTTGCGCAATTTTCGTAATTTCCCGTACCTTTTCCACACTTAGATCCATCTCAGCCGCGATTTCCTCTGGCGTCGGTTCGCGCCCTAGCTCTTGCAGCAGTTGTCTGGATACACGGATCAATTTGTTAATGGTCTCCACCATATGAACAGGGATACGAATTGTACGAGCCTGGTCAGCAATCGCACGCGTAATCGCTTGACGAATCCACCAAGTTGCATAGGTACTAAATTTAAAGCCTTTGTTGTGGTCGAACTTCTCAACCGCTTTGATCAGACCCATATTCCCTTCCTGGATCAGATCAAGGAAGAGCATACCGCGGCCTACATACCGCTTAGCAATGCTGACAACGAGACGTAAGTTAGCTTCAGCGAGCCGACGTTTTGCTTCCTCGTCTCCATTCATGATTCGCTTAGCCAGTTCAACTTCATCGTCTGCTGACAACAGCGGCACACGTCCGATTTCTTTCAAATACATGCGGACCGGGTCATTAATTTTGATACCAGGAGGAAGACTCAGATCATCATCAAAATGAAAATCATCACCCTCTTTATCCTCAGAGTCATCATTAGGCCGTAGTGGGTTATCATCATCACTCTCATTTACCACATCAATTCCTAAATCACTAAGTTGTTCATAGAACTCATCCATTTGCTCCGGGTCTTGATCGAATGGAGACAGCTTCTCCATGATCTCTTTATAATTCAAAGACGACCTCTTTTTGCCCTGCTCAATCAGCTGGTCTTTTACTTGATCCAGCGTCAATTCTGTTTCTAGTTCAGCATGCTGATCATTCGCCATACTTCGACTCCCTCCTCCCTAGAAACATGGTATGATAATTACAATCATTGTCTCTCTAGGGTTATAATCTCACTTGCGATTTGTGCTGCACGCAAAAAGTCTCCGGATCGTTCGGCAGCAATCATTTCCTCTTTTTTAGAATCGATCTGCTGTAATACCGGATACTTTAATACCTCTTTGATACAATCATCCAGTGCTCCGTGATCCCACTGCTCAGGCGTATCCATCATGGAAATGGAGCTTACCGTTTTTTCAAGACGATCGTCTTGAAGAGACAGCATAAACATCCTTAGATCCGGCGGTTTGCCTTGAGCGTAATAAGCATATAGATAAGCAGCGATAGCTGCATGATCGCTAATGTTAAAGGCTTCACCAAGACGTTCACCAACATATCTGGCCGCCTCATCATCTTGAAGCATCCAGGACAGAAGCCTTCGTTCGGCCGTATGATAGGCAGGAAGTAAATTAGGTGTAGGAATCTGCCTATTTTGTTGCCTACCATTATTCCACCTTTTGTCGTTATTATCCCCATAATGCTCGTTTTTTTGCATTTGCTGCCTTTCGAGATTGCATTCCTGCTTCAGTGTCTCAAAATCCACATGCACTTCGGAAGCAAGCTCCCGCAAATACACCTCTCTCTCCGTAGGAGAAGAGAGTGGAGCAATTAGCTTGATGGCCTCACGCGAATAAGCAATCCGGCCACCTTCTTCTAGCAGTATATGGTTTTTTTTCAAGTTTATAAGTCTAAATTTTAACGGTGGAACAGCACCTTCAATGATCTGATGAGTGAAGCGGTCTCCGCCATGCTTGCGAATAAATTCATCAGGGTCTAAACCATCTGTCAGAAGCGCAACCTTTGCTTGGATCCCTGCCGACTCCAGGATCGGTAAATTCTTAAGTGCGGCAGCTTGACCGGCGCGATCACCGTCATAACAGATAATTACCTCATCACTGAGAGATTTAAGCATACGGGCTTGATTTTCCGTCAGGGCAGTCCCCATTCCGGCAACCCCATTCTGAATTCCATGCTCCCAAGCAGAGATCACATCGCCATAGCCTTCAAACAGAATGGCTTGTCCTTTCTTACGGATCGAAGCCTTCGCATGATCCATATTGTAGAGGACACGACTCTTGTTAAAGAGCCTCGTCTCCGGCGAATTAAGATACTTCGGCTGGCCATCACCCATAATTCGGCCTGCAAAGGCAATAATTTTGCCACTGCTGTTCTTAATTGGGAACATGACACGGTCTCGAAAGCGATCTACATACCCTTCGCCTTCATTTCGGGCTGATATCAATCCGCCCTTCTCCATTTCAGCAAGCGGAAACTCTCGTTTCGTGAGAAACTGCACAAGTGTACTCCAACCGGCCGGAGCATATCCAATCTGAAAATGGTCAATCGCTTTGTCATTCATACCCCGATTACGCAAATATTCAATTGCTGCCTTACCGTACTCCGTATTCTTCAATAAATAATGGTATAATTTAGCAGTAAGCTCATAAGCCTGCAGCAAACGTTCTGTTTCAGGATTATGATGTGCGACATCACGCCCTTGCCATTCCCCAAGAGGAATATGGCTCTCTTCTGCCATCGTCTTAACAGCCTCGGGAAAGGTTAATCCTTCGATTTCCATCCTGAATTTGATGGCGTTGCCTCCCTTGCCGCAGCCGTAGCAATAGAAGATTTGGCGTTCTGGTGTAACCGTAAAGGAAGGGGTATTCTCTGAATGAAATGGACAAAGCCCTTTCATATACTTACCCTGCTTGGTCAGATGTACAAACTTACTTACCGTGTCGACGATATCATGTTGACTCAGCACTGATTCGATAACACTTTCCGGTATGTTACCCTGTCCGGCACTCATCTTAACCACCTTCATCTCTTTAACACGTAAATAATTATTCGCTAAACTTACACAATCTCCTGCAAATCCTTCAAAAGTTTTGTCAGTTTATGTTGAAATAACTTCCTGTCCTCATCTGTCATGGGCTTTGGACCCTTGCCATACTGGCCTCTTTTCCTAGCTTTCGCGTGCGAATGCCGAGTATCGAGCAAAAAATCGATATCTTGATTGTCGATTATTCTGCCTCGGAATGTAATTACGCTGCAGGATTTGGCCAGAGCTAATGCAGCAAGTCCATAATCCTGGGTTACAACAATATCTTGTGCCTTGATATGATTAGCAATATACAGGTCAGCACTTTGGTCACTCCGGTCAACATGCACAATCGTCGTCCCTTCCCCGCCTTCCAGCCGATGGTCGTAGGAGGACACCATGAGCACATGAATCTGAAATGATGCTGCGGCAGTCTGAATTTCACGTTTTACGGGACATGCATCCGCATCCACCACAATTTTCCTATGCAATATTCATCACCTGTCCGGGATATTATTATATACGCCTTCGTGCATCGTAATTCCTGCTCTAATCTCCACATGGAAAATAAAGGACAAATACGGAACGGAGCCTATCCCCCGTTCCGTATATTTATTACTTACCGCTTTACCTTTTTAAGCAAATATCAGGCACTCAATTACCAGACAAGCTTGGAGAAATCTGCAAAGGCCTTCAAGTCTTTGTCAATGGATGCGAGTAGACCCAATCGATTGGCTCGAATCGCTTCATCCTCAGCCATCACCATAACAGAGTCGAAGAAGGAAGTGATCGGCTCCCTCCATTCAGCTGCAATGCTCAGCGCCTTCTCTGCATCTCTCGCGGCCAAAGCCTCGCGATAAGCCTGCGCTGTGGAGCTCCATGCTTCATACAATGTACGTTCACCTGCTTCGACAAAAACCTCCTCCGTCACAGAGGCATTGGATGCCTTGGCTGCAAGGTTGCCTACACGGTTAAACGAATCAACGGTCGTTTTAAATTCAGCAGCTGTCTCCACCGTATTCGTCAGTGCCGTACCACGGTTCACGACAGATACGATATCGTCATACCCCGCGCTGATCACTGCATCTACTACATCATAGCGCATCGTTTCAGACAGGAGCTTCTTAACACGAAGGGCGAAGAACTCCTGCAGATCCTTGTGGATATCATCCTTGGAACGCTTCATTACTCGCATGTTCTCATGAATTTCGATTCCGATCTCAAAAATCTCATCAAGTGTAATCGGCAGCCTATGATCCAGGGCAATCTGTACAATACCTGCGGCTTGACGACGCAGTGCATATGGATCCTGAGAACCGGTAGGAATAATGCCGATAGAGAAGCATCCCACAATCGTATCTATTTTATCCGCTATGCTTACAATTGAACCTACAACAGAAGCAGGGACAGTATCAGAAGCGCTTCTTGGCTGGTAATGCTCAAATACCGCTTTAGCTACTTCAGGACGTTCGCCAGCACGCAGTGCATAATCTTCACCCATGACACCTTGCAGTTCAGGGAATTCATACACCATCTGTGTGACAAGATCGAATTTGCAAATATCCGCTGCCCGGCTAACCAGCTCGACTTGATCCGCAGACACCTGAAGCTTGGCTGCAAGCGTATCAGCGATCTTGCGAATGCGGCGCACCTTGTCTCCCACCGTACCGATCTCCTCTTGGAATACGATGCTTTCAAGCTTGGAGAGTGCATCCTTGATCTGCAGCTTCTGATCTTCCTCGTAGAAGAACTTCGCATCAGACAGACGGGCACGCAATACTTTTTCGTTCCCTCTTGCAATGACGTCAAGGGATTCTGCTCCCCCATTGCGAACCGTAACAAAATAAGGCAGCAATTTGCTGTTATCGTCCAGAACTGGGAAGTAACGCTGATGCTCTCTCATCGAAGTAATGAGCACATCCTGAGGGATATCCAGGAATGATTCTTCAAATGAACCATAGAGCACAGTCGGTGTTTCAACGAGAAACAGTACTTCTTCCAGCAGATCTTCTTTAATCGCAATCGTCCAATTCTTCTTAGCTGCCAGAGCTTCGATCTGGCTCACTATAAGGGCACGGCGCTCTTCAATGTCAACAATAACATGCTGTTCACGAAGGGCCTCTGCGTATGCAGACGGCTCTGAGATCGTCGTGTCTGAACCGAGGAAACGATGTCCTCTCGATACATTCCCCGACTTCACCCCTGCAATCTCAATATCGACAACATCCGAACCGAACATCGCCACGATCCAGCGAATCGGTCTAACAAATTTCAAGTCATAAGAAGCCCAGCGCATGAATTTAGGAAAAGTCATCGCATGCAGCACCTGAAGCAGCCCGTCTGCAAGCACCTCTGAAGTTTGGATACCTTTACTGCTCTTCGTCGCATAGATATATTCTACGCCGCCGAGTTCTTTGAATGTAAACTGCTCAGGATCTACACCTTGGCTTCTAGCAAAACCAAGCGCAGCTTTGCTCCAGTTTCCGCTGTCATCGAGTGCAATTTTACGGGAAGGACCTTTAACTTCCTCTTCTACATCCTCCTGCTTCTCAATAACGTCCTTGATGATAACAGCCAAACGGCGTGGAGTGGCATAGGCCAGAACTTCTCCATGAGTAACTCTTACGCTGTCCAGCCATTTAACAAGCCTGTCTTCGAGCTGCTCAATCGCTCCCCGAACAAAACGTGCAGGCACTTCCTCAAGACCGATCTCAAATAATAAATCTTTAGACATTATAGTGCACCTCCTTGTTTGAGCAGCGGGAATCCGAGCTTCTCGCGTTCCTCCAAATAGGTGGCCGCTACCTGCCGAGCCAAGTTCCGCACTCTGGTGATATATCCCGTGCGTTCTGTAACACTGATAGCCCCTCGTGCATCAAGAAGGTTAAACGTGTGGGAACACTTTAGAACATAATCATAAGCAGGGAATACCAAATGCTGATCCATCGCTTTTTTGGCTTCTTCCTCGTACATATTAAACAGAGTGAACAGCATGCGCACATCGGACACCTCGAAGGTATACTTGGAATGTTCATATTCCGGGTGCTTAAATACGTCGCCGTAAGTAATGCCATCAACCCATTCTAGATCAAATACGTTGTCTTTATCTTGAATATAAGAGGCAAGACGCTCCATACCGTACGTGATTTCGACGGACACTGGATGCGTTTCAATACCGCCTACCTGCTGAAAATAAGTGAATTGAGTAATCTCCATTCCATCCAGCCATACTTCCCAGCCTAGTCCTGCACAGCCAAGGGAAGGGTTCTCCCAGTTGTCTTCAACAAACCGGATATCATGCTTCTTAGCGTCAATGCCAAGAGCCTGAAGGCTCTCCAGGTAGATCTCCTGGATATTATCTGGTGAAGGCTTAATAATCACCTGGAACTGATGATGCTGATACAGTCGATTTGGGTTCTCTCCATACCGGCCATCCGACGGCCGTCTAGAAGGCTCTACATAAGCTACCTTCCATGGCTCAGGACCAATCGAACGCAGGAAAGTCATCGGATTCATCGTTCCGGCGCCTTTTTCCGTATCATAAGGCTGAACAATAATACAGTTGTGCTGTGCCCAGAAATCTTGCAGCGTCAATATCATTTGCTGAAAGTTCATTTTCATTTCTCCTTTGCAAGGTAAACTATTTCAAGTGCGCAAGGACAGCAAAAAGCCCCCGTCCTACGCCTGATGTTCAGACGTAGGGACGAGAGCTACTCCCGCGGTTCCACCCTACTTGACTGCACTCCGAGGGAGTACAATCCACTTTTCCGTATCCATTTCATGCTCACGAGTGCCATTTCCTAAACCCGACCTGCCGGACTTTCACCATCTCCGACTCGCTCATTAGCCAAAGGTCCTTTATTTAGTACTTTCTCGATCAACACATGTCTCGTATAGAGATATTACTATGAATAATAGCTTATATGTCAGGTCGTTGTCAAGCTGAGCTCCTGCATCGAAGCTTCTTCACTTCGAAGTCCTTCGAAGGCTGCCCTTCTCCATCAAAATCCGTATTTGTCCATTTGATCGAGAAAATTACGGGATTTTAAAGTGAGGCCAAGCTGTTGATCCATGAAAGCTCGCATGATCTTCTTGATCTCCAATTTGGTCTCATCACGAACAGAGACGCTTCCCAGACGCTGCAGATCGACCATAGTAAATAAACGAAGCAGCTTCAGCGCTCTTGGAGAAATAGACATGGCAGGTGGATCGAAATGCTTGCATGCTCTGCACAGTGTGCCGCCGAGGCCTGGACTTATAAAATATTCCTCGTCCGGTCTTTCTCTGCCGCAGGATATGCAGGCCGTCAATTCAGGCGCATAACCCGCGGATTGCAATATTTTCATTTCATAAAGAGATATGATAACAGCGGGATCTTTATCCTCATTAAGTGCCGTAAGGCATGCCTTTAATTGCTTAAACCAAAAGCTTCCCGTCTCCTCATCCTGCAGCACGCGGTCGAGCAGCTCACAAGCATAAGAAGCATAAGCAGCTTTGACGATGTCCTCACGCAGCAAATGGTGAGATTCAATAATCTCACCTTGGTTTAACGTTCCGAGCCCGTGATTGCGAAAAAATACATATTCTCCGTGAGTGAAGACTTGTGTCAACGCGGCATGCCGGCTCTTCGGTTTCTTGGCTCCACGAACCAGAACTCCTATTTTGCCTCCACTTTCGGTGCAAAGCGTAATAATTTTGTTCCCCTCACCGTAGTCCATACTGCGGATGACGATGCCTTCCAGCCTATATAGCATGTCTCATCCCCCAATAGAAAGTCATGCTGTACTCTTTTAAGATTCGGTCTGTAATTCATCATAAGCCTCTCCCTCTGCGTCAGCTTCTGCCCCTGCTTCTCCCGTGCTGCACGCACAGGAATCCTTGTATAGCAGATAGGCATCGACATCTCCAGTCTTTGCAAAATACGTCCACGAAAAATCTCGCACAAGTATTCATCCTCTCTTCGGAAATGACGTGATAAGCATCTACGAATAGGATGTGCAGGGCTGCTGTTTCTATGCGATACATTAACTGGAATTGCATTGACGAGAGGCAGCGGCTGATCATGCTTGCTGACCGAAATTATGCGTCCCGATGGAAGCCTAAATCCTTAAGTACACGCTCTTGATTACGCCAATCCTTCTTCACCTTCACCCACAGCTCCAAAAATATTTTGGAGCCGAGCAGTCTCTCAATATCTTGTCTGGAACGCTTTCCGACCTCTTTAAGCAGCGAGCCCTGTTTGCCGATAATAATCCCTTTTTGCGAATCGCGCTCTACGAAAATAACAGCAGATACCTGCACCGTTCCATTCTCTTGCACGCGCATATCCTCAATGGTGACTGCAATGGAATGCGGTACTTCCTCACGGGTCATGTGCAGAATTTTTTCACGAATGAGCTCTGCAATGACGAATTGCTCCGGGTGATCTGTAATCTGATCATCAGGATAATATTTTGGTCCTTCTGGCAAATACTTTTTGATCTGATCCATTAGTGTATTGACATTATTACCGAATTTGGCTGAGATCGGCACAATTTCTGCAAAATCAAGCAGATTGCGATATTGATCAATGAGAGGCAGCAGTGCTTCAGGCTCTACCTGATCAATCTTGTTCAATACGAGGAATACAGGCGTCCGGACATTTTTGAGCTGTTCGGCAATAAAGCGGTCCCCACCGCCCATGCCTTCAGAAGCATCGACCAGAAATAATACTGCCTCTACTTCGGAGAACGTATTGAATGCCGTTTGATTCATGAAATCTCCCAGCTTGGACTGACGTTTATGAATTCCGGGTGTATCCAAAAATACGATCTGGTTATCCTCTGCCGTATATACCCCGTGAATTTTGTTACGAGTAGTTTGAGGCTTATCCGACATTATGGCAATTTTTTGCCCGATGACTTGATTCATCAGCGTAGATTTTCCTACATTGGGTCTGCCAATAATGGCAACAAATCCAGATTTAAAAGCGGTTTTAGACATATTTTCCTCCAAAAAGGGTCAACACCCTTATCCTTTTTATGCTTTCTCCAGAGCTTCCGGCCCAAAAGCGCCGGGCAGCAGCTCGCTAATCGTTGTCTCTTGAATTTCGCCCTTGAGGTTTCCTAGATATACAGGCATGCTGCTGTCACATAGTTCTAGTATAACTTGCCGGCACACCCCGCACGGTGCAATAGGCCCTTCCGTGTCGCCTACGACAGCCAGTGCTTTAAATTTGCGGGGAGCGTGACCACTCGCGATCGCACTGAACAGAGCTGTTCGCTCTGCGCAATTACTCGGACTATAAGCTGCATTTTCAATATTACATCCATGATATATATACCCATCTTCCCCTAGAAGCGCAGCACCTACACCAAATTTGGAATATGGAATATAGGCCTTCTTTCGGGCCTCGATCGCTTCCTGCATGAGCTGATTTGCATCCATATTTGTACCTCTTTTCGATTATTGTGAACGTTTATAACGATAGATATGAATTACAAAAGCCATCTAATGAATGGTTTAAGGTAAACAAAAATCCCAATAATGACGGCAAAAACCGCCGCCAGCAGTACAGCTCCGGCAGCGGTATCTTTGGCAGCTTTGGCCAGCGGGTGAATCTCAGGGGATGCAAGGTCAACAACGAGCTCAATCGCTGTGTTAAGCAGCTCGGTTACCATTACAGAACCTATCGCCAAACAAACGAACATCCAATCCGTACGTGAAATATCCAGAAGCCATCCGGCAGTAACGGCGATGAGAGCAAGAACCGCATGAACCCGTAGGTTCCTTTGTGTTCTAAAACCATACATCAGCCCTTCCATCGCATTTCGGAATACATCCACTATGGACCGTTGCTTCATTAGCGTGTCAACCCGACGCTTGCCAAGACAGCTTCTTGTTTACCCATCATTTCCGCTTCGCTCGTTTCATCCTGATGATCATATCCGAGCAAATGAAGAAAGCCATGAACAAACAAAAATCCAAGCTCCCTTTCCACAGAATGACCGTATTCCTCGCTCTGCGCGATGGCCGTAGGGACGGAAATGATGATATCACCAAGTACATCCGGTACATCTATTGATTCGCCTTCCTCGAGCTCATATACAATGTCAAGCTCTTCATCCAGCGTTTCATTCATCGCAAATGAAAGCACATCCGTAGGACGATCAATTCCGCGGTACTCCTTGTTCAGTTCGTGAATCTCCTCATCATTGACAAAGGTTAATGCAACCTCACCTTCATCTACCCCTTCCATTTCGGCTGCTTTTTCAAGCAGCTGAGTGAGAAGGGAGATAAGCTCATCACTGATATTATATTGCTCTTGATTATTATCCCATGCAAGCTGCACACTCATATTAGCATGCTCCTTTGTTTCAATGAATGATTGAATCCATTTCATAACTGCAGAGCTAAAGGTATTATGAAATGGATTCGATTTGTATTAACTATCTTTTGGTTTCTTGATCTCTTCAGGATACTCAATTCTCGAATGAAAAATCCCCATGACCGTCTCTTTTAGCGTCCTGGAAATAATATCGAGCTCCCTCATGGTAAGGTCACAGTCGTTAAGCTGATGATCATCCAATCTGCTCTTCACAATCTTCTCAATCATGGATTCAACCTGCTGCACGGTAGGTTTACGAAGGGACCGCACTGCAGCCTCTACACTGTCCGCGATGCCCACAATAGCCGCTTCTTTGGACTGAGCCTTGGGTCCCGGATATCTGAAATCTTCCTCCGTGAAATCCGGCTCTACGCCAGCCTCCTCGGCCTGTTTCAGCGCCTTATGGTAGAAATAATGGAGGAACGTCGTACCATGATGCTGCTCCGCAATATCTCTTATCCGTTTAGGAAGCTTGTAATCCTTCTGCATCTCTACACCATCTCTGGCATGCGAAATGATGATGGACTTGCTTAGCTTCGGATCGAGCGTATCATGCGGGTTCTCCATATTATTTTGATTCTCGATAAAATAAATCGGTCTCTTCGTTTTGCCAATATCATGATAATACGAACCGACTCTGCATAGCAGCCCGTCCGCGCCAATCGCTTCTGCGGCAGCCTCTGACAAATTGCCGACCATGACACTATGATGATAGGTCCCTGGAGTTTCCGTCAGTAGCTTACGCAGCAGTGGATGGTTCGGATTCGACAGCTCCACCAGCTTGAGCGCTGACAAAATACCGAATAATGATTCGAAGAACGGCATAAGCCCGATGGCAAGGACAGCCATCAAAATACCGCCAGCAAATGCAAAGCCTACACTATACATCGCTGCTGTACGATCCCATTCTGCATTGCCAAGGATGGCCAGCATAAACACAACTAGCGAGCCGATGAGAGAAACAATGATACCGCTCTTAAGCAGGGTTGAGCGCTGACTCGCCTTATCCGTTGCAAATATAGCGGCAAAGCTGATAATAATCGTAAACAGCCCAAAATTAAAGTCGAAATTCTCATTCAGCTGTGTATTCAGGATAATGCTGCTCAGTATACCGAAGATAATAGCACACATATAAGCAAGCGGAATATCCAGCAGCAGCGTAATCAGCATGACGCCAATCCCAACAGGAGCCAAGTAGCCGACATAGGCTCGGTTGTCATTTTGTAAGAAGCTTACGATGTGCATGCAGCCGATCGTAATTGCGAAGATGCAGAGCAGCATCAGAAGCTGAGCATTATGGTATTTAAACTCTGGACTGCTGATTTGTTTCATATAGATTAGAATTCCAAGTGACAAACCGAAGGATAAGAGCAGCAATCCAAGCTGAGGCCAGTAGTTGACTTCGTCGCGAAGCAGCTTGTTGTCTTCCAGCAATTTGTACACTTCTTCGGTAATAATCTCACCTTTGGCTACAAGTGTTTCGCCCTCTTCAATGAAGACCTGAGGTGTGTTCTCTCTAGCTCTTGCCTTGGCTTCCTTCGTTGCTTCTTCATCATAGAACTTGTTTGCCGTTATAACAAACCGAGTAAGCTCCTGTACGACTTCACGTGCAGTTCTATCCGTCAAGGAGCTTGTATTCACCATCTCAGCTACCTTAGCTCTTGGAGTCGAAGCATCCGTAATCTGGTCAACCATCAATCTGGATACGAGCTCACGGGCAACAGGCTTCATTTCCTGAATCTGTTCAGAGGACAGCCGGGCAATCTTGATATACGTTTCCTCCGGAATCCGGTATGACTGCTCCTGAGTTACTCGATGAATCTCATCAAGAAGTGCATCCGAATAAGTGCCTGTTCCCCGGTTGTTATTGATATAATTCGTAATCGAGTCACTGAGTCTCTGGGGAATTTCATCCTTGTAGATCTCAATTTTATCTTCTCGGGAAATATCATCCTGATTGAGTCTGTCAATCCGATCCAATATGGAGGTCACCAGGTTCTCATTTCGTAAGGATACAATCTGATAAACTGGCTGAACCGCTTCAGCCGCTTCCTCTGCTGCAATCGCTCTTGCCTGATTGTCCTGGATCTGCATCGGCGCTTTAATTTCCTTCTCGCTACGTGTTCCCTGCGCAATATCGTATCGTTCAGGCAGAAGACCAGGAGCCAGGCTGACGTAAAACAGAATCATCAGAAACAAAAACAGAAGATAGCGGACCCCTCTGCTATTCTTCCATCCCAGCTTTCTATTCTGAAAAGATTTGTCCTTCGACAATTCCTTAAGGGTCATCCCACGACAATCCCTTCCTATTCTTGATTTTCGGCGGCCCGGTCATATGCAGTAATAATTTTTTGTACGAGTGTATGCCGCACGACATCCTGTTCAGTAAAATAGACAAACCCGATTTCTTCCACACCTTCGAGAATTGCCTTAGCATCAATGAGTCCCGATTTTTTTCCGCGGGGAAGGTCGATTTGCGTCACATCACCGGTAATGACCATCTTCGATCCAAAACCAAGCCGTGTTAAGAACATCTTCATCTGTTCCGGCGTTGTGTTCTGAGCCTCATCGAGAATAATGAATGAATCGTCAAGTGTTCGTCCACGCATATAAGCAAGCGGAGCGATCTCGATCAATCCGCGTTCTAGTGCTTTGGCTGTCTGATCGGGTCCCATAACGTCATATAAAGCATCGTACAAGGGTCTAAGGTAAGGGTCCACCTTCTCCTGCAGATCACCTGGCAGGAAGCCGAGGTTCTCGCCCGCTTCCACGGCGGGACGCGTCAGCACAATCCTTTTGACAGAGCCTTCCTTCAGCGCGGCAACCGCTAGAACAACAGCAAGATACGTTTTACCTGTACCTGCCGGGCCAATGCCGAACACGATATCACGTTTTTTGATCGTCGTTACATAATGCTTCTGGCCAATCGTCTTTACTCGAATCGGCTTGCCGCGATATGTATTCGTAATCTCACCTTTAAATAGATCAAGAAGCTGATCTGCACGCAGATCCTTAGCGAGTTCAATGGCATACTGGACATCTCTTTCAGATAAGATATGGCCATTCCGGATCAACGCAAGCAGCACTTCAAACAGCTGTCCCATGATCTCTACTTCCTGTTCCTTGCCTCTAATTGTTATTTCTGCTTCCCGGGAGTCGACAGTCGCCGGAATCTGCGATTCCATCATCTTAAGAAAAGCGTCCTGTGGTCCAAATAACGACTGCCCTTCTCCCGCGTTCTGAAGCGAGATTCGAATGCTGTAATTATTTACTGACAAATAGCCTCATTCTCCTTGACTTGGACTTGGGTTATGAACGAGCGGAAGCTCTTCCGCTATACTTTCTTCTACTTCGAAAAGCACTTTCATATAAACTTTACCATTCTCTTTCTTCTCATGCAAAATTTTTTCGCTTATCACCTTCGTTCCTTTCCCATTTTTCGCTAAAATATCGTTTTTTGCCGCTGTAATCCCATATTGTTTAGCCTCTTCCTCACTCGGATTAAGCTCTCTATAATTCGTCTCCCTGTCTGTCTCCGTCATCCAGCCAATCGGCAGCTTGAATGACCTCCACATAAGCGGCTCAACATCCGTGATCGTCTCGTATTTACTGAACGGGGTTTTATCATAACCCCAATACTGAATCGCCCAGTCACCGATGACGATATATCTCCGCTCCTTGGACTCACCTGAATAGGTGACCTGCTTCTGAACGAGCGGGACTTCAATGTTATATTCGTGCCATACCAGTCCCTTCACATCGCCTTTTGCTACAACCAATTCACTGTTCTCCTCGTCACCCAGAATGCCGGAGATGAGAACCGCCCCTTTTTTAACACGTGTATTCTTCTGTACTACAGGCCTTCCCTGCTCAGCATAAATTTCTGTAATTACTGCATCTGCTTTGCTCACAATATGCCTCGGACTTAACAAGGGCTGCTTCTCAGGCTCGTCTGCCTCGACAACTTGAATGGTGAATTTGGTCCCTTCCCGGTCTACTCCGATCCATGCCGCAGCCGGCAGCTGCTTGATTAAATCTCTAGCCAGCTTGTCCTGCGTCGGAAGCCGAAAGGACCACTGAAACGGATACAGCCCCTCTTCTTTAGCTGCAGCCAGAATCTCTTCCTCCGTTATTTTCACATTCCCCTTCACCTCTACATCCCATACAAGCGAGGACATCGAGAACAAGATGGCAAAAAACAGAAAGGCTCCCGCAACAAACATCTTTCTTCTAAGTAATCGAGCCAGAAAAAAAGGAAAGCCGATACGCTTCTTCACACGAACACGGCAGCCTGTCCGCCGTAAAAGCGGGCGCAGCTTGAAAAAATCCCGAAGTAGAATATTCATGCTGGCGCTGCTCTCACCTATCGAACGAATCTCCCAAACCTGAAGACCCCTGACAGCCATCTGGTTAATCATCGCTTCAAGGTCTCCACCCAGGAGAACAATATGAACACTTCCTCTTAAGTTAGCTAGACTCGGTGTCTTCATTTCTCATCCCCCGTTCCCAGGTACTGTATATTCGTAATTCGCCCTTCCACTGCTACTTCTTCCGGGAGAATGGTGCGAATCATCAGATTATTCCCGCTGATCTCAAGCCGCCCGCTTGATAAATCCAGCACGAGCCGTTCTTCAGAGAAGTGAACCACACCGCGATGATTCTCTATGTATAGCTGATTACTTCCAATCAGGGTTAGCCTGGGCGTGTCAAAAAGAACATCCTGCGGCAAATCGAGTACTTCGCTGGTCCATTTGCGCAAATTGCGGCTGATTCGGGTCATTGGGCTGGTCTTCCCCCTTCCTGTACTCTAAACCATATGCAGCAAAATCCTGTTTTATGAAAGCATCGAAACACAAAAAGCCGTCTTTTCTCATAAGAGAAAAAACGGCTTAATCTGCCTTATTTCCGATGCCTTGTAAAGGACTGCTTAGCACGCGGCGGCCCTAAGATCTCTGCCCATATGATTCCTTTACGAATCTCATCTGAGCTTAGAGGGGCTTCGTTCTTACCAGAATCTATTGCCGGCGCAGCCGCCTGCTTCCTGGAGGCACCTTGACGCTGAGCCTTATGCTCCAGCTTCAGCCTGGCACGCTCCATCCGCATCTTCTCGACTTCAAGCTCTCGCAGCTTCTGCTCCAGCACCTCATTCTGGGCTGCAGCATATGCAGGCTGAGGCTGCTTGGAATAAGGGGATGAATCATCCTCGTACTCATCTTCTTCATCTTCTTCATCTTCTTCCTCATACCTCGAGTCATACTGCTGTTGCTGCTGACGAGCGTCCTGTGCAGGATTGGAACGCGGAGCCCTTTGAGAAGGATGCTGTTCGTCGTTCGGCTTCTTGCTCTTTCCTATAAAGGATACCAGCGCGAAAATAGCACCCAGCACAAAAATGAAGTTATTCATCACCCATTCGATAAGGTTCATTTACATCCACCACCTTATTTATTAGGGTTTGACTCGTCGTTATCTCCCTGGCGATCCTCAGGTCTGGCAATGGAGCCGCGCATTTGAGTATCTGCTTCAATGTTGCGGTAGTTCATATAATCCATGACACCGATTTGGCCATTACGGAAAGCCTCAGCCATCGCAAGCGGTACTTGAGACTCGGATTCAACAACGCGCGCTCTCATCTCTACGACGCGAGCCTTCATCTCTTGCTCTTGAGCAACGGCCATAGCACGGCGCTCTTCTGCTTTTGCCTGAGCAATCCGCTTGTCAGCCTCAGCTTGCTCCGTTTGCAGATCCGCACCAATGTTATTCCCTACGCTGACATCGGCAATATCGATAGATAGGATCTCAAAAGCAGTTCCTGCATCAAGTCCTTTTTCCAATACGGTACGAGAAATCAAATCTGGATGCTCAAGTACATCTTTGTGAGAGTCTGAGGAACCATTCGTACTTACGATCCCCTCGCCTACACGGGCGATGATTGTCTCTTCACCAGCACCACCGACGAGTCTGTCAATGTTCGCACGAACGGTAACACGTGCTTTAACCTTCACTTCGATCCCGTCTTTTGCTACGGCAGAAACGACCGGTGTCTCGATAACACGTGGATTAACGCTCATTTGAACCGCCTGCAGAACGTCACGTCCTGCAAGGTCAATCGCAGCAGCACGTTCGAATTCAAGCGGAATGTTCGCACGCTGAGCAGCAATAAGGGAGTTCACGACACGGTCAACGTTACCGCCGGCCAAGTAATGGCTCTCCAGCTGATTTATACTGAGTCCCAGACCTGCTTTGGTTGCCTTGATCATTGGATTCACGATCCGGCTTGGTGTTACCCGTCTAAGTCTCATGGCTACAAGTGTGATAATGCTGATACGTACACCGGATGCGAGAGCCGAAATCCAGAGCATAACCGGGAAGAAGCTGAAGAATACACTCAGAACGATGATCACGACAACCGCGATCAGAAGAATAGGTACGATACCTGAATCCATCATTGATTAAATTCCTCCACAAACTAATTATTTTTGTCTTATGATATTGCCTTCTGCATTGTGTATAAACGTGGCACATTCTTAATTATGGATTTATGCGTCTAACGACAATCCTTGTTCCTTCTACCTTATGAACCGTTATCTCTTCATTAGCTGGAATAAAGCTGCCTTCTGTGACCACATCGACATTCTCCCCATCAATAACAGCTGTACCGGAAGGACGAAGTGTAGTCAGACTTATTCCATTCTTGCCGATCAGATCTTCTCTAGTCCGAATAGAAGAGTAACCTTGCTCTGCTGTCATGCTGTCTCTGAGAATAAATCGGTTCCATATCCCGCGTTCCTTGAATATAATCGCGACAATAATAACGACCGCTATTGCAGCCGCTGCTGCAATCCCAAGAGAGAACAAAGCCGTACCTGTATCGTACGCCGCTCGAACTACCCCTGCAATCAAACTTACCGATCCCAGTATCCCGAGTATGCCAAAGCTCGGAACAAACAATTCGGCAATAAGCAGCGCCAGCCCGATAATGAAGAGGAACCAAGTCTCAGAACCACCGATACCTGCGACATAACTGCCTCCGAAGTACAGTGCAAAGCTAATAACGCCTACAATACCTGGAACGCCGAATCCAGGAACAAACAATTCGATCAGTATACCCGCGATGCCGAGGAACAGCAGAATGGTAGATACCACCGGATGTGTGAGAAAAGTAGATATTTTCTCAAACGTAGTCGGCTCCATTACAAATAGGTTATCCGGCGAATATTCAAGCCATGCAGCAACCTCTGCAGGGGTCGAAGCAATTTTATCTGCATAACCTACCTTAAGCGCTTCATTCGCGGTCAGAGAAATAACCTGTCCTTGCTGCTTCGTCTTGTTAATCTCCGGCATTTCAACCACCATGTTAAGGTCTGTCATGCCTTGTGCGATTTCTCCGTTCCGATCGTTCTTCTCTGCAGCTGCCTGCATATTCGCCTTCCATGTAGCCACTGCTTTCGGATCATCGATATAGTTATTGCTGGCATCGACAAGGGCTGCTGCACCGATTGTGCTGCCAGGTGACATCGCGATATGATCCGCAGTTAACGCTATATAGCTGCCCGCCGATGCGGCATCACCATGTATAAAAGCCACCACCGGGATACTGCTGCTCTGAATCATATCACCAATTTCTTTCGTCGTCTGCACCAATCCGCCCGGTGTATTAATCTGCAATACAATAAGCCCTGCTTCCATTTCTCCAGCTTCCTTGAACCCACGTTCCATAAACTTGTGGAGCCCGCGTTCAATAGGCTGATCAACCGGTATCACATACACAGCGCCTGATTTCGCTGCCTGTGCGGATGGAGCCAAGAATAGAGCAGAAAACATAGCAAGCAATAAAACAGCCATCATCACAACAGAGAAATTCCACTTTTTCAGAGTGACTGCCAAATTTATAACCTCCCTCCTGTATAAGTCTATAATGTCACCATATGTCGTATATTACGCTTCATGCAAGCGTTACGTTTCAAAAAAGAAAAAACACTCCCTGGTACAGGGAGTGTTTACGGTTTATGTTATTGCAGAAATTGTTGAACTGCTTGGCTCACCAGCTTGCCATCCGCTTTGCCTTTAACCTTAGGCAAAAGGGCTGACATCACTTTACCCATCTCGGCTTTCGAAGAAGCACCGGTTTCCTGGATGGTCTGCTGTACAATGACTTTAATTTCTTCTTCGGTAAGCTGTGCGGGTAGATACTTGCTGATTATATCAATTTCTGCTTTGGCATTCTCCGCAAGTTCGGTGCGACCCGCTTTATCAAATTCTTGGAGGGCATCTTTGCGCTGTTTGATTTCACGACTGAGGATATCAAGCACTTCGTTGTCATCCAAAGTTCTTTTCAAATCTATTTCAAGATTCTTAATCGTCGAACGAACCAATCGAATGGTGGAGAGTGTGAACTTGTCCTGACTCTTCATCGCTTGCTTCATATCTTCGTTCAATCGTTCGCTAAGATTCATGTTGTTCTAATTCCTCCTAAAACTTTCTCTTACGAGCAGCCTCGGACTTTTTCTTGCGCTTTACGCTTGGCTTTTCATAATGCTTGCGTTTCTTCACCTCAGCCAAAACACCATCTTTAGCGATGGAACGTTTAAAGCGACGAAGTGCAGCATCAATTGTCTCGTTTTTGCGAACTTTAGTTTCAGACACCAGTTTTCCCTCCCTCCGACCAGACCGTCCAAGAGCATATAACACGGTTCATCAAACTTAATTATAGGTGAAAATTCGTTAGTGTGTCAACCTCTATAAGAATACCCGTTGAAAAAGTATGTTTTTAGGCTTAATGAAGCCATTTTCACACCGATTAAACAATGAATTCGAGATCATATTGACACACAATGTTGATCTGTATCTGTATATCTTGATTACATCAAATCAAAGTATGATCAAATCAAATCAATTCGAATCCACGTTAGATTTAGCTGTGTGATTTAGAAATACCTGTAAGTGCCCCGAGGCGTGCACCGCCAAGCACATGATAATGCAAGTGATGAACGGTCTGTTCACCATCCTTGCCGCAATTGTTGATCAGCCGATAGCCCGATTCAGCAATGCCCAGCTGTTTTGCCGCTTCTTGAGCTGCTTTATGTATCTCTCCGATCAGAGCAAAGTCTTCCCCTTCCACCTCATTCATTGAAGCGATATGCTTCTTCGGTATAACGAGCACATGTGTCGGAGCTGCAGGCTGGATGTCGTGGAACACAACTACCTGCTCATTCTCCAGCACTTTATTTGAAGGGATTGTTCCTTCAACGATTTTGCAAAACAAACAGTCCATCATAGTAACCTCCATCTATCATTTGAATTGGACAATCGAAAAGTCCGTTAACAACAGGGTCAAGTAACATTTGAATCCGTTAACCCGCGGGCTTGAACGTATACCCAGCTGAATTATAACGGACCTAATCCACCTGTCATCTAAGTTGAACGGGTCAATTCAATCTAGATATCGTCATTATGTATCCATATAGATTGAACTATAGAAATTAGCAGTTAACACTCGATATGAGCCGAGCTTACGGCAAAGTGCAATGACGCATTAGTTCGTTCTATACTAATAGACAAGTTTATCATACAAGTTCGTGCCGCTCGTTTCAAGAATGGAGAGGAGCAGGAGTCCTCCCAAATTGGAATCCATCATCAATTCGTCTTACTAAAAGAAATACCCCCTGCATAAGCAGAGGGCTCTTCGTTTGTGTGCAAGCTGCATCAAATGATGAGAGCTTTAGTAATATGGCAGCAATGAAATAGCTGTCAGTGCGAATAGTGGAAGAACCAGTCGATTAAAGCGGCGGCGTCTGCCATAGCCATATCCACCGTATGGAAAAAATCCTCTGTAATCACCGCACGGGGAAGGCATACATCCACAATAAGGATTCATTCCGTGAGTGGGCGCTTGCTGATAAGTATCACAGGTCATCGGTACGGCCAAATATACATTTTCTTCGTCTACACTTTCCACGATACCATCATGTACAGATCCATCCTCCATCCACACCGACACATAACGATATAGATGATCGGAACACATTTTCTTCTTGTCTTGTTTCTCCATGAGACTAACACTCCTCCTTATAAACAATGGACTCTTACCCATAACATATTCAGGGCTGGGCGAATTGCCACTGTTTAAGGAGAAGAATAGACATTTTACATCCATATTAATTCATGCTTAACCCATTGATGATCAGATTACAGCTGTTCAATAGCCACTTTGGAGCCGCTGCCGGCCTCTTCTGCCGGAATCACAATCAGTTTCCTGGCTAGTCTTGCCCGAAGCTCAGGGACGTGGCTGATAACGCCGACCGCAAGCTGATCATTATGAAGCTTCTCAAGAGAGGTAATCACCGTATCGAGCAGCTCGGAATCCAGCGTTCCAAATCCCTCATCGAGGAAAAAGAATTGGAGCGGATATTGTCCGCGAAGCTGAATCTGTGCTGACAGTGCAAGAGCTAAGGACAGAGAGGTCAGGAACGTCTCTCCTCCAGACAAGGTGGAGACCGGACGCTTCACACCGCCATTGGCATCATCCACAATGACGAAGCCTCCGCCTGAATCCACTTCAAGCGCATAACGCTGTTTGGTCAAATAGCGCAGCCTTGCGGACGCATCTCTGCTGACCTGTATAAGCTGTTCTTCGGCAACATATTCCACGAAAGTATTCCCTCGGAATACCGACTGCAGCTTGGAGAGCTGCTCACCGTACTGAGTCAGCTCACTGCGCCCTTCTTCAAGCTCCATCCAGCGTGTATGACGACGTGTTATATCCTCAAGATCCCGCTCTGCCCTAGCTTTTACCCGCATCGCTTCTTCATCCTGTGCTTTGGCCACGCGAAGCTGCTCACTCATCGTCAGCCATTCTTCATCTGTCAGCATGGCACCTTGCAGCTTATGCTCAAGATCTTTCAGCCGTAAAGTCAACTCTCTCTCCCGTTCACGGAACTCCTGGACGGCAGCTTCTGTTTTTTGAACCGTCTCCGGTAACATGTAAGCTGATCTTACTTCCCTGTCCTCCGTAAATGGTGAACGGCCAAGCTCGGTATCGTACTTCTCCGATACAACTGCCAGCTGCTCCTGGACAGAATCTGCTGCCTGCCGGGACATGACCGCCTGCTTCATCGCCTCCTGCTTCTTAAGCTCTGCTGCGACGAGCGCAGCCTTGGCGGACTTGGCAGCCTCGCGGATGGCAGACAGCCTTGCTGCCGCTGCCTCCAGAAGGAATTCTGCACGTTCCTCCTGCACTAAATGGCGGAGACGCGTTTCTCGTTCAGTGAGCAGCTCCTTCTTGCCCTGCCATTCGGCCTCAAGCTGCGCGCGCCGTTTGTCAATGGAGGCCAGCTGCTGCTGGAGCTCGTTCATGGCAGATGCCTTCGCTTCAAGGAACGATACGCTCTTATCCAGTCTGAGCTTGATCTCCTCTGCTGCAGCATCCCTCTCCTGAAGCAATTCATACCTCTCTATCGCTTCCTCTGGTGCGATGCCAGGCCATTCACGCGCCCAATCTGCGCGAATGGCCTCGTATTCGGCGGTGTGCAGCTCGATGCGTGCTGCTGCCTCCGCCTGCTGGCTGATGCAAGCGTCATATGCCGCTTGCGCCAGCCATTTGCGCTGCCGTGCCGTGGCAGCGCGCGTCTCCTGCTGCGCGGCTTCTGTGCGCAGCGCAGTCAGGGAGGCGGCGAAGTGATCTGCCGCCTCGCGGTAAGTGCGGGTGCGTGCAGCATAGCCGCGCACCACCGCCTCCGGCGCCGCAGCAGCGAGCTCCGCTGCGGCGATCTCTGCCGCAGGCGCGGCTTCCGCCTGCGGGGCAGGGACCGCGTCCATGTCCGCGGTCCCGGGGTCTTGCTGCGCGAGGAGTCCGCGCAGCTCATGCAGCTGCTGGCGCAGGCCGAGGCGGAGCTCGTAGAGCTCTGCCGAGATGGCGCGCAGCTGCGCGAGGTCCTCTTCACGAGCATCGCCCGGCTCGTGAACAAGCGCCTGCGGGTTCGGGTGATGGACCGAACCGCAGACCGAGCAAGGCACGCCGTCTGTCAGCTCAGCTGCCAGACGGGCGGACAGATTTCTACGCTCATTCTCCTTCAGCTCATTTCGCAATCGTTCTTCAAGCTCACCGAGCTGTTCAAGATCCCGATCAAGCTGATGTCCGCTGAGAACAAGCGCATCCTGAGCCTCACGCAGCTGAATAGCCAGCTGTGCTTGCTCTTCAGCAAGCCTCACCTCCTCAGAAGCCGTCTGTTCCAGCTCTTCTTTTGCTGTGTTCAGCTTGAGATCAGCCTGCTGTCCCAGCAGACGTGATTCATTCAGCCTCTCGGCAGCCGTATCGAGCTTATGCTTCCCGGATACGGCCCCTAATACTTCCTTTCTTTCCTGTGCTTTCACTTCACAGGAGGCCAGACTTTCCTGCAGTTCCTTTCGTCTCTGCTGTCCGCGTGTATGAAGATCTTGTTCCTTGACAAATGCCTGACGGGTCTGTTCATATAACGCTTCTTCCGCCGTCCTCTGCTGCTCAAGCTGTGCCAATAATTTCTTAGCCGCATCGGTTTCCCGCTCCAGCTCCCGTGCTTGTTCCAGCTGCTCCAGCCGAACCAGCAGCTTGGGCTCTTCTTCAGCCAATCCCCTCGCTGCCTGCTCCTCTGCCTTCGAGCATTCCAAAGCTGCCTGCTCGCACTGGTCAAGCTGCACCTTGGCTGCCTCCGCCGCTGCTTGGCGTTTAATCGATTCGGTCTGTGTCTTCTCAAGCTCCTCCAGGATGGGAATAAGCACTGCGGCTTTGGAAGACAGATCAAGCTGTTTCTCCAGTTCTGTAATATGAGCTTCCTGCTGAGACAATCCATCGAGAAGCTGACGATATTTACTGCGCTCCAGCATTTGCTCTCTCACTTTGGCCATACCTTCAGCCGCTGTGGTTAGCTCTTCAAGCTGTTTCCGGGCATTCTCGGCAAGGAGTACTGATTCGCTGAGCCTGTGCTCCGCCTCTTCCAAAGCCTCCTTGCTCGCAAGACCCAGTCCTTGCTGCTCCGCTTCCAGCGCTTTTCTTGCACTTTCGTTCTCTTTTACCTTGCGGCTCAGCTTGATCGCGAGCTGATCTCCATACTTCTCCAGATGAAACAGACGCTGCAGCATTTGCCTGCGCTCCGCTCCTTTTAGGGATAGAAATTCCGCAAACTTGCCTTGAGGGAGAACTACAGCCCGTGTGAAATCATCCATTTTCAGCCCAATCATCTCTTCTACCGCTCGATTGACCTCCGCAAGCTTGTCTGCCAGTACTTCCTCGCCTTCCTCCGTAACAGCAACAAAACGGCTCACGGTATTACTGATCGAAACATCACCCGTCCGCTTGAACCTTCGTTCTACACGGAAATGCTGTACACCCTTCTCTGACTGCAGTTCAAAGCTGAAGGAGACATATAGTGTGTCCTCCGCCTGATTCATAATCCCCTGTGTTCCGTTCACCGCTCGTTCCACTTTACCGTACATCGCAAGAGTGATCGCATCAAGAATGGTAGATTTACCGCTTCCCGTCGGACCGAATATGCCGAACAGCCCGGTTTCTGTCAATGTTCTAAAGTCAATTTCCTGTGCTTCACGGTAGCTCTGCAGACCAGACAGCTTCAATTTGACAGGTCTCATAACACAGCCCCCTCTTCACCTTCTGCTGATGACTCCTCCTCATTGACGAGTTCAAGGAATAGTCGAACGAGACTGTCATCAGGCACGGCTCCCCCGGTTTGCCGCTGGTAAAATCGGCGGAACACCTCATGCACAGGCAGCTCGGAACGAGCTGAACGCAGCTCCTCTGTCAGCATTTCCGGGTATACCGGACGGATGTGGATAATGCCCTCACGGGCCTTGCGAAGCTTCTGAATCTCTCCGAGAGACATCGCCTCACTCAGCGAAATCTCCAGATCAATATATGCGTTCGCGTCTCTCTGCTCTTCCAGCCAATGATACACTTGGGCGAGCCCTTCCTGCGCCTTCCAGCGAACAAGCGGCTTGCCGCTGCTTAGATATACCTCTCTTGCTGCAGGTATCCCTCCGGGCGCAATATCAACTATGACAACCGATTTGGTCTGTCCGGATTCCGAGAAGCTGTATGCGAGTGGAGATCCGCTGTAACGCATCATCCCCTCACCTTTGACCGCCTGCGGTCTATGCAGGTGTCCGAGCGCAGTATATTGTGCACCTATGGCCAGGGCCGATGGATCCACCGTGTACGCTCCGCCTACCTGAATAGGTCTTTCGGAGTCCGATTCAAGACCGCCCAGGACATAGATATGACTCATCGCTAGATTAACAGTGTCCTTCCGAAAAGAACTGCCCAGATGCCGCATCAGCTCACCGACGCGTTCACTATATGCCTTACGCATCCCCTGTTCTTCAGCATCATCTGTTAGCAGCTCGTTTAGCCTGGACTCAGAAGGATATGGAAGTGCCGCGACCCTTGCGACCTCCCCCGTTCTCGCGGCATTAACCGTTATAATCTCTGGTGTTGGCATGCCTACCAGAGTAATGCCTCTATTGTTCACCAGAGGAGAGACCGAAGCGACACGCTCCGGCTGATCGTGGTTCCCCGCGATGACCACGAGAGGTCTTCCTCCTGACGTAAGACGGGCACAAGCATCATAGAACAGCTGCTCTGCTGCCGCAGGCGGATTGACGGAATCATACACATCGCCTGCCATTAGGATGACGTCTGCCTGTTCCTCATCCGCAAGAGTGACCAGCTCGTCCACAAATGCCTCCTGCTCCTTAAGCCTGCTTCTGCCTTCCAGCGTCTTACCGAAATGCCAATCCCCCGTATGCAATATCCGCATATTGTCTCTCTCCCTCCTTTACGCCGCATCTCTAGAGCTTCACTGCCGTATCCGCATCAAAGAAATAAAGCCATTTTTCATCAATTTCGTAATCCAAAATATCCTTTAACGCTCTTGCATAGAGATCAAGCTGGAATCGGTATCCATCCGCCAGCTGGGTAACACCGCCCCGATGCTCAAGCACTTTGTCTGTCTTATAGTCCAGCAGCACACGTTTGCCATCCACCTCATACAAGCAGTCCACAATACCACGGATCAGAACCGTCTCCTGACCCAGCTCACTCTGCAGCCTAGAAGCCTCCTCATGCGAGATAGGCATGAATAGACCTTCATCTGTCTCATCTGCCGGAAGTCCGTAGCTGAACGGCATCTCTCTTCTGATCCATGCCGCTCTCGTCAGCTGTAGTCCAGGCTCACTCTCGTAGAACCTTAATATTTGTTCAGGCTCAACGGCTTCTGCTTGATGGGGCAGCAAAATATTCATCTCAATCAATCTTCCGATGGTCTCCTTAATCAGATCAAGACTCATTTCTGCGATCATCGGCATGTGCTGCATAATCGTGTGATACACCGTACCTCTTTCGGTGGGTGTGAGCAAGGCCTCACTCATAAATTTCGGCCGCCGCAGATGGAGTGTTTCTCTGGACTCCGTGCGAGCACCGTAGAGCTCCAGCTCGTCCAGCCACTCCAATGAAGGGCGGTCCTGTGATGCCAGGAGTGCCTTCATCTCGGTAACAGAAGTACTGGCCGGAGTTTTCGCTGCTGCCATGTACGGATATGTCCAGGAGAGAGCATGATCAATCATCTGAGCTGTGTCTTCCTTCTCTTCCAGCTTGGACAACACAGGTCTGCGCTCCATAAGTGCGGCTGTGCGAAGTATCCGCTCCTCATCTATTCCTTCTTCATCAGGCAGCACTCCACCGGCTAAGCCTTGAACCGATTGGCTCGGCACGATGGAAACGATCCAATGCGCTGCATCCTCGCCGAATATCCGATGTGGCATATTCTCCATATTATCTATCCCAGCCATGTCCCGCAGCGGCTTCCCGTCCGGATGACGGAACAATGCCGGACCTACCCAGTCCAGATAGCTTCTTCCCGAAGCAAGAAGAGTTTCCGGCAGGAGCATCGTTGACAGGTCCTTGATCTGCGACCAGGCAAGTGCCCGGGCAGCTGCATCCTTGACTGTTCCGATCAGAATCATCTTTTCCTTAGGACGAGTAAGCGCAACGTACAACACCCGCATCTCTTCGGCCAGCAGCTCAGCATGTGCACGCCTCCGAATCGCCAGATTGGCGAGCGTTGGATAGCCGACCCGATTGTCTTCATCAATATATCTCGGACCAAAGCCAAGCTCCTTATGCATCATGAAAGGAGAATTCAGATCTTGCTGATTGAACATCTTGGACATCCCTGCTACAAAAACAATCGGAAACTCAAGGCCTTTGCTTCGATGGATCGTCATAATGCGCACTGCTTGCTCTGTATCCCCTGATCCACTGACTGTACCGAGATCACCGCCGTGGTCCTTCAGTCTGGCAATGAACGTAAGAAAACGGAATAAGCCCCGATTGGAAGTCGAGCTCTCGTACTGCTTGGCCCGGTCATACAGTGCCTGCAGATTGCGGCTGCGCTGCATTCCGCCCGGCAGACCTACGACCCAGTCCAGATAGCCCGTATCCTGATATATCCGCCAGATAAGCTCACTCAAGCTCCCATTACGTGCCTCATGCCTCCATTGCTCAAGCGATTCACTAAATTCCCGAAGCTTGTCTACTAGCGCAACTCCAGCTGCAGGTTTACGTCCACGAAGAGGACTATTCTCGGTGTCTTCCCCAGCGCTCGTTGTATCCTCCAGCGCAGCCGTTTGTTCATTTATGAATCGTTCGGGTGACGGTTCTTCAATAAATCCATCTGCACGATCTTCCTTACGATCTAAGGAAATATCTATCGCCTCTGTCGCTGCGCTAGCCTCTCTAAGAGCGAATTCCATTTCCAGCTGTGCTGCCTGTCGTTCACTGCTCTCGCTGATCTCCGTTATCGTATTGTCATTCGCCTGGGCTCCACCCGATTTCCCTGCGTCTGCAATGGTCTTCATCATCGCATCATAGAACGATATATTTTTGCCGGACAGACGAACCAGAGCAAGCTCCTCTTCATCCAGCCCTACAATTGGAGACCGAAGCACCGAAGCCAGCGGAATATCCTGCTGGGGATTATCCACAATTTGCAGAAGGGACAGCATAATCTCCACTTCCGTAGCTTCAAAAAAGCCCTTGCTCTGATCACCGGTAACCGGTATTCCTTCTCGTTTCAGCACCTCCATCATGAGTGGCGTCCATATTCTGGCTGATCGAAGCAAGATAACGATATCTCCATATTTCGCCGGTCTCATGAGTTTGGTATGCTTGTCATAGATTTGCGCTGCTTCTCCCGTATTGCCGACCATCTGGTGAATGCGGGCCGCTATATAGGACGCCTCCAGTTCCGCCGTTTCCATCTCCAGCTGTTCAACTTGCTCAGAGGATGCATCTGCTGTATCGCCTTCTATCGTTTCAGCGTCTTCGAGAGAGCCTGTTCCGGCACGATCAATGAGTACAAGCTCCGGTGTATATTCTTCTAACGATTCAGATGTCTCTGGGAACGAGGCACCAAAGGTCAGTGCGGCAGCGTCATCGTATTCAATCTCGGCCACACCGGCATTCAAAATCTGCCTAAACAGCATGTTGACTGCATTAACGACTTCCTTACGGCTTCTAAAATTGCGTGCCAGATCAATACGCAGACCTTCTCCGCCTCCGTCATGGTCATACCTTCTGTATTTGTCCAGGAATAAGCCGGGTTCTGCCAGACGGAAGCGGTATATGCTCTGCTTGACATCACCAACCATGAACCTATTCCCTGGATGCTCACGGGAGATGAGGCTCACAATATCCTCCTGAACCGTATTGGTATCCTGATATTCATCCAGGAGCACTTCGTCAAACTGCTGCCTGTATTCCATAGCTGCATCAGACGGATACGACTGTTCAGGAGTTGAATCGGCATGACGCAGGATCTGGAGCGCATAATGCTCCAAATCGCTGAAATCAACGACCCCTTTGGCTTGCTTCTCACGAGTAAATCGTTCTCCGAATAGGATGACGATCTCGGCAAGCTTCTTCATCAGTGGTGCAATCTTCGACAGCTCAATGAGAAACTGCTCCGGTGTTCTGCCGAACATGACTGACTTCAGCTCCGTCACGGTCTTCTTCACCGATTCTCTCAGATCCTTCGCTCTCTCCTGAAGCCCCGGGTCAGCCTGACCTTTACGTACCGATTTGAGCTTGCCAAAGGCCGCGCTGTTGAACACATCATACAGTTCGGACCATGATCCGCTCCGAACCTGATCAAGCAGCCGCTCGACCATCTCCAGATCCTCGGTAAAGGTCTCGGCATAAGCTGCCGGTCCCTCCGGCTCCTGTGCAATAGCAAGTGCCTGCTTGAGCTGATCTGATGCTCCGCCCAGAGCCAGCTCAGCATCTCTCATAATACTTGCTACCCACTCCGTCTTGCCCAGCTCTTCCAATGATTGAACCTCAAAAGCAGCTGCCATTTCGGAGAGCCAGTGTTCGGGCCATGAATGACTGCGGGCAAAATCATACAGCCTCTGGACGAGTCCATACATGGCGTCATCGCTGCGTTCTCCACTGAACCAATCGACGAGCCTTCGAAAATCGCTTCCTTCGCCTTCTTCTCCGTACTTTTCTTCAAACAGCTCCATCAGCAGCTCCTGACGCATAAGCTCCGCTTCGTATTCATTCAGAATTCGGAATGAGGGATCCAGAGGAATCAGCTGATAATATCTTCGAATGATTTCCATACAGAAGGAATGAAGCGTAGTAATTGGAGCCCTGCCAAGCAGAGTCAGCTGTCTGGCAAGATGCTCGCTGCCTGGGCTCTGCTCCTGCGCTGTTTCCAGTGCTTCACGAATCCTCTCCCGCATCTCCGAAGCTGCTGCCTTGGTAAAAGTCGCAATGAGCAGCCTGTCCACGCTGTACCCAGCTTCAGGATCTGATATTTTACGAATGATCCGCTCAACCAGCACAGCGGTCTTCCCTGAGCCCGCAGCCGCAGCCACGAGCATGTCTTCTCCGGAAGAAGCAATCGCCTTCCACTGGTCGTCGCTCCAGAAGCTTCCTTCCGGCTTAGGAATCATGCTCATATTCTTGTTCTCCTCCTTCCCTGTTAAATAAATCCCAAGCCTGCTTCTTGTCAGGTCTCTTGAGTAAATTGTATTCACTGCCTGGCATGCTCTCATCAAACTGGCATACCGATTTCAGCGGACAGAACGTACAGGCACTTTGCTGCTGCATGCGATAAGGAGATATCGATACATCTCCATTCGTTATTCGTGTTCCAATATCTTGAATCGTCCCGCGTACCGAGCTCAGCAGCATATCCCACTGCTCCTCTGTCGCCACTGACGAGCTGCTGTAGAATCCACCATCCGTTTTTACGGCTACCGGGAGGATTGAAGAGTATCCTTTCTCCAGAGAGGTATCCATCTTCCCGATCACTTCACGATCCGCGAGCAACAATCCCTTCATCTTAAATCGCTTGAGCAGCTCCTGTTCAGCTTGTTCGGTGCCCATGCCATTGGCAGATTGAAGGAGAGGATTATGCACATGGAAATAGAGCACGCCCGCAGGATGAGCCTCTGTTCCGATCCACTCCTCCGCGTAAGTCAGCAATACATCCAGATAAGTGAGCATCTGCAGCGATAGACCGTAAAACACCTCATGCAGCTTCAGATCGGTCTGGCTGGATTTATAATCAATGACCCGAAGTAAAATTTCTCCATCTTCTCCTTCGGCTACATCTACCCGGTCAATTCGGCCTACAATTTGCATCACAACGCCATTATCCAATGTGAATGTCAGCGGCGGCAGCGGCTTGTCCGGACCAAAATCAAGCTCAAGCGCCAGCGGCTCAAAGCTGCCCCTTCTGGACTGCTCACCCAGTATAATGGAAGCTCGGCTTACGATATTTTTGAGCTTGCGAAAAATATATCCATAACGCTGTGTACTCAGCAAAATTTCACCTTGCAGCTGAGGTGCTAATACATCCACGGTCTCCTCTGCATAGGAAATGCACTCTTCACGGCTGAGATTAGCCCAGCTTAAGTTCTGCTCCTTCAGCTTCATCGCCATTTTGCTGAGTGCCGCATGAAACAGCTGTCCGATATCTGGTGCCTTAAGACGATACACTTGTCTCTCCTTCAGCTTCAGACCGAACGAGACAAAATGAGAGAATGGACATAGGGCAAAGCGTTCCATACGGGATACACTGGTCTTGAGCTGTGTTCCATACAGCTTGAAGCTCGTCTCCTTCGAAAGCGTACGGGTACGGTTCTTATAGAATACAGATTCGAGCATTCGTTCAAGTCGAACCTGCATTGCTGGATGTGCGAGGTACCAGTTATATACCTCCCACCAGGACTCCTCGATGTTCTTTCCTCTTCGCCATTCCCGAAGCTCACCCATCAGATAGGACATTGTCAGATCGGGACGAAGCAGGAAGCCTGCTTGCTCCTTCCATTCGGGTGCTTGTCCCGGCCGGGAGAGCAGCGGACGCTCCTCCAGCCCAGGAAACATCCGCTTCAAATGACGAATCATTTCTGAAGGGTGGAGAGACTTGCCGTCTTCATCTGTAAGAGGATAGCTGATCCATAGACTGTGACTGGCCTGGGTAAACGCAGCATAGATTAAGAAGCGTTCATCCAGCATTTTGCGTGTCACGTCTGGACCTAGCTGCATGCCATACTCCGTAAGCACGGATCTTTCTGAAGCCGTTAGAACTCCTTCCTCCTGCTGAATTTGCGGCATGACACCGTCTGTTGCGCCAAGGATAAATACATGACTGACTTTACCTGTCCGAGACCGATCCAGACTTCCGACAAGCACTTGATCCAGTGCAGGAGGAATCAGTCCCAGCTTCAGCTCGGCAAGTCCAGTCTCTATGACTCCTGCAAACAGCTCGGCATCCAAATGCTCGGTGCCCATCATTTCCACGACTTGATCCAGCAAATCCAGAACCGCGGTCCAAATCCCCCGATGCTCGCGAGCCTGCTCAGGACTTCCTTCCTCAAGCGCCTTGCTGCTCAGTGCATCCAGTTTACGAGCGATATCTGCATCCTCCAGCAGCTTGAATAGGGCGATACATTGCTCCTTGGCCGTCTTCGCTTTTTTGAATCTTTTCTCAAAGGTAAACAATGGGGATACAACCGTCTCACGACATTTCTCCATTAAGTACAGGAACCGGCTGCGATTAAGCTCAGAACCAGCTGGCCCATCTTCTTCGAGGGACAAACTCGGTACTCCCTTCCACGGCTTGCCGTCTGTCCATCTATAGCCGGAAATTCCGGATGCCAGGACGTAGTTCTCCAGCATATCCATATCGTATCGACTAACGGACCCATCGAGAGGCAGCAGCAGATCCGTCTTCACCGCCCGGAATACGTCCTCATACTTCCATCGTCTATTGATGACATCCAGAGCGGACCTGATCAACTCGGCAAGCGGATGATGCAGCTCATCTCTGCGCTCGTCTAGGAAATAGGGAACATCGTAATCCTTGAACAAGGGTGCAACGATATGCCCATAATCGCCGAGATTGCGGACAAGGACTGCCATATCCCGGTAACGAACTCCTTCTTCTCTTGCCAATCGTCTGATTTCTCGCAGGACGCCTTCGACCTCAGCTCTTCTGTTCTCTGCCGCATAAACACGAATTCCTTCATGACCTGCATCCTTCATGCGGACGCGGCGAGCCTCGAAGCCTGCTTCCAGATGCGCAAGCGCCGGAGCCGCATAACGAGGTGATTGTGAGGGAGGTATATGAGTAGTAGCAAATTCCACTTCTGTATCTTCAGCGATTCCTTTCAACTTGACATAGGACATGCCTGCAGAGTAGAACAGGTTCATTTCATTCGGCATATTCATCGCATCATAAGGCTTGTCCAGAGTCAGCGATATGGTTACGGAGTTTGCATTCAGCAGTAATTGTCTGATGACGGAGAGCTCCTGCGGAGTAAAGCTGCGGAAGCCGTCAATCCAAACATCAGCCTGCTTCACATAATCCGAGGACGGGATTCGCTCTGCCAATTTGTCCAGTGTATCTTCTTCATCCATGTATAGTCGGGATACTTCTTCCTCGAAGTCCCGGTATACGGTTAAAATATCATGAATCTTGTGATGCAGAATCGCACCTGCGCCAGGCACCTCCATCACTCGCTCAAGCTCTTCCTTCAAAGATTGTTCCTGAGTTCCGTATCGCTTCATTTCCGCATACAGGGAACTTAGTTGATGGGCAAATCCCATTTGTGTACCCGATGCAGAGAAGATTTTAAGCTCATCCTTGCGCTTTTGCATAATTTTGTAGAGCAGCATTTTCTTGCCTTCGGCCCGAATCGGAATAAGAGCCGAGCCTCCCGTTTCCTGCATTACTCTCAAGCTGAGCCTGCGAAAATCAAGCACTTGGGCCCGGACGGAGCCGTTCACGCCTTGAGAACGAATCATTTCGGATTCTGCCTGGAAGGAAGCCTGTTCCGGAACGATAAGAATTATAGGATTTCCTGCAGGGTTCTCACGCAGCTGAGCCGTAATTTGATTCATTATGGCCGTGCTTTTTCCACTGCCGGCTCGTCCAATCATCATATGAAGCGGCATTTATTGAATTCCTCCCTTTCTATTTCGAAACTACATCATCAGCATACTGACATGTATGTATTTGCAATCAACCTTTTTTTTGCACTCTATTACTAGTTAAAAAGCTTCACGATTATTCATCATTCAATTTAAATAAAATGCGAACGAAAAGAGACCAAAAACCTTATAAAGTCTACGCACAAGTATAACATATCTCACTCGACAGGAACATGCGTTTGGTAATTCCAGTAAGTCAAACCATGCTAAATTTCTTCCAATAGAAGAACGTGCATAAGTCCCTACAACCCTTCAATTCATCGTCGTTACATCACCTATGGTACAGTAAAAAAAGCATCCGAACACTCTTTCTTTAAAGAGAATACGGATGCTTTTTCTTAAATTAATTGATGTCGGATGGCGTTTTTGATCGAACCTCGAAGATGGCAAATTTCAAATAATGACCCTCTTCTACGCCCAAAATTTGTGGATGATCTTTACCTGCAGCGCGCCAATCTACAAGTCTTAATATTTTCCCTGCATCGGTTGCTGCATCCTGAATTGTCTCAAGGAACAAATCGGGACGCATATGGTAGGAGCAGCTTGCCGTTACAAGATAACCGCCTTCATTAACGAGCTTCATGCCATGCAGATTGATATCCTTGTAGCCGCGAACCGCGCCTTTGACGGCCCCTCTTGTCTTGGCAAAAGCAGGAGGATCGAGGATGACTACATCAAAGGTACGTCCACCTCCTGCCGTCATGGCAAGCGACGTATCTACCTTTTTGTCAGCTTTTGCCCTTGCAGCACGCTCCTCCAAACCTTTAACCTGATTTCTTAAATATTGAAAAGCATCATCAACTACAAATTCAACACGATCCTCAAAGCCATTCAGCTTCACGTTATCTCTGGCACTTTCAATCGCATGCTCCGAAATATCAAGACAGGTTACCCGCTTAGCTCCGAATTTGCAGGCATTCAGTGTAAAGCTGCCTGTATGCGAGAAGCATTCCAGCACATTTGCACCGTCCCAATAAGGAAAGGTTACGACTTTACCGCTCTTGTTGATTGGAGCGAGGGTCTTCACGCCATCTTGTTCTACCTCTTGAATTGTAATTCCACTTCTGCGGCCCCAGCCTGTCATCAACGGTTCAATGGCTGCGCGGTTCTCCCGTTGATCGAAGAAATAACCGGTCTTCTGTCCCTGCTCGATATCAACCTTTATCTTAAGACCGTTCTCCGTAACGGTTACATGTCTTGGACATTCTCCATAGAGCAGACCTTTGACCTGTTCAAGCCCCTCCAGCTCTCTTACACTGACATCGCTTCGCTCATAAATACCCTTGGGCTGGACAACCTCAACCAAAGCCTCGACGATTGCCTCACGGCGCAGATCCATACCTAGAGTCAGGATCTGAACGACAAGCACGTCACCGAATCGATCCACCACAAGCCCGGGAACATAATCTGCCTCTCCATAGATGAGACGATAAGCGTCACCGCCGGTAACAAAGCGGTCACGATGCTGCAGGGCTTGATCAAATTTACGGACAAAGAAGGCCTTGTCCATCGTCGTGACCGGTTCATAGGAAACGACCCGTACAGTAATTTGGGATGCCGGATTATAATATCCTGTCGCCAAGTAACGGCCTTGATGATTCTTCACCTCAACCAATTGTCCTGGCTCCGCATTTGCCTCTACCGACTCAATTTCATTTTTGTAAATCCAGGGATGCCCCTGCTCTACTCTTTTTTTACGGCTCTTTGTAAGAATAACCGATGCCAAAATGCTTACAACTCCTTTTATAATCAAGTAACCTGCACTCTCACAAGAAAGTCATGGTTGTCCTGCTACAAACATAAGATGGACTGTAGACAAGTCTCGTACAGAGAGAAGGTGCCTTGTAATATCATGCTGCATTCTATTGTGTTTCCTCTATTATATGGATTAACCATATTCTTTCTAGGCATGAAGCTGATGGAGGCTTCACTCTATAAGCTCAGCGGTCCGCTGCTATCAAGCTCTCTCGACCGGGCCACCGCAACGCCGTTAAAAGGCATGCTCTTCAGCACAGGAATAACCGCCCTGCTGCAGAGCAGCACAGCGGTCACCGTACTGACCATCGGCCTCGTAAATGCAAATTTGCTTGGATATGCTCGTACCCTCGGTATCATTCTGGGCAGCAATGTCGGGACTACGGTAACGACCGAGCTGCTCAGTCTGAAGATTGGCAAATACGCAGCACCCATGCTGCTCGTCTTCATCAGCTGCTGGATCATCTGTGTCATGCTCGGCGAATTAAAATCAGTCATGCACAGCCGGCATTCAAAGACCGTACATACGGCTGGATACATCAGTCTTGCAGGAGCTGGTTTCTCCATGGTTATGCTCGGTATTGTCATGATGCAGCGGATCGGGCCCGCTCTAGAACAAGGCGGGGTATTCCCATGGTTTGTCCAGCAGGCCAGTCACAGTGTATGGTGGGGGATGGCTGCTGGTGCATGCCTGACTGCGCTCGTGCACAGCAGTGCTGCGGTTATCGGAATGGCCATCGGCCTTGCTGCTGCCGGCACCCTGCCTCCCGAAGTCGGGATTGCGATTGTACTCGGCTCCAATGTCGGCACCTGTGTTACCGCTTGGATGGCCGCCATTGGAGGCAGCAAAGCCGGTCAATTCGTAGCATGGTCCCACATTACTCTGAATGTTGCAGGAGCTCTGCTGTTTGCCCCTCTTATTTCATTGCTCTACCAGGCAGCGGCCTTGTTCACGACTGAACCAGGCGCACAAATCGCACATGCGCAGACGATTTTCAATATTGTCTGTTCCTTACTGGCTCTCCCATTATGCTACCTTAAGATTTGGAAACGGCTGGAGCCTGATTCCCAGCGTTAAACCTGAATTCCGAGCTGCCTCAGAGCTCTTTGCAGTATTCGATCATTATTATCGTAGCCTTGATGCTGCTGTCTGCTCCATGCCTCAAGGGGAGCATACCATGCGACCGCTTTGATCTCCTCAATCTGTGCTCTGTGCTTCCCGCCCACAGCTTCAACCAGATAGTAATGCACTTCTTTATCTACTTTGCCATGTACAGCATGATGATAGGTATATTTTATAATATCCACAGGTGCAACAATTCTTCCCTTAAGCCCTGTTTCCTCTTCAATTTCACGAAGCGCCGTTTGTTCAACCGTTTCACCCGGCTCCATCTTGCCTTTTGGAAGAGATATTCTAGCATAGCGGTCCGTAATAAGCTGAACCTGAAGCTCATCACCCATATGCCGGAATACGACGCCGCCGGCGGAAATCTCTTTTCTTGCCATCTGAAACTTAGCTCCTCTCCTTGAACAACAAGGATTCCGCATTCTTTCTTCGGGGAACCTCATTCAACGCCCCTCCAAAAGAAAACGAAATCCTTGTTCGTCTTCGTGATCCTATGCTGTCCTTGTTAGCTTAGAGAGCTGCCCTTTGCGGCCCATTTTCCATAACCCGAACAAGCTGTCCTTCACTTGAATGAAGTCCGGCTTTCGTCATCTTCACACGGCACACCTGTCCAACGAGATGATCGGCGCCTTCGAATTCAAGCTGGATATAATTATCGCTATACCCGTGAAGATGACCTTCTGCCAGGTCTCCTCTTCCTTCCGGTATAACCTCCAGAACTTGTCCAACAAATTTCTCAGCATAGCTGAGCTTCATTTGATCTGACAACGCCAGGAGCTCTGTTACACGCTCGTTCTTCACTACATCATCGACTTGATCCTCCATGCGAGCTGCAGGAGTACCCGTCCGCTTGGAATAAGGGAAGACATGCATTTCTGAGAAATTAATAGCTTTCATAAGGTCATAGCCATTTCGGTACATCTCATGCGTTTCTCCAGGGAAGCCAACAATAACGTCCGTTGTAATGGCCACATCCGGCATGGCTTGACGAATCAGTCCCATTTTATTATAGAACTGCTCGGTCGTATATTTGCGGCGCATCCGCTTAAGGACCGTATCGTCTCCCGCTTGAAGCGGGATATGAAAGTGGCGGCACATCTTCGAGGAGCGGTTCAATACATCCAGCATCCGCTCATCAATTTGGCTTGCTTCAATGGAGCTGATGCGGATTCTCTCCAGCCCATCCACTTTATCCAGATCCCATAGAAGACTCGACAAATCATAGTTATCCAGATCATCGCCATAGCCGCCGGTATGAATTCCTGTCAGGACAATCTCCTTGTAGCCTGCCTCTACCAGCTGATTTGCTTGAGTAATAATGCTTCTCGAATCCCGGCTGCGAGACAGTCCGCGCGCCCATGGAATGATGCAAAAGGTACAGAAATTGTTGCACCCATCCTGAATTTTAAGAAAGGCACGCGTGCGATCAGCAAAATCGGGTACGTCCATCTCTTCAAATACGCGATTCTTCATAATATTACGCACCGCATTTACCGGCTCGCGTGTTTCCTTGATCTGATTGACAAAAGGAATGATTTTGTCCCGATCCTGATTACCTACAACGAGATCGACACCAGGAATGTCCATAATTTCTGCCGGTGAAGTCTGTGCATAGCAGCCTGTTACTGCCACGATCGCATCCGGATTCTTGCGTACTGCACGCCGTATAATTTGACGGCTCTTCTTGTCTCCTGTATTGGTAACGGTACAGGTGTTGATCAGGTACACATCAGCCGTCTGTGAATCAAAGTCCACCTGCTCATATCCTTGTTCTTTAAATTGCTGCCAAATGGCTTCTGTATCGTAGAAGTTTACTTTACATCCCAAGGTGTAAAACGCCACGGATGGCATAATTACATTCCTCCCATTTCATCAGTTTCATATAAAATACAAGTCAAAGCGACCATGCCTGCAGTTTCGGCACGAAGAATACGTTTGCCAAGCCCGACGGACCTCGCCCCTGCAGTTTCTGCCGCCTGTACCTCCCCTGTCGTAAATCCACCTTCCGGACCCACAACAACGAGTACAGAGGCACTCTCATCCGCAGACAATCCGGCTGCTAATGGCTTAATTACATCTCTCAGCTGCAAGCCGTTTTCTTTCTCATAGCAATAGCAGACGAGATCATAGCTGTCAAAAGAAGCAAGCAGCTCTTTCCACGACCTCGATTCGTACACAGCCGGGATGCGATTGCGGTGACTCTGTTCAGCCGCTTCCTTCGCTATTTTGCGCCAGCGCTCCAGGCGTTTCCCTTCTTTTTTAGCGTCATATTGGACTATGGTCCGTTCGGATAAAAAAGGGATAAAACCGACTGCACCGATTTCCGTACATTTTTGAATAACGAGCTCCATCTTGTCGCCCTTCGGCAAACTTTGTGCAATGGTGACCGATACTCGCGGTTCGTGATCCATAGGAAGCCACTCCACGACCTCTGCCTGCACCTGTGAAGCCTCTATGTGTGTGATCTGGACCATGGCTTCACGGGAAACTCCGTCACTCACAATGAGCTTGTCCCCGGCCTTGCCCCGCATCACCTTGGTAATATGACGGGCATCATCTCCATGAATGATGACTGTCTGTCCGTCGAATTGATCCTGTTCAATAAAATAACGCTGCATGGATCGATAGGCCCCCTGCTTAACCAACTATCATTCTCAAAAACTAGAAAATAACCACATAACATCTTACAACTTTTTATCGTCGCTGACTACCCGCCAAACAAGGTCATCACCATCTGGGCTATACCTGTATACCAGCTCATCGACAATTCATATAGAGGCGTTATGGTCCATCGGTTCAGCGGAGTAATGACGATAATTAAAAATATGAGTATCGACCATTGCTCCAGCGACTGCAGCTTGATGCGAATGCGCGTCGGCACAAGCTCCTCTACAATTCGATATCCGTCGAGTGGAGGCAAAGGTACGAGATTAAAGAAGAATAAGAAAAAGTTCGTTACGTTAAAAATCGAAAAGAAGGTCGAGATCGCAAACACTACACGCTGATTCTCAATAGAATCCATGACTCCGAACTGGATCAAGAGCGCATATATAATGGTACCAACAACGGCAAGCAGCAAATTGCTCACGGGCCCTGCCGCAGAGACAACCACACTCATCATCCGTCTTCGGTCAAAATTATCCCGGTTCACCGGAATCGGCCTTGCCCAGCCGAAGCCGGCGATTACAAGCAGCAGCAAGCCGAAGAAATCGAAATGCACCGCCGGATTCAAGGTCATTCTCCCCAGCATTTTCGCTGTGGGATCACCGAATTTATTGGCGAAGTAAGCATGGGCAAATTCATGCACTGTAAACGCAATAAGAATCGTCAGAATAAAAAAGGGCAGCTGTTCTAACGGATAAAAGAAAAACTGATCCATACTCATCCCTTATTTCCTCGAAACAATCGCTAGCCAGTCTTCGTCGCGCTGAATATCCATAATCTCAAAGCCTGCTTCCCGCAGTGCGGTCAGAACAGCTTCCTCTTTGTTCTTCCAGATCCCTGAAGCAATATACAGGCCGCCCGGCTGAAGCGCTTCGTAAACATCATTAATGAAGAGAAGGATAACCTCTGCCAAGATATTGGCGACAACGATATGAACAGGCATTGTAACACCAAGGGAACCGTCCTGTTTGTCCAAAATGGACAGAAGGTCACTCTCGTATACTGTAATGTGATCAGATAGACCATTTAGAGTACTATTCTCTCGCGCGCTAGTCACGGCCACAGGATCGAGATCAAGTGCAAGCACGTGCTTTGCCCCCAGCTTCATGGCGCCGATGGCCAGAATACCCGAGCCTGTTCCTACATCAATGACCTCTTCGCTGCCTTGCACATATTTTTCCAGTGTACGAAGACATAGAGAGGTGGTAGGATGCGTTCCTGTACCGAATGCCATGCCGGGGTCAATTTCAATTAATTTCTCCGCCGCGCTTTCGGGTGTATACTCTTCCCAGGACGGTTTGATCGTCAGCGTCTCAGATACTCTAAGCGGCTTAAAATACTGCTTCCACGCTGTAGCCCAGCTGTCTTCATCGACTTGCTTCACGGTAATCTCTGCCTTGCCTGCATCAATTCCATAATCCGCAAGCTCTTTGATTCGGGGCTCAATCTCAGCAATCACGGCATCCATATCCGTTGTATCGGCAAAATAACCTTGGATAACGGCTTCACCCTTAGGAATATCATTAAGAGGGTATTCGTACCATTCCCCATACTTTGTCGTTCTGATCTTGTCCAGCGTGCCTGATTCTTCGATAGCTACTCCGCCTGCACCCGCTTCATGCAAGAAGTTCGAGATCATCTCCTGCGCTATTTCCGTTGTATGTATTGTTATTTCATTCCATATCATAATTTGCTGCTTCCTCCCCTGTATTCATACCCTCTATTGTACTATACAAACAATAGCGAGCACAAAGAACGAGAGTATACTCATCCTTTTTTTCTCCACAGTTATTTCCATATTCCCATAAAAATATAGTGTCTCCTCTGAGCAACAGCACACAAAAAAGCACCGGTGCCCACTACTCGGGACCCGATGCTTCCTTATTTACTCATATCTGTAATCATCCAGCTTCTTCATCTGCCGCTGGTCTGCCGCCTCGCTGCGGCGAAGAGCTTCTATATCCTCTTGATCAGCCTCTGCACTGCTGAATTCAACATCCTCATTTTTTGCTGAAGCAAGCTCACTGATCTTCTCTGATTTTTTTAACACTCTATCTTTTCTGCGATTAGAAGACATTCCATTTTCCTCCCTGATTACTGAATTAAATAAGACCACCGGATTCCTCAATAATCCGCAGCGCCTCATGATGCACGGATTCATCCACAACGACAGTGAGCAGAATGTCCTTGCCTGTCGGACCCCCTGCACCTCCATCACTCATCCCGCTGGCAGATGGGTCTGCAGCAGCCAGTATTCCGGAAGATGCACTTGTAAAGGAGCCGTGCAGTGTCGCAGAGGACAAGCTGTCCATTGTACTGTTTAATATGGACTCATTGCTTCCTTCGCCTGGATAGCGGCTGAAACGATCGATTGAAATGCTCTCCAGCTTCAAGCTGCTCAGCTTGGCTGCAACCTGCTGTGCCTGCTCCGGGGTATTGAAATATGCAAGAATGTTCTTATCCATAAGAAAACACCGCCTTTAGTCACTTCTCATTAAATGAAATCGCCGCAGCTCGAAGCTCAAGTTCGAGCCATAATATAGAATGCCGCAAATGAATGAGAGCTATTCAGAAGACAACGCAAAAAAAAGGACTGCCCACAAACCATGGACAATCCTTCTTTGCTTATATCAGTCACCTCTAAAAGCACGCTTAACCCGATCAAAGAACGATTGCTCGTGCTCATCCATCTGTTCTCCGCCAAGCGCAGCAAATTCCCGAAGCAGTTCCTTCTGCTCATCGTTTAATTTGGTCGGTGTAACGACGACCACTTTAACATGCTGATCTCCCTGTCCAGAGCCACGCAAATGCGGAACACCTTTGCCCTTCAGACGGAAATAGGTTCCCGTCTGGGTACCTGCCGGGATTTTGAGCTTCACTTTCTCCCGAAGCGTCGGGATCTCAATCTCATCGCCGAGTGCTGCTTGAGCAAAAGTAAGCGGTACTTCACAATAAATATCATTGCCTTCCCGGTCAAAGAAATCATGCGATTTCACACGGATAACAATGAACAAATCCCCTGCAGGTCCTCCGCGGAGCCCGCCTTCGCCTTCACCGCTCATACGCAGCTGCGCACCATCGTCCACCCCTGCAGGAATTCGTACATTGATCTTGCGCTGTTTACGGACTTTGCCGCTGCCTTGACAAGTTCTGCACTTATCCTTGATCGTCTTGCCTGAACCGCCGCAGTTGGAGCAGGCACGCCGGTTAACCATACGGCCAAACGGGGTATTCTGCACCACTTCTTCCTGACCGCTGCCACGGCAGACAGTACAGGTTTCTGGATGAGTTCCTGGTTTCGCTCCTGAGCCATGACAAGTATCACAGCTCTCTGTGCGCGGAATGGTGATATCCGTCTCTTTACCGAATACCGCTTCCTTGAATTCAATGGTCATCGTATATTGAAGGTCATTCCCCCGCTGCGGAGCATTGGGATCACGCCGACCTCCGCCACCACCGAAGAACATATCGAAAATGTCGCCGAAGCCGCCAAAATCCTGACCGCCAAAGCCGCCGCCCATTCCTTGGTTCGGATCCACATGACCATATTGATCATAGCGGGCACGCTTCTGCCCATCACTCAGAACGTCATATGCTTCTTTAACCTCTTTGAACTTGGCTTCCGCATCTGCTTCTTTGTTGACGTCCGGATGATATTGCCGCGCAAGCTTACGGTAAGCCTTCTTGATCTCATCATCACCGGCACCTTTGCCAACACCAAGCACCTCATAATAATCGCGCTTATCTGCCACTCTTCCACCCCCATAACTTTATAACAATAACGCATATACGTGACAAAAGGAAGGATCAAAGCGCGAAGAACTCCGGCTCTGACCTTCCCATGCTTGTCACTTGTAAGGCTTATAGCATCCTGTCATCCTTTATTAAGGATTTAAGGGCTTATTTATCTTTTTTGTCCTCGTCAACTACTTCGTAATCTGCATCTACGACATTGTCGCGTCCGCCTGCACCCGCACCTGCGTTCGCAGCGTCTCCGCCTTGTGCCTGTGCATCTTGTGCAGCCTGCTCATACAGTTTGACAGACAGCTGTTGAACGATTTCGGTAAGCTCTTCCGTAGCAGACTTGATGTCCTCCACATTGTCAGATTCCAGCGTTTTTTGCAATTTTTCTTTTGCAGCATTCGCTTTCTCTACTTCACCTGCATCTACCTTGTCACCCAGATCTTTAACCGTCTTATCTACAGTGTAGATCAGCTGGTCAGCTGCATTTCTCACTTCTACAAGCTCTTTGCGTTTCTTGTCTTCCTCCGCATGAAGCTCTGCATCCTTCATCATTTTCTCGATTTCCTCTTCGCTTAAGCCGCTTGAAGAAGTAATCGTGATCTTTTGGGATTTGTTTGTCCCTTTGTCCGTAGCAGATACGTTAACGATACCGTTAGCATCGATGTCAAATGTAACTTCGATTTGCGGTACGCCGCGTGGAGCTGGAGGAATATCACCAAGCATGAAGCGTCCAAGCGTTTTGTTGCCCGCAGCCATCTCACGTTCCCCTTGCAGTACGTGGATCTCAACGCTAGGTTGGTTATCCGCATAAGTAGAGAATACTTGAGACTTGCTTGTAGGGATCGTTGTATTGCGATCGATCATCTTCGTGAATACGCCGCCTGCAGTTTCAATACCCAGGGACAATGGCGTTACGTCAAGAAGAACGACGTCTTTCACATCACCTGTCAAGACACCCGCTTGTACTGCAGCACCAAGTGCTACTACTTCATCTGGGTTAACGCCTTTGTGAGGTTCTTTGCCAGTCAATTTCTTGATTGCTTCCTGAACGGCAGGAATACGAGTAGAACCACCAACAAGAACGATCTTGTCGATATCGTTAGCTGTCATACCTGCATCGCTAAGCGCTTGACGAGTAGGACCCAGTGTACGCTCTACCAGCTGAGCAGAGATCTCTTCGAATTTAGCACGAGTCAGGTTCACTTCCAAGTGCTGAGGTACGCCGTCAGCAACCGTGATAAACGGAAGAGAAATTGTCGTAGTCAGTACGCCGGACAATTCTTTTTTCGCTTTTTCCGCTGCGTCCTTCAGACGCTGAACAGCGGCTTTGTCTTTGCTGAGGTCAATGCCTTGCTCTTTCTTGAATTCACTTACAAGGTAATCGATAATAACTTGGTCAAAGTCGTCGCCACCAAGGCTGTTGTCCCCGCTTGTCGCTTTTACTTCGAAGAAGCCGTCGCCAAGCTCAAGGATGGATACGTCAAAAGTACCACCGCCAAGGTCATATACAAGGATTGTTTGATCTTCGGATTTCTCAAGACCGTAAGCAAGAGCTGCTGCAGTTGGCTCGTTGACGATACGAAGCACTTCTAGACCTGCGATTTTACCCGCATCCTTCGTTGCTTGACGCTGACTGTCATTGAAGTAAGCCGGAACTGTAATAACGGCTTGAGTTACAGTTTGACCCAGATAAGCTTCTGCATCGGATTTCAGCTTTTGCAGAATCATTGCTGAGATTTCTTGTGCAGAATAATCTTTACCGTCAATGTTTTCTTTGTGATTCGTACCCATATGACGTTTAATAGAAATAATGGTACGGTCAGGGTTAGTGATCGCTTGGCGTTTTGCTGTTTCACCTACGATCCGCTCACCGTCTTTTTTGAAACCGACCACCGAAGGGGTTGTACGCGCACCTTCCGGATTCGGAATAACCACTGCTTCGCCGCCTTCCATTACGGCAACGCAAGAGTTTGTAGTACCAAGGTCAATACCGATAACTTTACTCATGGAAAATATCCTCCTTCTTAATCTATGCAAGGCACGAGGCCTGTTCTAAATTCATCTAATATCATGTAAAAAAACGTAGTGTTCCTTATGTTCGGAATTCTGCACAATTCGGTATGAAGAAAAAGCTCTTCGCTTTATTATGCAAATCCTTACGTTACATACTCACCTTAACCATCGCAGGACGGAGTACCTTGTCTTTCAGCATGTACCCTTTCTGCACTTCTTCCACAACAATGCCTTCTTCATGCTCTTCGCTCTCGACCTGCATGATCGCTTGATGGAATTCAGGGTTAAACGCCTCACCAACCGTTTGCATCGCTGTAAGACCTTCAGCCTGAAGCACGCTTTCCAGCTGACGGAAGATCATCCCTACGCCTTTGGCAAAGGAATCGGACTCGGTGTTCGCCGGAGCTGTCGCAATGGCACGCTCGAAGTTATCAATTACAGGCACTAGCTCTGTAATCAGCTTCATCGATGCATATTTCGCCAGATCTTCCTTCTCCTTCTGAGTACGGCGGCGGAAGTTATCAAAATCAGCCTGGGCACGCAAGTAGCGCTTCTCATTCTCTTCAGCAAGTGCCTTCAGTCTGTCTAATTCTTCAGTAGAAGCAAGAGTCTCAGCACCAGCAGTTTCCGTATCGTTCACGGCTGCTTCCTGTGCTTCAGTGGACTCGGCTTGTGCAGCCTCATTCACCATGTCCTCCTGCGGAGTGTTCTCTTCTGTATTCTCTATTGTTTGTTCATCTTTCAAGATGTTCACCTCCTTAAACAGAGCTTATACTTAACTTCCTGATCAGAACGTTCCCTTAAGTAACATTCAACATTCATAAGGTCCTGCCCTTTGTTGCATCTAGAATTCATTATTAAGCTTAAATCGCCCATCTTAAACTTTAACATGATCCTTGTCCTTGATGGGCAGTGAATTAGATTGGCATTTGGATGAATCTATTTATTTATAACGATGTGTCAGCATCGTGGTCAAATTCTTGGACAGCATGTTCAAGATACTGATCACTTTGGCATATTCCATTCTTGTTGGTCCCAAGATTCCAATCGTCCCCAGCGCTTCCCCTTCAACTGAATAGGAGGCGGTGATGAGACTGCAATTGGCAAAAGCCTCATGATCATTCTCAGTTCCGATCTTCACCTGTACCCCGGTACCTCCAATAGAAGGGGTCATAATTTTCATTATGGTCGATGTCTCTTCAAGTAAATCAAAAATATCCTTGACCTTATCGACATCCTTGAATTCAGGTTGGGACAGCATGTTCGTCGTACCGCTGAGATACAATCGATGATCAGGCTCCCCATCAAAGGCTGTATCCAATATTTTCATAAACGCTTCGTACTCAGAGACGTTACGCTCCATTTCCTTGGCGATCTCTGAATATAGCCTAGCCTTCAGCTTATATAGAGGTACTCCTACGAGCCTCGTATTCAGCAGATTGACGACTCTCTCCATCTCAGACAACGAGACATTCGACGGCAAGCTTACCGTCTTATTCTCTACCTGACCTGTGCTCGTTACAATAATCGCTACGGCCATATTCTCTCCTAGCGGGAGCAGTTGAAAATGACGGAGCGACGTATGAAAAACTTCCGGTCCAAGCAGGATGGAAGTATAGTTCGTCATATGCGACAAAATGGTGGAGGTATGCTGTATAACCTGCTCCATCGCGTTTAATTTCTCAGCGAGCAGCAATTTGAGCTCCTTGAGCTCCGATGGCTCGGCAAACTTGAATGGAACCAGATGGTCTACGTAATACCTGTACCCTTTATGTGAAGGGATTCGGCCTGCCGAGGTATGCGGCTGTTCCAAATATCCCATGTCCTCCAGGTCGGCCATCTCGTTACGAATGGTTGCCGGACTATAACCGACATCACCTCTCTTCGAAATGCTGCGGGATCCAACGGGTTCTGCCGAACGGATATAATCATCAACAATGGCATTCAGTATCAGTCTTTGACGCTCGGTTAACATACGTGTCTCCCTCCCTAAAAGATGTTATCGTCATTAGCACTCACAACTGACGAGTGCTAACCAGTAATACAAAAATACCAAACTGACCTGAGCATTGTCAAGTCAGTTCAGTATCTTAAGAACTGCAATTTCATCACATGCATGCTGCTTGCTGCAGTTCACGCAATCGGTCCATACTTTTTCCGGAAAAATCTCTTTATTTACAACGGAGAATCCATTCTTCACAAAGAAGGATACCTCGTAGGTTAACGCCATTACCTTCGGGATTTCCTGTTCTCTTGCCTCTTCCACCAGCTTGTCCAGAAGCAGCGACCCAATCCCCTGCCCTTTATGACCGTCGGATATGCCTAGAGACCGGATCTCGACCAGATCCTTACCCAGCTTGCACAAAGAACCGCATCCCACTACATTTCCGTCGACTTCTGCGACGACGAAGAGATCAATCTGCCTATACAGGATGTCTCTTGAACGAGGGAGCATTATCCCTCTCTCTGCATAACCCTTGATCATCTCGTACAATGTCTCGACATCCTCATGAGATGCCTTTCTGCAAACCGCAGCCATGACCGCCTCTCCTCCTTACGCCCTGACAAAAAGTAACATGTGTATAAATATACATCAGAGCGTATAAAAGTTCAAGCGGTTATTTGACGGTTAATGCCCCAATAAATTCAGCAAAAACTTCGTTCCCGTACAGGACTCCCTGACTGCTCAAACGATATCCGTCACCTGTGGCATCAAGGAGACCTGCATGCACCATTTTATGCAGTGGTCCAGCAAATATGTCTTCGACTTTCTCACCGAATTGTGCTTCAAAGCGGCTGCTCGATACCCCATCCAGCATACGCAGGCCCACCATCATGAAGTCTTCCATCGCCTCTTCTCTTGTGATCTGAGCGGTTTCGAGTCTTGGAAGACCTTGTTCTGCTTTTTCTATATAAGGGTTCACACCTTTGACATTCATGTGGCGTTCACGACCTACATATCCATGGGCTCCTGCACCAAGTCCGTAATAATCTTCATTTCTCCAATACGTCATATTGTGACGGCTTTGCATTCCAGGCTTCGCAAAATTGCTGATCTCATATTGGATATATCCAGCATCCTTCATTCTCTGCATCAGATGCTTATACATCTCCAGCTCATGGTCCTCATCCGGGAGAGGCAGCTGATTCTTCTGGAACAGCGTATGGAAGAGTGTGTTCTCCTCTACCTTAAGCCCATAGATCGAGTAGTGAGGAAGATCAAGCTCTAGTGCTCTACTCACGCTCTCTGAGAGCATATCGACCGTTTGGTTCGGCAATCCAAACATCAAATCAATAGATAGATTCGTCAAGCCCGCTTTGCGCGCATTTTCCAGACTGCGATATACATCATCTGTATTATGAATACGGCCAATGCCAGTCAGCAGCTCATTTTGAAAAGCCTGTACCCCGAAGCTGACCCGATTGACGCCACCCTCTTTCATTACGGACAGCTTCTCCAGATCCGTTGTTCCTGGATTCGCCTCCATGGAGAATTCAATATCGTCTGCCCAGTCCGGGAAATAAGTTCGAACCGATTTCAAAAAGTACTCCATCTCGTCTGGCTTCAATACGGTTGGTGTCCCTCCGCCAACAAATATGGTCTTAATCTCGCCTGGAGGTGTCTTCTTGACGGTATACTCCATCTCCCGCTCCAGCGCTTCTAAATATTTCATGACTGGCTGATCCTTCAGCACATAGGAATTAAAATCACAGTAGAAACATTTATTGGTGCAAAAAGGAATATGAATATACACCGCTTCGGGTGCGCTATTTATCAATTTCGGCATCTCTGCTGCCATGCGGGTATACCCCCTCTAATATAAGTTGATAGAATCAATTTCGTAAAATTGATTCAACCTGCAATAATATGCATGATCATTCATCGCTTACAAGAAGCCATTGTATCGTTAATGAAGAAAAAAGGAAAGCCGATACGGCTTCCCTTATTCTGTACATTAATTATCGTCAATCTTCAGTACCGCCATAAATGCTTCCTGCGGCACCTCTACGTTACCTACTTGCTTCATCCGTTTCTTACCTTCTTTTTGCTTCTCTAGCAGCTTCCGCTTACGTGAGATGTCACCGCCGTAACATTTGGAGAGTACGTTCTTACGCATCGCCTTAATTGTTTCGCGGGCAACCACCTTTGTTCCGACAGACGCTTGAATCGGCACCTCGAACATCTGTCTTGGAATCAGCTCACGCAGCTTCTCACAAATGATCCGTCCGCGCTGATACGCACGCTCGCGGTGTACGATGAAGGAGAGTGCATCGACCTGCTCCCCATTCAGCAGAATGTCCATCTTCACCAGATTCGACTGGCGATAACCGGAAATCTCGTAGTCATAAGAGGCATAGCCCTTCGTGCTGGACTTCAGCTGATCGAAGAAGTCATACACAATCTCAGCAAGAGGAATATCATAGGTGATCGTTACCCGGTTGGAGTCGATATATTCCATATTCAAATATTCTCCGCGCTTGCTCTGACACAGCTCCATTACCGTTCCAACATAATCATTCGGTACGATGATGTCAGCTTTGACGTAGGGCTCCTCTACGTTATCAATACGTCCAACCTCAGGGTAGTTCGACGGGTTGTCGATCTCCAGAACTTCTCCGTTCGTCAGATTAACCCGGTAAATAACGCTTGGGGCTGTAGTGATGAGCGGAATATTAAACTCACGTTCAATCCGTTCTTGAATAACATCCATGTGCAGGAGGCCGAGGAATCCACAGCGGAAGCCGAAGCCGAGCGCACTGGATGTCTCCGGCTCAAAGCTGAGTGAAGCATCGTTCAGCTGCAGCTTCTCAAGCGCCTCACGCAGGTCGTTATAATCGGATGTATCGATTGGATAGAGTCCGCAGTATACCATTGGGTTAATCTTACGATAACCCGGCAGCGGTTCCGAAGTCGGATTCTTCGCATCAGTGATCGTATCCCCGACCCGGGTGTCGCCTACATGCTTGATCCCGGCAACGACAAAGCCTACATCGCCGACGTTCAGCTCGTCCACAATCGTCATCCGCGGCATGAACGCACCGACCTCAATAACTTCGAACGATTTGTTAGTCGCCATCATCTTGATCTTCGAGCCGGCCTTGATCTTCCCGTCGACGACACGAATGTATACAATAACTCCCTTATAAGGGTCATAGTGCGAGTCAAAAATAAGTGCCTTCAGTGGATTGTTCGGATCGCCTGTAGGTGCAGGCACACCGGTCACAACCTGCTCCAAAATTTCTTTAATTCCGATGCCTGCTTTGGCGGAAGCAAGTACAGCTTCACTGGCATCCAGACCGATAACATCTTCAATCTCCTGCTTTACACGTTCAGGATCTGCGCTTGGAAGATCGATTTTGTTAATAACCGGCAGAATCTCAAGATCGTTATCGAGCGCAAGGTACACGTTCGCAAGCGTCTGAGCTTCGATGCCCTGAGCCGCATCCACCACCAGAAGCGCGCCTTCACAGGCTGCCAGACTGCGGGATACCTCATACGTAAAATCGACGTGCCCCGGCGTATCAATCAGGTTCAGAATATACTCTTCACCGTTATCAGCCTTGTACGTCAAACGTACGGCCTGGAGCTTGATTGTAATTCCGCGTTCACGCTCCAGCTCCATTTGGTCAAGCACCTGCTCCTGCATCTCGCGCGATGTTAGTGCACCCGTGTACTCCAGAATACGGTCTGCCAATGTAGACTTACCGTGGTCTATATGTGCAATGATACTGAAATTTCTAATTTTCTTTTGTCTTGCCTGAATGTCTGTCATGCCTTACCCCCACAAACAGCCTAATGTCAATCATCTCATTATAGCAGTTAGAGGTACAGCCTTCAATATTTGGATCATCTATTCCGTTACACCGTTAAAAAGGGAAACGACCCAGCGGATGCCGCTCTGCGATACCTGCTGGAGCAGACCGGCTGTTTTTTCGGCAAGAACATCGACAGCAGAAGCTTTAGCAGGCTCTGTGGTAAGTACATCACGCGGGGTGACAATCTGAGGCTGTGCTTCAGGCAAGGAAGCAGATACCGTCTGCTCCAATTCATTAGCCTCCATAGCCTGTTCCTGCTGATATTCCTGCTGTAATTGCTGCTGTGCACTGACACCCTGACCTTGCTGCCCCTCAAGTGAAAATCCAGTGCCCGCGATCTGCATTCCCATCAGCATTCCCAGAATGAGCAGAATTGCGAATATAATCAGCCTTTTCCCAAATGCGGCCATTATTCTTCCCCCAATATCAAATTTGCTCCATTGGAGCCTATTTGTCTCAATCCATTCATAGCTCATTTATCCTTTATTTGCTGATGAAGAATCGTCGGTGCTCGCCTTCTCCACATTCTGATCTTCCATGTACACTTCAGCGATGATATCCGCCAGAGCTTCTGAGGTGCGCTTCAGCTCCTCTTCCGTGTTATCGATTCCGCCGATTTCAACCAGGATGCTGTTATCCGATAAAGACTGGTTATACTCGCCGTTATTTCCTCCCCCGCCATCCTTGCCCCATACGCCTCTTGATACTCCGGGATACTTCTTCTCCATTTTCTTATGCAGCTGTGCAGCGTAAGCCTCATTTTTCTCCCAGTTAGGATTGTCGTGACCAATGATGAAATACACTTTGGCATAAGTGACTCCATTAATTTTCGCCGTCGTCTTGCTCTTACGCTGAGAGTCGCGATGAATGTCAATCAGATACGTCAGCTCATCATTCTCCGCCATTGCTGCCTTCACTGTTTCTCTTGAGTATTTATAGGAATAGTTCCAGTTATAGTCCTCCTGAGTGGTTACGTAGTCCTCCTGTGCGTGAACCGTACCTACACCCTGCTTCTCTAGCTGCTTACTGACAAAGGAACCTACCCTGAACACGTTGGCACTGGCTTTGCCGGACGAAGGATTCGTGCTGTCCGTGCCGAGCAGGGGATTATAAGCTTCATGTGGATGAGAATGATAGATGAGTACTGTTTTTTTGAGAGCTTCCTCCGGATCTTGCTCATCAATGACCTCGCCAGGCACCTCAGTCGGAGGATCTTCTTCTGCTGATGGTGGTTCTTCTGTATTGTTCTCTGTTGGTTCAGGATCAGTCTCTTCGTCCTTACCTTCAACGGAAGAAGCGACAAATCCGGGGTCTGGCTGATAATCCTGCGGAGCTTCCGCCATCTCATTGCCTGAGCCGCTTCTCAGCAGTACCGGCTTGTTGCTTGCCATACCGGGAACCTGACTTGCAATCAGGCTCTTGGGATTCAATGGATCTACGCCTGTCAGCAGTTCAAATACAAAGGATGTCACCTGTTCAGAGGTTAAGGTTGACTGCTGCTTGCCTTGGGCCAAATGCGGAACCTCCATACCCAGCACATCCATAAATATTCCGCTTGATATCGACCCGGCAAACCCCTGCATAGAGGAGACAGGTGAAGTATTCAGCCTTCTCTCTGCCATCCCTGACAAACCAAGCAGAACAAAAAATAGGGCAGACACCAATATAAGCAGCAATAGTGCACGCCCTGTCGCCAAAATACGAAGAACTCGTGCTCTCATTCTCGAAACGTTCCAGGTTTGGATCTTATTCATAATGGGATTATTCCACCTCCGCGAGCGATTCAGCTTGAGTCTTGTAATCTCTCATATTTCAAAACTATGAACTCTCACGAAAAAGTAGAACCAGGAAAATAGCAAAAAAAAAGAAGACCGATAGATTCGGCCTTCTTGTTCAGGTGGAGCCTCTAGCTTGCAGTCAGCACTTTGCTAAGTGTCTAAGTGTGTATGGCGCTGTGTTAGTGTGTATAGGATGCTACATTCTCAAGCTTCACGGCGTCATGCAAGGCGGCATTCAGGCCGCTTGCGATAATATTTGCGATATCTTCGATAAATTCGTCAATTTCCTTTGGGGTCACAATTAAATCATGTCCAAGCGGATCAAGCACTTCTTTTACGAGACCGAGTCTTTCCTGCTCACTGATCTCATTCAGCACCCCGAGAATCTGACTGCCTGCATCCGTTTGCTTGTTAAAGTGGGCCTGCATGAGCTCAAAGGTTGTATTAACAATCGTTGAGGCGTAGCATACCGTCGGTACACCGATGGCAATACAAGGCACGCCCATAATTTCCTTCGTGATTCCTTTGCGCTTGTTCCCAATGCCCGAGCCCGGATGAATGCCGATGTCTGCCACCTGTATCGTTGTGTTTACTCTTTCAAGCGAACGGGAGGCGAGCGAATCGATGGCGATGATCAGGTCCGGCTTGGTCAGCTCTACAATTCCCTGGATCGTCTCACTGGATTCAATACCTGTAAGGCCTAGAACACCTGGTGCTATCGCGCTCACTTCGCGGTATCCAGGGGATACCTGATCTGGCATTAGCTCGAAGTATTGCCGTGTAACGAGCGTATTCTCTACAACAAGCGGTCCCAGAGAATCGGGGGTCACATTCCAGTTACCTAATCCGACGATAAATACCTTCGACTGCTTGTTAATCCCAATCTTCGCAATGAAATCTTCCATTTCTTTGGTAAATACAGCAGTGACCTGCTCTTGGAGAGTCGTGTCGCCATTCCGAAGCTTGGGCACTTCAAGAGTTACATAATGTCCCATAATCCGTCCCAAGCGCTGTGCTCCTTGTTCATTCAATACGTCAAGCCGAGTCACTTTGACGTCACCTAACTGCTCCACGTCCTCCTGGATGCCAGACATCTCTTGGACTCCGGCAAGCTCACGGGCTTCGATGGCAAGATCGGTGCGTACGCCATACTTTTGCAGATCTAGTGTCATGCTGTGTAGTTCCTCCCTCAGTAAGTAACAAGTTTATCGTAGTGTGCGCCGAACAAGACCTTTTTTATGCAAAATTGCCAGCCGATCCTCTATTTTCACAAGAACATCACATATGTTATTGTTGCTTTTTGAGGGTGCTCATGCTAGAATATTTTAAGTTGTGAAACGTTTTGTATTTCATAAGTATTGCCTTAACAGGAGGTGAATGTAATGCCAAACATCAAATCCGCTGTGAAACGCGTTAAAACTAACGATAAACGTCGTGCGCTGAACGCTTCCCAGAAGTCTGCACTGCGTACAGCTGTTAAAGCTGCTGACCAAGCGCTGACTACGAACGAAGTTGAAACAGCTAAAGCTGCGATTCAAGCTGCTTCCAAAAAATTGGACAAAGCTGTATCTAAAGGTCTTGTTCATAAAAATGCTGCAGCCCGTAAAAAATCCCGCTTGGCTAAAAAATTGAACGCTCTTACTGCTAACGCATAAGACTGCGTTTCTTATAATGACTAAGCAAAAATCCTGACCAGCCCAGCTGATCAGGATTTTTTAGTTTCTTTTCCATATATCAATGTCAATTCAAGTTAGGCCTCGCCGCTGAGCTGCCACGTAATTCCGTACTTGTCTCGAACCATGCCGTACAGGGGACTAAAGAAGGTAGACTGCAGTTCCATCAGCACTTTCCCTCCGTCAGCCAGTCCCTCATACATTCCCTTCAGCCGGTCCAGCTCCGAAGTCGTTATGGCAATGGTGACCTGATCACCTAAGGTATAGGGCTGTCCATACATGGAGTCAGAGAACAAGATTTTATTACCATCGATCTCCAGCGCCCCATGCAGCACTCGATTCTTCAAATGCTCCGGCATGGGTTCAGATGAATTCGGAAGCTCACCATACGTCTGAACACCCAGATTCTTCGCCTGTAGAACCTTCTCATAAAAAGAAATTGCTTCAGCACACTGTCCATCCAAATAAATATACGGTGATATTACCATTGACATTGTTCGTCCTCATTCCATAACAAGCGTATAGGCAAAAGACATTGGCACCTATCGAGCCTATTATATCCAAATTATGGAGATAAATCTATCAGATCAGGCACCTAGCTTCAGTAGAAACAATTCAAGTCCAAGCACTTTATCAATAGCTCCTGTCTTCATTTGATAATCGAGTTCTGCCAGATGCTTCAGAATGAGACGCAGCCGGTCCGCCTGGAACTTCTTCGATTGCTCTCCAGCGATCTTGACCGCATAGGGATGGAGCCCCAGCGTACTTGCAATTTGCTGCTGAGAATAGCTCTGGGAAGCCAGCTCTTTCACCTGCAGTATAATGCGGAATTGTCTGGCGATCAGCGCCATAATCTTGATCGGCTCTTCCTTCTGCTTCAATAATTCGTAGAAGATTTCAAGTGCGCTGCTCAGCCTTAATCGTGCGATTTCCTCCACCATAGCAAAGATGTTCTGTTCGGTATTTCTCGCTACCATTGCTTCCACGTCAGAGACCGCAACTGTTCCTCCCGAACCCGCATAGAGACACAGCTTGTCTACTTCAGCAGATAAGGTCTGCAGGCTCGTGCCTGCTCTCGATACAAGCGCATCGGCTGCTGCCTTCTCTATAACTACTTTCTGTGACTCCGCTTTTTTAACAATCCAGCCAATCAGTTCATCCCCTTGGAGTGCTCCAAAGGACAATACCGTCGCTTTACTTTTCATCGTTTTTACGATCTTCTTGCGTTCATCCAGCTTCTCGCCCTGGACCATAAATATAAGTACGCTGTATTCAGCGGGATTGTCCAAATAAGACGTCAGTGACTCCATACGATGCTCAATCTTGGAGTTATCTTTGCCTGCTGTAAACAGCTGTTGATCCCGAATAAAGATCAACTTCCGGGGCACCAAAAAAGGAACCGTCTCCGCTTCCTCAATCACTTGTTCAATAGGTGTATCGGCTGTATCATACGTTGCTATTGCAAAGTCACGATGAGCTTCTTCTATGAGCTGCTCCTTCATTAAATCTGCAAACTGCTTCATTTGGTATTTCTCTGTTCCATACAGCAGATAGACACTGGCCGGACTGCCGCCTCGAATTGCTTTTGCTGCTGCCTTTACATCACTCACTCACGAACACACCTCCATCCCTATTATCCTAACAGAAAAAAAGCAAGACAACAAAGGGACCTTTCCGTCTGTCCTAAACAGGCGGCAGGTCCCTATTGTTCAAGCATCTATATAAACACCGGATATCCGAAGACTGGCTCTAGAAACCATTCGGCCGGCGGTCATACGACGCCTTCCCTAACTTAATCGACTCATCATAAACGATGAATCATCATATACATATTCAGGTGCTGCTTAAATGGTGTGGGCCAAGTCTTATTTCTTGGGTTCAGCGTTCTCCGTATTTTTACTGGAGCTTGGTGTGCTGCTATTTTGCGTTGATGACGGAGCTGTCGTGCTGCTGTCCGACTTCACCGGTACAGCATAGCTGTGCTGTGTCGTTTTTCCTTCAAACTCTAGTTCATAACTGTACGTCATACTATCTTCAGACCAGTTTCCTTTAACCCAGGTTCCCTTTAACTCAATGGCTTGCAACAGCTTCTTCTCTTCGTTATTATCTCCATTCAGCTGATATACGTTTAACTTCGTATCTGTGACTTCAACGAGATACTTACCGTCAGGCGAGAGCCAATTAGGAGATATCGTCATAACCAGGCCTGGAAGGTCCAAGCTTCTAAAGCCCTGGCTCTGAATCTCGGATTCATCTCTACTGCTTGGAGGTTCGCTTACTCCAGATGCACTGCTCATTTCTGATGAGGAATTCGACTGGATACTGAAAGTTCCAGTATCCGTGGAGTTCTGCTCTCCAGCTGAGTTTTGCCCACTTGTATCGCTTTGCCCTTTAGCATCATTGTCTCCACCCTGTGTATTGCCCGTTTGGCCGCTTGTGCTAGGCTCTGCCGATGGAGCGCTGCTTGAGCTTGGGGCCGGTTTGTGATCCGTAGTCGACTTTGACGGCGATTCGGATTGACTTCCCCCACTACCATTGCCAGACCCTTTATCTGAGCCAGGGGTAGGAGAAGATGGATCTTCCGCTTTGCTTGGAGCAGCTTCCCTGTCAGTATTAGGAGCAGCGGTTTCTGTGTCTTGAGCATGGTTGTCTCCTGAATTGGATGGTGACGGCACTTCTTCTGCCCGAGCTGTATCCGCCTGATCAGATTGAACCTCTCCCGTCTCCGTTCCTGCTGCCTCCGTCTCCGTACCGGATTCCTTCAGCTTCAGGCTTGCATCTGCCTCTTCCGATTTAGGAGCGACGCCCCCGCTGCCGCTAGTAGAATCGGATTGCTGTTCCGTTTCACTCATCAGGTGGGAGTCCACTTCGGCCTGATTCAATTGCTGCGGTTCATAGTTATATACAGCAACACCGAGAATAACCGCTGCTGCTGCAGTACCCATGATCATACGGCCTACATAGGATTTCATCCATCCTTTTGAAGCCTTGATTGAAGGACGACCGGGTAATACGGTCAGCTCAGGCTCCTTCTTCATTTCTTGAAGAGCACTTCCCTGTTCCTTCTTTGCACGATCTATTGCATCAAGCTGCGGCATAATTCGATCTACCAAGCTGAATGGCGGGGCTACGTCAGGTATTGCTTCTAAATCCCGCGACAACGCTTTTAATATTTGAAATTTCTCCGAACAGCTCGGACAAGTCTTCATATGCGCAAAAAGCTGCTCTTTTTCCTGATCGTTCAGATCATTATCGATATATCGGTGCATACTTTCCACCACCTCTTGGCATTTCATCTAAGTTACACCACCTTTCTGGTACTCCTGTAATAGATTCTGCAGCTGCTGTCTCGCTCTAAACAAATAAGATTTCACCGTATTTAACGGCAAGTCAAGACAATCTGCAATCTCGTTATAAGAGAGGTCCTGCAAATACCTTAATACGATCACGGCCCTGTGATGCTCGGATAACTGATTAATTGCGGACTGGACATCCTTCGTTACATACGTCAGCATTACTTCATGCTCGACATCCTGCCTGTCTTCGAATATCATTTCATGCTCATCAATGGAAACGGTCGGTTTGGTTCTTCTAAATTTATCTATACAAATATTCGTAACTATACGCTGCACCCAGGTTTTGAACTGTGCTTTTTCTTCGTACGAATCAATCTTGGTATAAATGCGAATGAGCGCTTCTTGGGCAGCGTCTAGTGCATCCTGCTCATTATTTAAAATGTAGTATGCCGTTTTGTAGACGTGCTGTTCGATTTCTCGCAATAGGGTAATTAGAGCGTCGCGATCGCCTGATTGAGCGGCTCTGATGAGTCCCTGCTCTACCACAAAGGATCCCCCTCTCCTTGTATCTTTACAGACGCAAGTTATGCTCCATTTGTTGCATACATGCGTGATTAATGCTCATTTAACTGGCTGATACGGAATTTATGTATATAGAGAAAGCTGCATAAACCCCAAATCAAGGTCTGATGAGAGCGAGTTAGGCTAATCCTTATATAGAAAATAATAGGATTTTAAAGTAAAAGCTTCCTCTACAATATCAAAATTCTGGAACATCGTCATCCAAATTTAACTAGTTCACTCATTTAGACTGTTTGCTGAAGCCGTTGGTTCCAAGGTTTGGGGTGCTGCTGGGTATATTTACACTTTACGAAGGAAAATAAGAACCTTTATTCCCTAGCATTTATGAGCACCTCCCTCATAAGGGAGAGTCTAAAGACATACAGGAAGTGCTCTCTCCTTATCAGTTCCCCCTTGTCTCTGTTCATCAGGAAAAATATGTTTATGCAGGTCAGAACGGGATACATATAATATATCTATTGCTTGAATTAAATGGATTGGTGAAAGAAACCTATTTAAAATAAGCGCGTCAAACTAAAATGTATAAAAGGAAATTGCGGAGGATATTCAGCATGAAGATTATTTACTCATTACTTGGAAGTATTGTTACTGCTCTGGCACTCTATTTATGTGTATATCAATTAATGGACGTATTCTATTACAGCTCGTTGCCTGATAGAGGTCCTGGCAGCTTCCCGGGTCTATCGGCAGCACTTACCGGTATTTACTTATTCCCGGTAGTTACGCTTGTTGTCTTTATTTTGTTTGTGATCATTTATAACAAGATAAATATACGTGGAATAGGTTTGGCGGTGCAGCCGGCTTATGGCTCTACTCGCTGCTGATGACACTTGCTCCATCGCAAGATTCAATTACCTGCCTATTATTGCAATCAAAGCGGGGTATCTTTTGATCCAAACGACCTTGTCGAACCGTGTCCTGAACTGGACACTCTTGGGCGCCGCTTGCGGCTGGCTTGTGACCTACCTGATCATCATTGGGGGACGTGCAGTTCAGAACACACTCACCTCGTATTTTAACTTCAGTCCATCACAACAAATCGTAGTGCTCGCTGGTATTTTAGTACTGAGTATTGTGGGATGGCTGATCGGGATGAAAAAAAGCAGAGCTCAAACTCGATACTAATTCTAAGGTTGGTCTCACAAGAGACCAGCCTTTTTTCTAAAATCAGGTTGTCTTCTTAAAGTGTTATAACCTATGATAATGGGGCTTCTTCCCATAGAAAAAACGAACAGAAAACAATCGTTATCTATTCGTCGTGAACATGAAGCTATTCAATTATACCAAATTCAAAAGTACAGATCGGCAAAGTCATGAAATCCGGCAGCCTGTTACGTTCTCCCTCAGCCTTCACTGATTGTAATTCCTGCAAGAAGTTCGTCCCAGGTCTCCAAGGCGTTCATGTCGGGAGGAACATTCAGGGAACAGACCCGATCCAAATTCCAACCGGCATCAGCCATGCCACACTGTCCCTCGACCGGATTCAAGATTAATATACGATACTCACTTAAGGTCAGCTGGGACAATATTGCACGTAAATGAAAAGTCTCCTCATAACTCGCGGACCAGCGAATAAACAAAGTAGAGGAGCTGCCCGCCAGTTTATCATAGAAACGCTGAATTCGCCTTTGCAGCTTCTCTTTATATTCCGGATAGAGCACCGACCAATGTTGACCTGGAACAAGGGGGAAATCATGAACTGAAATGATATTATACGAAGTATCCTTGATCATATAGGACTCCACAAGCCCTCCCCGATCATGAAATACCGGATTTCCGTCCTCCAGCATAATATGGGTATCTTCCAGCACTTGCATATTGTTCAACTCCATAAAGCCTTGAAAACGATGCTGCAGCAGTCTGTTCACATCGGACAGCTTCGAGGATATCATCCAGTCGAGCGGCAAGGATGTTCTCCTTAGATTGTACCGTCTCAACTGAATCGCAGGCGCACAGGAAATACCAAAACTTACGATAAGATCATAATTCTTTTTCAGATCCTGTACGTTCAACTTCTGCTCACCCTTTTTTCTTGTGAAAGTCACTCTCCTCTTTCTATATTATATAAACAGCAGACAAAATGCTTGGACTTTGCACGCCCTTCGCATATCGTACTAACTCCTCTATCTCAATCCGCCTTTTACAAACGAATCAATAATCTGTCTTTGCAGCACCAGATATATGATAAGCACCGGCAGGCTCGCAATCGTCGTTGCCGCCATCAGCGGCCCCCACAGGTTTGCATCAGAAGACATGAACATCTGCAGCCCCTTCTGCATCGTTGAGTTCTCCATTTTGTTTGTCACCAGCAGCGGCCAGAAATAATCATTCCATGCGGTAATAAACAGCAGGATGCTGATCGAAGCAATAGAGGCTTTTAAATTCGGGAATATCGTTCTCCATAGCACGGACCAATCCGATGCTCCGTCGAGACGAGCAGCTTCTATGAGCGTTTTGGGAAATGCTTTGAAGGCATTGTAGAGCTGCATCACCGCAAAAGCCGAAGCGACATTCGGTACAATCAGTCCCATCAATGTATCTCTCCAGCCCATCTCACTGATGACCACATAGTTTGGAATCATAATGACTTGAAACGGAACAAGCCAGGTCAGTGCAATCAATCCGTAAATGAGATTGCTCCCACGGAAACTCCATCGGGTAAACGCATAAGCAGCAAGAATGCTGGTAAACACCTGAGCCACCGTCTGCGCGATCGCGACCAGCAGGGAATTACTGATCATCCGCATCATTGGAATCGAACTCCAAGCCTGTACATAATTGTCCAGTGTCCAATGGGTCGGCCATAGCGCGGCTGAGAATACCTCTCCTTCGGGCTTGAGTGATGTATTGATCATCCAGTACAAAGGAAATACGGATAAGAAACAGAGCGCAATGAGAAGCGCATGCTTCAAAAAAGCGGTAAAGGTCCATTTTTTCAGACTCATGATTTCCCTCCTAGTCGTCAAAGAACGTCAGCTTCTTGCTCAGCTTCATGAATCCGAGCGCAATCAGCCCGAAACCGATGAAGAGCACGACAGCGGCTGCAGAGCTCCAGCCTACCGCAAATGTCTGGAAGCCGTATTGCCACAGTAAATAATAGATATTCGTCGTAGAATCCAGCGGTCCGCCTTGGGTGAGCACATTGACATAAGAGAAGCTCCACTCGGAGGCAAACAAGATGCTGAGCATGCCCATGAACAGAATGGAGGGTGATAGAAGCGGCAGCGTAATATGACGAATCATCTGCCAGCGGCTGGCACGATCTATTCTGGCAGCTTCATAATATTCCTTGTTAATGCCGGTTAAGGCAGCAGAGAAGATAAGAGTGCTGAACCCGATAAGCTTCCAGCCAGTAATAAAAATGATAGAATAGATAGCCCACCGCTCATCGGTAAAGAAATGAATGGGTTCTTCGAGTCCAAAATATTGCAGCGTGCGGTTCAGGATGCCATTGGTTGGATGCATAATCCAGCGCCAAATGGAGGAGACGGCAACAGGAGCCATGATCATCGGCAGAAAGATGAGAGCTCGGTATACGTTACGCGAGCGCTTGCTGATATTTTCGGTAAAAATTGCGATGAACAAAGGTACAATCAAGGAAAACGGTACAACACCAATGGTATAGATGAGCGTGTTGGTCAGCGCCGCTCCCATTTCCGGCAGTGTAAACAGATTTTTGAAATTGTCCCAGCCCACATACACCTTTGGTGAGGTAGGGAGCAGATTCCACTGATAGAAGCTGAGCTGGAAGGTCTCGATGAGCGGCCTATATATCCAAAAGCCCAGGGACAGCAGGACCGGCAGCAGATACAGATAAGGCTTAATTCCTCTTAAGCGGACGGCGAGCTTCTTGCGCTGCTTGTCCCGTGGTTGGGGCACTGTGTGTATACCCGGCAGTTCGGATGAAGTCGTCGTATCATAGTTCACAATACTGGTTCTCCTTTCGAGTGACCCTGATTTTATTGAAGACAGAAGGAGCGAACTCCTTCTGTCTTCTACATCAGAATTTATGGCATAAGCGATTGTGCCCGCGTCTGCGCTTCTTTCATTATGGTGGTGACGTCATCACTGGATTGGATAGATTTCTGCACAGCCTCCAGCAGGATCGTCTCGATCTGATACCAATTCGCTCCTGGATAAGACACCCATGGTGCAAGGCGGTCCAGCTGCTCCAAATTAGGCTTGATCAGCGGATTCTCTTCCACCCAGCCTTTTAAGTACTCCTCATCCTCAACAATGGACGGACGAAGAGGCAGATAGCCGATCTCGGAAGTAATAATGGTATAGCCGCGCTCACTAGTCACAAACTTGAGGAATTTCCAGGCAGCCTGCTGCTTCGCTTCATCGTCAGACAAAATAAATAATGCACTGCCCGAATTGACTGGTGTCGTCGGTTTGTTATCAAAGGAAGGCATAGCTGCCGCCTTGAGCTCCCAGCCTCCAGCTTCCGCCGCCGAGAGAAATGCACTCTGCAGCGCACTCGTGAACAGTAACATACCGACCTGTCCCTGGCTGAATGCCTCCATGACCTCACTGTCGTTCAGCTTGCTGCCGGCGCCGCTCGTAATCATGTCCTGCCACATTTCAACGGCGCGAATCGCTTCCGGACTATCAAAGTGCAGAGTGGTACGGTCATCGGAGAGTACTTTTCCACCGTTGCTTCCAATCAAGGCCTGCACAATCCAGTCGTTCCCGATCGATCCGCCGATGTGGACACCGGATGCGTCTGTAGCTTCGGCAATTTTGGCTGCATATTCCTTCACTTCCGCCCATGTGGCCGGTGGCTGCTCCGGATCAAGCCCTGCCTCTTCAAACAATTTGGCATTATAAAATAAAACAGGAGTACTAAATGTAAAAGGAAGACCGTAGGTCTTGCCGTCCAGCTGTCCGAGCTTCAGACCATTGGGCGAGAATCCTTCGAATGTCTCCGCAAGCTCGTCCGCCGGAACAATATCCTCAAGCGGCTTTACTCCGAAATTGTTTGCAAAATAATCAAGACCGTCAAAAGTAAGCTGGGCTACGTCCGGGGAAGAACCGGCTGCTATATCGGCCTGGACCTTGGCATTAATGTCTGGCGAAGGTACAGGAATGCCTTCTACATCAATATCCGGGTTGGCTGCTTCAAATTCGTCGATCAGCTTCTGGGTTCCATCCTTTTGTGATGCGGTTGCCAAGTTGTAGCTGTAAAATGTAATCTTCGTTTTTTCCCCTGCACCCTGTGCGCTGTCCGCTCCAGTTGCAGCTCCCGCCGAATCTCCGCTCGAAGCTGAATTTCCGCACGCAGCCGTTGCCAGAATCGTTAACGACAACAGCCCCGCTGTCCACATTTTTTTCTGCAGCATGGAACTTTCTCCACTCCCTCTAAGGTTTATAGATGAACTCGTGATTAATCCTGATGATGCAGCTGAGGCGGGTACGCCATGACATCGCTAACACCATCCAAATGGATGACTCTATATGAAACGCGGTCCTCGTTCACTGTAACCCACAGTATAAGATTGTCGTCAGCCCGTCCGATTCCATGGGCACCTGCTCCGGTGCGTCCCAGCTGAATATACGTGCGGTTCGCATCAGCGGTATACTCCAGTGTGTGAAAATGTCCGGCAAACACCGTGTATTCCCGGTCTTGCAGTATCGCTTCAAGACGTGCAAATTCTGCGCTGTCTGCTTTCCAGCCTGGCTTATGCATGCTGACGAAGGTATGCTTCACGTCCTTGTTGTCCTCTAATACCTTTTCAAAAAAGGCGAGCTGCTCAGCACTAATGCCAATGCCTACCTTACCCATGCTCTGCAGCTGCTCAGGCGTAAGTCCTTTTGTGATCTCCTCGTAAAATTCCTTCATATATTCCATCGTATGCTCAGGATCCGCATGCACTTTTTCCGTTGAACGCTTGATAAGCTCAATCATTTCGTCCGGCATTTCTTCAAACGGATCTTCAGTATTCAAGGTAAGAAACAGCTGGTCCCCTGCACGAAAAGCATAGTATTCATGCCCCTTGCGCTCACACCATACATCAACCATAGCCTGTGTGCCGAAATCATGATTTCCGATCGTTTGGAAGAAGGGTAAGCCGGTTGCCTCAATCTGGGCATCTATGTATTCCCATTCCTCGCGCGCCTTGTCGGCATCCTTCCAGTAGCCCTCGACCAGGTCACCCACAAACAAGACAAACTCCGGATTTAGATCTTTGAGAAGCTCAAGTCCTTGCTCGAATACACCCGGGGTCATCATCCCGCAGCGGTCGCCCATCACTGCAAAAGAATACTGGGCTGGCAGAGCTTCCGGCAGCTGTCCAAACCAAGGGCGCTTGCTTGTCTCTATTCGGCTCTCATCCACAAACACTTCATTACGCTTGCTGTTCACTTGAGTAATCATTGTTGATTCTCTCCTCTCATATTTCGACTCAACATAAGTATGCAGGTTGTATGTAAGTTGTGTGTTAACGTAATGCACCACTATTGTTAAAAAATAGCGATAAAAAAACGAGCCTGCTATGGGCTCGCTGTGGACAACTATATAATTCCATTCATTATTAACGTTTCGTACGTGGCTGTATAGATCCCCATAATTTCGGATCTTGCTGCATCTAAGTCTCCTTTTACAAGGGCTTCATAAGCCTTTTGATTCGATTCCAGAGATTTGTAGGGCTGATGATGAGGAAACTGCTTGCGATATGAAATCATTCGGTATAAAAATTTCCCTTTGGTTTGTTCCAGAACACCCAGCATATGCTGATTGCGGATCGTATAGATCATCGTTTCCACAAAATCCAGGTAGCTCACATAATAGCCCGGGATATCGCCCGAATCCTTAGCCTGCTGCTGCCGTTCTAAATGCCTTTGCAGCTCCTGAAGATCGAATTTCAAATTACGTCTTTCCACCGCATTGATGACATACAGCTGCAGAGAGATCAGGACTTCCAGAATCTCGGTATACTCGCGGAAGCTGATTTCCTTAACCAACACGCCGCGTCCGCGGTAAGATTCGACAAAGCCTTCTGTGACCAATAATGAAATAGCAGCTCTAATAGGCGTTCGGCTCATACTCAGCTGTTCCGCAAGGTCGTTCTCGGAGAGCAGGGTTCCTGGCATGTACTCTGCAAATATGATTCGGCGGCGCAATTCCTGATATGCTCTTGTTTCTAGTGTAGGGGAAGACATTTCCTCACAATTCCTTTGCTTTTTTTATTTTATGTTAGCAAAATAGACCATTTTTGAAAAGAGCAGACGGTTTGGCTAATATTAAATTACAGCTTTTTGATTATATTCAGACTGATTACTTCACACGTGACACGATCTCGGGCTCAATCTTCCCCAAGCTTACTCCGTATTTCCATCACTCCATCTCTTACCCGGATCTGAACCTCTCCCATCGTATCCGTGCGGTAAATTTCCGAGCCGTATTGATCCAGTCTGTCTGTGACCGTAGGATGTGGATGCCCATACGTATTGTTGACTCCGGCAGAAATGACAGATAGCTGCGGCTGCCAATAGGCAAGCCATTCCTCAGTCGTGGAGGTCTTGCTCCCATGATGTGCTACTTTCAGCACGTCCACCGGACTCATAAGCTGCGGATGTTGCGGTTGCTGCTTCGTTTGTGCCTTTGCCTCCATATCACCTTCTGACGAAGCAATAGAATGTTCTCCGGCTTCCCTCTTGTGAGCCGTATCCTCATGACTGCCAGGTTCACTCTGTCTTCGCAGCCGATCCAATATGTCCAGCTCTGCCGCTGCATCAATATCTCCCGTAAATAGGAAGGAGCGGCCCTCCATATCGAGCTTAAATACAACCGAATCATGATTCTGTTCCTCTGATACAGGCAAAGGCTTCTTGTGATCTGTCTCAGACTGTATCTCCTCAAGGGGAGCTTCTGGAGCCATAAAGGTAAGCCTCGTATCCTTGTCCGGCTCGTATACCATTCCATCATATGCTTCATATAGACGAACTCCTTGATCTAGTGCTGTCTGCAGCAGCTCATGAAAGGCGTCTTTATCTGTCATCCGTCCATTGAACATAAATGTTGAAACGGGAATATCCTCTAGTAAGGCCTGCAGTCCCCCTGCATGATCATGGTCGCCATGGCTTAGGATCACCGCATCGAGCTGCTGAATCCCTCTTTTTTTCAGCAGCGGTACAAGCAGTGACTCCCCCACCTCATAGGGATCTCGGCGCTGCTTCCAGTCCTCCTGCTCTCCAAACTGGATTGTTCCTCCACCATCCACCAATATATGCTTGCCCGCCGGCGTTGAGATGAGAATACTGTCTCCCTGCCCAACGTCAAGAACAGCTACAATCCCCTCGGAGGCTCGGTAAGGTCCTTGGTAAGAAATGAACAGCCCAGCACTCAATATTACACACAGACCTGCCAACAGCACCTTGTGAAAAAAATGAAAGGGAGCACGAGCATAATACCCTGCCCCTTGTGGTCCAAACACGCTCTCCAGCTCGGGCCAAGCGGATGAAATTTGCAGCGCATCAATCGCTCCTTGAAGCCGGGTTTCGCCGCGAAGGAAGAATGCACCTGGTTTTCTTGGCATGATGCCAACAGCCTGCTGCCCTCTTGAATGAATCATGTGATCTGCCGTTAGCGGAATTGTATCCTCATCACGTGGCGTTAACGGCTGTCTGCGGGTTCTCCATTTTTTAAGTAATAAGAAAATAATATATAGTACCAAGTAATAAGCTGCTACCGCCATAAAATGAGGGGTTGCCCATATGAGAACAAATCGCTCAAAGGTGTTCAGCCAAACGACAAAGTCGAAGGTTAGACTATTCAGCCATTCTGTAATCCATACAATCGGCTTCGTCGCGGGCTCCCACAAGTAGACGAGAGCCAGAGCAAGAGTGCCTAACGGCAGTACAAGGAAGCTGATAAACCCTACGAGCAGAAAATTAGCTCCAAACGATAATAACGAAAATTGATTAAAATAATAGACTGTCATTGGAAAAGACAGCAGCTGTGCAGCGATGGTTACAACCGCCGTGCCGGACAAGATCCTCGGCCACTTGGCAAAATGCGGAGTAAGCAGTGGAACGAAGATCATGAGACCGGCTGTTACCAGAAACGACAGCTGAAAGCTCACATTCACCAGCATGTAAGGCTCCACCAGCAGCATAATAAGAGCGGTCAGACAGAGAATGTTCAGACCATCCTTCATGAGACCTCTTCTTGCCATATACAATCCGATCATCGACATGATTCCGGCCCGGACGACAGAAGGTGAAGAACCGGATATAAGCACATAGACAGGCACTAAAAATAAGGTGATCGTCAGTGCTGTCTCCTTACTTAGTCTGCATTTGGACAGTACAAACAGCAGTGCAGAGACGTAAATGGCGACATGCATTCCTGAGATAGCAAGAATGTGCGTAAGTCCAAGCTGCGAGAATTCACTGTAGGTATCCGGATCTATTTCGTCCCCAATCCCGATAACAAGCCCTTTCATATAACCGGCATGCGGCTCCTCGAACATCGCCTCCATCCTGCCTCCAAGTTCTTCTCGCGCTGCATCGCTCCATCGTAATATGACATGTCGATCATAGAGGGTATCCAGCAGGGCATGCTCGATACTGTCGATTCCTTTTGCTTTCACAAGCCAGTGAATTTGGTGCGTATGCAGATACTTTCTGTAATCGAAGCTGCCATAATTACGAGCCTCTCCTGGAGCTTCCAGCGTGCCGGTCATTGTGAGTGTATCTCCTCGCTGCCATGTGTCTGCGATGGTTTGCTCCTGTTCTTCAAGCAGCCTGATCTGCACCTGAATTTTCTCATTTAGCATAGGCGCAGCTTCTGTGGGCACATCATTTTCTTGGCTAACTGATCCTTTATTCGTTCCTCCATATGCTCCTTCCCCATCCGTTATTACTTCTGCTTCCTCATCTGTGCCCGTCTCGGCAGAGCTTTGCAAATTCGGATCTAGAGCTCCAATCTCTCTTGCCTTATGCGCAAGCAGCACAAACTGCACTCTGTCTCCATCCACCTCGACTTTGGATGCAATTGTACCTCGAAGCTCAACCGTCATTCCAGGTACCTCACCCTCAGGCTGTTCCATGTAGGCGGGAAGCTCAGTTACGTTCTTCAGATCATTCCATTCATAATAAGTACAGGACAGCACGATGCTCGTCATTAAAACTGTAAGCAGCATTCCTCTAATTTCTGTGAAGTAGAACAATATACCGAGAAACAGGATAACACCAAGTACAATGGCATATAGTCTTAACCCATCATATAGATGAGCTGCACTGCTTCCTACAATCCAGCAAGCACAAAATAAGGCCAGCGGTCTCCCCTTCAATGGACCCTCCTTCCTGCAGCACAAAAAAAGAACCCCGAATACAAGCCACATTCCCCTGGCTGCATTTGAGGTTCTTCCTCTTCATTATAATTGTTAAGGCTCACTTTCGAGCCATTAATCTGATACGGTCATCAGTGTTTCTCTTGGTGGCTCATATCCGCTGAGCGAACGGAATGTAATCCCTTTATGCTCCATCATCTGGCGGACCTTGCTCGTATCCTTCGGATAAGGTCTATGAAATACAATTTCTGTAATCCCGCTGTTGGCCAGCATATTTGCACAAGTCCAGCAGGGCTCATCGGTTACATATACTGAGGAGCCTTCCCGATCGGCTCGGTCTGTGAAGAGCAGTAAATTCTGCTCGGCGTGAATAGTTCGGACACAGCGCTGCTTCTTCACCATGACCTCCTTGCCATCCTGGTTCGTAAGTTCATACTCCTCGGAGATCATACATCCTGCCTCTGAACAATCCGGCACACCCATGGGTGCACCGTTATAAGCTGTACCTAACAGCTTCTTTCCCTGTACGAGTACGGCTCCTACATGTCGGCGGGGGCATCTTGAACGGGTGGATACCATATAAGCGATATCCATGAAGTAAGTATCCCAGTCTTTTCTTATGTCTGCACACATCGTTCCTCACTACTCCTTAGACATTGATTACGCTGTTACTGAATCAATTTCATAAATCATAAAAAAGGTGAATTTGAAACTATATATAGACAAGTAAAACCATTTTGATCTATATATACTCTTGATTAAAGCAGCCAAAGGTATTATGAAATTGATTCTACTAATTAATATATAGGTAGGGAGACATTTTCTCCAGCATCTTCATGCCGATTCCTTTCACATTCGTCAAATCACTCGGTTTCTGAAAAGGACCATGCTCAGCACGATAATCGATGATCGCCTGTGCTTTTTTCTCACCTATACCAGGAAGCTCCATCAGCTCTGCCAGCGCAGCTGTGTTAACAGCTACCTTGCCTTCAGCAGCAGAACTTGCCCCTGCTGACGCTATAGTGTCAGCGGCCGGCTCTGTATTTTGCACCGGTTGTGAAGAGCTTAGATCCTCCCCTGCAACACGGTCAGCCTCCGTCTTCTCTGGTAAGGGATCCACTGCCTTATCACTGACTGCCTCTTCCACCTCGCTTGAAGTTACGTGTGCCTTGGCAGAAGGATTACTTTCACTTACAGACTGCCCATCTACAGTTTGCTCACCAATACCCAATGAAGCTTCTGTCTCCGTACTCTCATCAGCCTTCGTCTCCTTGACCTCAGCTGACTCAGCTCCAGCCTCAGCAGCTTCGTCCCCTTCTTTTACAGATAGAGCAACTCTGTCACTGATTTCGGTCCATTCCTCCGTTCCGGAATCTCCAGATCCTCCAAACAATATGAGCGCGCTTGCAGACAGTACTGCCAGGGCTACGGCTATGGTTCCTCTCTTCACCTCATAAACCTCCTAAACTATTGTGACATTGATGTAAAATTTGTCGTCATGTAGTCCAAGACCTGGTGCATACACTAAGAAGAACGTAAGCCTGCGTAAGTACCGTAAAGCAAGAAAGGGGGAACCTCAAGATGTTGAAGGTTGGATTTATCGGAACCGGCAGCATGGGAAGTTTACTCATTAACGCCTTCCTTGCTTCCGGAGCACTTGACGCTAGACAAATCGTGGCAAGTAATCGGACACATGCCAAAGTTCTTAAGCTTTCATCCATCTATCCGGGTTTGAAAGCTGCTGAAACGAATCAGGAAACCGTCATGAAGGCAAACTTTATCTTCTTATGCGTAAAGCCGCATGAATTCAAAGAAGTTGCTCAGGACATCAAGCCCTTTATCAAACCGGAGCATATTCTTATTTCGATTACAAGCCCGGTTCAAATCCGGCATTTGGAGTCTGTGCTGCCTTGTAAAATTACGAAAATCATCCCTAGCATCACTCATTTAAGAGGAAGCGGGGCATCTCTATGTATTCATGGAAATCGAATGAAGGATGAAGATAAAAAACGGGTCGAGCAGCTGTTCTCCTATATCAGCAGACCGGTTCAGGTAGAAGAAACTTTTACCCGAATCAGCTCTGATCTTACCAGCTGCGGACCCGCATTCATCGCTTTTTTTCTGGAGCAATGGATCCAGGCAGCTGTGCAGCATACCGGAATTGATCATGAGGAAGCCACTTGCCTGGCCAGTGAAATGCTCCTTGGAACGGGTAAGCTGTTAACAGAAGGAGCCATGACACCGTCACAGCTCCAAAAACGTGTTGCCGTCCCTGGCGGTATTACCGCCAAGGCACTGAATTTATTGGATTCCAACCTAGCTGGCGTATTCGACCAATTGATCCAGGTGACGCATGCAAAATACGAGGAGGACCTGGAACAGCTGGATGCCGAATTCGGAGCGGGTGAAATTAACCGGCAACAATATTAACAAGCTTGCCTGGTACCGCAATCACTTTACGGATTGTTTTGCCAGAAAGTGCTTCTTTAATGGCAGGCAGCTCTAAACTATGGGCTTCAAGACCTTTGGCATCGAGGTCAGCTGCAACGTGTGCACGCTGTACAATCTTACCATTGATCTGAATTACAATCTCAACTTCCTTATCTACCGTGAGTGATTCATCGTAGTCCGGCCAAGCAACATAAGTCACGCTCTCTTCATGACCAAGGCGGGACCACAGCTCTTCTGCAATGTGCGGAGCGAGTGGTGACAAGAGCTGAACAAAGTTCTCCATTGCTTCGCGCGGAAGACGCTCTGCCTTGTATGCTTCATTAATGAAGATCATCAGCTGACTGATCGCCGTGTTGAAGCGCAGGTGCTCCAGATCGTCCGTTACTTTCTTAATCGTCTTATGCCATGTACGCTTGAATTCCTCGGTGCCTTGATCGCTGATCTTCTCGTTCAGAGTGCCATCCTCATTGATAAACAGGCGCCATACGCGAGCCAGGAAGCGGTGTGCGCCTTCAACGCCATTTTCGTTCCAAGGCTTGGTCGCTTCAAGCGGTCCCATAAACATCTCATAAATACGCAGTGTATCCGCACCAAAGTTATCAACGATATCATCTGGATTAATGACGTTACCGCGGGATTTACTCATCTTCTCGTTATTGGTTCCAAGAATCATGCCCTGGTTCACCAGCTTGTGGAACGGTTCCTTCGTCTCGACAACTCCCAGATCATACAGCACTTTGTGCCAGAAGCGGGCATACAGCAGATGAAGCACGGCATGCTCTGCTCCCCCGATATAAAGGTCTACCGGCAGCCATTCCCGCTGCTTCTCCTTCGAGACAAGCTCCTTGTCATTGTGAGGATCGATGAAGCGCAGGTAATACCAGCAGCTTCCCGCCCATTGCGGCATCGTATTCGTCTCACGGCGAGCCTTCATGCCCGTCTCCGGATCTACGGTATTAATCCACTCCGTTACATTAGCAAGGGGAGATTCTCCTGTACCGGAAGGCTTGATTTGCTCTACTTCAGGCAATAGCAGCGGCAGCTGATCCTCAGGCACAGTCTTCATCGTTCCGTCTTCCAAATGCAGAATCGGAATCGGCTCTCCCCAATAGCGCTGACGGCTGAACAGCCAGTCCCGCAGGCGGTAGGTAACTTTACCTTGACCTTTGCCGTTCTCTTCAAGCCATGAGATCGCAGCTGCAATCGCTTCTTCGTTATGCAGACCATCCAGGAAGCCGGAATTCACGTGAGCTCCGTCGCCTGTGTATGCTTCTTGTGTTACATCTCCGCCGGATACCACCTCAATAATATCAAGTCCAAACTCCTTGGCGAATTCCCAGTCACGGCTGTCATGACCCGGAACGGCCATAATTGCACCTGTACCATAACCAGCCAGTACATAATCTGCAATCCATACAGGCAGTTTAGCCCCGTTTACAGGATTGATAACATAAGCCCCTGTGAATACACCTGTCTTCTCCTTCGCAAGATCGGTACGTTCGAGATCACTCTTCCGCGAAGCCTTCTCGACGTATGCTTCAACGGCCTCACGCTGTTCAGCTGTTGTGATGTCTGCTACCAGTTCATGCTCTGGAGCAAGTACCGCATAGCTTGCACCGAATAAGGTGTCTGGGCGGGTAGTAAATACCGTAACCCCTGCATCATGACCTTCGAGAGGGAAGGTCACCTCCGCACCTTTGGATCTTCCGATCCAGTTCCGCTGCATATCCTTGATGCTCTCTGCCCAATCCAGTTCGTCCAGGTCATCAAGCAAACGATCGGCATATTCCGTAATCTTCAGCACCCATTGACGCATTGGCTTGCGCACAACCGGGAATCCGCCGCGCTCACTCTTACCGTCGATGACTTCTTCGTTAGCAAGCACTGTTCCAAGCTCTTCACACCAGTTTACCGGCACTTCGGATACATAGGCCAGACCGCGCTTATACAACTGGATGAAGATCCACTGTGTCCATTTGTAGTAATCAGGATCTGTCGTACTGATCTCACGATCCCAGTCATAAGAGAAGCCGAGTGATTTGATCTGACGGCGGAAGTTATTGACATTCTTCACGGTAATATCCCGTGGATGCTGTCCCGTATCAATAGCATGCTGCTCAGCAGGAAGTCCAAAGGCATCCCAGCCCATCGGGTGAAGCACGTTGTAGCCGCGCATTCTCTTGTATCGGGACACGATATCAGTTGCCGTATAGCCCTCTGGATGTCCTACGTGCAGTCCTGCACCTGAAGGATAAGGGAACATATCCAGGGCGTAAAATTTCGGTTTGTCCGGATTTTCCTCTGTCTTAAATGTCTTGTTCTGATCCCAGTATTGCTGCCATTTCGGCTCAATTACCTGGGGATTATAGCCGTGCTTCGGCTGTTCTTTCTGACTCAATGTGCATCCTCCTCGTCATCATAACCAACTTCTCCACGCGATTACAGAATGGTTCAGCTAGCGTAACTAAATGAATTCTATAATCAAAAAAACCTCCGCATCCCATAGCGTGTCATCGCTAGGGACGAGAGGTTGTAATTCCCGTGGTACCACCCTAGTTAGCGGACAAACGTGCTTCGTCGTCCACTCCCTTAAGCACCCTGTAACGGCGGTGAACCGATGAGGCTTACCAAATGCTGAACAATTAGCCTAACCTCATATCTCCAAGGCGAGTTCATAGTGCTCCGGCAACCAGCTTGCACCAACCGCTGGCTCTCTGAAATACACAGGCGCTATTACTATTCCTCTTCATCGAAAATTCAATAATAATCGGGATCATTATACAAGATTGACAAGGATAAAGTCAAATATTGCGTTTTACAGCTTGATTTCAATCTCGCCTTGTGGTCAGTATAATGTCCGTCTTACAGTGCCGTATCATCCACGCTGTCGAGCCATTCTTCAATCGTGCCGATCACCGAAGTGACACAGCCTTCTTCAAATGGGGAGATCAGGCCCGCGATGGCCACCAGCTCCGTAAAGGATTTGCTTCCTCCCTGACGACAGAGATTCAAATAATCGGCCCATGCCGCAGCATAATCCTCTCTCGAACGCTTCCAGAACTGGAACGCGCAGATTTGAGCAAGGGTGTAATCAATATAGTAAAACGGAGAGCTGAAAATGTGGCCCTGCTTATGCCAGAAGCCGCCTTGCTCCAGATAACTGTTATTCTCGTAATTGCGATGCGGCAGATACTTCCGTTCGATCTCACGCCATGCCTGCTTCCGTTCTGCTGGAGTCGCTTCTGGATTCGCATAGACAAAATGCTGGAATTCATCTACCGATACTCCGTAAGGAATAAAGGTAAGGCCGCTTGCGAGATGCTCGAATCGGTATTTATCCACTTCATGCTCGAAGAATAGATCCATCCACGGCCAAGTGAAGAACTCCATGCTCATGGAATGAATCTCGGCAGCTTCAAGTGTCGGGAACATATACTCAGGAACGCCAAGGTCACGACTCTGATACACCTGAAAAGCATGGCCTGCCTCGTGGGTCAGTACGTCAATATCTCCGGATGTTCCGTTAAAGTTCGAGAAGATAAACGGTGCTTTGTAGTCTGAGATGAACGTGCAGTATCCACCGCTGCGCTTTCCTTTTTTACTGACCAGATCCATCAGCTCATTATCGAGCATAAAGTTGAAGAACTCACTCATCTCCGGTGACAGCTCATCGTACATCTTCTTCCCGTTCCGGACAATCCATTCCGGGTCCCCCTTAGGCGTTGCATTCCCAGTAGGGAAGACTACATTCTCGTCATAGTAGTAGAGCTCGTCTACGCCGATCCGTTTACGCTGACGTTCCTTGAGCTTGGAGGCTACCGGTACGATATGCTCCAGCACCTGAGCGCGGAACTTCTCAACCATTTCGGCGTTATAGCCAATACGGCTCATGCGGGCATAGCCCATCTCTACAAAATTGTTAAAGCCCAGCTTGATCGCCATGCTTGTTCTTACCTTAACCAGATCATCATAGATGCGGTCCAGCGTTTCCTCATGCTCGCTCATAAAGGCGGTACGTGCTTCCTCCGCCCGTTTCCGCATGGAACGATCTGTCGATTCGCCAAACGGGATCAGCTGGGACAGTGTGCGCTCCTCACCTTCAAACTCAATCTTGGCAGATGCAATCAGCTTGGAGTATTCCGTTGACAGCTTATTCTCAAGCTGCAGATCACTAATGATGTCAGGGCTGAACGTCTTGATCTCGAGCTCGGCGAGTTGGAACAGCTGCTTCCCGAAACGGGCTTCGAGCTCTGGACGAAATTCAGATTGGACTAGAGCTTCATAGTACTCTGTTATGTATTTCTGAAACAGCGGTGTCGTCTCATCGGAAAAATCCTTCTCAGCCTTGTAGAACTCATCGTTGGTATCCACGGAATGACGAATGGACACAAGTGTCAGCTGTGTGGCTACGGCTCCTCTGAGCTTGTTGAGCTCATTCATCGCTTGGGCTTGATCGTCCGCATTCTTTGCTTCGCGAAATACGGTAAGCAGACTGCCAAACTCTTGTTCGAACTGAGCTACATCCGGTCTTTCATAACGATATTCACTAAATTTCATCGACGTTACACCTGCCCTCTCTTGATTTCCCTACCCATTATATCCCAATTAGTTGTCCAGTTCTATAGAGTAAATGAAGTTAATTGATATGTGGTTAAAAAAGTGTGGAATATAATAAAAAGCACCTCCGCAGCCCGTCATCTCAAGATGATCCGCACTGCAGCGGTGCTCTTATTAGAACATATAATCTACCTGTTCATTCAAGCTCAGGCTGCCCGGTTGTAATCCGATACATCGACGTCCAGAGGAAGCTCATTGGCGCGTGCTTTTTGTGCAGCTCTGAAAAAGACAACAACCAATACAACACTAATGACTCCTCCTCCGATATACGAAGCATCCATGCTCATACGGAAGCCAATCTCTGCATTCAGGATATAAACCATGGTTGTGTACAGCATTAGAGCTCCCGGAATGAGGGCTACCCAGAAGTTCTTCCGTGCGACATACAGATACATCGCTCCGACAAACAAGGCAATGACACCCGTTGCCTGATTCGCCCAAGAGAAATATCTCCACAGGATGTTAAAGTCAATCTGAGTCAGTACGATCGAAATAACGAAGAGCGGAACAGCAATGATCAGCCGTCTCTTAATATCAAGCTGCGGCAGCTTGATGTAGTCTGCAATGATCATTCGCGCACTTCGGAACGCTGTATCGCCTGAAGTAATCGGCAGGACAATAACGCCAAGCACGGCAAGCGTACCCACATATGCACCAAGGGTCACCTTCGCTACCTCACTTACAACTAACCCGGTGCCTCCTTCTGCAAGCAGCTCATTTAAGCCAACCGGACCTTGAAACAGGCTCATCGCTGCTGCAGCCCATACCATGGCAATAATCCCCTCTGCGATCATCATACCGTAGAAGATTTTGCGTCCTTGCCCTTCACGCTGTGTCGTCCGTGAGATAATCGGTGTCTGCGTCGCATGAAAGCCTGACAAGGCACCACATGTAATCGTCAGGAATAACAGCGGGAAGATCGGCAGATTATCCGGATGGAGGTTCGTCAGCGTCAGTTCAGGAATTGGGGCTTGCTTAAAGATCAGCATAGCTCCGACACCCACTGAAGATATCAAGAGCAGTGCACCAAAGATTGGATAGAAACGACCGATAATCTTATCAATCGGCAGCAATGTAGCCAAAATGTAGTAAACGAAAATAGCGATGAGTATAAGTCCCATGCCGATTCGTCCTTCTATCAGGTTATGAATCAGGCTCGCTGGAGAAGTGACGAACACCGTTCCCACCAAGATGAGCAGCAAAATAGCGAATGCGTTTACAACATGCTTCATTACTTTTCCAAGGAACTTACCCGCAAGCTCAGGCAGGTGGGCTCCGCGGTTGCGAATGGAGATCATACCGATCAAATAGTCATGTACCGCTCCGGCAAAAATACAGCCGAATACGATCCATAAAAAAGCGACAGGTCCATATAACGCTCCCATAATCGGGCCAAAAATCGGGCCGACACCGGCAATATTGAGCAGCTGAATCAAGGAGTTCTTGCTTGTACTCATCGGCAGATAGTCTACACCGTCCTGATTTACATAGGCAGGGGTCGAACGTGAATCTTTAACCCCGAACATTTTTTCGATATATTTTCCATACGTGAAGTAACCGAGTACCAACAGCAAGATGGATATGATAAATGTAATCAAAATGACCGCCTCCTCATGAAATCGCTTACATTCATTATAAATAAATGATTAAGCTAAGGGGCAATTTACGATTATCATGTCGTTATCTTGAGACAAGACGCATTAAATCTGCTGTGAAGTGTATCAGATATGTGATGAAATGCAATGAAAGAAGTGCCCGGCTTTGTTATAATTCCATTGCTTCTCGGAACGATTTTGCATAATTGCGGCTTACGGCCAGCAGCTCACTGCTTCCTTTCAGTTCAAGCTGATATGCCCCATTAAACCATGGAACCAGCCTTTTCACATATTTCATGTGAACCATATAGCTCTTGTGAATACGAAAGAACGGGTAGAGTCTGAGCTTTGCCTCCAGGTGCTTCAGCGGCGTTTTAACTTGATGCACTTGATGAACAGTGACAATTTTCGTATAAGGCTCTTCACGGGATAGATAAATGATGTCATCCGGGTCAATGAAGTGAATCTCTCCTTCTTCCTCTATAGACAGCTTCCCACTAGATTTCATTTGCGCAGGAGATGACGGCTCCTGATGTGGACTTAGGATTGCTCTCTCCATTCTCCTGACGGTCTCAGCCATGCGTTCTTCGTCAATTGGCTTGAGCAGATAATCGAGCGCTTCGACTTGAAACGCATCCACTCCGAACTGAGGATAAGCCGTTGCGAACACCATCTTTGGCGGGCTTTTCATCTTCATCATGGCTTCCGCGGCCTGCAGTCCGTTCATAATCGGCATCTCAACATCTAGAAATACCACATCAGGCTGCAGTTGAATTGCCTTCATGACCGCCTGCTCCCCCGACTCTGCTTCTCCTACCAGCTCAACGGATGAATATTGCGCCAATAGATACCCAAGCTCTTCCCGGCTATATCGTTCATCGTCCACAATTAAAGTTCTGATTCTCTCTGTCATTAGGTATGATCCCTGCCTTTCATTGGTCTGATCTCCCGCTTGCAGATGCTGGTGGAATGAGGAACTTCACTTCCGTGCCTATATGCTCACTGCTCTTAATCTCTAGCGAAGCTCCTATTCCATACATCAGAGTCAATCGACGAGATACGTTATACACTGCAAGCCCGGTACCTGTTGAGGATTCTATCCTCTGTGTGCCGAGCTGACTAAGCCGTTCCTCCATAATTCCTTCTCCATTATCTCTGATCAGCACCGATACACCAGTAACCGGATCATCTGTGATTTCGATGTGGATAACACACTGCGCTGTCCTGTTGCGGAAGCCGTGCCGGATACAATTTTCCACTAGCGGCTGCAAAGTAAGTGGCGGAACTATGGCCTGCAGGGCGGACTCCTTGACATCATAATGAACTGTAAGCTTATCCTCAAATCTTATTTCTTCGATATTTAGCTAGGAGCGCAGATGCTGAAGTTCTTCTAGTAGCGTCGATTGTTCCGCCGTGGCTGCTGTCAGATTCTTGCGGATATAATCCGATAAGCTACGAAGCAGCTTGCGAGCCTTGTCCACGTCTATTCTCGTTAATGACAAAATCGTGTTCATCGTGTTGAACAGGAAATGAGGATGAATCTGTGCCTGCAGTGTCTTAATCTCAGCCTCCCGTGCGAGCTCTTTGGCTTCAGCCAGCTGGGCAGCTTCTAGCTGATAGCTTAGCAGCATGGTGAGTCCAGACATGAGCTCCGTTGTTACATGCGTTATTTCCTTTTTGCTGCGAAAATAAAATTTCAGGGTCCCTACAGTCTGGCCTCCCTGTTTTAACGGGCCTATGACCGCTGCACCGAGTGGGCAGCCCTGCTGCTGACAATGAATCTCCTCGTTGTCTACAATGAGCATTTCTCCCTGCTCAATCACGTGCCGAGTCACCTCCGTCTGCAACGGCCGTCCTGCCACATGATGATCGTCCCCGATTCCAATATGAGCCAGAATAACCTGCTGATCTGTCATTGCAATAGCACTGGCCTTAACCTCACTGAACAGAATTCGGCATACCGCTTCAGCTGATTTGAGCTTCATCCCCTGCCGCATATATCCGAGCGTCTGACGGGCAATACGAAGTGAAGTCTAGTGCCTGCTGAGCAGCTGCCTTCTGCTCCTCGTTAACGACAGAGTGGATAATAAGTAAAAAGAGCGCACACCCGATTCCATTCGCAACGATCATCGGAAGACCGATATACCCCACTAGGCTGAGTGCCTGCTCAAAAGGTCTTGCCAGCAGCAAAATAATTAGCATTTGCAGGGATTCAGCGACCGCTCCGAGGATGAGTGCTTTCGAGAACCGGATCTGTCCGCCTGTCTTACGAAATACCCCTGCCAGAATTCCAGCCAATATCGTGGCAAGCCCGCACGCAAGACCAGTAAAGCCTCCCAATGTAAAACGGTGCAGCCCGGCAACCAAACCGGCACCTAGCCCAATCTTCCATCCACCAAAGAGACCAGCCATTACGATGCCAACGACTCTGGAATTAGCGATGGCTTCCTCCTGAGATACCTCAAGCATCCATTTGTTGAGCGCCAATGAATCAGGATGTACTGTAAGTCCGGTATAGGTTCCGATGATACCCAGTACACCAAACACCAGTACCGCTTGCACTTGTTGAACGGAAGTCAGCTTGTCCAGGCTCAGCATGGTCCGAAAAAAACGCAGCCGGGATACGATAAAAGCAATCGTTACGATGATACCAATACGCTCCGTCATTGTAATCAGCAGTTCAAACAAGGCTTTCCCTCCGTTTCCTCATCACATCCAGCCAGCTTAAGAAAAAAATACGAGGACTCCTGTAGAAGGAACCCTCGCTCAATCATCTAGTACTCCAAATTTATCATAGAGGCTTAACCGCAACGAAAAATAACCGCGAAGCGTCTTCCCCTGCAGGCTTCCATTCAAAATCAGCATAAATCTGCACATCAGAGAAGCCTGCCTTGTGCAGCTCCAGCTGCATCCACACCGGATCATACGCCCTTTGATTATGAATCTCCTCGAATCGACGGTACATATCCCGTCCACTCTCTTCGGCTCGTGTAAAAATGCTGAGATGGTGCTCAATCTCATACGTGGGACGATGGAAGTCACAGGTCCATATGTAAGAAATCGATTTTTCATCAAGCACAAAGGGCTGCTCCTCATCATAACGAACAAACGTATTCGGATGGTGTACATCAAACAGGAATATTCCGCCCGGCTTAAGACCGGCATAGGTTCTCTGGAATGTCCTTACGATATCCTCTTCTTTGAGCAAATAATTAATACTGTCACAAAAAGAAATGACCGTATCTGCCTGCTCAGGCAGCTCCCAATCCCGCATATCCTGCTGAACCCAGCGAATGGTGCCTTCTCGGAAAAAGCGGTTCCCTTGCGGTGACTCATCCAGCTTCTGGCGGGCAACAGACAGCATGTCTGCAGATAGATCGATGCCTGTCACTTCAAAGCCCGATTTCACAAGCGGAATCGTAATCGAACCGGTACCGCAGCCGAGCTCGACAATGCTTTTTGGTATGCCATGCTTCTCCCAAGCTGTTCTAGCAAACCGCAGCCAATCCGGATATGGCATATCTTCCATAAGTTCGTCGTATACATAGGCAAATTTCCGATAGGACATGTTTGACACCACTTTCATATGAAAACTTAGTGTAAAAAGCTGAAGTTAATAAGCGGGTTTGACTGGGTCCTGATGTGAAAAGGTGAAGGTTTATTCATTGAAGAAGTAAAGATATATGATGAAAAATGAAGAGGCTCGCGCTGCGTTCGCTTTTTGGCTGAATCTCTCCGGTTGACTTCGTCAAAAGTCGTTCTTCATCCAAAAACCTCACTACCACGTGAACTCATTTTTCAACAGACTTCACAAAAAAACCTCCATTCCGCATCGTCTCAGAACAGACTCGCTTATTAAAAAACCTTTTTGCACCCAAGACGGGGCAAAAAGGGTGGGTGCTCCTGCTTCTATGTTTAGAGGCAGGAGCACCCATAAACACCCGTACATGATTTAGTGTGAAAGCTTCGCTTCACTCGAATCATGCAAGATCAAGTGCATGAAGCTGAACAGACAAACCTATCAATGCTACTCAGGCAGGAACACTGTTTATTCAGCTGGCTTATCCTCGTGACCTGCAAGGTAAGTCCAGTTCTCTTTCTGCGTTACATGTCCTTCCTTCATCAGCTTACCAAGTGCGCGCTTAAACGCTGACTTACTGATGCCGAACTTGGACTTGATAATATCAGGTGGAGTCTGATCAGAGTATGGCATAGCTCCGTTAGGACGGTCCTTCAGGAAGGATAAAATGCGATCTGAATCCTCGTTCATTCCAATCTCTTTACGCGGAGCCATTCCCAGGTTCACCCGGCCATCCTCTCGCACCAGCGTAACCCGTGCTTTCACCGTTTCACCCAGTCTCAAGAGACGGCTTCGCTCGGAAGAATGAATCATTCCGATTGCGCCGAAGCCAAGCACACCGCCATGCACCAGGACAAAGGTACCCATCTGCAGCGGCTTGTACACCGTGGCTTCAACCCACTCATTCATCCAGCTCGTCGGGGCATGAAAGGCTAGTGGTGCAAGCTCGCGCTCTCCGGCCAATTTGGCCCGAAGCCGGCCCTGCTTGTCATGCTCCATAATAACAAAAACCTCATCGCCAACCTGAGGATGAAGTTCTTTCATTTCCGGCAATTCGCGGATAGGCAGCAGCAATTGCCGGCCCAGCCCCATTTCGAGAAAACAGCCTAGTCTTGGATGAACGTCTGCTACAACCAGCTTTGCCATCTCACCTAGGGTTAGAAAAGGCTTCTTCATCGTAGCCGCCAGGCGATCCTCTGTATCGTAAAAAATAAACACTTCCAGCTGCTCATCTACCTTAATCTCGCGTGTCAGCTCTGTATAATGCAGCAGTACATCCTCACTGCCCGTTGTCAAAAAATATCCATACGGCGACACTTCCCGAGCGACCGGGAGGGTAACGACCGTGCCTGCAATTAAACTCATACCGTATTCACCACTTTGGCATCGGACCAAAGTCTTTCAATATTATAATACTCGCGTTCATCGCGATGGAATACATGAACAACGACGTCCCCAAGGTCCATCAAAACCCAGCGGGCGGAGTCCATGCCTTCGATTCCGTTGATTTTTACGTTCTTCTCTTGCGCACGTTTACGAACTTCTGTCGCGATCGCCTGAACCTGTGTATCTGAGTTACCGTGACAAATGACAAAGTAATCAGCCACCAAAGAAATACCTCTCAGGTCCAGAGCAACAATGTTCATTGCTTTCTTATCGTCTGCCGCATCCATCGCCATTTGTAGCAATTCATTAGATGATACTGTCATGGATCAACCTCCAATTGGATTCGTAAAATTTTGTGATACTTTTAATTGAGCAATAAGATCATTACGTGTAAATAAAGTTAAAGGGTAAATCACTTTCTTTAATGTAATCAGATGTGTTATGGTGCCGTCAAAGCCAGCGAGAAGTGCCTCCTCAAGGCTATGCTCCGCCAATTCGCGAATATTATTCACCCCGGGAAAATCACGCCCCGGCTCTATATAATCCGCGAGGCAAACCACCTTATCCAGAAGAGACATGTTGACTCTTCCGGAGGTATGCCATTTAATCGCATTCAGCACCTCTGAATCCGTCACCCCATAGTCCCGTTCAGCCACAAATGCTCCAACCTCAGAGTGCCACAGCTGTTTGTCGTGCAGTAACAGGTCCTGATTCAGTCCATTCTCCCGAATAACCTTCTCCATTTCATTAACCGGCCAGTACTTTGCAACATCATGCAAAATGGCAGCCAGATCGGCTTTGCGGGGATCAGCACCAAAGCGTTCTGCCAATATTACGGCTGTTTCCATGACGCCTTGTGTATGTTTCCAGCGCTGCGGCGGCATTTGCTCAGATACGGCCTTGATCAGATCATCTCGGCTCAGCTGCATACAATCCGCTCCTTGTAATATAATCAAGCACCGCTTGGGGTACCATAAACCGAACCGATCTTCCCTTCGCCAGCCTGCGTCTAATCCCTGTTGATGAGATTTCGACCTGCGGCATGTCGGCATGAAGCACATGCTCCTGTAAGAAATCAGGCAAATCATCGAGATGCAGCTCAAAGCCCGGGCGGCCTACTCCAATGAATGTGACCAGCTTCGTTAGATCTTCGATTCGTTCCCATCGTGACAAATAATTGACCATATCCGCTCCAATAATAAAATACAGATCGATGTCAGGATGCTGTCTTCGGATGATCTCCATGGTATCTACGGTATAGGATACGCCGCCTCGTATGATTTCGACATCAAGCACTCGATAATCCTCGTACTCTTCAGTCGCGAGATTCGTCATCTCAAGTCTCTGCTCTCCGGTAGCACCCGCGGCATGCTTATGCGGCGGAATATGAGATGGCATAAACCAGATTTCATCCAGCTTATACGCATCCTTAACCGCCTCCGCTGCCATCAAATGTCCCATATGAATCGGATCAAATGTTCCGCCCATAATTCCAACTTTCATGCAGTGAGCTCCTTTTTACACAATACTCGCTACCTTCGTATTCGTTACGGAAGTACGATTTGCTTGTTATCACGCGATTCTTTGTACAGTGTAATCGTGTTGCCGATAATCTGCACTATTTCGCTGCCCGTACGCTCTGCCAGCTCTTCCGCAATTTCGTGCTTGTCGTCCAGATTGTTATTAAGAATGGAGATCTTCATCAGCTCGCGCTTCTCAATCGCTTCTTCAATATGACGGAACAGATGCTCATTGGTACCGCCTTTGCCGATTTGAAAAACAGGGTCCAAGTGGTGGGCCTGTGAACGAAGATATCTTTTTTGTTTTCCAGTTAACGTCATTATATTTGCTCCTTAAACTTTCATTTCGTTATCATCAACTCACGAGGTAAAGCTGGCGAGAACTGCCCTGCGCATCGCTTCTACAGGTGCCTGAACGTGCAGCCAGTGCTCAAACGCAATAGCACCTTGATATACAAACATGCCGAGACCACCGTGAGTAATGCAATTTTTGTGCTTGCTGTCTGTCAGCAGTTTGGTTTCCAGCGGGTTATAGATGAGATCACTGACGACGATCCCTTCAGGTATATGCTGGATGCTGACCGGCGTTTGATCCGTATGAGGATGCATGCCTACTGATGTTGTATTAATTACGATATCGGCCTGTGCCAATACCGGTTCCGCGCTATCTATACTATACCCATTTACATTGCCGAGCACCTTAAAATCCTTGGCCAATTCTTCCGCCTTCTCCGCGGTGCGATTGAGAATGGTCAAAGACTGAGGCCGTTCCAATAGAAGAGCATAAACGATTCCGCGTGCGGCTCCGCCAGCCCCAATGACAACCACATGCTTGCCTTCAATCGTAGAAACTGCTTCCTCCTTCAAGGAACGCACATAGCCGACACCGTCCGTATTATACCCGATGAGCCGCCCCTGCTCGATCACCACTGTGTTTACAGCACCGATGAACCGGGCACTCTCATCCAGTTCGTCCATATAGGATAGGATATCCACTTTATGCGGAATCGTCACATTGAATCCGCGGAAATTCATCGCCTTCATTCCCATTACAGCTGCCTGAAGATGCTCAGGCTCCACATGCAAAGGAACATAGGCCCCCTGCACCCCAGCTTCCTGTAATGCAGCGTTATGCATCGCAGGAGATTTGCTATGAGCAATGGGGTTTCCGATTACACCGAGAAGATAATACCCGCTGACGGGGCGGGCAAGCTCTGTCGTCAAGTTCATAGTTTATTCCTTCCTCCCATGAAACTCTTAAGGCACACAGCTCCAGGCTGCAGCTCGATTAGATCAAGGATGGCCGAATCATTACACGAACTCCGCGAGGCGCATGAACGGCGACAAGTGCACCCGTCTGCCCATTCACTTTAATCCAGCCGAGACCAGAGATGAACACATCACTGCGGCTGCCTTTGGAAATACGGATGTCATGTCTCGTCCACTCCGGCAATTCCTCAAGACCTTCACGTGTTGGAGGTGATAACAATTCACCTGCATGATTCTCAAACAGCTCGTCCGCTTTTTCAAGCTTCGTCCGATGAATCTTAAGTGTATTATTCGTGTACAGAGTGAAGGATTGATGCTCTCCTTCAATAAAATCAAACCTTGCAAGTCCTCCAATAAACAGGGACTGGCCGCTGTTCAATTGGTATACACTCGGTTTAAGCGGTTTGTCCGGCATGATCGCCTGCAGGTCTCTACGAGATACAAGCTCACTGTAGCGCCATGGATAGACGATTCCCGGTGTATCAATAATGGAAGCTCCATCATCGAGTGGAATGTGCACCATATCAAGGGTTGTACCAGGGTATCTGGATGTCGTAAGCTCCTGCTCCAGATCACTGTAATCACGAATCAGTCGATTGATCAGTGTGGATTTCCCTACATTCGTTGCACCCACAACATATACATCCCGATCTCCACGATGCAGATTCACTGCTTCCAGCAAGTAATCAAACCCTTGATTCTGTTTCGCGCTGCAGAGTACCACATCCACGGTACGAAGCCCTTGAGCCTTGGCTTGCTGCTGCACCCAGTTACGTACCTTGTTCCAATTGGTCACTTTTGGCAGCAGATCCGTTTTGTTCACCGCGAGAAGCACCGGATTATTCCCTACAAATCGCTGTAATGCCGAGATCAAGCTTCCTTCGAAGTCGAACAAATCCACAATATGAATGACGAGCGCATCCTTATCGCCGATCTTGCTGAGAAGCTTCAAGAATTCATCCTGATCCACGGTCACAGAAGAAGCTTCACTGTAATTTTTTATACGAAAACAACGCTGGCAGATTACAGGATCACGATCCAGCGCTTTTATCGGAGTATATCCCGGCAATTCAGGGTGTTCTGTCTGCAGTGTGATTCCACATCCACTGCATCTCCCTTGGCCGTCATGCGTATGATTCATTTTTTCTTTTCCTCCTCAAGCCATAAGCCTTTCCTGCGCAGGCGAGACAGTGCAATCCGCTCAACCCGTCTATTAAATTTCGTCATCCATCCTTCATCCGCTATTGCGATCGGAAGCACGAGGACAGTATACAGTCCCAGACGATTTCCGCCGAACACGTCCGTCAGCATTTGGTCACCGACAACGACCGTTTGATCCTCAGCCAAATTCATCATTTTCATTGCTTTGCGAAAAGGTATATTGGAAGGCTTTCTGGCCTCGTGAACGTATTCAATCTTATGGGGTGTTGCAAAAGTGGATACACGGGTCAGCTTGTTATTCGAAACGATGACCAGCTTAAACCCGGCATCTCTGACCTTCTCAAACCAAGCGATCAGCTCAGGCGTTGCTTCAGGAGCCTTTGCTCCTACAAGTGTGTTGTCAAGATCCGTTATAATCCCTCTGTAGCCCTGCTCATAGAGCGCAGCCAAATCAATATCAAATACCGTGTCAACCCTTAGCTTGGGCATCAACATTTCAAACAACTTGTTCACCTCGTTTTTTCATACGACAAACTATAACATAATCTTTACGGTTAGTAAAAAGGCAAACGGGCACGGGGCGCTTACGCCCGTGCCGTTCTGAGCCTTTTTTTCATTTGTCCGGCAATCCGCTGTACGTCCTGCCATTCATTCTCTTCAACATGGCTTGGGCTGTACCTTGCCATCTCAAATTGCTTCAATAAGGAATGAAGCTCACCAGCGACTTGCGGGGCTTCAGACTCCCATCGTTGTACCGATTCTCTCAGCGTCTCATGCTCGGCCCGCTTGAATCCCTTGCGCCTAAATGAACGTATCCATCGTTCTGTCTCAATGACCACCTTCTGGTCTGGGGTCAACGGCTTGCCAATTCGAAGCCTTAATAAATAGAAATGGAGAGAAAAACGATTACGCCACAGCATGTAAACAGCCCAAGCCGCAAGTACTGCTCCCGCTGCCCACATGATAACTGGGCTTACCGTAAAGTCAGAGCTTTCTGTATTTTGCACAGGCTCTGCGAGCTCTTCTTCCTGCTCTGCTTCTTCGACCTCTGGTGTCTCTGCAAGTTCCGGCTCTGCCTGTTCCGTCAGCAGCGGCATATTGAAGCCCGGAGTGGCTTCAACCGGAATCCAGCCATATTCCTCTCCAAAATATACTTCTGCCCAGGAATGGGCATCCGCATTGGTCACTGTATAAGACAGGGTTGGTGTGTTACCTGTTGCCTGAGACAGTGCCATGTCCTCTCCAAAGGCTGCTTGACCCGGAGCATAACCTTTTACCCATCTCGCGGGAATGTCCAGAGAGCGTGCCATCATCACGAGAGCTGTCGAGAAATAATCGCAGTAGCCTTCCTGTATTTCGAACAGAAAGCTGTCAACAAAATCTGCACTTTGTTTCAGCGATAAATTGGGATTGTTTGTGTATGAGAAATTCGTTGTTAAATATTCTTGCAGTAAACCGACTTTTTCATACGGAGTTTCGGCTTCAGCCGTAATTTCCTCTGCGAGATTCACTACACGGTCAGGGAAGTTATTAGGGACCTGCAGGTAGTTATCGTTAACAGAGCTGCTGTACAGATCTTCATGAGTCTCTCCAATCAGTCTCTCAACAGGAACGAGAGGAACCTCGGATACAATGGTATAAGTTGAAGGGTAGCTTAATTCTCTAGGGTTCGAATCCCAGTGAAGCTCAGCTTGTCCGCTCTTCCAATCCAGCTGGTTAAACTCCGTCCCGCCATTAATCGCCTGAACCTGACTAATCGCATAGGCCCCAAAGAGCACGGGGTAGACTTCATCATTCAGCATATTAACAGTCTGGGTTACCTCCCTAGTCTGTATAGAGCCCCCATCCCCGTTCTCTAAATCATTACCCGGTTCGACTTCATCAAACTGCCTTCTTGAAGTGGATGGCTCTTCCCATCCCGTACCGGAATACTCATCACGAGTCTCCCCTCGCCAGTAGCTTCGCTCTGTCGTTGTAATCGTCATTACAGGAGAGTAGTCATAATTGAAGCCCCCGCCCAGGCTGTTATCCTGCCTGCTGTATCCGGATTCTGAGGCAGAGTTGAGGCCTCCTTCTCCCCCAGCAGTATTGATGGCAGGAATAACATCCCCTCTATAGTTAACCCACGCCGTATAAGGGTCCGTAAGAACTGGCGGAACTTCAGGCATATTAACTCCCGCAACAATAATCAGTGCAAAGATAACGACCACGTTAGCGATGACTTTGAGCGGATTCCGTCTGAGCCTTTTCCAGCCCTGTGGAAACTTAAGCTGGAACCTGCGCAGATGAAGGCACACGAGCCAGCCCATTGCGGCAAATACGATCCATGCCACCTCTTCCCACAGAACAGCGACAGTAAAAGAATCCAGGATGCCCATTGCAATAATGTTAAGCCCAACAAACACAAGAATTCGCTTGGCATTCACAGCTAATCGAATAATGCATTCCAGCATCACCCAAGTGCTCAAGGAAAACCAGATATACGGATTGGTCGCTATCACAAAATCAATTAGCCAGCTCGACTCTTCACCAGGGATAAAGATGGAGTAGGACGTTAGCACATAATATAGAATAAATAACAGAACAATTGCTTTAATGACAAAACGGTATGTCTGCTTGATTGGAAAAATAATATCCACAAGACTGATGCCAATCAGCGTCAGAGCGACCAAGCCGGTTGTTTCTTGAAACCAGATCGGCTCCGTATAAGTTACCCACTGCATTCCGATAACAACGATCCACAGTAGAGCAAATGCATTGTACCAGGACCCTGCAACTTTGCCAGCCCATGCTCTCATAGACCTCCACCTCCCATCGCCGAAGGCAGCTCCTGCAAATCAGACACCGCATATCCTTTGATCCCGCGTCCACGAAGAAGTGTCAGCCATTCACTCTTATGTGCCTGGCTGGCACGCTGCTCGATACGGATATGAGAAGCAGTCATCCCGCGTGTGCCGGCATATCGAAGCGATTCCAGAATATTTGCATTATCCAGCGGAGAGATGAGCACAAAAAACGCACCTTGCGGAAACGACCGAATGGAATCCTGAATGCTGGAGAGAAGATCACTTGTACCTGTATAATCCAGATCAACAAGATGCTGAATCATCTTCTGGCGTTCATTCTGACTGTCCGTAGGCAGGAACAGCTTGGTCTCCTCGCTGATGGTACACAGCCCCATACTCAAGCGTTCACGACTGCCATATTCAAGGAGCGAGGCAGCAGTAGAGACGGCGAGTTCAAATTGCTCCGAGCTCTTGTAGCCCTCCTCAGTCGCATCTAAGACCAGAATCGTCTTCGGCAGCGACTCATGCTCAAACTCTTTGGATTTCCATTGTCCTGTCTTCGCAGTCGCATTCCAGTGTATACGAGATAATCGATCTCCATAGACATAATCTCGAACTCCATTAATTTGCGTCGTTTCTCTGCGGGACCGTGTGAGAGCAGCCTGCGGGCCTGACAGACGGGAATTTTGATCGTAGAGCTGCCAATATGGAATAAATACGGTTCTTGGCAGTACTCTGAAGCTGCCGTAGGCGTTAAATGTCCCTTTATGCTCAATGAGACCGAAAATATCTTCGCTAATACATTCTGTTTCCATAAACTTATATTTGCCTCGCTCAAGCGGAGGGGTAAGAAAGACCAGTTTCCCGCTGCCCCGCATATTCGGAACGAGACTTTCTTCAAATGACCAGGATTCTCCGTTATGACGCTTGAGCACTTCTCTCACGATGACGTAAGGTAACGGCAGCAGCCCAGGAATTTGAAGGCCAAGCTGAACGTGCACCTGATCTCCTGCATGGAGCAGCTCTGTATGTTCTCCACTCGAGGTTAATTGCCGTGTTCCCACAGCTCTCTTTGCACCTCCGAATTGGCCAATCAGCAAGTAAATACTAAGCAAAGTGACCATGCCAAACAGCATGATGGAGGTCTTACCTCCCTGAAACAATACATAAAATAAACATATGATCCAGACGAAGAGCACAATCCACGCTTTAGATTTCGTATATCGACCTGTGCGATAGCGTACTGACTTCAGCATAATAATCAGCGCTCCATCGATACAGGAACATGCTTCTGTTCAATGATTTGGGCGAGAATTTCTTCCTGGCTCATTCGATCCAATCTTGCTTCTGGCTTCAGAACAACCCGGTGCGAGATGACGTACGGAGCAAGCACCTTGACGTCATCAGGAATGACATAGTCCCTGCCGTTCAAGAAGGCATACGCTTTGACTGCATTCATGAATGCAATGGAAGCACGAGGACTAGCCCCGAGCAATACGGAAGAATGCTCTCTTGTACTGCGTACAATTCCAAGCAGGTAATCGGTCACAGCTTCGTCCATATATACACTTCGAATTTCTTGCTGGACTTTGGAAATTTGTTCCATATGGGTAACAGGTCTAAGCTTGTCCGCCGGTTGTCCTTGCTGATGCTGTCTCAATAGATGCTTCTCTGTTGCGGCATCAGGATAGCCAAGGCTGATCTTGAGCATAAACCGGTCCAGCTGTGCCTCCGGGAGCATATAAGTACCTTCAAAATCAATTGGGTTCTGTGTTGCGCACATCATAAACGGTTTAGGAAGCTCATACGTGTCTCCATCGACTGTGACGCTTCGCTCCTCCATGACTTCAAGCAGGGCGGATTGTGTCTTTGTTGTGGCACGGTTGATCTCATCGGCGAGCAGTATATTGGTCATGACGGGACCAGGCCTGAAATAAAAACGTTCATCCCTCGGATGGAACACAGATACACCCGTAATGTCACTTGGCAAAATGTCAGGATTACATTGAATCCTGCGATATTCTCCCTGCATAGAGCGAGCTAACGCCTTGATCAGCTGAGTCTTCCCCGTTCCGGGAACGTCTTCTATAAGAACATGCCCTCCAGCCAGCAGTGCTGTGAGCAATAATTGTATTTCAAAAGATTTGCCTAATATAGTAGATTCGAGATTCGATTTAATCTCGGATATGATCTGCATCGATTCCTTACTTAAGGGCATGTACGTATGTACCTCCTAATAGGCAGTATATTTTCCTTTTATTGTACATGAAGTGAGTAGGCAAAGTACAATGTTTACTCTACCTTTTTTTCATATTGAGATTGCTAGATTTGAAACTAAAGGGTTTTCTTGTTCGTCTAACCCCTTAACCCTGAGCTTCGATAGTGTAACTTACTCATCCTTGTTAAGCAACAAAAAAAGATGAAGCATTCTTACGTTTGCCTCACCTTAGTTTATAAAGGATCTTATTTTATTAACCTCAGCCCTTCGGCTTAAAAAACAAGGCAGCCAGAAAGGAGAAGATAATTGCCGATGATATACCTGCACTGGTGAGGTTAAACACCCCTGTGATGACCCCGAGCCATCCATCCCGCTCCAGTTCGGTCAGCGCTCCATGAACAAGCGAGTTGCCAAAGCTCGTAATGGGTATCGAAGCGCCGGCACCAGCGAACTTGACTAAAGGATCATACCAGCCCACCGCATCCATAACTGCACCTGTTACGACCAGCGTACTCATCGTATGCGCAGGAGTCAGCTTAAGCACATCGAACATTAATTGTCCGATCACGCAGATCAGTCCGCCAATAAGAAAAGCCCATAGAAACTGCATCTTTTATTCCTCCTCTCTCTCAATAGCTACGGCATGAGCGATACAAGGGATCGTTTCACCCTGCTGATAAGACAAAGGAGATAATAAAGCGCCTGTTGCTACAACCAATACTTTATTTAATTCCCCTTTTTTAATTCTTTTGATTAAATGTCCGTACGTTACTGTTGCAGAACAGCCGCAGCCGCTGCCTCCGGCAAATACATACTTCTGTGTGTTGATATCATAAATCATGAGTCCGCAGTCGTTGAACTCCGTCTGCTCCATTGGTATTCCTTCCTTTTGAAGCAGCTGCTTAGCTATAGGCAGTCCAACCGAAGCGAGGTCCCCCGTAACGATCAAGTCATAATATCCAGGCTCCAGTCCCGTATCCCGAAAATGAGATATGAGCGTGTCTGCAGCTGCTGGCGCCATCGCTGCTCCCATGTTGAACGGGTCCTTGATACCCAGATCCATAACTCGTCCAATGGTTGCACGGCGAACGACAGGTCCACTGCCCGTCTTGCTGATAATGGCGCAGCCGGAGCCTGTTACTGTATTTTGAGCTGTCGGCGGCTTCTGTGCTCCATACTCTGTTGGAAAGCGGAACTGCTTCTCAACCGTACAGTTATGGCTCGAGGTGCCGGCCAGCACGTAATCTCCGCCTCCCGAGTCGACAATTAAGGAAGCCAGTGCAAGACTCTCCATGGACGTTGAGCACGCACCGAATAAGCCTAAGTATGGAACACCCAGTTGCCGCGCAGAAAATGAACTGCTGATGATTTGGTTCATCAAATCACCACCCACAAAATACTGCAGTTCGTTTTTCGATATGTTTGCGTTAGCGATAGCAATCTGCGCTGCCTGCTCAAACAGCCGGCGCTCCGCCTTTTCCCATGTTTTTTCACCAATTTGCAGGTTGTCATAAATGTAATCAAAATCCTCGGCCAGCGGTCCTTCTCCTTCTTCAGGTCCCACTACGCTGGATGTACCGATGATGCGCGGCTTGTTTTCAAATTCCCAGGTTTGTCCTCCAACTCTTTTCATAGATGGTATCCTCCGAATCCAAGGCAAGCGTAGATTATACCAATAATAAATGCAGCAACGACACCAAACACGATGACCGAGCCAGCGAGCTTGAACATGTTGGCGCCTACCCCGAGCACAAGACCTTCAGCCCGATGCTCAAGCGCAGCCGAACACATGGAGTTCGCAAAGCCTGTAACAGGGACTGCCGTACCCGCTCCAGCAAATTGCGCGATCTTATCGTAAACACCGAAGCAGGTTAGAATAATAGAGATAAGAATCATAACCGCCACGGTCGGGCTCGATGCCTCCTTCGAGCTCATATCCAATCCAGCAACAAAAGCCTGCTGAATACACTGACCAATAAAGCAGATGAACCCACCTACAAAAAAAGCTTTGATACAGTTCTTAAGTACTGCTCTCGGCGGTTCATGCTTTTTGGCAATTTTCTTGTATTCCTTCGTATCAAGGGACAGCGATGGCGTATTTGAGCTAGTATCTTGAGATTGAGATTGATCTGGAATCGTTGACACCCCCTCTAACCGTCTTAAATTTCACTCGGGTCTTCATACTGTTTACCGAGGATAATTTAATTATGGTTAAAGCCCGCAAATGTTATGAATGGTAAATCATCCTTCCTTGCAGGCTTTATGTGCCATAGAGCATGGGGAATCGTATTTATTTGGTTGTAAAAGGATCCGATCCAGCATTATTTATAAAAAAGCAAAAAGACAGTTAAAATAAACAAAACGCCGAGCATAATTAATCCTTTACGTACATGAGGGTCCATATCGATCGCATACTCCCTTCATAAGTCGGCTGAATTTTATGGTTTCACAAAGCTATGCATTTCAGTATATGCGCTAGGCACTTGTCATGTGATTCCGCTCCATAATTCATCATTCTTATTGGATAGACAAGAGAAGATAGTCCGTTCATAATATAGTAATTGAACAGTGGTACATAAGAAGGTACTTACAATCAGAAGGAGAGATGAAAATGGAGAATAAAACCAAAGAATTGTTTAAGACACTCACCGAATTCCCTTCGGCTCCAGGATTTGAGAGAGAGCTTCGTGCATACGCCAAGAGCCTGATGTCCCAATACACGGAAGAATTCGTACAGGATCGGCTTGGCAGCTTGTTTGGAGTGCTTCGCGGCGACGAGCAGGGCCCGCGGGTCATGGTGGCTGGACATTTTGACGAAGTAGGATTTATGACTTCTGGCATCACAGAGGCGGGTATGGTCAAATTCCGCCCGATTGGCGGCTGGTGGAGCCAAGCTGTTCTGTCCCAGCGCCTGCAAATTATTACTCCGGACGGGCCAATCACAGGCGTCGTCGGATCAACACCAACCCATCTGTTGTCGCCGGCGGATCGCGCTAAGCCCGTAGAGCTGGATTCCATGTATCTCGATATCGGTGCAGACAACCGTGCGGAGGCAGAATCGTGGGGTATTAAGCCAGGTATGCAAATTGTACCGATCTGTGAGTTTACACCACTCAAGAATCCTAAGAAAATTATGGCCAAGGCCTGGGATAACCGTTATGGTGTAGGGCTTGCAATCGAGCTGCTGGAAGCTCTGCATAGGGAGAAGCTGCCTAATATCTTGTATTCCGGCGCAACTGTTCAGGAGGAGCTCGGACTGCGTGGTGCACGCACTTCGGCAAATTTGATTCAACCGGATATTTTCTTCGCTCTTGACTGCAGTGCTGCCAATGATATGACCGGAGATAAGAATGCTTTTGGTCACATTGGACAAGGGGCCTTGCTCCGTATTCTCGATCCCGGTATGCTGACACATCGCGGCGTTGTAGAATACGTACAGGATACCGCTGAGACGCACAAGATTAAATATCAATACTTTATTTCACCAGGGGGAACGGATGCAGGTCAGGTGCACTTAAGTGGTATCGGGGTACCATCCACCGTGATCGGTGTGTGTGCTAGATATATCCACACTTCATCTTCCATTCTTCATACAGATGATTATGATGCTGCGAAGGAGCTGCTCATTAAGCTGGTGAAAGGTCTTGACCGTACAACATTGAATACCATTACTGAGAACTCCTGATTGTCATATTCATTATTTCGAATAATTAGAAAAAGAGGTGTCTGACCGGCCTGCGCTGCCGAACAAGACACCTCTTTTATGTAAAGGTTCGTGCATAATGAAAGTTCATGGGGAAACATTAAAGAAACAAAGGTGAAAACGCAATCCATGCAACAATAAATGTAACACCTATGAAGAAGATCTCTACCCAGGCTCCCTGCTTGGACCCTGTACTCATCAGCTTAAACTTGATCTTCCACTTGAATGGCGGAAGCGGCTTGATTCCACGATTCGTCAAGCTATCTGCAATCAAATGAAGCAAATAGGACAGGCCGCCGGCCATCCAAACTGCATCCCCATAAGCTTGCGTCGATCCATAGAGAAGAAAAGTCCAAACGGCTACGCCATATAGCGTATGAGTTAATCCGCGATGAGGTAAAAACGTAATCAGTATGAGCAGACTTCCAACGAGCAAATTCCATGGATGAAAGCTCCCTCCGTAAACAATGAGCCCTAGTCCGATAAAAAACATAACCCACTGTCTGAGTGATCGAGATGGCATAAAGGATACAATCGCGATTAATGCTGCAAGAATTAAATTCCATGGATAATTCTCCATCCCGTAAATGCCCATGACTGCTGCCGCAGCAATAAGAGCGACCTGTACGATCCGAAGAAGCCAGTTCGGAAGGACCCGAGTCACCAGCAGTGAATTCGGTTCATCAATGTCAGGCAGCACCGAACTGATCAGCGCAACGGCCGCCGCAGGGATGGACAGACTGATTCCTCCCATATGCAAGAGTGAGAGCGAGACACCTGTCCCGACGATAATATGGGTTCTACCCATCATAATTCCTGTACTTCCTTTCTCTGCCCAATCTGTAGTTGTGATATATCCCCAGGTGTGAACAAGAAGGAGCAACTTACGTAAGGGAAATATGGAAATCATTATAGCACATACGTTCGCATACGTACACCCAATATTATCCTCAATTAAATATTTATTATGTAATTTAACACTCCTGAGTCCAATCTCATTAAACCGTCAGCTGTTCTCACAAAATAAAGGGAGCGAAATTCGCTCCCTCTCACCATCCAATCCATATATAAATAGATTTATGTCCAAATTTCATCTGCAATTTCTTTAACAAAACGAAGCTTGGCCCACTGCTCTTCTTCCGATAGAATATTTCCTTCCTCTGTCGAAGAGAAGCCGCATTGCGGACTCAAGCAGAGCTGTTCAAGCGGCACATAGGCTGCAGCTTCTTCGATGCGGGCTTTGATCTTTTCTTTATCTTCCAGCTCTCCTGATTTGGACGTAATTAGCCCCAATACAATTTTTAAACCTGGGCGATTTACATATTTCAGAGGTTCAAACCCTCCGGAACGCTCATCGTCAAACTCCAGGAATAACCCGTCTACATCGAGGCCCCCAAAAATGGTCTCCGAAGCATAATCGTATCCGCCGCTTGCAAAGAAATTGGATTTATAATTCCCCCGGCAAATATGCATGGTAATGACTAAATCTTCAGGTTTATTTGCAATGGATTCATTGATCATTCGCTGCATAATCTTCATCTCTTCAGCTGGATCGAGCCCCTTGGCACGAAGCTTATCGTGACCTTCCTCCGAGAAGAGATCCGCCCAAGCGGTATCATCTAATTGCAAGTAACGGCAGCCGGCATCATAAAAGGCTTGGATCGCTTTTTGATAAGCGGCAATTGTATCCTGGAGGAAAGCTTCCCGATCCGGATAAATCTCTTCATTCTGGTCTACACGATACACCAGCATATTAGGACTTGGTATCGTCTGCTTCGCTACCGCTTCCCCTGCATGCTCATTAAGGAATTGAAAATGCGCAATAAACGGATGCGATGAGAAATCAATGTTGCCGGTGACCCGAATACCCTCCTTGCGCGTCTCCATCTTATGAAAATTAAGTCCCGTATCTTTCTCATAATACTCCACACCATCAAGCCCACCCAAGAAATCAAAGTGCCACCAGCTTCTACGGAATTCTCCGTCTGTAACGCCCAGGACACCGTTCTGCTTCTGCTTGTCAATAACCCGAATGATCTCTTCGTTCTCTACTTTTGTCAGCTGTTCGAGAGTAATTGCGCCAGATTTGTACTGTTCACGTGCTTGTGTTAAATTCGCAGGACGCAACAGACTTCCTACATGATCATGATGAAATGGTATCATAAATGTCTCTCCCCAATATTTGATGTACAGAAAATTATAACATATTAAAATTGCAAGCTTAAATTCTAGCATGGGATGACTCGCTATAACTATTAAGTATAAATAAATCTATTGAAGCGATCTATCATAGATTGCCACATATGTTTGTTAAGTTATTATAATAGAAAAAAGGCAACTCATAAGAGTTCATAAGGAGTCGCCTTTATCAGATCTGGTTTATTCTTGTACGCTATGCCTCTCTTGCAGGCGACGATAAATAATCTCTACCCACTTCGGTAAGGGTGATATATATTGTTTTATTGTTGCATAATCGGCCTCCAGTATGATTTCACCAGCAGAACCGCTATTATCAATAACAATTAAGTGATCAATGATTCTCAAGTAAGTTATGTATCGATGTCTGGCTCCGTCTTAAAATATCTGTAGTTTCAATATGTTGGCCACCATTCATAACTCTTGCAGCAACTCGTTCAATGTTAAGACGAACATCTTCTAAACCAATATAGAACACGATGACTTCAAACCCATGATCCTTCGCCTCACGCATTTGACGTATCACATTACCGCCGGCTAGCGTCGTTTCAACAGTAAAATCCCTCTTATTCAGAATGCAATCCTTTGTAAGTTTAAGCGCTTCTTTACCTGCAGATACTTTACGGCGCTCAGGATTTTCCGGATCTAGTCTACGGGCTAAGGCATCAGGATCAATATTTACATTTACACCCAACCGATCGATAATTAGATTTCGGATCGTACTTTTCCCGCTGCCGTTATTTCCTGCAAATACAAACATGGTAGCAGTAGATTCACTCATGGTGAAGATCCTGTTCCTTCAATTGTTCGATCTGGCCATTATAGCAGTTGGATCCCACAAAAAAGACTACTCCTATGAGTAGCCTTTATAGATAAGTTTCTCATTGCTTTGCCTTATAAAACTCATGGTACAGCTTCATCAGTGCGCGCTTCTCAATTCGGGATACATAGCTCCGGCTGATGCCGAGCTCCTTCGCGATTTCACGCTGTGTGCGTTCTTCTCCGCCGGCTTCCAGCCCGAAACGCCCGACCACAACTTCCTTCTCCCGTTCATCGAGAATGTCGAGGTTCTGATAGATTTTACTCTTCTCAATCTTGAGCTGAACCTTATCCATGACCTCATCCGCTTCCGTGCCGAGGATATCTATAAGCGTAATTTCATTAACACTTAGTGGTTATCTGTAATTTAATTTGTGGATATCTTCTATTATAAACAAAAAAAGACCCGGCAGTAATAGCCGGGTAAAGTTTAGCTCGCTTTCTTCTTATTCGCTTCATTCCACGCCTTTTCTATAGCGCCTCTGATTTCTTCTGCTGTAATGTTCAATCCAGCATCACCTAGCTTAGATGATACATAGTTAAATGCTTGATTAAGCTTCTCGTCCCCACCGTGATCCTTGTAAACCGATTCAGCATATGCATGCGCTTCGGCTGCAATCTTATGCAGTAGTTCACGTTGCTTTACAGTCAGGTTCGCGTCAAAGTAATCATTGGCCTTTTTCTTGAGCTTGTTCACCGCACCTATAATAACCGTAGCTACGAGACCAATGATTGCCATAATGATAGATGAGATGTACGGCTGAGCCTGATCCATAATGTCGTTGATGATCATTACTTTTCACCGTCCTTGTATATGTCTAAGATTTTATTTTGATTGTCCCAGAAGATGCGATGTCCTAAATGATGTTGCAGCATGGTAGCTGGTACATACGATCGACCGTCGATGAGTACACCCTGTTCGACTTTCTTGTTATCTAGATTGATCTTAAATTCCATTACCTTCTTTTTCACTTCTTCCGCTGCCTCCTCTTTGTATGGAACGCCGTAGTACTCGCAGATGCCCTCTGCAATGGACAATGCAACTGCATCCTGGAATGTTGGGTCAAACAACAGCGGACCATCAATATGACTAGAGATAAACCCGATCTCCAGAAGAATAGCCGGCATTGTTGTTTGCTTGATGACTTGGAAGTTCGCAGTCTTAACGCCTCGATCCCGGAGTTTAGTCGCTGACTTAATGTGTTTATGCATGATCTCTGCAAATGCTTTGCTGTTTGCTCGGCTATAATAGGTTTCCGTACCATTAGCAGCTGGATCCGAGGCACTATTTGCGTGGAATGAGATAAAACCATCCACTTTTTCTCGTTCGGCCTGAGCTACACGATCAGTTAGAGAAGGGTAGGTGTCGCCTGTACGAGTGAATGAGATTTCGATGTACTTATGACCTTTGAATAGAGCGGCAACTTTTTGAGCCAGCATCAGTACAAATACCTTTTCTTTACCATAAGCAGAAATAGCACCTGGATCAGTGCCGCCATGACCTGGGTCAAACTTCAGCTTCTTTTTCGCCATTTTTGAATTCCTCCATTCTGTGGATTTCTTTGCATCTCGGGCAGAGGTAATAGTCCCCCAAAATGAAGAGTAAAATCTGTTTAAGTTGGTCGCTGACTCCATTGAATTTATTTCTAAGGTAGGAGCAAGGCATGGTTCTAGCCCCATTTCTTTTAGTATCATTTCTTGATTTCTCATAATGACCTGCTGGTTATGGATATACTCCTTGACCTCGCTGTCATCCTGAAAGAGGAAAGGCAGGTATTTCTTCAACCTCTTTTTCGTTTTCCTCTGTTTGAGAACTAAAAAAATTATTGCTGCAGCTGATGATATAGAGAATCCATGTTTAACTAAGCTTTCTGCAAGAGAGATGAGAAAATCATACATACAAAATAAAAACCGCCCTGTTAGGACGGTATTCTCCAGTATTTTTCTTCAGCTTCTTTTCTGGCTAGAGCAGCTTCTTTAATATCAAGAAAACAACCTAGGTAGGTGGTCTTTCCATCCACCTTAATTGTTGCTACCCATTTTTTTCTTTGCTTGTGCCAATACACTCCTCTTTCACCGGATGTATTGGTTAAGTTCCTTTTATTTCGTGCTTGTTCAGTTGTGGTAGCCCACTTACAATTGCTTGGTTCATAATTTCCATTCACGTCAATTCTCTCGATTGAATGTTTTTTACTTGGCCTAGGTCCCATATCTTCAAAAAAGTTATCGAATGAATACCATCTTTCACAAACACTTATCCCTCTTGCACCATAATTTTTGTAATTTTTATGATCTGGAACAGAACATCTACGTTTCATCCCTACCCAAATTCTATACTCGTTTGTGTAAGATTTGTTATGAGTCCTTCTCAACTCAACTGCTAGGCATCCACACGAAGTTGATCTACCATTTCTTAAATCCTGGCTCCTGATCTCAACTACATTACCGCATGAACAAGAACATACCCATTTAGCTTGCCCTGGTTTCTTTAGAATAGCTTTTTTAATAACAGTGAGCCTACCATAATGATGTCCAGTTAAATCAATTAATTTCCCCATGTAACCGCCTCCCTAGCAGCTTTATCCTAAATTAGCTGGCGGGGCAAGAAGTAGGATTCTTCCTTTCGGTGATCAGCCTAGCCCCATTGTAAATTATACCATTTTTGTTATCAGCATAGAGAAATTTGTCCTTCACCTCAGGACCCAGCAGCATTAATACCATATTTAAAAACTCATCCGACACGGTTGATTGCAGATACTCTTCCTCATCCATCTCGATCATGGATAACCTCCAAAACAAAAAGAGCCCAGGGATTCTTTCCCATGGACTCAACTTTGGCCGGTGCTTCCGGACTTCTAGTTAAAATTTACCATCAAGGTAACGATATGTCAATAAAATAATAGAGCCCCGGCTGTCCGGGACCCTTGGGTGTATGTGTATCACCCATATATTACCACAGTTTGAGTGCTGTTGAACCAACTATTTTAGCGGTACGCCAGCTTCTTCGAGCTGTTGATTCACATCAATGTAGATCTCGTTAATCTGACGCTGCACTTCACGCTGCCTGTCTGCTTTTTGCTTGGCTGACAAGGATTTATTGGAGCCGATATCACGCTTTTCTTTGTTCAGGTCAGACAGTCGTTTCGATGGTGAGCCTGCAGCCTGGGAAGTAACCAGTTTCCTAATTTCATCACTGTACCACTCAGGTGCCTCGCCGCGGCCGTCACGGGAATCATAGTACGCTTGGTTCAGGTTATCCTTTGCATTATAGAAGTCTGTTGACAGATTGTTGGTAAACTCCGGATCAGCAATGAAATTCTTAAGGAGAGTATTACGAACATTGCCTGACCCTTGTTCACTTGTGAGCGGAAGTAGCAATCTAGCTGGGTCACCACCGTATGCTCTGATCAGATAGTCTATTTTCTTAGGTGACATGTTTAGGACTTGACCTAACTGAATAGCCACGCTTGACGTTCTCTCATCGTAACGGTTCTCAGGCGAGTAGTTCTCCAATGAACGTGACTCGATCGGCGCCCCAGTAAAGCTCCGGTTTGAAGTTGTCGCCACAAATGGAGCCGCAATAGTCGCATTCAGTGAACCTTCAATACTTCCCTCTAAGCCAGTACCTTGTGTCACTCCTTGAAGCGCACCAGTTGCCACAGGTGGAAGCCATACGCTAGCCAAGGCATCCGCTGCACCTTTAAATGCTTGAGGATCGCCGTCCTTCAAACTCTGCAATGCGCTGATTGTGATCTGACCAAAGGAGTTGTAAGCTGGCTCCATCGGGATTTTAATAAATGTTCCATCAGCATTCTTGCTAATGAATAGGTTCCGGTATCGCTCTCGTGCTGGTAGCTTTTGATAATCCTCATCATCTGCAAATTGCGTGTATTCGTATATCTTTGGCAGCACCGCTACTGCAGCTATCGTTAAGCCAGTTCGTTTGGGGTTTTCTTTAAACGCTCGAAATATCCTATACGTACCTTGTACTGCAGCATTGTTATATGGTATGAGAGCCTCTACATCTCGAGACTTTGCGCCTCTACGTGAGAAGTTAACTGTTACTTCTCGGGCAGCGTCCATAGCTTTACGTACGTTCTCTGGTGTTCTTTCTCCGCCGAGTCTGTCTAATTCCTGTTTAAATGCCGCCATACGAGGCGCGTTCTCGGCAATATTACCGACTTCCTCCAAAGCTCTAAATGGAGCAGCCACCACATTTCTAACTCCTTTGGCTACACCACGAGGGGATAACAACGGATCCCGGGTCATATCAGTGATACTCCGGTTCAACTTGCGGTCACCTTTTAATGCTGCGGAATATTCACCGCCCGAGCGCCGAAAATCTTGAGCCAGGTTGCGCAGACCGGGAATGTTTAAACGGTCTCCAATCCCACTGAGGATGCCATAAACTGTGTAGGCCGCTTGCTTCGCCGGGTTCTTTGCCTGGATAGCTGACTGCACTAAGTCCATTGTCGCACCTTTGACAGCGAAGATCGGCGCCAGCGCCCCGGTCGCTCCGCGTTTAGTAGCATTACTGAGTACTTCGGCAAAGTCTAATAGCAGGTTAGAAGCTTGCGGTCCCATGCCCATTAGGGTTTTGACCACTTCTGGATCATGTACCTGCAGATAAACCGGTTCACCATTCACCATAGCGCGAACGATATTATCTTGATCCAAGCGTGTGCGGTTAAACAAGCTCCTAAAGTCGCTGTTAATTTCCTCAGCAAAGTCATCCATACCGCCTTCAAACAGTACAGAGCGCAAGTCTCTCTTGTCGTCTGGCTTTTGAACAATCTCAGCAATTCCCTTGAATCTGTCAGGATCCCGGGAGATAGCTCCCACCATCTCTTGCATGACACGGTTATTCATAGCAGCATTCGTCCACGACCCTACCATTTCGACAGTAGTCTTACGTGGGTCAACGATATCTCGGACGGAACCAGTCGGGCTGACCTTCTGTAACGGCGCTTTTTGACCGCTGAATGATGAGCTTGTAGACTTGGCAATGAACTTCTTACCTGGCTTCTCTGATCGGCTGAACTGGCGTCGCATTGGTGAATAAAATGGATTGTCTGCTCTTAAGCGGTCTTTCATCGCTTGAGTAATGAGCCCTTCATCCACCCCAAGGACTTGTAACACATTCTCATTGAATCCATCCCACTCACTAGCGATCTGAGCGAATCCGGGGTAACGCTTATCGTACATATCAATGCGCTCCTGAATCTTCTCTGGCGTCATTCCGAGACTTTCATCATAAACACGCTCGCCACGAGCTATTCGAGTAGGAGCGTGCCTCAATGTAATGTAATCAACAAATGCATCATCCTGACCGCGTTGCACCTTCTTGAATATGTTATTTAACCCCTCGCCAATAACCACACCTTCCGGAGTGACGAATTTGTCTCGGATAATTGTATTAGCAAGGTTATTGGAGCGCGCTGTGTCCATCGCCGCCTCATAGGTCTCATTTCCAAAACGTTTAAGCGGGGAAAGGCGATCCACAAAATTTTGATAGCCAGCTCGTGCAGTAGCCGCTGCTTCCTCGGCCAATCCCTTCGCATCATTCCGAATGCTGTTGCGTACGATTTGGTCAGCTGTGGTCAGTGGACCAGCGTTTACTCTCCGATTGCTGCTGAATGGAGAGATACCAACGCCCGTGTTGCCAAAGAGATTGGTGAACCAGTTACCTCGCATCGCCTCGGCTTCTGGAACTACGGCGGCTTGTGTAGCAGTTCTGGTCGACTGTGGAGCATTAACCGTTTGACCCACCGACGTTCCAGGACGTGCCGTGATATCTGGCGTAGTTCGTGCGGCTGCTCGGCGGCTTAACGCATTACCTATACCTCTGGCTGCAATGTCGCCAACTGCACCTAAGCCAGCTCCTAGACCGGCATTAGTCAGGATATCTCTGTTGCTGTCCTGTCCCTGTACCAATCCAGCCGCCACGCCACCGATTGCGCCAGTAGCAGCTCCCTCTATACCGGCTCTTGCTACAGGCTGACTGACTCTTGTAGCCCGTGATACGCCCCCAGTGAGTGCTTGACCTGCTCTTGTATTAAGTGCACCTGATACGCCTCGTAACGGAGATGTTATAAGGTTTCCGCCTGCAGACGGGTTAAAGCCTGCCCCGGCAATGCCGCCAGCGATACCGAGCACATCAGCCACTTTATCAGCTGTTTTATTGCCCGTGGAAGCTGGCGCCTGTGACGGTGTACCAAGGAGCATGCCGCCCCCGGTCCCTACTGCTCTTGTAATAAACTGACCTACGGGATTGCCGTAAGTCACATCGTTCATGAAGCGAGAGAAGGGTGCAACCGCATTGGCAAATGCATTCTCTCTTGCTTTTGTGTTAATGGCATTTTCATTCAATTGATGCTGAGAAGGAGCTGGCGGGCCCTGAACAGGTCTGATATCCCGTCCAGTAGCCGCCTTGTACTCATTCTGAGCTTGCTTGTTACCCTGAGTTGCTTGGACTAGAGTAGATTGAGTGATACGGTCGGCCCCTACTCTTTTCAGCGCATCAGGTAGATCATCAAAGGTTGGTTGACTCGCTTGATATTGCAATACTGCTTGAGTACGAGGATTAACCGTAGGCTGCTGAGTAACCTTCGGCGTGTTGTATTGTCCGCTCAAAACCCTATCCCTCGCCGCACTCCCTTGGGCAAGTCGTTTTCTTAGTTCTTCTGACTGCTGCAATCGTGTAGCCATACCGCTCCCCCTATCCTAGCATGCTTAATGCGTCACTCAATTCATTTTTAAATCTCTTCACAACACTCGCTCTTGTATCGCTATCTGAGCTAGAGAAGTATTTCTTTCCGTTGTTGGCCCCTCGCTCTGCATACAGTCTTTTCAGTATCTCGGCATCGTTCATCATTGGAGTTATGCCAGCTGCCTTGACGATTCTCGTTACACTGCCAGTACCATGTTGGACTGCCGTAGACCATATAGCATCCTGTACAGCTTTAGATCGTTTAGTTACGTCCAAACCGTTGTTCTTAAGCACCGACTTCACAGCTGGCTCATAATACTGCTGCTGCACAAAATCATGCTGATACTGTGCAAAGTTTTTATTAGTGCTTGCTAACTGCTTCCAGGCTTTATCAAAAGAAGCGCTGCCCGGTGTTTTACCAGACAACGCTCTGTATGCGGAAGAGTCAACCTTTTTCAAGTACTCTACAAATCTCTTGGGTGTACCCATGTTTGTCGCAAACTGGTACATTCCATAGCTGGCACCGCCAATATCACCGGAGTTTCTGCCGATGGAGCCAGCATTCCCATTAGATTCGTATTGTCGGGATAACGTGCCTAGTGCTCCACTGGCGGATGTGGAGCCAGTTACTTTCCCGAGCCAGCACCATACTTCTTATCGAAGCTTTGAATGTCCTTTGATGTAAGTCCAAGTGCAAGCATGACTTGATCATCTGTACCGATCGGCAATCCAAATGAAGCCACTTGCTGATAAATCGACTCTTTAGTCTTTGAATCCGTAGGTATCTTCTTTGTTTCTGGATCAGCAAACTGACCTTGCAAGGCACTGAGCACCTGATTTGCAGACATCCCATTATATTCTTGACCGGTTCCTGTATTGGTATTAGCCATTTCATAGTCTAATGTAGCCCACTGACGAAGGTTGTCATCTTCACTTAATGCTAATGAGGCTTGTTGGTAAGCTAGTTGATTTTGCTCTCTGAGCATATCTAGGCCATAGCTGAGGCCATTTTGTCGGACACTTTCATCAAATTGTGCTTTCCATTGCTGATCAGCGATTGCATCACGGGCCTGTTGGTACGCATATTGTTCCAGAGCAAAGTCATTATTCCAAAGTTGTTGGTCCTGAACAAATTGTTGATTCTGTCCAGCTAGTGTCAGTGGAGTACTAGGGTTAGCTGCTTGGCGCGCGAATCCTGTCCAATCAGTTTGCGGAGTAATCACACGCCCTGTAGCATCCATATAAACGCCTGCTGCTTGAAGGTTAGCCTGTCTATTAGCCAGATCCATCTGCTGACCTGCAAGTGTTCGGATTCCAGGATTAGCTGAGATATTTGCTGAGCTGATTGACGAAGCATAGGCGCTTGGATCAATGCCCATTCCCACCAGTTGCGCCCGGTATCCATCGGCTTGAGCGCTGAGCCTTGCGCGTTCAGCTGCCGTGATGCCCGGTGCTTCGGCCTGTTGTTTCAACGAGATAATAGAGTTGATTGCTGACTGTGCTTCGGCCGGTAATGCTAAGTTACCCGTCCGATCGGCTGTCGCAAATTGATTATCTATACCGCGCTGATCTTCAGACAAATACATCTGAGCAGAATTTGCGAGATTAGCCAGCTGCTGTTGATCCTGTTGCTGTTGATTCAGGAACTGAGCGTAAGCCTGTTGCATTAAGGACGGCAGTACGTCAGTTTCCACTCGACCCATTTCCTGTGCTGAGATTTCGCCCATACGATCACTCGTAATAGTGCTGTTTAGTATGCCACGGCGGTTCATCTCGGCTTGGGCTGCAGCGTTACCACTTTGTATGTTGGCTTGCGCTCGTTGTAGCGCTGCTTGGTATAAAGGGTCAGAGTTAGGATCGTAAGAGAACTGTTGCGACTGGCGCTGTGCCAGCTGTGTGATTTGATCCATGAGCGACTGGCCTTTTTGAGCATTGGTTACTGGAGCAGTCGTTGCCGCCGCTGCTGTTCCAGTAGTCGGCCCTTTGTAACCAAGGTTAGTCGTAAGGTATTTCTGTTGTTGTGATGTATCTAATCCTTGTGCCTGACGCTGTTGGATGACTTTTAAGGCGCGTTGTGTCTCACTCTCAGCGTAGGATGGGTCAGTCCTTAAACGGCTCGCATTGGACTGCATGGCTCGTCTGGCGGCAAGGTCTGCTGTGGTGTAGCTGGTTCCGCCCTGTCCCAAAGGAGAGGATGCCGCCGCTGTTGCACCGCCTGATACCTGAGAGACACTTGGCTTTGGCGTAGCTGCTACCGTGGTAGCTGTGGCAACGGGTAGAGTCGTGCCGGTTGTTGCGGTTGCTTGTTTTTGTTGCTGTTGTCGCTTGCGCAACGCTTCTGCTAAGGCTTGATTATTAAAAGGGGTTGCCATTGTCTCACTCCTTTGCAAATGAAAAAGGACCCTCGTATGAGAGTCCCTTGAGATTAACCTTCAAGCGATGCTAATTGTGACTTTAAATCAGCCAACTTAGATTCCAATTCTGGAAGTTTGGTTTCTGCAACTTGTTTATCAGCAATCATTTTATCTAATTCAGCTTTGTATATTTTGTAATCTGCCTCTCTTATTGAGCCGCCAGTTTTGTTTTCGTAGCTTTCAACAATGGATTTAGCAGATTTATAAGCACTGGTTTGCTCAATATAGGCGTTGTATGCAACATCGTTTATTTGCTTCTGCGTTTCTCTTATTTCACTTCTCAATTCATTTGCTTTAGCATTTTGCTCGATTGTGTTTTGCTCGATTTGTTGCTGCTCTTCCTTACCCTTTTGTTCATAATCTGTAGTAGGTGTTTGCTCATCCTCTGTCTCAGTTGACTCAAGGTTGACTTCTGTCGAACTCACCTTACCCACCTCAATTCCATCAAGAGAATTCACTAGCGATCTTACTGGTAAATACGTTGTACCATTTATAATTGCACCATCACCAATGGCTTGTCCGTCTTTTTTAACTGTGATAACCTTTGCCACTTTCTCGCCAAGCAATTTACTAGCAGCCGCTTGAAGATCCGGAGCATATGAAATCATAACACCTATAAGAACTCCGCCAAAAACAAGAGCTATATTTTTGAATTTACGCATTAACCGCACCTCGTTGTTATATTTTGGCACGATTATAACATTATTTTACTGTTTTTGGGAAGTTAATTTGTTTGCTGATGTGTATGTTGAGGGGCTGCCGAGAAAGTCACAGTACCTCCATCTGCTGTTCTTAGGACGGTTCCGTCTGGAATTCCATGGTTATGACCACCCGATGCATTAGTAGAAATGCCAGCAAGAGCCTTATTATCAAGCTCTACTCCTAGGTTCGATCCATTTCTCCCCACTATGTCTGAAAATCTAGGAAGTCCTAGAGATCCACCACCGGTGACGTTAATCTCCATGCCTCCTACAGCATCCACTAGTAATGTCCCTAATAGAGTGCTGAATCTAGCTTTGATAACTCCACCATTAACTAGAGTCATTGACGGTGATCCGGCGTAGTCGGCTTCTATACCGATGTAATTATTGGCATCAAGATAAGCTCTGAACAAGTTTCCATCCGGGTCCATAACTACTTTAGGATACCCCTCAGCAGATTCGATATAAGCTCCGCTCATTCGCGGCTTGCCATCAAGGCCGATGGTCATCGTATCTCGTGTACCGTCATTAACCTTCATACCCTCACCATCAAAGCTAATATATCCACCGTTCGACAGCTCGCTCATGATCTTTACTAGATTCGCATTAATCGTACCGGCATTGATGATATCTGCGTTCAGCTCATTGACGTTCCTTGTATCAAGGTTATTAAGCAGATAGGTTAGCTCCTCAGTCAGCATAACCGTGACATTCAGCAGCGACTTCACATGCTGCTTGAGTCCGTCCATGCCAGCTTCGTCAATTTGCGTATTGCTAATGCCGATCTGCGGCAATTGTACGTTTGCCACTATGCACCCCTCCTTGTTACCTCGCGAATGATCCGGTGTATCTTCACCTTGCCTGTTCCCCACAGCCTCAATCTGTACCAAGTCTCAGGTGTCCGAACAATTACCGGTATCTTGATGCTCTGAATCTGTCCGGTACCGTTGGTCATGTTACTTACTGTCGTCCAGTCTGAGCCCTCTGTACCGCCTGCATAAGCCACATTGAGCGAAGAACCGACTTCTATATCAGCCACAACCCAAAGCTTGTGTATCGCCTTGTGTACGGTCTCGTCACCTTCGCTGAATGGCTTGGTTTCGATAGCCCAACTGATTGGCGCGCCGTTATAGCTGCTGTTGCCTGCCCTCATGATCTGGCCGTTTGCTGTACCGAAGTATAATGTCTGTCCATCCAAATAAAAGGATGTAGCTACGAACGACATCGGCCACCAACTGCGGCGCTGTAGATCATACTTAAGCGTCACATTTGGCAGTGTTTCGGATCCTGTCACCAATGATAGATAAACAAAACGCCCATCCGTGCCAGCGACACAGTGATGAGCGTAAGCCATGTTGATTTGTTCGATGTAATTGCGGATCGGGTCGCTGATCTTGGTCGGTGCTGCACCACCCATGTAGTCATAGAAGCCATCAGGCCCGAGCCAGAACAGTGAATCTCGCGTCGGCACAATGGTACGATCGGATATACACCCGACTCCGTAAGGCTGTGTCATGTTGAAGTTGGTGGAATCCTCACCAAAAAGTTTGTGCATCGTGTATTTCTTGAACAGTAGCACATGATTTGCGAAGTTGGTCAGGCCCGTTGGCTTTTCGCCGTCCGGAGTCTCTACCGTGATTTTCCCGGTACCCGTGTATTTATCCGTACTGGTCCAGTCTGCAGCATCTCGTAAACCTGAATATGAAAGCAAGTTGTCACTCGAATTAGCCAAGTAAAAGCGATTGGCGTGTGTTGTCATGTACTTACTGTTCGCTGGAGCGTTCGACATGGTTGTTAAGGATGAGCCATCATACTGCCTTAACTGGAGCGTGCCATCAAGGAAATATAGCTTGCTGCCATCGAAGAACATGGACGCATCCCATAACCTATCGTTGTTGCTGTCGCCGTACTCATATACTGCAACCCATGACGATCCTGATAGCTTATACAGCCCTTTACCATTACCGCAGTACCAAACACCAAGGAACTTAAATAGGCGGTTGATATATCCTGTGTGCTGGCTTAATACGCTGTGTCCATCGGCTACCTGTAATGTAGGATATAAAAAAGAATCCACGTTGATCGCGGTAGTCAGTTGACTGTCCTTAATTTCTATGGATTCTACAGATTGATTTAAACCGTCAGCAAATGTACTAATTACTTGCTTTGTCTTTTGTGGTGAATTAGGCCATTGTTCCATTTCCTCACTCCTAACTCATATTATTATCAACTATTTTAGGAGCTACAGAAGCGTCAACCATTCCAGATGCATTATTTGTGATATCGTTATTCATTACCATTACACCAGATATCGCATCCACAATATAGATAGACCGCCGAGTCCCACTCGTCGCATTTGTTCCAATAGTATTCCCTTGGATATCGAGCGATACATTCCCTGATCCGGCTGCAATAATACCGTGATTGGCATAATCAACTATAAAGTTACCCTTAACCTTGACTCGCCTAAGAACTGATAAGTTTATAACGATTGCGTTATCAACTTGTCCTCTAATATCATTGTCGATCAGGAACCAGTTTTTAGGTGTCCCTGCAGTCGGCATAAATTGTACTGCTACGCCTCCATTTGCAATTAAGCAATCTTTAATTTTAATACCGCTTTCAGAGGTATCAACTTTTATCTGGACATTTGGAGCAGACAGTAATTCATTTTGTTCAAGTGTAACATTCCCTACCTTACCAGTTAGATGAATAGCTGCCGGCAATCCGTTTTGATTGGCAAATGTGCTGTCACGTACAATAATACGATCCCCGTCAGAAAACACCATCGGCGCCGCCGATCCAACCCAACTGTTATTTATCCGAATCATAGATGCAAAAGTATCACAGTGAAAAGATGCAATTGTAGCTGTTTCCATGTCACAATCATTGAAAGTGATCCAGAAGAGCGAAACTCCTACTTCCGTGATCCTTACGTTATATTGCATACCGGCATTATGAGCGATTATTAGACGATTAAAAGCTAGACTATCGCACGTACCCTTGATGATTATTCCGGCAGTTCTTGCAGCTGCAGGTCCATTCGTTCCAATACGTCCACCATTAAATGTTACGTCCGCGCCATTATTAATCTGTATAAACACGTCACAATCTGATATATGAGTGTTTGTGTAATAGTGATTCAGTGTTTTGGTAGTATCGCCTATCTTTACACCTGTGGCAAATCCTTCAACGTAGATATCATTTGAATGGAAATACCATGAATAGCGCTCCCATATTCCAAACCCTTTGACTGCCCCTCCATTTGTGTAACCCTCTACCGTCAAGCTAATTTGGCTTATACTCGTCCCAAATACCATACCTGTAGTATCGTCACCTACATCAATGAGTGATGTTAGCGTATTTTTCATAATTAGCCATGTACCTTTTGAAAATCTAAAGTCCCAGTTATTAAACCCACTGCCTAGCAACTGTACACCTGATTTAACAAGTAAAGTTGTGCCAATAAAAAAGTTTCCAGTCGAAAAAAAAACTACTCCGCCACCATTATTGTGACATGTGTCTATCGCGCTCTGGATGGCTGGAGCATCGTCTGTTACTCCATCTCCCTTTGCACCGAATTCCTTTACGTTATAGTAGATCTCAGAAGATGGTGCTGACCCAATTTGGGATATCTCTTTCGTGTATCCGCCAATAAACTTTGCATTATCCCCAAAATAGTAAATATTCTGATCATTGTTAATGTTGGTAATATAATAATCACCAGCCGGGAAGAAGATTGCTGATCTGCCTTCGGCATTTGCTTTGTTCACCAATGCTTGCAGCTCATTTGTATAATCGTGACCATCTGGAAAAATCCCATATGCTGTAACGATGTAGAATGCGTCTCCAAACATCTTTCTTACGAGACTAGCATTACGATACTGTTCAGCCAACAATAAAGATGCCTGCATCAAAACCAACCTCCCATGACATCTGCAATAACAGGGTAATCCGGCGTCTCATCGTTGGCTTTTTTGAATTCCTGTATCAGACCGTTATATTTTTGTGTGAAGTTGTTAACCATGGCAACATCCTGAAAGTTCTCCGCAATCTGAACCAATCCACCGTACACCAGTAGCATATGAAAGTCCCGATCGAGCTCAGGTTCCATGTTCAACGTGCTTGTGGTAAGAATCTGAGGTTCCCGGTTATGAAACACGATCAGACCGCCTGCGCTGTCCTTATCAGGCGTTGGGTACAGTCCAAGCTCATCTCCATCGGTAAAGTAATAGAACGGCACTATAGCCCCTTGCTTGACGTCTCTGTAGCTGTATTCCTGATCATTCACCACCACATCAATCACATTGGTACGTGCGCATGGCAGCGGATAAGCGAAGACATTGGATAGAATGTCATATTGGGTCATGGTATTAATGCGGAATGTGGTGCGGAACAACTCACCCTGAATCTGATTGATCTTGCGGATCACACTGTCATTGGACAAGCCATGAGGATATTTCTCGGTAATCTCACTTAATATCTCTTGTAGCGTCACTATTCTCACCCCTTTAAAAGCGAAAAAGCCCCGAAGGGCCTTGTCACATGATCTTTACTTCTTTTCGTGTGCTATCCTCGATGCGTTGATTTGCTTCACGTGTCCGGTTATAGGAATCACGCCAGATCAATGCGATAGGCTCAGGCACTTCCGTTGGAATACCGCGTGGCACCGTGTACACCACTCCACCAAGTCCGATGGCTACAACCTTGTCCCCTGGGTTTTGTGGATCGTCCGGGATAGTTATCTCCACTTTCTTGGATGCTTTGAGCTGCTGCAAGATGGTTTTCTCAGCTTTAGCCGCTTGTCTTTCCAAGCCTTTTTCCTCTTGTGTTACTTCCAAATCCAGTTCTTCTTGAGCGTTTTTATTTACTGCCATGATTAATTTCCTCCTCAGATTGAAAAGGAGCCCGAAGGCTCCCTTAGATAAGTTTTATTAGACGGTAGCGCCTGATTCGTAGCGCAAAATAGCAAGCTCTTGCAAGCGAACAACAGTGAATGCGCATTTCCATGCGATTGTGTTGAATTGGTTCAGCGGATCTGCAACACCACCGGAGCCAGCTGGGTGAACGATGATATCAGGCTTAGAGCTGCCATCGATATCCGGGATACCATACGCACCACGACCAAGGAAGATCGTACCGTATACGTCAGCAGAAGCAGCACCAGCACCAGTAAATACAACACCGTTGTCTACTTCGATGAACCAGATGCCGTAGAGTTTACCGATGACGCCATCCATAAAGTTCTTGGTGTTGTTTTCGATGTTTGCTTTCTTCCACTCATCTGTTTGCATCAGGTCTGTAGCAACGTCAACTGGGATCAACGCCACATAGCCAGTACCGCCACCGTTAGGAAGGCGCAAAGGCTTAACTTTGTTACGACGCAGCGCACGACGCGCTTTAAGGATGTCTAGAGCGCTGACTTTGTCATCAGCAGTCAATGTATTACGAGCCAGCTTGCCGTTCGCATACAGCACGTTAGTGCCGGCAGAAACGACATCACGAGTGATTACGTCAATAGACTCACCAGCATTCTCACCCATGAGCTCGGATACCTCAGTCATCAATGGGTCAAAGCCAGTCAGGTTGATGAATTCAGAGATTTTTGTCCAGTTACCGTACTCTTTTACCGTTGCATTGATCGGAGTAATATCAAGGTTTACGCCATCTGGAGTAACACCCTCAGTCAATGCAGTCGTGGATACAGCCAAAGAGTTAAGACGACGGAAGTTAGTTGTCGCACCTTTACGCTTAGGAATGTTTTTCTTTTCTCCGAATTCAGTCCATGTCAATTCCGGTTTAAGACGCTCGAGCATTGCGTCTTGATAGTAAGTATGTTGTTCTGCTGTTAATGCGTTAACACCTGTTGTTGCGTTATAACCTTGGACTTGAGTTGCCATGTATATTCATCTCCTTATAATTCGCCGCGCTTAACTCGTTCCCTGAATGCTTTTCGATCAGCAGCAGACATTGAAGCATAACTGCCATCCTGATCTGGAGCATCTTCACCAAGGAATCCAGTGGAGCTGTCGGCGTTTCGTTGTATGTTTTTCAGCGTTTCGCGCTGTGCCTCTTGCTTTGCAGCATTTAGCCGTTCCTGATGCGTAGTCAGGATATATGCGTCCTCAAGGTCATAGCCTTTGTCGATGGACATTTGAATGATTGCATTTTGATGCTTGCCAAAGTCCGGGTATTTCGCGCTGAGCGTCTGTATTTGAGACTCAACCATACGAAGGTTCTCTTGCTCCCGGATCGTCTGCATTTCCTTCTCATACTTGCTCAGCTTTTCTTGCATTGGCTGCAGATGAGTGCGGATCACCTCTTCATCTACGCCTAGTTTCTGAGCTTCCTCTTGGATTCGGCGGTCTTGCTCAGCCTGTTCCAGAGCTTCTAAGTAAGAATCATGGCTGTCATAACCGTAAAACTTCGCAATGCGGTCAAGGTTTTGTTGGTAACGCTCGGCTTGCTGGGCTTTTTCGGACACCTTGTCATAGTTCAAACCTTTCTGAACCCATGTAGGCACCTCATCCTCTGGCACAAAGCGTTCCTCTTTGTTGTACTTGACGTTAATGCCTCGTGGCGTTTCCTCCTGTGGTGGGGAGTCACTGCCTTCTATTGGCGTTTCATTGGTCTCAATTACCTCTGGCACTTCTGTTACTTCTTCAACTCCGCTATGGTTGGCGGTCTCTTCCATTTTGAACCCTCCTTGCTCTATGGTAGGAGCAAATTTGTATTAAAATAGGGCCAACTCTGCACTGAGAAGGCCCCGTGTTGCTTACTTCTTCAATTCTTTGATGTTATCCATCAATCCATTGATACGATCTACTCCAGGCAGTCCGTATACTGTGGCTGCTACACTGAACTGATTACCCAATTCCTCGTCATCCGTCAGCGCCTAGTCACCCTCAAATCACCGCCTCCCCCTAAATAGACACCCTTTGTTGGATTTAACGGAAGATCAGCACTGTTATTTGTCGTAACTGCTGCTGCCCCTTGCGCTGATGCAAATACCGTTTCTCCTCTTGGTCTTCCTTGTGGATCCCAACTCATTTCATCACACTCCCATTGGTATTGGTGGTGCTCCCATCGGTAGTGCCTCTGGCTGCATTGGAGCTGCTTGCATTGGTGGTGCTATAGCATTTTGAAGCATTGCAAACTGTTGTTCAACCGGCAGTGAAGCGAATACTTCCTTGTCCTCAGGCGGCATGCTGTTGAATTGTTCCTCCATCAAGGCAATTACACCCTTCTGCTCGTCCAATTCCTTCAAGAGTCGGTCACGATAAGGAACAATCGACTTAGGCATGTACTTCAGCAACTGAGCAAATGTGATATCACCCTCTGCCTTGGCTTTCTCAAGCGTCGATACCATGAGCGCCTCAGAGTAAGTGGACGATGGGCCAACGTCAATCTTCAGGTTGAGCTCTATACCTTGGTACTGTGAGCCAGTGAACATTTCCGGATACGTCTCACCTTCATCATCTTTCAGCATCACTTGGCGCTCAATGTTGTATTTGACCTTCCACATGTCCTCCCATATACGCCCAATGTCCTCAATCAGGCGGTAGAATCGGCGTTTAATGGACTCGATTGGGATAGCAGCGGCTTTCTGCAGCAGCATAATAGCTGTGGCGTTCAGGTCAGCTGATGGTGCTGTACCAGTGGCTGCATCATTGGCCCCTGTCATTTCACGAGTGTAACCAAGGATAGCATCGACCAGCGCACTTGCTTGGCTGTTGAAAGATCCAGGCATCAGATACTTCACGCCATCTCCTTGACCTAATGGAGTTCTATCCTCAATCATTTCGCCCGGAGTATTGGTAATCTTCCATGGATCCACTGCATTCGACTTGTAAACCAACTTAGGCCAGCCCGTGAGCTGTACTGAGAGAATTTCCATAGCCATAATAAGGTTGATTGCCTTTTGATTTGGGATCAACCCTTCAGTGTCTCCAATGCCATAAATACACTTCTTACGGCGTTTCCACTGCATCACAGCTAATGGGTAGAGGCTCAGTTCTGTATCAGCGGGCTTCTTTATGGTCAATCCACCAGCAACCTTGCACATGAACACTTTAGTGTTGCCAGTTTGATTGTCTTTGCCCTTCCAGTAACGAGTTAATACAGTAACTTTGCCTGAGTCATTCATCTCAATCTTGGCTGTATCATATCCCTCGTTCTGAGTATCCTTGTCAGGCTTGATTTGCAATGCCATTTCCTTAGACATACCATTTGCACGAGCATATTCCCTTATGTGCTTTACAGATTCACGGCTGCTGATGATGATATATGGCTGTTTCTGAACGTTTCTTTGTTGCGGATTACCAAAGAAAACATTGATTGGATCAAGGATCTCTCCTTGCATCTCACCTACATATGGGTAAAGATCGCCACCGGAGATTGAATTGTCCCAAACATAATGCCATATCCCTGTGCCTGTATTGGCTGCTATATCTAAGCCTTCATCATTTAATTCATCTTGCTTGATTCGCTCCCATGTAGCTTCTGAGAAACGCGAGAAGAGGTCACCTACATCCTCTAATTCCTCTTCCGTCATGTTGTCATCAATCTCTTGGCGACTGTAGACCAGCTTAATTTGCTCACTCATAACGTTCGCTACCTTATGATCCTCAATCATCTCAATTACGTTAAAGACTGGTCTAGGTAAGTTTCTGGTTTGAGGAGTAGCAGCCGGCCACTGGTCACTGGCTTTGAACCGTTCGTACATCGGCCATTTAGATAAAAAGCCCATCCTACGGTGATAGGACAGGCCATCTTCATACTGCTGATCTACTTCACTAGCCAAGTTATCCAGATTCTTTTTCTTATCCATGTTACTCACCTTCCTTCTGCTTGCCGTTTATCCATTCATTCATAATATCTTTATCCCTCAAAGGATTATTGGCTGAAGGAGCTACTACCTCTGCTTTGTCTATCATTTCACGCATTTTCTTATTGATCAGTGCTTTTGTCTCTTCCTCTAGATCAGGAAGTCTCAGCAATTCGCCTAGTTTTGTTATATCGTCTACCACTGCATAAAACCTCCTGTCGTCTGTGGTTCAACTGTACGGAATGGGAACGGTGTCTCAGGCGCATGTCTTGCCTTCATACGCTCCATGAAGTCCCACATATCATCTTCCATCGCATATCGTACAGAGTCGATGGAGTGATTGTTCTTGTCCGGAAACTTCGCTTTAAAGTTGCCATGTACGTCTTTATCAAGCTCATATGTCAGAAACTCGCGTGCTGTCTCTGGGCAACGTTTGTCATCAATGATGATTGCTTCTAGCCCTTGGAGAAACTTGATACCGAACTCTACTGAGTCAGGCCCTTTCTTCACTGGCTGCACAAATAAGCCGTACTGAGTCAGCTCATTAATGCTCTTAGGCTCTGCTGAGTCTGCTTTGACGACTTCATTCCGCTTATTCTCGCTCGCAATATGCAAATAAGCTGCATAGTTGGACATTGCCACCTTATACAGCTCATGAAAGATATATAGTCGTTTGTACTTCCTGTCGTAATGCATCACCGTGTAGGATAAAGGGTCAACCGCATATCCAAAGTCTAAGCCTCGTCTAAGCTGATGGAACTCCTCTATCTCTTCATCACTGATCCGTCTGATCTGAACGTTGTCGAACACCTCACCGCCAGTACCAGTGATCTTACCCAAGTACTCATGTTCATAGGATTGCGGCTTAGTCACTTTAAGATGCTCAGCCTCTACAATGAACTGTTCCCCTAACCAATCTCTAGGAACGGTTAGATAGGTGCTGTGATGCGTCAGTCGATCATCCCGAGTTAGTTTAACCTCAGTGTTTACCCAGTTGTTCGCGCTCTTTGGTGGGTTGTATGTGTAGAACACCGTAAACTTGGGTCCACCACGCATCAATGACTGGTTGATCATCCGGACTTCTTCCATGCCCGTGAACTCGTCAACTTCCTCATACCAAATGAATTTGGTGTATCCACGGCTAAACTTCATGGATTTGATCTTCTTCGGCTTATCTGCACCTCTAAAGCGGATCTCTTGTCCAGTAGGCTTATAAGTGATAACCAGCTTCGCCTCTGGGATGTGCCAGTATTCTTCAACGCCTAATGCTTCAATAGCCCAGGTTAGCTGCTCGAATACCGATTCTTTCAACGTATCTTTGACCTTACGGAGTACCACAGCGTTTGCGTTGGGGTCGGACATGATACCAAGGATAATCTCAATCGCCGTGAAAGATGACTTTGTACTACCGCGACCGCCACCTAACCAGTAATGGGTATGACCATCTGCTTTGATGTCACAATGTACATCGTAGAAAGATGGCGCTATCACCTCAGTTAACTTAATCATGACTTACCCCTGATATCATCTACGATCGTAACGCCAAGATTACCGCTGTGCTCAATACGTTCCTTAAACATGCCTAAATGTTTAGCCACGCTGTCTAAGGCTCCACGCGCCACGTTAGGGTCTATGTCCTTCGTATTGAGGATTATGTCCTTGTACTGTTGTAAGACCCATTCTACGGTCATTTCGGCTTTCTCAGCGTGTTTCTGTTGCCTTTTGGCTACCTCTTCGGCAATCTGAGGTTTCCTGAGGTTCTCATACCCTGTTTCTGAGGCTGTCTTTTCACTGTAACCTGCTCGTATTGCCGCTTGAGTGGCATTGAGGTCGATCATATATTCATCGACAAACTTTTGTTGTTTGGCCGTCAATGCCATGGGATTCACTCTCCTTTCTACATCTTCATCAGTTTGTAATAACAACGCTTGATGACTTGAGCATCGTATAAAGCGTTATGTTTTTGTCTCATCCAGTTGATTCCGTCTCCCTCAACAAATTCCTCACGGCTGATATCTGGATCGACTCCTTTAATCTTCATCAGCGTGCATATGTCGAATGGAATGTAGTATACGTTCTTTGGAATATTGAACGCATGCCCAAACAATTGATTGAATAGCACCCAGTCATATGCTAGACAGTCACTCCAAATTTCTACATGATCCCATTGGCTTAACCACCATTTAAGCTGCTCTAGTACATACTCCTTGTCACCTTTTAAGTTGTTTGGCGCTTGTTGTCCTACTTCATCAGGAATGTACAGCTTATCAATGACATTTGCTTGCAACCAATCATCTACCTGATCCCTATCATAGTCAGTCAACTCGGCATAAAACTCACTGCCATTCTCAGCTACCAATCCTATACTGATCAGCGTCGTGTTTTGGTGTAGTCCTGTGAACTCTGTATCAAAGAATACTTTCATGGGTTCTTTCTTCACCTCTCTTATCATCTGTTCTAACTCTTCTTTGCCATATGCTTTGGTTTGATCTCTTAGCATGAGAGTAGCAAGAGTTTCTGCTTCTTCTTTACTTATCTTCATAACCTCAACCCCCTTATCCGGCCTCCGCTCCGCTAAGTATTTCGTTCGTCTCGATGGCCTTCGGCCCTTACCTGCTACTTCACGACTAGAGCTCTGTCGACAGCATGTGTGTTGATCTCTGTCGCATAATCGCCCCATATAACCACCCACTGCTGAGGTGGATCGTTTAACAGTTGAGCATACTTATTCGCCTGTTCCTCTGTCATACCAAATTCCAATTGACTACCTGCGTTAAATATAATGACCAGCTTAGCCATAGTCACCTCAAAATAAAAAAGAGCAGCGATCGCTCGCCACTCCTGTCATATGATGCGGTAATTTGTACATAATGCGGCTACCGCTAATCCGCCATGCCCGGAATGGGCTTTTAGTGGACGAAACGGGTTTTTATCACCCTCTGATGTCCTGTCCCAATGTTAATCACCGCCAGCCGACCAGTATACACCGATCCTTGGTTATCCTTTTGGGTGCTGGCTAGTGACAAGTTAAAAGAACAATGTAAACGGAGGCTGCGCATTCAGCTACCGACGTCCATCATATGTTCCCTATAATACTAATTTATCATAATCATTGCGGGTTTTGTGTGAGATTTTTGCGGGAAAAATGCGGGATTTATGCGGGTTCGCTGTATTCCCAGTTCGGGTCCCACATGTAATCAATGTTCTCAATGTCAGTGTACTCAACATCCAATGGTTCAAGAGCCTTGCAGAGCTTTTTAAGCGCCTCTGTATGCCATTTAGATATAGTACCTCTGTCTCTGTGGAGATAACGCGCAATCTCATGCAGCGCTTTCTTATTCCGATCAATATACTTCTGCATGATCACCGATCTCTCATCATCACTCAGGACCGTATCAATAGCTCCTTTTACCATGGTCACTACCAAAGTGTATCTTCTGTGGTCCCATCTGTTTGCTGGTAGCACCCTTCTGTCCGAGACCATATTGATAGGCATCAATGGGCCGCCTCTTTCATCAGCTATGCTATTCACAGCGTATTGATATGAGTTAAAGTTCTCCAGATACTCAATCACCTTGTCCTTATTCATGCCTTTTACCTCCTTAAGAGAAAAGACGGCTTACGCCGCCTCCCCCAATCTTTGTTGCTCCAGTATACTTACTCGTTGCTCAAGCGCCGTGAGTCTTTCCTCAATTGCCGTAGTTGCTTGTCCTTCCACCTCTCCGTCAGCGTCTGCTTGATCCAGTCCGTGCTCTGCGAGGTCGGTTTCTTCTTGAAACTGCAAAGAGGGCGGTGTCAGGCTCGCTTCCAACTCAGCCCGAGCGCGTGCCAGATCCTCATTACGACGTTTCTCCTCGGCGGCGGCGCGAAATGTGATTGCCTCTTCGGGCTGCACCTCCCGGTACTTACCGATGTACATATAGTAATCCTCGAAGTACTCATCCGTTTCGGCATATTGAGCGCTGAAGCGTGATCTGCGGTTATCCAATGGGTTAACATTGTAGATCGCCGGCTTATTCTCTTCTTCTTTCTTCTTCTGCTCTTTGAATCGCTCCATCATTTCATTCATGTCTGGACCAACATCAATTACTCTTACAGCGTTCTTGGCACCAACTGCGATTTCTGTTCTGAGATCATCCACTTGGCTATTGAGTCTCTCAATTTCCTTGTTAGCTGATTCCAGTTCAGCTGCTGCCGCATCTCTCTTATGTTCAAGATCCGCTTTAGCTTCTTGCAATGTATTAACCTCGTTGCGGAGAGTGTTAACTTCGTTACGCAGTGAAGCTGCTTCTTCATACATCGCATCGTAACGGTTATGAATCTCTTCTTTCTCGGCTTTGAGCTGCACTACCTGAGCTGCAGCGGCCTCTTGTGCTTTATTTGTTTCTGCAATGCGTCCTTCTTCACGCTGCATCATCCCTTGTTGGATTGCCAACCTGAGGATTTGATAAGCCGGCTCGCTGCCGACAAGGTCACGCATGTTGTATACTTTTCCGTCGCCGTCGTCTACTGTCAGTTCGTCTAAGAAGTATGCGATCGCCTCATTATTCTCTTCGACCTTGTTATTCTCCAACTGGGCAATCTCTTGCTCCAGCGCTTCGATCTTATGCACATCCGCCACTGCTCCACGTTGTCTTTCTGTGCTCAATTCATAACGTTTTTGGTCCAATAACTCTTGGTTAATCACCACATACACCCCATTTTCCGTAATTGTAAGATTATAACTCTATTATACTATGAATTAGTGCATGAAACTACTTGTTTACGTTAATTTTCTCGATATTTTTCTTGTTTTCTATCATGGTTGTTACTTGACAAAGTATCATCATACTTCCATCCATTTATATTTGGTTCCTTGCACTTATAATTCGTCCCTAATCCCCAATGTTGAATGCAATAAACTTTGCACTTATCGCATTTCCATAAATTCTGTGAACTCGATCTATGCTGCGCTATTATTGTGAAGTCATGTCTGCAAAAGTATTGTCTAAGTTTTAGCATCACTCCTTACGCTCCCTTTTTCTTCATTGCTTCTAGCGCATCCATTTTAAACCACTCAGACGGCTTCTGTAGGCGTTTTGGAGACTGTCCCACTCTTTGTATGGGTAACTCTATCAAAATGCCTCTAGCAGTCCCTGAGTCGTCTATAAGCACCATGCCGTTAGAATGCGTGATCCAACACATAAGTTTCATATTCACTTTTCCTCCCATATCCCATTTGTATTCTTGACCACCTTTAGCAACAGATCAGGATACTTGGAATCGAACAGCGTCCTCCGTAGTGGGAAGTCTCGAGCAACAAAGCCTTTTACATCTTCCACGATTCTTTGACCATGCTCATCCAGATACATGAAGTCCGCTTTGTATTTATGACCTCGCTTTTTCTTTCCCAGTTTGGTAAAGGGCTCGATCAACACGAATTCCGGATGGTTCTCAAGCTCTGAAATGAGTCCAGCACGCTGCAGCATGCAAAGGTGTGCGTACCGTTGGGCCTCCATTTTGCTGTCAAAGGTGATATTGTCGATGATCGTTTGCTTGGCCCCATATTTGTTAGTCTTGCGAATCATGCCGCACCCCCTTTCTTCCCCTTGGTCATGTGAACGATGCTCTTGCTAGTACCCAGAGGCCGCAGTGGCGGCCCATACTTCCGGATGATCTCCTGTCTCTCTTCCTTGGTTAAAACGTACTCTTGTAGCGTCTCATTCTCCCTTTTCCGTTCTGGAGCCAGCTCCATCTTCATTGTGTCTTTGGATTTAACCGGTGTATGTTTCCGTCCATATGCTTTCATTGCCATTTAACTCACGCTCCTTTTATTGTTGGTGTTGCTTTGCATTTCTTCTGCGAAACGGATCATTTCCTCAAGTTCTTCTTGTGACACAGCTGGCGCTTCTTCTGTTGGCTTGACTACCTCGATCTGCGGCTTGCCTCCTTGAGTCCGAGCTGGAGCAACTCCGACTTTTAAAGGTGGGTTAATATCGATGATTTTTGTTTTTCCTTCCTTCACCCAGTTCGTCAGGGTATTAATGGCGTAATTGACATGCTTGCCGCTGGCTTTCTTTAAAGCTGCTGTAATGACTTCGTTCTCAACAACACGATGGAATGCATATATTTGATCAATGGAATAAATGCTGGCTTGCTGAATGTCATAATCCTTTGTCATTTTGGTTATTTCATCTTTAAAATCAGAATTTGAAGAGGAGAGAGAGTCGGACGCTTTTTCTTCTTCTTCTTCTTTTTCTTCTTCTTTTTCTTCTTCTTTTTCTTTTTCTTTTTCTTCCCCCAAGTCTATAGATAGACTATTTATAGGGTATCCAAGGTCTTTGCAGAGACTAGCAAAACGGTACTTATAGTCGTTATTTTTTATACCGTTGATCTCTTTCTCCACGCACATGCGTACTTTAGGACTTTTGATAGAGTTATGCTTGAGCCAGTTGAGCAACATAATCTCTTGTGTCGGATCGTGATACAGTATCTTTCCATATTCGATGAAACGATGCAGCAGCTTGTCCACTGTCTCCCGGTGATAGCCGGTTTCAAACTCAATCACTCGTTTTGGAAGCTCATATATTCCGCACTGGCTTGTTTTAGAGTTGGACATCAGATATACATAGAAGTATTTTTCCTCTGGTGTCAGCCCGATCACGAATGGATCTTGCCAGAAGCTAACTTGTATCTGCCGATAAACTGCCATGTTCTCACCTTCCTTGATCTAGGTTATAAAGCGATGGATCATAAAAGATAATTTCAGACACATCATCAAAAACTTGATTGCCATTATTAACAATTTCTGATCCTGTATATCTGAGAACGGTGTAATTGTTCATTGTAAAGAATCTGTCTCTCTTTTTATCATGTGCAGCCTGTTCTTTTGTTCTCTCGTGATAGTCGTGACCATCACACTCTATGATGATTTTTTTCTCTATGGACTGGTTTGCTACAGGACGGTAGATGAGTAGAAAGTCCACTGTGTATCTATCAATCTTTTCTTGTAGCCTTATCATGTAATTTTGGTGACCGATTTGACTCAAGAGGTCCAATATATTCAAAAACATAATTTGCTCAATTGGAGTGAGCTTCTCCATTAACATGAATGCTCGTTGTACTTCATAATTTTTATACTCAATGAATTGCTGTTTTCTCTTTTCTAAAGGATCCAAAACCTCACGCTCCTTTTATGTGTCGTTGATAATCCAATATGTTGTTGATCTTCATCTTGGCCCATCTGATCCGCTCGTTGTGCCATTCGATAGCTCCGGAGTCGCCATATCGTTCAGCGTCCTCTAGATCACCTACCGCCCGAGCTAGTTCATCATCCCAATATGCTAGCGACTCACTCGAAAACCTGTTGTTAGATGACATATTGACTCACTCCTTTGGGTAAAGGGATAACAACATTCTCTGTAGGTCACCGTATCCCTCGTAAGGGTTCTCCCACTTGGTTGCCTCTCTCAGCACTTCTTCTATCGTTTCCCTCAGCTTCCGTTCACGAGCTTCTGCACTATTTGCTCGCTCTTCTTGTAAGTGGTACCCCTTCACGAAATCTTCTTTTACCATTAGTACATATCTATATTCTTTCTGTAGCTCATCTGCACGTTCTCTCTCAGCCTTCAGGACCTCGTTAAACGCCCTAGCCTGATCTTCTACACTCTCACATGCTTCTATGTCTATATAGCTCCTGAACTCGTCTATATCGGCTTTTATGCGTTCTAGAACCTTAAGCATTTCGTCGTTTCTAGATTGAAGCTCTGCGTATTGTTGGAGCCAGTATCCTAACACTTCATCAAGCGATTCTTTAGAATTAACACCTTCTATCACCGCACCGTATGTTTCAAACAATTTTCGCCCAAGCTGTATACGTTCCATGTCCTTATGCCAGTCTCTATTCATCCTTAAACCTCCCAACTTCCATAAGACCATTGCCCAATTGATACGTTGCAAGGCTTGCAGAACATTTGATATTCCAATAAACAAATGTAGTCCTCATACAAATGATTCCTTTCCTCTACATCGGCACTTTCGCAATGAGGGCATTTTAAGGGTGTTCCATCTTCCTCAATGTAACCCTCTGATATCATTCGTTCGAAATATTCACCAAATGTTTCTTCCTCTCTACTCATCCTTTACTACCTCCAACCGACCTACAATCTCCCATTCATCCTCATAAATCTTTGTGATGTAAACTTTGTTGTAATGAGGATTTGCATCAATCATGTCCTGAGTTATATTGCCGATTTCATCTTCAACATCTGTTCCAGATGTTGTCTGATCTTTTATGATCACTTCTCTCGGCTTAATGGCGGGTACTGGATCAGCGTTAAATGTGCCTGCCTCAATCTGTTCAGCCAAAAGTTCCAATGTTTGCACGCTGCCCTCAATTACGTCTTCTTTAGGCTTAAATGTTTCTGCTCGTTCAAGACCGTAATTTATCCATTCAAGCAGTTTATCTGCTGATATAAGCTTCTCTTGTTTACTCATGGTCTTTCACGACCCTTCCCCATAGATAGTTGTTTAAGCGAAATATTACAAAACAAAGCCCAGCAAGGATTCCGCCTATCAATCCAACCTCCATCGGTAAATATCCAAGCAGCCAACCTATAAGCAATAAGCAAAAGGTGGTAAGGGAAGTAGTAAATGCTATGACATTTAACCAAGCATGAATTTTGTCCAACTTACTCATGGTCTACCTCCCCAGGAAGGTTTAATAGGTGAGGATGTTCGTGGATTCGGCTTCTGATTGTTGAGCGATCGACTTTAAAGTGTTTGGCAATGTAACTGATTGACATTCCATCAGCAACCATGTTCATAATCTCCGGTACAGGTAAGTTGATCCTATGTTTCTTAACGCGCTTTCTCCGCCGATTTGATTCTGCTATTTTCTCGCGATGTTCTTTAGAAAATATTCTTCCCTTACTATGGTGACTTTGGTGTATTGAAGATGACATCAACTCAAGGTTTTCTCTCAATGCACAAAGTTTATTTTCATTCTTGTGATGCACAAATTCTTTAGTATCAAGTTGTCGTTTTTCCCAGTACATCATAAGAAGTCTGTGAATGTGTATTTTTTGTTCGTGTATCGATACAGCTGGATATTCTCCATGCATGTATACAGTTTTAATCCTCGTTACAGGTCGGCTTGAATACCAAATTATCGCTTCTTTCAGCTCATCTTCGTCATAGATTGCTTGGCAATTGTTTATAATTTCGATCGGTCTTTGGAATTTGACTATCATTAAGCAGTTCACCATCCTCCCATACGTTGCCGATGACTTCTCCGTATGACTCTCGAATGTTCCAGTTCCTACAGGTAAATTGCCCTCCTATAAAAACAACTTGGTCGTTTACGTATCGTTCCTGACTACAGAACCTTCCAAGAGATAAGTTTGTGAGCCTATAAATATCCCCTTCGTATATCTCTACTCCGTTCTTGTCTTTGAGTCCTGTACATTGACCTACTGTTTCTGGATCGACACTCCATTGGGCCCCATCACGAGTGAATATATATGTTTTCTCTCCATCAGTTCCGATAACAAGACTGCCATATACCCATACGTCATCAAGTCGCTTGCCGCGGAATTTGTACGTTCTCATTCCCTTTCATCCTCCACAGGAAGATTGATTTCTGCGTAATGCGTGACGGTATCCTTAAAAAACTCGCCCCAATATTGTGAATACCAATTATCTTTATCCCCTGTATAGGTCGCTATAAAAACAGATCCTGAAGCAGATAAACAAATGTACTCCTGGTTTAATGCCGGCGGATTGTCACTGCCCCACTTTATCCAAGGAATCGATGCCGTCATTGTTTGCAATTTCTCGGCCTGTTGGATCAGCCAATCGATCTGCAGATTTATAAGACCATCCTTCAGGTTCTTATTGAATCCCTCTTTGATCAGCTGCAAAGTTTCTTGATCATTCATTTTACCTTCTCAGCCTCCTTCGCTGTGAGCCAATCACAGTACCTCTGACAATCTTCTTTAGATTTGAAGTGAATATAATGATAGTCCTCTAATTTTTCAAAGTCTTCACCTGCATATATTATCTTTGCTGTGCTTGATGATGTTATGAACTCAAACTCCATACCATCCGCGTCAATTTCATAAGCTTTATACCAAGCAATGAATTCGCTATTTCTAACTTCGTAAGATGAACATAAATAAGATCGCGGCTCATAATATGCGATGCCATTCTTACAATCACAATCTTCCTGTTTCGGGTTTCCAAGAGGCGAAGTGTAATGAATCATTCTCCTTTCATCGCACTTGTCACACTTTGGACGGACATTCCTTTTGCTAGATGCTTTGTATAATTCGTGAGTAAAATCCCCCATCAACTCAACAAGCCGCTCACGCCTGACCTCGTTCTTGACGTTGTGCTTTGCATATTCCAGCTCGATCTTCTTCTGCTCATACTCTCGCTTGATCGCTTCAAAATCACGTTTCACATCCTGCAGCTCGGCATTCTCTTTTTTTAGGCGATTCATTTCGCTTATGATTCCCTCTTTGACATCTGCGCGGATAGCCTGGATCAATGTCTCGATATGTCCGTCATACGGACTCGGTTCATAAAATTGTTCATCTTCCCAATCGTACATGGTTATTCCTCCCCTTTAGCTGGTTCCAGACAATCGTCTTTTACATCTTCCCAACATCCAGAACAATAGCCTTTACGGTTTACTAATTCTGCATCAAGGCAAGCTTTGCATATTGCTAATACGTTGTATTTCATCCCTGTTATCTCTCCCTTACTTGGATTATGGATCCTCTATACGGCCTCCGGCTAACGCCTAAGCGTATTCGTTCGTCTCGTTGGCCTTCGGCCGTTATAAGCCTCGTACAGCGTTTAAAAGTCCACTTGCTCCCGAATGTATTCCCTAATGCCTTTAACCTCTGCAATGAGCTCTCTCAGGCTTGTAGCTGTGCTTTCTTTTATCTTCAACGTTAAGAATTTCTCAAGTGCTCCTGAAACGTTCGGAAAGTAACCGTGCGTCTTGAATGTCGGCACGCCTTCCTTTGTCATATTCCCGGTGTATTCTTTCAAAATGAACTGGAAGCTGTCCGATTCAATGTAGAAGTTGTTCTCTACTTGTACTTTCATGTGCTGTCTCTCCTTAGATTTGGTTTTGCGGCAAAGCCGCCTTCAATCGACTGAATAATCCCAGCGTTTAGCGGGGGCCGTATGATCATTTCGTTGAGTTTAACAGTATGATAAGACCGTCTGTTGTTCTCCCCTCCCAGGGAAAGAGGCTGATAGCCTCAATCCTTGATCTTTTCTATCTTTTCAATAATGATGATGTCACTTTTATCGAAGTGTAGTGCAGCAGCTGGTTCGAACTCTCCGCTTTTCCAATGAGCATCAAATCTATCTCGATCATCAATGTAATTGCCGAACATTGCATCTTGCTCTATTGAGTAAATGAACTCTTTGAATTTTTCATCATCTTTGTCATCCCAACCAAAAAGGCCGTAGCTGTCTGGACTGTATCCCCACACTGCACCCACAAACTCTGTGCCATTCAAATTCCGAAAAGCTTCAGCCATCTTTTCCAGTACTTCTTGTGGTGGCGGCGAAAAATCATACGTTGATTTAATCTCATCTGCTGTTTTACTTGCTGTATTAAAACGTAATTTGTACAATTCCATTGTTATCTCTCCTTTAAGGCTGTATAGCCTGTTATATGGTCATCACTCTTCATCATCTAGTCGAACAGCCGTAGTGGCTTTATCTGGTTTCTTTCTACTAGCGATTCTCTTCCGAACAGATGGCATCGTAAGCCAGTAGATATATCTTTCTGTAACACCCATTTCCTCAGCGCATTCTTTGGCAGTACCTACAACAAGTAAGTTTTCGCCTTTATAAACTGCATACTCAGGTCTCATGTGTTTATCTCTCCCTTATTAGGCTGTATCCCTCAAACTTCTGATTTCATATGGATCTAATGTCTGCAGATACTCTTGCAATGCCGGCTGCCATATCCGTTTATTTGAATGGACCATCGTATGGTCACGGTCACAGAGCAGCACACAGTTATCAACCTCGTATATGCCTCCCTGAGAGCCGTAGACCACACGATGCAGGTGTAAACCGCTTCTTGATATACCGCAGATTAAGCACCATTTACCGCCGTCTCGTGCGATCACCGCTTCTCTAACTTTCTCTTTCTGTGACTTACCTTTGTTGTTCTTTTTCTTCCGACTATCTGGCTTAGGCGCTGGGTTAAATCCGAAGTTCAGAATGGCCCATCACATCCTTCTGGAAGCTCCACCTCGTATTCAGGGTCAAAGGGATTAGAATGGGAGTCCATCACCGTAATCGCCTCCCGATTGTTCTTGTTGCTGTCCAGATCCGCCTCGCTCCAGGAAACGGACGTTATCCGCCACAACTTCTGTTACATACCGCTTTCCATTGTCTGTTTCGTAGCTGCGGACTTGGATTCTACCCTCTACCGCAACGAGTCGTCCTTTCCGTAAATATTCAGCACACGTTTCTGCTAATTGCCTCCAGACCACAATAGGAATAAAATCCGTTTCACGCTCACCATTGTTATTGGTAAAAGGTCTATCTACTGCAAGATTGACTGAGTAAGTGGCTATACCGCTGCTTGTGTATCTCAATTGACCATCTGATGTTGTTCGTCCGATTAAAATTGATCTATTCAGCAATTTTGAACTCCCCTTTTCGTTTCATATTGGTGTATTTTCCAACGCACTTTACGCTGCAGCATTTAGCTTTTTGAACATGAGATTTTTTTCTGTAGAATGTTGATCCGCACACAACGCAATTAAGGTATGACCCAGTTTTAGGTTTATCAGCGGAATGCTTTTTAGTATGTTCTGAGGCAGAAAGTACTTCTAAATTGTCTGGATGATTGTTCTCCTTATTTCGATCCTTGTGATGAACGTTTTCCCAAGGAGCTAATTTTCTGCCGAGTATCTTTTCTGCTACGATGATGTGTTCAAAAACATATCCGTTCCCTCTAGCACGATGATGTTCTGGCATACGAATTTCAATATATCCATTGGAAGTGATTCGTCTTCCGCCTTTCCAGCTGGGATGCTTCTCCCTTGGAATTCTCTTTCTCGCTTCTGAAATAGACTTCAGTGACTTTTCTGACCATCTACGATTGTTGTGATCACCAGTTATGCCTGCACGGACTCTTTTTACTTTCACTGCGTCTTTGGTCCGGTTTAACTTTTTAGCTATATCCTCATCAGGGACACCATTTATGAACATCTGCTTTAAAGACTCCAACTCTTCATCTGACCATTTGCGAGCAGCCATTAAGCACTCTCCTTTTCACCGCTCATGGCTTTTAATTTTTCAATGAAGTCATTGGCTTGTTCTTCCGTCAGCTGCGTTAAAGTTTTCTTGTAGAGCTTGGAAGTTTGTTTATTGATGTCAGCCTCTTTATATCCAAGTCCCAGCCAGAGTACTTTGGCGTCTCCGATCTGTTGGACTGTGATTGCTGGTAAAAGATCATGCTTTTGTTGGAAAGAGTCTGGATCGTCTTTGTCTGTGGCAATGTTGAAGAATTTCAGCATGAAATATTTCTCTGCATAGGTCAGCGCCTTGCCTACTCCCTTTTCTCCGGCTATATCTACGCCTTGACCGTACCAAGGAACAGATATTTGCTCGTCAGGTTTCTCAGCATTCACCCATGTCATGGTCATTTCCAGCTCTGTAAAGTATGTTGTGGTTCGTTTGGTGACGTTTCCGTTATTGTCTTTGTATTCAATAGGAGATTCGTGAAGAGTCGGCTTCGTAATCGCCGGCACTAGCAGCAGTCCGAGCTCGTCCATCTTCTTTTTAAGTGAAGCTAGGACACGACTAGATCCGGTGTAACTGTACTGAGCTCCTTGATCAGCCTTTTGGATATAGGGAACTTCCTTCCGCACCTCAATCAGCTTTTCGTAAATGTTCATTGAGCTTCTCCTCCAATATGTGTCTGATATCCACTGCACCATCTACAACGTCATACTCAATCCGAAGTGGCGCTGCCCAGAAATCTAGTGGGTTATCCGGTCGGTAACGACCCATCATAAACTCTGCATAATCATCAAAGGGAGATTTAAATCTAATTGCTTTACTGCAATCTTCTGTCGGCTGCCTATTGATATCTAAGAAGTAACCTTTTTCTTTATGTTGAGGAACGTATCGGATTTTAACTTGCATACGGATCGTCCTTTCGTGGTATAATCAAATCGCAAATTTAACTAAGTGTTTTTCCTGGGTCGCTGTTACCGCAGCGGCCCTTTGTCTTTTAACTGCTCTCACGTAATTCATCAGATATACTCTCTTGAGTGTCCGATTTAACTTCCCTCTGGCACTCGCTATCTTGGCTAGCTGCAGAAATATGATCGGGTCCGTCATCCTTTACACTCTCCTTCCCTGCACCTCCTCTCCGGAAGTATGTAATTACATCGTCTATATTCTTGAATGTCATCTCACGCAGAATGTTTCAGCTCCTCTTCTACTGCACGGAACAGCTCGTCCGTTAATCTTTCTTGCTCTTCTCTTGCCATGATCTCTGCTTCATACTCGCTCATTGGCTTGATGTAAACTGGCTTGTACCCTCTGAAATGAAGGTCACGGATCAAGCTGTCATAATCGTGCTCAGACCAAGCGAAGATGCGTCCACATGCTGTTACAACTCGGTACTCAGTCATTCTCGATCAGCTCCTTGTTTTCGTAGATGTTTCCATGCAGCTCAAGCGTTTGTTTATCTTCCCACTCAAGTGGGCCGCCCTTGCCGTCGCCTTCGTCCAGCATCCACATGCTATAAAGGAATCTAACGACACCCTTCTTATAGAAACCTTTATTCACACCTGCATCCATCCACCCATTTCCAACTTCTACATATTCTTGATCTGGGACGGTTAGAGTGACGATATCCCCTTCAAAAATTTCTCTGCCATCAATATCTTTCAGCCCTGTGCATTGCATGATATCAATGGAATATCCGATATCCTTAGCGAGATCATTCGATGTTCTTTCATCTATTTGGAACTTCCCGGCACCGCCAACGAGTTGATTAAAGATCAACCTTTGCACAATCTCATCTTCGTTTAGCCACCGACCGCGATCCTTGTCCCATGCTCGAAACTTCAACATATTAGCTTGCATCGTCAAAACCTCCGTATAAGCGTCTCGCTAAGATGAAGGTGCTGCTGTCCAACGCTTCCTCAAAGCATTCCATGCAGTGTGGCTGACGATCCTCATATACTTCGTAAGATGCTGGCTTACCGCATCCACATTTGGTGTAAGAGATCTGCGGTGCTTTGCTCGGCTTGCGGAATGGGAATAACGGTGTAAGAATCGGGTTTTCTACTTCGCGTCTGTTTTTAGCCATGTCGTACACTCCTTTTTATTTGGGCTTGTCCTTCACACGAGGCTTATACCGCCTCGCCTTCCTTTATGAGCTCATCAACAATCGACCAACCTACCATAGTAATCTGTCGATCCACCTGTTCACGCTCTTCTTTCGTCTTACATAAGAATGATGTATCAATGAGTACCTTTGATTTCCCGAATGTGTATTCCGCTTCAATCATCTGTTCATCACCTCGGGTAATCTTATGCGCGAGGTTGGACCGGACAACTTCCATGAGTTAAAGCACCTCCTTTATTGGCAGATATAGTATTTTGAAGGAATTTGAATGATTCTGTAGTACAATATATTGAGGTTTCGTACATATGACCTAACGGTCCATTAGGTCACGCAATATCACCTTTGAACTTATTAAGGAAGTAAATCTGTCCGCGTCCGGTTACTCGTGTTGTGAATTTCACTTTGGTTTCACTCGAACCGCTGAATGTTCTCTCCTGGACTTCGAAGAGATCCATATCCATTGCTCGCTGAGTTGGTAGATTCTTGCGATCACCTGCTTTGCAAAGGAACCCTTCTTCCCTCAGGCGGTCGAATAGTCGATTTTGACCAATGTTGACTCCGTTTTGTTTAAGGATGGTTGCCAGCTGCCCGATCAGGATGGAATTAGAGGAGCCTTCAACCGCTTCAGCGAATAATACTTTGGGTTTCACTTGCTGAATCTGCTGTTCAAGTGCTCGGCTTTTCTCTTGTTCCTTTTTGAGCTCGCTTGCTAGGTTGATTAGAAAGTCTGGATTAAGGATTGCTTTCTCCAGTGTCTCTGTTGTCATGTATGCTCCGTGCTTGCGGATGCTTGGGATGACTTCGTGTGTGATCCAGCGTTTGAACTGTTTGGCTTCTGGTTTTCGGCTACCTAGGATAAGAGTGTAAAGACCAGGTTCGTTTACAGTGGCGAGTTGTTGAGTGCCGCCAAGGGTGTCGGTTGAAACTACTCCCTTTTCATCTTCATCCAGTCTGTTTAAAGCATCTCGACTATTCGAAATATCAAGGACGTTACAAACATCTTTCGCAACAAACCAAGGCTCGTTCTCGATAACAAATGATCTTAATTGAAAGTGGCCATACATAAACTGCTGAATTTGTTTATTCATCTTCTTATCTCCTTAAGCGATTTTTTTAGGGTTTTGACGCGATTCGCGTCCAACATTTGCAAAAAAAAGGTTCATATCAAAGTCAAGAGCTGAAGAAATCAATTTAGCTGCTCGACCACTCGCATCCTTACGACCTTGCTCGATTTCAGCGTAATAACTGCGAGATATACCTGCTAGCTTAGCTGTCTCATCTTGGGTAAATCCTTTTGCTTTGCGCATTTGCACTAACCAGTGACGCATTGGCACACCTCCTTGACGCGTTTTGCGTCGTTCTTATGACTTGATTATATGACGCACTTTGCGTCAAGTCAACTACTTTTTGTCTATTATTTTTAATTTATGACGAGATTTGAAGCAAGCTGTATTGTGATTCATTTCGCGTCGCTATAATACAGAAAAGAAATGAGGTGGAAAAGTTGCTCAGTCAAAGGTTGTTGGCGTTGAGAAAAGAGAAAAAGTTAACTCAACAAGAAATCTCAAAATTATTAAAAATGGCAAGAACCACTTACTCTGGATACGAGAACGGGTCACGTGAACCAGATAACGAAACATTAGATAAAATCGCTAACTTCTTTGGCGTCTCAGTAGATTACTTGTTAGGAAGAACGGAACAAAAAAAACAGGTTTTATCAGAGTCATCAAGAGTGTTGATTGACTCCTTAAACCTGACTGATGAAGAAATTATGTCTCGAATCAAATTTGAGGTAGATGGGATTGCGCTTGAAGAAGAAGACATCATAAGATTTATAGCACTCGTTCGTACTGAAAGAGCTATGAAGAAGAATCGGGATAAGACCGAGTAGCACTTTTTTTTGATGGGTATGTATATTGAGTATTAAGTACTTTTAAATCTGGAATATTCTTTTTTATTATTTCAGGATCTACCCCAATTTCTAATAACGTTTCCTTGGTGATTTTAAAAACTACCTTATTTTCCATGAGTACCATCTCCCGTCATCATAGTTGCTAGTTGGTAATCTCCATTTTAAGAGAACATGTGTTCTGTTACAAGGATAAAAAAATATATTGTGAGGCATGATCATGGCATACAAACCTGGTCGTTGCCTGCTGACTGTACGATTACGCGAATTACGTAAGTCCCAAACGTGGTTAGCTGAACAAACTGGAATCCTCAAATCTCAGATTTCAGATTATGCAAACAACCGAAGGACTATGTCTCTAGCAACCGCTATGACCATTGCAGCGGCTATTGGTTGCTATATTGATGATTTGTATGAACGCATCGAAGTCAGCAGCAAGTGAGTGACGTAATGTCACTCAGACCGGGCTCCAAGTTCACGATTTGTTGAACTCGATGACATGATTATACACTCTTCTTTTGAAGACGAGCACTATAAAAAATTTAGTTCCCGTCCTATTACTAGCACTATACCAGACACCTTATGTCAGGTGTTGTCGAAATATCTGTGAAAAGGGGGGCTATAATGGGGTTATAGGGTACTTGACTTGTCATTTAATCAGTTTTTTTCGCACATAAACACTTGATCCGTCGATAAAGATCACCTTCGTACCGTATGAGTCCTCCTTAAGTTCCTTGACTTTCCTCTTATTTATCACATTTGACTTATCATAAGCCTCAAACCCATATTGTTTATACGCAATACTCACATCTTTTAATGCTGATATCGCCAGCAAAGTACCTTGAGAGGTATGATATGCTGGTACCTTGGATGAGTGTTCTGTTGGACTAAACAAATATATGAAATTAACGTCCTTAACTAAATCAAACTCCACAAAATCATCAATCCCCCCTGTTCTATCGAACGCTTTTACACCAATGATCTTGATTGATTTCAATTATTAACCATCCTCCTTTATTTGAGTAAAGTATAGAGGATAAATCAATACTTGACTTGATGTAAAATATTCCAATGAAGTACTGCCCATAAAGGAAAAATAGGGATATAATGAGGTTGACTTACATATATAGACAATTACCGCAGCCGATGTGGATTTAAACGGGGTGTATGTATGAAAAGAATTGTTAGTTACTTATCAACCTTTCTAATTTTATGTTTGTTCTTAAATGCCATTACACTAACTAGTGCCTCAGCAGCATCGGGTAAGGTTTCACTTAAGGCAGAGTATTATAAGGGCCATCCGTACGTGAAGTTAGTAAACTTCAGTAATAAGAAAGTATCGGACAAGATTAACCTGGAATTAAAGAAATTCGCTGTGAAATCAGCCTCGATATCTAACTCAAAAGAATTTAAGCAAGAAGGATACTATTATAACACGAGAGTTTCTACTGCTTACAATAAGAATAATAAACTTTCAGTTATGTTCTATACTACATATACAACTGGTGGATTAAGTAGTTTGGAGTGGTCAGATAGTTTCAATTACGACATGTCAACTGGAAAAAGAATATACTTAACTGATATCCTTAATACACGTTCAAAGCAATTTCTTTTTAATCAACACGTTAAAGAAACCCTCAACTTGCTTAATACTAAGACAGGCGCTGTTTTTGATACTAATAAACTTGCTAACACAAAAACACAAAGCTTTTTTTATAATGATCAAGGAGTTACTATACGGTTTAACCCCAATGAGGTAGCATATGCAAATCAAGGTTATGTCGATGTAGTTGTACCATACAATGAAATCGAAGGACAAGGGTTAGCAGAAACAGGGACAAACAACAACCATTCGAACACCAACACGGAAGTTCCAAGCACATTAAACATCAATCCTTCAGATGTTCATATATATTCAAATGATGGAGAAACTTATCTTGGTAGTCTATCAACAAATACCTTTAACAGCGATTCAATCTTTAATCAGTACGGAACTTATGGGAGTCAGTACTCCATAGACAGTATTTGGAATGAGTATGGAACTTACGGTAGCGATTATTCTCTGGACAGCGCTTTTAATCAATACACTACCACACCTCCAATTATTGTTTACTATGGAAAAGTCGTTGGGTATGTAACTACTAATCAGTATCTTAAAAACGCAGTCCATCCAGATGATTTACTTGCCTTTGCTCAAACTTTATTAGATCTATAAAATTGCCTGTATAATCCAGTTATGATATCATAAGAATAGAAATAAGGACGGATGGCAGTCCGTCCTCAGCACAACAGCTTGGTGGGTTCTCCTCCAAATTACGAGTGTTTAGAGAAGTGATCCCGGTTGCCTAAACCTAAGGGGTCACTTCTTCTTTTGATCAATATAAGTTAGCAACGCTATGATAAACCCAGCGAAGATAATTATATCTGAAAAGGAGAAGTTCATGAGCCTCACCTCCTTCTGGAGGAAGACTCACCCACCTAGGCGTGTTGTACAACCATATTATACCATGCAGACCCTTCGGGGTCTTTTTCTTTTTCCTACATTCGCCTACAATACAGATATAAAAGTTATCGTTTAACATTGGAGGCATATTCATGGAAAGAGTAGCAATGTACCTGCGTAAATCCAGAGCTGATCTAGAGGCAGAGGCGCGCGGTGAGGGTGAAACACTAGCTAAGCATAAAAAGGCTCTTATGCGTACTGCTAAGACGCTAGGACTTAATATAATCAAGATCCGTGAAGAGATTGTATCCGGAGAGAGCTTGTTGCACCGACCAGAAATGAACGAGCTCCTCCGTGAAGTGGAACGAAAGGAATACGATGCCGTGCTTGTCATGGACGTGGACCGGCTTGGACGTGGTAACATGCAAGAGCAAGGTTTGATTCTAGAGACCTTCCGCACCGCCAGTACAAAGATCATTACACCACGAAAGACTTATGACCTTAACGATGAGTTTGATGAAGAATACTCCGAGTTTGAAGCATTTATGGCTCGTAAGGAGTTAAAGATCATCAATCGACGGCTACAAGGCGGACGTGTGCGTTCTGTTGAAGAAGGTAATTATATCGGAACTCGCCCTCCATACGGGTATGACGTTGTCAAAGAGGGTAAGTCACGCTACCTGGTACCGAATGAAGAACAATCCAAAGTCGTGAAGATGATATTCGACTGGTATACCAATGATGACCCAGAAAAACGCCTAGGATCAGATAAGATTTCCAATGAATTAAATATGCTCGGCTTTAAAACATACACCGGAATGAGCTGGAAATCATCCTCAGTGTTGACTATCATCAAAAATCCAGTATATATCGGACTGATCCAGTGGAAGAAAAAAGAAACCAAAAAAACAGCTACTGGTCGTGTGGTCAAAACGAGAGACGAAAAGGACATCATAACTGCGAAGGGTAAACATGTACCTTTGGTTAGCGACGAGTTATTCAAAAAGGCGCAAGAGATACTTAAAGGGAAGTATCATGTACCCTATCAATTAGAGAATGGACTCATCAATCCACTAGCTGGGATCATGCGGTGTGCAAAATGTGGGTATTCGATGGTATATCGTCCTTATACTGGACAGCCTGGACACTTGATTTGCTATAACAAAGAATGTGACTGCCGCAGTTCTCGCTTCACTTTTGTTGAAGATGCTGTCATGAATGGACTTGAAGAGTGGTTGAAGGAATATAAAATTCACTGGAGCAAACACAAGCGTGAATTCGATAATTCATCCGCGGTAGAGCTGAAGCAGATTGCATACGATTCGCTTTTGAAAGAAGCAGCTGAACTGGAGAAACAAAAAAATCGGCTTCACGACTTCCTTGAGCGCGGAATATATGATGAGGACATTTATCTGGAGCGTTCCCAAAGTTTGGCGGAGCGTATGAAGGAAACAAATACCGCGATTGATCGAACGACGATTGAGCTGGAACAAGAAAAGAATCGGGTTGATGCACAGCAGAATATCATTCCTACGATTCAGAATGTGATTAAACTCTACAGAAAGACAAAGGATCCAGCCAAAAAAAATGCACTGCTTAAATCCATCCTTGTACGAGTGGAGTACAAGAAGGAAAGACATCAGCGCAATGATGATTTTGAATTGAAGCTCATACCAAGAATATAGATGTACCAACGACCCCGATAGGATACCGATAACCTGTTGGGGTTAATTCGTTACCCTCCTTATCCATTCCGATCGGATCGTGGAGCGAGACGTCCTTACGGGTCTTTTTTAGGGAACGAAGATGCATCAGTATTTCATTTTCTATACAACGGGCCGCAAATGTTGCGAGTTTGGTCCCTTTTCCCTGCTGAAAGCTTTCGATTGCTTTAATCAGCCCGATCGTCCCGATGGAGATAAGATCCTCCAAATCCTCGCCGGTGTTGTCGAACTTCTTCACAATATGGGCAACCAGCCTCAGGTTATGTTCGATCAGAAGATTACGCGATCTTGCATCGCCTTCTGCCATCAGCTTCAAATGTTTGGCTTCGTCTGCCTCTGATAACGGCTGAGGAAATGCATTGTTCTTCACATAAGAGACAAGCAGTGTCAATTCCTTAATAAATAGGGCAATGGCCGTAAAAATACCAGGCACGGGTGACACCTCCTACATTCTTCAGAGTCTACATTCTTTGTCGTCTAACTAATGTATGTAGGCATGCACCCATTCGTGCCTGTACGAACGAACCGCATCTATGTTTTTAAACGTCGCTTTTTCGTTTGGCATCCGGTATTCACTTCTCATCATCGTAGGACAAATTTGATCAAGAACAGGTCAATTTAGCAACAACTGTGTAGAAAGCTTACCTTTATTTGTACTATTCTGACAGTAGTTTATAGAGGAGGCTGATGATATTGGCAGTTAAAAAACGCTATGCACACGTCGGTACAGGGGGACGCGCATCCTTCTTCTATGAAGCGATCGTGGGCAGTTATCAGGACAGCGCTGAGCTGGTCGCTTTTTGCGATTCGAATCAGACCCGCATGAACTATGCGAACAACCGGCTCGCTGAGAAGTTCCCGCACTATCGCCCCATCCCTACTTACAAGGCCGCTGATTTTGATGAGATGATTCGCACGGAGAAACCGGATGTGGTCATCGTCACGACCATAGACCGTACCCACCATCATTATATTATTCGGGCAATGGAGCTCGGATGTGACGTCATTACCGAGAAGCCGATGACCGTGGACGAGGACAAATGCCAGCAGATCATCGACACCGTTGAACGGACCGGGCAGAAGGTACGCGTCACCTTCAACTATCGCTATTCTCCTCATGCGACCAAGGTAAGGGAATTGATTCGGGACGGGGTCATCGGCGATGTGCTGCACGTCAATTTTGAGTGGCTGCTGGATACGAGACACGGAGCTGACTATTTCCGGCGCTGGCACCGGGATAAACGCAACAGCGGCGGGCTGCTCGTGCATAAGTCAACCCACCACTTCGATCTGGTTAACTTTTGGCTGAACTCGGAGCCGAAGACGGTCTTTGCCATGGGAGATCTATTATTTTATGGAAAGGAAAATGCCGAAAAAAGAGGTGTGGATTCCTTCTATCAGCGTGCATATGGCAATCCGGCAGCCCAGGAAGATCCCTTTGCACTGGACCTTGAGAAATCCCCTTCATTAAAAGGATTGTACTTGGACGCTGAGCACGAGGACGGATACCAACGGGATCAAAGTGTATTTGGGGACGGTATCTCCATCGAAGATACGATGAATGTGCTTGTGAGGTACAAGAATAACGCGATGCTCAATTACTCCCTTCACGCTTATGCCCCATGGGAAGGCCATATGGTTTCCTTCAATGGAACCAAAGGGCGTATTCAGATGCGAATCGGTGAAAAATCGTACGTAAATTCCGGAGGCAAACAGACCGATGAGGGAGCAACCAGGCTCAGACAGATTCTCGTTCAGCCGATGTGGGAGGATGCTTATGAGGTTCAGCTGGAAAATAAATCGGGTGGTCATGGCGGAGCGGACCCCATTCTGCTAGAAGACTTGTTCGGCACACCGCCGGAGGATCCATTCCACCGTTCTGCATCCCATTTGGACGGAGCCATGTCCATCCTCACTGGTATAGCGGGCAACGTTTCGATGAGAACTGGGCAGGCTGTTCAGATTGAGAACTTATTAAAGTTCCCTTCCTGAGCTTAATTGAAAGCGTTCCCTATTAGGTGTCGATGCATCTGCTTCTATTCATTTGCATACCGTCCATGCTTAGCAGCATTTGCTTTAGTTATACAAAAGTAAGAGGATAGAGCGTATTCACTAGTTAGTTCACTCCAAGTTTAGATAGTTCATGCTGCTACGAGGATCGTCTTCATCCCAAGATTGAAGAAGCCTAGCACGTGTTATGCATACCCACCAATAAAGAAGCCGCATCCTTATCGGATGCGGCTTTTTGAATCAATTTCATAATACCTTTAGCTGCTTCAATCAAGGGTATATATAGTCTTTATAAATTACTCTGCCCCGGCATCTGTCATCTTCTGGTTGGATTCCTCCGCGTATTCTCTAAAGATCGTATTAAAGTCTCCCTCGAGCACCACTCTAGGAGCTGCCTTGGCATAAGGTGTATTAATCGTACGATCATGATCCGATTTATAAGGAATTTCAGCGAATTCATTGAAGAACGCCGCGCCGTAGTTCTTGCCTTGGTATACGCTGTCCGCTCCATACTGCTCAATAATGCTGTCATTTTTCAGAACCGGCATAATTCCGTTTCTGGAGAGCTTCGTCTGTACTTCTTCCGAGACGAGATATTTAATGACTTCCATTGCCGCATCTTTATTCTCCGTCATCTTCGTTAAGCTGAAGTAGGTAGGGTAGGCCTGTGTACCGATTCCAGGTGCATCCGCAAAGGTCGGCATCGCGACCATATCCCAGTTCATTTTCGAGAACTCGTCAGGAAATACCGATGTGATGGAAGACAGCCAGCCGAACATGGCAAGCTCCTGGGCTTCAAGGAATTCCTTACGATAAGGCAGCTTGTTCTCATGGGCCTGCATATATTCGCGATAGCCGGATACATCTGCTGGTTTGACAAATACGGTCTCATAGAAGTTTTTCCAGCGCTCATCCTGATCCAGTGTAGACTTTTTCGTTTCCGGGTCGACATAAGGGATGGATAGATGATTCATCAGCAGAAGATGAGTCTCTGAGGAAGACAAGCCGACATAGGACTTATCTCCTTCAGTACGTGTCAGCTTCTTGGACAGCTCAGCGGCTTCATCCCATGTCATACCGTCCACCGGATAATCGACGCCAAATTTATCGAACAAGTCCTTGTTATAGTACAGCACCATCGTGTTGTTAAAGACGGGTACGCCCCATATTTGATCTCCGGAGATCTGCTTGATGGCATCCACAATAGTCGGTTCAAATTGGGTCATATCGATCTCATGCTGTTCAATCAGCTCCGTCATATCGTACTGCAGATCGAAGTCCGTTAGATATGTCGAGAATCCGCCGATGGATTCCCAGTAAATATCGATGCGCTGTCCTGCTGTGATCAATTCCTTCAGACCGACCTCATTGGTCTTCGGAATGTATTCAATTGTATAATTCGGAAACTTCTCCTTCAGCAGATCTCCAAAGCGCTCGTTCCAGCTCTCTACAGAGTCTCCGCTGTTGGAATACACATACAATGTATCTTTTCCATCCTTGTTGTTCACGACTGGCGTTGCCGCCGTTCCGCCAGGCTCTTCCCCTCCACCAGTATTGCCTGCATTTCCGGTACCGCCCGAGCTGCAAGCACTAAGTACCCATACCAAGCTTAAGCATAACGTCAACATCACGGAGTAAAATTTGCGACTGTTCATAATGATCCCCCTTCAAATGTTAGAATCAAGAGAAACATAAATCTTACTGCTGTAACAGCTGCACTTCGGAAAACAGAGAAGTATTATAATTCTCTACCGGATTATTCTCATCTCCCGCGTCAACGGCCATACCAATATAAAAGGTATCCAGCCCTGCCATCGTGACAGACGACACTTCCGTCCAGGCTACACCGTCAGCGGAGTGATAGCCGGTGATGGTATTCCCTTCCTTAACCAGCTTAAACCAGTAAGGGGTGCTCAGCGATGGAATCGGTGGTGTCTGTACCATCTGTCCCCCTTCGTCTTGTCTGCTGTAGAACACGGAGCAGTACTGGTCGCCTCTAACCGAAAATCCGATCATCGCTTCTTTGGCTGCCGGACTTAGGCTGCTGCGGATCATCAGCCCTGAACGATTATGAGGAGCCGTCTCGGACAACTGATCCAGTCTTGCAATGAACTCTGCATCGCCTTCGAGCTGCTGATATACGTATTGAAAGGACTGATCTTCATTCGTCTTCCCGCTGTTACCGGCGAAGAGCGGATCAATATTCCCTCCTCCTTTCACTGTAAATACACCATTTCTCAAATCAGCATGACCTGCTATGCCCGGCTCACCGATATCGGCAGAGCTCCAAGCCCCAAGCTCACCGTTAGCATTAATATGGACGACGACTGCAGCAGAGTCCGTCTTTGTACCGCTGTTATCTACTGCTCGAGCTGTAATATAGTAGCTGCCTTCCGGCAGGTCATCCCATTTCCATTGATAAGGGGCGGATGTATCTTCTCCAAGCTTAACACCGCTTGCATAAAACTCGACTTTGGCGATACTTCCATCTGGATCAGATGCCTCGGCGTTAATCATGATCTTCCCTGGCTGGCCCTTCAAGGCATTCATATCCGGTGAAACGATCTCAACCTCCGGATTGTTGGAACCGCTTCCAACAATCCTGTTCAAATAGCTCTCCAGATTGGTATATCCATCATCATTGATGTCGCCATTCCGGTCCGCAGCATCATTCGGATTGAGGCCTTGCTCAAGCTCCCACGTATCCGGCATTCCGTCCAGATCTGTATCATCAGGTGCCGCCTCGCTTGCAAGCTCAGTCCATCCACCCACTTCCTCAGGGTGGTTAATGTGTCTTCCCGTCCGGTTACGTACATCGTTCACAAGTCTGGCATCGATGGAATCCCGTTTCGGTAGAATGGCCCCTGCCTGATTCAGCACCAGCTCATAAGCCTCTGCTGCAGATTGCAGCGTAACCGGTGTGACTTGAAGAGGCTCATATACCAGCTCCTTGCCCGTATCCGGACTCACGGCAAGCCAGTTGTCTTGGGTCGCTGACGGATCTCCGTCAACGACATTACCGGATACATGGAGCTTGCCATTTGCCCCAGTCTGGCTGAGGATGATGCTTCGTTTGTCCAGCAACGTATCCGGACCATACTTGTAGTAGTTGTTCACCATGTTAATATCTGCTTGATCTCCGCCATAACCGCTCAGATAATTCCAGTTGTACACGATGTTGTTGCTGAAATCGAAATTTTGATTGTCATCCAGCGTTCCTTTTACTCTTGGGTTACGGCTTGAGTTATGAAGCAGAATGTTATGATGATAGCTTGCATTGCCCGCTCCCCACAGACCGCCGAAGCCATGTCTTCCCTTCGAATGACTGGACATATGAAGCGCTTCGCCGATAATGGACCACTGCACGGTGGTGTTCTGGTTCTCGTAAGGAGACAGCACTTCGTCAACTCCCCATGTGACAGAGCAGTGATCAATCATGATATTGCTGTATCTTCTGGCTGACATGCCATCGCCGGTCGATTCGGTGTGATCCCCCATTCTAAATCGCATATAACGGATGATCACATGATCTGCCTCGATATAAGTTGAGTGATTGTTGACACTGATGCCGTCACCAGGTGCGGTCTGCCCTGCCAACGTGATGTTGTCACCTCGGATACGCAGCGGAGAATCCAGTGTAATATTGCCAGACACTTTGAATACAACCGTCCGGTTTCCCTGGCTAACTGCTTCTCTTAACGAGCCGGGACCACTGTCATCCAGGTTCGTCACATACACGACATCGCCGCCGCGTCCTCCGGTAGTGTACATCCCTCCTCCTTCAGCTCCAGGAAAAGCCGGGAGAGCCTCGCTGTCTGCCGCTGCTTGAACCGCTGAAGGAGGTTCATACTGTGCGTATGCTTGATAGGGGACTGCGATAACTGCCAGCATCGCAGTCAGCAAGGTCATTGAAACTTGGCGTTTCCATAGACTAATCATTCATTAGCCCTCCTCATTTGCAATATACAGCACTTGGCCTGGCTCCATCTGAATGTCGTAAGTATGAGAGTAGATCGTTGAGGCATGAACATCGACGTCTGCTCCGGTTAGTCGATAGTTAGCTGCAATGTCTGGAAGAACAATCGTAATATCGGTGGCCCGCTCCGCCTTAAGCTCTGCTGCAAAGCTCTTTGTCCTTCGGTTCCACGTCATCGAAATGCTTCCGGTGCAGAATCGAAATCCTTGAACACGGCCAGCCTCCAGTCGATCGGGAAGTGCCGGCAGCAGCTTCACCATCCGTGGGGATACATACAGCAGCATCTCTTGAATAGCATTCGTGATCCCGAGACTCGCATCGAGCTGAACCGGCGCCTGGGCTTTATTCATACTGACTCCCATATCTCTCCAGTCATTATGAACCGTAAATAAGTTCGTAAGCAGACAGGAGCGGGTCAAGATATCCAGTGAATTAATCGCCTTCTCTCCCTCTCCCAGCCTTGCATAGATTGCCGACATATGTGCCAGCGACCAGCCGGTCTGTGCTCCAAGAACACGCCTATGAACGGCCTGCTCCAATCCTTGAAACAGTTCCGGACTTTCCTCACGCGTAAATTCCTGACCCGGAAATACAGGATAGATGTGGGACAGATGCCGGTGATTGTATCTGTCATGAAATTCGGGATGAATCCATTCCTTCAGGGCTCCATCTTCGTTCAGCTTATAGGAAGGAAGCCGCTTCAGAAGGTACTCCCAGCGAACAATATCCTCCTCACTGCGTCCCGTTCTTCGGCTGCCTTCGATAAGATTCGTGAACAGCTCTTTAATGATAGCAATGTCCATGGTAGCATCGATTGCCGTCGGCATCGGATGATCCATTGACTCTCCCGCATCAGGCATGTAATTGCCCGGCGTATTCTCGGGTGAGACCGAAGGATAAATATGAAGCAGCCCATCCTCTCCTTCCGTCAGAAAGTCCTCATAGAATAAGGCAGCCTCCGCCATGAAGGGCAAAGCCTCGTCTCTCAGGAACTGCTCATCTCCTGTGTACAGGTAATATTCATAATAATGCCTCGCCAGCCAGCCGGCAGCGCCGGTCCAATTCAAGATCACCGGAACGATCTGGGTCGGACTTCCGATACCCGGCGTCGTTCCAGCTGGAATGAAAATGCCTCTGGCACCGTATAGCTTACGGGCATTCTCCTTAAAGATCCCGAGCAGGGAATCATAATGACGAAACAACGGTTTCATCAGCGAGGATAGATTACCAACAGGCGCATGCCAATTCATCATCTGCACATTCTCATTGGCCATGTAATGACACCACATCAGTCTGTAATCTCCGCCCCATAATCCATATAAAGGCATCGGCATGCCATTCTCCTCGGTAGAGGAAATGTAGAGATATCTCCCGTACGCCCACAATTTCTCAAGCAGAGATACAGAAGCTTTGCCGTCATATGCGGTAAGAAGCAATTCTTCCGTAGATCTGTTGTCGCTGCTCTCAGGCTCTTCAAAGCTGCTCAGCTCAAGGGAGGCAGAAGAAAACAGGGCATTATGAAGCAATACATGCGCTTCAAGCAGTTCTGTATAGGAGGACCTCACTTCTGCCAATTCTTTTTTCAGACGGGGCCACGCCTTGCTCCTTGCTTCCTCTGTAAATACCTTAACGAGAATAACGACCTCATGCGCATTTGTAACCCGCAGCCGTCCATCCTCTTGCCTCACCTGTCCGCCGCTGTCTGTCTTTACCCTCAGAACTGCACCGTAATCTGTTCCATTCTCATGCCTCGCGGCAAAAGACAGAAACTCCCCCTGAGCTGTCAAATCTATCGTCTCTCTCAAAGCTTGCAGCTGCTCGGCTCTAGAAGGATTATCACTCGGATGGATATCAAGCGTAAGGGAAGCATCTACACTGGAAACACTAGATTTGAGCCTGTATACGATCATGTGATCCGCACGCGACACGAACAAGCTCCTATCATATGCCACCTCCCCATCCAGCCAGGATACGGCCACTTCTCCCGTCTCCATATTCAAGCTGCGCCGGTAATGCCGAAACGCCTCCTGACCTGTCATGGAGAGTCTTAAATCCGCTAGCGGCAGAGGAGCAGACAGGGTACTGTTATACCCTTTTTCCTTGAGCGCGCGGGTAAGAACCCAGCTGGCCTCCTGGAACCGTCCCTCATTCATCAGTCTTCGAGTATCCTTAAGCGTATGACTGACGTCGGGAAGAAGGCCGATCTGTCCGCCGTGCCATAGACCGAGGTGGTTGATCAGGATCGTTTCATCCTGCACACCTCCATACACGGATGCCCCAATGACCCCGTTTCCGGAAGGCAGGGCTTCCCTCCATTTGCTCTTCCACCACGAAGAAGGATATCTCGTGACCAGCATGCTTTTACTGCTTCTATTACCGTCCTTCATCTCTGCAGTCATCACGTACAAGGTCTCCTTCCTAAGGTAGTTTGCATTTAAGAATGCGTTTACATTTTATGGTTCGTACGACGCGTATGTCGCAATACACCCATCAGTTGATTGATATTACAATTCGTTCTTAATCTTATTTCAGTTTTACCATGGCTCACGGTACCGTTCTAACCTTTTCTTGCCTGAAGTTTCATCACCTTGATCTTTTTTGCTCTTATTTTATGGATTTATTTCTATCCATCTCGAACAAGGAGCGCTATACTATAACCATCTTCAAAATGCTTACACCTGGAGGTGAGGTACGTGAAGGATTTCGCTATTTATCCGGCCAAGCGCAAAGGAAGCTATACGATGCCGAAATATCATTATCATGACTATTATGAGGTGTATTATCTTCTCTCAGGGCACCGCTACTATTACATTGAGAACAAACGTTATTCGATTGATAAGGGAAGTCTTCTATTTATAGGTAAAAATGAAATTCATAAAACCGTTGATTCTGATCATCAGACCCCGGATCATGAACGACTGGTGCTCTATTTCAGCAGCCGGTTCTTGCGCCGTTTCTCTAATGATCAGCTAGAAATTCTGCTGTCCCCTTTCGACCGGGATAATCGCAAGGTCCAATTCAGTATCAGGGACCAGAGCTATATAGAGCGGCTGATGTTTCAAATGCACCATGAATTTAATCAGCAGGACTCCTTCGGTCGAGAGCTCTATTTGGAATCTCTGCTCGTTCAGTTCCTGCTCTTCTCCACTCGTAAAACACAAACAGACCAGCCCGCTGTTCCGGAGGATTCCATGAACGCAAGGATGGCCGAAATTATCGCTTATTGCAACAAGCATTTTCGTGAGGAGCTGGGACTTGAAGAGCTCGCAGGACAATTTCATATCAGCACGTTTTACTTGAGCCGGCTGTTTAAGCGAACGACAGGATTTACATTCAAGGAATACATCAATACACTCCGCATTCGTGAAGCCGAGAAGCTGCTGCGCGAATCCAATCACAAGATTATTTATATCTCCGAGCAGGTTGGCTTCGCGAGTGTATCGCACTTCAATCGTAAATTCAAACAAGTCACTCGAATGGCACCCAAGGAATTCAAGAAATTATTTGATGGCGATCGGCCGTTTCGTGAGTTCTAGAGGTTCAGCCTGCTCTCCACTCATCCCGATATTCACTTGGTGTCATCCCTTCATATTTCTTGAAGATACGATTAAAGTAGCTGTGTTTATAGCCGACACCCTCAGCAATCTCATGAATCTTCAAATTTGTCGTCCGCAGCAGCTCCTTAGCCCGAACAACGCGATAATCGGTTAAATAATCGACAAAATTGACGCCGGTGACCTGCTTGAACAGACGGCTTAAGGTGTAGGGTGTGGTTCCCACTTTATGGGCACAGCTGTCCAGTGATATATCGTGCATATAATGCAGATGAACATATCGGATCGTCTCTTCAACCATTCGTTTCATTTGTATATTCGTCCGTTTCTTGAGGTGCTCCATATACGGATGAATGACGCACGCCTTCAACCACTGCGAGAGCATGCGGGGCTCCCGAATTATGGACAGCTGCTCATACATGTTCTTTCCTTTGAACAATTGGTGAGGCTGGATTCCTGTCTGCAGGATGACATACTGCATGCTGCCATACAGCTGAAGAACACATTGTTGAACCCAGTATTCCTTCTCATGTCCTGCCGATACTTCTCCCAAAAACTCATCAACCAAGAGCTCCATCTTCTCTTGTTCACCCATACGCATCGCCTCCGTCATTTCACGGTCCAGTGCAAATGGATAATTGGTGTTCTTCCCTGATTCGGCATGTTCATCCCACTGAACATACTCCTGGTTCATATCAATAATCTGATTCTCATCTCTGAACAACCGTAAAGAAGCGGCCTGATTCACCTCAATGAATAGATTCGGAAGTGATCGCACAAGCGTTGTCGGTTGACTGATTGTCACTGTAACCGCAAGTCTAAGTGTTCCACTAACAGCAGCTGTCAGCGCTTCGGCAAAGCTCTGCAGTCCATTCTGTTGGACCTCCTCTAGAGGTTGAATTACAAGCACACCGATCATCAGATTATGGAAACTTAGAACACTATACTGAAGTAAGTGATCTCTAGCTGTATCTTCAATAATGTTTGCTGCAGCAAAGGCAGCCAGCCCTTCTTCGCCGATATCAAATCGAGAAGGGGTGCCTGACTGACCGGTCAGCTGCACGATAATGAATGTGAATTTGCGGTCAGACACATTCCATCCATAATGCTTCATCCGCTCCCGAATATCCTTCTCAGAATAGGCTTGCAGATGCCCTTGTACGAGCTGAAGTAAGAAGCTCTCCTTGATTCGGGGCAGCTCCTCCTCAAGTCGAAGCTGAAGCGCTTTGCTCTCTAGCGAAATTTCCTGCCATTCCTGCTCGAACAGCTTGAATTCATCAATAGCATAACCAGGGCTCTCCAGCTGCCTGTTACCTCTAAGCAGCGTGACAAATTGCTCGACAGGAGAGTATATATGGCGTGAAGCAATCCAGGAAAGAAACAGAGCTGCAAGCAGCATCAGCAGACTGATCGTAAAAATAATGGTGGAAATGAGCTCTACCGAAGATGTAATGACTGACATTGGTGCTGCGGCAACATATGTCCACTGCTCACCGAGACGATCAAACGTATTATAGGACACCGAATAGGTGACACCTCTCCATTCCTTTATACTGCTCCCACTTGGCTGTCCCGTCTTTAAAATATCCTCCCGCAGACTGCGCTCGAATACCTCTGCCTCAACTCCATCATTGCTGGACACCATCGGCTTCATATTTTCATCCAGCAGAAACACGCTGCCCTCATTATAAGGAGTCAGTGCCATCAGCTGATCGAGCAGCTTCTCCGGTACAAGTGTCACCATGAGCACGCCAAATGAACCTCCGTCTGCTCCAATTATTTTGTGGGACAGCATAATGACCGGCTCCTTCTTGGCAGGCCCCTCCTGAGATGCCCCCCGAAGTACGGTAGGCTGTGTGCTCCACATAAATCGCTCAGGTCGGGTTAATAAGTTCTCATATTCATGCTGCAGTTTAGGCTCATGCAGGTATGTAAGCTGAGGATTAAACAAATAGGGCTCATTCTCATGCTGGATATATAATTGAACTTGCGAAATTAAAGGATGTGATCCATGGATGATATGAAGCACCTGACTAATATTCCGCATCTCATTGCTGTTTGCGGGAAGAGAAAAATCCATGTTCTTCAAATCTTCACCGAAGCTTGATTCCAAAGACCAGCTAGCTATGCTCTGCTCCAAATATCCCAGCAGATCATCCATGCCGGCAGCCCGCTCCTCCATTTGCTTACGGTGCAGCTCTGTCATATCGTCCTTGATGGCCCCTGCCGCAAACCAGTAAATACCGAGACTCGCGAGAAGACCGGGAATACTTGCGGCAAACAGAATGACAAGCAGCGTTTTACGATAATACTTTCCTTTGGAGCTCGGATATTTTCTCATTCCCCTCCCCCTTAATATGGAAATTAAAGCGAATACATTATTAATTTACATAGATATGCAGTAAAAGGCAACCTATTTCATATGCCCAATGAAGCCCTGCCTGGAAGCATACTTTTCAGCACAAGAAGATAAAAAAACCTTAACCCATAAGGTCAAGGCCGATATGTAACTCCTCATTTTCCAGCAAGGATATTTTCGGTAGTAAAGCTAAACTTCAATATAGGTAGTCAACGTTATTGGACCGAGCATTCCAGAAGGTAATGATACCTGATCATAACGATTTGCCAGTGTATTTGTTACCTCGACCTGCAGCACATTTTTGCCTGTCAATAAATAATCGGATAATGAACAGCGGTACGGAGACCACAGCTTCGTGTCTATAAGCTGCCCGTTCAGGAACACCTTTGCCATTTCGTGGACTTCCCCTAGATCCAGAATGACATCTGTATAGGAAGCTGATGGCTTCCATTCAAGCTCTCTAGTATACGTCACCGTACCTGAGAAATGCTCTCTTTCTTCCCATTCGGTCCATGAGGTCAGCGAGATTGCTCCTTCTGCTCCATCGACTTGCCAGCCCTCACTCAAGTCCTGAGCAACAGTCTCTTGCTTGGTGCTAACAGGGTCTATAATTGATGAGGCAGCATCTGGGTCCAGCGCAAGTACCAGGCATTGTCTGCGATCTATGGTTAGCGTGATATCCATTCCGCCATCTCTTGCTTCAGCCTGCACAGGAGTGATGATACCGCTCCAGGCATCCCACAACTCAGGTTTACCTTCACCGTTAATGAATACAGAACCTTGGATTGCTGTTTCGCCTTCGTTCACAAGCACATACAGATGAATATGGTCCTTTATGACATGACTGATTCTTAGGCCGGGGCTTACGGGTTTGAATTCAGCTCGGTGGGAGAGCAATTGCTCCACTCGTTCTGCAACGGAATCAAGGGTGTGAAGAACCTCCCAGCCCGGTTCGGCATAGCTGACAGGCGCTGCAGCTCCTCGATTGTGCTCCACAACGATTCCTCCATGCCGGACAAATTCCTTAAGCTTCTCCCTTGTGTTCGGTTCAAATTGCTCTACATCCTCCAGCAGAACAATACAGTAGCGCTGATTTGCTATGCTCATCATTCCGTCCTTAAGAACAGCTTCTTCTTGAAGCAGCTCCTCCTCCAAATAATTGAACTCCATTTGACCTTCATACAGCGGTCTAGCCAGTTCCCAGGACAAGTGATCCGCACGGCACAGAATACACACTTCCGGCTGATTGATGCTCTCTGTCATCATCCAGCTCATGCGTTTGATATACTGCGAGAAGCGGCTATACTCCGGCCACCAGATGTTGTTCGGCCCTACATCGGGAGCCCGTTCATGAAGCCGCTCTCCATCGATCGAGTAATAGAAAGCATGTGGACATATCAGATTCACGCCCCGGACGAAGAGCCAGTCCAAATACCATTTCATATCATCTGCTGTTAGAGCCCAGCTGTTACCCTTGCCGCATACACCAAAGCACTCGTTCAAATTCCTCGATTTGTTCCGGTGCCGCGCCGAATCGGCCGAGCATTTGCCCATCGTGCTGTGCTTGCCAGTAATACCAAGATCACCTTCTGGAGCAAGCCAGCGCCAAACAATATCTTGACCGGGAATGTGAAAATAGCGTAGCAGCCCCATGTCATCACTCGCCGCAGGGTGTCCTGTCAGCGCAATGCCATGTGCCTCACACCAATCATGAAGCGGCTTATAGAAGCTCTGCTCCATTCTGTGTCTTACCGCCTTGCGGTAGCGTCTCCGAACGTCAGCTGTATGGTCACCGCTCTCAAGCCATAGGAGAGCAAGCTCTTCCTCACGATTCCCACTGCGGATGAACTCCTCCAGGAATCCCGCCGTCCAAGGCAGCATACCCTTACGGTGTTTTCTTCCGAGCAAATCCGGCTCATCTGTGAACATGGCGATGATGCTGTTGCCGAAGTGGCGGCCGATCCGCTCATAATACCGCTCATGCGTAAGCTCAATGAATAGCTGTATGGCTGCCGGATTCAGCAGATCGGCTGCACGGGGTGCCCCCGGCTCTCCATCGTCCTGTCCGTAATGAATGCCGCGAATCGTCCCTAAGCTTAACCGGTCGATAAAAGCGGCATATGACCATTCCCCTTCATCCGGCGGAGCGAAGCTCACGGTGCCGCCAAACTCCTCTGCCATTTCAATGATCTGTGTCTTACTGGCTTCAATCCCTTCCAGATCAGTCCCCGTCCGGCGAATCGCCTGCACCGATACAATACGGTCTCCTTCCTCCAGCGGAATGCTCCATTCGGGTGTATTCTTCATTGGCTGTTCTATCATAACAAGCCCGCGGCTTGCGAATTCCGGATTACGACGTACAATCTCACCATTGGCACTGCCTGATGGATACATTCCTTCATCATACAGGATGACACGCATATTCATGCTCGCTGCTTCATCTACCACAGCTTCGACGAGCGTCATGAATTCATCGGATAAATAACCAATCGTATCTGGTATACCCATACGCGGGTGAAGAACAAAGCCTTCGACTCCTTTATCACGAAAATCACGGAGCTGCCGGAGCAGCTCCTCCCGCTCCAGCCTTCCATTCCAGAACCAGAAAGGCATGGCGGTAAATACTCCATCAGGTTGCAGAAATTGCGATCTTAAACCTTGGATCGTTTGCAGTCCCTTTTGACTGTCCAGATTCGTAACCATGGTAATATCGTATCTCCTTCCCCATTTGAAATTGTGAGCATCATCCTTCTTACTCTACGAGACCTGTGCGGTCAACTCCCTCTACAAACCATCTTTGCGCAAAGATATACAGAATGAGCGGAGGCATAATCATCAGGAACGAAGCGGCCATCTTCATCGGCTCATCATAGATGGACGGCCCGATCTCCTCGGCTCGCATGTTAATCTCATTCGTTATGCTCGCTACACCGACAGATAGAGGCTGATCCTCCATACCGTGCAGGAAAATGCTCGGTGTGTAAAAATCATTCCAGTTCCAAACAAAGGAGAACAGAAAAACGACGACAATGGCAGGCCTTGCCAGCGGCAGCATCACTCGGAAGAACACTTTCAAAGGATTGGCTCCATCCATCATCGCTGCCTCTTCCAGCTCCTTCGGCTGTTTGGCGAAGAACTGCCTATAAATAATGACGAACAGCGCCCCCTTGACTCCTTGCCCAAATAAAGCCGGCAGCACGAGCGGAACATAAGACTCAAGCAGCCCCAGCTGTGAAGCTGCAATCAGCTTCGGCAGTACAGTCAGCTGCGGCGGTACAATGAAGGTGAGCAGCAAACAGAAGAACCAAAAGTTCTTCAATGGGATATCTAGCCTGGCAAACGCATAACCTGCAATTGCGCAGGAGATGGTCTGGAATACGGCAATGCCCGTGGAGAGCGATAAACTGATGGTGAGTGCTTTGGGATACTGCAGCATCTCCCATGCATCCTGAAGCATCCCGAAATAAAGCACCCGAGGCACCCAGGTCACGGCTGGATCCATCAAATCCACAGCATCCTTAATCATGCTCGTGATCATATAGATAATCGGATTCAAATAAATATAAGCCGTATCAATGAGGATGACATACAGGAAGCACTTGAAAATAAGTCCTTTGTCTGCCTCAAGCCCGATAAGCTTGGTCTTCACGAAGCGGCGGGCGGTCAGCGGCAGGCTCTTCGTTCGGTTCTTGGCAAAGACCGGTTTGGCCATGGTAAACCTCCTTTAGCGGTAAGCATGGGTCCTGCGTGAAATTCTCGAGAACAGGAAGAAAATAATACCCAAAAAAACGAGAATGATGCTGAAATAGATCCAAGCTAGAGCACTCGATAGACCATAATCTGCTGTATTGACCATGTCGATCACAGGATTCGTCGGAAAAGTAAACAAATCGACCACCGTGTAAATGGTATTTAACAGGATGAAGGGGACCATCTCTGGCAGCGTTATTTTCCAGAACGTCTCCCAAGGAGTTGCTCCATCCATCCGGGCTGCCTCGTAGATCGAGTGCGAGATCGTTTGTCTACCCGCAAGAAAGATCAAGATTTGAACTCCGGAATACCACAGCACGAGTACAAAAGATCCCAGCACCGAAATGATCGGTGCAGCCCAGCTGCCCGGAAGCAGCTCCGTCACGAAGGAAGAAATATTGTATCTGGATAAGAATTCGATATCTCCCTCGCCCTGCGCCATGAATTCTTCAATCACCTGCCCGGTCGTAAAGATGACAGGAAGAAAGAAGATTACGCGAAATGCGGTGCGCCCCGCAAATTTCTGATTAAGCATAATCGCGATCAGCAGGGCAAAGATGACAATAACCGGAATCATGAGCAGTGCTTCCCGCAGAAATGGAATCAGCCCTTCGTACAAATATCTGCCGTTCTCGAACAATATCGTCTTGTAATGTGCTAGTCCCCTGTACTCCACCTTGAGTCCGCTTGCTAGAATCTCCAAATGATGAAAACTCATGTACAGAGAATACACAAGCGGAAAAGCCATAAAGATCAAGAAACCGATGACCCAGTTGGATATGAAGATGGAGCCCCACAGCTTTCGATGAGCTCTTGCACTAAGACGCCGTTTCTTGCGTTTCATCTACACTCCATCCCCCTTCAACACCTTGAAATCCAGCCCGGCAACCTCCTCACCGTTATATACAAATGCCGATTCCGTGTAATTGACGATAATCATCGTTCCGTCTTCATAAGTGGTTGCCTTTACACCTTCAGCCAGCTCGCGGTGGTCAACAATAAACTGATGCTGAACACCTGAGAGCGCGTCATTATACCTCCTGTACTCCGAAGCGGCGGAATCCGCCCAGCTTGCATAATGGGAGCTCTTGAGCTGGAGACCGTGAGCTTCACTTAATCTTTCGGCCGGCACTGCTGTGAATAAAAATGAAGGAAGCGCACCGTATTCCATATCCCGCAAAAAATCGTGCTTATATTGCTGCCTGTCATTCTCATATCCTGACGTATAGGTAATCAGTCCATGCAGCGCGATTTGTGCAAAAGGAACGGCCTCCTGGGAGAACAGATCATAGGAATAATCGTCTGGAAGCGCATTGACGTGATCGGCACCGCTCAACATATAGAAATTCGGACTTTCAATCCATACATTCCCCAGTGTGTCCTTCACTTGCTGAAGGAGCTGCTGCTGTATAGAAATGGCTTCCGTACGGGTGGCTCCCACCCTCGTGTTGTAGTCACTGTCTAGTCGACTGCCTGTGACGAGAAGAGACAGCCCATCTGCTCCAAGCTCAGCATAAGAGCCCAGCTCCTTATGAAGAACCTTTTGAATAAAACGGCTGCTGGCCAAATAGACCTCATCACCGCGGATTCGGGCTTCCTGCATTGTCCCTGCCATGTTTCTTACCGCATGATACTGTTCGCGAAATCCGCCGTTGCCGGTATTATTGAACTCATAATTGACTCCCAGCATGACCGGGATACCCAGCGAGTGGGCGTGCTGGATAAAATCCTTCATCCCCTGCTCTCCGCCCAGTGCCTGTTCGACGCCCAAATATCCGCCATACTGTGCATAACCGCCTTTCTGCCAGCCCAAGTAAGTGACGGACATCGGACCCATTCCCCGGTTCCGGAGATCGGACAAAATATGTGCGGCCTGTTCCGTTGTCGTCGCCTCAATATAACGGCTGCCGAGCATCCCATCTTCCGAATCGCCGCCAAGAATTGTAAGATGAAGCGGGATATCACCGGATGAGGATTCACTCTGTTTCTGAAGCCCTTTCTCTTCCATCAAGTACTTGCGGTATCGCTCCGCCATACCTACATAATCGGACTTGCCATTGTCCAGGAAATAATATCGCACAGTCCGATCCGCACCGAAACGCTTATCCTTGTTGTACGTCGTAAAGCTCGTTCCTTTACTCCGGTTCGTAATCTGCTCAAACGTGGCTCGATAGGTCTGCTGCGCCGTAATCCAGTTATAGCTGCTCAGCATGCCGGAAGGGGCGGCGAAAATATCGCTGTACTCGGCTCCACCTTCGATGACAGCAAGCAGTCCCTTCCCGCCCGAATGAATCCCGAATACAGGCATCTGGGCTGGATATCGGGAACTGAAGCCAAGCTTGCTCATAAATGAAGGATCTTTGCCGTATACACTTTCCTGATAGCCAAGGTTCGTATTCAGTCTGTGATCATCATAAGCGATCAGGGTGCCCGATCCATCCGGAACGAACAGATAACCTTCCCGATCTGTGGAGTGCTCAGCAGCCATGAATGGGAACAGCCTCAGCCAGATCAAGCTGTACTTGCCTTCCTTCAAGCCTTGATCTACAATCTTGGTCTCCACGTAATCATCCTGTATCCGAATTTGCACAGGCACGCTCAATTCCAGCGCGGGCATATCATAAGTCCACTGAATGCCACCGTCGATCTCCTTGATGTCTTCGATCGTGCCGCCTAAGGTCCTGAAATTACTCTCGCGAGGCTGCGTGTTATACACGGTAAAATCGGTGTACTGGAACATAAGAGGCGAGACCAGATGTGTCTTCCAGATCCCGCCGATCGTCTCATGCTCGAAGTCTTGCGGATCCGGATAAGATCTCCAAATGCTGCCGCTGCGTTTATCCAGAACGATGAAGTGTCCTGTCGACTCATCCAGCTTCAGAATCATTGACTCGGTTTCGGCTGCTGCTCTAAAGTCAGCCTCTACCGGGAGTGAAGCGTCTTGCTGCTCCGCTCCACCAGATGTCCCTTGCTGAGCTGCCGGGACCATGTGATCTCCTCTGAATTTCACTTCGAGCCTGCTGGCTCCAAAGATGATAACGAAGGCGAGAAGAATGAAGAACACGGCTTTTCTGTATTTGGCTAGCCTCATCTTAACAGCACCTCCTGATAGACCTCGTGGATAAATATGAGCAGCTCGTTCGTAAGACCAATGACAAGAAAGATCAAGACTGCGAGTACGATGAGCGCAAATAGGCTCATTATTATATTCAGTAAGGTTTCCCCTACGGTGTAATTGTGTAAGGACTGTACCATCCAAATGAACAGAAATACGAGCCAGATGTACATTCCGAGCTGAAGATAATCGTAGATTGCACCTTCTGCGTGTGTCATGACATTGGATAAGGCAGCCAGCGGTACACCAATGAGAATAAATGGAGTTAGTGCATAGGCACTGCCGACAAATACATCCTTGAAGCGCCCTTCTCCCCTGTAAATGGAGCTGATCAGATAATTACTTACTACCCAGCCGCACCACAGCCCCAGGAACGGGAGCAGTACCGAGGTTACTGTAATCGAAGACGGCGGAACCGGATTAAACGCAAAGCTCGTCATCTGTTCAGACAATAGGAGCGCACCGCCCGTCAGTACCAGCAGAATACACGCACTTACATACCCGCCTTTATTCTCAAACCTCAAAGCCGTAAACCCGTCGATGGGATGTCTTAGAATGACAAAAGCCTGTTTTATTTGTGAGAACAACACATACCTGTTATCCATTCGGTCTGAGAAGCCTTCGATCATCCGTGGTGTTCTTCCTCTAGCCAGTCGATTGACAAGGAATATGAGAACCGCTGCAACGACGAGCAGGGTAGCAAAGAAGGAGAATCGGGCCTGGAACCACTGCAGCCGGATCTGCCAGAAAGACTCTGAATACCCTGTATCGTTCCCCGCAGCTTTGAACAGCCTCGCGGCCTCCTCGTAGTCCCCCTTCTTGTATGCGACCTGAGCCAGACCTAGTATGGCCGGCAAATATTGTTCATTCAAACGCAGGACTTCCTTCCAGGGCTCTTCACTATCGAGATATCTGCCCTCCTGGGTTAAGCGGTTTGCTTCATGCACCATTGCCCCGAACTCCGACAGACGATAGGCTTGCAGCATGCTTTCCTGACTGTCGAGCACATATATTTCACCTTTGGAATTCATATCAATCGCCACAGGTGTCTTAATTAAACCAAGCTGAGATGAAGCAGCGGATGAAGGTCCGCCGAAGTAAAAGAGCAGATTCCCGTTCGCATCATACTGGCTCAAATAGGTGTAATAGGAATCAACGACTGTAAAATTCCCCTCCGGATCGACTGCCACATCGACAAGCTGGGGAGGGGTTGTAATACCGCCAACATAACGTATGTCATACCAGTTATACTCCCCGAAGCTCTGCTTCGCTGTCCCGAATTTATTGTACTGGGCAAGAATATTCTCTCCCTGAAAGTTCAGCTTCTTAATCTGCTCGGCTTCAACCGCAGCACCGTTCGTTACGGTATAGATGAACCCTCCCTCATCGATCGCAAGATTGTTTACAGCTGGAGGAATTTTGCTTGTTTCATTTTCATACATTTCCCGTGTGTAAAGAGCTCTTTTTAAGGAATCTATGAAGGAAAAAGGAGCTGAATTGGCTCCATAAAATCTTTGAAATTCCCCATCCGGGTGAAGCTGCACCAGCCCGTAATAGCCGCCCATCGTGACAATATAGATGTATCCTCGCTTGTCTGCTGCCACCTTGATAGGATCAAATTTCAGCTCCTCCGGTACATTGCCGGATTCAGGACGCTTATATTCCTTCAGCAGCTCGCCTGAAGATGACAATCGAACAACGCGTTTATTGCCCGTATCCGCGATGAGAAGATCCCCCTTGTCATCTACAAATACACCTTGAGGCGCATTCAGCGGATTCTCTGCCAGCTCATAATACCTTTGAAAATTTCCGTCTTTATCAAATTTCACGATCCGATTGTTACCCGTATCTGCCACATAAATTTCATCAGACGCACTGATATAGACATCCGAAGGCTTCTGCATCGGTGAAGCCACGTATTGTCCCGGATGGTCTGGATCGGGTGCCGCGAGATCCTTGCCTATCATTTTGAAAGGGGTGTATGCCGGCTGGGTATCCATCTGATGTCCATAGCTGTCTTTTGTAAAAGTTCCATAGGTTACGTCGGCCCATGCTGTATGCGGAAGCTGCATCGCAGCCATAATCAGTGCCACAGTAACGACAGACAGCCATACACGTAGTCCACAGTTAAACTTCATACCGATCCTCCTTTCCTTCGCTACTTGATGCCGGAGTGCGACATCGTGGCAATCACCTTGCGCTGGAAAAATAGAAACATAATCAGTGTAGGCAAGAACATGATGAGTGCAGCTGCTGCCGCTGCCGTCTGTCTGGCAACCGAGTTGGCAAGGTTCTGGGTAAGCGTCGACAGAAAGAACGGAAATGTCTTCATCGCATCGTCCTGCATGAACAGCGTTGATGTAGATACATCACTCCAGATGGACTGGAAGGAGAGGATGGCAACGGTGGCACAGGCTGGAAGTGTAATCGGAATAATGATCCTTGCGAAGATTGTGAACTCCCTTGCGCCGTCCATTTTACCTGCTTCAATCAGTTCATTCGGAACCTGATCCATAAACTGCTTCATCAGAAAAACACCTACGGTGCTCGCAATATGAGGCAGAATGTGTGCCCAATACGTGTTCATAATACCGAGATTTGCGACAACCACATATCTGGGAATATTAATGGCCTCCTGCACAAACATCAGGGACACAACGATAATGGAGAACAACAGCTTGTGGCCCGGAAATTTGTGCTTTGAGAGCGGATAAGCGCAGAGAGCGCTTACAATAACGACGCTGCCTGTTCCGATGACACCCACAACGATGCTGTTAAACAAATATCGTGAAGCAGGAATGACGGCATCCCGGGTCATCACGAACAGCTCGGTAAAGTTACTCAAGGTCGGCTGCCGGACAAAAATATTCGGAGGGAAAATAAACAGCTCCGAGTACGGCTTAAGCGCATGGTTTATGATGTAAATGATCGGTACCAGCATCAACACAGCGAATATACCGAGCAGAAGCGTCAAGATCAGCTGCGTCCTGTCCATACGCCGAAGCCAGGATTTGCGGTTCATGACAGGCCGTTTAGCTGAATTCTGAGATCCATCCTTTGCGGCATGGTCCATATTCATTCCCCCTTCGTACCAAACAATCTCCAGCTGAGCCTGTTGAATATATAGATTGTAATGAGCAGAACAACGGACAGGGCTGCTGCATAGCCCATCTCAAACCGGACCAGCCCATAATCATCAATGTGATTGACGAGGGTATGCCCTGCATATTCAGGCGTCGGCTTGGTCTGGGACAGCTGTTCACCAATAGCCCCTGCCTTGAACGCAGATACAATGGCCATGACGGAAGCAAACAGCATTTGCGGCCGCATGTAAGGAATCGTAATATACCAGATTTCCTGCAATCTGCTCTTGATTCCGTCAAGCCGCCCGGCCTCATAGAGCGTCTCATCAACGTTCAGAATACCGGCCAGCATCGCGAGGAAGCCTACGCCCATACTGGACCACAAGGTGACGATAATCATGGAATTCATCAGGTAGGCCGGATCAAGCACCCATAGCTGCGGTTCATCAATGATGCCAAGCTTAAGTAAGAAGCTGTTCAAGTAGCCGATGCGATCTCCAGACAGCAGCGGCTGCCATATGATCTGCATCACCACGCCTCCGGTTAACGAGGGAGCATAGATCGCCAGCACGAACCACAGCCGAATCTTGTCTGGAATCTGAGCGATCAGCCAGGCGAGAATAAAGGATAGAATCAAGCCGCCTGGTCCGACCAGCACCGCAAATTTGATCGTGTTCGGAAATGCGTGCTTCAGAAATAAGGTATCCTGTGAAAAAATATATTCGTAGTTATCCCAGCCGATAAACTTCGGGAATTGGATGGTGTTGAAATCTGTGAAGCTAAGCCCAAACGCAGCCAGCACAGGCAGCAGAATAAAGAGTATAAAGGCAATGACAAAGGGAGAAATGAATAGGTAAGAAAGCCGATATTTCCATATCTCTCTGAAAAGCCCTGCAATACGCTTGCGGCTGGTTTTTTGCTGTTTCGCTGGCGGTGTTACTGACTTAGAGAGCTCTGCCTCATGGGTTGACATACCTATCCACTCCCTTCCAAGGCTCTGTCACCTGCGGTGGATCGTAAGTATCGACAATGCTGCCTTGCTCATCGATATAATCAAATTCCCGTGCTTTACGCCAAATCTCACGATCCATGCCGAGAATGCCCTCTTCAAGCGCATCGCGGTAATTTTGTCCGCTCAGCACGGTTCGGTTCCAAGCATTCATGACTTCACGCGGGATAAAATAGGAGCCTGGTATGTTAGCCATATCCTTGTACCAGCGCCACTGCTCCAGCATGACCGCAAGCTCCTCCTCGTTCCAAGGCAGTCCTGTAAAGGCTTCAAGATTCGCTGTATTCCAGCGAAACGCTACTCCGTAGAATCCTTCCAGATCATTCCCGAATCGCTGCTGCGTCTCACTCGACAGCCACCACTGTAGAAACTGCCAGGCTTCCTCTTTAAGATGGCTGTTTGAGAAGATCGCTGCCGCGGTCTGATTACCACCTGTCCAGCGCTCTACTTCTCCATGCTCACTCTCTGTTCCCGGCAGCGGCGCCATTCCCCACCAGCCATCCAGCTCCGGTGCCGCTACACGCATCTGCAAATAAAAGTTGAAATCAGCGATCCCGATCGGCATATCTCCATCGCGGAAATGCTGGTAGAAGCTTGGGACTTGCTGCTCAATACCATAGACGGTAAACAGGTCGGTCATGAGCTTGAAGCCGGTAAACGCCTCCGGTGAATCAAGTGCTGTCTTCATTCCATCCGCCGTATAAAACTCAGCACCATACTGATATAGGAAGGTCATATAATCGTTATACGGAATGTGAAAGTTATATCCATTTTGCTGCAAGGTTGGCAGCATCTCGATCACTTCTTCCCATGTATCGGGCACGCCAAGCCCCAGCTTCTGTAGAATATCCTCGCGATAATAGAGCACCTGAAACCGCTGGGTTTCGGGGAGTGCATAATAGCCGTCAGCAAAATAGTAGGGCAGTGTAGAGCCCGGTGAGTACTGCTCGAATAAGTCATCAAACCCCGGATAATCCGACAAGTCCTCTACTGCCCCGCGAATGGCCAATTCGATCGGCCTTCCTTCCGTCATCCCCAGCGCAATATCCGGAGATTTACCGGCCGCATTCGCCATCACCAGTAGATTTTCATCTGGAAGAAGATCCACTTGAACTTCAATGCCGGTCTCCGGAGTAAAATATTGATCCGCCATCTCCTGTATCAGATTGACATAGTCACGACCATAGTTGACCCATATATTCAGCACCTCTTCCTCACTGGACGACAGCCTGTTGTCTGAACTAAAGGAATGAAAGAATGAAGAGACATTTCTTAACGTCTTCTCTCCCCAATTCGCTTCCATTCTCGGAAACGCTGTGCCTGCCGGCGCAATATATAACTTGTCGAGTGCCATGGGTGCAGCCGTAAGGCTCGATGTGATGGAGGCAACCCGGGAAGATATGAGGCTGAGATCCTCCAGCTTGTAAGGTAGGTCATTTGGATAACGAAGAATATCCTCTATATCGGTTATGGCTGTAGCCAAGGATTGTAAATTTGCATCGGCTTCGCCATTCACTTCAAGCAGCATGGTCTCCATACGTTCCAGGCGCTGTTTAATCTCCTCTGTCCTTGTAATGAGCTCCGGAAAATTCTCTTTGATCCTCCACGTTCGAGCTGTATCTTCTACTCCTCCGGTAATCGTGTTGATATTTTCCGATAAGTCCCTAATCCGTGCGAGTACTTGTTCCTGCTCATTAAGCACCGGGCTGTAAGGAGCATAGGTAGCAGCCAGAGTGAGGGTATGCTCCCCTTTTTCAAGGTATATTTCGTAAGGCTCTTCCACTGATTGACCAATCACGAGCCCCTGCCAGCTTGTAGAATAAGAGATCGGGTACGCCAGCAGTTCTTCGAAGGGCACCTTCCCGTCAATCATGATCTTGCGATACACCTTTTTGCTCGATTGGTAGCCTTGATAGGCTCTGATCCCGAGGTTATACCGTCCACTGTCCGGTACCGTGAAGCTCCAGGTTATTGCGCCGCCGCCATTCTGCCAGCGTGTTCCGCCAATCGCATTAAAAATCAGCTTATTGTCGGCATCCGGTGACATAAGCGGGTCCTGATCTGTCATCACTTGAATGGCTACATCATTTTTGGCCTGCATATGCTCGGCCTCGATGACGATGACCTCGCTTCCGCTCGCATTCCCGTTGTTCTCCGGCAGGGTCGTCTGGAACTCCTCATAAGAAGGTATGGTTGTCGGCGGGACAAGCTCAATCTGATCGATAACGATAGGCGCAAAGGATTGAAGACGCAGCGTGTGTTTGCCTTCGGTCAGCTTCCACTTCAGCGGCAGAGAACTGGTACCCTCCGCATCCTGAAATGACTGTCTCATCCACTGATTCTGTTCAATTGGTCTTGGTCTGATATGATTTCCCTTCTCATCCTTCTTGAAAGGGAGCTCATCCCTGAACATTCTTGCAAACTCAATCGCCCTTGCCTCATTGAACACATATTCACCGTCAAAGGATACAGCCATCGTTGTCGGCCGGTAGCTCTGATAAACAGCGTCCTCATCAATCAAGGCGTGATAAGACAGCACCATTTCATACATTCCTTCGGCAGGAACTTCAATCTCATACTCGATCCATTCTGTCCGGTTATTGTTCCAGATCAGCACCTCCTCCTTGCCAGCGTAAGAGCCTGTAGTTACACTAGCCCCTTCGGATTGGCCTGAGAGACGTGTGCCGGGTACAAGAATGGACTCACGAGCAGGCCGAGCTCCTTCTTCCTCCCATGTACGAGCAACGTCCACATAATAGGGTTCGAATGCGCTTTCAATTGTGGAATTGACAGGAGGATCTCCCTCTTCCTCCGAACCTTGCAAGGCATCCGCAGCAGAGGCAGGCCGAGTGACAGAAGAGCTTGCGTACGGAAAGGTGCCCGCAAACAGCATGACTCCAAGCAGAAGAATAAGGAAAATATAGCGGATATGCTTCATATTGCACCTCTCTTTTCCTGTATATCAGCTGAACCTTTCACCCGTCGTTTTATCGAAAAATAATGCCTTGTTCATATCCATCGCCAGCCGTATCTCTGTCAGCTCTTCCACATGCTCTCTCGGGTTCACCCTGGCAATCAGATCCTTGTCAGTTCCAATATCGACATATAAGTAGCGATCGGCACCCATGAGTTCACTGAACTGATGTGTACCTTGGAAAACAGCATTTGGAAAGGTCTCGAACATGATGGGTTCTATGCTTATATTCTCCGGCCTGATCCCGAGGATCACGTACTTATTGACCCGATTACGCTTCCTCAAGGGAACAGCAGCGCTCTCGGGAATCACGAGACGATGCCTTCGCGTCTGAAATTCGAGCTGATTGTCCGCTTCTACAATTTTTCCTTCTATAAAATTCATCTGTGGCGAACCGATAAATCCTGCAACGAACATATTCTGCGGATCATTGTATATCAGCTCCGGTGAATCCACCTGCTGGATAATGCCGTCCTTCAGTACAATAATTCGGCTGCCCATCGTCATCGCTTCTGTCTGATCATGGGTTACATATATAGTTGTCACTCCGAGCTGTTTATGAAGCTTGATAATTTCTGTCCGCATATGAACCCGGAGCTTGGCATCCAGATTGGACAACGGCTCATCCATGAGGAACACCTGCGGATTGCGCACGATCGACCGGCCAAGAGCTACGCGCTGACGCTGCCCGCCGGACAGCTCCTTCGGCTTGCGGTCAAGATACGATTCAATCTCGAGAATTCTCGCAGCTCGCTTCACCGCCAGATCAATATCATGCTTTGGCATTTTGCGAAGCCTCAGTCCAAACGCGATATTCTCATATACAGACATATTGGGATACAGTGCATAGTTCTGGAACACCATGGAGATGTCTCTGTCTTTTGGCGGCAGCTGATTCACCATTTCGTCATCGATCCAGATCTCGCCCTCCGAGATTTCCTCCAGCCCGGCAAGCATCCGAAGCGTCGTCGATTTGCCGCATCCCGATGGTCCAACAAACACGATGAATTCTCTGTCCGCTACTTCCAGATGAAAATCCTGTACGACGGGCTGCTGATCTTTGCCATATCTTTTGTACACATGGTTAAACAGGATTCGTGCCATCACCCTTCTCCTCTCGTTTCATCCTCCATTTTCACTATGGGCTCCAGGCGGGCTTTCCTGCAATTCCATTATTTTGTATCTGTGAATAAACACTCTAATTTCGTTATTCGGTGTAGTTCGGATTGTTTCTGCTAGCCGATCAACCATTTGTATACATGACTAACCGATACCGTATTTCTAGGTTCTCCATAAAAAAAGAATGCGCTGAATTCACGCATCCTTTTGCTTGGAGATTCGCTATTCCCGCTTTTCCTCACGAACTGGCTTCACATGGGAAGGAATGTGGTCTTCGAGCACAGGGATATAGGCAGTATCGAAGCTTCCACTGTATCCGAATAACGGACCCCAGGTATCATTTGTAACCTTCACATCAATCCGATATTTATCCATTGAATCATCGTACCACTCCCTCACATCGGCTGTTCCAGAAAACAGCATGGGAAAGCGGAATCCGATGATCCCTTCATAAAAACGCTGCTCACTAGAACGGAGTCTCAAGCCTCCTTCCTCATCCACAGCCAGGTCAATGTCCACTGCCAGGTGCTGATGCGTACCTAAGTAATCCACAACCCTGTTCCGCTGACAGCTGTAAATCATGGTGGCATCGAATCTGCGGCGTTGATTACCAAAATCGTAGGTTCGAATCCAAGTCACGGTTTCTCGTCCAAATTGATCCTGATAAGCATAATTCTCGATCGTAAACGGCACATTCGTCCCCTTCTGAGGAAACATAATATTCCGCCAGGTGCCGATATAAAGAAAAGGAAGAGTGTACATTCGCCCGTACCATACGGAATCCATAACTCCTGTCCCGATTGAAGCGATTCCGCTTGAGCTGTTAAACCCAAACCGCTTCTGAATTCGGGGATGGAGCTTCTCAAAATCAGTTCCTAATGCTGTCCGATAGATGGAATCCATCGCTTGTTCTCCTCTCTCATGGCTGCTTGCGGATACAGTGCTTTGCGGATGGAAGATGTGCGAGTGTCATACAGCCGATCCAGGCCAGCAAACAAACCGCCATATTTAAAGTGGCTGGATTAAACGGTGCAAGGAAGACGGATATATCTGAGATCGCTGCACCGATAGCGAGAAGCAGCATGGCTGCAATGTTGAATATATAAAGCGCCTTTTCCCTGTGAAGTAAGAGGCATAAGATCCCAGCAGCAATTTCAAGCATCCCCACCACCTGCAGCAAGAGCACCGCATTCGCCTCCGAACCGATGACCCCCTTCAATAGGGCAAGCTCCTGAGCATCCTGTGTGAGCAGCTTCGGGACCAATCCATGATAAATCCAGGTAAACATAAGACCAAAGGTAACGATCGCATGAATAAGCAGCTGCCGATAAGATATTTTCGGAGGGATTCCTTTTTCAAGCCAAATCTTAAGAACATCAAAGCTGAGTGCTGTCGCCCAGCCCATCAGTGGCCTGAATATCATACGATCAAACCATTTTCCCAGGAAATAAAATCGTGTCTTGTAATCGTACCGAGTTAAAAACCGGACCCCCTGATCCTCTTGTATATACCGCCAATATCCTCCGCCGGACTGTATAAGCGAGATTGCCTGATCCGAGGAAAATTGCAGGGCCGACATACGTTCTTGGTCTTGATACTTCCCTGGCGTGGTTACACCTTCCCCTTCTATTCGAAGCCCGAATCCGATATTTGTGACGTAGCGAAAACGCTGCTTCTCCTCTTCGTCCTGTTTCGGAATGTACTCAATCCTGGAAAATCGCAGGTCCCATTCCTCATGCTTTGCCGGGTCTTGTGTGGCTCTCCAAATCGACTCCATCTCTGTATGAATGAACGTTTCAACATAAATCGGCTTACTCGCGGACACTCTCATCCCCCCTCCTTAACGAACCAAATTTTATATGAGAAAATAATCACAATCTAATTTATATTATAGACGCTGCAGCACAGTGAAAAGTTTCCTTTTATACAAAAAAAAGAGTTTCTCCGCAACAGGCCTCACCTGAAGCAAGAGAAACTCTTTTACATACAGCTAGTTAAATTAGTTCAGATTTCTGCAGCAGCAGCTCTACAATCGCTGCAACTTCAGCTCTCGTCATGTTGGCTTTTGGAGCAAGCTTCGTCTCACTTCTGCCATTAATTACGCCTGCTTGTACACTCTTTGCAATGCTCATACTTGCCCAATTTGACGCGTCTGGTGCATCCACGAAAGTATCAAGCTGAGAAGTATCCGCTGGCAGCGTAGAATGCAGCTCCGTCAGCTCCATTGCCTTCGCAATGATGACCATCGCCTGCTCACGAGTAATTTGTTCATTCGGACGGAAGGTGCCGTCTCCAAAACCTTGTATAAGTCCAAATTCCGCTGCTGTTATTACAGCACTGTTATACCAGTCTGACATAGCTACATCCGTAAAGGATGATGGTTGATTATCACGCCCTAGTCCTAATCCGCGAACAACAATTGCCGCAAATTCTGCTCGGGTGATGTTCTGATCAGGATTGAACAGGGAGCTTCCTACTCCATCCACTACCATTCTTGATCCCATATTATTTACAGCAGCTTGTGCCCAGTGACCTTCTACATCACTAAATTCAATAGGATTCCAAATGACAGAATAGGAATGACCACTCGTCAAACTATTAATCAGCGCATAATACTTACTGTTAATCTGCGTGACTTTGGTTGGTACGTGACGTACCGAGCCATCTGCATCAACGATGACGCCCGTCGTGATCTTGCTTACGTCTACTCCATCCGGAATAGCGATCATCCGAGTAACAAATTGATTAAATTCAGAAATTTCAATGGTCTGATTACCATAAGTGGCACTTACGGAAAAATCAACCGCAGGTGTAATCAAAGTGAATCTGCCGTTTACCGCTGCATTCTCGATCACCTTAAGCATTTCACGATTGGTCGCTGCAACCTTCACTTCAATTCGAATATCCTGAAGTGCTGCGGTTCCAAACTCCTTCGAAATTTCATCAACTCGGATTGCATCTGCAGGCAGAATAAATGCTGCACTCGATGTCTTGATTTCGAGCTGTGTCTCCGTCTTCTCCAGATTTTTGACCGTTTGCCCGGTTAGTTCACCGATCAGTACATCCGATTCCTTATTAGCGGTAATGGATAAGACTGAACTTGAATCTTCACCCGCAAGCTTATCATTTAGTTTCTGATCATCTAAAGCTACTTTGGTTACGCTTTGACCATTTTGCTCGCTCGTTGATACCGTTCCAATATCCTCTGCCTTGCCGTTCACCAGGATCTCGGCTTCTTTTTGTGGTGCTGGTGCCGGTACTGGAGCTGGAGCCGGAGCTGGGATGTTTGTTTCGTCTTCGCTTGGCGGTGCAACTGGTACTAACGGTGTCACTGGCTCCGATTCAAGCGAGTGCTCACTGCTTCCTTTGTCATTAATAGCTGTCACCGTAAAGGTGTAGCTCGTCCCGTTATCCAAGCCTGTCACTGTAATTGGGCTAGTTGTTCCATACACCTTATGGTTTCCTGGCATGACGGTAACCTCATAACCCGTAATCGGGCTGCCTCCATCATCCACAGGAGGAGTAAAGGTAATGATCGCCTGATGATTGCCTGATGTGGCCGTTATATTGGTCGGTACTCCAGGAACCGTCATCGGTGTTGCAGTAACCGGTAAGGATGGAGCACTATCACTGCCCGTATTCGTTGCCTTCAGTACAAAATAATAGGCTTTACCATTCGTTAATCCTGTAATGGTATGACTGTAGACTGAATCTGTTACGGTAGCTACTTCGTTATCGATCGCATCCGGCGATTCACTCATGAACACTTTATATCCCGTTGCCTCGTCTACTCCGTTCCAAGTCAAGGTCACTTCGCCATTGCCAGCTGCAGGCTCAAGCAAGGTTGGTGCTCCTGGAGCAGGCGGTATTGGTGTAACACTTGCAGATGACATCGAAGATAAGGAGTCTCCGGCACGGTTGGTCGCTACCACGGTGAAGGTGTAGGCTGTTCCGTTGTCCAAGCCCGTTACTTTAATCGGACTGCCCGTACCACTCGCCGTAATACCTCCTGGCTGTGCAGTTACCGTGTAATTCGTAATCGGGCTTCCTCCATTGTCCGCAGGCGCTGTAAAGTTAACCGTCGCTTCACCATCACCTGGAATGGCCGTTACATTCTCAGGTGTACCTGGCTTGTCCGCTACATTGACTGTCGCTGTATCTGTATGCCAGCCGTTCACTGTCGTTACCGTAATGACGGCTGTTCCCGGACCAACCGGGGTCACAACTCCGTCAGAATCCACTGTAGCAACACTGTGGTTATCCGATGTCCACATGATATCTTTATTTGAAGCGTTCTCCGGAGATACAGAAGCCACGAGCGTCTCTGCGTCCCCTCCTACTATAAAGTCAAGACTGTCCTTGTTTAGTACGACATTCGTAACTGTAATCGTATTGTTTATAATAACGTTCAGATCATAACTTCTTTGAACCGTTCCGTCATTAACAGCAATCGTTAGCGTTGTTCTTCCATATTGGTCAGGCAATGGCGTTATGATTATCGTTCTTTCTTCTCCAGTGCCCTCAATAACCACATTCTCATTAGGAACGATGGAAGAATTAGACGATGAGACTGTGACTGTAAGTGAATCACCGTCTACATCCGTTACCTTAAACGCTCTTCTTACAGAGCGATTCATATCTGTCGTTACTGCACCAACAAAACCCTCGGCTTGCTTGTGTGTTGCGTTCACTATTGTTCCATCTTTTCCTGGAGGCGTACTGATGGCATGAGGACTTCCTTGATCCAGCTTGTAATGAGCAACTAAACCCGGCTCCCATCCGGTCAATTTAGCATTCATGCCGCTAATGATTTCTTCCCTGCTCTTGGCCTTGCTCCAGAAGCTTACATCTTTCATTCCGCCGTAATAATAACCATCTTGACCCCAACCACTTTTGCCTAGCCAGTGATTATGGCGAAGTCTGCCTCCGATCGAGCTTAAATCTGCAGCTCCGGAAGCCTTAAGTTCACCGTCCCAATAGATATACGCTTTCTTCTCGTACTGACTGTATACCAGTGCAACATGAACCCATTGATTTTGCGGAAAAATCGCTGTCGTAGTCATATTGTTTACTGCCCCGATAGCAGGCCCATTCGAACCGTTATAAGCAGAGAAGTTCATCTTTCCATTGTCAAAACCTACAAATATATTGTCACTTCCAGGACCATTGGAGGATTCGAAAAATCTCATCCAAGTATTAAACTGATCCACCTTAAGATATCCTTCGACTGTGAAGGAATCGGCGTAAATCGAATTGATGCTGGATGGAAGCACAACGTACTTTCCGTTACCATTTAGATTAAGATATTCTCCTCCATCTGCCTCCGTGAGATAAGGCTCATCGTTTACCGGAGTGACACTAATGGATGTCGAACCCTGCTCCGCACTGAATGCAGAAGTACCAGAGGTATCGATATTTTTATCAAATGAATTGTAACCTTGCGTTGTATCCCACAGCTTATAGTCAATACTGGCTTTACCATGCCAATTGGGATTTGGCTTAAAACGAATTTGATCCGAGCTCGACAGCAGAATATAAGCCATTCCACCATCTACTTTCTCAATATTGTACCAATAACCCGTAACTGTATTGTAATACTCCCATGTTCCATTAGAGCTGTCCGTACCCATTACAGCAATTCCGGTAGTTTCAGAATTATAGACCTTTCCAGACAAAAGAGATGCGATGAAAAAAGTCTGACTATTAGTATCCTCCACAATCGGGTGAAGCACCGTCTCTCTATCATCCGTACTCCAACCCATGCCTGCTACTTGGGCCAAGGCACTCCCACTGTAACCAGTCCCCGATACCGCAATACCAACTGATAGTGTCGTACTTACGGCGATTTTCACAAATTTTCGGTTCATTTATTTCTTCCCCTCTATTACTAATTACTCAATTCGACATAATTCTCCTAAATTATACATTTATGCAATAAACAAAAAATAAACAAGTAAAAAGGACCTAGGATAATAGACTTATCGCTTAAGGTCCTTATTTGCATCAATACACAATGGAGTTGATTAGATTTTTAATAGAGGCTAACGGTTCGGTTCCTAGTTCTGTTCGATATAAATCTTCTAGATTCTGATAAAAACGGAGCGCTTCCTTCTCCCTCCCCAGCTCTAAGTAGACTTTTATTAATTCTCCGCCAATATCCTCGCGAAAAGCGTCTATTTTGATAATTTCCTCACAAAAGTATAGAGAACGCTCGCTTTGGTCTGTTTGTCTATAGTATTTGGCGGCGTATTCAAGCATTTTTATATAGTCCTGCTCAAGCTCTAACCCCCAGCTGCTCGCCCATTCGTATGTTTTTCCTTTTAGAAATGTTCCGGTATACAGCTTCATGGCTGACTCTACTTGCTCAATTTCAAAAATGCGATTATTGCTTTGCTGTTTCATTAAACGATCAAACTCATATATGTCACAGGACAAATACCTTTCATCAATACGAATCTCATTTCTAGTTGCTTGGATAACGGATGCTCCCTTGTAGCAGCCATTAATAGCTTGACGAATGTAGTACAAGGTGGAATTCAGATTTTTCCACGCTTTTTCAGGCTCAAAATTTTTCCACAAGGTATCTATAATTTCTTCTCGGCTGACTGTTCTTTTGTGCAGCAAAAAAGCAAACAATTCTTCCGTCTTGGGGCTTCTCATCTTAACCCATTCTTTTTGATGACTACTTTGATATATTTTAAAACCGTCAAACATTTCAACCTTCAAGAATAGCTCTTGGGACTCTACAGGCAAGGTCTTTTCTCGAACCTTAGTTGAAACAGTTTTCCGGATTTTGTTTAAAGTCATCTCTACCCGCTGTGCCGTGACTGGCTTTAACAAATAATCAAGCGCATTGATTTCGAAGGCTTGCACGGCATAATCATCGTATCCGGTTACGAAAACGACCTCTATAGATTCATGGTGATGCTTCAGATACTTAGATAGCTCCATTCCATTTAATTCAGGCATGGATATATCCAAGAATACGATGTCCACATGATTTGCTTCTATATATTGAAGGGCATCCTTAGGATTTAAATAAGTACGTGAAATCTCTATTTCCTCATGATCCGTCAGCAGCCTTTTTAATCGATTAATCGAGAGCTCTTCATCGTCCACAATAACAGCTTGCAGCATTAGTTAATAACTCCTTCTCATGTAATCTGGATGGGCCGGAATGTGGAACATAATTTGTGTCCCGACTCCCTCCGCGCTGTTAACCTCAAAGTCGATACCGTAAATCAATTTGATTCGCTGACCTATATTCCACAGGCCTACACCTTTTGACTCCGTCTGAGGAGACAGAATCTCCTGGAGCTTCTTCTCACTCATCCCACAGCCATTGTCGGATACGGAAATGAACATCATATGATCCTCCTGCTTCCTCACCATCACATTCACAATTCCTCCACTCGAGCTCGACATCAGCCCATGTCTGATTGCATTCTCGACTAATGGCTGCAGGATGAGGGGTGGAATTTGAATAAATGGATCCGCGTCAATGTCATACTCTACTTGAATTCGATTGCCAAACCTTGCTCTTTCAATATGGACATAAGCTTCAACCAATGCTAATTCTTTCTCAAGCGTAGTGAACGAATCCAGCTGTTTAAAATCAAAGCTGTTTCTTAAATAACTGGAAAGATGAAGCACCAAATCTTCCGCCTGAGAAGGCTCAACGATACATAGCTCAGCTATCGAGTTTAAGGCGTTATATAAGAAGTGAGGCTTAATTTGTGAACGTAAAAAAGCAATCTCTGCGTCCTTCGCATGTTTTACAGCAGCTTTCATTTTGGTAAGGTTGTTGACCCTAGCGAGCAGTTCCTCTGTCTCAAATGGCTTCCCGACGTAATCGTTCGCACCGTTATCTACAGCAATTCTCATATCTTCCGCCTTATTTCTTGCTGTTAGCATTAATACTGGCAGCTCAAATAGCGTATATCTTTCTCGAATTTTTGTTAGTACCTCATAACCGCTCATATCAGCCATCACAATATCCAAAATAACAAGATAGAAGCCTTGGTTTTTATCCAGTTCCTGCAGCGCCTGATGTCCATTATGGACCGCAACAATCGAATAACCCTTCAGCTTCAAAGCATTGATTATGGATTGCATATTCGCCAAGTCGTCCTCGACGACCAATATGGGTTCTTTAATTTCACCTTCCAGATATAACGGATATTGAACTTGTAGGTTTAATGACTCATGAGCCTCATCATTATGTTCCTTTGATGCTGTATTCCACTCCACTGAATCTATACCCGTCTGCGGTAGAGTAAAGGTAAAAACAGATCCTTCTCCTATCGCAGATTCCACTCGAATTCGGCCCCCGTGCAGTTCAACGAGCTTCTTAGTAATACTCAGACCGATGCCTATACCGCTTCGATCGTATTTGGAGGATGATTCAATCTGCTCGTAAGCTTGAAATACAAACCGCTCCATACCAGGAGCAATGCCAATTCCGGTATCTCTAACATGAATGACGACCGTATTTCGATGCATCTCAGCACTTATTTTAACTTCACCAACGTCTGTATACTTCATTGCATTTCCAATCAGATTGTGCAGAATTTGCAGTAATCGATCAGGATCGGCATAAATATCGGGGAAGGCTTCCGAAATGCTATTTATGAGACGGACGGGCTTGTTCCCGAGTACAAACATTTGCAATTTGATAACCGCATCTACAGAGGCTCTCAGATTCATCTTTTTCTTATGAAGTGTTATATCTCCATTCTTCATCTTGGAGTAATCCAACAAATCGTTAACCAGCATGGTTAATCTTCTACCGCTGTTCTTAACAATGGTTAGATTTTGAACTTGCTGTTCGTTAAGAGGTCCTTCAACACGCTTAATGATAGAATCCGTGATACCCACAATTGCACCGAGCGGTGTTTTTAGCTCATGAGATGTATTGATTAAGAAGTCATCCTTGATTTTATCAAGCTTAACCAGCTTGTTCTTCATCTCTTTCATTTCCTGATATGCTGTAAAAAAACGAAGCACTACAAGAAATATCATAATGATATTAAAAATAACAATGTATAATTGCCCGAGCCACAACTCTTCTTTTAGCGAAAATGCAAACAAGAGCAGGTCTAATGAATAGAGATTTATGGTTAACATCCCCATAAACAACAACATAGAATTTATCCGATGATTGGCCGTACTTTTAACGTATAGGGCTCCTGCCCTTACCAGCATCCACAGAAGAAGAAATTCGTAAAATACAATCACATATACTTGAAGTAGAGTATAGCTCTGGATCGGAAGAAGCACGATGAGCAGTGTAAAGATACCAAGGACGGTGATCGCTATTTTCGTAGCTCTTCGTGAAATAATATTCTGTTGCAGCTGATTGAAGAGGACAACAAGTACGATAAAGTAGGTCATCGAGCTGATATCCTTTATTTTGTAGATCCATTCAAAGGAAAAGCTTGAACCAAACAGTAATAAGACTCTTTCCCCTACCAGCCCCTGATAGATAGAAAATAGTAAGCATATCAAGGAAAATAGAAGTAATGAATAATCCTTTTTTCCATTCAGCCATGCAGCTATGAAGCATACGGCGTATATGACCGCAAGTGTAACCAGGATCGCAATTAAACTGAACTCACGAACAGTCAACTGCTGTTGATGCTTCATCATATGGTTCAGCTCACCAAAATAAAGGGAAGAGGGAATTCCAGCATTAATATAATCGTAATTTGCTACATGGACTATAATTTCTATATCATCACCAGTGGTTGAAAATCCGCCGATCTGTGGGATATTGCCTGCTGTATAGTCTGTACTGCGCTGAGAGGGCTTCCCATCAGACAGGAGCTTCTCTCCGTTTATATAAATATCACTTGAAAAGCGAATATTCGTTTTTTTTAAGGCAAAAACCATATCATCAGGAACATTGCTCAGCACCATCCGATAAGTCGCATACCCATAAGCTGGTAGAGGTTTATCGTTAATGCGGCTCTCGGTCCAATCGGAGGGTACCTCCATTATCATTCTGGAAACAGAGTCTGATGCGCCATGCCTGAAGAAGGAAGGGGGAAGCAACTCATTCCAATAAAACTCCCATTCACCATCCAATTTAATTCTGCTGTGCTGCTCCGGATCCCATGCCGCCAGGTCCATCACTCCGTTATGCACTTGTAATTCTTGACGTGCTTCTTTACTGATAAGAATAGATACAGGAATCAAAGAAAATAAGATAAAAGCAATCGTAGAAATCGTTAACCATCGTTTATACAAAAAGTCCTCTCCTTCAACCATCATGTCACCTATTTATCGGCAATTAAAGAGCTTTGAATTAACAAAAAAAAAGAGCTCCCTTCGATAGCAGCACTGCTGCTTATCAAAAGAAACTCTACCTATTCACATTACCGGCTTGCTCTTCCTGACTAGATTTCTGCCAGCTTCTCCTTACAGAACGCATCAAGCGAAGCAAGCTCATCCTCTTCCAGATCAAAATCCAAATATTGATCTGTGACACTCTCGTACAGCTCATATTTAACGATACCGGAATCTGCATCACTCGTTCTATAAATCACTCGAATGTACACTCCATTCTCAGAGTACAGCTCGTCATCTTCCTCTACGTCAAGATCAATATGGAATTCATAACGAGTCCCCGTCAGAATGCCAAACGGATCTTTAACCTCTTCAAATCTATAGCTTCTCATTTCAAGCATTGCTGCTGCTCATCCTCTCTACCTTATGACGCTTTATTATATCAGGACACACCTGAAATCGTAAGGGCCAATCCTTCTTATTCATTCTTTTCGCTTTCATGCGATAAATATACGGGCTTAAGATTATTTTTGCAAGAAGAATGCGGGTTCTTCTGTTCATCTATGTAATCCATCACTTTCTCTTGATTCATTCCTAGCTGCTCCATAATCTTCTCAATATCAACACGAATGGGATAACGATCACGGTTATGCAACTGCCCTTCGCCTCCTCTATTAGATCTTCAAATATCTTCATTGTTCCTAATGAATGACTCTTCACAGTATACGAGCTCAAACTGACAACAGTGTGTCACTATATTCTGCTGGAAATTTGAATTTACTACAGTCTTTTTCCTCAATCTCCGATATACTTTAAATATGACAACACGCCAGCAGGAGGAAGAAAGATGTATAGAAAAGTCGGCACTCAGCAAGAACTCGATATTTTTTATCATATTAAAAAAACAAGCTGGGATGAGAAAGGGTTTGAAATGGAATATGCCGAGCCCCATTCAGAGCAATTTCTTTTTTATATAGATGAGAAACCCGGGGGAACCTTTCAATTTACCCCTTATGCATACTCAAGACCTTTTATTAGAAATAAATTTGATAATATTGTATTGGACGGGATGAATCTCGTGGAGGTTGATAGTTTTGCTGTATTGCCAGCCTATCGCGGCAAGCTTGGAAGAGAAATTGTCAGCTTCCTGATTCACTATGCCAAGGAACATCAGTACACCCATGCCGTTGGAATGGCAGATCCTTACGTATTTGAGTTATTTAACCAAACATATCGGATCAGAACGACCCAGGTGCAAGAAGCAGAGTGGTTTAAAGGAGCTTTTGCTATTCCCGCTCTCTTTCATTTACAGGAAGTGTATGAACAAGCTGAGCATGACTGGTATAGTCCACCCGAGGAATGGAAAGCGGGTGTTTTTTGACGTGGACGAGCATTACTTACTAAGGAAGAGAAACAACTGGGTCGTTGCTGTATTTGCTACGGTCATCACTGTCGTACAAATGCTTAATTTTGCACTCGGCATCCCGCTGAGGTTTGTACTTACAGTGGAGGGGATCATATTTCTTGTGCTCGTGCCGATGACGATTGTAGCCAGCTATTCAAAATTTGAAGAGCAGCTTACACCTTATATGAAGTATTTTAATATGATCATCATCGGTATATTTATGTTCATGATTAATCATATTGATCCACATATGATCAACATCATGACGATGTATTTCTATGTCGCCATCATGGGAATTTACCAGGATCGGTTTATTAATCTGATGACAACGCTGATTACGTTGGCAATTCTATGCTACTATTTCTTCACCCAAGGTGAATTCATATTTCATTCGACAAACGTGAACGATCTCCTGTATTACATCGTTACTTTTTGCTTTGTGTCCGTTTCTAATATTATGCAGGCGAAGTTCAACAATAACTTACAGCTTGAGAACCGAAGCAAGACGCAAAAAGTGCTCGAAGCCAAGCAGGCGATGGAGGATATGCTGTCCCGATTAACAGAATCGGTTCAATCGATTCGTGAATATCAGACCAATCTGAATACTACAGTAGACACGACCAACCAGCGTTCTGTCGAGATCGTCTCCTCCATCGAGAACATTTTATATTCGTATGAAGTGCAGAATGAGAACTCGGCCTCGCACCGTCAACAGATGATTCTTATATGTGAGAAGGTAGAATCCATGAATGCAGAGCTCGTGAAGCTGCGCGCTGCAGGAGAAGACAGTTCTCTGTTAAGCAGCTACGAGCTTCTCATGGCGGAATTAAAGGATATGCTGCAGGTCGCCAAAGAAAGGGCTGAGAACACAGCCGATATCACTGTACAAAATAAAAGCAGTCTTAAAGATGTACTCGACCTCGTATCGACCCAACAGCAGGAAATGACGAACTTATCGGAAGGCTTCAATAAGCTTGAGAAGCAGATGAGCAGGATGAATCGTAAAAATCAGGTCTGATGTCGTAATTTTGCACTCTTTTATGTCATAATCTTGGAATATCCCCGCAGATGGCTGTCATGCTAAAATGTTCCCGAAACGAATCTCATATCTTCTCCATCATAGGCAGAATAAGGAGGCCATTTTCTCGTGGACAAACAGATCAGAACAGCCATCATCGGCTGCGGCGGTATTGCATTTGGGAAGCATTTACCAAGCCTAAGCAAGATCAAGGAAACAGGTATTGTCGCATTTTGTGACCTCATACCGGAACGGGCAGAAAAGGCAAGAGCAGAGTATGGATTACCGGAAGCAAAGGTTTATACCGATTACACAGAACTGCTGCAGGATGAGTCGATTGAGGTTGTACATGTATTGACGGCAAACGATACACATGCTGAAATCTCTATTGCTGCACTCAGAGCCGGAAAGCATGTCATGTGTGAGAAGCCGATGGCTAAACTCGCTGATGATGCCAAGCGAATGACGGCCGCGGCCAAGGAGTCGGGCAAGAAGCTGACGATCGGCTATAATAACCGTTTCCGTTCGGATAGCTTGACCTTGAAGAAGATTGTACAGGACGGAACACTCGGCGACATTTATTACGCCAAAGCCCATGCCATTAGAAGACGCGGAGTACCTACATGGGGTGTATTTCTTGACGAAGAGAAACAAGGCGGCGGACCACTGATCGATATTGGGACTCATGCGCTTGATCTTACCCTATGGCTGATGGATAACTACGAACCGAGCGTCGTCCTCGGCAGATCCTTCCATAAGCTGTCCTCCAAGGAAAATGCCGCAAATGCCTGGGGACCATGGGATCCTGCCAAATTCAATGTTGAAGATTCTGCTGTCGGTCTAATTGTGATGAAGAACGGTGCTACGATTTCGCTGGAGGCAAGCTGGGCACTGAATATTATGGATGTTCAGGAAGCCAAGACAACCCTATGCGGAACCGAAGGTGGTGCTGATATGGTAAATGGCCTGCGGATCAATGGCGAAACCCATGGCAAGCTGTACCTGAACCAGATCTCACTGAATGCCAAAGGCGCAGACTTCTATGAAGGCCAATCGGATTCTGCACCTGATCTTGAAATGCGCAGCTGGTATGATTCCATTCTGCATGATACCGAGCCGCTGGTTACACCGGAACAAGCCTGTGTCGTATCAGAGATCCTAGAGGCCATATATGAATCGAGCAGAACCGGCAAAGCCATTTATTTTGAATAGTCTTACCTTACAATAATACAATGGAAGCGAGGACGAAACGATGAGTAAAATGCTAAGGCTTGCAATTCTCGGTTACTGGCATGTCCATGCAAATGATTATGCATCGCAGGCAGATGCCCATCCTCTGACTGAAGTTACAGCCATATGGGATGAGGATGTCGAACGCGGACGGGCAGAAGCAGCTAAACGCGGTGTTCCATTCTATGAGAACCTGGACCAACTGCTTGCAAGTCCAGATATCGACGGTGTTATTGTTGTTACGAGCACGGCTATTCATCATGATGTCATAACCCGTGCTGCGAGAGCGAAAAAGCATATATTCACTGAAAAAGTGATTGCGCTTACAACGGTAGAATGTACGGATATCCTCCAATGTGTGCAGGAGGAGAAGGTGACTCTCACTGTTTCCCTGCCACGACTGTATGAGCCTTATACCCTTAAGGCAATGGAGCTTATCCAGAGCGGAAGGTTAGGGCAGCTTACTCTTGTCCGTACCCGGCTATCTCATAATGGAGCGATACCGCAAGGTGCTAACCGTCAAGGCTGGCTGCCGGAACGTTTCTTCAACTACAAGGAGACAGGCGGCGGTGCGATGACAGATCTCGGATGTCATCCGATGTATTTGGCCAATCTGTTTCTGGGTATGCCGGAGCAGGTTTACGCCAGCTACGGCTATGTAACCGGCAAAGAAGTCGAAGATAATGCCGTAGTCCAACTCCGCTACGCGAACGGAGCTCTTGGCGTTGTCGAAGCCGGGTTTGTCAACCGTCATTCCCCATTTTCCTTCGAGATTCATGGCACAGAAGGCAGCCTTCTCTACTCAGATCATAATCGCGAGCTGTTATACCGGGCAGCCGATGATGAGGGGTGGCAAACAGCAGAACTGCCTGATGCAGACCCAAGTGCATTTGAGCAGTGGGTAAGTCATATCGAGGCTGGCACGGTGTTTGAAGCGAATTTGGTTCTGGGCTCTCAGCTGACGCAGCTGATGGAAGCCTCCAATCGTTCTGCCCGAAGCGGAGTGTCAGAGAAGCTGACCACCAAGCTTCCAATCTAAACCCTAACGCAAGGAGGCATGCAAGATGGAACGGAATGAATCCAGCCTGTCTTACCCCTATGAACTGATGAATGAACAACGCCATGCACTGGAGCAGCTGAATGTAGACTTTTGCTGGGGAAATTACGGGATCCGGGTCGTTCAGTTCCATCTGATCACCTTTCCGGCGGGTAAGATCATTGAGTTTCATAAGCATTCAAATGAGTACGAATTCCATTTTATCCCAAGAGGTAAGGGCAAGGTTATTCTGGAGGAGCAGGAATACAAGCTGTCGGAAGGAATGATGTATCTAACGGGCCCTCACGTGATGCATTATCAGGAAGCGGCTCCTGATGAGGCCATGGAGGAGCTGTGTCTTCGAATTGAAATTGTTCCGCTTCGGCCTGCTGCTACATACAAGGATTCCCCTATGGAACAAGGTTATTGGAGTACGGGAATTCAGGAAGAATACAAAGAGGCCGAAGCTTGTATAAGTCAGCTAAGCTCGCTTCCCAAGATCCCGACGACGGATCGGTTTAAAGCGATGGAATGCTTTCTTACCGCCTATACTGCTTGGTATCGGAATGAACCCGGATTATTTACGCTCATGAAGCAAGCCGTTATCAATATTATGCTTCGTACGGCCAGAGCCTATTTTCCTCAGCCCGGACGTTCACTCCCGTCCAGAGATATGGGACGTCATCGGTACCTGCTAGCCGAACAATTTATGAAGGATAACTATATGGAGCCGCTCACCGTGGAGGTCGTTGCAGATCGAATACATCTTAGCGCCCGTCAGCTGCAGCGAATATTGAAGGAATACGGCGGAGGTACCTTTACCGAGATGCTGGAATCGATTCGTTTGTCTCATATCTGCAAACGGCTGACCACAAGCGACAGTACGATAGATGAGATTGCAGAAGAAACCGGTTATTCCAGTGCTAATTACCTCCATGCCGTATTTAAGCGAGTCTATCGAATGACGCCTATGGAATATCGTAAATCCATGAGAATCAGGAAGCTGCAAGCCAATACGGAGATAACTCCAGCTCCAGCCTCAGCTTACACATATTCCGAGCGGGAAAGCTCACTCCTGTAGGTGTTGAATGGAATTTAGTCCGCATGCAGCTTCCTACGTGAATCCCCTGCCCTTTTTACATGACAAGACACTGAAGAGCCTCCCTAAGCGGGGGGCTCTTCAGTGTCTGTACTATGACGAAGACAAACTTTCGGATGATATTATTCAGGCCGCTGTAATGAGAAGAACTCTCCCAATTTGCTGTAATCATTACCCGCTAGTCTTGATACCGGGCGCAAATCCTTCATCCGAATCTTACCCTCATAGTAGAGCTCATCATCCACATGAAAATGTACGACTCGTCCAATCAACAGATCGCATCCAGGCACATTTTTCTCCCCACCGAGAGGTATGGAATGCTCCAGCACGCACTCCATCCGTATTCTGGACTCCGCAATACCGGGAACTTCAATCTGAACACTATCTGTGAGCGTCAAATTCGTCAGAGCGATCTCACTCTGATTCTCAGGCAGATTCGCCGCCGTCTTGTTTATCTCCTCGATATACGTCTCATCTGAAATATGTACGACAAATTCTCCACGTTCATTGGCATTACGGGCCGTGTCCTTCATCTGGCCGTCCTTGCGCTGGACGGAGATGGATATCATGGGTGGATTGGATGTGACGATATTAAAATAGCTGTACGGAGCAGCATTCAGCACACCATTTTTGGATAATGTCGTTACAAAAGCAACCGGCCGCGGAATAATGCTGCCTGTCAGCAACTTATAATTCTCACGCTCACTTTGCTCACTAGGATTAATAGATACCATTCGCTTCCTCCCTATCGCTTTATACAAATCCTTTACACGTGGTAGCTGCCACTTGGCTGATCAATAACCCATTCCAGCATCATGATCATGTCCTCCAAACGAAGCACCTGTACATTAGCTGCCGCTTCTTCAGCGGACAATCGGCTCTTCATCATATCCAGCTGACGTTTCAGTTCATTTAATTTGCGTTTGACTTGGTCTTCTGATCTCATGTTAGTTTCTCCTTAAAATAACATTAATCTCTCCCCATTAGAGTACCATTCATAGGTGTCCATTTCCAAGAGTGCCCCTTCTTGCACTTCTTACAACAGAATCAGCTTCTCTTCATCCATTCTGCTGCACAGTTATCAGCTGGAAGGAGTAAAGAGCTTAATGATTTGTTTATCAAAACAGCCCCAAAGAACGAGGACCACCCCCGCTAGTATCAGCGCAACTGACAGATTCCTAGGAAGCACTGCCCCTAATTCTTCAAGTGCAGTGCCAAATTTACCCGGCGGAGTCGACCATCCACCTAAGCTCTCCGCATAAATGGCTGTTGAAATACGAATTCCTGTATATAATATCGTTCCGCTCATTAGCAGAATACCTCCGCTAATTATTCTCTTCATGCTGTACACATCCTTCACTGTTTACCTGAAACATATTCATTTTGCATTTCGGTGTTCTATAATTGAAACGCTTCTTTAATTCGCTGCGCGGTTTCCTCCGGGCTCAGCTCGGTATTGTCAATTCTTATGTAATGCTCCTTCTTGATTTCCCCTTCCAAGGAATTCAGCCGATGGCGTTCCATCGTTCGAAGCAAATCCCGTTCAGAGAATTCAATATCCCGTTTGGTCGGTTTATGCTCAAGCCGATTGGGTGTTTTGTTGCGTTCGAGTCTCGCCTCCACATCAGCTTCCAGCTCTACGTAATACACGGTTCCTCCTCTGGACTCAAAAATCTGGCTGATCTCCTCGATATAAGCCCAATCCCCAGGAAGATCAAATCCCCACACATAAGTGAACATAAGACCTGGCATATCACTCTTGGACACCTCTTCAAAAATCTCTCTGCGAAATAGACCCACCAGCCGCTTCCCTGAAGGGGTTCCATAGCTAAAAAAGCGGGATACCAGATCAATCGTCATATGATTATGAAACAACTTCAGGTCTGTAATCTTCTCGAGTTCCTGCCCTACGGTCATTTTCCCGACTGCCTGGGGCCCAAAGATAATAACAAACTTCATACCGAAACTCACCTTCATTTCCCTGAATATTTCAATCCATATTATTCCAAATTATTCAAGGAGGCAAGCAGAATTTCAAATATAAAAAACCGCCAGGCATCATTGCCTGACGATCTTAGATTTGTATACTACGCTTTATGTAAACGCATACAAAAATGGTTCCTTCCGTCCGCAAACTCAAGCTCACCTCTCTTAGTCATCCTTCTTGTCTGTCATCTCCACCTCATGAAGTACGAGCTGTCTTACATCCGGCAGATTATCGAATGTTTTAACAGTATACTTCAGCTCCATTTGTGTTCCACTGCGCAAACGTTCCAATTTCTCCATCAGGCCTTCTTCCAGCTGAAAAGCTGCAGCCTCACCATCAATTTTAAACTCAGCTGTATGCGGGTCAGCGAGACCTGTATAAATCGCCGTTTCTTCTATTATATTCTCTTCAGCTTGTTCCTTTTGTGTTACGGCTTGCGTCTCGACAATGGTTCCGCGGACGATTGGCTCTGCAGTGCTTGTCGCCTCCAGACTTGCCGCCGCTTCTGCTGCTGCAGTCTGTTCTGCCGAAGTAATGGCTGCAGTCAGCAGCAAGATCGTTACACTTAAGGTGGCTGTTGTTTGTCGGTTTCTTTTTTTCATCCGAGTTACCTCCAATTGAAATCGCCTTACTGTTCATTACACGTATCCCATTCTTGTTAATCAGCTGATCATTCGGTTCAGGGTCTCTGCTGCCAATGAAATGCTATTCCTAATTACCAGCTGCTCCGGTATAATGTGTATGTTTGAGTTAAGCTTAAGCAAAATACATACACCACAGGAGTATACGATCATGTCTAGCACTAAAAGTTCCTTTAGTAAATACGAAATGCTGTATATTATCGGTATCATTGCCATCTCATTCTCTTCCATCTTTGTTCGCTGGTCGGATGCAGAAGTATCTGTTATTGCAATGTACCGTCTATTTCTCACCAATTTGCTCATGGCTCCTCTGTTGTATAAATACCGTCATGATATCGTTCGGCTGACCAAAAAAGAGTGGCTGTACCTTGCCGCTTCAGGCCTAATGCTGGGTCTCCACTTTCTCTTATGGATGGGCTCGCTCCGGCTCACCACTGTCGCCAGTTCAACCGTTATTCTCACACTGGAGCCCATTCTTGTAATGCTCGGGTCCATGTGGCTGTTCAGTATTCGTCCCAATAAAGTCATGCTCATTGGAATGGGGATGGCAGTAATCGGCTCCGTCGTCATCGGTGCAGGGGATTTCCAGATATCCGGGGATGCACTGCTCGGAGATTTGCTGTCTTTTCTGGGAACGATTGCGGTAGCTGTGCACATGCTGTTTGGACAGCATCTTAGAAAAAACATCAGTGCTTATGTATATAACTTCTGGGTATTTTTATTCGCTGGTTCAGCTCTTGCCGCCTATAATGGGATCAATCAAATTCCCTTTACCGGGTATGATGCAAGAGAATGGGGCATATTTCTCCTGCTTGCGATCGTCCCTACCCTGTTCGGACACTATCTGTTCAACTGGCTGCTCAAAGTGATGAATGCCACAACCGTATCCATGTCTGTGCTCGGCGAGCCGGTGTTTGCTTCCATTCTTGCCTGGATGCTGCTCGGTGAGGCACTGACCGGCATCCAGCTGATTGCAGGATTTATCATTCTGCTTGGCGTCTGGATCTTCCTAAGATATGGCAAAAACAACATCCACGGTGAAGAAGAGCTGCTGCCTCCGGTTCAACAGAAACCAAGCACATCGGAAGTGTAATGGTTCAACTACAATGGCTATAGTTTCTTTGTTAAAAATAATGAGCCAGAGTCTCCAAGCTGAGACTCTGGCTCATTTTTTATCAATATCCAGTGATATGAATAAAATGTAACAATTGCATACCGACTTTTAGGGTAAAATATCATGATTCGTCCATTTAATATGACTTAATTTACATAGGTAGGTGTATTCATGTTTCATTCGTATTTGTTTCCGATCTCCTACGCCTTCATGACCTTTCCTGTAGCCGCCTTGTTTTTTACACTTCCTTTTCTTATTGTGCAGTATCGAAAACACGGCTACATTAATAAGGTTAGGGCGATTATGCTGTATCTGTTGCTGCTTTATTTAATGAACGCTTATTTCCTTGTTCTTCTGCCGCTGCCGGCGGCGAGGCATAATGAACCCTTAGCCGGTATTCCATATCAGCTCATCCCGTTTAATTTCATACATGACATCCTCAAAGAAACCAATGTTTCAGCCCAGGATGTCAGCACTTACTGGAAACTGCTTACGGAAAGGGCCTTTCTTCAGGTTGTCTTTAATATCGTTCTGACCGTACCTTTTGGCCTCTTTCTGCGTTACTATTTCCGAACAAGCTGGATCCGTGGGATCCTGTTGTGCTTCCTCCTCTCGTTATCCTTCGAGATAACTCAGCTGACAGGCATATTCGGTTTCTATGATCATCCCTACCGCGTATTTGATGTAGATGATCTGATTATGAACACGCTTGGCGGCATGATTGGATTCCTGCTTGCAGAGTGGTTCTCAGGATTGCTGCCTCGAATTGAGCACCTTGATAAAGAAGTCGATATTGCTGGAAAACGCGTGTCCTATACCAGACGTGCAGTAGCGCTCTTATTTGATGGGTTCATCTGCTTGATCTTGTTCAATATCGCTACCATTCTGGATGTACCTGCTGCCTTCTGGATCGTTACGGGATTGTATTTCATGGTGTTTCCTTTTCTGAATAAGGGAAGAACCTTTGGTAAATGGCTTGTCCGCATTCATTTGACAGGAGAGGCGGGAAGGCTGAAGCTTACCGGTCTTATGATCAGATATGGGCTGCTGTACTGGATATTTTTCGGCTTAAACCTGATGATTGTAACGGCGAGTCTTCCTTCCTATGGAAGTACGCTGTTTGCTTTTGTCATCTTCGTCATGGATCTCTGGTTTGCCATTCATGTGCTGCGCCGGTTCTTTAGCAAAAAACCAATGCTATTATACGAACAGCTCAGCGGTACGAAGCATCAGATTACTTGGCAGAGACCGACACCTGAGCTTGCACAGAAGCCTGCTGAATAATGTAAATCATATTCAAAGCCGCCTCGTGGCGGCTTTTTGTTCATGAAGCAATCCAACTTCTATATGGATGTTTCCTCGGATCAACTAGATATCCAAAACGATATTCCATGCTTCAATAACCGAGGTCTTCACTTTGCTGCTGCCGGCTCCGCTTCCTTCCTCTGTCCAAAGGGGGGGATAATAGGTAAACACCTCACCTGGCTGAAGCCGAATTGACTCCTCCTGCCACCCCTTCCAGCGAAAGGTCTCATAGTACTGGGCTAGATCCCCGTCAGCGAGCCAGCTAACAAAACCAGAATAAGCAAGCTCCGTCGATTCCCACTCCAGTGTATCCGGCGCATAATAATAGATGTGTCCGTCATTTCCGAAACGACCGATATTCAAACTGAAAAAACCGCCAGCCGCATCGTATGCTACAAGCAGCATTCCTTCGAGAGCCGGAACGCCTTCGCGATCGAGAAGTCCATTCCAGAACGGAAGACTGCCATATATACCGTCACCGCCTGCACCGAGCAAGGTAATCCAGCCATAATCAAACAGAATGCCTGCCGTTTCGTAAGCAACTGCACCAAGGTAGGATTTGGTGCTAACCTGCAAACGATATAGCGTGTCTGCTCCTGTATCATGCTCTGCGGGAATGATCACACTCTTGTTTTTACCCTGGCTTAGCATATTCTCGAGCTCTTCCCAAGCATGGTCCTCTTTGTTAAGCAACTCCTGAATCTTTAAATATCCCATCATTCTCCCCTCCTTTGAATTCAAAACCTATCTATCGCAATGGGACAAGCTTCGATAAACGTTCGAATTCTTCTAGATGCGGATTCACTTTGGATTTGATACTTTGCATGTATTTTAAAGCTGCTGCATTTTTGCGCTCTTCAGCCTTGGTGTCACCTGGGAAAATGGAATACTCCTTGAGCACAGAACCCTTACTATAGACGGCGCTGAACATTCGCCCCTCTTGCCAGGAAGTCTTCATGTTCTCATTGCTACCTTGAATCCGAATCGATTCATTTCCATTCTTATAGGCAAAGCTGAAGTCCGGATCTGCCACAGCATGAATAACGTCATAGCCGCTTCGAAGCAGACTGCTGCTAAATACGCCTGTTTGAATCTGATGAGAGCGGACCGTGCCATCTTCTATCGAAATTTTATGAGTCAGGGTACCTTTACCATTCATCTTGTCATTTTTCCAATTCCCGTTGTATACCACTTTATGTAGCTCACCTTCTAATACATACTCATTCATATATTTGCCTGTGCCAGAGCGCTTGCCCTGAACAAAGTTACCGGAGTACTTCTTGCCATCCCCCCAGTTCATCGTTCCTCTTCCATGTGGCAACCCATCTGCTACTTCCCCGTAATAAGTAATTCGTTCGGATATCTGAACCCATTCCTTGCTTGCCGCGGCACTTACGGATACGGTACCCGAAGCAAATACGCCAACCGATGCCGATAACGTGAGCGCAAACGCCAGGGGCAAAACTGCCAGCTTTTTCATTTGTTATAGACTCCTCTCTATTTTTACGGCTTATGTTTCTAGATTCACTTAAAAAATTCCGGTGTGACCTAGGTCGTTTCTAAAAAGCAATAACAAAACTCTTTTCATTAACCAATGGTTTCAACGATACTGCCTTCACTGTCCCGAATTAAAGTCTTTATAATGTCCAGTACGATATTGACCGAAGAAATTGGGACCGAGCTTTCTTTAGGTACAAGCTTTTGCGTAAACTCCGCTGCTGCCTGCTCATTCAGAGTAATGGTAATATTATCCTCCTCTTCTTTACAACCCGCTTTCTCGCCTCGCTCAAACACAACCTGAGTATTTTCGCTTAACAATCGAAGCGTCTTGCCTTTTAATATCCGGCCTTGAAGCAGCCTGCCAACAATTCCAGCCTGCTTAGCTCCGATAGTTAATCGGGCCGGAGTCTTTCTAAACAGCTTCTTCTCTGCAGGCATCCAGTCCAGTGTATCCACGAACAGGAATCCCGTGCTCGAGCCTTCCTCCGCGAGTCCGGTGTTCACGGCATCTGCTACCTCTTGAATATCCAGAAGAGAGCTTCGGGATAGATCTGTTATGTAATAAGGCATATGGGCAAGACCTGCTGACAAAACACCAAGTGTATTCCATGTCATCATAGCGTCCAGCTCGTCACCTGTTATTCCTGCCATTTGAATAAACTCTACTCTCCCATTAGGTGTATCCATTGGTGAGAGCTCCGGATCATGAGTAAATGCGAGGGCCGTGAGCAAGGTATCCGCCCCCAAGCAAATGGGACCATTCGCATCCAAATAATCTCCTGCTTTAAATATGTTCCCGCTCCCGAACACGTATCTGCCCATGTTTTGCAGCAGGTTAAGCGCCCAAGCCGGCGGCTCCTCCTCTGATTCACTCCGCGAAACCCTGAAGGTCAGTTCAAATCCAAAGCCGCTATCCTCCAAATTTTCGGATTCCTTTGTATATAGCTCAGAAAATCCATACGTGACGATATGCCAATGCGGTCCTCCTTGCTCTGACTTATATGCGCTGATCCCATCAAGCGGGTCCTGACCTCCAAGAGAATAAGGAAGCAAAGTCCCGTAATGCTTAGGCTCCTGGTCTCCGTATATAGGCTTTAATGCTTCATCTATCGCATCCCAGCCGGGTGCTTGATCCAGCTGTTCATTTAGCTCTTCGTTCATTTCTCACTCATCTTCTCATTGACCTCCTGCATCTTCTCCTGTAATTCATCCACTGTCTAATTATCTATTATAAATGGATTTGGACTGCCTATTGCTGTATATGGCAAATTTGAGCATTATTTACTACATAAAATACCGAGACAAAGTCAACCCTCAAATATGAAACTCATGTCAAACGTCAAGTAGGATTTTTGTTAGATTGGAGCAATGTTCTGGTGGAATCGATGTTTATCGTCATACGAGGGCTTCAATGGTTAGAAATATCCTCAACTCAGATCCATTCAACTTTTTCATAAAATGCATGAATACGAAATACTTCTGCTTACTTCTTCCTGGTTTAAGGAGATTCATATTCCACATTCGGATTGGCGATGAACTCTATATAAAGTAAAATACAGCTAGACCCGATGCATTTGCATATATTATGTATTAACCAACATTCCAATAAAGAGCGGTGATGAGCTATGAAATTTATCGTATCCATGAAATGGGTGCTAGCCCGAATGTATGAACCGGACGTCGCGATTGTCGATTGCCGTTTTGCTCTGGGTCAACCAGAGACGGGCAGACAGGCCTTTAACGAAAGCCATATACCAGGGGCCGTATATTTTGATCTGGAGCAGGATCTGTCTTCACCCTTGCATGAAAAAGGATACGGGGGACGACATCCACTGCCTGATGTAGAGCAGCTGGTTGACCGCATTCGTAAGGCAGGAATCAGTAACGAGACCCGAATTATTGCTTACGATGACCAAGGCGGTGCGATGGCGTCAAGATTCTGGTGGCTGATGCGCTATCTCGGTCATGAGCAGGTATATATTATGGATGAGGGATTTGCGGCATGGCAGGCTGCGAGCTTTCCGGTCACTGCCGATGTACCGATTCGGATTCCGGCATCCTACTCCCCACATCTCCAGTCTCACCTGCTGGCTGATCTAGAAGAAGTGCGGAAGGCTTCCACCACTGGATCTGCTATGTTAATCGACTCACGTGAATACCCGAGATACCTGGGAGAGGTAGAGCCGCTGGATAAGAAGGCAGGTCATATACCAAGCGCTGCCTCCTATTTCTGGAAGGATAACCTTCAGGAAGGATCGACTAAATTCAAGTCAGCTGAGGAGTTAAGCAAACGGTTTGAAGCAGTGTCCAAAGATCAAGATATTATTGTATATTGCGGCTCCGGCGTTACGGCTTGTCCCAATGTACTAGCGTTAACAGAAGCAGGATATGAGAATGTGAAGCTGTATGCAGGGAGCTGGAGCGACTGGATCAGCTATGAGGAGAACCCGGTAGCTACGGGAAAAGAATAATGTGCAAGAACCCGCGTGGGACGCGGGTTCTTCTTTATTTTCAGACGAATCTATTCACTTCACCCGAAACGTGCGCGGAGCATACTTGCGAACCAAGGGCAGAGCAAACACAAGATAGAGCAGGGCTATAACAGCCGTACTTATTGAAAAAACAACCGGATCTGGTCTTAAGCTGATCGATAGGACAAAGACGCCTGACACAATCCAGCTAAAGAGATAAAAAAACGGATTTTTCGTATTCAGCTCTGTCGTGTACGGCTGGAATATATAGTACAAAAACAAGTGATGTACGGAGAAAAATATGGCGAGTGATAATGTGCTTACCCACAGAAATACATAGTCGGCTGTTGTTGTTAACCCTCCGGCAGCGACAGCCGCCAGCGTCAGCACCAAGGCAAGTGCGGCTGCGAGGAGCAGGTTCATGCCCAGTATCTTAATAAGGCGGATCCGAAAGTGCTTCGACGCATCCTGTCGGTAGAAGCTTTGTCTTAGCAGCTTCAGATCACAATGGAAAAACAGCACTTTGCACAATTGTTCCCCGACGGTCAAATAGGCCATGATGAGGATAAGCCCAGGAAAAAATGTCCCTATGCTAGAAGCTGCGGCAGCCATCGGCTCTCGGTATAGAAATCCCGCAAGGATCAAGGCCGTCCCGAGGGCAGCAACGATGGCCAAACGCTTATACAGCGGCCGCCGGATCAAACTTTTGTGTCTCGAGAAGAAGATCGCATTAATATAATCGTACCCCTCTTTTTCCTCGAATGTCCTCCTGCTCTCGTTCGTCCCTTCTAGATCGTAATCACTGTCCTTCGCCTTGACGGATGTTTGCTGCGCATCCGCCATCATCCGGCCCAGGTCAAGCAGCGGGTCATCCCGCTTCGTCGCCGCGTCTACCGCATCCGTATAGTCCAGTCGCCAGAAGAGAACAACACTCGCAATGCCTCCCAGCAAAATGCAAATAACGTATAAAGGCACAGCCGAAGTTAACATTGCCCCCCAAGCCAGAGCCCATTCAAACAGTAATGGCGCATATGCTGCGATGTATCCAATGAAAATGACGGCCCAAACGATGACGTTGTTCTTGATCAATACATTCCCGGTTCGCTGAAACAACCAGTAATGAAAATATTCCCATACGATCCGCCACATTACAGCAGCAGCCGTGAGGAGAATGCCTTGCAGCATCGGTGCACCAAGCAGCGAGGAAAAAAGGAGCACCGCTGTCAGCAGATAGACAAATAAGGTAACGTATTTGTAGCTGAGCGTCGCCCGCATATATCGTGTAGCCGGAAGCCGCAACAGCTTGACCGCGATGTATTTGCTCCGCTTCGGTTCAAGTATTCTGGCATTCGATACTCCAGCAATGATAAATGTGATAATGAAGAAAATATGCCAAAAGATGTCCAGCTGACGCTCTATAGGCAGCTCTTGGCCCAAGGTGACCACCGGAAAATAAACGACAAGGCCGACATACAGCATACTGGTCAAGAATCCCCACACAATAGACAGCAGCAGTGCAGCAATGGCCACTGCCTTCTTCACACCCACTCTGGAATAGACATTGTCACTAACCAGACCACCGATGAGCGGAAGCCGCCGAACATAATAGATCAATCGGTTTGCAATAGAGGATACTTGAAGATGAAGAATCGTATTAAGTGTTCGGAGCATCCGGTCTCCCCTCCCCATCCGCATCATCCTGCAGCAGGTCGATAACGCTCTGTTCGAAGCCAGGACTGCCAAGCAGCTCTTTCGGTACCGAAGACAATTGCCCTTTGTTTAAGATGACTAGTTCATCACAAAGATCGGAGGCCAGCTGCAAAATATGCGTAGAGAAGATCAGAATATGATCCTTCTTCATCGACCGCAGTAAATTTTTCATCTCCAGTGCGACAATCACGTCAAACGAGGTCAAAGGTTCGTCCAGCAGGATCACCGGCGGCTTCGTAATGAGAAATAGCAGCATCTGAATTTTATTCTTCATCCCGTGGGAATAGTTCTTAATAAGACGATGCCGATCCTCCATTGTAATTCTCATCATCTCGAAGTAATCGTCGATCTGGGTATCCGCCTGCAGCTTATCCCTGTTAATATCCAAGAAGAACTTGACGAATTCGTATCCCGTCAGGAACTCAGGCAATATAGGCAAGGAGTAGACATATCCGATATCATCCTCTTTCAGCTCACGGCGGGTACCATTATCCAGCAGCCATGCATTACCGCCATCAAGCTTGGTTTCCCCGCTCAAGCCATTAAAAAGAGTCGTTTTCCCAGCACCATTTCGTCCGAGAAGACCGTAAATCTTACCTTGTTCGAACGTAAATCCGGTGTTTTGCAGTACGTTCTTCTTTCCGAAGCTTTTGACAATATTCTCTAAGACTAATTCCACGTGTGAGATCTCCTCCTTATTTCCATCTATTTTTGTTAATACGAGCCTAAGAGCGTGAGGTGTCGCAATATTTTGAATTAAGCTGCTGCTTGTCGGATTGGAGAAGCTTGCTTTCGTAATTCTGCTGAACTAATATATGTAAACGTAAGATAGAGAATAGGGAGTGATTCAAAATGAGCTATAACTTTAAGTCAGACGAAGCCGCAAAGATTAAAGACCACTTTGGTGAACACGTTTATGAAAAAGTCCAACAATATCTCGGCATCTACGCAGATATGTGGTCCCTGTCTTCATTTGAGTTCATTCCTTCCTACTCGGCCAACCTGGTGTTCAAATGCGAGTCCGCCCTCTACGGCAGTTCCATACTAAAGATCGGGAACCCTACTGCCGCAGAAACGTTAACCGAATTCAGCACTCTGGAGGAATACAAGGGAAGGCCATTCTGCAAGGTTTACGATATCGATCGTGAACACTGCATTATTTTGGAAGAGCGTATTGAGCCTGGCTATACTTTAAGAAAAGAGAGCTCGCTTGAGCGAAGACTTGCCGTTTTCTGTTCCCTGTACACAGACCTCCATGTTGAACCCGCTGACGCTGAGATATACCCAACCTATCTTACGTGGGTGAATCGAATTACGAGTTATATGAGCCAGCGGCAGGATGCCGAAGAGCTCTATTTGCATATGAAGAAGGCCCAGGAGATTTGCATCTCACTCTCTTCTCAATATTCAAAAAAACGGCTTCTGCATGGCGACTTTCATCATGACAATATTTTGCTGGGTAGTCATGGACAATATAAGATTATCGATCCGAAGGGCGTCATTGGCGATCCGATCTTTGACACTCCCCGATTTATCTTGAATGAATTCGAAGAGGAGGTCACTCCAGCGCTATATAACAAGATTAACAATATCATTAACACACTGGAGAAGGAGCTTCTTATTCCGGGTGAGGTCTTGCGGCAATGCCTCTATGTAGAAACTGCGATGGGAAACTGTTGGAGTGTACAAAGTGGTGCTCTCCCGGAAGAATTTCCGAAGCTGTTAAGCTATGTCGCTTTTGCTAAAAGCATATTGGATACGCAGACTCTTTGACGGTAGTTGCTATTGTGACAGATATAATCTTGTAGGAGGACATTAAATGAATGGAAACATCAAATCAAAGTCTGAGAACCTGCAGCAAAGGTCACCAATATTATAAAAGCAGTGATTGTCCGACATGCCCCACCTGTGAGAGGGAGAGAAAACCCGCCGGCGGGTTCCTCTCCCTGCTATCTGCACCGGCAAGACGGGCACTGGAGCACCATGGAATTACTACCTTGGAGCAGCTGTCCACCTACAGTGAAAAAGAGATTTTAAAATTTCACGGTATGGGGCCCGCATCACTGCCCAAGCTTAGAGCTGCTCTGGAGGAGACTGGCTTAACTTTTAGACGATAAAGATAAAGACTATAGCATGGCTTCGATAGGCTACAGCTTATTATTAGCTGTTCTTAACCCAAGCATCATTCGAATAGCCCCGCTCTTCCCAGTAGCCGACATGCTCACCCTCAATCAACTCGATCCGGGTCAGCCATTTGACCGATTTATAAGCATACATCTTCGGTACAATGAGTCTGACCGGACCACCGAGGTCGCTGGGGATGGGGTTTCCGTCATGCAGGACAGCGACCATCACATCATCCAGATCTGCCTGCTCCAGCGTCAGCGTATCTGTATAGACACCGTCTCCCGAATAGAACTTTACCGTCTGCGCTGACTGCTGCACCCCGGCCTGCTTCAGCAGGTCTTTTAGCCGTATGCCCTCCCAGGTATTGTTGTAGACTGACCAGCCTGTTACGCAGTGAAAGTCACTTACCTGTACCGTACGCTTAAGCTGAACAAACTCCTCCCAGCTCCAGCTTAAGCGGTTATCCACCTTACCATCAATGGTGAAGGACCAGTTCTCGTTGGTGAAGACTGGTATTTTCGTTACGGTATATATCCGGAAATTCCCCTCCGCTCCCCCGCCCATGGGATGCTGAGACGCTGAGTGCGGTACTGGAGTAGGAATAAGTTTGTTCTCGTTCTGTTTAAGCAGATTTCCCATCGAATTACTCCCGCCAAAGCTGCCAAGCCATTTTAGGAAGGACGGAGTCAGCGTTACGATTAACCCGATGCCAATGACTCCACCGATAAAAGCTCTTCTCGTGTATATAGGCTGTGGGGCCGCAGGATGAAGCTGGTTCTCCATACGCCCCTGTTTGATCGTACGTCGCGCGGGCTCCTTGAACCATTTTAATCTAGTAATGGAGTGATAGATGATATAGGGAAGACCAATCCAGGTCAGCACATCATGAACAATCAACGCTGCATTGGATACAGCAGGTCCTACCTGCTTGAACTGCCACAGCAGCACGCCTGATATAAACCAGCCTGTAAGAAGCACCAGTACGATAACGACGTTTAACCGCTGCCAAGGCTTTTGCTTCAGCTGTTTCCAGTGCTTCCCTGCAAGCAGCAAATAATAGAGAACCGGGAGAATAGACGCCACACCAACCATGATATGGAGCGTTTTGATCCATACCCGTCCTTCTCCCAGTAAACTCCGCCAAAATCCGCCGATAAGGATCAAACCAGTCAAAGCCAGTACAAATACGATCCAGCCATTCCAAGTATGTAATGAAACCAGCTTTTTGCCATAACCTTTGCGAAGCTGCTTAAGCCAAGTCCTCATTCTTTGCTCCCCCCAACTATTATGCTGCCGGCAAATTTCCATTTTAGTTAATTATAACGCTGTTCATCTCATTACCTACCATTAATTCACCTATATATCCATAGACGAAGGAGATATTTGTTAATATAAATGAGTTTATTTCGAAAAATGATCCGGCAGCAGGGAGAGAAAAGAGCGGGATGCAGCGGACAACGGCACGCCACGCAGTGTAGCAACACCGACGTGCCTTTTAGGTATAGGAACTGCTAACGGAATTTCCACCAGCGATCCCTCTCTTAGTTCATTTATTACAAAATCCCGTATAACAAAGGCAAGTCCAAAATCTCTTAGGGCGAATTGAAGGAGCAAATCTATACTGCCAAGCTCAATCTCCGGGATAATCTGCATATCGTGTGCAGCCGCATAATCGTCGATATATTTGCGTGTACTCGCTCCTTTTTCCAGCATGAGAATCGGATATTGCTCCAGTTCTTCGCCAGTAAAAATGGTGTTACCCAAGTGGGAATACCCCTTCCCGCCAACGAGACAATCTTGAATCGCGGAGCTTTCTCTCACTTCAACCTGTTTATCCATTACGGGGAGACTAACGATGCCAAAGTCGATCCGCCCTTCCTTCAGCAGCTGAATCGTCTCGGGTGTCGTCCGATTCGTCACATGAATGCGAATGTTAGGGTACTCCGCCCTGTAACGGTCAAGGTATGGAAGCAAATAATATTTGCATAACGTATCGCTGGCCCCGATATGAATTTCACCTTTATCCAGATTGTGCATTTCTGCAATCGCCTTTTCCCCCATATTCACATTAATAAATGCCTGTTCGATATAGCCAAGCAGCACTTCTCCTTCGGTCGTAAGCTGAACTCCTCTTGAGGTTCTAAAAAACAGCGATCCTCCAAGCTGCTCCTCCATTTGTTTGAGGGTATGGCTGACCGCCGGCTGAGTAATGTGCAGTAGCGCCGCAGCTCGGGTCAGGCTTCCTGTCTTCGCTACCTGGTAAAAAACACGATACCACTCCAAATTAACATTCATTACATTACCCCTCTTTATATCAACTATTAGTAATATTACTTTTTCTTATATAACGAATGAAATTATAATAGTCTCTGGATGTAATTACAAATGGGGAGGCAATACAATTGACAGTTACCGCGATCGTGGGTGCAAATTGGGGAGATGAGGGCAAAGGGAAGATGACGGATGTATTATCCGCTGTCTCTTCGTATGTCGTTCGCTTTCAAGGCGGGAGTAATGCAGGACATACCATTATTAATCACTACGGAAAATTCGCTCTGCACATGCTGCCTTCAGGGGTGTTCTACCCGAGTGTAACGAATATCATCGGTCCGGGAACGGCACTGGACACCGGCATGTTACAGAAGGAATTGCAAATGCTCAAGGATAAAGGGGTACCCGCACCAACACTATACGTTTCCGAACGAGCACAGGTCGTGCTGAGTATTCACCGTCTGTTCGATGAGCTTGAAGAGGAGCGTCTGGGTACACGCGGATTCGGTTCGACGAAGAGAGGAATTGCCCCGTTCTATGCAGACAAGTATGCGAAGCTTGGCATTCAGGTCTCCGATTTGTTCGATGAAGTGCGTCTTAGAGAGCGGGTGGAGAGACTACTCGAGCCCAAGAACCTCATGCTTCAGCATTATTATAACCGTGAACCAATCCATCCAGAGGTTCTTATGGAGCAGCTTAAAGAGGAGGCAGAATTTCTAGCTCCATATGTCAAGAACACAACTGAGGTTCTGCAAAAGGCTAACCTTGACGGAGAATCCATTTTACTGGAAGGACAGCTTGGAGCACTGCGTGATCCTGATCACGGGATTTATCCATACTCCACTTCTTCTTCAACCCTGTCCGGTTATGCTCCTGTCGGTGCCGGACTTCCGGCATCCTCCATCAGTAGAGTCATTGCCGTAGTCAAGGCTTATTCCAGCTGTGTAGGTGCTGGTCCCTTCGTATCGGAGATTCAAGGTCAAGAAGCAGATGAACTGCGCGGACTTGGCGGTGATGCCGGCGAGTTTGGTGCGACGACCGGAAGACCAAGACGGATGGGCTGGTTTGATGCGGTCGCGACAAAGTACGGTTGTTCCATCCAGAATGCAACAGAGGTATGCCTCACCAATCTTGATGTACTGGGTTATCTGGACGAGATCCCGATGTGCACCGCATACGAGCTGGAAGATGGCAGTACAACTCAAGCTTTTCCGGTGACAAGCAAGCTGAATGGAGCAAAACCCGTCATCTCTACTCTGCCAGGCTGGAAATGCGATATTTCTCAAATTCGCGAATTTGATGATTTGCCGAAGAAAGCCATTGCATATGTGGAATTTATTGAAGCAAGTATTGGCGTAAACATCACAACCATCTCTGTAGGGCCAAGACGCGAACAGGTTATTGAACGAAGATAACTACTCTTCTATGTTCTCAAAAAAAAGGGGTACAGCCTCTCCTAGGCTGCACCCCTTTTACGCGTTTAAGTTAAATATGCTTCTTGATTTCTGCCTTCAATGGATCAGAAATCGGAAGCAGAGGCAGGCGAACCGAGTCAGACTCGATCCAGCCGAGCTCAGATAAGATCCATTTCAGCGGAGCCGGGTTCGGCTCTTGCTCGAACAACAGACGGATCATAGGAACCAGCTCATCAAACTGCTTCTTCGATTCGGAGATCTCACCGCTCATGTACCGATTGTATACATCAATGAATGTCGCCGTATTCAGGTTGGCTGATGCCAGCATCCCTCCACTTGCCCCTTGGCTCAGAGAAGCGTGGAACAGAAGATCCTCGCCGCAGAGCACCGGCTTCGATCCATACCGAGACAGCTCTGAGACCAGCTCTACACCGCCCGAGCTGTCTTTCAATCCGATGACCTGCGGGATATCAAGGATTTCTCTTATTGTATCCACGGATAATCGGATTCCCGTTCGGCCTGGAATTTCATAAGCAATCACAGGGACGCCAGCTTCCGCTATTTTACTAAAATGTGCTACAACTCCCTTGCCGGTCGGCTTGTTGTAGTATGGAGTTACTACAAGGACTGCATCTGCGCCCAGCTCTCCTGCACGCTCTGTCCGCTTAAGCGATGAGAGTGTGTCATTGGTTCCGGTGCCAATGACAATGGGAACCGTTTTATTCAGTTGCTTCATTACAATCTTCGCTATTTCGACTTGGCTCGTGACCTCTTCCCAGCTGGTCGTTGGACACTCTCCAGTCGTTCCGTTGATGACAAGGCCATTAATATCATGGACCAAAAGGTGCTTTAAGTAGGATTCAAATGAGGCTAGATCAAGGGTATGATTAGTTTGGAATGGAGTAACGACAGGTACGTAGATGCCTTTCAAGTTTTGCTCGCTTAACATGTTACAGCTGCCTCCAATACGTTGTATTTATTTTAATTTATCATAGCGTGCAGCATCACTGTTATCTATAATAGTTGATATGTGTTATCAATATTATTGATGAGGTGGGCTCATGGATTTTATATATCTCAAAACATTTCGGCAGGTCGCCCTGCGTCAAAGCTTCACCCGAGCGGCAGAAGAGCTCGGCTATGCCCAATCCAGCGTCACGACCCAGATTCAGAAGCTGGAGAAGGAATACAATGTCAAATTGTTTGAACGCCACGGCAAAACACTTCGTCTCACTTCGTCCGGTGAAGAGCTCCTGAAGATTGCCGTCCAGATTATCGAGCTGTACGATCAGTCCAAAGAAAAGCTGGCCATGCAAGGCGGCGGGACTTTATCTATCGGTACAATTGATTCCATCGCCTCCTATTTCCTACCACAGGTCATTCAGACGATACGGGAGTCTTACCCCGAGATGAATATAAGGCTGCAAGCCGATCGTGAGGATTATATCCTGGATCAGGTTAAGGAAGGGGAATTCGATATCGGGCTGATTCTCGGAAATACACTGCCGGAACCAACCCTAAACACGATTGTGATCAGAGAAGAGCCGCTTGTACTCGTCTCGAGTCCAAAGAACCCCCTACTACAGTTGACCCAGATTAAAATTAACGATCTGAAGCATACGGACTGGTTTATGGCGGAAGCCAGCTGCAATTATCGGATTATGCTGGAAAAGGTACTGCGAGCACATGGCATCCCTTTCAATGTCCGCTTGGAGCTGGGTAACCCGGAAGCCATTAAACGCTGTGTCATGGCAGGTGACGGGATTGCGCTGCTGCCTGAGATGGTTGTACGAGATGAGATACAGAGACAGGAGCTGAGTGTCCTTCCTTTTGCTCATTCGGACATCAAGCTGTATATGTATTTGGTGATTCATCCTAAGAAGTGGATATCAAACAGCCTGATGGAATTTATTTCCCTCTTGAAGCCAGATCAGGAGCTGATATCATTATAATTCTGGTCTCATTTTTGACTTCAACAATGTGACCTGTACTTTACCTTTTTGTCATTTCCTTATTTTGCTGTAGTGTTAGTATTAACCTATTGAAATTGTTTGTGAAAGGAAAGGTTTTCGCATGTTCCAAATGACCACTTACTTGACTCCACACACCCAGACGTTTGTGAATATGAGCTATGCGGAGATGACTCCGTGTCCAGACCAGAATCTGCAGCATGTGTGCAAGGCTGAGGTGAAATCTCATGCCTAAATCGATAAAAACAGGCTCCCGGTATATGCCGGGGCTGGATGGACTCAGAGCCTTGGCGCTGTTTGGCGTTATGTGCTACCACTGGGGGCTTGATGAAGCTCCTGGTGGATTTCTAGGTGTCAGCATTTTCTTTGTATTATCCGGCTATTTAATTACGAACATCCTCGCCATAGAGTGGCATCATCATGGGAGAATTGATCTGAAGCAATTCTGGTATAGGAGGTTCAGGCGACTTCTGCCCGCGATGCTGATCATGCTCCTTATGACCGTGGTGTGGATGACCTTATTTGATACTTCTCGGCTCGCTTCCTTGCGTTATGACGTTGTTGCTGCCGTTACATACATAAGCAATTGGCAATTTATTTTCCAGGATATATCCTACTTCGAATCGTTTGGTCCGCCCTCTCCGCTTGGACATATGTGGTCCCTGGCCGTAGAAGAGCAGTTCTACCTCCTATGGCCGCTTCTTATGCTGGTTGGACTCAAATGGTTTCCAAAACGAGGCCAGATGTTTGTATTTATTTGTACGCTGGCTGCATTGTCGGCGCTTCTCATGGCCCTGCTTCATGAGCCGGGTTCGGATCCAAGCCGAGTCTATTTCGGAACAGATACCCGGGCATTCGGGCTGCTGTCCGGTGCTGCCCTTGCCATTGTGTGGCCCAGCTACAAGTTATCTGGCAGAGTCCAGAGGGTGGCACAGCTGGGTCTGGATCTAACAGGCATAGGTGCGCTGCTGCTCGTGCTATATATGATGTGGAGCACTGACCGCTACGCGTCATGGCTGTATAACGGCGGGATGCTCCTCTTCTCGATTGCAGCAGCTGTTCTAGTAGCCGTTCTGGCGCACCCGGCTTCCCTGCTTGCCAAAGTCCTTGGAGCAGGACCCCTGCGCTGGATCGGGATTCGATCCTATGGCATCTATTTGTGGCATTATCCTGTACTGATTCTGACGAGTCCCGGAGGGAATCCGGAAGGAATCGGAGCTTTTTATACCTTTCTGCAGGTCGCTGCAAGCGTCATTCTGGCCTCTCTGTCCTGGAAGTACATTGAACAACCGATACGTGAAGGCGCTCTTCGTGTATGGTGGCATGATGTACGGCATCCGAAGCGTCGAAGCTGTGTATTTACACCAAGACGTCTTGCTGTCTATTGCAGCTCACTTCTGTTCATCGGCATCTTTTGTATCGGAATGACGATGAATATATCGGATGCGAAGAAACAAGAAGCAAACGGAGTCTTCTCTGAATTTCCTTCTCCGGAGAATGCAGGGCCGGCCCCTGACCAACAACAGGAGAAGGAACCTGTTCCGGATGAAGAGCAGACAGATGGAGAGCAGCCAAGTGCTGAAGAACCCAATGGTGGAGAGCCCGATGCTGAAGAGCCCAATGCTAAAGAACCTAACGATGGAGAATCCAATGGCGAAGCTGCAACAGCTTCAGATCCGGAGAAGAACGGGAACAATGATGCTGAAAAGGATACAGCCCCGGAGGATATAAAGGATACACCGGCAGATCATCAAGTGAAGCCGATGTCCGGCGCTTCCATTACGGCCATTGGTGATTCAGTAATGGTCGGAGTAACTCCCTGCCTGGAGAAGCTGCTTCCGGGTATAACTGTGGATGCAGAGATCGGAAGACAGATGAGCCATGCAGCTGATCTACTCCCGGCACTTGAAGCGAAGGATCGTCTATCCGGCACCGTCATTATTGGACTTGGCACGAATGGTGCTTTTTCGGAGAAGAGCCTGACCTCCCTGCTGGACTCTCTTCAATCCGCCGAACAAGTCCTTCTCGTGAACACGAGAGTACCCAAGGATTGGGAGGAGAACGTAAACAAGATGCTGTCCGAGATCGGAAGCAAATATTCGAATACGACAATCATCGATTGGCACGAAGCCAGCAAGGATCATCCCGAATATTTTAGAGAAGATGGTGTTCACCTGGAGCCTGCGGGTGCTGAAGCTTATACTCGTCTAATTATGAGTGTACTTGGTTAAATGAAGATATTTTGAATGCATCCTTACCATACAAATTATGTTTACAAATCAGGGGTCTGCCCCCTATAATAAGATAGTAATTGACCAACAGTACGTGATTGGTGTCTGATTTATCTCTTAAAAGAGCTGCGCAATCTTACAGATTTGCATCAAGCGATTAAAGGATTTTTCCTCCTTTAATCGCTTTTTTTGTGTGATTGAATTCATTTCCAAGTTTTTTAATGCATTAGATTCATGGAGGGTTTGTTATGAAAAAAAGAATGTATGATATGGTCATGCTGCTTGCAGGAGCATTTATCTTCGCGCTAGCAGTCAATTTGTTTGTCATTCCCAATGATTTCGGAGAAGGCGGCGTTACGGGGATTTCGATCGTTCTCTATTATTTGTTTCAGTGGTCGCCTGCCCTGGTCGGCTTCGTCATCAACGGCATTCTGCTCGTAATCGGCTACAAGCTGCTCGACAAGCAGACAACCTATTACACCATTATTGTCGTTGCGTTTAATTCCTTGTTCCTGTACTGGACTGAGGACTGGTCGATTCCGGCTGACGAGCCGGTACTGAATGCCATATTTGCCGGACTGCTCGCTGGCCTCGGTATCGGACTAATTATACGTGTTGGCGGGACCACGGCCGGGACAACGATCCTGGCACGTCTAGCTAACAAATATCTAGATTGGAACATTAGTTACGCGCTGCTCTTTTTCGATATTATTGTGGCGATACTCTCCATCTTTGTCATCGGTATTGAGAATTTCATGTTCACCATCCTAATCCTATATATCGGTACCAAAGCGATGGATTTCATTATTGAAGGGCTCAATCCGAAAAAAGCCGTTACCATCGTGTCAGCCAAGCATAATGCAATTGCTTCGAAGGTGACCGATATTATGGACCGTGGTGTATCCGTGCTTCGAGGCTACGGCTACTACACCGGTCAGGAGAAGGAAATTCTGTATATCGTGATCAGCAAGCAGGAAGTGTCGATGCTGAAGAAAATTGTAAAATCCGAGGATCCCTCCGCTTTTGTAACGATTCACGATGTTCGTGACGTATTCGGAGAAGGGTTTATTGATATTTCCAAATAAATAAGTATAACATCCTGACAGCCGCGCTGAATAAGCGCGGTTTTTTTAGTTCCTAATGGATACAACGTTTTACGTCGGTTAAAGTCAATTCTCCGCTTCTTGTGAACATTTTTAAAGAAATATGATTATTAGACTAGCTTTCAGCCAATAATTTAAAATAAATATTATTTTGCTATGTACAATAGTGTGTGTCATACAGTATAATGTGATCAGGAGTTGATGATAAATGAATGATGTAACAGAAACGATACAGAATTTACTAAGCGAACTTAGACGAGGAAGCATCATTATCGCCGTACTCAGCCAGTTGTCAGAACCGCAATACGGTTATTCGCTCGTCAGTGTGCTCGAGGACAAAGGGCTGTCTGTTGATCCCGGCACACTATATCCCTTGCTTCGCAGACTAGAGAAACAAGAGCTTCTAATGAGCAGCTGGGATACGAATGAAACCCGTCCCCGGAAGTACTATACCATTACTCCGTTCGGTCAGGACGTCTATGATGGAGTATGCCGGGAATGGTTGTCACTGACTGAGAGTATGAAGAACATTATTGAAACCTAAGGAGGATAAGAAAATGGAACTTATTGAGCGTTATGTGTACGCAGTCACACAGAGACTGCCCGAGAAACTTAGAGCAGACATATCGAAGGAGCTGCATGGACTGATTGAAGATATGCTGGAGGAACACGCTGCATCAGATGAAATTACAGACCAACAGGTAGAGAGCGTTCTGAAAGAACTGGGACATCCGGAGGTGATGGCTGCAAGATACGCGGGCGAACGCTATCTCATTGGTCCAGCGTTGTATTCTAGTTACATGACCGTCATGAAAGTTGTTCTTGCTTCTTTGTTGATCGCACTCAGTATATTCACCATAATTGAAGCCATCATGACGCCTGGCCATATTTTGGACCACTTCACCCATCTCCTCGTTGATATTTTCATCTCTATTTCTCAAGCCATCGCATGGGTTACGGTCATATTTGCACTCATTGAATACAGGCAGCGGAGAAAATCGACTTCACCAAACAACGAAAATTCGATGAAAGAATGGAATCCGAAAGATCTGCAGGCTTTGCCTGATCACGGTACAGAGATCAAAAAGTCAGACCCGATTGCCAGTATCATTTTCATTACTTTGTTTACGGCACTGTTTGCCTTAAATGTGGAGTTACTTGCTGTGTACCGAATTAGTGATCAGGGCTTCTTCTCCATTCCGTTCATCAGCTCAGCCGGAATTGAGAAGTATGTACCTTTCATCTGGCTGTTAGGAGCCGTAGGCATTTTGGGGGAAATATTTAAACTGATTCTCCGCAAAAAGACGACTTCTCTTCTCGCCTACCATATATTGTTCAGTGTGCTCTCATTTGTCCTCGCCTGGATTATGCTTCAGGATACTTCGTTCTGGAATGCATCATTCATTAGTCAACTGGAAGCCGCGGGCCTTATTATTCCCGGAGAAGAAAGCCATGAGATCGTCTCCAGCCTATGGTCAGGACTAAGTCAGAACTTGATCTATCTTATAGCCATCATCAGCCTAGTCGACTTGGGAAGCGAAATCTACAAATGGAGCCGCAGCAAAAAGTTCACAGGCCGTGCATAAGCACGGTTTTTTTACGTTCTATAAGATTAGGGCGCCGTTCAAACTGTAGGAAGCAAAGGTTACGACGGATTCGTTATCGGCATTGTTAATTGATTTTTTTTACCATTTCAAGCGGTTATGAGCAGGAATTAATATCCAGTAGGCGAATAATATTCCCTGTCAGATTCTCAAGGCATATCGGCATCTCTCATATTCGATAAGGAGTTGATTCTACTTGAGCAATTATCACACGGCACACACGCAAAATGTCATTAAACCGATAGAAAACCAGATAACCAGCCTGTTTGTTCATGTTTCAGATGTACGAAGAGCAACTGAGTGGTACAGTCAATTGCTGGGCCTTCCAATTAGGGAAGATCGTCTGAGCTCGGGACCTGTGTATTGGTTTGATCTGCCGGAGGCTCACCTGATTCTGGACTCCAACACCGAGAATCGAAAAAATCCGGAGTGGCGTGAAGAGATGAAGCCTCGCTTCATGCTCGCCTGCAGCAATATCGATGCGGCTTACGAACATGCTGAGCAGCAGGCTGCGACATACTCCAAGCCCTATCATCATGGCCCAATGGCTTATTTCAACTTCAGTGACTCCGATGGAAATACACTCATGGTAAGCCGTAATACGGATTCCACTGAGACAGACGCATGGAACCCCGCTGATGGTGTCAGTCCAATCCTTCCCCGAATTGGTGGTGTCTTTGTCGATGTCACCGATATGAAGTCCGCTGTCCGCTGGTATACAGCGCTGTTCAGTCTGCCTTATGACGACAAGAACACGGATGGACCCATTTACAGCGTTCCTATGACAAGCGGGCCGGTACTGCTTCTGGATCAGCATCGCTCTTTGCGCCAGGAAGATTTTACAGAGCTCTTCTACTTCGAAACAAACGACATAGAGGCCTCCTATCAATACGTCCTGGATCAAGGCTTTCAAGTGGCAGGTGAACCGAATCACTTCGAGGATTTATCCGAATTTGCCGTAATTGATCCAGATGGAAACCGCATCGTTATAGCATGTATGAAATAATAATTAGAATTTTGTTCCTGAACAGCAAAAAAAGAGCCTGAAACCATAATGGTTCAGGCTCTTGAATATTCTGCCTTATTATTGACCGACCATACCGCCGTCAACGGTGTATAGAGATGCTGTAACGAAGGAAGCTTCATCAGACAGCAGGAAGTTCATTACCGCTGCCACTTCTTCCGGCTTGCCGTAACGGCCCATCGGAGTAGCAGCTTCGTTCGCTTTTTTGTACTCTTCAGCTGCACCGGAGTTTGCTTCGATCTGCTCCATCATACGTGTTGCAATCGTACCTGGAAGAACCGCATTGACACGGATTCCGAATGAAGCCAGCTCATTAGCTGCTACACGAGTAAGACCAATGACAGCATGCTTGGACATAATGTAAGGAGACATACCTGGAGCTCCCATGAGGCCTGCTAGAGATGAAGTATTCAGGATTGCGCCTGAATTTTGTTCTTTCATCACTGGAATGACATATTTCAGACCAAGGAATACCCCACGAACATTGACGTTATATACGAGGTCAAGGGCTTGTACACTCATCTCATCGATTGTTGCTGTAGGACCCTCAATACCCGCATTGTTTGCAAAATAGTCAACAGTGCCAAACTTCTCAACGGCTTTGTTCACATAATTTTGCACATCTTCTTCTTTGGACACATCGGCTGCAACAGCCAGAGAGTTGGAATCGTTAAGACCCAAATCTGCAATCGTTGCTTTAATTGCTTCTTCTTTGAGGTCAACGAGAACTACGTTAATGTTGCGCTCTGCCAAACGACGTACCAGTTCTTTACCAATACCGCCTGCTGCTCCTGTAACAATGGCTGTTTTTGCTTGTGATTGACTCATTGTATATTCGCTTCCTTTTCTATGAAATAATAGCTGCAGCATCCACGAAGGATGGCATACAGTTGTAAAGCTTGAATCTTTTAGTTAGTAACTCACTTCCTGTTTATCGTACACCTCTCCAAAAAGAAGGACAATAATCAGTATTCACAAAATTGTCATCTAATCGACACATAAAATTTAACTGTTAAATTTACAATTAGAAATTGGACACGCACGTTCCACATGTTCAATTTCTCGTAATTTGGGAACCACGAAGACTTACGATATAATAATTAACAACGTAATCCATCTCACACTACCTTTTAATATGTTATGAAACGGATTTAATTATGTACGAATAGGATAGGAGTCTACAGGTAAATGGAAGATACGAACGACAGAAGAAGCAAACGAACACGGCTTGCCCTTAAAGTCGCTTTTATCGAGCTGGTGCTTGAAAAAGGATATGAGGCTACCACGATAATGGACATTGCCAGCCGTGCAGACTACAATCGTGGAACATTTTATAACCACTATATAGATAAAGAGGATTTGCTTAGAGATATCAAAGGAGAGTTTTTGCAAGGGGTTTCAATCGCTTTGCTTGCTCCTTATCAAGGTATGGAGCGGGTTGATGCGGACAAGATTTACCCTTCTACGCTACGTCTATTGGAGCATATTGAGCATCACAAGGATCAGTTCAAAGCCCTTCTCTCTGTCAGCAACGATCTGTCATACGATATCTACAATCTACTGAAAGATGCCATGAGGAATGATATGCATATTGTGATGGACGATTCCTCAAGAACAATAGACTATGAGATCATGCTCAGCTACCGCATGTCAGCTTTTGTAGGTGTTATTATGTACTGGGCAGAAACCGACTTTAAATACTCAGCCAGCTATATGGCAGAGCAGGTGATGATTCAAACGAATCAAAATCTGAATTACATTGAGTTCAAGAATCGATGAAGAAGGTTTTACTTTCTTGAAAAATTGTTACAATAGGGTGTGGCTGATCTAGATATCAGGCCAAGATATGTCTAACGAAGTGAAAGTGAGGAATATTACGAATATGATTATAAAACCTAGAACACGCGGCTTTATATGTACAACCGCACATCCAGTAGGATGCGCACGGCAGGTGGAGGAGCAGATTAAATATGTACAGGCTCAGCCGCAAATTAATGGTGGACCGAAGAACGTACTTGTACTTGGTGCTTCTACAGGCTACGGCCTGTCCTCCCGCATCGTTGCTGCCTTTGGTGCAGGTGCGAACACGATCGGAGTATACCGTCCAAGTGCAGGAAGTGAGAAAAGAACGGCTTCTGCGGGCTGGTACAACTCCGCTGCATTTGAACAGGCTGCAAACGCCGCTGGACTTAAATCATACAGCGTGAACGGAGATGCCTTCACAGATGAAACAAAACAAAAAACAGTAGAGGTCATTCGTGAGCAATTGGGACAGGTTGATCTTGTCATATACAGTGTAGCTGCGCCAAGACGCCAGGACCCTGCTACCGGTGAAATGGTTAACTCTGTGCTCAAACCGATCGGAGAAGCGTTCACGAACAAAACGGTTAACTTCCATACCGGTGAAGTCACAGAAGTCACCATTGAGCCTGCAACTGAGGAAGAAGTGCGTAACACCGTAACGGTAATGGGCGGTGATGATTGGAAGCTGTGGATTAAGGCTCTGAAGGACGGAGGAGTTCTGGCAGACCATGCCACGACTATTGCCTATTCCTATATCGGCTCTGAAATTACCCGTTCTATTTACCGTGAAGGATCCATCGGTAAGGCGAAGGATCATCTGGAGGCGACAGCACATCAGCTGAACGAGGAGCTGTCCAGTACGGGCGGACGAGCTTATGTTGCTGTAAGCAAGGCGCTGGTGACCCAGTCCAGCTCGGCAATCCCGATCGTTCCTCTGTATGTATCTGCGTTGTACAAGGTGATGAAGGAAAAAGGATTGCATGAAGGTACCATTGAACAGATGTACCGCTTATTTGCAGATCGTCTGTATCATGGCGAGCCAGCTCTGGTTGATGATGCAGGACGTATTCGTATCGATGATTGGGAGCTGCAAGAAGATGTACAGGAAGAGGTTCTTCGCATCTGGTCTGAGGTCAACAGTGACAACATCTATGACATTTCAGACCTGAAGGGATACAACCAAGAGTTCTTCCAGCTGTTTGGATTCGAGATGGATGGTGTCGACTATGAGAGCGATGTAAATCCAGACGTCCAAATACCTGGTGCCTACAAAGTAGAATAAGCTCGCAAGTGCTTTGTAACCCACAACCGGCCCCTCTGGATCATGATCCAGGGGCTTTTTTTGCATGCCGATTCCATATCGATGTATAGCAAGTGATGAATTTCATATGAAAATAAGGATTGACATGCTCCATATCCATTGGTATGATTTACCTCAATAACATATCAATTCGATGGGAATTATATGTTTTGACATTGTTCTCACCGTCTACCGTACAAACGGAGGCATTTTCGATATATGAAGATGCCTCTTTTTTGTACCCATTTTTCCCCACACACTGTATGTCCCATCATCCACCCCACTAAGGAGGTCAGCTTATGATTGAGCAAGGAAAGTCTTTAGGCACCAAAATAAAGCCTGCAGCCACAAGCAATAAGCACTCTAAGGCTAAAGCTTCAAGAACAAGTCATCTCAGCTCCATTCTGTTAGGCTTTCTCGTTCCAGGCTCCATTCTGATTCTATGGCAGATCGCAGGGGGCTTAGGTTGGATCTCAAGCACCATGCTCCCTACCCCGCTGCAAATTGCCTTATCCTTCAGAGACCTGATCATCTCGGGCGAGCTGTTTGGTCACATGCAAATCAGTATCGCTAGAGCAGCAAGCGGTTTTCTGTTGGGTGCTGGGCTAGGTCTCTTATTCGGGACCCTTGTCGGTTTCCTGCGCCGGTTCGAGCAGACCTTAGACCCCACCTTTCAAATGCTGCGCATGATCCCCCATTTGGCACTCACTCCGTTATTTATTCTATGGTTCGGTTTTGGGGAGACCTCCAAAATATTGCTTATTGCCAAAGGCGCCTTTTTCCCGATGTATGTAAATACCTTTCTAGGTATTCGCGGAGTCGATCTTAAGCTGTTTGAGGTTGCGAAGGTGCTTGAGTTCAGTCATTTCAAGCAGTTGATCCGGCTCGTGTTGCCCGCTGCACTGCCTAACATCCTGCTAGGGCTTCGTTTATCTCTCGGCGTTGCTTGGCTGGGACTTGTTGTGGCTGAACTGATGGGCTCAAGTGAGGGAATCGGATACATGATACAGGATGCACGTCAATTCACACAGACGTCTGTGGTGTTTGTCGGCATTATCATCTTTGCGGCAGTAGGAAAAATTACGGACTCCTTCGTCCGGTACTTAGAAAGAAGGCTGCTTCGCTGGCGGGACAGCTTCAATGGATAAATGAGAGGAGCTCGATAACGATGTCTGAACAATTAAAGAAAAAACGACACAGTATCACCATTTTACTGGCAGCGCTCATGGTCCTGCTCATGTTGAGTGGTTGTGCCAATCAGGGCGGCAGCACTGGCGATGTGGCAGGAGCCGTCAGCCCCGGAGATAAGGTTGTCATCAATATTGGAGTTCAAGGAGCCACCGGCATTTTCTCCTATGCAAGAGACACGAAGGCTTTTGAAAAAGCATTTGAACAGGTGGGTGCCGAGGTCAAATGGCATGAGTTCGCGAGCGGCCCACCCCATTTTGAAGCACTCGCATCAGGCAGACTGGATTTTGGCAGTACAGGCGGTACGCCTGTCATTGCAGGTCAGACCGGTGGGATTGACTTTAAAGCGATAGCTGTCACCGGTGACGGTAAGAAAGGAAATGCCATTCTCGTGCCTGAGGGCAGTAATATCCAGCGCATCGAGGATTTGAAAGGCAAGAAAATTGCCGTAGCCAAAGGCAGCAGTGCCTACAATTTTCTGTTCCAGGTCATTAATACCGTGGGACTCACTGGAGATGACATCGAGCTGATCCAGCTTCAGCCGGATGAAGCGAGGCCTGCCCTCGACTCCAAAGCAGTGGACGCATGGTCTGTCTGGGAGCCTTATGTGACTACAGCTACCACGCAGACAGGCGCGCAGGTTCTTGTTGACGGTGAACAATTAAACCTATTAGCACCCGGTTTTCTCATCGCACGCACCGGCTTCATCGAGACTCATCCGGAGCTGACCGTGACTTTCCTCAAGACCTACGAACAGCTAAGGCAGTATTATGAAAGTCATACCCAGGAGGTTGCCGCCCATTTTGGACAAACAAAAAACGTAGACGCAGACATGCTCGTGAAAATTATGAATAACAACACCTCTCTCCTGTCCCCAATTACACCTGAATTTGCAGCCGCACATCAGGAGCAGGCAGACTTCCTCTATTCCATTAATGCGATCGACAAACAGCTCGACACTTCCTTAGTCCTTGAGAACAAATATATTGAACAGGCACTTAAGGAGCTTAAAGAGGAAGGGAAGCTAGAAACAGATACAAATTAAAGAGGTAAAGAGCAATTCGCTTCAGTCCCATTTGTTTTCTTCTTCCATTCCCTTAAAATAGGATCATGTATGTTCACCCCTGCACATTAAAGACAGCAGGGGTATTTCCATGACAATGGAGGCACCTGATGAAAACAGATAAACCTTATGGCATCTATGGGTTCCGCTTCACAGAAGCTCTACAGCATCCTTTCTGCTACCTCTATGCGGTTGGCTACGACAAGATCAACCATGCCGATTACTACTGGAATGGGCTGGAGCGTACGGACGGCCCGTTATTTCTAATCCAATACACCACTAAAGGCCAAGGTATGTTCAGATTAAATGAACAAGCCTTCGAAATGACTTCTGGCAGTGCTTTTCTAGCGGATATTCCGGGTACTCACGAGTATTATTGGAGTGAAGGAAATGAACCGTGGGAATTTTATTTCATGTTAATCCGTCCTGCCTTGATTGCCCCGTTCTGGGAAGAAATAAAGCAAAAGCTCGGCAGCGTCCCCTCGCTTCCTCCGGTAAGCCGTCCGGTAAAGCTGCTGCGTGAAATATATACAGAAGCAAGAGCTGGACGAATTACAGATCCTTACCATGCATCCTCACTGGTGTATCAATTTATACTCGAGCTCAGCAGATATGCGAGTCATGAGCACAAGCATCGTGACGGCTGGCCGGACAGCATCCGGCTTGCTGTAGATTATCTCGAGTCCAATTACGACCAGATGATCAGCCTGGATCAGCTTGCAAGTGAGCTCCACATCTCCAAGTATCACTTGCTCAGACTCTTCTCTCGTACGGTGGGTATGACTCCAAATGAATATCTAAACAAAGTCAGACTCGAAAGGGCCGTGGAACTGCTCAGAAGACCTGATTTGAGTGTTGCACAGGTCGCTGAAGCAGTCGGTTTTTCGAGCAGCAGCTATTTCATTCGAGTCTTTCATCACAAAACGGGACAAACCCCAGGATCGTTCCGTGAACGAGACCACCGGTTAAATTATGACCGCCTCTTCTTTGATTAGAGCAATATTTTACTATTAAACACGTTTTATTATTATAGATTTCTGTACTCCCTGCCTTCTACAATATTGAATAAGAGCTATTTTTTATTATTTAGATTTCAATACATGAGAGAGGCAAAGGAGAAGATCAATATGTCACATCGAGATTATGCCAAGACACCGCCTATGGGCTGGAACAGCTGGGATTGTTACGGAGCAGCAGTCACAGAAGCCGAGATCAGAGGCAATGCGGAATATATGGCCAAGCACTTAAAGCCTTATGGCTGGGAATACGTTGTTGTCGATATACAGTGGTATGAGCCGCATGCCAATTCATCCATCTACCGGAAATTTGTCCCGCTTGAAATGGATGAATATTCACGTCTGATGCCGGCCGTCAATCGCTTCCCTTCTGCACAGGGCGGAGCTGGCTTCAAACCGCTCGCAGACTATGTGCACAGCCTTGGACTCAAATTCGGAATTCATATCATGCGGGGAATTCCCAGACAAGCTGCTCACGCGGCAACGAAGATCAAGGGCTCCGAGCAGAATGCAAGAGAGATCGCGCATCCGAACTCTATCTGTCCCTGGAATACGGATATGTACGGTGTCGATGCCTCGCAGGAAGGCGCAGCCGCCTATTATCGCTCACTGTTTGAACTGTATGCAGAATGGGGCGTTGATTTTGTTAAAGTCGACGATATCGCAGCCTCTCGCCTGTATGAACCTCACCTCCCGGAGATCCAGCTGATTCATGATGCGATTGAGCATTGCGGTCGGGATATTGTACTTAGTCTCTCACCGGGTCCTGCTAAAGTAGAGCATGCCGAATATCTTGAGCAGTACGCCAACATGTGGCGAATGACCGATGATTTCTGGGATCACTGGAGCCTGCTGCTGGATATGTTTGATCGCTGCAAGGCCTGGGAAGGCCGTCCTGCTCCCGGCAACTGGCCGGATTGTGATATGCTGCCGCTCGGTCATATCGGAATTCGCTCAGTGGATGGCGGAGGAAGTGACCGATGGACCCGATTTACCAAAGACGAGCAGATTACGATGATGACCTTATGGTCTATCTTCCGCTCACCGCTTATGTTTGGCGGGGAACTGCGCGACAACGATGACTGGACATTATCCCTGATCACGAATCAAGAAGTACTTCATATGCACCAGCACAGTCATGATGCTAAACAGATTAGCCGTTCAGAGCATAGCATCGTATGGTCCGGGCAGGAAGGTGACAATATCGTTTATGCTGCATTGTTTAACATCGGGGAAACGGCGAATGAAATCGTCGTTAGTCTCAACGCGTTGGGTATTCAGGGTCAGGATGTAGAGCTTGTGGATCTGTGGAGTGGAAGTGGGACACGTTCTGAGACCGGAGTCATTAAAGCGGAAGTTCCCGCCCATGGTGCGGTATTATACCGAATCTCCTTTTAAATAAGAAACAATTCACACACGAAAGAACCGTGCTCCCTATGAGTTATGAGGGGTACGGTTTTCTTACTGTCCCTTGGAATTCGCTCTGATGTCTGCCCGATTTACTAACTCCTCATTGCCTGGCAGCATATATATAACTCAGGATTGAGCCATATCTCTTCGACTCGTTTTTATAGAGATGACAAACGGAAAGGAGCAAATATACATGCATATCGTGATGGTTAGCCCTGAGCAATTCCCCCTGCCGGGAAGCGGTTCTGTAGAAATCTGCATGCTCGCCATCGCCAGGGAGCTCTCGGTACACCATCAAATTACGATAATTAGCAAATTAACACCGCAGCTTCCTCTTGAGACATCTATGAATGATCATCTCGTCATCAAAAGAGTACCCGCTCTCAGTAGAAAGGATTATGCAGCAGAGGTAATTAAGTGCATCCAAACGCTGGATCATGTGGATCTCATTCAAGTAGATAACCGTCCCCGCTGCATGGCAAAGATTAAACTGGCTTTTCCGGATAAACCCGTAGCTCTCTTTCTCCACTCCATGACCTTTATCCCAAAGTCCGCTTCGATCTCTTCCCTTCTACAAAAAGCCGATCTTATTATCGCAAACAGCCGCTCTTTGAAAAGACGGATTATAAGCCGATTCTCTCTATCCTCCGATCGCATCATAACGATACCTTTGGGCGTCGATATTCATCGCTTCAAGCCTCTAACTATGGAAGAAAAACAAGTTCATATGAAGCGCTACGGTATATCCCGAGATCGTTTTAATGTACTGTTTGTTGGCAGAGTCATCCCTCAAAAAGGAATTCCGGTTATCCTGCGGGCCCTCTATCGAATACAGCCTTCCATCAGGACCCGGCTCATCATTGCCGGCAAGAGCAAGAACGCAGCCTATCCTGCGCGACTTAAACAGCTTGCCAAAGCACTACGAATTGAGCTCCTTTTTCTAGGTGAAATTCAGCATGAACAAATCCACCAGCTGTACCCGCTTGCAGACTGCATTGTATGCCCTTCTCAGAAGCATGAAGCGTTTGGACTGGTTAACGTAGAGGCGCTGGCTTCCGGTATCCCCGTCATTGCTTCCAAAAATGGAGGGATCCGTGAAATCATCGAAGATGGTCATGACGGATTTTTAGTTACACATTATAAGAATCCGCTTGGCTTTGCTAATCGGCTTGCTAGGCTTGCTAAGCACCCTGAGCTGGCTCAGTCCATGGGAGCAAACGGGAGAGAGAAAGCACTGCTCCATTATACCTGGCAAGCAACAGCTTCGCGGCTGGAAACCACCTACCAGCACTTAACGGGCAACGAAGGATAAGGCTTCAATCTCTAGATCCTTTCGGATGTTCGATACATAATGAAGACTTCCTTCTCTTCCGCCCCTGGCATAGAGGTCACTTCTCTAAGCTCGATAATCGCCATATCTTGAAAAATAAACTGTACTATACCCAGTGTCTGCTGTTTGAAGGTATCGTAAATTCTTCCTGCGCTGCAGCAGCCTCTAGGTACGATCTCCGGACTATTTGCTATATAACCGATTTGTCCATGAGGAGGCAGAACAACGCGAATCGCTTCAGAGTCGGACAAGTTATCTGGATCTTTAATTAGAAAAACAGGCTCTCCTACTCGTAATTTAGAGGAGTACCGATGGTTCTTCATATCTGTTATTGCGGCATAAACTTTTTTATGCACGTAAATACCTCCTTTGCTCGTAGTAGTCAATGATAAGTTTATCGGTAACCGTTTTAGGTTTTTTTACAGAAAAAACAAAACTTTTGAACTATTTTATAAAAATATAAATCGAAAATACGGACCTTAAGACCTGATATTATATAACAGATACGGAATTTGTATTTCATATTTTATCGTATTACCATGTTAAACTTTCGCAAATACGCAAATAGTTCATTCCTTTTTATTATACGTATGTGGACAAAACTGACTGGCATATACATCTTACAGATTCCATTGCTCTCTACTTTAGAGAAAGGTGTTGATCAAGCTTCATGAATTCTTCCCACTCACAGTTTAAATCGTATGAGCCCTTTGTTGGTCCGTTTGATCCGTGCCCCCCGATTCGTGTGAAATACTACAGCACACCGCCCAATCTATATCTAGGATTTCAGCCGCCTAACCTGCCCCAGTTCAGTGCATTTGACGCGTTGAAATACGGTACGTTGTGGAAAGCACTATATAGCCCGTATGATCCGCCAAAGAGCAAGTAACTAGAGCAACTCTTGCACTGGACCCGAGCAACAACCTGATAAGAAAGGGGCGAGTAGATGTGAACCATACGGTTGACGAGAACTATTACAAATTGCTGCACGAGCTGCAGGCGCTGGATTTTGTGCTTGTCGAGTTGACTTTGTATTTGGATACGCACCCCGATGACCCTGCTGCACTTGAGCAGTTCAATCTGTATGCCAAAACGAGAAGAGAGCTGGCCGATCAGTTTGAGGCGCTGTACGGTCCCCTGCTTCAATACGGTCAAAGCGGAGCACAGCAGTCTTCCTGGCAATGGGCCAAATCCCCTTGGCCATGGCAAGTCTAACGTAAAGGAGGCAAATTCATACCATGTGGGTATACGATAAAAAACTGCAATATCCCGTTCGCGTAAGCAAATGCGATCCCATGATGGCCAAATTTCTGCTTGAGCAATACGGAGGTGCTGACGGAGAACTGGCTGCAGCGCTGCGTTACTTGAATCAGCGGTACACCATTCCCGACAAAGTCATCGGACTGCTGACGGATATCGGAACTGAAGAGTTTGCCCACCTAGAGATGATTGCCACTATGGTTTACAAGCTAACGAAGGATGCGACACCAGAACAGATGAAGGCGGCTGGACTTGGAGATCACTTCGTGAATCACGATCATGCCTTGTTCTACCAGAATGCCTCCGGCGTGCCGTGGACGGCTACCTATATTCAGGCCAAGGGTGATCCGATTGCTGATCTGTATGAGGATATTGCTGCTGAGGAGAAGGCGCGGGCGACCTATCAGTGGCTCATTGACATGACCGATGATGTGGACCTGCAGGACGGTCTCAAGTACCTCAGAGAGCGGGAGGTCGTACATTCCCAGCGCTTCCGTGAAGCCGTTGAGATCATTAAGGATGATCGGAGTCATCAGAAGTACTTTTAGCGATAATAATAAGCAAATTAAAACAACCTGAGTCCGCATTTCATATGGACTAAGGTTGTTTGGTTTGGAAATCAAACGGAACAGTAAAAAATTTGATCTAGTGATTTTCAGAATAGAAAATCATTTATGGTTTGTATACTACATCCCCATACTCCTCTTTCCAGTCTTCTCCATCGACAATAGCATTCAGAATATCTTCAAGAACGCCAGGAGTATACGTTGCATTTCTCGTGTATTTTTTCAGATCTTCTTCTGTAGCAATACGGACATAATCTTCTTCTGCAGTAACTAGTTCGGAATCATCAAGGCCCTCTCGTATATAATACTCAGGTAAAGCTAAATCAACAGGTAGTTCAGCATTTCCCAATATAGTCCAATACCCATCCTCAATAAATACCAAATTGGATTACAAATACATCTCCGATATTCACTTTCTTCTTTCGCATAATTCAATCACTCCACTAACTCGTTTAAATATCGCCTTGGTAAATAAACAACATAATAAAGACTATTAATTGAGAATAGTATATCGCAAGTTTTTTTAGCTTGCAGACGGCAAAAAGGACCCTGCGCATTCAAATGCGCAGAGTCCTCGAGCTTACTCTATATTTTATTCAACTTATCATTATTTTTCTTCGGAAGCCGCTACCTCTTCGTCAGCGCTAGATTCAGCTGCCTCGCCTGTATCCGTATCCGCTGCACGCAATACCCCTACAGAAGCAACGAGTGTATCTTCAGGTGTAACGAGCGACACGCCCTTCGGCAACCCAATTTCGGATGCAGCCAGCTTGTCCCCTACCTCCAGCTTGGAGATATCCACTTCAATGACAGCTGGAAGATCATTTGGCAATCCTTCGACTTCGAGCTCTGTCAACAGCGTCTGGAATACGCCGCCTGCCTTGGAGCCCACCGCTGTACCTTGGAAATCGATTGAGATCGAGACCTGAATTGGTTTATTTTTGGCAATTTTTATAAAGTCAACATGAAGCAGTCGATCGTTTTGTTTCTGCATATCCTTGATCAGCACCGGCACCGTTTTGCCGTCCAATTTCAGCTCGAACAGCTCGGAGCGTCCCGTATGGGATACGCGGGAGAATTCCTTCGCATCCACATGAATCGGAATGCTGTCAAATTGCTGTCCGTATACAACAGCCGGAACGCGCCCGCTCTGTCTTAGATTTCGTAAACCTGAACCTTTTTTCTGTGTCCTTTGCTCGGCAATTAGTTGGACCGTTTCTCCGTTGGATTTCATATCTAAACATCCTCCTTACAAGTCCATGGTTCGAATTTGCCCCCAATAACAAATAACAAAATAGAATCAGGGCCATATGTATAACTACCCCCTATGAACGGGATTGAATCTCGATTTGCTCATAAAAAGAAATAAAAATAGCTGCCGAGTCTCTCTCGACAGCCTGAACTTCACGTGTCATTACATAAACGCCACTATTTTTCCCACAATAACGACTTATTAAATCCAGCATTTCTATTCCCATCATCATGCACTGCTAAGTCCATGCAAGCGTATCTTCTGACCACCGACGGCAACGACCACTTCTCTTGTCCCGCTGTGTACATGAACCTTGATTCGTTCGTTCGCAGGAGAAGGCGGGATATCTATGAAGTAATCACGATCCCCTTCGCGCTTCTCCCACTCATTCAACCGAATGATATACCCGATCCGTTTAATGCCGGGTGCCACTCTAATCCTTGCCTTCACAGAATGACCACCTTCAGCATGTAAAGGGATTTTGCCGTCGTGGATACCCGTGCCCCATACCCAGACGTTCCAGCCTTCGTAATGTCCATCTGGCCGGGAATATTCTATTTCCACCGTGCGCACATAATACGGCTGAACTTGAAAATGATGCTCTGCCCTGACCTCACCTGCAGTTGCAGCCACCACTGCTGTGCCGGGTCGTATGGCTTTGACTTTGCCATTATCCAGCGCAATCACTCGGGGTGTCGTTGTCTCCAGCGTATAAGGAGCACCTGCCATCACTTCTTCATATTGGTTCCAGACCGTTACATGAGGACGATACGTCTGAGTGGCATAGATGGATTTGTCGACAGCGATTTCAATGCGGGCAGGATATAGATCATCGACCCACATCTGAACCGCCCCGGATATTTCTCCATGAGCTGCAGTGATGAAGCATTGTCCATTCATGAGACTGCTCGCTTTGCCCGTCTGTCTTACCCGGATTACTCGTTCATCCGAGGAGCGCCAGACCGCTGTAATTCCGTCCATTCGCTTGCCGTGCTGATCTCGATAAACCGCTTCGAATTGAAAATGTTCTCCTGCTGCCACCGCTCTTCTATTGGTCATAATTTCAATGGAAGACAGCACAGGCACTTCGATCCCGCTCATTCGATCATAGAGCACCATCATGGACAGCCTTGGGACGACAACCTGCGAAGTCACTTGCGCCAGCACCTTCTCACCGGCTGCACGATCACTGACAACGATGTTCCAGGAAGTATCCTGTGGTACGGCTATAATTTCGTCCTGCTCTTTCCCATTATAGATAACAATGATCCGGTTCCATGCATCGCCTGCTCGATAGCCTTCCAGCATATAGGCCAGAACCCCATTACCGCACTCAAGCACTTTCAAATACTGCTCGACCTGATCCCGATGCTCCAAACGAAAGGCAGCATGCTTTTTCCGAAGCGCAATGAGCCCCTTATAATAATCAAATACGGGACGGAACCTCGCCTTATTACTCCACCTCAGCGCATTCACTGCATCTCCGCTCCGATAACTGTTATGGTCTCCAAATTTGGAGCGGAGCAGTTCATCCCCTGCATGAATAAAAGGAATCCCTTGTGAAGTGAGAATTACACCATTCGCAAGCAGGGAACGTCTTACCGTATCGTTGTCTAACAAGTTCATTGGATCTACATGACGATAAGGATCCGCATGCTTGACGGCCTCTGCAGCACTGATTCCGCTCGTTGGACGGCCATCCCTCCATTCAGGAAAGGCTAGCAGATCTCTGATGCCTTGGGATGTGACAATTTTGTCCCAGAGATTCAGGTTATCGTGAGCTGTCACATAATTGATCGTCTCCGCCGGTGAATACGCAAAGTCATGTATCGCTCCCTGCACTCCAGCCAGCACCGCACCTTCCACTCCCCACCAGCCTGTCGCAAATCCGCTTCCAGCACCATCGCTGTCACCCTTGACCGCCGCACGATAATGGTCGTTAAATACCGCAAAGCCTTTGCCTCGCTGTACTCCCTTAAGCGTCTTGTCCGGAAGCGGTGAATCGCCGCCAGTCCAAGGCTCGCCGTATACCAGGATCGAAGAATCCAGCTCCTGTCTGAGCATTGCCGTAACTTCCGTCATCGTCTGTGTATCGATAAGCCCCATGAGATCAAAGCGGAAGCCGTCAATGTGATACTCCTCCGTCCAATATCGAACAGAGTCCTTAATATATTTTCGAACCATCGGTCTTTCTGTTGCCAGCTCATTTCCTACACCTGAACCATTGGACAGAAATCCGTGACCATTTCTACGGTAATAATACCCCGGTACAATGCCGTCAAAAGGTCCATCGTCCACGCCATAGGTGTGGTTGTATACGACGTCCATAATGACCCGAATGCCGCAGCGATGCAGGGCACGAATCATTTCCTTGAACTCTCGAATTCTTGTATATGGATTGGAAGGATCACTCGAATAGGAGCCCTCGGGTACATTGAAGTTCTGCGGATCATAGCCCCAGTTGTATTTGTTATCTGCTGCCTCTGCATCATGCACGGTTAATTCATTAACCGTCTTGAAGTCAAACACCGGAAGCAGGTGGACATGGGTTACCCCAAGCTCCTTCAAATGGTCTATTCCAATACGATGTCCCTCTCGATCGGTTAAGCCCTCTTCCGAAAAAGCACTGTAAAGCCCTTTCTTCTGAAAAGGTGATTCCTCGTCCATCGAGAAATCCCGGACATGAAGCTCATAAATGATGGAATCCGTTGACTTGATCAGCGGGGGACGCACATCATCCTCCCAATCGTCCGGATCGGTCTTGCTCATATCAATGATTGCTGTGCGCGCGCCTCCAGCAGCAACTGCTTTTGCATAAGGGTCTACTGCATAATGTACCTGTCCGTCTGAGAAACTGACCTTGTACATATAGAATTTCCCTTCCCAATCTCCCTGAAGTGTAAGCCCCCATGTACCTGCCTGCATCTGATTCATGACATAAGCCATTCCACCCTCATGATTCATAACCAAGCCGTTAGCATCATACTGACCCGCATCTTCATAGAGAACCACTTCAACCTTGCACGCTGTAGGAGCCCAAATCTTAAAAGCGCTGCTCTCACGTGTATAAATCAACCCGAGATCATGTTTGTCATAATAAACGTTATTCAAATCCTGCATCAAGCTCACCGCCCGTGATTGTAATAATGTACGGACCCTGCAGTCTTACCCGTTTGTGCGTTATGACTCTTAGACTCGCCTGCTTCTCCCTGCACACGGTGATCGATTCAAAGTTGTTGAGGATTTAATAAACCAAATCCTCAAATATATAAACTACAGAGTAATGACTCTATCGTCATTACTATCATTTATGCCACTTTCATAGAGAAACTATAACCGCCCAAACGAGAAAGAAATGAGCAGAGCTGATATTGTAAAATCAGAAAACGCTTACACAATAGTATATGACACCATCCTACAAAGGTTGTCGGCTAATGATACCTGCTCCACAAAAAAAGGCTTATACACATCACAAAAAAAGACGTCCCAGCCAATATGCAATAGGACGCCGCTTGCCATAGTATCGAAGTTCTAGTAGACCTGTAAATAGGAGGGAGCGAAGGAGAATTCGGTCTTCACGGGAGGGGTATGAGCAATAACTCTGCCTTGGCGAATAACATACAGCGGCTTCGGACGAAGCCGAATGGCATCCGCGGCCTGCTGGGCGGGAAGAACAACCAGATTAGCCGGATGTCCAGGAGCGATTCCGTAATGGTCCTCCAGACCGAGAACGCCGGCTCCATGCTTCGTGACCATATCTAGCAGCAAGCCAGCATCATCTCTTCCGGTCATATGCTCCAAATGGGCCGCCATATGAACCGCCTGCAGCAGATTGCCGTCTCCGTAGGGATAGAAAGGTGTCAGCATGTCATCGTGGGCAATGGCAACCGGAATGCCGGCTCTCGACATATCCCGGATCCGCGCGATCCCCCTGCCTCTTGGATACGCATCGAATCGTCCCTGCATCGAGCTGTTAATCAGCGGGCAGGCAATAATATGGATGCGCGAGGCTTTGACAAGTCCCAGCAGCTTCTGGAAATACGGCTCATTATAATAAGCGGTAGCACTGCAATGACTGGCAGTTACTTTCCCGTACAGCTCATGCTTAATGGCAAGCGCTGCTGTGCACTCCAGGAAGCGGGACTGCTCGTCATCTGTTTCATCACAGAAGACGTGAACGAATGCACCGTACTTCTTCGCAAGCTCGAAGCAAATCTCAAGTGACTCTACCCCATCCTCCCGGGTCCGTTCTCCATGCGGGATCGCCCCTACACCATCAGCACCGAGCCGCAGCGCCTCCTCCATCCGCTCTGCATTCCCAGGACAGGCGACGATACCGTCCTGAGGAAAAGCGATCACCTGAAGCTGGACAACAGACGCCCACTCCTCCTTCAATGCAAGAAGTGTCTTTAACGCTGTCATCCGGGGATCGGAAATATCTGCGTGGGTCCGAATATAGAGTACTCCATGTCCGACCAGAAGACGTATGACTTCGTTCGCCCGCTGCCGCACATCTTCCGGGGTGAGCCGCTTCTTGCGTTCACCCCATAGCCGGATCCCTTCCAGCAACGTGCCGCTTCGGTTCCAGTCCGGATCACCTGCAGTGAGCACGGTATCCAAATGAATATGAGATTCTACAAACGCTGGGAGCAGGAGTCCCCCTTGCCCATCAATGGTATGTTCTACTTCCTGATCGTCTTTCCAAGCCTTACTGCTGTCAGATGGCTCAATGGAATGAATGTGCCCTGATGCAAGGAATACATCCACATGACGGCCTTCCTGTGTCATTACATTTTTTAATGTCGTCACTTCCATACCGCTGTCCCCCCGATTCCTTCTGTTTCTAACACGGACGCCTCCCACAACCTTTGAATTCGTTCATCCCCATATTGGCTTGCTGCCCTTGTCACACTGACCCATCCTCCTGCTTTGGCGACCCAGCGGCCGGCCGGCAGGCGTGTGAACACTTCCTCCGGATTCCTCGCATCCACAATAACGAAGTCGGCTGCTCCCCCCCTGCGAATACCGTAATTCTCCAAGCCGGCGATGATGGCAGGCTTCACCGTTACCATATCGAGAAGCTGCACCATGTCCTCGGGACTTCCATAATGGGCAGCATAGCCTGTAAGCTGCGCAATTTGCAGCAGATCTCCTCTCCCGAAGGGATGGAATGGATCGTGGATATTGTCTGATGCCGCGGCGAGAGCAACTCCCCCATCCATCAGCTCACGGACCCGGGTCACTCCGCGTCTTACAGGACCCAGGTCTGCTCTGCCTTGAAGATACAGATTGGCCGCCGGAAGAGTAACCGCATGAACTCCAGCGAGTGACATCATCGCGATCAGCTCTTCAGCCTCAGCTGGGGGCATGGAAGACAGAGAGCATAAATGTCCGGCAGTGACCTTTCCATGATAATCATATTTCAGTGATTCCTGAGCTACTTTAAGTACTGTCTTCATCTCGGGATTGTCCGTCTCATCGCAGTGCAGATCAATAGGCACTCCAAGACGTACCGCCAGCTCAAATATACCCTCAATATCTGCATCGGGGTGATGGGATAAATGCGGCGCACCACCAATGCCGTCAAGTCCCATTCTGAGCGACTCCTCAATCAGCTCCATGCCCCTTCTTCCAAGATCGCGATAAGGAACCATGGGATACAGCTCCAGATCCACCACACCGCTCAGTAACGCTCTAGCTTCCAGTGCAGCTTCCACTGTACGAATTGCAACATCTTCCCCTGCATTCACATTAAAATCAAGGTGGGATCTCAGCCTGGTCGATCCATAAGATACCGCCTGCAGAGCAGTCCTTACGATCCGTGCACGAATTGTTTCCTTCGAGAAGGATGACGCTGCACGGCTGTAATTTTGAATGGCTTCAAGCAGTGTCCCCGTTTGATTACCTACCTGGGGCAGGCTGAAGGCTTTATCCAGATGCATATGTATATCCACTAAGCCAGGAAGCATCATTCGTCCCTTGAGATCAAACACCTTCTGCTCATTGCTCATATCCCTCCTCATGGGAAGCGCAAATGACGCAATGTCCGCAGCCTGAACCCTTTCCTCGCCTGAGGTCTGCTCCTGAACAGATTCAAATTTCCCATCACGAATCCGAATATCATAGAGCTTGCCCCGGCTCTTAAGTTCGTGCAGTGAGGCATTGATAAAACGCAGTGTTCCTGTCATGCTTCGCTCCTCCTATCTAAGGACAGACCTAATCGTGCATATCACTCTCATTAAAAAAACCCCCTGCAGCTTATGCGTCAGCTGCCCAATAGGCCGGCGTCCGATAAGCCAGGAGGCTGCAGCTCTTAATAAGCTGTCAATCCATTATTCGCTGGGACCGGGAAGATATTCGGTCGTGAAGACATTTCCTATATCCTCTTTGGATTTCAGTAATCCAAGACTGTACATATCCTCCTGAAGCTTCGTCCAACGTTCTTCTGTCATGCTGAGCAGCCCGTTCGATTCCGTCTCGTCTGTAAAAATCAGCTCAAATTCCTGCTCCGCTCCATACTTCATCCCTTCCAGCGTGAGATCCGGATTTCTTTCCTTCAGAAACTCGTTCATCTCTTCGTAATTGTCCTTGTAATAATTCCAGCCTTTGATAGAGGCGGCAAGGAACGATTTTACAACCTCAGGATTCTTCTCAAGGAACTCTTCTGTAGTAAACAGCACATTGGAATAAGGCTGAAATCCTGCATCATAAGTCAGTAAATAACGGGTCTCAATCCCTTGCTGCTCGAGTGTATAGGGCTCTGATGTGACATAGGACTGTGTGACCGCATCCTTATCCTCAATGAAGTTAACGAATTGCCCTGTATAGGTTTGGTCCTTCACTTCTGTCAGATCATATTTCTTCTTAATAAAATCCCAATAGCCAGACCCTGGTGCAATATATACGTTACGTCCGTCTAAATCCTCAAAATCCTGAATATCCGCATCTGCATGGAACAGCATCGCCTGCGGGCTCTTTTGGAAGATGGCTGCAATGGCTACAACCGGAATTCCGTTGTCTCTGGCAGTGAGCACTTCATCCGCTTGCCCCATACCGAACTGGGCTTTGCCGGAAGCTACGATCTGCATAGAGGATACCTGAGGTCCACCAGGCTCGATGGTCATATCGATACCGGCTTCCTCGTAGTAGCCTTGCGCTAGAGCGGTATACTGCCCTCCATGCTCAGGCTGTGCAAACCAGTTCGTCACCTGGGTGATTTTTACCGGCTCCTTGTCGCCTTCTTCACTAGCGCTGGCGCTTCCTTCGGTTGTACTGCCGCCAGAGCCTGAGCTGCTGCATGCTGAAAATATAAGGGCGAGTGCCATCGTTACTGTGAGACCTGACATTTTCTTCTTCCATGAATTGTTCATTCTCTTGAATCCCCCTTATATTTTGATTTCAGAATATTTTGATTTCAGAAATCTCATCTTAGTTCTCGGATTTCATTTCAGACTCATGCCAAGAGCTGAGCGCCCACTTGGAGAAGGCACTTACGAGCAGATAGAAGGTAATCCCCAGAATGGAAGCGCACAGTCCGCAGGCGAACAAATAAGGTGTCTGGAGTCTTGAAGAAGCAACTGTAATGGCATAACCAAGACCACCTTCTCCGCCGCCAATGCCAGCAATGTATTCACCGACAATAGCCCCTACGACAGACAGGGTACAGGATATTTTCAGTCCTGCAATAATATAAGGCATTGCGGCAGGCAGACGCAGTCTCCACATGATCTGCCAGCGTGAAGCATTGTAGAGCTTGAACAGGTTCTGCATGTTGCCATCGGTAGAATTAAGACCAATCAAGGTGTTGGATATCATCGGGAAGAAGCCAATCAGGAAGGCAATGATGACAATCGAATTCACGCCGGCACCAAACCAGATGACGATAATCGGGGCGATCGCGACAACCGGAATCGTTTGCAGCACGATAGCATAGGGATAGACTGCTTTTTCGATGATTTTGGAACTGGCAAGCAGTATGGCGCCGGATACCCCGATAACGATGCTGAGCAAGAATCCAAACACCGATTCATATACCGTCGTCATGACCGATGTCATCAGGTTGCTCCAATTCTCTACGGCCGATAATACGATGTCCGATGGCTTAGGAAGCAAATAGGGAGCGTATCCGAGCAATCTCGTTACGATCTCCCATAGGCCGACTACAACGATGAAGGCGATGGCGGGAGGAAGAAATTTTTGCATGAAATTATTGTTCTTCGCAGCTTTCGGGGTTTGGACAGCTGAGGCAGAAGGCGTATTACTGTCCTCTTTCTGACCCTTTTTTTCATAAGCAAGCTTCGGCTGATTCATTGCCATTGTTTAAGCACGTCCTTTCTTTCAAGAGAGCTTCTTCTAATCGATCTTGCCAGGGTTAAGCAGCCTTAACGGATCATTCTCCTGTTTCTTCTGTTTCATAAGCGGCAATATTCCTCGTCCACCGGAGTCCAGTGAATACGTATGCGGGTTTGCCACATGAATTCCGTTAGTGTTAAAGAAGTCAATGATTTCGTTCAAGCGCTCCTCGGTCGTATAACGCACGACGGGCAGTGAAGACGGAGTGACTGTGCCACGGCTTCTCATCCATTCAAAATGAAGCAGCACTTCATCTCCAAATGTTTCTTTAACAAGCTTCACTTGTTCTCTGAAATGTGCTAAGGAGAATCCGGCCTGCAAATAGGTAATATTGTTCTCGCATTTAAGCGCCCATAATGTGGTGTGATTCCAGCCAAAGTCAGACAAGCCAATGCCTGATCGGTACTTCTCAGCCGGAATGTAATGGCCAACTGTTCCGCCATGCAGCTCCGCAAGACGTGCAAGGGCAGGCTGGCTTCCCTCCTCTGTCTCTAGCAGAACCGCCGCTTTCTCGGGGAGGACCACCTTTTTCAATGGTCTAAAATAGGAAGGTATGGGCCATTCGTGGGGAGAGATTAGTCTCTTGCGAATGGAATCATCATGAGACAGGTCATGGGAGAATTCCATAGCCTGCATAAAATCATCAAAGAATACGATAGACTGCTCCCATTCGGTCTTGGGTGCAAGTGGAATCACAAGCTCGGTCAGAATTCCGGTTGTGCCATAGTTATGAATATAGGCCGGAAGATCTTCGCCGGACACGACCAGTCTTCTCGGCTCCTCTTCCATGGTATAGACGACGACCTCCGATACATTGCCGTCCCACAGGTCCCCCCAGGTGATGGAACCAATCCCTCCTGAACCACCGCATACATAACCTCCGACGGTCGCCTTCATGAACGTGCTCGGATAAATTCGCAGTTCAAGCTCTCGTTCCCGGGCTGCCCGTTCCAGAGCTCCAAGTCTGACTCCACATTGCACGCGAACTGAATTCTCTCCCCATTCAAGGATTTGATCCAGCTTGCTTAGATCGAGTACAATGCCGCCTTCGAGCGGGATCGCCTGACCGTAGTTTCCAGTGCCTGCCCCTCTAACCGTAACAGGAACTTTATGGTGATACGCAATCTTGAGCAATGTCTCGACCTCAGCATCCGACTCGGGTCGAACAATGCTGTCCGCAATCTTATCCTTCAGCCGTTTTTCAAGGACAGGAGAATACCAGTAGTAATCTTTCGAGAGCTTCTCCCTCGAATCAAGATCAAGCAGCACCTTATCTATTCCAAGCCCGTCAATACACACCTTCTCGATCTCAACAGCCATCATCTTCATCCTCCTTGAACACGGATTTTTTTCACTTATGCTAGTGATGCAGCACCTCTGACACTTGACCGACCAGCTTGCTGAACTCCGGCGCGGTGCGGAACGTTTCATCTCTCGGGAACGGTACAGGTACCGGGATCGTACTCGCGATTTTACCAGGTCTTGCTGTCATGACAACGATGGAAGTCGAGAGGTATACCGCTTCAAAAACGTTATGTGTAACGAATAAGACCGTCATTTTCTTATCCTTCTGCCATATGCCGAGCAGCTCATCCTGAAGCGTCTGTCTGGTCATTTCATCGAGCGCTCCAAAAGGCTCATCCATGAGAAGCAGCTTCGGATCGGATGCCAGTGCTCTCGCGATCGATACCCGCATCTTCATCCCGCCTGAGAGCTGGCGCGGAAGGGCGTTCGCATAATCCTGCAGACCAACCATCTCAAGCACATGCATTGCCTTCTCCACTCTTTCCTTCTTCGGGATCTTTCGCAGCTCCATCGGCAGCGTTACGTTGTCAATCACTTTGCACCATGGAAGCAGTGTTGCATCCTGAAATACGAAGGAAATGTCACTCTGTTTTCTCGCTTCGGCAGGCTCCATACCCATCAGCCGCATTCTGCCGGCTGTCGGGTCTCCAAGTCCAGCGATCATACGGAATATCGTAGATTTACCGCAGCCGGATGGACCTACAAAGCTGACAAACTCTCCTTCCGGTATGCTGAGATTGACGTCCTGCAGCGCGATAGTGCCGGTCTGATAGATCTTGCTGATGCCTTCCATCTCCACTAGCGGTGTCATTCCTGGGTTAAGATTTGCCTTATTTCCCTGTGCTGTAATCAAGCTGCTCATCGTTTCATCTCTCCCTTTAAACGGATTCCATTTTTACTTTCTTGTCGAACTGGAACTCAAGCATCAGTCTAAACAGCTCCGCTGCATTCCTGCCTGCTGATGACAATAGTGTGCGGCCCTTCTCCGCTGTAGCCAGCTGTGCATTTCCACAAACACCGGATTCCGATAAATCCTTCATTACCCATGCAAACCGTTTGTTGCTGAATTGAAGCTTCATTTCTGGAGTAACAGGCGGGTATTCATTGGGAAGCAAATCGCGATGCACCCAATCGTTATGGAGATGCATGATCATCGATGTTTCCGAATCACCTGCGTGAATTCCGTACATGCGTTCTTCAGGTGTGAGGAGCTCCTTATCGTTATCGAGCCCGCCTCCATCAAGCCTGAATACCATCATCCCTGTCTTCTCTCTAATATCTCTGGCAGCCAGGTTAAGCAGATCCGCATTTCCGCCGTGTGTATTAAATAATACGAGCCTGTCAAAGCCGGATCTGGCAAGGCTCTCTGCAATATCCATCAGCACAGCTAGCAGAGTCGTCGCTGATAATGTCACCGTGCCGCTCCACCCCGCATGCTCATTACTTTTTCCATAAGGGAGATGCGGCAATAGCCATATATTATCCTCTGGAGTCAGATGCTTGAATGCCTCCGTTAACAACCCTTCTCCAATCAGCGTGTCGGTATAAACAGGAAGATGCGGCCCGTGCTGTTCCATTGCACCGATTGGCAGGATCAGCATAGCTCCCGTCTTGGCGAGTTCACCGATCTCCGGCCCGGACAGTCTGGGGAGGAACAACTCGTTGTAAGCCATTCCTTGATAACGTGCGGTCATTCATATCCACCCCTCAGTTATGTATTGTTGTTAGAATCAAATGTAATGGGAGGAGGAGATGATGTAAACAAAATTTACGTCGTTTTGGTTTTTTATATAAAATGGCAACTTTGTTTTGTGCCTCAAGCACTTAACCATGTTATTTTAATGTTAGGTTCAAGGGTCTATATACGAAAAATCAGAAGAAAAAACTTAATATTGTTCGTTATTAAGGAGGGATTAGCAATAAAAGAGGTTTGAATTTGTTATGTAAAGTATGAATGTAATACAACCTTCGTTTTCATGCTTTATAAATAAAAAAGAGAAGGATGACTGTTTCATGTCAGCTATCCTTCTCTTTTTTTCACATTGTTAAGCTTTAAAGTTATGTTGAAGCTGTCTCACACGGCCTGCAATATCCTCTGCATAGCTGATCGCGGAAATGACGGCTATCCCATCTGCTCCTGCAGCAAACACTTCTTTGGCATTGTCTACTGTAATTCCTCCAATGCCAACGATGGGAAGTGTAACATTCGCGTTCCGCATAACCTTAATGATCTCTGGACCTTGCACGGCCTGTGCATCATCCTTTGATTTTGTTGGATAAATGGGGCCTACTCCGATATAATCGGCCCCTTGCGCATAAGCTCTCGCCGCTTCTTGAATAGTATGAGCCGATATGCCGAGGATTCGATCTCCAATTCTTTGTCTCACCAAGCCCGCTTCCTCATCCTCCTGACCGACATGGACACCGTCCGCATCCACTTCCAGTGCCAAGTCAACATCATCGTTCACAATAAAAGGTACTTTATGCTCTCTGCACAGCTTCTGCAAACGCCGGGCGAGTTCGATCCGCTCAGCGCCTTCAAGGCAGCCGGGACCTTTCTCTCTGAACTGGAATAATGTCACCCCGCCGGTGAGTGCAGCCTCCAGTGTATCCTCCGGTGCTTGAACACAATTTCTACTACCCATTACAAAATAGACCCGAAGCAGTTCCTTCATACGGACACTCGAAATCCGGCTCATACGCTCACTCCTTTTTGCCTGCGATAAGCCCAGTGATTCGTCGGACCCTGTCCTCCTCCGATGCCCAGTGCATCGGTAAGTGCAGCTTGGACAAAATCTCTGGCCGTCCTCGCCGCTGACAGGACGTCCTTTCCTTTTGCCAATTCTGCGGTAAGCGCCGCGGAGAAGGTACAGCCTGTTCCATGGGAATGAACCGTGTCTACTCTTGGCCCTGCAAGCTCCGTAAATCCTGTCCCATCGTATACCAGGTCCGTAACCGTATCGCTGCCTGCATCATGGCCACCTTTTACAATGACGTAGGCAGGACCATAATCATGTATTCGTTTAGCCGCCTCCTTGCGGTCTGCCAGCGAATGAATAGGGCAGCCTGTCATCACCTCCGCCTCGGGAATGTTCGGTGTAACGACAAGTGCAAGCGGAAGAAGCTGCTGAACTAGCGCCGTCACTGCTTCCGACTGAAGCAAGGACGCACCGCCTTTTGCAATCATTACTGGATCAATAACCAGCTTATCTATCTGATAGCGCGCAGCCTTCCTTGCAACCTCTGCAATAATTTCACTGCTGAATAACATCCCTGTCTTCACGGCATCTGGTCTCAGATCCGCAAAGACGGACTCGATCTGCTGAGCTACAAAGGGAACCGGCAAAGAATGCACACCTTGTACGCCAAGGGTATTTTGGGCAGTAACTGAGGTGAGTGCCGACATACCGTAGACATCCAGCTCCTGAAAGGTTTTGATATCGGCTTGAATTCCAGCACCGCCTCCGCTGTCTGAGCCTGCAATGGTAAGCGCCTTAGGTATATTCATCGACTATGCCTCCTCCTGAATAAACAGCTCGTTCATGTCGGTAAGTTCAACATACTTCTCAAATACAGACGGCTCAAGCTTGGACAGCTCATCCAAGAATGCAATCTGGAAGCTGCCGGCCCCCTTCTGCTCGGTCTTCTGCCCCGCGAGGCTTGCCGCCGCTCCATAAAACCCAAGACCTGCGGCCCCTGCTTCCAATACCGAGTCATGAACGGCAAGAAAGGCACCGATGACCGAGGTTAAGAGACAGCCTGTCCCTGTGACACGTGTAAGTAAAGGATGGCCGGATTTAATAATAAATCCTGTATCTCCATTCGTAATGACGTCTTCTGGACCAGATACGACGACGGTTGTTCCGAGTGTTCGGGCTGCACGCACCGCCATTTGTGCTCGATCTATGACCTCAGATTGACCCGCGTCTACACCTTTTACGGTCATCCCTTCCCCGATTAAATGGCTGATTTCTCCTGCATTGCCTCTAATGAGCGCGATCTCTACTTCCCGAAGAAGCCGAAGTGCCGCATCTGTCCGATAAGGTGTAGCTCCCGCTCCGACCGGATCCAAGAGAACAGGTACACCGTATACATTTGCCGCCTTGCCTGCTGCAATCATCGTATGGACTAGGTCTGTGGTAAGTGTCCCGATATTGAGCACCAGTGCACGGGCATGCTGAACCATATCAGCCACTTCCTCCTCCGCATAGGCCATGACCGGGGAAGCGCCAAGAGCTAGCAAGCCGTTCGCCGTAAAATTCGTAACGACCGTATTCGTTATGTTATGGATCAAGGGTTGTTCTTCGTGGATACGAGTGATAAGAGATGATAGTTCAAGTTCAACATTAGACATTGGGATCGAGTCCTTTCTTTTTGGAAGGTACACAGGAGCCGATCTTGGAACTGAGAGGGGTGTCGCAAAACTAAAAAAACGCATGCGAAAGCATGCGTCATCGTCATGTTCGCTCCCTACGCTGGCATTATCCATGGCAGGTTCAACCGGTCAACAACAGATTAGTTGTACTCTCAGCTTGCTTCCGCAGGCTCCCGTATCTATATAATTATTAAAATTGCTCGTGCCTCTTCATTGTATAGTACATCTTCCCAACATTCAATTTGTTGACTTTCGCTGCCCTGTAGCATATGATACAAAGTAACTCATCCAAAAAGGAGAGATTTTTGATGTCGGTGATCGTTCTTAACTAATCAAATTTCATACAGAGGCTTGATCTATTGCTTCATCGCCTGAAATTGCGATGTTTATTTTTTAATGCGCATTTACATGTGTACGCTATAGATGCCTCATGAAATCAGTTAAGAACAGCGGATAACTAAACTCTCTATGAACATGAGTGATGTACAATTGACTTGTGAACTCATCCGCGCTGTTTTTGCAGCGCGGTTTTTTTGTACCCGTAAAACCATCGATTTACAGAGATCTATGCTCTGTAGTCAACAAATTATGGATGGCGGGGCACCATTCACAGGTTGATATTTATGGCTTGGCAGCATCCTTTGCCGATCCATAAGCTAACTCATGCATACAGACGTAAGAACGAACCCTACTGTTCGCTTCTTGCGTCTTTTTTTGTTTTATCCGCTTCAACGTCATTCATTAATACAAAAAAAAAGGAGCAATAACCCATGAATCATCAAAGCATGCAAAGACTCGAATACAGTACTGTCAAAGAACAACTGCGATCTTACGCGGTATCCTACCTTGGAGAACGGCAGATCGATTCACTGACTCCCATGACCCGTCTAACCCAGATTCGTCAGGCACTGGCTGAAACAGAGGAAGCACTGGGATTGATCCGGCACGGAGCAAGCGTCCCACTTCCTTCATTGTCAGGAATCGAAAATATTATGAATCTGCTGGGCACAGGCTATCTATTTACGGAACAGGATTTCATGCATCTCCTGCAATTTCTGCGAAGCTGCACCCAGCTTATGAAGTACATGCAGTCTAAGAGAGAGATTGCCCCGAATATAAGTGCCTATGCAGGCTCTATGTACACCCTGGATTCCCTCCGTGAAGAGGTGGAACGCTGTATTTACTTAGGCCGGATTACCGATCATGCCAGCAAAGAACTGCTCAAGACGAGAAAACAGGCTCAGGTCATCGAGGAACGGCTGAAAAAAAAGCTGGATACCCTTCTGTCCAAGCACCGTTCTATTCTGCAGGACCAGCTCATAACAAAACGCGGGGACCGCTACTGCCTGCCTGTCCAGAAGGAATTCCGCAAGCAGATCAGAGGAACGGTTCACGGCGAATCCGCCAGTGGCCAAACGGTATTTATCGAGCCGGACGAGATCGCCAGTCTTCAGATGGAGCTCAGCCTGCATCGTGCAGCGGAACAGCGGGAGGAGATGAAGATACTCAGTGAATTGACGCGTTTAGCAGACCAAGCTGAATATGAGCTGCGTGTGAATACGGATACAGTAGGCATATACGACTTTTTGTTCGCCAAAGCACGTTATGCCCTCTCCTATCAGGGACGGTCGGTTCACCTCGTTGATCATGGGGTCATTCGATTAAGGTCCGCACGGCATCCGCTCGTGAACAATATGGTTCCGCTCGATTTCCACATTGGTGATGCATTCAAGTCCTTGATTATTACAGGTCCCAATACCGGCGGCAAAACCTTATGTCTTAAGACCATTGGGCTGCTAACACTCATGGCCCAGTCCGGTCTACTCGTTCCTGTCGGAGAAGACAGTCAGCTGAGCGTATTTGAGCAAGTCGCCGTCGATATCGGGGATGGTCAGAGCATTGAGCATCAGCTGAGCACGTTCTCTGCCCACATCAAGAACATTATCGAAATTCTAAAGATCGCGGACCCTTCCACGCTTATTCTTATTGACGAAATGGCGTCGGGTACAGATCCTGGGGAAGGAACCGGATTGTCTATCGCTCTGCTCGAAGAGATGCATAGAAGGCAGGCGACGGTCGTGGCAACGACTCATTTTTCGGAGATCAAAAATTTCGCAGCGTCGGCTGACGGATTTGAGAATGCCCGCATGGAATTTGATACAGAATCTTTGAAGCCGTTATATCGGCTGACGATCGGGGAAGCAGGGAACAGCTATGCTTATGCCATTGCCCTGAAGCTCGGGATTCCGCCTTATATCATTGAGCGTTCCAAACAGATCTCTGCCACATCATTGACAGCAATTGCAGATTCTTCAGGAGAACCGAAAGCCGCTGATAACGAAGAGAAGCATAACACCATGCATTGCAATACAAATTCTCATGAACCAATACCAGACCATACAAAACGGGTAGATAACGATCGCCGAGAGTCACGAGCCGCCCATGGCAAAAGAGCTGAGCCAAGTGATATGGAAGCACAGCCGGTCCGGCCGCTGGAGGTGGGTGACAGGGTTCACATCCCTTATATGCAGGAAGGAGGAATTATTGTCGAAGCAGAGGATGCAAGAGGCAAGCTTACCGTACTTGTACGAGGTAAAAAGCTGAAAATTGCCAAGCAGCGAGTGAAGCTGCACATTGCAGGCAAGGAACTATATCCGGACGACTATGATTTTGACGTTGTATCCCAGACCAAGGAGAATCGAAAAAAACGAAAACAAATGTCCAAGAAGCATGTTCCGGGTCTCACCATTGAAATGCCAAGAGATGAGTCTTAAGTGTGCCATTGAATAAGTGATATGATGCAAATGAATAAACAAAGATGGACGGGGAATGTCTCTTCCTCGTCCATCTTTAATATTTCCATAAAAAAATACTTTACTTCACAGTTAAGCACATATTATTATGGTCAAGCTGCTTTGTTCGGGTATTGCATATATTTACATATTACTGGGGGAAGAATATTCTGGAATTTCTAGCGTTCATGCTTTTTTCATCACTCGAGACATTTGCACTTTTCATCCTTATTATTATGTTATTCAAGATTAATCCTGCCCATTATGCCAAGCGAGCCCTATTTGTCCTTATGCTCGTTAATTTACAGAGCTACTTTCTGCAGAGTGAGCTGGATGTCGCTAATCTGGTGCCGGTTATTACCATTATCATTTTGACCCTATTCTTCACCGTTGTGGTAAAAATTCCTTTGCTGCCTTCGGCCTTCCGCACTATATTAGTGACAGTCCTGTACGGTGCTATCAAGAGTCTCTTATTGATCATCCTTTACGGAGATACAGATGTATTGGAGCAGAGTGTTCGCAGCGGTTATCTGTTACAAAGCTACAGCAGCGCTGTGCTGTTGATCATATCCTGGCTTATGTATAAATACAACTTCGGATTCAGCTATCCATATGATAAACTTAAGCTTAAATTTGAATATGCTATTGTTACTGCTCTAATGCTCATATTCTTGATTCTGATCTCTTACATCCTCTATATGAATCAGATCTGGCTTAATATTTTGTTTTTTGCCTTGAACCTAGCTTGCTTTTTGTTCTTTGAAATTCAAGAACGCAATTCAAGCAGATCACATTCATCATAGAATCTAACGCTTTGCATCCATAATCAACAATGACCCTATCATAAAGCAGGTGAAATATGTCTTCATCCTCTATTGAAATCAATCCGCTCCTCTGCCCTTTGTGCCACAAGTCTAATGAGTGTGCCTATGCAGCCGGGAAGCCTTACACGGAATGCTGGTGTATGAGTCGGTCTGTTCCACAGGAACTGCTGTCACGTATTCCGGACGAGCAGAGACGCAAGGCATGTGTGTGTGAAGCCTGTGTAATTGCGTTTCATGCCAGGGGAACGGATAAAGCCTGAACCCCTTGGCCTATCTGAAATTGCATTCAATGAATTATTTTGGTTACAACCTTTGCGGCAAGTAAACGTTATATTGAATATATACTTAAACTTTCTGGGAGGTTATCATGACGAAGACGCAAGTAATGAGAACACACTCACCATCTAAAGTCAAAAGTACTTATGTTACTGTCTCATCCATCCTTCTCGCCTCTGCGTTCATTCTGTGGCCCAATGTACCTTCTGCTATATCTCCATCTACAAGCATTTCGTCAGAGTCCGATCAATACAGCCCGCTTCAAATTACATTTCCGCTTGATAAATATGCTATGGTGATGAGCAGCGTTCCTGGATTCCCCATCGAAATAAGGGAAGAAAACACCTCATTTCCGCTAACCGTTACAGCTTCTTCAGGTAAATTACTGGTTATGGATGGTTCGACGGGCACACAGGTGAGGTCATCAGGAACATCCCTTGAGGTGAAGCAGGCCAGCATCATTTATTGGTCCCCTCTTGCATCTCCACCCGTAAAAGAAACTACCATTACGGTAACGAGCCGAGCTCTTCGCTCGAATTCAGCTGCGGGGTCTGCTTCTGTCCACATCGTGCAAGATCATGATGGCTTCTACAAAATTAATTAACCCCATGAGATTCGTTCCACGAGAAACATTTTTTTCACAAATAATCTAAAACTAGGTTTAGTTATGACTATAGGTTATAAGACGACATCATATAAAAAGAGCTGACCTCCCCTATAAACAGGAAGATCAGCTCAAACAATCTAAATAATTTCGTCATATATTATAGAATCGAATCAAACTTCTACTCTTCAGTATGTGCACGATAAGCATCTGCATCCAGCAGTTTAGCAAGAGCAGCCTTGTAATCTCCACTCAGCTTCACTTCAATCATCCAGCCATCGCTATAAGGTGCAGCATTCACAAGCTCCGGCTCGTCTTGAAGCTTATCATTTACACTGATAATCGTTCCGCTAACTGGGGCAAACAAATCAGATACGGTCTTAACCGATTCAATCGTACCAATACTATCATCACTATTAATGTCCGTTCCTACTTCAGGCAGCTCCACAAACACAATATCTCCCAGCTGATGCTGAGCAAATTCAGTAATTCCGATACGTACCGTATCTCCTTCTAACGTTTGAACCCATTCATGCTCTTCACTATACAACAAACCGTTAATTACTTCGCTCATGATCTCGTCAGCCTCGCTTTTTCAAAAGTTAGAATTGTGTTTCTTCTCTGGTTCCTGCCCTTTTTCCACCCATAGCGTAAAACAATCCTTATCACAATGTCAAGATTGCTAACAAAAAATATGTTTTATGGATATACTCCTTGACTTTTCGGATTTAATCACGTATTAATGTAGTATAAGCGTTAGATTGAGCGGAAGAGTTCGCTATTTCCGAACATTCTAGCTCGTTAAGCGGTTGAACGTAAAGGGAGAGATTACCGCAGGATTCTTGTTCTGAGCTTCTGAGCAAGGGACATTTTCCGCATGGTAACGCCGAAGGAGTAAGCCCATTGATAAGCAAAGGGTGAATCTCTCAGGCAAAAGGACTTTTACCGGACGCGACTCTGGAGAGCATCCATAACCGTTCGCCTGCTTACTAGAAGCGAACGTTGTTAATAAAAGGATCACCCAAGGGGAAACTCGTGAGCATTGCATACGGGGTAACTCTCAGGTACCAAGGACAGAGCCTAAGAAGAACACATGCTTTATTTGCGTGTATTTTTCTTTGGCCTGTCCTTTTTCTTTTTCCAATCGCCCTTTTTCCCTTTTCCTATTATTTATCCTGATGATTATTCTTCTTCATTCCTTCTATTTAACTACAGCCGGAAGCCGGCTTTTGACGAGGTGAAAATTATGTCCCAATTATTGAGAACACCGCTTTTCCCTCTTTATGAACAATATCCAAATGTACGCTGTATCGATTTTGGAGGCTGGGAGCTCCCGGTTTCCTTCAGCGGTATCCAGAAAGAGCATGAGGCTGTTAGACAGCAGGCCGGATTATTCGATGTATCCCATATGGGCGAATTTCGAGTAGAAGGCGAGAATGCAGCCAACTTCCTGCAAGGAATGCTGACAAATGACATATCCCTGCTCGAAATTGGTCAGGCACAGTACACACTTATGTGCTATCCCACAGGTGGTGTAGTGGACGACTTGCTCGTGTATAAGCGCAGCGAGCATTTGTTCATGCTTGTAGTGAATGCATCCAATATTGATAAGGATTGGACATGGCTGCAAGAACATCTGCCTGCGAACGTACAGATGGTGAATGAATCGAATGCAACCGCTCTGCTGGCACTGCAGGGTCCAAAGGCAGAGGCTATATTATCTAAAGTGACAGATGTGAACCTTGCTGAACTTGGTTCTTTCCGTTTTGTCGACGGAGCAGAAGTGAGCGGAAGCACCGTTATTCTCTCACGCACAGGATATACCGGTGAGGACGGCTTCGAAATTTATGTCAGTGCCGATGACGCTCAGAAAGTATGGCTTGCACTTATGTCCGCTGGCGAAGATGAAGGATTGCTTCCTATCGGGCTTGGTGCGAGAGATACACTTCGATTTGAAGCTAAGCTTCCGTTATATGGACAGGAGCTCTCATCAACGATTACACCGCTCGAAGCCGGTCTAGGGATGTTCGTGAAGCTGGCAGCTGGTGACTTTATCGGTCGGGATGCACTGGTGAAGCAAAAAGAAGAAGGCCTGACCCGAAAGCTCGTCGGAATAGAGATTACAGACCGCGGTATTCCACGAGCTCATTATCCGGTCTTTGCTGACGAAGAACAAATCGGCGAGGTAACAACAGGTACCCAGTCGCCTACCCTGAAACGCAATCTGGGTCTTGCACTGCTGGATATCCGGTTTACAGAACCAGGCACCACGGTTGATGTCGAAATCCGGGGCAAACGCCTCAAGGCAGAAGTGATCAAAACCCCATTCTATAGAAGACCAAAACCTACAGCCCAAGCGGCAAAAGGAGCGAATTCGTAATGACAAATCGTTATCTTCCGATGACGGAACAAGATCAGGCGGAAATGCTGGCAGCAATCGGAGCTGAAACGATAGAGGATCTCTTCTCCGACATTCCTGAAGAAATCCGCTTTAAAGGCGAACTCCCTGTTTCATCCAAGCTGGACGAATATGCACTCACACGCCATATGACCCGTCTTGCCGGACGCAATGTGAACGCAGATACACATGCAAGCTTTCTCGGCGCAGGTATCTATGACCATCATGTACCTTCTGTCATTAACCATGTCATTTCCCGCTCCGAATTCTATACCGCTTATACGCCTTATCAGCCCGAGATCAGCCAAGGCGAGCTGCAGGCGATTTTTGAATTCCAATCCTATATTTGCGAGCTTACCGGAATGGCTGTCGCCAATGCGAGTATGTATGATGGAGCAACCGCTTTTGCAGAGGCGGGTAATCTGGCTGCAGCTGCAACGCGCCGGAAGAAGCTGGTCGTATCGAGCACCGTACATCCGGAATCCCGCCAGGTACTTGCGAGTTATGCACATGGTCTGAATCTTGAAATTGTAGAGATTGGTTATCAAAATGGTGTCACTGATATGGAAGCACTCGCTGCTGCAATCAGTGAGGATACGGCTGCGGTTATGATTCAAAGCCCGAACTTCTTCGGCAGTGTAGAAGATATCCAGGCTGCAGCTGACTTGATTCATCCCAATAAAGGACTTCTCATCGTCAGTGCGAATCCAATTTCACTCGGACTTCTGGAAGCACCGGGTAAGCTTGGTGCAGATATCGTTGTTGGTGATGCTCAGCCGCTAGGGATTGCAGGCTCCTATGGCGGTCCTACCTGTGGATATTTTGCTGTATCCCAGGCCCACATGCGCAGAATTCCTGGACGGATTGTCGGTCAAACGACGGATCGTTATGGCAGACGAGGCTTTGTACTGACTCTGCAGGCTCGTGAACAGCATATCCGCCGCGAAAAAGCGACCTCCAATATTTGTTCCAATCAGGCCCTGCTTGCACTAAGTGCATCAGTCTATATGTCGCTGCTCGGTAAACAAGGCATGCTTGATGTGTCGGAGCTTAATTTGCAGAAGAGTCATTATGCCAAGCAGACATTAGCTTCTATTGAAGGGGTAAGCACTCCTTTCACTTCACCGACATTTAACGAATTTGTGATTAAGCTGCCGGACCATACGAGCATGGAAGATGTTCAGAGCAAGCTGCTTGCTGCAGGATTTATCGGAGGATATGATTTGGGACGTGAATACCCGGAGCTAAGCGGTCATATGCTGATTGCCGTTACAGAACGCCGGAGCAAAGAAGAAATCGATGAATTCAAAGCGGTATTGGAGGGATTGCTGTGAGTAAGATTGAAGCAGAGAAACCACAGGTTCAGAACGAGACAGCAGAACTGGATTTTGCTAGAACAGCTGGATCAGAAGCTCCTGAGCAGAAGCTGATTTTTGAACTTAGCAAACCAGGTCGCGTCGCATACTCCTTGCCCGAGCTCGATGTGCCTCAGGTCAGTCAGGCTGAGCTCATTCCTTCTGAATTTTTGCGTAAGGAAGCAGCTGCACTGCCAGAAGTATATGAAGTGGATGTCGTTCGCCACTATACAAGCTTGTCCCGCCGCAACTTTGGTGTAGATAACGGCTTCTATCCGCTGGGCTCTTGTACGATGAAATACAATCCGAAGATTAACGAGGATGTTGCCCGTTATACCGGATTTGCCAAGATTCATCCTTATCAGCCGGAAGAAAGTGTACAGGGTGCACTAGAGCTGCTGTATCAGCTGCAATCTGACCTTGCAGGTCTTACTGGAATGGACGAAGTAACGCTTCAGCCGGCAGCCGGTGCGCATGGTGAGTGGACAGGACTGATGATGATTCGCGCCTATCATGAGAGCCGCGGTGAAGTTCGTACCAAGGTCATCGTGCCTGACTCTTCCCATGGTACGAATCCGGCCAGTGCGACAGTGGCAGGCTTCGAGACGGTGACGATTCCTTCAACTGCTGAGGGGCTGGTCGATCTGGATGAGCTGCGTGCAGCCGTTGGTAATGATACAGCCGCACTCATGCTGACGAACCCGAATACACTCGGTCTGTTCGAGAAACAAATTGTGGAAATTGCCAAGATCGTGCATGATGCCGGCGGTCTTCTCTATTACGATGGAGCTAACTCTAACGCGATTATGGGTATTGCTCGTCCGGGGGATATGGGCTTTGACGTAGTCCACTTAAATCTGCATAAAACGATGAGTACTCCCCATGGCGGCGGCGGTCCGGGTGCTGGTCCGGTCGGCGTGAAGAAGCTGCTCGTGCCGTTCCTTCCGAAACCACACGTGAAACGTACAGAAGAGGGAACATTCTACTTGGATCGTGAAGAAGGACAATCCATCGGCCGTGTTAAAGCTTACTATGGTAACTTTGGTATTCTTGTCCGTGCGTATGCCTATATCCGTACCTATGGTCCAGTTGGACTGCGCCAAGTCTCCGAATATGCGGTGCTGAATGCCAACTACATGATGAAACGTCTTGAGCCATATTACGAAGTTCCATATCCAGGCGTGTGTAAGCATGAATTCGTCATGTCGGGCAAAGGGTTGAAGCAGTATGGTGTACGTACACTTGATGTGGCCAAACGCCTGCTCGATTTCGGCTATCATCCGCCAACGATCTACTTCCCGCTGAACGTGGAAGAATGCATCATGATTGAACCGACAGAAACCGAAAGCAAAGAAACACTCGACGGCTTCATCGACACCATGATCCGCATTGCCAAGGAAGCCGAAGAGAATCCGGAGCTCGTGCTCAATGCTCCATACGGTACACCGGTCACTCGTTTGGATGAAACGACTGCTGCACGTAAGCCTGTCCTTAACTGCGCTTGCAGCTAATTGGATATGTATTACTCTAAGGAGAAAAGCAACAAACCAAACAAACCTCCAATCCTGTATTGGGGGTTTGTTTATTCATTCCTTCTCTTAACTCAATTGCTCAAGTTTTCATATCCTCCACTGACTCCTTCTTCATATCTCCCATTCTTCGCGCAGCATCCCCATCCGGATGGAATCATAGTGCTTTCCATTATAGAATCTAACCTTACGGATACGGCCTTCGATCTGCATCCCCAGCTTCTCTCCGACCCGAATCATTCGGGTGTTCCCTGACCAAGTCGTTAGTCCCACTCTAGCAAGAGGCAAATGATTAAACAGATGATCGATCCATAAGCTTAATGCTCTGGTTCCCACCGACTTGTTCCAGCTGTTTGGCTGATGCAGCACAATCCCCATCTCCAGCCAATTCTTCTGCTCATCCTCATAATAGTAGGAAACCAAGCCGCTTATCTCTTCATGCGCCGTGATGACCCAGCGATGATCGCATGCAATCCAGCTATCCTGCATCTCAGCAAACTCTTCCCAGCTCTTCGTATGATGAGCAAAGTAAGGTGCATCCCACTGCTTCCACTCTGGATTCTCGTCCTTATAGATCAACTCCCATAAACGTGGCAAATCTCCCTGTTCGATCGGTCGGATTGTAATTTCCTTATCTTTGTACATGGAATCTCCTTTATTATCGTGATATCTATGTATTTCACAAATTATGTAAACCCTTCATTTCATTCTATTTTAGAAGCAGAGCGATCACCAGGTATAGATCGATTTAAACCAAATTAGAGCATGGACACAGTAGATCTGGATTAAGCTATAAGGATGATATTAGATAAAAAAACGGTATCCGCATGGAGCGAATACCGTGAAAGTGTTGGAAAAGATAAAGAATTAGAAATCAATTTCATAATACCTTTAGCTTAATGATCTATGAAATTGATTTAAAAAATAGAGATTTTAAAAATTTCGAAAAAAACAAAAATTACTGTTCGATGCTTTGAACAAGCTCTACCACTTGTTCAGCTGTTTGCATATCCAGTGCTTTTGCAGCAAGCTCTTTCATGTCTGCTTGAGACAGCTTGGTCAGCTGACTGCGTGCAGGCAGAATAGAAGTTGCGCTCATGCTGAATTCATCCAGGCCAAGACCCAGAAGGAGCGGAATAGCGGTAGAGTCACCCGCCATCTCTCCGCACATGCCAACCCAGCGTCCTTCGCGATGCGCTGCATCAATGACCATCTTGATCAAACGAAGAATGGATGGATTATACGGCTGGTACAGATAAGATACGCGTTCATTCATCCGGTCAGCGGCCATTGTGTACTGGATCAGATCGTTTGTACCGATGCTGAAGAAGTCCACTTCCTTGGCAAATTGATCAGCAAGCACCGCAGTTGAAGGAATTTCAACCATGATTCCGAGCTGAATGCTGTCAGATACTTGAATACCTTCAGCTGCAAGCTTTTCCTTCTCTTCGAGAAGAATCGCTTTTGCTTCACGGAATTCCCCTAGGGTTGCAATCATCGGGAACATAATACGCAGGTTGCCATGTACACTCGCACGAAGCAAGGCACGAAGCTGTGTACGGAAAATGTCTTGACGATCCAGGCATAGACGAACCGCACGGAAGCCCAGGAATGGATTCATTTCTTTTGGAAGATCTAGATAAGGAAGCTCCTTGTCTCCACCAATGTCGAGCGTACGCACGACAACAGGTTTTCCTTCCATTTTCTCAAGAACGGTTTTGTAGGCGTTGTACTGTACATCTTCAGATGGCAGCTTGTCGCGTCCCATGTACAGGAATTCTGTACGATAGAGACCTACGCCTTCTCCGCCGTTCTCAAGCACACCCGCGACATCATTAGGAGTACCGATGTTTGCAGCAAGCTCAACATGCACGCCGTCTACCGTAACTGTAGGCTCGTCGCGCAGTTTTCTCCATTCTGCAACTTGTGCCGCATAAGCAGCCTGCTTGGATTTATATTCTTCCACAACGGAATCCTCTGGATTAATCAGTACATGTCCGTCCAAGCCGTCAACGATGATCAGATCACCATTCTTCGCTTGAGTCAGTACTTCCTTCGTTCCTACGACTGCAGGAATTTCGAGGGATCTGGCCATGATGGCGGAGTGAGAAGTACGACCACCGATATTGGTAGCAAAGCCAAGCACGTATTTACGGTTCAACTGTGCTGTATCGGATGGAGTCAAATCCTCAGCAAGTACGATCACTTCTTCACTGATCTCCGCCGGATTGACCACTTGTAATCCAAGCAAGTGACCAAGCACACGTTTTGTAACGTCGCGCATGTCAGCTGCACGCTCTTGAAGATATGCGCTCTTCATATTTTCAAACATTTGAATGAATGTAGCAGCTGTTTCTTCAAGAGCGAATTCAGCGTTTACTTTTTCATCCGAAATTTTCGATTTAACAGGATCAATAAGTTCTGGGTCATTCAATATCAACAAGTGAGATTCAAAAATTTCTGCTTTTTTCTCACCCAATTCTTGCAAAGTACGTGCTTTGATTGCCTGGAGCTCGGCTTCGGATTTCTCCAAAGCCGCTTCCAGTTTAGCAATCTCCGCATCAACGTCGGTGATCGAGCGTTTTTCTACAGAGTAATCAGGGTGCTCCAAGATAAACGCCCGGGCAATGGCAATACCCGCCGAGGCAGCAATCCCGGAAACATTAGGCATGAACTTCGCCCAGCCCTTCGTTAACCATCACGTCTGTCAGCGCTTGAATCGCTTCTGCTTCTCCTTCGCCTTCAACGATGATGCTGATTGTGTCGCCTTTTTCAAGACCAAGGGAGAGAACACCCAGAATGGATTTCAATGTTACTTTTTTGCCTTTCGCTTCTGCAAAAGACTCAGCACCTTTAAATTTGTTCGCTGTGTTTACAAGTGCTGTTGCAGGGCGTGCATGGATTCCATCTTCGTCAGTAATTCTGAATGTTTGTTGCATAGTTTTCATCCCACTTTCGTCATTTTTAGTTGGTTGTGATTACGTCATATACGTATATTACCTGTTACACAGGAGTATCGAACCACAATAGACTGATTTTTCACAGAATCATGCTGCTGTTTAATGAGATGCAAGATCTAGCCAAACCTTAAATTTGAACTAGACCTTGCATGAGCTCTTTTACGGTGCTATACATTCAAACGTAAAAATCTCGTCTTATTTAATTGTTATGATTCCCTCTTCGCCTGCTTTCAGTACACCGGATTTGTTCAGCGTAACCGCGGAACCTTCCGGCAGGTTAGAGAAAATAATTGGTGAAATAATGGAAGGAGCATGCTCCTTAACATAATTCACGTCAACTTCCATGATCGGTTGACCTGCAGAGACGAGATCTCCTTCAGCAACCAGAACATTAAAGCCTTGGCCTTTCAGCTTCACCGTGTTAACACCAATGTGAACGAGTACTTCCTTGCCGCCGTCAGACATAATGCCGACCGCATGCTTGCTTGGGAATACATTGAATACTTTACCGTTCACTGGGGATACAATCGTTCCATCATGCGGTAGAATGGCGAATCCATCGCCTGTCATTTTCTCTGAAAATACAGGGTCTGGAACCTTCGTAATATCGAGAAGCTCACCGTTGACCGGCATAACGATCTGCTCGTTGATGATCGCTTCACCTGCTTCACCTTGTGCCTGTTCTTCTTCAGGTTTAGGCTCCTCAGCTGCTGGAGCTGGTGTACGCCCCTCAATGATGTCCTTCATTTGGGACTTGATCGTATCGGAACGTGTCCCGAAGATTGCTTGTACGTTGTTACCAACTTCAAGTACTCCAGAAGCACCAAGGTCTTTCAAACGGCCTTTATCAACGTTGCCCTTATCTTTAACCTCGATACGAAGTCTTGTGATACATGCATCCAAATGCTTGATGTTCTCTGAGCCACCAAAGGCTTTCAGGATGTGATGCGGGAGCTCGTCCTTCGATCCTGTATTGTTAGATCCCGTTTCAATGACTTTGTCCTCACGGCCCGGTGTTTTCAGATTGAATTTCTGAATAACGAAACGGAAACCGAAGTAGTAGATCACCGCAAATACAAGACCTACGACAATAACCAGCCACCAAGGCGTACGGTTTGGCAATACTCCGAACAGCATAAAGTCTATGAATCCGCCGGAGAACGTCATCCCGATCTTAACGCCGAGGATCTGCATTACCATAAAGGACAAACCTGCAAATACCGCATGCACTGCGAACAGAAGTGGAGCTACGAACAGGAAGGAGAACTCAAGCGGCTCTGTAATACCTGTCAGGAACGCCGTCAGTGCACCAGATACCATCAAGGATCCGACCACTTTCTTGTTCTCAGGCTTCGCTGTGTGGTAGATCGCAAGTGCTGCAGCCGGAAGACCGAACATCATGAACGGATATTTACCTGTCGTAAATGTACCTGCTGTAAATTCTACACCATCACGAAGCTGAGCCATGAATATCTTCTGGTCACCACGGATGACTTGACCTGCTTGGTTTACATATTCTCCGAACTCGAACCAGAACGGCGAGTAGAAGATGTGATGTAAACCAAACGGGATAAGCGAGCGTTCGATCAAACCGAAGATAAATGCAGCTAGTGTTTCATTCTCACCAATCATGCTTCGAGAGATGAAGTTCATCGCTTCTTGAATTGGCGGCCAGATCAATGTCAGCAGCAGACCAATCAAGAGCGCCATTACCGCGGTGATAATCGGAACAAAACGTTTACCTGCAAAGAAGCCTAGGTAAGACGGAAGCTCGATTTTGAAGAAACGATTGTACATTGAGGCAGCCAAGACCCCGATTATGATACCACCGAACACGCCTGTCTGCAAAGTTGGGATACCGAGCACATTAGAATAACCGGCTCCTAATTCAGAAATATTCCCTGCATTTACGCCCATCACGGTACCCATCGTTACGTTCATAACGAGGTAACCGATAATTGCGGCGAGACCCGCAACGCCGTCTCCACCGGCAAGACCAATTGCTACGCCGACCGCGAACAGCAAGGACAGGTTATCAAAGACAATTTGTCCCGAGTTCATCATGACATTAGCAATGACTTGGATCCAGTGAGCCTCTAGAAAAGGCACATACTGCAGGAAGTCAGGGTTAACCAGAAGGTTCCCGATCCCGAGCAGGAGACCTGCCGCCGGCAAGATTGCAACCGGAAGCATGACTGCTTTACCGACACGCTGCAACACGCCGAAAAGCTTTTTGAACATGTGTTTCACTCCTTCAAGGAATATATGTGTTAGTTGATCTCGAACAACGCAAAAAAGGCATGAGCTTATAGAGCATGTATGCAACAACCTGTGGGTTATATTGCCCAATAATGGTCATTGCCAATCATACTTTAATCAACTCATGCCTGATCGAATCAGTAACACGTCAAAAATATTAGGTTGTTATTTACTACGGTGAACATCATAGCACCAGAAAAAAAAGAATGCAAGCCTTTACAATCAAAAAATTATTTTAATTTCAAAATAATCTAAAAAACGCAAGATGTAGATATAAATTACATTGAGACTCGATATATTGATTAGAAGTTTATTCGTTTTGCTCCTTTTTTTGGGAAAGCCGCTGTAAATGCATTGTTAAATAACTCACCTCGGCAGCATACACAGGAAGATTAATCCTTCTTTCCATAATCTTCGTCAGCTTCCAAGCAAGCGAATACATCTCCGGATATTCTTGATTAAGAAGCGAATCCAGTTTATGAATTTCGGCTACTTCTTCCCCCCGTCTAATCCGTTCAATCGCAAATCTAAGATGGGTCACGAGCCTGGAATAATCGAGAGAATCCCGAGGAATTCGATAATCTAGCTTCTCCTCAACCAGACCAACCAAATCTGCGATGAGCTTCGAATGCTCTTGAACCTGTGAAATATTCTGATTCGTCATCGCACTGTAGATGTGAAGGGCTACAAATCCAATCTCTTCTTTGCCAAGATCGACTCCCAGGCGCTTCTCGATCAGCTCAATGGCATATTCAGCAAATTCATATTCCATGGGATACATATCTTTTGTCTCGTACAAAAAAGGATTATGCAATACGATGCCTTGCTCTTTGCGCTTCATCGCAAAGGCAATATGATCAGTTAGGGCAATATGGATATGTTCGTTGAGAGATACGTTACTCTTACTCGTAATATTTAAAATAATATCGTTAATCGTTTCTATTAACTTCTCACTAACACGAGGAACCAGCTGCTTGTATTGCTCCTGCTCCTCCTGTCTCGTTAATATAAACATTTTTTCTACTGCCTGCAGAGGAATTTGATCACCTGATTTGCGATTGAATCCAATCCCTTTGCTGATGATGACTACTTCTTCGTGTTCAGGGTGGGTCGCGATAATCACATTGTTATTCAACACTTTAGCTACCTTCAGGTTCACTTTTGCACCTCTTTTAGCCCCATAATTCGTAATTTCGGCATGTCGTATCTCAATAAGATACACCACGCTTAAGTTAACAAATTATGAGGCTAAGGTCAATATTTAACCGTTGGAAGTACTTAGACTAGATCGTTTCTTTGGTAGCAACCACTTCAGCCGGAATCTTCAAATGGTCTATTGCTGCCGGCTCCGAAGGAGCGGTTGGGATTGCCTTTTTGGTAAAGCCTTGAATGAGCTGCTCAACATCGATACCTGACACACTCTTCAGCATTTCAGGAGCTGTTGACATAAGCTCGGTCACGTAATTGCTGACTCTTGCAGCCCCTTCTCCCTTGCCTGTATCTACAACAGTAAGCTTGTCGATGGAGGAAATTGGCTGTGCGATACGCTCGGCAAGCTCAGGCAGCATTTTTACAATGATGTCGAGGACAGCCGCTTCGCCGAACTTCTGGAATGCTTCTGCCAGTTTCTCCTTCGCTTCCGCTTCTGCAAGACCCCGCAGACGGATCACCTCTGCATCTGCTGTACCTTTTGCACGCTCAGCATCTGCCACGGCCTGACCTTCAAGACGCTTCTGTTCAGCTGTAGCCTTTGCTTGTGTTTCAATGGAATATTGCACGGCATCTGCTTCCCGCATTCTTTTGGCCTTGTCGGCTTCTGCCGCCTGCTCTACCGCATAACGATCTGCCTCGGCTTTTTTCTTCACTTCTGCATCATATTGCTTCTCACGTACTGTAATTTCTTTTTCCTGAAGATCAATTTCGCGCTCTTTGCGCACGAGCTCTACCTTCATCTGCTCCTCAACCATCGTCTGTCTCGCCCGGGCTTCCTGAATGTGATACGCTTGGTCAGCTTCGGCTTTGGCAGTATCTTGCTCTTTCTTAAAGGATGCGACCTTCAGCTCTTTTTCTTTAGCTGCTTCTGCGATATTCGTATCCCGCAGCAGCTCCGCCTTCTGCCCTTGTTCCTCTGCATTCGCTTTCTGGATTCTCGCATCTCGAACAGCTTCTGCCTCTGCAATCTCAGCATCCCGTTTCACCATGGCAATTCGGGGCTTACCGAGTGCATCAAGATATCCGTGCTTGTCGCGTACGTCTTTGATTGTAAAAGAAACGATGGTCAAGCCCATCTTCTTCAAATCTCTTGCCGCCACGCCTTGAACCTCTTGAGCAAATCGATCCCGGTTACGGTACACTTCCTCGACCGTCATTGAGCCGAGAATCGCACGCAGATGCCCTTCGAGCACTTCCTGTGCTTCGCTTTTTAGAGCTTCAATTGGTTTACCAATAAATTGTTCTGCCGCTGTAGCCACATCTTCGATGGAGCTGCCGACCTTGATGATGGCTACACCATCTGCAATAACCGGTACTCCTTGCTCCGTATACACTTCAGGGGTTGTTACATCGAGCTTATGAGATAGTAGCGATATGAACTCCGACTGCTGGAATACCGGCCATATAAAAGTACCCCCACCACGAACAATCTTTATTTCCCTTCCTGATTCATCACTGGATATATTTTTCCTTCCAAGAAAAGACCCGGTTACGATCATCGCTTCGTCTGGACCTACGGTCTTGTATCTCGCCCAGAAGGCAATCCCCAGGATTAAGATAACAACCACTACAATTGCGGGAATAAGTAAAGATTCTTGCATGAAATCTGGCATTCTCATCTCTCCTCTAAGTATAATGGGTTTTTACTACAGACTGTCTAGCTCCGCTACACGAAGCACGCCATCCGCAACCTCCACAACCACGACTCTGGTACCTGCCATAATCGGTTTGGCTTCGAAGCTGGAGGCTGTATGAAGGGTATTTCCACTTACGAGCTTAATCATCACTTCGCCATATCCCTTCTCTGGAACGGGAACGGTGATCTCGCCAATCTTTCCAGCAAGCTCTCGCATGGAAAAACCGGTCGACACCTCGCTGTTTCGTGCAGGCCTTATGTAAGCAAAAAACACAGTCAACGCTCCAAGTATGCCGAACAACAGGGATAGCAGCACATGTCCTGCTGTATTCAGCTCGGTATACTTCATCAGCAAAATACCTGCTCCCCCAAAGGTAGTGATGGCACTCGCAATGACTGTGGAATTCAAAAATTCTACCCCTGCCAGTTCAAATGATCCCTCAAGCAAACCATCAAACAGATCTCCGAACAAGACGCTAACAAGTGCAAATATGGCGCCCCCAATCAGGCAAGCCCAGTATAACGTCTCCATAGTTCACCTCCCTCAGATCTTAGATGCACATGTCAATATATACGTATGTATTAGGTAAATGTTTCAAAATTATGAAGAGGGAGCTAATTGAGGTGTGGATAAGGAAAGTGAGCATAGGATCAATAGCTGCGGTTGACGGATTGTTCCTCAGATCGCAAATTGCCTTTGGATTCTCTTGATCTTATCAAACATTCAAAGGTTAGAAGTCCAAAGACAAAAAGCGAACGCTTCGCTTCTTCTGTAACAATTCCGTCCTCCTTCGCTTACCCATGCTCTCTTTAAATATCTGGACCCAGCTCAATTACCTCCCTGGACGGAGGGTAAAGCGGTAGGAGTGAGCACAGGATCAATAGCTGCGGTTGACGGATTGTTCCTCAGATCGCAAATTGCCTTTGGATTCTCTTGATCTTATCAAACATTCAACGGTTAGAAATCCAAAGACAAAAAGCGAACGCTTCGCTTCTTCTGTAACAATTCCGTCCTCCTTCGCTTACCCATGCTCTCTTTAAATATCTGGACCCAGCTCAATTACCTCCCTGGAGGGGAGGGTAAAGCGAAAGGAGTGGACATGGGATTGTCGCTACGGTTGACGGATTGTTCCTCAGATCGCAAATTGCCTTTGGATTCTCTTGATCTTATCAAACATTCAACGGTTAGAAATCCAAAGACAAAAAGCGAACGCTTCGCTTCTTCTGTAACAATTCCGTCCTCCTTCGCTTACCCATGCTCTCTTTAAATATCTGGACCCAGCTCAATTACCTCCCTGGAGGGGAGGGTAAAGCGAAAGGAGTGGACATGGGATTGTCGCTACGGTTGACGGATTGTTCCTCAGAACATTTTCTTATTGCATGCCAAACAGCCCTTTGCAATATTAAACAAGAGCAAAGGGCTGTTGGTTATGTTTTTTTACAAGGATGCTTTATAAATTTCTACTACATCCTCGCGCTGTAATTTGTTGAAATTACCAAACGGTCCAAAACGCATCGCTTTATCCGCCATCACATCAATTTGACTCGCGTCAATATCATAGTCTGCCAGACGGTTTGGTGCGCCGATGCTTGTCCAGAATGAGCTCAGTGCATCGATTCCTTCAAGTGCAATCTGCTCATCGCTCTTGCCTTCCGGATTCACATCAAACACATTAATTGCAAGACGCTTAAATCGGGATACATCCACATGCAGGTTATGCTTCATCCAATTCGGGAACAGGATCGCAAGCCCTCCGCCATGCGGAATGTCATAAACGGCAGACACGGCGTGCTCAATATTGTGCGTAGCCCAATCGCCTGCAAGTCCCATGCTCAGTATATTGTTCAGCGCCATCGTACCACAGTACAGAATGGTTTCACGCAGCTCATAATTCTCTAGCTCGTTAATTAACTTAGGAGCCGTCTCGATCACTGTACGAAGGATTGTTTCACAAAAGCCCAATTGTACTGGAGTATTCGTATCCAGATGGAAGTAATGCTCCAATGTATGGGACATCATATCTACCATGCCATACACCGTTTGATCTTGAGGTACGGAGAAGGTATGTACCGGATCAAGAATTGAAAAGGCAGGGAATACTAGCGGACTTCCCCAGCCCAGCTTCTCCTGCGTTTCTTGATTCGTAATAACCGAGCCGCTGTTCATCTCTGAACCTGTTGCGGCCATCGTCAGCACTGTAGCCAGCGGCAATGCGGCTTCCGGCTTCGCCTTACGCTCTGCAAAGTCCCACATGCTGCCATCATATTTGGCACCGACGGCAATGGCTTTGGCACAGTCAATTACACTGCCGCCGCCAACAGCCAGAATCAGATCAATGTCGTGTTCTTTGCAAAGGTCTGCTCCTGCATGTACGGTAGACAGACGCGGATTAGGCTCAACACCAGCCAGTTCATGAACCTCAGCTCCGATTTCAGACAACAGCTGAATAACTTGGTCATAGAGACCATTGCGTTTTATACTGCCACCGCCGTAAACAAGCAGCACTTTGTTCCCGTATTTAGGGACTTCGGTTTTTAGAGCTGCAAGCTGACCTTTACCAAAAATCAGGCGTGTAGGATTATGAAATTGAAAAGCTCTCATTGTAAGATTCGCCTCCAAGCATACATTTTGATAGTGATACACTTCTTATTATAGGATCATTTGTTTCCAAAAAACAAACTTCCGCATCGTTCCTAAAAAAACAAAGCCCACCCCTAATCAAGGGACAGGCTTACATAGCAATTAAAAATAATGTTCTATTCCGTTATTCCGTGTAACCCAGATGCTGTACAAAGCGACGGAATGCTTTTTTACCAGCTTCATCTCGTTTGTAAACACCGGCGTGCTCGAGAATTTGAGCGAATTTATTGCCCGCCTCTTCTTGCACCCGGGCCACAGCTGCTTCCTTAGACAGCGCAGCACCGTACTTCTCAATCAGTGCGTGGATCCATTCTGTATGCTTGTGAAGGTCTGAAGCTTCATCGCCGACAGCTGATTTTAGAAGCTCATCATCACCTGTCAAAATATTAGCGATAAGATCCAATTCTTCTTTTAGTCGTCCAGGCAGAATCGCGAGGCCCATGACTTCGATCAGACCGATATTTTCTTTCTTCAGATGGTGCATTTGGCGATGAGGATGGAAAATTCCCTCCGGATACTCTTCACTTGTACGGTTATTGCGGAGAACGAGGTCCATCTCATATCCCCCGTCTGCCGCACGCCGCACAATCGGTGTTACGGTATTGTGAGGTATTTTCTGTCCATCCTGCTCTGTATGTGACAGAATATCTACTTCTGGATCACTGTATACCTTCCATGCCTCATAAATATCATTTGCCGCTTCAAGTAAGACCGCTTGATCCTTGGATGAGAGTCTCAGCACAGACATCGGCCATTTTACAAGACTGAGTGAAACGCCTGGAGCCGCATCATTATGGAATACAGCCTCCTGTACCGCGTTTTGAATCGCAAATGTATGTCTTCCACCTTGGAAATGATCATGCGTTAATATGCTTCCGCCCACGATGGGAAGATCTGCATTAGAACCGATGAAATAGTGAGGATATTGATCCACAAATCCAAGCAGGCGGCGCAGCGTATCCTTTGTCAGCTTCATTGGCACATGGTCATGATGGAACACGATACAGTGCTCGTTATAGTAAACATAAGGAGAGTATTGGAATAACCACTTCTCATCATTCAGCGTAAGCGGAATGGTTCTCAGGTTCTGACGTGCCGGGTGATTAATCCGGCCTCTGTAACCTACATTCTCACGGCAGAGCTGACATTTAGGATAAACAGGCGGCGGAAGCAGCTTAGCCATCGCAATTTCTTTTGGACTTTTTTCCGGCTTGGACAGGTTAATCGTAATCTCGATATCCCCATATTCCGTAGGCTGCTTCCAATACACGTTCTTCGAGATGCGATCCATTCGAATATAGTTGGAATCGATGGACAGTTCATAGAACCGGCTCGTTGCGGCCTCTATTCCCTTCTCTGCTTGAATCTCACGGAACTCCCGAATCACTTCGGAAGGACGAGCCATCACCAGTCCCATGATCTTCGCATCCAGCAAATCCCGATAAGTATCCGTGTTCTCCGGAATAAGCCCGATCTCATAACCGTAATCAATCAGCACATCAATCAGCGGCTGTGGTCCAGACAGCTCAGATTCATCCAACGTACCTGCATAGGGCTCGTCAAGATCAAACAGACTGAGCAGCTGGTTACGGCTATAGTCATAATCCGCATCCTCGATCAGACGACGTCTTGCTGCAAACAATACCAATCGTTCAATGGCATGAAGCGCTTCCTGTGCAGCGGATGACTGCTTATTCTGTTTCTCTCCTGCATTCGTATTCACGTTCATCTCTGCCATTTACTTACTCCCCTTTTTGGTTAGTGCTGTACCCATCCGGATGGGACTGATGCCAGCTCCAAGCACTCGCAATGACCTTGTCCAGATCTGTATATTTCGGTTCCCAGCCAAGCACTGCCCGGGCTTTATCTGAAGAAGCAACCAATATCGCAGGGTCACCTGCACGGCGCGCTTCCATGACGACCGGAATGTCGAGGCCCGTTACTTTCTTCGCTGTTTCGATCACCTCTTTGACGCTGAAACCTTGACCGTTGCCGAGATTGAACACGTTACTCTCTTCACCCTTGCGCAGATAGTCCACAGCACGAAGGTGCGCATCGGCAAGATCACTTACGTGGATATAGTCACGAATACAGGTTCCGTCTTCCGTAGCATAGTCATCTCCAAAAATCGCAATATGCTTGCGCTGCTTCAAGGCAGTCTGAAGCACTAGAGGAATCAGATGGCTCTCCGGCTGGTGATCTTCACCGATCTTGCCGCTGTCATGGGCGCCGGCTGCATTAAAGTATCGAAGGGATACATACTTGATGCCAAGCACTTTATCAAACCAGGACATCATGCGCTCCATCATGAGCTTGGTCTCACCATATACATTGGTAGGCTCTGTGCGGTCGCTTTCCTCAATAGGTACTTTTTCAGGCTCACCGTACGTTGCCGCAGTGGATGAGAAGACAATTCGCTTAACGTCTGCATCCTTCATCGCCTCGAGCAGAGACAATGTGCCGAACACATTGTTGTCATAGTATTTTCCCGGATTCTGCATACTCTCGCCGACAAGGGAATTCGCTGCAAAATGGATGACTGCATCAATCTCGTTCTCGGAGAAGAGTCTTGCGAGAAGCTCCTTATCCCGAAGATCTCCCTCGTACAGCTTGCCGCCAAGAAGAGCCTCCCGGTGACCTGTCTGCAAATTATCAAGCACAACCACTTCCTCACCGCGCTCAAGCAGCGCGGCAACGGTATGAGAACCGATATAACCTGCTCCACCTGTTACTAGAATCGCCATTTTCTTACGCCTCCCCTTTCAATTCTTTAACGCCGTCGCCCACGCCGCATACATAGAAATCTCCAGTGAGTCCAGTCCGTTCCTTGTACGCTGCACCAACCTCCTGCACAAACCGATCCACATCGTTCTCATGCACAAGGGAGACGGTACATCCACCGAAGCCTGCACCTGTCATGCGGCTGCCGAGTGTACCTGGAATTTTGCGAGCCTCTTCAACCATCACGTCGAGCTCCTCACAGCTCACTTCGTAGAGATCGCGCAACGAATCATGAGAAGCATTCATCAGCTCCCCGAAAGCTTTGAGGTCCCCGCTGCTAAGTGCATCTACTGAGGCCAGCACACGAGCATTCTCTTCCACAACGTGCTTGGTCCGTTTCTTCAGAATTTCATCTCCCAAGGCTGACTCCAATTCGCTGTATTGTGCCGGAGTAAGCTCCGCCAGATAAGACAGTGAAGGCAGCTGCTCCTTTAGAATAGCAAGGGATTGATCACATTGCTGACGTCTCTCGTTGTAAGCTGAATCTACAAGACCGCGGCGTTTGTTCGTGTTGCCGATAATCAGCTTGTAATCTCCAGTACGGAATGGCACATGCTTGTATTCAAGTGTATCGCACATCAGCAGAATCGCATGGTCCTCTGCACCGTTCGCTACCGCAAACTGGTCCATAATGCCGCTGTTCACGCCTACATACTGGTTCTCAGCGCGCTGAGAGAGCAGTGATATTTCAACTGTGTCCACCTTGCCTCCTTCAAGCGTAAGCAGCGCGTATGCAGTTACTACTTCGATCGAAGCAGAGGAAGATAACCCTGCGCCGTTCGGAATCTCCCCATGGAACATCAGGTCGTAGCCCTTAGTGATGCTCGTGCCTGCCTTAATGATTTCTACCATTACACCGACAGGATAATCGATCCACTCGCCTGATTTTTCCTTGCCGATATCCTCCACCTTGATTACCGCTTCATGCGAAAGGTTGGTGGAATAAAAGTGGATCTCGTCATCCTGACGTTCGCGAATGATCAGCGTTGTTCCGAATTCAAGTGCGGCGGGGAGAACATAGCCTCCGTTATAATCGATATGCTCACCGATCAGGTTCACACGTCCTGGCGCGTTAAACACGCGGATTTCAGCAGAATTTTCACCATATTTTTCAATAAACTGTTGTTTGAGTTGTTGTACGTTCATTAACCTTCACCTCTTTGTAAAAGTTGTTTTAATCTTAATTAAAGTATACATGGAAGCGTTATTAACGGTAATGTATGCATGTGTTCAATCTATGGACAAATGTGACTACGGATAACTTGAATACATGGAAAACACTGGTTCCATTCATATGTACTCCCTGCTTTTTATGGTATACTAGTGACGTGATACCTATACTTTTACGTACAAATTATTGCTCTGCAGGTCCGCTTGCAGAAGAAAGGAATCCACGAATAATGCAGGATTCATATTCAGTAGCTTCCAATCCCGTCGATTACGAGAAAAGTCCGCTGCACGTCCTCTTCGTTGGCGAGAGCCAAACCAAACCGGGACATGCCCTCGGACCGAAAATATATGATTATTACCTTCTTCATTATGTGGAGTCAGGCAAAGGTGTTTTTCGTACAGAGAGCCGCACATACCACTTATCCGCAGGGCATATTTTTTTGATTCATCCTTCGGAGCTGGTCAGTTATGTATCCGACGAGGAGGAGCCCTGGCGCTATCGCTGGATGGCCTTTACGGGCAAGGAGGCCGATAAGCAGGTGAAGGACGCCGGGTTCAGTCTTGATCAGCCAGTGATTACAACCATGCAGGACAGTAAAATGTCGACACTCCTATCCACGATGCAAAATGCTTTCTTCGAGAAAAAAGAAAGTGCTCATCTCACCTCCATCGGCTGTTTATATCTGATCTTTGCTGAGGCCAAAGAAAGACTCGTACTGGAATCCGCAGTAGCCATGACGGATTCTCAGGTAGGCCGGACGGTGAAGCAGATGATTCAATACATGTCGACTCAGTATGCCCATCCGATCTCCATCGAACAAATGAGTGCCAGCTTGGGTTATAATCGCGCTTATTTGTCCCGTATTTTCAAAAAAGAAATCGGACTCTCGCCAGTCACGTATTTGCTGAAGCTGAGGATTGATAAGTCCAGACAGCTGCTCAGAGAACGGCCTGAGCTGTCCATAGAACAGATATCTGCCTCTGTCGGGCTGCCGGATGCCCTGTATTTCTCGAGACAATTCAAACGGTTCTATAGACACTCCCCCAGCGCATATCGCAAACAGATGCAGGAGCAGTCCAATGGAACCTCTCCAGACTGAAGTCATGCGCATCCTTGAGCATATTCTACTTACTAAATAGTAAAAAGCCTGCCTATGAATTTGATCATAAGGCAGGCTTGTTCTTTTGTCACGATGGAAACAATAGAATCAGGCTCGAGTCCTATCCCTTTAGCTGTCTTTACGCAGGATCGATTCAATGTCTGCTAATTCTTCCGGAGAGAAGTCAAGGTTGTTAAGAACCGCCACATTCTCTTCGATCTGGCTCGGACGGCTCGCTCCGATTAATGCAGAAGTCACTCTGCCTTCTCTAAGCACCCAAGCGAGTGCAAGCTGAGCAAGACTTTGACCGCGGGAGGCAGCCACCTGGTTTAAGGCACGCACTTTACGCAGTGTTTCTGGTGTGATCTGATTCTCATTCAAGAAGACAGAGCTGCTCTTCGCTCTGGAATCTTCAGGAACTCCATTCAGATACTTGCTCGTCAGAACCCCTTGCTCAAGCGGGCAAAAAGCAATGCTTCCCACCCCATTTTCCGTCAGTACGTCTTGAAGTCCGTCTTCGATCCAGCGGTCCAGCATGGAATAACGAGGCTGGTGAATAAGCAGAGGAGTGCCCAGCTTATTCAGAATATGTACAGCTTCCTTCGTTTTTTCAGCTGAATAATTCGAGATTCCTACATACAATGCTTTGCCGGAACGAACGATATGATCAAGCGCCTGCATGGTCTCTTCAAGAGGAGTGTCTGGATCAAACCGGTGGGAGTAGAAAATATCGACATAATCCAGCCCCATACGTTTTAAGCTCTGATCCAGGCTCGAGATTAAATATTTGCGTGACCCCCATTCACCATAAGGTCCCTGCCACATATGATAACCGGCCTTCGTTGAGATAATCAGCTCATCCCTGTAAGGCTTCAGATCTTGAGCGAGCACCTGTCCAAACATTTGTTCAGCAGACCCCGGTGGAGGTCCGTAATTGTTAGCCAGATCAAAATGAGTGATTCCCAGATCAAATGCTCGTCTAATCATGTCTCTGCCGTTCTCAAGCGAATTGATTCCGCCAAAATTATGCCATAGTCCAAGTGAAATGGCTGGCAGTTTAAGTCCCGAGCGGCCAACCCGGTTATATTTCATTTCATCATAACGTCTATGATCAGGTACATATGCCATATCTCATCTTCCTCCTGTAATCAATCGAGTAAAGTCTATTCATTCATTTATTTATGATAGACCCAAAACTACAGCTTGACAAGAAAACGTTTACAGATAGTGTATATCATCTTGAGCCTCCGACAGCAAAAGAACCCTCTTTCGTTAAAAAAGAAAGAAAGGTTCATAACAAATGGTTATAATTTTGCGTTGACTTGGTCCAGTACACGGCCAATGGGTTCGGTGATCAGCAGATCAGCCCTGCTGTCATAAGGTGTGGGTGTTGCATTCAGCAAGACCGTATGCTTGCCTTGAAAATAGGTCACGAGCTGTGCAGCAGGCTGAACGGTCAACGAGGTTCCTCCGATGATCATCAGATCGGCTTCGGACAGCGCATCCACAGCATGGTAGAGTGTCGCCTGATCAAGCGACTCACCGTACAGCACGACATCAGGCTTAATAATACCATTACATTTGCTACACTTAGGAACTAATGATTCAGATGCAAATATAGCATCAAGATCATAGAAATGGGAACAATCCATACAGTAGTTGCGATGAACCGACCCGTGAAGCTCATGTACCTTCCCGCAGCCTGCCGCCTGATGCAGTCCATCAATATTTTGAGTGATGACAGCCGACAGCTTCCCTTCCTTCTCCAGACGGGCAAGCAAACGGTGTGCACCGTTGGGCTTGGCATGAGGGTGAAGCATTTTGGAACGATAAAAATCATAGAAAATATCTGGATGCAGCATAAAGAAATCAATGCTTAGCAGCTCCTCAGGTGAGTAGGGAGAATGCTGCTCTGTCTGATAAATCCCGGCAGCAGAACGAAAATCTGGGATCCCACTCTCCGTCGATGTACCAGCTCCGCCAAAAAACACGATTTTCGTGCTCTCACGAATCCACGTTATTAAGGGTTCAAACGCATCAGCCATTTTCTTGCCCTCCCTTCAGCAAAATTTGATCATAATGGGTAATCACGATATCGGCATGCTTCAAATAGGATGTATTTCCTGATGGGACAATGCCGATATTCAATTGAGTACCTGCGCTTCTTCCCATTTGCATATCTCCGTTACTGTCGCCAATGACAGCCAGCTGCTCAGGAGAAAGTCCAAGTGCTATACAAGCCGCATGCACACTTTCAGGATCGGGCTTGCTGCTCGTCACCCGGTCATATCCAATTATAACATCAAAATAGTCGAGAATATTCAGCCATTCAAGATGCAATGCAGCATTTGAAGTTGAATCTGCAGTCACTACACCCAGCAAGAGCCCCTGAGCCTTACAGCGGTCCAGAAACGGAATCAGTCCGTCCAGTGGAATTGCATGATCCTTGCTTATCGAATCGCTGGCTCTGACGCTAATTTCACGAATACAAGTTACTGCATCATTCCAAGGCATACCGGCTGCATACAGCTGCCAGGCAAGCACTGCGGTAGACTCGCTTACCGTCGCGATTGCAAACGGTCCTTCGGCATCATAACCTGCCACCTTTCCTTGGGCATCATATCTGGTCCCCAGCACCTGCTCTCGTTGTCCAGTAAAGCTCTTCCCCATTCCAGCCAGCTGAGCTTCCAGTGCATCCAGCACATAATCTCCCCAAGGAGTCCACAATGCCTCTATGTCCAGAAGCGTGCCATCCTTATCAAATAAAATACCCGAAATATGCGCTTCCTTCTGTCCGACCTTCAATAGAGCGATTTGAATCACTTCCTCTTTCATGACTTAAAAAATCTGACCGAAAGCTCGGTCAGAATTCATAAGGTTTTTTCAACTATTTCTCTTGAACGGCCTTCCGGAATGCATCCATATACTGCTCGGCTTTGCGACGAACATGGGTCATATCGCCGGTCTTGACGGCCTCTGCTGTCAGATCTGAACCGATTCCGACGGCGACCGCTCCTCCCTTGATCCAGTCTCCCAGATTGCTTAATGACACTCCTCCGGTTGGCATAAAGTTCGCTTGCGGAAGCGGACCCTTCATCGTCTTAATAATGGAGGGATCATATACATTCCCTGGGAATAGCTTAACCACATCTACACCAAGCTCCAAGGCCGACTGAACCTCGGCTATCGTCATCACTCCCGGCAGAATAGGGACACGGTACAGATTACACAATTTGACGGTCTCCGGATTCAAGGCTGGGCCTACGATAAACTCCGACCCTGCCATAATCGCAGCACGTGCAGATTGCGGCTCCAGCACCGTCCCAGCCCCGATGATGGCAAACTCCTCTTCATTCGCTGCATTCCAGGAATACTTCTGGCTCAAACGTTCGATGGCCTGCAGTGCTCCAGGTACGGTCAGTGTGATCTCAATGACTTTGATGCCGCCAGCAATCGCCTGCTCTGCCATCTGAACAACCTGTTCGGCCGAATCCGCACGAAGTACAGCAACGACGCCTTGTTCAAACATTTTATGTAACAGCTTTAGTTTTTTCATTGTTTTTATCCCCTTCGTATGATTAATGAATGGATTACAATAACATGGAGATGAACGTCCTAATATAATTACTTACCGTTCTATGTGTTGAGCATTGCTGAGCTTGGCCTTAACCTCAGCCGCTGTCGGGAGCGCTTCCCAATCACCTACCGCTTGAACCATCAGACTTCCCGTGAGACTGCCGATGCCCGCTGCCTGGACAGGATTCAAGCCTTGCAAAATACCGGATAAAAAGCCTGCACCAAAGCCATCGCCTGCACCAACGGTATCTATAACTTGATCCGCCTTTACGAAGGGAACTTCTTCTACAGAGCCCCGCTGCAGTACATAGATCACCTCCGGACCACCCTTAACAATGGAGACAGCATCCAGCTGTTTTAGTCGATCGAATATTTTATCCGTATTCTCTTCCTCATAGAGCATTTTTAGTTCATCCAGCCCCGGAAGAAAATAATCAGCCTCTTGTGCAAGGGACAGCAGGACAGGTCTAGCCTCTTGAAGTGTCCATAGCTTCAGCCGCAGGTTCGGGTCAAAGCTAACAAGCACACCTGCCTGCTTAGCGATCCGAACGGCTTCAAGAAGCGTCTCTCTGCTGGATTCACTGATTGCTGCAGTAATACCTGTAACATGCAGAATTTTTGCTCGCGAAATGTAGTCAATATCAAGGTCTGAAGGCGTCATCTGGCTTGCAGCCGAAAATTTGCGATAATAATGTACAGATGATTTGCCCGGCACATTTTCTCTGATCATGAGTCCTGTAGGTTCACCTTCAATCAGTAGAGCACGGGAGACATCTACACCTTCGCCGCGAATAGCTTTATATATCATCTGACCCAGCGCATCGTTACCCAGTCTTCCAAACCAGCCTGCACGGTGACCTAGTCTCGCCAGACCAATTGCAACATTGCTCTCAGCGCCGCCAAAGGATTTGGACAATGTGCTCGCATATTCCAGTCCGCGTGTATCCTGTGCCGTAAACAAACCCATACTTTCACCGAACGTTATGACTTCAGGCGAAGAATATTCTGTTTGATTTCCCATACCAATCCCTCCCTCTCTCTTGTACCCTTCCCATTTCCATTTAGGTGCGCATACTTTCAAATTCGTTTACTTATTCCATTGTTATCATCCATGGAACCGTTGTCAATCTACAATTCATATGTTTTTTCCTCAAAATAAAACAGGCAATTACTCGACTTGGCTAAATTTGGTGACATATATCCAAAATTTTGAAATTTTATCCGTTTCATCTATTTTTGCTCGTGGTAAGTACAAGCATATCCTTAACACCATTTTAAGAAAGAGGAGTGATTCATCCATGGCACAATCGCTGAAAGGAAATCGCCCCAAGATGACCCGTGCAGAAGCTGGGCGCCTCGGAGGAGAGGCAACATCCAAAAAGTATGATCGATCCTTCTATCAAAAAATCGGACGTAAAGGCGGCGAGACCACATCAGAAAATCACAGCTCTGACTTTTATCAAGAAATTGGCAGCAAAGGCGGAAAGGCCACTGCTCGCTCTCATGATCGGAGCTTCTATCGAGAAATCGGACGTAAAGGAGGCCTTCGTTAGGTTTATAGCCCCCCACAAATCACCTTAAATTTGTAGAAATATGACGTGATCTGTGATAGACTCATTTAAATTAGATTCTTATTATTAGCTCTTTAAAGCAGCACAGGAACAGGGACTGTTCATCGTGCTAGTCCATATTTGATTCTTGGGGGGAAACAGACATCATGGCACCAAAAAAAATGCGTTCAGACATGATTAAAAAAGGTTTTGACAGAGCGCCGCATCGAAGCTTGCTTCGTGCAGCCGGGGTAAAAGAAGAGGATTTCGGCAAGCCATTTATCGCCGTATGTAACTCATACATCGATATTGTACCAGGTCATGTTCATCTTCAGGAATTCGGAAAGATTGTAAAAGAAGCTATTATTGAAGCTGGCGGGGTTCCATTTGAATTCAACACGATCGGTGTTGATGACGGGATCGCAATGGGACATATCGGTATGCGTTATTCGCTGCCAAGTCGTGATATCATTGCCGACTCCGTTGAAACGGTCGTATCCGCTCACTGGTTTGACGGTATGGTCTGCATTCCGAACTGTGACAAAATTACGCCAGGAATGCTGATGGGTGCTCTTCGTGTAAACATTCCGACCATCTTCGTCAGCGGCGGACCGATGAAAGCGGGCCGTGATAAGAACGGACGGGCTTTGTCGCTTACTTCTGTATTCGAAGGTGTCGGCGCATATCAAGCCGGTAAGATCGATGATCAGAGCCTGCTCGAGCTTGAACAATTCGGCTGTCCGACTTGCGGGTCCTGCTCCGGTATGTTCACAGCGAACTCCATGAACTGTCTTGCTGAAGCACTAGGACTTGCACTGCCAGGCAATGGTACGATTCTGGCTGTTGCGCCTGAGCGCCGTGATTTTGTTCGCAAATCAGCCACTCAGCTGATGGAACTGATCAAGCTGGATCTGAAGCCGCGTGATATCGTAACACCAGAAGCAATTGACAATGCATTTGCCCTGGACATGGCGATGGGCGGTTCCACCAATACTGTGCTTCACACACTAGCTCTTGCTCATGAAGCCGGCATTGAATATCCAATTGAGCGTATCAATGAAGTCGCTAACCGCGTACCGCATTTGTCCAAGCTCGCTCCTGCTTCCGACTATCATATCGAGGATGTGCAGAATGCAGGCGGCGTAAGTGCCGTACTAAACGAGCTGCTCAAGAAGCCAGGCGCACTTCATGCAGAGAACATTACGGTTACCGGGAAAACTTTACGTGAGAACGTAGAGAATTCTCCAATCTTGGACGAGAATGTTATCCACAGACTGGATAATCCGCATTCCGAACGCGGAGGACTTGCCGTTCTTTTCGGTAATTTGGCTCCAGAAGGGTCCATTATCAAGGTTGGTGCCGTAGATCCATCTGTCGGCGGTTATCACAAAGGCCCTGCCATTTGCTTCAACTCTCAAGAAGAAGCTCTTGAAGGCATTGCCAACGGCAAAGTAAAAGAAGGCCATGTTGTCGTTATCCGATACGAAGGACCCAAGGGCGGACCAGGTATGCCAGAAATGCTTGCTCCAACTTCCCAAATCGTCGGTATGGGTCTTGGTGCCAAAGTCGGCTTGATCACGGACGGACGTTTCTCCGGTGCATCCAGAGGAATCAGTATCGGACATATTTCTCCGGAGGCTGCTGAAGGCGGACCGATTGCGTTTGTACACGATGGAGACATCATTGAGCTTGATCTGAATAATCGTAAGATCGAACTGCTTGTCAGTGAGGAAGAGATGGAACGTCGTCGTGCCGAAGAATGGACCGAGTTTGAACCCAAAGTAAAAACAGGCTATTTGGCTCGTTATTCCAAACTCGTTACCAACGCCAGCAACGGCGGTGTCCTGAAAATATAATTGCACATATAAATAAAAGGGATCCAATGCGTAAATGGCATTGGATCCCTTATTCTTTTTCCGATAAATAACCTGTTATGCCACAGGCGGAGTACGCGTTAAATCCGCATTGCCTGCTATAGAAATATCTTCTTCTTCTGAATAGGCAGTTTTAGCTGTGCTTCGTTGGTCAAATACGGATTCTTTTTTAGGCTTCAGTCCGTCACCGAAACGGTCAAATAAAATATCCATCGGCATCACGATCATTTTCGGAGTCATCTGCTGACTGCCTTCTCTTAATCTGCCTTGACCTTCCGGATGTATTACACTCAGCAGTATTTTTAAATACACTGACGTTGATGCTGCAAACAAACCACGCGGGAGATCCAGCACCGAGAATCCAAACTGTTCGGGTCCACGATTGATCATGCTGACCCCGTATAATGCCTTCGCATTAGCCACTTCCGGGTCGAGGGCTGCGATCTTCACGAGATCAGGCAGCTGCTTCTCCATGGTCCGAATCATACGGATTGCGAGATGAACAGAAGTTTTTGAAGAAGTTCCTAACTGATACAGCTTTTTATTATCAAAATGAAGCTCTATGATGTCGTCCCCTTTTTGCAGGGAGTGACCATCCGGCAGCTCAATGGCTTTACCTTGATAAGGACGCACTCGATAATGCAAGAATGGATCTTGAGGCGTTATCGTCTTCAGCTTGGTAATCATATGGAATATCTGCTCCCAACCGAGCCATGCCCGAACCACTAAACGTTTAAAGCTAGACTGAATCTTCATAACTGCCTCCCTTCCCGCTATTTGCTGCTTAGCCGCGTAATGTTGAGATATCATATCATCAATTCGTATACTTTGAATATTTCGGTGACTAGCCTCTGACAGAACCCGATCCAGTGCAATGAGCATTTGAGCCGGTGCATGCCGATCTGCTCCTGGTGTCGTTCCACAATCATGAAGTACCATGACCTCGCCGCCTCGCAGCTTCTTCAGCATCCGCTCTGTCAGCCGATCTGCTCCAAGTCGTTCTCTCCAATCACCGAACATGCCAGACCATAATACAATGCGATGGTGATGCTTCTTGGAGAAATCAAATAAATTGGTAATTCCCCACGGTGGACGGTAATATAGTGCATGGGATCCAGTAATCTTATAAATGATGGAGCCGGTTCTTTCTATCTGCTGACGAACGACTTTGGGTGTCATCAGCCAATTGGTTTGATGTATATAATTGTGGATGCCGATAAGATGACCTTCAGCGTGCATTCTTCTTAACAGCTCGGGATTGCGCTCTGCATGTTCACCCACAACAAAAAAGGTGGCCTTGGCATTATGCTTCTTCAACAGATCAAGCAGCTGCGGCGTGTAGTCGGGATCCGGGCCATCATCGAAAGTTAATGCAAAATCCTTTAGATTCCTTCCGCGTCTGAATACTCGAAATCCGAATAAACGGCTGATCAAACTAGGTATAAATGCATAAAAAGATGTAATGTAAAAGAGCAACAGCAGCAAGTTCTGCATGACGGTATTCCTCACTTTTTTAGACTCGTAACGTGTGGTTGTAAGACGTACATTACAAAATCTTAAAAACAACACTAACTATTATTTTATCATATTGTGAATAAAATGAACCCTTGATTTTAAAATTAACGTATACTTCCTAGATAGGAGAATTACACACTTTATAAAAGGAGTCGTTGTTATAATATGCTTCCTCTTTACAAAAAATATTGGCGAACCGCACTCGATGTCGGATTAATTGCGCTGACCGTATTTCTGATCATGTTTGTTTCAAGCCAGCTGTACCAGATCGCTGCTCCGGTATTTCTATCTTTTCTTGTATTTGTCATTATCGAGCCCTTGGCTAAGTTTCTACATAAAAGAGGCTTAAAAAAAGCCTTGGCGTCAGCCATTTCGGTACTTTTGTTCGTAGCTGTTCTCTTAGGCATCTTCTTCGGACTAGGTGTAATCATTGTATCGTCCATTACTCAATTCCAGGATAATATCCCGGCGTATATGACACTGATCCAGACCCAATTTACTCAGCTGCTCGAAATGTTTCAGACCCAGTGGAATGCACTGCCGGCAACCGTGACTGACCAAATTAATCAGAATTTTGAAAAAGTAACGGCAGCCCTCTCCTCTTGGGGCGCAGGCTTCCTCGGGTACATAGTCGGTATGCTGAGCTCCTTCTCCTCGTTCATCGGAAATTTTGCAGTGGCCATTATACTGGCATTCTTCCTGAGCGTCGAGTTTGATATGTGGAGAATGATTACCAAAAGAAAAGCACCTAATACGCTTAAGCAAGCTTATCTGTTCTTGAAGAATCATGTATTCAAGGCGATTGGAGCTTATCTTAAAGCACAGCTCATTCTCATCTCCATTACTTTTGTGCTTGTATTGATCGGTCTAATCATTCTCGGAACCGGAAACGCCCTTACACTCGCGCTCATCGCAGCTGTACTGGATCTTCTGCCGCTGCTCGGGGTACCTGTTATATTTATTCCGTGGAGCATTTATTTGTTCATCGTGGGTGATGTCGGAACTGCCGTTGGCTTATTAATCGTAATGGGCGTGACTATGCTCGTAAGACAGCTGGCTGAGCCAAAAATATCAGGCAACTCCATCGGGGTAACGTCCGCCTATCTGATGTTATCCTTTATGCTCATCTCGCTCTCGATCTTCGGCATTTCTGGCGTCATTCTCTCACCAATCCTGCTCATTCTGATTAAAGAATTGTGGCAGCAGGGGTATTTGCAGCGCTGGATCCGATTGCCTGAGGATGAATTCCAATCCTCTCCTTTTGCAGTGGATGATCAGAACAACAGCAATTGATATTGAATTCAAAAAAAAGGATAGCAGGCACGCAATAGCATGCCTTACCTATCCTTTTTTCGTACGTGGAACTTATAGTTCCGCTCCTCTTCTAATCCGAAGTACCTGCAAGAACATCCATAACCTGCTGAAAAAGCGCTGTGGCTTTATGTTGGGAATGAACCGACTCATTTTTCACCAGAACGGCTACAGCGTACTTGGGATGATTTACGGGTCCATATCCGATAAACCACTGATTATTCTTCTCCACGCCATTGTGCAGCACTTGAGCCGTCCCGGATTTGCCGGCTAACGGCCAAATGGCCTGCTGCAAACGAATGCCTGTCCCTTCCTCGACAACCTGCTCCATATAGGATCGCAGCTGCTTCGCAGTCGAACTGTGAATTTGAAAGGGAGAAGCTGTGGGCATCCCGGATTGGGTCAAAGACGGGTCTTTAATCTCGGCAAGGAGCTTGCCATCCGCATAATGAATCTCTGATACAATCTTGGGAGAGAGTACCTGACCTTCATGGAGTACCGTAACGATCATATTAGCCGCCTGAAGCGGGGTGATCTTTACATCTCTTTGACCGATTGCCGTCTGGATCCGAATTCCTTCATCGTTCTGCTTCAATATATCTGCCGAATGGAATACTTCTCCTGCGTCCTCGTGATCAAACAGTCTAAAATCCTGCAGGCCCAAGTAATGCTCCCGATGATAGCCTACTTGCTGTCCAAGCCCCAAAGCATGGGCTGCTTGTAGAAGCTGGCTCGAGGTGAGCCTTGAGGCTACCTCTGCAAACGCAACGTTGCAGGACCCGGCAAAAGCCTCTTCGAATGTAATCGTACCATGTCCTTCTTTTTTCCAGCAGGCCAGGCCATACTTGCCATAATGACCTGAGCAATGAAATGTTTCAGTTGAGCTCACAGCCCCTTGCTCCAAAGCTGCGGCTGCAGTGACCAGCTTGAATATAGAACCGGGAACCGCCGCCGTGGTGGCCTGATTGACCGAGCTGCCGTCCTCAAGGTGAATATCCGCTGGATGGTAAAAAGGACGCGATACCATCGCCCTTACCTCGGCATTGTCCGCATCGAGCACAACGACTGCTCCTTCATTCACCTCAGCTTGAGTGGTCAGCTGCTCCAGCTTCTGCTGAAGGGATAAGTCTATCGTTGTTTGAATATGGAGCGGATATTTGGGATTATGCGGTGCGATAAGTCGTGGTCCCATGCCTTCTACCGGCTTCTTGTGACTATCTACCATATTGGAGACAATGGTTGGACCAAGTCCCTTTAGTAAGGGTTCAAGACTTCGCTCTAGACCTGCGGCACCTGTTTTTACATTAAAGGGATCCTTGACTTCGAGCTTTACAACCGGCTTCTCAGCGTCAGGCATTTCAGATAAATAGCCCAGCCACTGCATTCCATTCTCCTTCAAGGCAGAGTATCGATCCATATAGGGCAGAGCCTGAACATCCTCCAGCTGCAACTGCCGAATTGCCTGGATCTGTGCCTGGCTTAACTTCACCGGCTCTCCTGTGGGAGATTTCCAGTATACAGGGGAATGAAGCGCACTCCATTTCTCCCACAACTGGTTTGCGTCTATATTCAATATATGAGCCAATTTTCGATGCTGCTGTTCCTGTTCCCCATTTAACTTATCCTCTAACGGGAATAAGACCGGAACCCATATCAGCTGCCCTGTAATCGGCTTGTGATTCCGATCCATAAATTGTCCCCTGCCTGAATCCAGCACGATTCCCTGCTCACGCTGAAGCACGGACATTTGCAGCATCGTTCGTTCAGAATTCTCTAAGTGATGATTCACCTGAATGAACTGAATATACCCAAGGCGTATAATTATGGCTGCAAATACGATCAGCATCAGGAATAAGGCGTAAAATATTCTTTGTTTTCGAAGCAAATTCATAGCTGCCGCCTGCCTTTGATTCCTTAGTTAGGATTTATACAAGAAACTCAATTACATCCTATTATCTCCCTTTCCGTTATGCTCAAAACCTATCTTTTTATTAAGTTCATCTCCTCAGATATAGAAAAACCTCCGTCCTGTTGGACGGAGGAAAGTAAAATCATTCAGCTTTCATATGAAAAAGATTATATACGGAATGCAGATAATGTACTTTTCAGCTCCTCGGATACGCGTTCCATTTTGTTCGATAGCTCCACGAGCTGGTTGCCGACACTCTGCTGTTCACTACTGAGAGATGCAACCTCCTGCGACGTAGCAGAGGACTGCTCAGCTACAGAGCTTACACTCATCATCGTTTCAGATAATGTAGCTTGGGATTGACTCAGCGCATCGATGGAAGCGGACGTTTCGGTCAGCTTGTTCACGAACATCCCCATCTGTTCTTCTACGGTTTGGAAGATCTCGCCTGTTTCCTTCACAGCTTGTATCTGTTCCTGGAAGAGCGGGTATGCTTCTGACAATGCTGCTACCGTCTCGTTCATTTCATTCATAATTCGATCCGTCATCTCCGCAACCATGTCAATCGATTGCTTCGATTGATCTGCCAATTGCCGCACCTCGCCTGCTACTACCATGAAGCCTCTGCCTGCGGCGCCAGCTCTTGCTGCCTCGATTGTCGCATTAAGCGAGAGTATATTCGTTTGTCTTGCAATATTATGGAGGACATCCAGAATGCCCAGAATAGATGAAGTGCTTGTTTTGAGTGTATCTACTTTTGTAACCAACGCTCGAATCATCTGCTCGCTTTGCTCCGTTTTGCCTAGCAGCTCACCAAGATACTTTGTACCTTCCTGGCTCGCCCCTTCAACCAGTCTAGCGGATTGATCAAGCTCCTCGTTGGTTCCAACCACCTTCTGCATCTGTGTTGAGATCAGCTCCGTCATCTCACTGCCTCTCTCTGCTTCGGATGCCAGGTTCGTAGCCCCACCTGCAATTTGTTCGGTTGCGATCGCTACTTCAGCTGCTGCTGCAGCCGTCTTCTGTGAGGCTGAGCTAAGCTCAGATGCCGTCAGCAGCACATCTTCTGCCGTCTGATTCGTCTGATTCACGAGCTTGGTGATCTGTTCCATCATCAGATTAAAGCTCTCGGAGAGCATCCCTATTTCATCTTTGCTCTTATGTGTTGTACGCACCGTCAGATTGCCCTTCGCTCCTTCGAACATCAGATCCTTCAAATTCACCAGCGGCTTCGCAATCATGCGTACCATCCATATTCCTAGTAAAATAGCGAGCACTAAGGAAACAATCGCGACGATAATCGTTGTAACGAGAATCGACTGTGCATCCTTAACCAGCTCGACCACCGGGATCATCCCAATAATCCTCCAGCCGGATACATCAAGTGTGTTATAGACTGCCAGAACCTCTTCATTCTGACCATTGATGGTATTCCTTGCATCGGTGGAGCCTGCTTCCTCCGTAATTTCGGAATAGAAGGAGAGCTCAGTTTCGCGGCCTGCCCGATCAGGAAGGGTAGAAGCAACCACAATGCCATCCTCTGAAATTGCTTGTGTAACTCCGTTCTCACCCAAATTTATAGTCTTCAGTTCGTCTTCAATAGCACTTGCCTTAATCTCTATTACGATGATATAAGTACCGATACTGGCATTCACATTTTTAAGAGCTCTGGCCATTCGATATGTATGTTCCTGTCCAGATTCTGCAACTGTAGTTGGCAGCCACATGACCCCTCCGGCTTCGAGCAGGGTATTAAACCATTCTTCCTCACGAACACCACTCATGGTTGAAGCTGCCCCGGTGCTGATCACAGGAACCTCTTCATTCTTATGAATGATGGTCATTGAAGCTACTGTTGCATTTGTAAACTGCATATTCGTAAGCGACTCGCCTACCAGGGACGTTGCCTCAAATCTGTCGAAATCGGATATGCCCGTGCTGAGTAATGTCTCTAGATTGCTTTGAATATGGGTATCGAAAAAGATCTGTGTCGATAAATCTACATAACGCTCCATAATCAGATCGAGCTTTTGACCCACTTGATGAATGGCTTCCTGGTTGGCAACAGAGGCCGTTTCTTTGATCGTCGATTTGGCAGTTTGATAAGACAGGGTGCCTAGACCAAACACGACAAGCAGGATAGCAACCATGAAAATAAGAAATAATCGTACACCTACTGAACGCAAAGGATTAAATTTCAATACTTGCTTCCAAGATAAGATCGAAGCCAGTTCAAGTCTCTTTTTCTCCTTTTTTTGGATCTCCTCCTCATGTTTACGCTTTCTTTTTTTCACTGGATTCCACTTCATCTTTTATTCACCCACCGTAAAGAATTATCATAGCTATGTAAACTTTCTAGTATTATCTATTATTTCGACAAGTTTCTTCCAAAACCTTTGCTTTTTTGAGAAATTAACTATAACTTTTTTCCTAGAATACTATTAAAAAAAAGCCCTCGTTTGCCGATATACGAGGGCTTTGGTCCTGAGTCTTATTTACTTCTTCTTGCGCATCATGTCAAAATACGCTACAGGCTGGTCCACTTTCATCTTAATGTATTGCAGCGGATGGCGGGCAGCCTCCAGCTGATTACCTGCTTCATCGAAGATTTCAGTAACCTTCTGCTTAAAGAATGTTCCATTCGGTCCAAAAAATTCGATCTCCATGCCCGGCTTAAAGTAATTCCGCTGCTCGATCGTTGCTACCTGTGTCTGTGGATCATAGTCCATGACAAGTCCGGCAAAATCATACGGTACTGCCTTCTCTTCCGGCTCATAAATATGATCCTCATGATCTGGTGTATCGTAGAAAAATCCAGTGTTCAGCGGACGATTAGCTGCCTTCTGTATTTCCTCCAGCCATTCCGGCTTCAACACATAGTTGTCCGGATCTTCCATGTAGGAATCAATCGCTTGTCGATATACATTAACGACCGTCGCTACATAATGAATGGATTTCATTCGGCCTTCAATCTTGAAAGAGTCAATTCCTACATCAATTAAGTCTGGAATATGCTCTAGCATGCACAAATCCTTGGAGCCCATTGTAAAGGCCTGATCCTCTTGCTCATACAACGGAATCTGATTGACGCCGAGCTCAAAATTTTGAAGCACACGAGCGTTCTGCATATCCTCCTCAGATACCCACACGCCCTCCTCGCGTACATCTTCAAACAGGTCATATTTCCAGCGGCAGGACTGGCAGCAGCCGCCTCGGTTCGAGTCGCGGTCTGTGAAATGATTGGATAGCACACAGCGGCCGGAATAGGACGAGCACATCGCGCCATGAATAAATGCCTCAATCTCAATATCCACATGCTTCTTGATCTCTTGAATTTCCTCGAAGCTTGCTTCACGTCCCAGAACGACACGCGGCAGTCCTTCTTCTTTCCAGAACTTGACTGCCTGCCAGTTTACCGTTGATTGCTGCGTACTAAGATGCACTTCCATACCTGGAGTCACACGCTGAGCGACCTCTATAATGGCCGGGTCTGCAGCGATAATAGCCGCAATGCCTGCCTCGTACAGATTTTTCAGGTAAGCTTCAATCCCATCCACATCTTCATTATGTGCGTATATATTGGTCGCTACAAAGACTTTGGCACCATATTTCTTCGCAAACTCTACACCTTCACGCATTTCTTCAAAGCTGAAATTATCTGCGTTTGAACGAAGGCCGTATTTTTGACCGCCAATATACACTGCATCTGCACCATAATGGATAGCAAACTTCAATTTCTCCAAATTTCCTGCAGGAGCTAGAAGCTCAGGCTTAGCCAACCGGTTACGCTTACCTGAATACTTCCGTTTTGATAATGTTTCCATTCTACCTATTCGCACCTCGAATCAATAAACTTGTTCTTTGTAGAAAAATCCAAACGAAAGCTCACGCTCTGGGTCTTGCAGCTGACGCACTTCATCCAGCCATTCTTCCTTATAGGCATAACCGGACGGATCAGCAGTATAAGCATCTATCGCTGTACGATAAGCACGGACAACCGCCTCATTATATGCCGCACTCTTCAGAAGCCCTTCAATCTTGAAGGAATGTACACCAGCCGCCATTAACAGATGGAGATCCTCCATAATGCAAATATCCTCTGAGCTCATAATATGCGTGCCATTACGATCCTCGTAAATCGGGAATTTCTCTTCCCTGCGCTCTGCTTCAATGAGGAACAAGCCTCTGGCTAAGCCGAGATCTCCCTCAACGGGGCGGCCTTGCTGCTGCATATAGCTCGCTACCAATTGGCGCTTAGAATGATATATGTTCGTCATCCCATGAACTTGAACCTGGGCTTCAACCTCTAGAAGATCTATCATTTCGGTTATCTCATCCATATTTAGTTCTCTTGCAAGGACAACCCGGCTAGCCCCTTTACGTCCCCAATAATTTGCGGTTCTATAGTTGGTAGAGGTCATCTCTGCGTTCCAGTGCAGCTTAAGCTCAGGTGCAAATTCCCGAACAGCGCTTAACACCGAAGGATCATTAAATTCAATTCCCTCCACACCGGCTTCCGCCAGCGCACGTACATACTCTGGAATATCAGACAGCACATCATTATTCATAATGTTGTTCATGGATACGTAGATTTTGGCATCATATGTCTTCGCCAGCCGTACCGCTTCTGCAATCTGATCCAGCATGAAATTTCCCGCAAGGCGCATTCCAAACCGGTCTTCCCCAATAACAACAGCATCCGCTCCTGCCTTCAGCAGGCGCTCTGCTTCCTGTAAATCACTTGCTGTGACGAGCAGTTCATAAGGCCGTGTCAAAGCCATCCCTCCGTTATTCCGCACTTTCATTACTTTTCTCGATATTGTCTAAATGCTCTTCATAGGTCTCAGCAAATAAATGCTCTGAGCTCCCATCCTTCTTGGTAACGTAAAATAAATAATCAGATGGCTCCGGCGCAAGCGCAGCTTCAATCGCACTTAAGCTTGGGCTTGCAATCGGACCGGGCGGCAGTCCTTCATTCCGATAGGTGTTATATGGACTTTCCACTTCAAGATCCTTGTACAAGAGACGCTCCTTCTGCTTATCCAGCAAATATTGAACAGTAGCATCCATTTCAAGCCTCATATCTTGCTCTAGCCGATTATAAATGACTCCCGCAACGAGCGGTCTTTCACGATCGACCACCACTTCACGTTCAATGAGCGAAGCTGCAGTAAGCAGCTGATGAAGATTCAGGTTAACCGCCTTGAGGTCTGCATCCAGTTCAGGAATACCATTCAGTCTATCCTGCATTTCCGTCAGCATGCGACGAATAATATCTTCCGCTGTACTATCCTTCTTCATCTCGTAGGTTTCAGGAAATAAATATCCCTCAAGTGCATATCGGTAATTTGCATTGTCCGGTATAGAAGCCACCAGAGGAATGTCATTAAACAGCTCCTTATCTTGAACTAACTGCATAAAGATCTTACCGTCTGTAATCCCTTCATCCTCCAGCTTCTGCGCTATCTGCTTTAAAGTATAGCCCTCTGGAATTGTAAAACGCAGCATTTCTTCTTTTTGTACATCTCCGCTATTAAGAGCCGTAATCATTTCATCATAATTCATTCCGGGTTGAAAGGCATAAGTGCCTGCTTGAAAGTTCGCACCTTGATCGTTCAGCTTCAAATATGCTTTGAATAATAGAGCGTTTCGAATCAGTCCCTTATCTTCAAGTAAATCGGCGATGCCTGAGGTACCTGTTCCGGGTTCGATCGTGAAGACAACAGGCTCGTCCTTGGAAGCCACCGGCTTCATGGATTGCCATACATACAGTCCTCCCCCTGCTAACACGACAATAAGCAGGATTAGCACGATGAACCGTCTGAAGTATTTTGCTTTCAAAAAAAATTCCACCCCTTCATAACTAAAAAGAGCGGACTTCTCCGCCCTTCCATAATTCAATCCTATTCATACCTACTATGATAACATACAAATCAGGCACCTCGGTAGAGGTGCCTCATTCTAGCCTTCGTCATCTGGTAAAGACCATTCATCATAGAGCTCAGCAATGTTCTCCCACTCTTCATCATCTTCAATCGTGATCAGCTCAGGAATTCCATTCTCATTGTACATAACCCGAAGCAGCTCATAATCATCGAACTTGCTCTTCAAGGCTTGCAGTACAACATATCCTTGACCCAACACTTCGAACTCAGCGAGAAGCTCATAGGGAACCGACTTACCGCTCTCATCTTCCAGTTCAACCTCAGATCCAAATGTTTCTCTTAAGCGAGTTGTAACGACAAGATTCGCTCTTGAAAAAGGATATTCGGTCATCTATACATTCTCCTCGTCTTCTTCAGCCGCAACAAGGGTATTGAAAGTTTCTTCAACGATGGCCCATTCCGCTTCATCCTGAATCGTGAACAGTTTAATATCATCCCCGTCTTCTTCATAACGGAATGCATATACTTCGGACTCATCTTCGTCCTCGTCCGCTTCCACAGGGACAACCATCATGTATTTCGCATCTGAACCATCGACGTCAAAGGTCATGATGACTTCAAACTCCTCATCGTTGCCTTCCTCATCGGTAATATAAATAATCTCGCGATCCTCGTCCATACCCAAACGATTATCCGTCATAGCTTAACGTCCCCCTCACCTTGTACTTTTGGCATCTAAATAATTTTGCAATATTAAGCTTGCGGCCATTTTGTCCACAACCTTCTTACGCTTCTTCCGGCTGACGTCAGCTTCGACGAGCGTTCGTTCTGCCGAAACGGTGCTCAGCCTCTCATCCCACAGGTGAACGGGCAAGTCCAACATCTCCCGCAGCTTCTGTGCAAATTCCATGCAAAGCTCGCCGCGAGGACCTACGGTGCCGTTCATGTTCTTGGGTAAACCAACGACGATCTCACTGACTTCGTTCTCACGAACGAGCTCATGAATTCGTCCAAATTCATCCCCATCCCGGCGCCGCTCTATTACTTCCAATCCCTGGGCAGTCCAGCCGAAGGCATCACTGATCGCGACACCAATTCTTCGGTCGCCATAATCCAAACCCAAAATCTTCATTCAGTTCTCCTATTCTTATCGGTGATTGGCCAGATAAGAACGTACCAGTTCTTCAATCAGTTCGTCGCGTTCTTTTTTGCGGACTAGACTTCTGGCATTGTTGTGACGAGGGATGTAGGCAGGATCTCCGGAGATCAGATAACCTACGATTTGGTTAATCGGATTATATTCTTTCTCCAGTAATGAATCATATACCTTTAGAAGAATCTCTTGTGCAGAGGCTTCTTCCACATCACCCTTGACGTTGAATTTAACTGTCTTATCCATGGAGTCCACTTATGACACCTCGCTCCTGCATAAGGCAAGAGAGTAAACTCTTGCCATGCCGAATTGATTTCTTCTATATCATAACATATTTTGGCGCTTTGCAAATATATCAAAGAAAGTGAGTGTTTTAAACTTTTTGCGGGAAGAGCCGTATCGTTATCCTGCCACGATCTGTTCCGCTACGCGGAGCGCTTCATCCAGCTTCGAAGCATCCTTGCCGCCGGCTTGTGCCATGTCAGGACGTCCGCCTCCACCTCCGCCGCACACACTTGCTACTTCTTTAACTATTTTACCCGCATGCAGGCCTTTTTTCACATGCTCCTGCGGTACAACAACGACAAAATTCACTTTATCCTCGTTTGCCGCTCCAAGAACAAGGACCGTATCCGGCAATTTCACCTTGAGCTCATCAGCCAGTGTACGAAGTGCTTCCATTCCGGACACTTCCACTCGAGTTGCAAGCAGCTTGGTATCCCCATGCTGGACTACTTTATCCGTAAGCTGACCTGCTTCTATCGAGCTGAGCTTCCCTTGAAGAGATTCGTTCTCACGTGTCAGCTCCTTCACTTGCAGATGAAGCGAATCAATACGCTTAGGAACATCGTTAAGATTGGATTTGAGCAGTGCAGCGGATTGTTTCAGCAGATCCAGCTGTCCTTCCAGGTATTCATATGCGCCGCGTCCTGTAAGTGCCTCGATCCGTCTCACACCAGAGCCAATACCGCTTTCGCTTACCAATTTGAAGAGACCAATCTCAGAAGTGTTATTTACATGACAGCCTCCGCACAGCTCGAGGCTGTAGCTGCCCACTTGAACGACGCGCACGATATCTCCATATTTCTCGCCAAACAATGCCATTGCACCCATAGCTTTTGCTTCATCAATAGATTTATATTCAATGACTACATCTAATTGATTCCAGATTTGCTCATTTACTTTACGTTCAATGTCGAGCAGCTCTTCTGGCGTAATGCTTCCGAAATGGGAGAAGTCAAAGCGCAGTCGTGAAGGTTCGACCAAAGAACCTGCTTGATTGACATGCTCACCAAGCACTTCTTTCAATGCCTTGTGAAGCAGGTGAGTTGCGGTATGGTTCTTGACAATCGCATCCCGGCTCGTCTTGTCTACTTCAGCTTTGATCTTATCCCCTACGCGAAGCTCACCAGCTTCAACGTTTACGATATGAACATGCTGTCCAAGCGGTGCTTTCATCAAGCCCTCTACTTTAGCCACAGCAGCTGCTCCGCGAAGAATCCCCTTGTCACTAACTTGGCCGCCGCTCTCCGCATAGAAAGGAGTGATATCAAGTACGACTTGACAAGTATCGCCTTCACCGACTGCATCTACACTCACATCATTGTGAATAAGAGCAACCACCGTTGATTCTGTCACGAGGTCATTATATCCAACAAATTCACTTTTAACCGTCAGATCGGCAATCGCCCCGCCTTGAACTTTCATACTCTCATTCTCATGTCGTGCAGAACGAGCACGATCCCGCTGCTCTTGCATTGCTGCATCAAAGCCTTCACGGTCTACAGTCAGGCCATGCTCTGCTGCATAATCCTCTGTGAGGTCGAATGGGAAGCCATAGGTGTCATATAACTTGAACGCATCTTGTCCACTGATAACAGAACGTCCTTCTGATTTAGCCTGTCCACTGATATCTGCCAGAATGGCAAGACCATCACTCAGTGTTTCATGGAAACGTTCTTCCTCCGTCTTCACCACTTTAGCGATGAATTCTTGCTTGTCGATAACCTCTGGATAGTATACACCCATAACGTCTGCTACTTGCTGTGTCAATTCATACATGAAAGGACGATCTAGACCAAGAACTTTGCCGTAACGCACTGCACGACGCAGCAAACGGCGGATAACATAACCACGACCCTCATTGGAAGGCAGCACCCCGTCACCAACGGCAAACGCAACGGTCCGGATATGGTCAGCAATGACTTTAAGCGCGACATCAATCTCTACGCTGTCATTGTATTTCACTCCAGCAATTTCGGCTGTACGCTGAATCATCGGCTGGAACAGATCTGTATCGAAGTTGGAATCTACATCCTGCAGAATCGAAGTCAAACGCTCCAGACCTGCACCTGTATCGATATTTTTGTTCGGAAGCGGTGTATAGCTGCCATCCTTGTTATGGTTGAACTGGGAGAATACCAGGTTCCATACTTCGAGGTAGCGCTCATTCTCTCCACCTGGGTACAGTTCCGGATCGTTCGCGTCATTGCCGTAAGCTTCGCCGCGATCATAGAAAATTTCAGTACAAGGTCCGCATGGACCTTCGCCGATATCCCAGAAATTATCTTCGAGCTTAATGATGCGCTCAGCCGGCAGGCCGACTTTTTCATTCCACAGCTTATATGCTTCTTCATCCTCTGGGTAAACGGTAACGGACAAGCGTTCGGGATCAAATCCGATCCATTTCTTGTCAGTCAGGAACTCCCATGCCCAAGTAACCGCCTCCTCCTTGAAGTAGTCTCCAATGGAGAAGTTCCCGAGCATTTCGAAAAAGGTATGGTGTCTGCGCGTTTTGCCGACATTCTCGATATCATTGGTACGGATACATTTCTGTGAATTGGCAAGACGCGGATTCTCAGGCTTCACACGTCCGTCAAAGTACTGCTTAAGGGGCGCCATCCCTGCGTTAATCCATAATAAGGATGGGTCGTTATGCGGTACAAGCGATGCGCTGGGTTCGATTTTATGTCCTTTGGATGCAAAAAACTCGATCCATTTGGAACGGATTTCACTAGCCTTCATAGTTCATAACCTCCGGTTTTTAAATGTATATCGATTAGCCGGGAACTGTTGCCCAAAATAGGACGCTCCATAAACGGATTATTTATCCGGTCGTTCTTGCTCCTGATCCAAGGCATGTGCCTAGCCCACGCCTATTAATTCAGTCTCAAATACGAACGCTTCGCTCCTCTTAAACAATTCCGTTTCCTCCGCTTCAATTTGGGCTAATCCCTGCTAAAAAATAAATTGAAAAAAGGTTATTCCCGGTACGGGAGAAAAGCCGCAGGGAATAAAAAAACGCCCCTGATGAGATCAGGGACGAGTTAATCGCGGTACCACCCTGGTTATCGCTGCAGCTCATCTTACGAATGAGAATACAAGCGATCGCCTTGTAGAACCTGATAACGGTAGGTCAACCGGCGGCTTTAACCGCTCTCCGAAATTAGCTTTCCGCCGCTTCATTCCAGGACTCTTACACCCAACAGCTCATCACCTGATCTTATCTGTTCGTTAACAGGAGCTGAAGGAGTCCATTCTCTGAGGGAACACCCTGACGTACTTGATTTCATCATTGAATTTACGATATAAACATACATAATTTATTATATCGTTCCAGAATGTACATGTCAACGCGGCCTTTCGGGAAAGGAAAGAGTTGCTGCCTTATTCGATCGTCTTCCGCTTGATATAGTATATAAAGAAATGCTGAAAGATCACCTTCAGCGCGGCAAATACAGGAACAGCCAGTACCAGACCAATCACTCCCGCCAGTTCTCCTCCAACAAGCAGCGCAAATATGATCGTCAGCGGATGCAGATGAAGCGTTTTGCCAACCACTTGTGGAGACACTACATTGCTCTCTAGTATTTGGCAAAGGGTGTTCACAATAACGACAAACAGCACCATTTTAAAAGAGATCGTAGAGGCCATGACTACCGCCGGAGCAGCACCCAGAAAAGGACCCAGGTAAGGTACAATATTAAACACACATACAACACTCGCCAGAAGCAAGGCATACGGCATGCCAATGATCATATATCCGATGTAAGCAAATATGCCGACAACAATACATACGATAAACTGACCTCTTATATAATTGCCGAGCGCCGTATCAATATCTTTTAAGAGCATGACAATGGATTTTCGCTGCGAACGCGGAAGATAGGAGACGACCGCTTTTTCCATAACATCAAAGTCCTTGAGCATGTAAAAAATCAGAAACGGAACGATAAATATATTGAAAATCGTATTGATCGTTGAGCCAATGTTATCCATAAAAGCGGAGATCCCTGTGGCCAAACGATTCTCCATTTGGTACAGCCATCCATTAATACCTGTCCTAATCCCCGGAGGCATTAAACCGCTGTTCATGTTATTCATTAAGCTCTGTGCATGCATATTGAGCTCAGGCAGGTGCTCATTCAGTTGTTCCAGCTGTTCAACAAACATCGGAATGACATTCATCAGGATAACGACAAGACAGGTGATAAACACAGCATATATAAGCAGCACAGCTATGCTTCTAGGCACTTTGCGGCCTCCGAGCATACTAACGACAGGGTTTAGCACATACGATACAATTAAGGCAACAATGAATGGTGCGAGTATAGCTTTGAAAAAATCGTATATATCAAGGAGCATTGGCCGAAGCAGCCAAATAAAATATAAAATGATAAGGGCAAGTAATATGAGCAATCCGTATCGAAACAGCTTGCTGTTTTTTAAGTGCTCCACATCTGTCTCCTCCTCGGACGGGCTTATCCATGTAAGTATATGTAAGACCATCACAATTTAATCCTGTACTCGTCCAAGAGACATAAAGGTACAACAAAAAAACGCTAACTGTATTCCAACGGCTGAAATACGATTAGCGTTTCTATTTTTTCTGACTATCCCCATCACATGAACCGACAGCTATGTATACTTCTTCTAGAAGTCATGATTAGCGCGTGTTAGACCGTGCATAGAGGAAGTTGTTGGTAATAAGTTATTGTGATATTTGTATGCCAGGATAATCCTGAGGCATCTCATCACCAAAGAATAGATCATCAAGTGAGCTCAGCGTTCCATCCTCTTCCACTTGATACACTGACATCTTATCTCCGTTCACTGTCAGCTCAATAAAGCATCCCCAGCAATAAAATTGGTGTGAACCAATCTTTCCTATATCTTTGGAACTACAATTTGGACATTTCATTAACTTCACCTATCCGTTAGCAGAATATTAAACACTTAATACTGTCATAGCTTGAACTTAAGATCATATACTTGGTTACATATCCGCTCTCTTAATTCATTCTATACAGATGCTGCTCACTTGCAGCAGGAACGATAATGGCATGCTCGCCAAGCGTTATCTCTTCTGCAAGAGGCAGCCATTTCCGGCCTTCCATCAAGTCAGTGACAAACCCGTCACTAATTTCGAGACTTATTATATGATTTCCCAATTCCTGGTCAAAATAAACGTCGGTTACATGTCCGAGCTTCAAGCCTTCCCTTGTAAGCACCGACATATCTCTTAGTTTATGATGACCTTTGGCATAGCTATATTGTATGTCGTCAGCTTCCGTATGCCGGATCGCCTGTTGATTACGAATCATTACTGCATCCTCGCCGTAAGCGACGATGTCTCCCCATTCAATCGTTTTGACCTTGCCCGAAAAAAGGGCTCTACCGTCTAACTCGATTCCACAAATCTTCCAGTCCTCTGTAAGCAAAAAATCAACAATTTTGCCGATTTGTCTGCCGACCGTCATATCATAAACGGCAAGACCTATCATCTCTTGAAGTTTCATGTCTGCTTGGGGGTATCCCTTTCATCTCCTTGAATTAGAATATGAGCAGCACGAGGTGCTGCTATATTCGGCCGATGACAACAGGACGCAAATTCCCTCCTCTGTCCGTATATATAGAAACCCTTAAGCTCTACTACGCAGCCGCTTAATAATGGTTCCAACTTTTTGAGCGGTATATACCAAATCTTTTTTAGTATTACCCAGCCCAAAACTAAATCGAATCGCAGAATCCATAATTTCTTCAGGTAATTGCATCGCTTCAAGCACATGGGAACGCGTGAGTGAGCCTGAGGTGCATGCTGAGCCGCTTGCGCAGGCTACACCTTCTACATCAAGATTCATGAGCATCGTCTCCGTTTTGACAGAAGGGAAACTGACGTTAACGATATGAGGAAGAACCTGTTCAGGATGGCCATTCAACACAAATTCACCTTCTCCAACTTCCTTGCTGAGCTCTTCAAGAAACACGCTTCGCAGTTCAAGATCGTGTGCTGTTCTCTCCTCCATATGAGAAGCTGCCAGTTCCACCGCTGTTGCAAAACCAACAATCCCCGCCATATTTTCCGTACCCGCACGGCGTTTACGCTCCTGAAGTCCTCCGAACGCGATCGGATTCAGCTTCACCTCACGACGCAGATACAGCGCTCCGACACCTTGAGGTCCGTTAATTTTGTGGGCTGAGAAGCTCATCATATCCACAGGCAATGCATGCAGATTTATAGGAACAGAGCCGAGTGCCTGTACTGCATCGACATGAAATAAAACACCGTGCTCCCGTGCAATGCTTCCAATCTCTTCGATGGGCTGAATGGTTCCCACTTCGTTGTTGGCATACATCACGCTAATTAAAATCGTATCTGGTCTTATGGCTGATCTCACATCATCTGTGCTGACAAGTCCATAGGAATCAACCGGAAGATAGGTAACCTCATAGCCCTCTTGTTCCAGCTGTTCAAAAGAATGGAGCACTGCGTGATGCTCAATGGAAGTGGTAATGATATGCTTTCCATTATTTTCATGGGCAGATAAGGCACCAAAAATAGCCAGGTTGTCACTCTCTGTCCCCCCTGACGTAAATATAAGCTCATCCGGAAAAGAGCCCAAAAAAGCCGCGATCTTATCCCGGGCACTGCTTACGGTACGCTTCGCAGCACGCCCGAAGGCGTGCACGCTCGATGCGTTACCGAATTGACCAGTCATTACCTTAAGCATTGCTTCTGCAACTTCAGGATGTACAGGAGTGGATGCGGCATGATCCAAGTAGATATTCATTTTGACTTTCACCCCGCTTAAATATAGAACATGTAGCTGTCTGATTCAGTATCCTCTTTATAGGAGATCAGATCTTGAAGTGTTGTAGAATCCAGTACCTCTGCAATGCTGTTGCGGATACGCATCCACAAGTCACGTTTGGCCGGATCATCTTCCTCTGTAAAATCAACCGGAGAAATCGGTCCTTCCAGCACCCGAATAACATCTCCTGCTGTGATCGTAATGGGCTCGCGCGCCAAAATATATCCGCCATATGCTCCCCGGATACTCTTAACAAGACCTGCATTGCGCAGAGGTGCGATGAGCTGCTCCAGATAATGCTCTGACAGCTGATTTTTCTCTGCAATACTCTTAAGTGAAGTCGGGCCCTCGCCAAATCGCCCAGACAGTTCCATCATAATGGTTAATCCGTAACGTCCTTTAGTAGATATCTTCAAGTGTGTACACCTCATTGTTTAGTAATATTCTAAGGAACCAGTCGTATTTTGTAATTATGAGCTCGTTCGCATCATGAGAAGGTTTATGTCGTGATTTAATTCGGTCTTATGATCAGCATTGCCATATTTCACAGTATTCCGATCATAACCATTAAACAATGGTAACATAAACAGGACGTTTATGGGGAAAAAACAGTGACGATAATATTAAGAATTAGATCGATTCAGTGCTCTATATCGTAATTGTTCGATTTACGTCGTAAGTTAGGGTAGAGTGTGTTAAAATAAAACGCGTATTACAATTTTAGATAGAGATGGTGATGACGATGTCTAACGATAATCAAAACACCCGCGTCATCGTCGGCATGTCGGGAGGCGTAGATTCCTCCGTCACAGCACTGCTGCTCAAACAGCAGGGTTACGACGTCATCGGTATTTTCATGAAAAACTGGGACGACACCGATGAATTCGGTCATTGTACGGCAGAAGATGATGCGGAAGATGTCCGCCGCGTCTGTGAACAGCTGGACATTCCTTACTATACAGTCAACTTCGAGAAGGAATACTTTGATAAAGTATTTTCCTATTTCTTAGATGAATATAAGTCCGGTCGGACTCCTAATCCGGATGTCATGTGTAACCGTGAGATCAAATTCGGCGAATTTCTGAACAAAGCGCTCGACCTTGGGGCCGACTATGTTGCTACAGGACATTATGCACGTCTGATTCAAGAGGACGGAACATACAAACTGCTTCGTGGTGTAGATAATAACAAGGATCAAACTTATTTCCTTAATGCACTGAATCAGGAGCAGCTGTCTAGAGCCATGTTCCCGATCGGTCATTTGCCGAAGCCTGAGGTACGCCGCATTGCGGAAGAAGCCGGTCTCTACACGGCCAAGAAGAAAGACAGCACAGGTGTATGCTTCATCGGTGAACGCAATTTCAAAGAATTCCTCTCTGGCTATCTGCCTGCCAAATCCGGCGATATGGTCGATATCGAGAGCGGAGAAATAAAGGGCCGTCACGATGGGCTCATGTATTATACGCTCGGCCAGCGTCAAGGTCTTGGCATCGGCGGCTCCGGCAATGGACAGCCTTGGTTTGTAGCAGATAAGGATTTAGAGAAGAATATTCTCTATGTTGTCCAAGGCGACAAGCATCCGAGCATGTACTCTACCGGACTTATTGCCACAGGAGTAAACTGGATAGCGGGCAATGATCACGTACCGAGTGCTCCTTATCACTGTACTGCCAAGTTTAGATATCGTCAGCCGGATCAAGGCGTGACTCTAACCTGGCGTGAAGATGGCACGGTACATGTTCAGTTTGATCAAGAGCAAAAAGCAATAACGCCAGGACAAGCTGTCGTATTTTATGACGGTGATGTGTGTCTCGGCGGCGGTACAATAGATATCGTTGAAAAGGTTACTGCGGGTTCACCTGCTTAAGCGTGATTCATACACATAAGCAGATGAGTAAAGCCATTCCTCATGTATTACCATGAAGAATGGCTTTTTCCCTGCTTTTTTTATAGGAATTATTTAAATTTTTAATTAACGATGAATGTGGTTAACCACATACCTGCAAATGCAGCAGCTATTCCCACGATTACAGAACTCATGACGTACAATACTGCCTGCATTCTTTTATGCGCTCTTATAAGCTTCATCGTCTCATATCCAAAAGTAGAAAATGTCGTATACGCTCCGCAAAATCCAATGCCGAGCACTGCCCACCATAACGGCGGCAACAGGCCCTCCACGGTGAGCACATACAGTATCCCAAGCAGCAAGGATCCGCTGATATTAATCACCCAGGTACCCCAAGGAAACGATGATCCTGCAGCGGCTGCCTTACGAGTGATGATTTTCCCAAGCGCATACCTGAGTATCGCTCCTGCCATGCCCCCTACTCCAGCAGCCCAGATCATATTGTGTTCTCCTTCCGTGATGCCTTGCCTAACATCCATTTGCCCCATCGGATTCCTATCTCACTCATGAATATTCCGATCGCTACACTTAGAACCACATACAATACTCCAAGCAACAGCTCACTCATGCCGGCTAATCGGACAACATCCACCGTAAAGGTAGAGAACGTAGTAAAAGCACCGGTAAATCCGGTGCCAATACATAACCTCAGTTCGGGCCCGATGCTCCATTTACCTGGAGTAACTGTGAAAAACCACCCCAGAAAGAAGCAGCCTGCCATGTTAATCAGCCATATAGCCAGAGGAAATAAACCTTCTTCCGGTTGAATCAAATCCTGTACCCCATACCGAGCTGCCGTTCCCACAAATCCGCCGATACCAATGTAAATAAGCTCCCTCATCCTCTTTGATTCCGGATTCTTCTCCGCTCCTGATTCAGCTTAATTTTGGATTCATTGCCTTGCTCCGTTGCTTCGTAAAAGATCTCATCCTGAATCTCCTTCGGCAAGTATTGCTGCTCTACATAATGCCCCGGATAATTGTGTGGATATTTGTAACCCACATGTCCAAGCTGAACAGAGCCTTTGTAGTGTCCGTCTCTTAGATGGAGAGGCACTTCCGCTGATTTTAATTCATCCATCGTAGCCATTGCTTTCGCTATAGCAGTGTACACTCGGTTTGACTTTGGACTCTCGACCGCGAACAGGATGGCCTGCGCAATGTTCAGCTTGGCCTCCGGCCAGCCGTTGTTGCGGTAAGCCTCAAGGGCAGATACAGCCTGTACCATCGCCTGAGGATTAGCAAGACCAATATCCTCGCTTGCCGCGGCGATAAGCCTGCGTATGAACGTCATCGGGTCCATCCCCAGCTTCTCTACCGCATACAAGAACCAGAAGAGAGCCGCGTCACTGGAGCCCCGAATGCTTTTGTGAAAGGCAGACAGTACATCGTACTGTGTTGACTCATCTGCTTTGACAATGGGACGACGAATCGATTCCTCGGCTACCGCAAGGGTAATATGAATCGTACCGTCTGGCTCAGGCGGCGTCGTCAGCGCGGCAAGCTCCAGAGCATTCAGCGCCCTTCTAATGTCTCCGTTTGCCATGGAAGCGATATGAAGAAGGGCATCCTCATCCGCTTCCAGCTTCATATACCCGAGTCCTTTCTCCGAATCATGTAGAGCACGCCGCATGGCGAGGAGTGAATGCTCCTTGGTCAGTGATTCGAGCTGGAACAAGGTTGAACGGCTGAGCAAGGCTCCATTCACATAATGAAAGGGATTCTCTGTCGTTGCACCGATGAAGATAATGGTGCCCTTCTCCACCGCGGGCAGCAAAGCATCCTGTCTAGAGCTGTTGAAACGGTGTACCTCATCCAGGAAGAGGATCGTCTTCGTGCCGTACATGGACTTATTATTTTGGGCCTGTTCAATGACCTCTCTGACATCTTTTACTGAGGCATCGACTGCATTCAGCCGGACAAATTCTCCTTGGGTATGGTGAGAAATAATATGTGCGAGTGTCGTTTTGCCGCAGCCCGGAGGTCCGTATAGCAGGATGGATGAGACCTGATCTGCCTCAATCGCCCGTCTAAGCAGCTTCCCGGGTCCGACAATATGCTCCTGACCTATATATTCATCCAGGCTCTGCGGACGCATGCGATCAGCAAGCAGCCGCGCCTTCGGCTCCGCATCCTGACTGTATGAGAATAAATCCATCATTTCACTTCCCTTAAATTGTGCTTACCCTATCATAACACATGTCCTTCCTGTTCCTGATTTAGGAGTGACACACTTGTAATTTTAATCTTAGGTCCGTACTGCTTGCGGATGACTTTTCTCGCTTCGATGGCGGTTCTGGCTTTGACGATGATTTCCTTGAATTGATTTTCTTCCGTATCAACGACAACCACGTACCTTCTCGCACCGCATTTCATAAATACCACCTCCATGAAGCTTTAAACTTCTCATTTTCAAAAATTCGATTTTTCAGTCCTAAATCCTTTATCGGAATTAATTATGGTAAAATCTAACTATCCCGTTGTTACTCACGTTTCTCTATATAGGGAGGTATGCACATTGGTTAAACGAACGTCCGCGGCCAGTCTGCTTACGCTCACTCTGGTTATTTTCGGCGGAAGATTCTTCTTCACTTATAAACTGGACGGTCATATTTTGTATACAGAGTATGCAGTATGTCTGCTTGTCACCATCGGTGTGCTTCTGTATGGTCTTATTACCGAGAAGGTCCAGTTTAAGAAGAAGGGCTTCGCAGAAAAAGAGTTTATGAACCTGCCTCTTCCTAATAAGATCACTTTATCAGTCTCAATTATCATGATACTCGTGAGCATTAACTCTATATATTTGGAATTGAAATTCCCTTTGCCCGATATAGAAGGATTTGAAATTCCATCAAAAAGAAAATGGTTCAACATCTTGATTCGTATATATGTGATTGTGGTTGCCGCCCTGACAGCTATTCGTTCATATCTCGTGCTTCAGAGGCACTCTCGGGCATTGAAACAAAAAGAAAACAACAAGGAGGATGCTGACCATCTCTAAGAAAAACTTGGCTTTAATTATTTTTATCTTCTGCTTTGCTGCTAGTCTGTTCAGTGTATCATTTTTGCAATCGGACGGTCCCTTATGGGATTTTCCAATTATTTTAATCGCGTTAGCCAGCTGTAGTTCATTCCTATGCTATTCCATTCTGGAGTTTCGTGAGCTGTTAAACGATAGAGATGAGGACAAAATCAAAAAATTCAAATCCGACACTTATTATACTTTAATTGTATCCATCATCTGTCTCCTGCTTTATATACCCAGGCTTCAGGACGATCTTACTCCAGAAGTGTTTTTTGGAGGAAGAGTAATGCCCATTGATTGGGACTCAGCACAGTTAAAACTTCTTGGTATTATCTTTTTCTCCTTGTTCTTGTTACGGTCAATCGCTGGACTATGGGTTCTGAAAAGGCTCAAACAGAGTGTATCTCGAACATAGAGTAAATTATCAACAAATAGAAAAAGGAGATCTGCATGTCTAAGAAAACGATAAGCATGGTTCTTTATATTGTAGGAATTGGTATATTCCTCATCCGTACGTTCGTTCACGAGGCTGACCGTCTAATTAGTCTTGATTTTGTACTTCTCACTTTATTTACCGCAGGTGCAGGGGTCTATATGATATGGCAAGAGAAGCATGAGCTGCTGGGCAGTGTGACGGATGAAAAGCTGCTCAAAATGCGAAGGGAATATCTCTTCGGCTTGTTCGGTGTCGCTTTTGTAGTGCTTCTTCAAGTTAATATGCTGTTTAATGAGCTGAATCCCAGACCTAGAACAAACGGCATACCAAGACCTGTCGATTGGGCCTCTGTTCAGATCAAAGTCTTTACCACCATCTTATTTACTGTAATGTGGGTTCGATATATTCTCGGATACTTTATTCTCCGAAACAAAAAAGCCGAGAACACATAAGCACATCCAAATCACGGGTGCGTCTTACGGTCCTCAACTTGATTAACTGCAAGCCCTACTCTGGCCAGCCTTTAACAACTACCTCATCATTATCCTGCTCCACGTAGTGAGGCCGGTCCTCACCATTCATGAGCCACAGCTCATGCAGTGCACGCGTACAGCCGACATATAAGAGCTTGGCATCCCATGCACTGCTGCCATAATGAGCTTGATCCGCGTCGGCAACAATGACGGCATCGAACTCCAGTCCCTTGGACAGATACACCGGAAGCACTGAATAACCGCCCTCATATTGCTTCTTGCCGTCATCGATCAGATTAACCTCCAGCCCTTCTGACCGAAGCCGCTCATGCAAAGCTTTGGCTTCCCGCAGAGTGCGCGTCAGGATGGATACCGTCCGGTAGTCCTTGCCAATGAGCGTCTCCATTGCTTTTTTCAAGGAAGCTTCTCTTCCCTCTTGTCCGTAATCAATGAGCCGAACACCGTCTCCACTCCGGAACACGGGTACAGCGGTGATGCCGCTTTGAACGCCTTTTTCCAGAATCGTATTAGCAAACTCAATGACTTCCATCGTAGATCGATAGCTTCGGGTCAGCGCAAAATAATCATTATACTCCGGTGCAAAAAGTGAGCTCATTTCCTCCCACTGATGCACGCCTCGATAGGCATGAATGCCCTGGGACAAATCGCCGAGGATCGTAAAGGAGTGCCCTTTGACGAACAGATCCAGAAGTGCGATGTGAAATGGAGAGAAATCCTGCGCCTCGTCAATGACCACATGATCAAAGCGCTGATTACCGTCCACCTCATGCACCAGTACATGCAAATAAACGAGGGCCGGAAGGTCCTCTTCGCGAATGACATTGTTCTTCAGATCAAGAGCTGTCGACTTCAACACAGACTTTGGAATCTGGCTGACGACTTCCTCTGGCATGGGGCTTGCACCTTTGGCTGCTTTGAAGATCTGTTTGTAGAGTGTAAGCGGCTCATATTTCGGCCATTTGTTGCCATAAGCCTTCTCGCGTGCCGATGCCTTCTTCTTCCATTCTTTAAGAACGGCGGCCGAAGGCGCCTTTTTGAGCTCCATTTCAACCCAGCGATGCACCCGGGCCATGACTCGTTCTTTGCGCTTCGCGAGAGGGTAAGGCTTATACTCTTCCTCAAACCACTTCACAATCTCTGCCCTCGGAAGCACTGCGCCGTCCCAAGGTGAGAAGTCCATGTCCGGTACCGAGCTGATCTCCATCCTCTTAATGCAGTCACGGAGAATTTCCATAAATGCGATAGATCCCTTAAACCGTCCTGGTACTTCCTCCGTAATCTCCGGTAATTCTCCTTCACCCTCGAACCAATAAGACAGCGTTTCTGCAGGATCGGCCAGCCTCAGCTCCAGGTCCAGCAGATTCATAGCCCAATCCGAGAAGGTGCTCTGCTGAATATCTCCCACACCGAGCTCAGGCAGTACGTTTGAAATGTAATCCAGGAACATATTATTGGGGGCAAAAATAATCATCTTCTCTGCCGATACCTGCTCCTTGTACTGATACAGCAAAAAAGCAAGGCGATGCAGGGCTACGGTTGTCTTACCACTTCCTGCGACCCCCTGAATAATGAGCGCTGTATTCCGGGCGGCCCGGATAATCCGGTCCTGCTCGGCCTGAATTGTAGACACAATGTCTCGCAGCTTGTTGTCCTTATTCTCTCCAAGTCGATAGACGAGGAACTCATCGGATACGGCAGGCTGGTCACTATCCCGATTATAGGTGTCGGCCACACGCTCAAGAATCTGCTGGCGAATCACGATATTCCGCTTCAAATAAACGAGACCTTCAATGATGCCTTCCGGCGATTCATATTCTGCGGGTCCATCTCCACCGGTAAAAGAATAAAAGAGACTCGCCACTGGCGCCCGCCAATCAATGACCAGCGGCTGATCTGTGTATTCTTCACGATCTACGCCGACTTTGCCAATGTATAACGGTTTTGAACTGCCAGTGCCGAGCTCTTCAAAATCAAGACGTCCGAAATAGGGCTCCTTTACGCTCTTGGAAAGTCTTTGTCTGCGTTCCTCTCGTCCCGCCTCCAGTACCTGCTCCGTAAAGTCATGCCCAGTATATACCGGAACCGACTGAAGCCTCGCAAGCTGCTGATCGACTTCCTTCATCGTATCTTTAAGCCTCTGCTCCTCTTCTTGATAGGCACTTTGAATCGTGTCATCCATAGTTCAGTTACCTCCTAAGAATTATTTTGCAGCTCGGACGTATCCGTACAGCAAAAGGAGTACTAATATACCACAAAAAATAAAGAAAAGCCATTCATTTCCGGAGAGGCCTGGTGGAATACACGGTCTGTGTTATAACAGAGCATACACTACAAAATTGAGCAGGAAGAGCACGGCTATGAAATACATAACCTTAGGCACTTCCCTTCCTTGACCGGCCGCCAGCTTAGCAACGGGATATGCAATGAATCCAAATGCCATCCCATCGACTATGCTATACGTGAAGGGAATCATCACCATAATCAGGAATGCAGGAAAGGCTTCGGTATAATCCGAGAATTTGATATCCTTAACGCTTTGCACCATCAGACCTCCGATAATGATCAGAATAGGTGCAATTGCACTGTCCGGTATGAGCGTTAATAATGGGATGAACAAAAATGTAGCTCCAAACAATACCGCTGTCGTGAGCGGCGTAAGCCCGGTTCGTCCCCCCGCAGCGATTCCGGCCGTTGTCTCGGCTGCTGCGACTACAGGACTTGTACCGAATATTCCGGCAAACACATTCGTAATGGAAAGTGCCCGAAGGCTTCCTTTAAATGTTTCCGGACGCTGAGTAATGTTCGTATGAGAGGCAATGAGGCCAATATTTTCAAATACAACAATAAGCAGCAGCAAGAAGACCGCTATCCAGAAGGATAGATTCACCAGCCCTGTAAAAGACAGCTCCCCAAACAATTGTCCATACTCTCGTATGGGTTCCGATGCGGACATCATTTGAGATGGGGCTTCTGCGGCACCAAGTACATAGGCCAATATCGTACCTGCAACCATGCTGATAAGAAGACCGCCCTGCACATTTCTGACGAACAACACAAAAGCTAGCAGCAAGGTAAGACAAGCCGTCAGCACCCCGGGATCATCAAAATGGCCGATCGTTACAAAGGTCGTTTGATGCGCGACAACAATCCCGCTTTTTTGAAGACCGATAAAGGTCAGGAATAATCCGATCCCTACCGTAATGCCATGCTGTAAATTGTGAGGAATTGCTTCACTAATCACTTTATACAGGTTCGTAAAAGCGACAATCGCAAAAAGAATGCCCGTAATCGTGACCACCGCTAATGCTTCCTGCCAAGTTAATTTCATCGAGTGAACCAGTGTATAAGCAAAAAATGCGTTAATTCCCATTCCTGGAACTACGATAATCGGTGATTTGCCGATAAACGCCATAAATAGACAGCCAGCAATTGAGGTTAACAAGGTTCCCACCATCGCTGCCTGCAGCGGCATACCTGCATCCGCCAGAATAGAAGCATTGACCATTACAATATAAACCACAGAGAAGTAGGAGATGATTCCTGCTCCAAATTCTTTCTTGAGCACATCTCCTTGTCTCATTCCAACCCATCGGAACAGACTTTTTTGTTTCATAATACGCTAATCCTCTTTTCCTTCACTTCAGTTACAGTTATCAGATATCCATATAAATACTCAAATACTCCATACAAAGAAAAAAAGCGTGAATACCATACGCTGGTATCCACGCGGGAACAAGTTTATCTTGTTCAGTTTGTGCTCATTTTAAACCTAAACCTGAAAGCATCGGCTTAAGCTTGCTTCTTATTCTCGGCTAGCAAATCCTTGATAGCTTCACTGACCATGATAAGTCCTGCGACAGGAGGCACAAAAGCATTACTTGCAGGCGGCTGTTTTGCTTTACGGATCTCAGGTGCATTTTCCGGAACAATCTTATCCGTTACATCCTGACGCGGCTTCATTGGCTGCTCTGTTGAGAAGACGACCTTTACGCCTTTCTTAATCCCGTGCTCCTTGCGCAGTTTGTTACGAATGACACGAGCAATCGGATCCATGGAGGTCTTGGAAATGTCGGCGACCTGGAACTTGGAAGGATCCATTTTGTTAGCAGCTCCCATGCTGGAGATCATCGGAATTCCTCTCTCCATACACTCCTTGATTAAATGGATCTTGTAAATAATCGTATCAGAGGCATCCAGTACATAATCCAGCTCGTATTTAAACAATTCCTCGTAAGTCTCTTCTGTATAGAACATATTAAGGGCAATGGCATCGATGTCCGGATTAATCAGCTTTACCCGATCTACCATCAGATCTGCTTTCTTCTGACCAATCGTGGTCGTTAAGGCATGGATCTGACGATTGATATTCGTAATGTCGACGACATCCTTATCAATCATAATAATCCGTCCGACACCGGTACGAGCCAGAGCTTCCACGGCCATTGAGCCGACGCCCCCGATGCCGAGAACAGCAACGGTGCTGTTCTTCAGCTTCTCCAGGCCTTCTGGTCCAATCGCAAGTTCCGTTCTTGAAAATTGATGTAGCATGGTGACAATTCGTCCCCCTTACTTAGTTCTTTTCCGCTTTGGGCTTGCGAGAAACGCGGATATGAAGCTGTTCCAGCTGCTTCGTATCTACTTCCGACGGCGCATTCATGAGCAGGTCTGTAGAGCTTGCTGTTTTCGGGAATGCAATCGTTTCACGGAGGTTGTTACGTCCTGCAAGCAGCATAACCAAACGGTCGAAACCGAAGGCGATACCGCCATGTGGAGGCGTGCCGTATTCAAATGCGTCCAGCAAGAAACCAAATTTATCGTAAGCTTCTTCCGTGGACAGACCCAGCGCACCGAACATTTTCTCCTGTACATCCCGCTTAAAGATACGCATGGAGCCGCCGCCTACTTCATAACCGTTCAGTACCAAGTCATAAGCCTGAGCACGAATCTGACCCGGATCGGTTTCGAACAGGTGCAGATCCTCTTCCTTCGGACGCGTGAATGGATGATGCTCTGCCACATAACGTTTCTCGTCTTCATCGTATCCAAGGAGTGGGAAATCCACCACCCAAGCAAATTTAAACTTATTATCGTCAATCAAACCAAGCTGACGGCCGATTTTCAAACGCAGTGCGCCCAACACATCTGCTACTACTTTTTTATTGTCAGCTGAGAACAGAAGCAAGTCTCCGTCCTCTGCACCTGTACGTTCCTTGATTGCTTCGATTTCTTCAGGTGACATGAATTTCACGATAGGCCCTTTGAATTCGCCTTCTTTCACTTGAATCCAAGCCAGACCCTTCGCCCCGTAACGTGCTGCATAAGGTCCCAGATCATCGATTTCTTTACGAGTCCATGTTCCGCAGCCTTTGGCGTTCAAGCATTTAACCTCTCCGCCTTTTTCGATAACCGAAGCAAACACTTTTACTCCGCTCGTGCCAACAATATCGTTCAGCTCGACAAGCTCCATGCCGAAGCGCAGATCCGGTTTATCTGAACCATATTTACCCATGGCATCCGCATAAGTAATACGCTGGAACGGAGTTTCGATCTCGACTCCTTTGGTTTCGCGGAACAATTTAACCATAAGCTCTTCCATCATTGGCAGCAGCTCATCCTGCTGAAGGAAGGAAGTTTCAATGTCGACCTGCGTAAATTCTGGCTGACGGTCTGCACGAAGATCCTCATCACGGAAGCAGCGGGCAATTTGATAGTAACGCTCTAGACCGCCTACCATAAGAAGCTGCTTGTATACTTGTGGTGATTGCGGCAAAGCGAAAAATTCGCCTTCATGCACACGGCTTGGCACCAGGTAATCCCGTGCACCTTCCGGTGTACTCTTTGTCAGAATTGGTGTTTCTACTTCAATAAACTCTTTCTCATCCAGGTAATCACGGAATACCTTGGCTGCTTTGGAACGCAGACGAAGCGTTTCCTGCATTTCCGGACGACGCAGGTCCATATAGCGATATTTCAAACGAAGGGATTCATCCACTTCAATTCCGTCTTCAATAAAGAACGGGGGTGTTTTAGATGCATTCAGCACTTCAATCTCTGTAATTTGTACTTCAATCAAGCCTGTTGGCAGGTTCGGGTTAACCGTCTCTTCCTCACGCTTGACTACCGTTCCTTTCACTGCCAGAACGTATTCACTGCGGACACGGTCAGCAATCTTGAGCGCTTCGCCGGAGTAATCCGGGTTAAATACGATCTGCACGATGCCGCTGCGGTCACGCAGATCAATAAAGAGCACGCCCCCAAGGTCACGGCGAGTCTGTACCCAACCGTTTAGTGTAACTGTTTGACCGATGTGCTCGGTCGTGAGTGTTCCGCATTGATGACTTCTTTGCATCTTCATTCTCCTTTGTAATCAAAAATTTATATAAAATGTTTAGGAAACTTTTTAAAATCACCCTCCTAAATCCTCCCTGACAGGGAGGACCCCAGATGGCGCCTGCCCTCTGGACACCCGGAAGCTGCAGCAGATGCAACAGTTGGTGGAAGGTGAAAAAACTTACGTTGGTGGTGGGAGCGCTACTGTCCGTACCTTTTCCGCTTTGCTGCAAAGGTACGGACCACGCTTCACTGCGTCCCAAAAGCGTTTGTAAACCCCTTTAGCCTTCGGCGTGACTTGCACTGCTTCGCTTCATGCAAGGCAAGTGCGCTTAAACCCTGGTAGCCTTCGGCATGGCTTACATTGCTTCGCTTCATGCAAGGCAAAGGCGCGTAAACCCTGGTAGCCTTCGGCATGGCTTACATTGCTTCGCTTCATGCAAGGCAAAGGCGCGTAAACCCTGGTAGCCTTCGGCGTGGCTTGCATTGCTTCGCTTCATGCAAGGCAAGGGCGTGAAAACCCTGGTAGCCTTCGGCGTGGTTTGCATCGCTTCGCTTCATGCAAGGAAAGTGCGTGAAAACCCCTTAGCCTTCGGCATGTCTTACACCGCTTCGCTCGGTGCAAGCGGAAGCGCTGCTATTCTATTGCAGCGCGGAGACCAGGTCGGCGAGCTTCACAACACGCTGCTCGCCGTCTTGCATTGACTTGAGCGTGATCTCTCCCCGCTCAAGCTCATCCTCGCCAAGAATCGCGGTATACCGCGCTTTCAGGCGATCGGCTGACTTCATTTGGGCCTTCATCTTCCGGCCCAAATAATCGCGCTCTCCGCTGTATCCAGCTTGGCGCAGTTTAAACAGCTGCGCTGTCACCTCGGCCTCAGCAGCTTCGCCCAGGGCAACAAAATAAACATCAAGCGGCTTCACCGCATCAAGCTCCACTCCCTGCTTATCCAGAATCAGCAGGATACGCTCAAGACCGATACCAAAGCCGATACCCGGCTGATCCGGGCCGCCAATACCAGCTACAAGCCCGTTATAACGACCACCGCCGCCAATAGTGTCAATGGCGCCGATTCCTTCTGCTTTCAGCTCGAACGCAGTCATTGTGTAATAATCAAGTCCCCGTACAAGACGATGATTCAGTGTATAAGGAATTTCCATGCTGTCTAAATATGCTTGTACCTTCTTGAAGTGGTTCGTTTCTTCCTCACTCAGGCTGTCCAGAATAGAAGGCGCGTCAGTAAATTTATCCTGATCCACCTTACAGTCCAGCACACGCAGCGGGTTCCGATCCATCCGGGATTGACAATCCTTACACAGCGATTCTCTCATCGGATTAAGGAAGGCAAGCAGGGTCTCGCGATATGCAGCCCGGCTCTCCGCATTACCAACGGAGTTCAGCTCCACGGTAACGCCCTGAAGTCCCAGCTCCCGGCAAAATTGATATCCAAGTGCAATCACCTCTGCGTCAATCGCAGGGTCTACCGCACCGAACGCTTCCACTCCAAACTGGTGAAATTGACGCTGGCGTCCAGCCTGCGGCCGTTCATATCTGAACATCGGGCCTGTGTAATATAGCTTCGTTACATCCGGCTCTCCGTACAGCTTGTTCTCCACGTAGGAACGGACAACTCCTGCTGTTCCTTCCGGTCGAAGCGTCATGCTCCGATCGCCCTTATCTTTGAACGTGTACATTTCTTTCTCTACAATATCGGTGGTTTCTCCTACACCCCGTTCAAACAGGTTCGTCTGCTCGAATATCGGTGTGCGAATCTCCCGGTAGTTAAACCGTCCGCACAGCTCTCTTGCCTTACTCTCAACATATTGCCACTTTTCTACCACACCTGGCAGCAAATCCTGTGTCCCTGTCGGTTTTTGAAAAGCCATTCTTCATCCCTCCATCACTTTCCAATTCTTCATGAAATGGAATCAAAACAAAAAATCTCCCGCCCTGTCTCATACATGAAACAGGGACGAGAGATTGCTAGAAGCATATCTACCGTGGTACCACCCACATTCCGAACAAAGATTAGATTACTGCTAATCCTTCGTTCGCTTAAGGCGTGTAACGCTCGCCAGCGCGGTACGGCTAATCACCCATTGCTTTCGCCGCCCGTTCTCGAGGAAGTCATTCGTCCGGTCATCATGAGAATCCTTCCAGCCTAAGGGATTCATCTCTAAGCATGTGGGGCACGGAGTACTTGGTCCTGTCATCAAATCACATTATATATCCTTATATTATTGTTCGATTGTAATGAACCCATACATTAAAGTCAAGCATTTTACAAAAGAAAATAACATGCGAGGTAAACTAATTCCAGAAAAAAGACAGAAAAAAACCTACAAAAACGGTTTGTAGGTTCAAAGTATATATTAAAAAAGGGGGTCATGCTGTTATTATAAACAGCATATATTAATAATTGATGTTGTTAATATTACGAGTGTATTACAATTTTGAAAGCGCTTTAACTCACTTGGTCTAAAATGTCTCATTCCATAAACCGTTACACAAAGTTCCTGCGGATTCCGCATCAATCCTTCTGTAAAAGCTTGCTCTTGCATATATCATTAAAGATTACTCATCGATTTCCACATATCCGCCTTTAGAGCGAATTTTGTTTACGACTTCCTCGTATTCTTCATCCTTTACCTTCACAGATAATACATAATGGAGGTTGTCATAGTCGTCAGTAAATACATCCTCCGCATTCAGCAGCCCGCCTTCCCGATTTCCATTGCGATCTGCCGCTGTTGGTTCATCCGGATTACGATCTGACACAACGGGAACTATACCCTCCGTTTGTGTTCCAGCTGCTGTGCCTACAGCACCGGTTGTATTAACCCCCCCTACGTTGTTATAGGGAACAAGAGGAATGAGAATTCGATTTGATCTCCCTATGGAAGAATCCAGTTCACCTACCTCCAATTGCTCTGTAGCAAACGCATGTAGGGAGATTCTGGCACCTTCTGCATCATCCTCGGTTCTGAAATACGCTTGTATTCTCTTCGACATGACAAACCCTCCTTATTAAAATAGTTAGTTCATTGTGTTCTGAAGCACGACATTGAAAGTCAGCTCCATTTTATATCGCTTTTAGTATTTCTCGAACAAATGCTGGTTCATCCTCAGGTGTACGGGATGTAATGAAATTACCATCTACAACGGCTTCCTCATCGCGGAATTCAGCACCCGCATTAATCATATCGTCTTTGAGCGGTGGATAAGAAGTAACGGTACGTCCCTTCAACAGATCCGCGCTTGCCAATATTTGCGGGCCATGGCATATCGCTGCGATTGGCTTCTTCGCCTGATTGACCTCGGTAACGAAGGTCAGAATTTGATCATTCAAACGAAGATTTTCTGGTGAAGATCCACCCGGAATGACGACGGCGTCATAATCAGCTGCACTGACCTCCGTAATGGCTTTCTCGATGGTGTACTCTTCTTTTCCTTGTTTCCCTTTCACGGTAGCTCCTGCTTCAAGGCCGATAATCACGGCTTCATGTCCTGCTTTTTTTACCTCATCGTAGGGAACTTTCATTTCCGAGTCTTCGAATTGGTCTGCTAACAAAAATGCTACTTTACTCATTGATTATCGTCTCCTTTCAAGGCAATAGCGCCTCGAGTATTCATTACCCTGAATGACCTGTTTTATAACATCCACCGCAAAAATCTCTATATCCATAAAAATTAAATTTATAAGTCATCAAATGAAAAAAACTATCTCCTTGAGAGAAGTTCTCGAAGAAAATAGCTCTAAGATCGCGGCAGCCGGATTCTGACCGGCTTATCTGTTGTTGTTGTTTCATACAACGAGATTGTTTTGGTTGCTGCTACATTGGCCAAATTCATGGCTTCGGGTACACTTCCCGGCAGAAGCAGCATAGACACATTCATGTTCATTTGCTTTAGAGATTGTCGCATACCAAAAAGACACCGTCCTCACTAGGCTTATTCATTACCTAGTATGTCCCGGTGTCTATGGAATTAATCTGATGTAAACCTACGAAGTCGAGTTAGACCTTGCTCTCCAAGATCAGCGTCACAGGGCCGTCATTATTCAGCGCAACATCCATCATCGCTCCAAATTTCCCTGTCTCAACGATAAGCCCCTTGCTTCTAAGCTGCTCATTAAAATACGCATACAGCGGCTCTGCCACATCAGGCCTTGCCGCAGCCATGAAGTTCGGTCTTTTTCCTTTACGTGTATCTCCATACAGCGTAAATTGCGACACGGATAGGATGGCACCGCCGACATCCATAATGCTATTGTTCATTTTTCCGGCTTCGTCCTCAAACACACGCAAACCGGCGATCTTTTCGGCCAAATAGTCAGCATCCTTCAGTGTATCCTCATGCGTTATACCAACAAGCAGCATAAATCCTCTATTTATCTGACCGACAATCTCTTGATCTACAGTTACTTTCGCTTCGCTTACGCGCTGCAATACCACTCTCATGTTGATCTGTACTCCTTATTGCATAATCCGATGTACAGAATATACATCTTTAACTCGCTTAATTCGCTCTACAACCGATTGCAGATGATCCGTATTCCGAATCAGAATGGTCATATGAACCTGAGCAAGCTTATTCTTATCTGTACGCCCCGTAACAGCAGATATATTCGTCTTACTTTCGGACACGGCCTGAAGTACTTCATTAAGCAGCCCATTCCGATCATGTCCAGTAATCTCAATATCGACGCTGTAGCTCGCCGTTTCATTCTCGTTCTCCCACTCTACTTCGATCACACGTGCCGCTTCTTCCCCTTCGAGGTCTAATGACGGAAGATTCGGGCAATCGGTACGATGGACAGAAACCCCGCGCCCGCGCGTAACATACCCTACAATTTCGTCACCTGGCACCGGATTGCAGCAGCGTGCAAATCGCACAAGCAAATTATCAATGCCTTTGACTTTAACACCGTTGGTATGCTGAGCCTTTCGCTCAGGAGCGGCCTTAATTTCCTTGCGTTCTGTCGTAAGCTCAAGCAGGCTTGCTTCCTCCTGCTCTTTCCGGAGCTTCTCTGTCAGACGTGTCACGATTTGGGATGCAGTAATACCGCTGAAGCCAATCGCAGACAGCATATCGTCAATATCGTTAAACGCGAAACGTTTGCAGACCTCCTGCAATTTGTCATCCGTAAGCCATTGAGAAGGCTCGAGGCCAATCCGTTTCAGCTCACGTTCAAGGCTATCTCGACCTTTTTCGACATTTTCTTCACGTTTTTCTTTCTTATACCACTGTTTAATCTTACTGCGTGCATGAGAAGATTGCGCAATCTTCAACCAATCACGGCTAGGACCATACGAATGCTTGGAAGTCAAAATTTCAACTATATCGCCGGTCTTGAGCTGATAGTCCAGTGGTACAATTCGTCCATTAACTTTAGCTCCAATCGTACGGTTACCTACTTCTGTATGAATCCGGTAAGCAAAATCAAGAGGCACTGAGCCTGCAGGAAGCTCAATGACTTCACCTTTTGGAGTAAACACAAATACAAGATCCGAGAAAAAGTCCATCTTCAAGGATTCTACAAACTCTGAAGCATCCTTCGCTTCATTTTGCAGCTCAAGAATCTCTCTGAAGAACGTAATGCTGTCCTCTAAATTATTGCCTCCGCCTTCCTTATACGCCCAGTGGGCAGCAATACCGAACTCTGCTGTGCGGTGCATATCCCAAGTACGAATCTGAACCTCGGTCGGTTCTCCCTTTGGACCTACTACGGTCGTATGCAGAGACTGATACATATTGGCTTTGGGCATCGCAATATAATCTTTGAATCTTCCAGGCATCGGCTTCCATAAGGTATGGATAATTCCGAGGGTAGCATAGCAATCTTTAATATTATCAACAATAATTCGAATAGCGAGCAGATCGTAAATTTCGTTAAACTGCTTATTCTTGCTCGTCATCTTCTTATACACACTGTATATATGTTTAGGGCGTCCGGACAGATCGGCCTGAATTCCCATCTCACCCAGCTTGTCGGATATCCGATCAATGACATTATCAATATATTGCTCGCGTTCTGCACGCTTCTTGTGCATCAGGTTAGCAATACGATAGTACTGCTGCGGGTTCAAATAACGGAGTGCAATATCCTCCATCTCCCACTTAATCGCCGAGATCCCGAGCCGGTTGGCAATCGGACAGAAGATCTCCAAGGTTTCATACGAAATACGGCGTTGACTTTCTTCGGACTGAAATTTCAACGTACGCATATTGTGGAGACGGTCCGCCAGTTTAATGACAATGACCCTGATATCCTGAGCCATCGCAATAAACATCTTTCGGTAGTTCTCGTTCTGCTGCTCCTCTTTTGAACGGAATTTAATACGCTCCAGCTTCGTCAAACCATCCACCAGCATGGCGCATGTATCTCCGAACTTCTCTTTGATCTCGTCCAGTGATACCGTAGTGTCTTCAACGACATCATGAAGCAGGGCAGCAATGATTGATATGCTGTCCATCTGCATGTTCACCACGATATCTGCAACAGCCAGCGGGTGCAATATATACGGTTCACCCGATTTTCTCGTCTGTCCGTGATGAGCTTTTTCAGCAAAGTCATAGGCTTCACGGATCCGGGTTAATTCGGGTTCTTTGATATAGGCTCCAGCCTTTTCCAGTAATTGCTCTATGCCCATCTAATCTTGTCCGATTCCTTTCTATAATAAAATGGAACCCGCCGATCTTACATCTACACAGGTTCCCCGAAAAAGTGATTTTATAATATTATGACGCTTACCTGCTTCTACGTCAACCGTCGTCATTAGATGACAAGTTATGCTTTTTCACCAACTATAATATATAGGCATCTAGTTCCCCTATGAAAGCGTGTCAAACCACAGAACTGAAATGAAAAGAAATTCATTGAAAAATGTCGGAAAACTGTATAATCTATTAAGGATTGCAGAGGCTACATCTAACGATTATGTATGATTTTATTTTGAGGAGTGAACAATTTTGCAGCGTGAAATCGGAGTTAATGAGAAGCTCCCTGTAGGACCAGGTCTACTATTAAGTATTCAGCATTTGTTTGCCATGTTCGGCAGCACTGTACTGGTACCTAACATCTTTGGTGTCGACCCTGGGATGATCCTATTAATGAATGGTATAGGGACCCTTCTCTACATCTTTATATGTAAAGGAAAAATACCTGCCTACCTTGGCTCCAGCTTTGCTTTTCTTGCACCTGTGGGAGTGGTATTAGGACAACATGGGGATAATGGGTATTCCATGGCCCTCAGCGCGTTTATTGTCACGGGTATTATCTTCTGTCTTGTTGCTTTGATTATTAAATATACCGGCACAAAATGGCTGGACGTGCTCTTTCCCCCGGCAGTGATGGGAGCTGTTGTGGCTCTAATCGGACTGGAACTCGTTCCAGTCGCAGCAGGAATGGCAGGACTTGTTGGCACGGAAGAGGGTTGGTCCCCGGATGCAACCACAATCACACTATCCATGGTCACTCTTGGTGTAACCGTGCTGGGCTCCATTCTATTTCGTGGATTTGCGAAGATCATTCATATTCTGATCGGTATTGTGGCAGGTTATCTGCTTGCGTTCTTTATGGGAGTAGTCGATACAGCCAGCTTCTCAAGTGCAAGCCTGTTTAAAACGCCAGAAATAACGACTCCTACTTGGGATATGGGGGTAATCTTTACGATTGTACCGGTAGCCTTGGTCGTTATCGTTGAGCATATCGGTCACCTGCTCGTTACAGGCAGCATCGTAGGCAAGGATCTGTCCAAAGATCCTGGGCTTCATCGTTCCCTGCTGGGTAACGGCATCTCAACAGTGATATCTGGATTCGTTGGCTCTACACCCAACACAACTTATGGGGAAAATATCGGTGTCATGGCTTTAACTCGCGTTTACTCGATATTCGTTATCGGAGGGGCTGCGATTATCGCCATTATACTTTCGTTCTCAGGAACGTTTACCGCTATTGTCGCCAACATTCCGACCGCTGTAATGGGAGGCGTATCCCTTCTCTTGTTTGGGATCATTGCCGCATCCGGCTTCCGAATCTTTGTCGAGCAAAAAGTTAATTTCTCCAAAACCAAAAACATGCTGCTGACTACACTTGTATTCGTTACAGGGCTCAGCGGTGCTACCCTTGAGATAGGAACCGTACAGTTAAAAGGTATGGCACTTGCCACGATTGTTGGTATGATTGCTGCGCTGCTGTTCTATCTCTTCGAAAAACTGGGCTGGATGAATGAACGTGAGGATGAGTCCGCTCACTAAGATATACACAACACACACATACGAACGAAAAAAGGTGATCAGCTACAGCTGATCACCTTTTTTTCAATCATCTGACGTTTATTCGTCAAAATATTTCCCGGGAAACGGGAGATTAGTATTTCATAAGTGAATACACATTCACATCTGTAAGTTTATCTCTACCCTTGAGTTCTTCAAGCTCGATCAGGAATGCAGCGCCAACTACGTTTCCACCCAACTGACGAACTAGATTTACGGAAGTCGCAATGGTACCGCCTGTTGCGAGCAAATCATCAGCAATCAGCACATTTTGACCTTTTTCAATGGCGTCTGTATGCATTGCTAATTGATCCTTACCGTATTCGAGATCATATCCGATTTCAATCGTTTCCCCTGGTAGTTTACCGCTCTTGCGAATAGGTGCAAAACCAACACCCAGCGCATAAGCAAGCGGCGCTCCAACCACAAAGCCGCGTGCTTCAGGGCCCGCAATCACGTCAATTTTCAAATCAGATACAAGCTGCTTGATTTCATCTACCGCTTTGCGGTACACTTCGCCGTCCTTCAGCAGTGTTGTAATGTCCTTGAAGCTGATTCCGGGCTGCGGAAAATCAGGAATAACCCGAATGTAATCTTTAAAATCCAAAATAATCTCCTCCTAAAATAAATAAATGCTTAGGATGCACCTTTCATGTGAGTCATCATCCATTGCATCAGTTGGGGCGCTGCCAAATCGAACATCGCATGTTCCATATCAACGAGCTGTTCAATAGCCTGGTAGTTTCGGGAATCCATCAAATTTTGCTTGGAAGGATTCCTCACGAATGTTATTGTACCAGAATTTCGTTCAATGAATGACAGCTCCTCAAACACATCCATCACTTTGGAGATCATCCTTACAGAATATCCGCACTGACGACTGAGTGCCTCCATCATTCCTTTTTCCGGTACAGCTTCTTGTCCCCATTTGGATATAAGGACATATATACGTTTAAAATCATCACGCGTAAATCGCTGCAATCTCTCGCTTCGATGTACATGGGCGTGAAGAAGAATAACATTACCCGTTCTCTTGATCAAGCTTTGCATCGCTGTTAATTGCTCGGCAGTTTCGGGGGTATCCAGAACAAACAGATTATCCAGCTGCTCTCCCTCAAATTCTAACGCTAAGTCGTTCTTCGGAACGACTCCAACCTTCCTATCATATACCCAAATAGCCTTTTCATTCAATTGGTTTTCTAGACCAAATATATTTTTTTCATGAACAAGCACTCCGCTGATGCTTGACGGTGATTGAGCCCGGCTGCCCAGCTGCTGTATGAATCGCTCGATTTCGCGTCCTGGGTCCCTGCTTCCCCGATAATCAAACACCTGGTGCTCAGGAAATCTGAAATCGTCCAGCATCAGCTGCAGCTTCCTGGAGCCATTCCATTCATTGATTTGCAGCTCGCCCATCACTTCAAGTGCAGAGCCCTCTGGAAGATAGTCTGCATATATGCCGTTCCCAAATGAAACAGCATCAATAAGCTGACCATCTTGTTCTAGCGTAAGCTTTAAATGAGACTGATCTTTCCCCATCTTGCGGATGCCGACCAGATTCACATTTCGAATCACGAATTTAGGCGTAGGATTATCCATGCCAAATGGCTGAAGCAGCTCCAGCTCCTCAATGACAGACAGAGGTACCTCGCCTAGGCTGCACTCTCCATCTGTATCCTTCACCGGGATAAAATGCTCAGGCTGCATCGTTCTCTCTGCGTACTCATTCAGCTGCTCCTCAAAAAGTGTCAGTTGATCACGATGCAGCGTCATACCTGCAGCCGCAGGATGACCTCCATAATGATCCATGACATCCTTGCAAGCAGTTAGTGCCTCATAGATGTCGAGCCCAGGAACCGACCGGGCAGAGCCTTTACATTTGCCGGTCTCTGGATCGATGCCCAGGATTAGTGTGGGACGATAATAACGTTCCAGCACTTTTGAAGCTACAATCCCGACAACACCTGGATTCCAGCCCTCTCCTGCAATGACGATGACATGCGGAAGGTGACCTTTGGAGGCTTTTTTCTGCTCCAGCATCTCGACAGCCTGCTGGGTCATTTGCTGCACCACCTGCTGACGCTCCCGATTCAGCAGATCCAGTTCCTCAGCAAGCCTTACAGCTTCATCCTGATCCTCGGTTGTTAATAGGGCAACAGCCCTGCCTGCATGATCAAGCCTGCCGCTAGCGTTAATGCGGGGACCTACTGAAAAACCGATATGAACAGAATTGACGGTTGCTAGTTCAACTCCGCTGATCTCAAGGAGAGCACGAATCCCAAGATACGCCGAATTTTTCATCGATTCGAGACCTTGTTTTACAATGATTCGATTCTCATCTGTAAGCGGCATTAGATCCGCTATCGTGCCGATGCTTGCAATTTCCATCCATTCTTTCGGTACATCTCCCAGAATCGCTTGGGCAAGCTTAAGAGCAACCCCTACACCAGCTAAGCCTTTGAAAGGATAGGGACAATCTTTTTGCTTGGGGTTAATTAATGTATAGGCTTCCGGTAATACATCAGGAGGCTCGTGATGGTCAGTGACAATGACATCGATACCGAGCTCTTTTGCATAAGCAATTTGTTCTACCGCACTTATCCCTGTATCTACCGTGATGATTAATGTAACTCCCTGTTGATGAGCCCAGTCCAGCGCATGATTATGAAGGCCATAGCCTTCATTAGCACGATGGGGAATATATATATCGTAAGAGGCAGAGAGTCTGCGCATTAAATGAATCATCAGCGAGGTACTAGAGACTCCATCGGCGTCATAGTCGCCATATATTAAAATATGTTCACGCTGATCCAGCGCATCCTTAATGCGAGGCACGGCTTCCTTCATTCCTTTTAACAGATAGGGATCATGCATGGACCCCGCACCAGCATTTAAAAAGTGTGAAGCATCATCTATCTTACCTAAGCCTCGATTAGCAAGCAGTCTAGCCATCAGGGGAGATATGTTTAGATCATCAGCTAATTTCTGTACTTCTTCCTCATCATGCTTCGGCATATTCCATTGATATTTCGAATAAAGCACTGTAAATCACCTTTCTTTCTATACAGAATGAACTTGGCATCATTAATCCATAGTTCAATCTATCCAGCACGCCACAAACCTTTTGTATCCAAAGTAACAGCTGCTTATATACAATGGCCGTTTGTTCACTGAAGCAAAGTAGTAGACTCGCGTTCAGCCAGCTCATAATTACTCTTATATGGATACTCTGATAGATACGGCAGAACTTCTATGCTGACCTCTGTAACCTGTTCAAATCTTCCTGTAAGCAGAACCTTGACACGCTCTGACGTTTCCTGTGCCTCAGCAACGCTCATTCTTGGATTTACGGTCACTCTCACATCTACATAGATACCACTCGTCCGCTCGTAGGCGTTAATCTGTTCAACCGTTACAATACCATGTACACGCTGAACTGTCTCCATGTAATCATAGGTATCTTGTCGAACTTCCTTATCTTTGCGGCCCAAGAAATAGCTTGCGAGCAGCTCATATCCCTTCCAGATTACGATTCCGGATGTGATAAGCGCAGCAACAGGTTCACTGTATAGAAGCAAAGAGTAATCCATTTCTTTACCGATCATAGCAAGCGTGATGCCTGTAAGGACGATTATAGAGCTATATAGAGCTAAACGGTGATGACGGCCCATGATATGTATGGCTCTTTTATCCTTGTAGCTGCGTCTCCATTCATATTGAAACCATATCTCTCTTGCAACAAAAGCAACAAACGCGATGATTAAGACCATCAGCTGCGGCGGTTCAAGATCTCCTGCCACCATAACATAGATCGAAGAGAAAGCAATTTGCATTGCACCTAATATAACGAGCAAAGGAATGATCAGTGCGAGAAATTCTCCGAATCGAACCGTGCGGCTTGTAGAGGATTCTATGATGGGTTCCTTGTCAGCGTTACCGAACCGATGTGTAATAAGTGTAGAGACCTCACCTGCGGAGTATATTGCGTCGCTCAAAAGTGCCTTGTTTCCCGAAATATAACCTACACTGCCTTTTAATATCGTAAGTCCCATATTTCCGAGCATACTAGTCCAGAAACGAGACCTGTTCATTTTTTCCATATAATCAGTGGTCATCCGTGTTCCCCCTCTACACGTTAGACGGTTAGATTCGAAAGCCGCGCCTTACTCAGACGCGGCTTTCATTGTTTTACCATTGAAGTCAGTTAGCCGACTTCGCAGGATTGTTTGTTTTTGGCTTTTGTTTATTTTTAAGAATGGCCCAGAGTGGGCTTGCAATAAATATAGACGAGTAGGCACCGAAGACAAGACCAATCACCATAGCCAGTGAGAACATGCGAATCGATTCGCCGCCCAGCAGGAATAGGAACAGTGATGCAATAAATACGGTAATTGTCGTATTCAATGAACGAGTCATTGTCTGTGCAATGCTTCGGTTTACAACCTCATTCACATCTTTACTTGTCTTGGTCTTAGCAAATCTCAAATTCTCTCGAATCCGGTCAAACACAACGATCGTATCATTAATGGAGAAACCGACAATGGTTAATACTGCCGTAATAAAGGTCAGATCTACTTCCCATCTGAATAAAGAGAAAATACTGATAACGACAAATGCATCATGCAGCAGTGCGACGATTGCAGCTACAGCAAATCTCCACTCAAACCGAATGGTAACATAGATCAAAATCCCTAAGCTTGCAATCAGTACGGCATAAATTGCATTGCGTCCCAGCTCTTTGGCCATTTCCGGATCAACGGTGTTGACTTCAAAGGACGCTTCCGGGTCAATTTGTTCATTAAAAGCGGACTTCAAATTAGCTTCCTGTTCTTCATTGAGCACCGAAGAAAAACGAATATTCACTTGGCTTGTACCTGCAGAAATGGCAGGCTCGTCATCTGCAAGCCCCAGCTCTTCAAGGACAGGTTCAATTTCTTCCGTTGTAATCGTTTTGGACGCAGTCACGTCCACATTCGAGCCAGATCGGAAATCTACGCCATAATTAAGTCCGAAGACAGCAAGGCTTAATATCCCAAGCAAAGTAATGACGATGGAAAACGTATAAAAATATTTACTTATTTTGATGTAATCAAATTCCCAATTAAAGCGCACGAATTTCACTCTCCTTCACGCCGAAGTAAGAAGGCTTCTTAATCAGTTTTGCTTTGACAAGCAAGTTCAGCAAGAAGCGGGAGAAGAAGATATTCGTAAGAATACTCGTTACAATATCTATGATCAGAACGATTGCGAAGCCTCTGACTGCTCCGGTACCAAGCCAGAACATAACACCAGCTGCAATAATCGTGGTCACATTCGAATCCATTACCGTACGGAATGAGATCCGTTCACCGGACTTAACAGCAGACATGACGCTCTTTCCGCTGCGAAGCTCTTCTTTAATCCGTTCATAAGTAATAATATTGGCGTCAACCGCCATCCCGATCCCCAGAATGAAGGCCGCAATCCCTGGCAAGGTGAGAACGAAATCTCCCCAATAAAAAATAAGCAGAACAAGCCATGTATGCACGATGAGACAAAAGCTTGCTACAATCCCAGGTATACGATATAAAGCGATCATAAATATTAAAATAAAGACGGATGCAACAATCCCGGCTTTAATTGTCTGTTCCAGGGACAGCTGTCCAAGTGAAGCACCTACGCTTTGAGAGTATTTCTCTGTCAGCTTCAGTGGGAGCGCTCCAAGATTGATGGTGTCTCGAAGCTGGTTCGCTTCTTCCCGTGTGTAGCTGCCTGTGATCTGTGCCTTGCCATCGGTCAATACTTGCTGAACAATGGGTGCAGATAACAGTTCATCATCCAGATAAATGGCAAGCTCTTGACCTTGCAGACGCTCCGTAATTTCTGCGAATTTCTCCTTATCCTTCACCTGAATGTCCACCATAGGCTCATTTAGGCTGCCAAATACAACAGAGGCGCCGTTCTCGACAAACTCATTACCTCTGAGTTCAATTTTGCTGTACTCGCCGGGCTCGTCCCCATCCTGCGCACTGCGGAACGTCAGAACAGCCGGCTCCTTCATCTTGCTGCGTACCTCGGTCTCATCCGTAACCCCAGCAAGCTTCAAGCGAATCCGGTTCGAACCCTCTGTTGTTACTTCAGGCTCACTTGTTCCTAACGCATTTGCACGTTGCTCGAGACTCTTCGCCGTCTGAGTAAGTGATTCTCTGGTGACTTCTTGTCCTGCTTCCAGCGGCTCAGCTTCATATAAAATCTCGAAGCCTCCCTTTAAATCGAGGCCGAGGCGTATATTGTTAAGCAGACCTGGGCTTGTAAAAGCCATAACGCCGGCGGTCACTAGCACGACCAGAATGAAACTGATAGCTCTCTTCATGCCGTCACTTTTATCCCCCTTCATTCTCAATATTCCTATTATAGCTATGCAGGAAATCTCAGTCAATTTTCCTATATGAAAAAGGCATCGGGCGAACCGTTATTTCAGAAACAAAAAAATCCCTCTTTCCATTAGAAAGAGGAACCTCGATAAGCGGACAGCGTCATGTAATTCATAAAGCTGGTTGCCTTCAGCGATAAAATATCGTTAACCAGCTGATGCAGCTGCGGAACGCCGTGTTTCTCATATTTATGACTAATACAATTCCACACATCCTTACTGGTTACATGCTCATATCCTACCAACCGAAGTTCCTCAGCCTTACTGCAGCATAACAGCTCGATGGCTTCTTCAAGCTCTTGTCCATCCATTTCTTCAATTGTGGAATCCATCTGCTTCAGTCCTCCTTTAGACCTTCCATAATCCTTTATTCGTCTTATACCCGCTATACTCCTGCCTGATTCAGGATTAGAAGGCTGTTATATTCAGGAAATATCATAATTGGCAAACTTCCTAGTCATGAGATGGGACAGGTTTGGCATATCCATTTATTAAGAGCCAGTCCATCAGACACAGGAAATACGTATTAACCCAGGGGAAGAGGGAAATCCATTTATGAAAAAACAAACATTCATCCAAGGAACCATGATTCTACTTGCAGCCGGCATTATCAATCGTATCCTTGGATTTATTCCCCGTATCGTACTGCCCAGAGTCATTGGAGCTGAGGGGGTTGGTCTATACCAGCAAGGCTATCCATTTTTTATCGTCATTGTAACTTTGATTACTGGAGGCCTTCCCTTAGCGATCGCCAAGCTAGTTGCTGAAGCGGAATCGTTAGGCAATAACGGCACATCCGAAAAAATTCTTCGAGTCAGTCTTTTGTTCACATTGTCGCTGGGCGTATTATTCACTACCTTATGTATTATCTTTGCACCATGGGTAACGAGCACCATTCTAACGGATGAGCGAGTATATCATACCTTTGTGAGCATGACCCCCATGATTCTCATCATCGCAGTTTCGTCCGTGTACAGAGGATATTTCCAAGGTAAGCAGAACATGATTCCCTCTGCTGCTTCATCCATTGCCGAGACGCTCATGAGAATATTATGTGTGCTGTGGTTCTCCTATCTTCTGCTCCCTCGGGGTATCGAATATGCCGCAGCAGGAGCCATGCTGGGCGCGGTCGCAGGTGAACTGATCGGTATGATTGTGCTCCTCTGGCAGCATGAGAAGCACAGGAAAACAGGGAAATCCTTACCCTCTCTCCCTTCTTCGGCACCCACTAAACAGAGTCAGGGGCAACAAAAATCAATCTTCAAAAAACTGATGGCCATCTCCATTCCCGTTACAGCCGGGCGCCTAGTAGGTTCATTGTCTTACTTAATGGAGACCATCGTTACGGCTCAAAGTCTCGCTCTTGCAGGGCTGACCAAGGCATTGGCTACAGCACAATATGGAGCACTTCAAGGAATGGTCATCCCTCTGCTGCTGCTGCCAGGTGCGCTCACATCATCACTGGCGACATCCCTCGTGCCTTCCTTATCCGAGGCAGCCGCAAGAAAAGATTATAAAACCATTCATAAGAGACTACATCAATCTCTCAGACTTGCGCTCGTTACCGGGGGACCCTTTGCCGTCGTGATGTTTGTGCTCGCAGAACCTCTATGCCGGCTGCTATACGACGATGGCTCCATTGCCAACATGCTCAAGACCATGACTCCTTTTGCTCTGTTCATCTATGTACAGGCACCACTTCAGGCAGCATTACAAGCTTTAGATCGGCCAGGAAGAGCACTCATTAACACCACAATCGGTGCTGTTATCAAGATCACCCTTATCCTTACGCTGGCTTCAAGACCTGAATATGGCATATACGGAGCCGTCATCGCTATTTGTGTTAACTCTCTCATCGTCACTCTGCTGCACGGCCAAAGTTTGAGACAGCTGCTTGGTTTTCGTTTTCGCTGGCTTGATCTTATTAAAGTGGCCGCAGGTATGGTAATTATGGCCGGGCTAACACAGTATTTATTCCTTCATCTGCCCTGGACCCATTTATCCTTCTTACAATTTATAGTTTCCAGCTTCATAGGTCTTATCGTTTATTTAGCAGTGATGGCAGCCTGCCGATTAATTGATCTGCACGATTTATCCCGTGTTCCTTTTATCGGCTCATGGATATCACCACGTAAATAGTTTGCTGCAAATTTTCAATTATTTTTTAGAGCTGTCTTTTTTAGCATTCACGTAAATCTCGCCCTTATGATCAATCGAGCATAGAAAAACATCTTTGAAATCTTTTATACCGTGCTCTTGGATTTGATTCTTCAGCCAGAAGCGGTTTTTCTGAATCATATCCAGATTCGCATCCTGCACCTTCCCATCCATAATAAGTGGAAGCGGCAGTGCCTCGTATCGGATATTCGTCAGATTAATACTGTTCTGATCCAACTCTTCAGCAGCTTCGCTCATATGCGAAAACAGGCTTTTCTGCGACTGCTTGTGTCGCTCATCCGGCTTCTTCTCTTTTGGAATGACGGACAGCTTACCTGTTGTCTCTAGAATGGCAAACTGTAATTCATCGATATTATCAACATTCTGCTCACGCAATTGCAGCATGAGATCATCGAGATTATAACGCTGTCTCTTCATCTCATCACGCTGCAGTTTCCCATTTGACACGAGAATGACCGGTTTACCATCGACAGCAAGACGAAACCATCTGCTCTTGAGCCCGAGGAGCGCGAGACTAACCTGCAGAATAATGAGGGTTATTATCGGCACGATGCCTTCATATAGAGGTCTTTCCACATCCTCTATCGCGAAGACGGCAATCTCTGCAAGCATGATGGATATGACTAAATCAAAAACAGACAGCTTTCCTATCTCTCTCTTGCCCATCAAACGAATTGCAAAAGCAGCAATACAGTACATGAGCACAGTACGCAGTATATGTAGCACGACATGATCGATCATGATCCAGGCCTCCCTGTAGCTTTGGGTCAAATGTGGACATTGGTAATGGATAGGTTGACCGAAGTTCATGAGTGCCATTCCATTTAATTAATGGAAAATGAGTTCTTAAGCCGTATAGCTTGGCCATAGAATGTATTAATTACAGCCGATCAAGGAGGTTTCCTGTATGGATTTCGTACGCCGCGTATTTTCCATTCGTATTCACAGCCCGCTGCTCTCAGGATTGATTACTGCTTTTATCTGGATGTTTGTTGGTGCCCTGGTATTGTCTCTCTTTCTGTGGCTGACGGGTATGCGAGAGCAAGACTTATCCTTTTATACCTATTTAGTTCATTCCATTGCCCTTTTGTTTGGAGGGTTTGCTGCAGGAAAAAAATCAGGAGAACGCGGATGGTATCATGGTGGTATTACAGGAGCTGTCTACGGTCTTCTCGTCTTTGTTATCGGATTTCTCGCACTTAATTCTTCGATTCAACTATATGATTTGCTGCAATGGGCAATTGCATTTATCGTCTCTGCCTTGGGCGGCATATTCGGTGTCAATGTAAAAAGATGATCTCAAAAAAAGGACTCCTGAATGGAGTCCTTTCTCACTTCTTTAGCTTTAGAGGCAATGCTCAGTCCTGTTAAGGACATCATATCACTCTTTTCTAAGGCAGAAGCTTATGCAGTTTCTTCGCTTTCTCTAGGAACGACGGAGCTGATGCTGCTGCGGTTAAATGTCAATTTAGTGACATCGTTTACACGCAATACGATCGTATCGTCCGTTACTTCTGTAATTACACCGTGAAGTCCGCCGATGGTTACGACCTTATCTCCTTTTTTCAAGGAGTTCAGCAAATTTCTATGTTCTTTTTGTCTTTTTTGCTGCGGTCTGATCAGAAGAAAATAGAACACCGCAAACATAAGTACCATCATAATGATGAGCTGAAGACCGCCACCGCCTGCTGCTTGTAATGGAGCATTTATCATCTGTTTTCCCCCCTTTCACAAATTCACATACCTTATCATCAAGTACCGCTTATAAGCTACATTCCCCTGATTTAAAACCCTTTGTCATTATCATGAAGTCCATATTGCTCAAAGAACTCATCACGGAAATCTAGCAGACGGTCATCCATGATCGCCTGACGCACTTTCTTCATTAAATTCAATAAGAAATGCAGGTTATGATACGTTGTAAGACGCAAGCCAAACGTTTCGTCTGCCTTAATTAAGTGTCGTAGATATGCTCTGGAGTAATTCCGGCATGTATAGCAATCGCATTCAGGATCAAGCGGACTGAAATCACGGGCATACTTCGCATTACGAACCACTAGTCTGCCTTGACTGGTCATTGTTGTTCCATTACGTGCAATACGAGTAGGAAGTACACAATCAAACATATCCACGCCTCGGATGGCTCCCTCAATCAATGCATCCGGAGAACCTACCCCCATCAAATAACGCGGCTTGTCTGCCGGAAGCAATGGGACTGTATAATCCAAAACTTGGTACATCAAATGTTTGGGCTCGCCCACACTGAGTCCACCAATAGCATACCCCGGGAAATCCATGGAAGTCAAATCCTGAGCGCTTAGTTTACGCAAATCTTCATGCATTCCACCCTGTATAATCGCGAATAATCCTTGGTCATGAGGTCTTGCATGACTCTCAAGACAGCGCTCCGCCCAGCGGCTCGTTCTTTCGAGTGATCTCTTGACATATTCATAGTCTGCAGGATAAGGAGGACATTCATCAAAAGCCATCATAATATCCGAGCCTAGAGAATTCTGAATTTCCATCGCAACCTCAGGAGAGAGGAATTTCTTATCTCCATTTAGATGCGAACGGAAGTGTACACCTTCCTCGGTGATTTTACGCATTTCACTCAAGGAAAACACTTGAAACCCACCGCTGTCCGTTAGGATAGGACGATCCCAGTTCATAAATTTATGCAGGCCCCCTGCTTCGCGCACGATATCGTGCCCTGGACGCAGGAATAGATGATAGGTATTGCTCAGTATAATCTGAGCCTCCATCTCTTTGAGCTCTTCTGGGCTCATTGTCTTAACTGTGGCTTGGGTTCCTACCGGCATAAAAATAGGAGTCTCAATCACACCATGCGGAGTATGAACTCGTCCCAGACGTGCGCCTGATTGTTTACAAGTTTTTATATGTTCATAAGTAATTGCTGCTGACATTTTATTATTCTCATCCTCTATCTTAGTAAATGAACATTGAATCTCCGAAGCTGAAGAAACGATATTCTTGATTTACTGCCTCTTTGTAGGCAGTCATGATGTTCTCAAGACCAGCAAGAGCACTCACCAGCATGACAAGTGTTGACTTAGGAAGGTGGAAGTTCGTAATTAAAGCATCTACAACCTTGAATTCATACCCAGGGTACATAAATATATCTGTCCAGCCACTGCTGGCTGTGAGCTCTTTACCTTCAAGCTGAGTTCCAACGGTTTCGAGAGTCCGGCAGCTTGTTGTTCCCACCGCGATAACGCGTCCCCCACGTTTTTTCGTCTCATTGATCAGATCTGCTGTTTCTTGATTCAAGGAGTAATATTCCGCATGCATGACATGCTCCTCTACGACATCGACCGACATGGGGCGAAACGTTCCAAGCCCTACATGAAGGGTAATAAATCCAATGGAGATCCCTTTGTCTTGAATTCTTGCAAGAAGCTCTTTAGTAAAGTGAAGTCCTGCTGTAGGAGCCGCTGCAGAGCCTTCATGCTTAGCATATACCGTCTGGTAGCGCTCTTTATCCTCCAGCTTCTCCTTAATATACGGAGGAAGTGGCATCTGCCCTAAGCGATCCAGTATTTCCTGGAAAATACCATCATAGCTAAAGCGAATAACTCGTCCACCCATATCACTCTCTTCCTCAATGGTAGCGGACAACTCTTCACCAAAACGGATGACGGCTCCCTTCTTCAGCTTTTTCCCCGGCTTAACGAGCGTTTCCCAGCGATCTTCCCCAAGATTATGCAGCAGGAGAACCTCTGCCTTGGCACCCGTGTCTTCTTTAATACCAAACAATCTGGCGGGTATAACCCTCGTATCATTAAGTATTAAGGTATCGCCTGGGTTAAGAAAATCTATGATATCCGTAAAAGTGTGGTGCTCCATCTCACCCGTCTCTTTATTGAGCGTAAGCAGCCGTGATGCACTGCGCTCTTTAAGCGGCGTTTGAGCAATCAGAGACTCGGGTAGTTCAAAATCATACATATCTACATTCATAAGTTCGTCATTCCTTAACAATAATTACATTCTGATAATAGTGTTTCAAAATAGACTGGTAATCATACCCTTCATCTGCCATTCCCTTGGCACCCCATTGAGACAAGCCCAATCCATGACCGTAGCCCTGTCCGTTAAATAGGAAGGATTGAGTCTTGCTTACAGCTCGCGCATCTCCCTCGCCATTCATAACGACCATTGAATTGCCTGAGTAGGATGAGGTTCCTGAAGCCGAAATGACATGAGCACCGCCGGAACCTTTTTTCTCCGCGGTTTGTCCATTTGCACCTAGTACAGTATAACTTCCGGTATCCGTAATATCAAACAATGTGCTTGGCAAGCTGCCAAATGCAGACCGATAAGCATCACCATATTTCACACCAAGCACCTGACCGTTCGCCTGTACTTCTAAAGCCCGGCCTGACGGCCCTCGTTCCGTAACTTCAAGGCTCGTGATAGAAGACGGTACAGCTGTGTTCACCTTCCCTTGCAGCATCGCAACGACCTCTGCGGAAGTGAAAGGACCTCTCATCCAGCTGAAGCTTCCCGATTCATTAACCTTACCCAGAACGACGACTTCGGTTCCCGGATTCAATTGAGCTATTGGGTTGACAGTCGATTGAATTAATGGAATTTTTCGCACATTCGTATTCTGAGCCGTTACTGTCAGCTTTGGAAGCCCTGCTGCCGTCGTGCCTTCCAGCAATTTGGTATTGTCTTCCCTTACGTAGCCTGTCTTGCCATCCGTAAGCAGCACATGATACCACTCGTATGTACCTTGCTGTGCTGCTTGGTCTCCAGGACTTGCCACACTAGCGAATAGGTTGCCACCGCCGTTCCATACCTCCGAAGGATCAGCCGTTGTTCCGCCTGCATTAGAGGAGAAGATGGCTTCAATAATCTTGCCGCCGCTCTTCAGGACTTCACCTGCTGTCGCATTAACGGCCTGTGTAACACGCTCATGCTCTGCTCCGATCCCGTTATAGGCCTGACTAAGTGTCGTATCTACAACATTGGCTATTGTAAATCGATTGCCCTGATATAGAGCATAGCTCCGTGCAGCAACAGCCTGGGCTTTCAATGTCTCTTCCGGCCAGGAGGTATACACCTCTGTTCCCACGACAGAGTAGAGATATTGCTCAAGCGGCAGCTCATTAACCAATGCCAATTGACCGTTATAGGTGCTAATCTCAAAATCACCACGATAGGTTCTCGCTGATCGTTCCGTAACGCGAATACCTGCATCTCCTCCGTCCAGCACGAGCTTAGCATCATTTCCACTGACGATATAATGATCCCGCGCCGCTGGTGAAGCAAGGTTCAGCATAGTATCCTCACGAATTATAATTGCCTTGGTATTTGGAGAGACCGGAGTCACGGTAAGCTGGGGCAGCTGCTGTTTTACTGCTTTTTCCACTGAAGTGAGCAGTGCATCTGTCGTCTCTTCACCGATCCAAACTGCATATTCAGGAGCTCCTGTACCCGTAGCTTGCAGCACAGTATACGCATCCAATCCTTCAGCCGTAATTGTGCTGCGTACCTTGTCAGCTGCCGCCTTGGAAGCATAGACACCGACAGAGCTATGTTTACTTCCCTTCACTGCAGGCTTTTGTCCATTTAACAGAGTGCTGTTATTCTGGGCTATACGTGAAGAAGCCGCTTCAGCCAGACTCAGCGTACTATAATTTCCTGCATATACCTGATACACGGTCTTACCGCTCTTAGAAGCAGAATACATTATCGGTTTGTCAGCTGTGCTCTGCAGAGCCTTAGTGATCGCTGCCGCTTTGGCAAACTCATTGGTTTCGAATACTTTCACACGATATCCGTCAACGCTGAATCGAACCTCGTCAGCATTTGAAAGTGTGATCCATGCTTCATATCCGTTACTGCCTATTATTCCAGCAGACCCATTACCTGCTGTTTGCATGGTAACTGCCGGCGTGGTTGACTTATACGTGCTGCCTAGATCAGCAAACATGGCAACACGAATCGTATCAACTTCCGATGCATCAGCATATGACGGCATGTAAAGACTTCCTGCTACCACTGCCGCTGCTACAGCGAGCTTCGCCCCCTGTAACCAATGCAGACGACGCTCGCTCGACTTTGTTCTTCGGTACATTTAGTTATTCTCCTCCCCCATGTTGGTGCAAAAGACTCCCTCTCCATTGCATAATGTTCATATCGTTTCTCTGGCTGTACAATTATACCTGTAGATTTGTTCTACTTATCCAACACTTTGAGCATCATTTGATATAAGATATGCAGCAGAAATACATGGCCAGTTCTCCAGCAGCGGGGCATTATTGCCTATGAACATGTCTTACTCTAGGTCAAACTCTTACTTATCTGTTGGCATGGGAATACCAAGATGTTCGTATGCCGCAGGTGTTACCACTCTGCCTCTAGGTGTCCTTTGAAGAAATCCAATCTGAAGCAGATAAGGCTCGTAAACATCTTCAATGGTCTGACTTTCTTCACCTATTGTTGCTGCAATCGTATCCAGTCCGACAGGCCCGCCCCGGAAGCTCACAACCATCGACTTCAGCATCTTATAATCTATATCGTCAAGTCCACGCGGATCAATTTGCAATCTTTTTAAAGCTTCCTCTGCCAAAGCAGAAGTAATGATTCCATCTCCCCGCACCATAGCAAAATCACGCACACGCTTCAGCAATCTGTTCGCAATTCGAGGCGTTCCTCTTGAACGAAGTGCAATCTCTTCGGCAGCATCGCCAACAATCTCAATACCGAGCAAATCCGCTGTACGAGATACAATGTAAGTCAGCTCGTCCACGGTATAGAACTCAAGACGACTGATTACTCCGAAACGATCTCGTAACGGTGCTGATAGCAGTCCTGCTCGTGTAGTAGCACCTACCAATGTAAACGGAGGAAGATCCAGTCGCACAGAACGCGCACTCGGTCCTTTTCCGATCATAATATCAAGAGCAAAATCCTCCATAGCCGGATACAGCACTTCTTCTACGGAACGATGCAATCGGTGAATTTCATCGATAAAGAGAACGTCCCCTTCCTGCAGATTGGTTAAGAGCGCAGCCAGATCACCCGGCCGTTCAATGGCAGGTCCTGAGGTTGTCCGAAGGTTAACACCCAGCTCATTCGCGATAATGTTGGATAATGTCGTTTTGCCAAGACCCGGAGGTCCGTACAATAGCACATGATCCAGCGCCTCGTTACGCATCTTGGCAGCTTCAATGTATACCTTCAGGTTCTCTTTGACCTGATCTTGCCCTATATACTCATTTAAATAGCGGGGACGCAGACTTAGCTCCACCGCGTGATCTTCCATCATCAGATTGGCGGATATAATCCGTTCATCCATATTTATCCCTCTATTCTGCTTCAAGCATTAACAAGCGGAGATATCCCGCTTTTTTTATCCAGTAAACAACATTTTGAGTGCCTTTTTCATCAAAAGGTCTGCTGTATCCTCAGCAGTTGTCTCATTCTTCATCTTGAGCCATACCTTATCCAGTTCGCTGTCTGTATATCCAAGTGCCTTCAAGCCTTCACGTGCCTCTGACCAGTAGGAGCCATCGCCTTCTTCCGCCACATTCGGTGCAAATAGACCGGTAGCATACATGGCACCTCCAAATCCGTCAAGCTTGTCCTTCAGGTCAAGTATCATCCGCTGAGCCGTCTTTTTACCGATACCCGGCAGCTTCGTAAGAAACGTAATATTCTCCTGATGAATGGCCGCGATCAGCTGATCTGGTGTACCTCCAGTTAGGATGCCCAGTGCTACCCGCGGACCAATCCCGGAGACTTCAATTAATTTACGAAAAAGCTGCTGCTCCTCACGCGTAGAAAAACCATATAACAGCATTGCGTCCTCTCTCACATGATGATGAGTATACACCGTTACAGCAGTTCCTTCCTGCTTAGCAAAAACAAAAGGGTTCGGGCAAAAAATCTGATAGCCGATTCCTTGAACATCGATGACCACATAATCATTTTCAATCATGACAACAGGCCCTTTAATATAATCTATCATTTTCTCGTAACCTCATTTAACTTCGAATTTAGTGTATAGGAATGGGCATGACATATAGCCACAGCCAAGGCATCTGCAACGTCGTCTGGTTTAGGGACGGTCTGCAGCTTGAGATACATTCGAACCATCTCCTGAACCTGCTTCTTCTCTGCCTTACCGTAGCCAACGATAGCCTGCTTAACCTGCATCGGTGTGTACTCAGCTATAGGCAGTCCCCTCTGCGTAGCAGCAAGCACCAGCACTCCCCTCGCCTGACTTACTGACATCGCTGTAGTTACATTTCGATTAAAAAACAATTTTTCCAGTGCAACTGCATCCGGTTTATATTTATCTATCAATTGGCACATGGCTTCATATACGTGTAGTAGTCGTTCCTCATCAGGCGTGTGTGCCTCTGTCTGTATCGATCCGTATTGTACAGGTGTTAATTTGTTCCCTGTTTTATCCACGAAGCCAAACCCTACAATAGCTATCCCAGGGTCAATTCCTAAAAAGCGCAAAACCATCTCTCCTTAACATCTGCGAACATATGTATCGTTTAATCATTATATCAAATGTTCAAGGCATAGAACGAAAAAGTTTGCACTTCGACGAAAACTCCTACAATTTCGTGAATTTCGAACAAAAGAAACACAAAAAAGGCAGTTCTCACTGCCTTCTTCAATATAACTGCATATTAAATTCGAAATATACTTACCTTACAATATTCCCGACCGGTGCAACTGCATAATCGCTAAAAGTCGATAAAACACTATTATATTCATCAACATCCTGAATGCGAATTCCTTTATGAAGCTGCTCAAGGACACCTTCCGGGAGGGAAGATTCCATCGTCCCTACGTCCAGCTGAAAAAAAGTACGAATGACCTTCTCTTCATCAGGTTCACCTTGGTACAGTATCAAATTCCCATTAGGATCTACTCCCATAAATGCATTTTCTCTGCATTCTGGAGATAGATCATGAATCTGTTCATTCAGTATAAGTCGGTCCTGTTCCAAGCGACCGCTCCAATCGGGATGCTGCTTAATCATGGAGACCATTTCAGCGGTATCAAATATCCCCAGAGATATAGTCTCTACGCCACATATATAACTCTTCTCCAAGGAGACTTCTCTTACCTGTTTTGTTCCTTCGAGCTTCTTGATAAGCACCTCCTGTGAGGGGTCTGACTCTTTTATAAACGTCATATGATGTCCAATGACCTCCACACTGTCCGGCAAAGTCAATAAAGACTGCAAAGATTGTGATAACGGAAGCCCTCCGATAGCCATAGCCGCGAGAAGCAAACATATGGTAAGCGTCCAGAAAGTACGTTTAAGTCGTTTAAATCGTTTATCTTTATTTTTTCGTCGAAAAAAAATCAATGGAATCCCCTTCTATCACACTTTTTTGTTAAGTGTGACCGGAATTCAATAAATATATACAAAAAAGGTTACCGCCTTAGCGATAACCTTTCCCTGAATCGGGATGACACGATTTGAACATGCGACCCCCTGGTCCCAAACCAGGTGCTCTACCAAGCTGAGCTACATCCCGATAAATAATGCCGGTGAAGGGACTCGAACCCCCACGGTTTCCCTCACGATTTTGAGTCGCGCGCGTCTGCCAATTCCGCCACACCGGCCTATTTTGTAAAATAAAGAAAAAGCGGAAGACGGGAATCGAACCCGCGACCCTCGCCTTGGCAAGGCGATGCTCTACCGCTGAGCCACTTCCGCTTAATAGGATGCGCGTGGAGGGACTTGAACCCCCACGTCAAAGACGCTAGATCCTAAGTCTAGTGCGTCTGCCAATTCCGCCACACGCGCATATATATGGAGAGTCATATAGACTCGAACCAACTAGTTATCAAAGATTTAAATGGCGGAACTGACGGGATTCGAACCCGCGATCTCCTGCGTGACAGGCAGGCATGTTAGGCCTCTACACCACAGTTCCACGTAAATCAATTGCGGGGGCAGGATTTGAACCTGCGACCTTCGGGTTATGAGCCCGACGAGCTACCGAGCTGCTCCACCCCGCGATATTAAGAATGGAGACTGAGGGGATCGAACCCCCGACCCTCTGCTTGTAAGGCAGATGCTCTCCCAGCTGAGCTAAGTCTCCATTATGTAAAGTTTAAAAGAAAGTGACCCGTAGGGGATTCGAACCCCTGTTACCTCCGTGAAAGGGAGGTGTCTTAACCCCTTGACCAACGGGCCGCTGGCTCCCCGAACAGGACTCGAACCTGTGACAACTCGATTAACAGTCGAGTGCTCTACCAACTGAGCTATCAGGGAATATGTAATAAAATAATAGTTCAGCTTGGCGGCGTCCTACTCTCCCAGGACCCTGCGGTCCAAGTACCATCGGCGCTGGAGGGCTTAACGGTCGTGTTCGGGATGGGTACGTGTGGAACCCCTCCGCTATCGCCACCAAACATGATTTTTGCGCTGTGATATCTTCGG
>NZ_FNNT01000005.1:0-432393 GCF_900106725.1 Paenibacillus sp. PDC88 | reverse complement strand
GTAAGACCCCTTGAAGACGACGAGGTAGATAGGCTGGGGGTGGAAGTGCAGCAATGCATGGAGCTGACCAGTACTAATCGGTCGAGGGCTTATCCTAAGAGTTTTCGAAGAAAACTTGCTTCGAAAGCATAAGCATAAATCGTGAATTGTTTCGTGTCTAGTTTTCAGGGAGTAAATCCTTGTAAAGATTTGAAGCTGCATGTCCTTTTTAAGGATTGATATTTTGCTGGTGATGATTCGCCGAAGATATCACAGCGCAAAAATCATGTTTGGTGGCGATAGCGGAGGGGTTCCACACGTACCCATCCCGAACACGACCGTTAAGCCCTCCAGCGCCGATGGTACTTGGACCGCAGGGTCCTGGGAGAGTAGGACGCCGCCAAGCAAACCCTAAGGGTTATTTTTTTGCCCTGTACAGTATTTTTAAATATTAGGGCCCTTAGCTCAGCTGGTTAGAGCGCACCCCTGATAAGGGTGAGGTCGGTGGTTCGAGTCCACTAGGGCCCACCATTTAACTTAACATTCCTTTATTTTGGGGCCATAGCTCAGCTGGGAGAGCGCCTGCCTTGCAAGCAGGAGGTCAGCGGTTCGATCCCGCTTGGCTCCACCATTGATCCCTGATAGCTCAGTTGGTAGAGCACTCGACTGTTAATCGAGTTGTCACAGGTTCGAGTCCTGTTCGGGGAGTCCAATATCCTGAGAGCATTCATTTGCTCTCAGGGACTTAGCTCTCACGGAGAAGTGTCCGAGCTGGCCGAAGGAGCACGATTGGAAATCGTGTAGGCGTCACAAGCGTCTCGAGGGTTCGAATCCCTCTTTCTCCGCCACTAACTTATTGGACAAGTAATACTTTTAGTAAGGCCCGTTGGTCAAGGGGTTAAGACACCTCCCTTTCACGGAGGTAACAGGGGTTCGAATCCCCTACGGGTCACTTTATATGGAGACTTAGCTCAGCTGGGAGAGCATCTGCCTTACAAGCAGAGGGTCGGGGGTTCGATCCCCTCAGTCTCCATTCTTAATATCGCGGGGTGGAGCAGCTCGGTAGCTCGTCGGGCTCATAACCCGAAGGTCGCAGGTTCAAATCCTGCCCCCGCAATTAAATTACATGGAACTGTGGTGTAGAGGCCTAACATGCCTGCCTGTCACGCAGGAGATCGCGGGTTCGAATCCCGTCAGTTCCGCCATTTCATTGTTTACTTCTGATTTGGAATACAGTTTTGGTAATCAATTCGCCGGTGTAGCTCAACTGGTAGAGCAACTGACTTGTAATCAGTAGGTTGGGGGTTCAAGTCCTCTCGCCGGCACCATAGTTTCATATGGAGGATTAGCGAAGTGGCCAAACGCATCAGACTGTAAATCTGCTCCCGTAAGGGTTCGGTGGTTCGAATCCATCATCCTCCACCAGTTTTTTTAAAAATATGGCGGTCGTGGCGAAGGGGTTAACGCACCGGATTGTGGCTCCGGCACTCGTGGGTTCAAGTCCCATCGATCGCCCCATTATTTACTCCTTATCACTGTTGGGGATTAGCCAAGCGGTAAGGCAACGGACTTTGACTCCGTCATGCATAGGTTCGAATCCTATATCCCCAGCCATTTTAATGAGAGCCATTAGCTCAGTTGGTAGAGCACCTGACTTTTAATCAGGGTGTCGAAGGTTCGAGTCCTTCATGGCTCACTTTTTTAAATAACATATGCGGTCGTGGCGGAATTGGCAGACGCGCTAGATTCAGGTTCTAGTGGTGTAACAGCCGTGGAGGTTCGAGTCCTCTCGACCGCACCATATGTTTTGCGGAAGTGGCTCAGCGGTAGAGCATCGCCTTGCCAAGGCGAGGGTCGCGGGTTCGATTCCCGTCTTCCGCTCCATAATACGCGCCCTTAGCTCAGCTGGATAGAGCGTTTGACTACGAATCAAAAGGTCGGGAGTTCGAATCTCTCAGGGCGCGCCACTTTTATGAAATGATAACAGGCCATTATCATTCTTAATCTGTGTAACGGGATGTAGCTCAGCTTGGTAGAGCACCTGGTTTGGGACCAGGGGGTCGCATGTTCAAATCGTGTCATCCCGATTTTATATATTTTGCGGGTGTAGTTCAATGGTAGAACTCCAGCCTTCCAAGCTGGTAGCGTGGGTTCGATTCCCATCACCCGCTTACTTAAGAAAAGCCTTTCGCTTTATGCGGAAGGCTTTTTTTGTGCACAGCATTAGAATATATTACAAATTAACTTAACTATGTCTGTTTCGTCACTATAATACTGCGATGGTTTACTACGCATAATTGTTATTCCACAAGCGAATCACAAAGTCTTGTACAGATCAATGAGCTTCTGAGCGGCTTTGCTAAGGTAATGCTGCTTGAGCCAAATGACGGCTGAACTAGATGTTTCCTGAGGCCCCGCAATTTGATAAGTGAGGATTCGTTCACCTTTATATCGATGCAAGGAGCTTCTAGGCAGAATCGAAGAGCCGAATCCTGAGGCGACGAGTTCAACGAGCATTCCAATATCAGAGCATTCTCCTATGATTACAGGCGACAGGCCTCGACTGTGAAACTGATCCAGGATCAAGTGATATAAGCCCAGTCCTTCTGTACTTGGCAGGATTAAAGGATACTCCGACACCCTCTCATAAGGAATGGAATCTACGGATTCATGGTCTAACTGATCTGTGCTTGCTTGATGGGCTCCAGTTACAAAATATAGAGGCTCCGTGCCAAGCACTTCATAGTCAAACTCCTCTAGTGCTATGGGGAGGCGTATTATGGCTAAATCCAGTGTTCTTTCTTTGATTAGTTTGGCAAGTGTGTTGGTTTCGTTCTGTTGAATTTTAAAAGTAACTTTCGGATAGAGGGTGCGAAAAGTACTCAGTACCTTTGGCAGCTTCTCATCTGACAGTGTGTTGATGCCAATGGACAATTTTCCTCTGACTCCAAGACCCGATTCCTGCACCTCTGCAGTAGCTTCTTCCATCAAGCGGGTGATGGTTAACGCATGCTCATATAACGTCTTTCCCGAGGAAGTAAGCTCTAACTGTCTCCCGTTCCGATAGAACAAAGGGACACCGAGTTCTGTTTCCATCAGCTTCAGCTGCTGGCTCAGAGGAGGCTGTGACATATGAAGTCTATGCGCTGCTGAGGTAACCTGCAATTCTTCTGCCAAAGCAATAAAATAACGTAGCTGCTTAATATCCATCCGTTAAATCCTCATCCTTATCTATATGATAATCCTATACTTTAGCAAGGTTTTAAATATTTTTAATATAGTATTCCCCATGATACCATAAAAACATAGCACAGTGGTGGAGGGATGATGTGAGGTTATTACAGACTTCCTTATCAATATTAGTTATGATGACGTTGATCGCAGGCTGTGCAATGGATGGAGATTCAGAAAAATCCCGGCATGATGCACAAACGGCTTCTGATACAGAAGCAGATCAATCTATGAATTCGGGCACAGCTGATCGCGCCATCGAATCTGAGGATTCTCCCAACGCAGGAGCACAGCAAAATAACAATAAGAATCATAGTCAGGAGGATGATCAAGTGAACTCTACGGATTTTATAAATGCAGCAGAGCTTGGAGATACGGACAAGGTTCTTACCATGCTGGAGCAAGGTATTGATATTAATGTTACGGATGAACGAGGAAGAACGGCGATCCTTGCAGCGACTTATGGTAATAAGCCTGATACGGTAGAGGCTCTTATCCAGAAAGGGGCAGATTTGAACCTGAGAGATCAGCGCAGCGATAACCCGCTTCTCTATGCTGGAGCTGAAGGCAGACCGGAGATTGTGAAGCTGATGGTTGAAGCAGGTGCAGATACAACACTTACGAATCGGTTCGGAGGCACTGCATTAATACCGGCAGCTGATCGAGGCCATGTTCAGATTGTCGAATATCTGCTTGAGCATTCGGATGTAGATATTGATCATATCAACAATCTCGGATGGACTGCGCTGTTAGAGGCGGTTATTCTAGGAGATGGCGGAGAACGGCATACTCAAATTGTGAAGCTGCTCGTTGAACATGGTGCAGATGTGAACCTGGCTGATGGAGAAGGTGTATCGCCCCTGGCGCATGCGAAGAGCCGAAATTACACGGATATAATTGCAATCCTGGAGAATGCTGGTGCTAAATAGAAGGACTAACGATTACAACATAAATATGAGTGAGATTCAACAAGGATATTAGATATATTGAAATTTGAAAGCTGGTTTAATAATGAGTACAGAGAAGACACCCACATCGAGATGGGAAATGAAAGATAAAGAGAATCATCTAAACAAGGCATCGAATACAATGCTCGATAAGATCGGAGAAAAAAACGAATTCGACCATGACAAGAATCAGACAACGCGTGCTGAGTTAAGATCAAAGACTACAATTTCTGACCTGCGATCGAAAGTATCTCGCGTTGAGCTCAGATCGAGGTTTTCATGGAATGTGCTGCTTGCCGGTGTGCAGTGGCTCTTCTTTTTGTTTACGAATACCGTGATGGTGCCGCTATCGATTGGTCATGCGTTAGGGCTACCGCCTGAAGAAATAGCTGCTTCGATGCAGCGTTCTTTTATTTTGACGGGGCTGCTATGTATCGTCCAGGTTATATGGGGGCACCGATATGCACTCATGGATGGACCTGCCGGCGTGTGGTGGGGTGTGGTGCTTAGTATTTGTGCGTCTGCTCCCGCAATGGGAATGGATCTCGCAACAGTAGCGTCGAGTTTGATGAGCGGGTTTATCTTGTCGAGTGTGATGGTCATTATTTTGGCGATGTGCGGATTTATTCGCATATTGCAGCGTGTGTTTACCCCGATCGTAATGGGCGTGTATCTGTTGCTGCTTACATTTCAGTTGGCTAATACATTCTTCAAAGGTATGATCGGCTATGATCAGAACGGTACATGGAATCTGCCTCTTGCAGGTCTATCCCTAGTGATTATCCTGGTAGTCGCTGTTATTCATCTCAAAGGTAAAGGGAAATGGGGACAATTCTCGCTTCTTGGGGGAATTGTGTTTGGCTGGATAGCCTATACATTGTTGTTTGGTCAGAATTCGGGATCGGCCGCATCTGCTGCTTCTACAGGGGGCTCGGCAGGCAGTGATGCATTATGGCAGTGGATGCCCTGGGGTAATTTTGGATTAGAGCCGGGGATTATAATGGTTGGGCTGCTTGCCGGACTTGTGAACATGACGAATACGTTAACGAGCCTAACCGCTGCAGGGAAATTATTCAATCGAACAGCAACTTCGGGGCAGTACAAAAGGGCATTTATATTCACCAATCTATTCTCGGTGCTCGGAGGATGCCTGGGATTGATTCCCTTTGGCACATTTGCGTCCTCGATCGGATTTCTAGAGAATACAAAGGTTCTCCGGCGTGCGGCTCTACTAGCTGGATCTCTGATGTTCATTATTGTCGGGGTGTTCCCTTCGTTAAGCGGATGGCTGGCCCAGCTGCCTCTAACGGTCGGAAATGCGGTACTGTTTGCCGCGTATCTTCAAATGTTCGGTACGGCCATTCGCACGTTCCAAGGTGCGGTATTTAATCCGAAGACCATCTATCGGGTGGCACTGCCTGTGCTTGTTGGAATAAGCATCATGAACATACCGATCTCTGCTTTTAGAGACTTTCCTCCGCTGCTTACGCCCCTGTTGTCCAATGGACTTGTGATAGGAGTAGTGCTAGTCATTATTTTAGAGAATATGGTGGGCTGGGATAAATACGAAACGGCCAAATTAAATAAAAATATGGGATGAGTAGAAGGTTCAGGTTAGGTTGGTAGTGAAAACTAGTAATATGAGCAAAAATCAGGATAAGCTTACGGTGTTGCTGCCAGCTATATCTAATAGAAAATAATATCAGGTGAGAAGAATGATAGGAAGCTACGAATCACATGCCAGCTTTAGGCGGAAGGCAGTGTTTCGTAGCTTCTTTTTTCATTTAAAAATTTAGCTTAAGGGAACTTCACTGATGGCGCGATTGGCCAGCATCTGATAAACAGCGTCGTCCATCGGCGGATTATGGAGTCCGAATCTTACATCACGATACATGCGTGAGAGCGGGTGGGAGCTGGCCAGACTGTGAACTCCGACGATTCGCATGGCTGTATCCACAATAGAGAGTGCGTTCTGAACGGCAAAGGTCTTGGCTGCGCCAAGATCGGGAGCGATTCGGGCCAAGTCGCTGTCTGTCAAAGGCCGCTCCAGCTGCTCCCATCTAGCCGCTACACTGTACAAAAAATGCCGGGCTATCGTCAGCTCCATCTCGAGCTGCCCGATCTTGTGCTGAATGTGAGGCAGCTCGATAATGGGATGGGTCAGGCTATTCGGCTGATATGCCGCAGCGAAACGAAGTGCTTCTCTCCTTGCTCCTTGGGCGATCCCAAGATATACGGCTGGAATGTTAAGCAAGTAGGCGTTGGGACGAATGGATTTCTTCCCTGCAGGGCGTCTTCGAACCAGCGCATTTTCAGGCAGCTGCACTTGGTTCAGCACAAGATCATGGCTGGCCGTCCCGCGCATGCCTGTCATGTTCCAGGTGGGCTCAATACTTACACCTGGATTATCTTTATGAACCAGATACTCACCTACTTCACCAGTCACCGTATCTGTGGCGGATACGACATAATAATGCAGCGCCGTCGATAGCGACGTAAATGTCTTCCGCCCTGTCAGCACATAGCCATTGCCATCCGAAGTCTTCTCTGCAGAGGTCTGCGGCTTCCCGCCACGTGAAGGGCTTCCCGTCGCTTTTTCCGAATCTGCTGCATTAACCAAGGCACCTTCCGATACAACGGCTCTGCATAAAGCATGAAAGGCTGCTTCATCCCATAGCTGATTCTGACCTACGTTGAATACCGTAATATGATGCCATCCAATGGCGAGAGCTGTTGCAGCATCCACCATGGCGATACGCTCCTGACACTGTAAGAAATCAGAGAGAGATACGCCGAGTCCTCCATACTCCTTGGGAACAGAATAGGTGTGGTAGCCTGCTGACAGCAGATCTTCTATTAGTGCGTAGTTCAGCTCATTCTGCTCATCTGCTCTTGCTGCACTATCCATATGCTGATCGGCTATGCTTCCGATGATCTCAATATGATCCTTCTGTGGTTTATGAAACACGAGTGACACCTCTCTTCGTTGGTCTGACCTGAAATTAACGTCTATTACTTGAGAGCCATCTCCTGAATATGGTTGAGCATGCCTGTCATATCCATTCCAGCATGGTTGCCGAGCAGGATGACCGTTATGCCGTTATCCAGATTGCGTGAAATACCTGTGGAGTAGCCTGTACCGCTGCCGTTATGGAATACGACCGTACCCTCTTCTGTTTCACTGACCATCCAGCCGTATCCATAGTTTCGATCAGAATATGGCGTGTACATGGTCTCTTGAATTTCCTCCGACAGCACCTTATTTCCTCGCAGAGCCTGATCCCATTTCAGCAGATCATCGACTGTAGAATACAGCGTACCGGTTCCGGATTGGGAAACATAATAGCTGGCCTCAGCCCATGTACCCTTCTGATCCGTATAGCCTTTGATCGTTTTGGTAGAAGGGGTTGCCGTACCTGTATCCTTCATGCCAATCGGCTTGAAGAACTGCTCATGGAGATATACGCCGTACTCTTTGCCCGACACACGCTCCAGAATAGCAGCCAGCAAAATGTATCCGTTATTGCTGTACCGGTATTCAGCACCTGGCTCTGCCATCAGCTTCTTCGTACGAATCTCCGCCAGTGTATCCTCCATAGTAATTCCTTCCGCGCGCGTAAAATTGGAAGGAAGCCCGGAAGTATGTGAGAGCAGCATATGAATGGTAATCTCATTACCGCGGTCAATTCCGGATACGTATTTGGAAACAGGGTCTTCAAGCGAAATATTTCCCTGCTGAACCTGCTGCATGATCGCTGCGGCTGTAAAGCCTTTGGTGATGGAGGCAATGCGCGATTTTTGATCCGGGCGAACAAGGGAATTGTGGTCGGATAACCCGTAACCTTTTCTCAACTGAATGTCTCCGTTGCTTGCAATGAGTGCAATGCCTGAATACCCTGCTTCCTTAAGATACTGGTCAATCGCTGCCGATTCACTACTCATGATCGTCGACGAATCTGATTTCAGGGTGATGATCATCTGGGAAGAGGTATTCGTTAACTGCAGCCCTGCTTTCATCGCATCCGAGAGAGAACGAAGCGGAATCATAAGTGTGCCGCTCATGTTCTTGGATGGGGCAGGGAGCATGAGCCGAACTTCATTGATTTGAATAACGTTGGTTCCTGCACGATGTGTAATGGTATCGCCATGATCATAAATTTCCACCGTTTGTTTGGCTTGGTTCCATTTCACTTGCCCGCCGAGAGCAGCGGCCGCCTGTCTAAGGGGGGCGTAGGTCGTTCCCTTCTCAACAAAAGGGGCGTATTCCCACGTGACGGACTGGCTGTCGACTGTAATGGAAGCTGGCTTGGTCACGGCGGAAGCAACAGAAGCTGCGGAAGCAGCCTGAACCGGCGAAATGCCTACTGACTGTGATAGTAATGCAGAGGTGACAAGTATAGCTGATAATGTTCGGTTAAACATCGATATTTTATGAACAGACGTGCTGAATCTAATCATGTTGTAAGTAAGCCTCCAATTCTGATTATGACCTTATGTAATGGATCTAACCACACTGGTTTCATTTTATAGGATTGAAAGTTGGTAAACAACCCATATAATGGTGCATTAATTTAATAACTCCTCCATCAAAAACGCTGCTCTAAAGCGCAGGCTGTTGGCAGGCAGGCGCAGAGAGCGGCCTGTCAGCTGCTCACATTTGTCCAGCCGATAAATCACCGTATTTCGGTGAAGGTACAATTGCTTGGCCGTATCGGCAATATGGCAGTGATTATCCAAAAAACTCCGCAGCGTCTTCAAGAGCTCTCCGCGTTCCTTGTCCTCCAGAAAGAGCAAGTGTGCGAACGTTTCTTTGATAAACTCCTGCAGGTCCTCCTGCGGAAGCATCCGCAACAGGTCAGATAACTCCTTGACATGATAGAACTGCACGTAGCGCTGCTGCTGGCTGTGCAGACCCGTCTGCAATGCATCGAGTGCTTCTTGGTAAGCTCGCGGCAGCTGAGACAGCTCATCTGCAGTATTGCTGACCCCGACGGACAGCGATACTTCATGCTGAGACCAGAGCGAATGAATCATCTGCTTCAAGCGTGAGGCGAGAAGACGTTCAGGCAGCTGGTGCTCGTCTGGGGCCGCTTCCTCGAGGGTATTCACTGGAAGCAGCATGACGACGGCATCATTTTTGGAAAAAAGAATGAATGAGAAATCGCTCGCCTTAGCTTCCCCCTTCACGAGCTCATACAGATCTTCCTTCATTGAAGCTGTGCGCCCTCTGATGGAGTCACTCGGCAGCAATGGTGAATAGGAGCTGAAGCTATTGTGGCTGCGGAGAGGGGCATCCTTCTTCAGCACAACACAGTAATACGAGCGCTGTTCACTGAGTCCATATCGGCGCCCGCGATGAATCAGGTCCTGCTTGTCTGAGATCAGTCCATCCACAAGGTCGCCGAAGAAGTCGTTCTTGTAGCGGCGGGAGCGTTCCTTGACAGCCTGGCGCTTCAGCAGATCAAAGCTGATTACGTTCGCTGCCTGCTCGAGTGTGAGCAAGGAGAGCGTGCTGACCGGATTCTGATTCGTAAAGGACAGCAGGTACCCTTGGGACTGATCAGTCTGGATCGGATACTGAAGCAAATAGGAAAAAGGAACAGCACTGCCGGGTGGCAGCGGGATGCTGGGAGAGCGGGCCCCATGCAGCATAGATGGCAGCCAGTTCGAGATATCTTGCAGGAACGAGGAGTAGGCAGTTCCAAATCCGGATGATGTAGCAAAAGGCTCCAAGCTGCGGTTCACAAGAAGTACGGGATAGGAGAGGAGCCTTGCGAGCTCCTCCAGAATCGTTTGAAGGCTTTTGCCTTCCAGAAGAATGTCGGAGAAGTATCGGTGGCTCTCAAGTGCATATCTCATCTCCTCTGTTCGGGATTCCATAATACGGGCCAGCAGCTGATGCAGCGCTTCGGAGAGCGCGCAGTCGAGCGACAGCTCCAGTAGTGGAAACTGAAGACGGTCCGCGGCCTCTTTGGCCTCTTCAGGAATGTGATCAAGATACCGCTTTGTCTTAATGCCAAGTCCGGCACAGCCCAGCTCAGCCATCCTTGTGACCAGCTGTGTTAATATCTCGGGCTTGTCTTTGATGGCATATCCGGTGGTAAGGAGGAGCTCATTAGGCTTGAGGTATTCGAAGATGTCGGGCGAGTCCATCATATTGACTGAGTACACATCACGATAAAGTCCCTCGCGTCCGGCGGTTACCCGGGAGCTGGCGAGCATGGGAATGTCGAGCAAATCGGATATTTTCATAGATTACCTCCGAAGGTTTCGATTCATGAGGAGTACTTCTGTATCAGAATTTTATCAGAATGCTATCCTGTTGAAGGATTGAGTCATGCGTGAAGATTCTTAATAGCTAGAAATAGTGAGGAAGCGAAAACGCTCATTTTTTCAAACATAATATGTTAGATATACGTTAGGTTACTACAATTAAATGGTTAACTTAACCAACAAATTAAAATGTTTTAGTCTACTATAGCCAATGACAATGAAATATTCAATCCTTTATGATGAGATCAATTCACAGAAATGTAACAAATACTAACATTAGGCAGGAAGTGATCATCATTAGTACAACGCTTATATATAATGGCACGATTCTGACGATGAATGCGGACAATGAAGTGTATTCTCCAGGCTATGTATACATCCAGCATGACCAAATTGTAGAGACAGGAGCATGGCCTCTGGAGGAAGGGAGTATCCGCCATCTGCTGGAGGCAGATCGCAAAATAGACGCTGGCGGCAAAGCGGTCATCCCCGGTCTCATTAACGGCCACACGCATCTATTTCAGACCTTTCTTCGCGGCGTGTCAGATGATCATCCCTTATCCGAGTGGCTGCGGCAGGTGATTTGGCCGGGATCGCTTGCTATGGAGGCAGAGGATTTTTATTTGGCAGCACTGATTGGATGTATCGAAAATTTAAAGTCAGGCGCTACATACATCATGGATCACCATTATATTCATACCTACGAGGAGAATACGGAGAATGTACTCCGGGCCATGGTGGAGTCAGGGATCCGCGGACATCTGGCTCGCGGGGGAGTGGACCTAAGCTACGAGCCGAGGCTGAGAGAAGAGGAGGACGTCATCTTCGAGCGTACAGCAGCGCTGCTAGACCGCTGGCAGGGGGAAGGAACAGGACGGATCGAGATTGCTATGGGTCCATTAAATTTGTACGGCTGCTCCAGACCGTTCCTTGAACGGGCGGCCAAATTCAGCCGGGACCGGAACTTGATCACGCATATTCATGTCGCCGAAACGAGTGATCAGATTGACAATACGCTGTCCCGGTTTGGACTTCGGAATCTGGAGCTGGTCGAAGCAGTCGGCATGCTTGGTCCAAGGACTCAGGTGGTGCACGGAATATGGCTCGATGACGGCGAGCTTGAACTCCTTGCTAAGCACCAGGCATCCGTTATTCATTGTCCGGTATCTAATATGTATCTTGCCTCCGGCGTTGCAAGGGTGCCTGAAATGCGAAAGGCAGGCATCAATGTTGCGCTAGGTACAGATGGACCGGGCAGTAACAACTGTCAGGATAATCTTGAAGTGCTGAAGTTCACGGCATGTCTGCATAAAGTGCATCATTTGGATTCCACGATGCTCCCTCCCATGGAGGTACTCGAAATGGGTACCCGCGGCGGAGCCAAGGCGATGGGCAGAGAGAAGGATTTGGGCTCGCTTGAGCCCGGGAAGAAGGCAGATATCGTCATTATTGATATGCAAAAAGCCCATATTGCCCCAATTCATCGTTATTCCTCTGCACTCGTCTATAACGCCAATGGGAACGATGTTCATACGGTGCTTGTAAATGGACAGATAGTTGTGGAAGCTGGACGCTGCACGCTCGTTGATGAGGAGGAGATCATCAGGCGGGCACAGGCAAGGGTGGATCGGTTAAGGGAGAAGCTGATGAACCGTTATCCTGTTTACAGTGTCCGCAGCTAACTACGTCTTCTATAGAAGGAGGGGATGGAATGTCACATCGAAGGTGGGTGACCAGAAGCGTAGAGTGGGGGATGGAGCTTATCTTCTATGCGTTTGCCATTCTGCTGGCCCTGGTTGCAGGAGGGCTTGTGATGGCTGCGGCGGGTGTATCACCGCTCGAAGCATACGGGCTGATCTGGCAGGGGGCAGCAGGCAGTGTGAACAGTATCAAAGAGACTCTGGTAAAAGCAACTCCGCTCTTGTTTGCGGGCCTGAGCTACAGCTTTGCTTATCGAAGCGGGCTGTTCAATATTGGAGCGGAGGGTCAGATCTACATTGGAGCCCTTACAGGGGCGATGGCTGCCCTGCTTATGCCGGCAGATACTCCGTTTCTCTTGCATTTACCGCTCTCTCTCTTGTGCGGCTGTCTTGGCGGAGCAATCTGGGGCAGCATCGCCGGACTGCTTAAGGTAGGGCGGGGAGCAAGCGAGATCATTAACACCATTATGCTGAATTATATCGCAATTTATTTGATCAGCTATATGGTCACAGGCCCTCTGAAGGATCCGAATGGGAGTATGCCTCAATCGGCCCCCCTTCCGGATAGCTCGGTTCTGCCGACACTGCTCGGGTCCAGGCTGCACTATGGTTTTATCATCGCCATTGTCGTTGCGGTTCTTATGTATTTCCTGCTCCACAGGACGACCTGGGGCTATGAGATACGCTCCACAGGACTTAACGGACAGGCGGCCAAAGTCATGGGGATGCCGGTGAGAAGGAACATGGTCATGGTGATGCTCGTCAGCGGTGGGCTGGCCGGGCTCGGCGGATACATCGAAATTGCCGGCGTTCAGCACAGGCTATTGCAAAATTTCTCACCAGGCTATGGCTATGAGGGAATTGCGGTCGCACTGCTCGGAAATACGCATCCGCTCGGCAATATGGTATCGGCACTATTATTCGGAGGGATGAAGAGCGGAGCGAATGCAATGCAGCGAGTGACCGGTGCTTCAACCTCGCTCGTGCTCGTCATTCAGGCGCTGATGATTATCATCGTAGTATGCAACAGATATTGGTTTGGCAAATACAAACGTCAAATTACAAATTGGATGCTGCACAAACTCGAAGGAGCGCAGGCTGGTGCTCATCCGGGCAAGGTGTCTCTGTCCAAGGCAGGAGGCGGAAAAAATGGGTGAAGAGCTATGGATTAGTTATGTGGCTGCTGCAATCCGGCTCTCCATACCCCTGCTACTGGCCGCAATTGGTGTGCTGTTCATGTCCAAAAGTGGGATTCTGAACATCGGCATGGAGGGCATGGTGCTGATCGGGGCACTGGCTGGAGTCGTGGGTGCGTACTATGGCGGTAATGTATGGGCCGGGCTGGCTGCTGGAGTTCTGGTCTGCGGATTGGTTGGCATCATCTTTGCATTCTTGACTGTAACGACCGGAGCGGACCAGGTCATCATCGGCACAGCGCTGAATCTTCTCGGTCTTGGTCTGACGACAGTCTTTGGCAGGAGTCTTCTAGGTATGGGTACAGAAACGATTCAAGTGGATGCGGTTCCCGTACCTCATATCCCTTTTCTTCAAAATATACCCTGGATCGGCCCCGCTGTATTTGAACAAAACCTGCTGGCTTACCTCGCATTTTTACTGGTTCCGATCACAAGTGTTGTCTTATACCGAACCCGGTGGGGACTGACAGTCCGCGCTGTAGGCGAGAACCCGCTTGCGACAGATACGCTCGGGGTAAGGGTGCATCGGGTTCGATACACCTGCTGTCTCATTGGCGGTATGCTCGCAGGTCTGGCAGGCTGTGCACTGTCACTCGGCATTCTGAATCAATTCACGGAGAATATGGTAGCGGGCAGAGGCTTTATCGCACTATCGGCTGTAATCTTTGGCCGCTGGACACCCGCGGGGACGATGGGAGCTTCCTTATTATTCGGAGGAGCTGATGCGCTTCAGCTTCGTATCCAGTCCTTCGGCATCGAGATTCCTTACCAGTTCATGCTGATGTTTCCTTATCTTCTGACCATGCTTGCGCTGGCCTGGTTCTCAGGTAAGGCAAGACAGCCGGCTGCGACAGGCAAACCTTATAAAAGTGCAGCCAATCGTCATGCATGAGCAGTGCCTGGATGATTGATACACGGAAGGAGGAGATGAACTAATGCAGTCACACACTTCTGAGCCTATAGAACAGCCTTCGGTTGGACAGAGATACTCGTCCCCCGAGCATGATGATTATATTTTGGAAACCAGAGGACTCACCAAGCGGTTTGGATCGTTCACAGCCAATGATCGTCTTGATCTCCGCATCAAGTATGGCGAAATCCATGCCATCCTGGGCGAGAACGGTGCAGGGAAGAGCACGCTGATGAATATGCTGTCAGGCCTTCTTCATCCTGATGAGGGAGAGCTTCTGTTTAAAGGTAAGCAAGTCAATTTTGATTCACCCAGACAGGCGATGGAGATCGGAATCGGTATGGTCCATCAGCATTTTATGCTGATACCGGCATTGACCGTGGCAGAGAATGTGGTGCTTGGGCTGAAGGAGGGCCGAAGTCCTTGGTTTCATTTTCGCAGAGCTTGTGCAGAGATTAAGAAGATCTCAGATGCCTACGGTCTTGATGTAGATCCCGCAAAGCGGGTCAGTGAATTATCTGTCGGTCAGCAGCAGCGTGTTGAAATTGTGAAGACGTTATACCGCGGCGCAGAGTTCATCATTATGGACGAACCAACCGCCGTGCTTACTCCACCGGAGGTTAAGGATTTGTTCGTTGTTCTGCGGTCGCTGAAGGAGCAAGGGAAAACGATCGTCTTTATAAGCCATAAGCTGCAGGAGGTGGAGGCGGTCTGTGATCAGGTGACTGTGCTGCGTGCCGGACAATGGGAAGGCTCTATGGCCATGAAGGAAACAACTCCTGCGGAGCTGGCAAGGCTCATGGTTGGAAGGGAGGTCACAGCACTGAAGCATAGTCCTTATACCAATAGTCAGCGCTGCTTGCTCGAGGTGCAGGATCTATCGGTGGTGCGGAGCCAGGTACCCGTGTTATCTGATATCAAACTCACGGTTCAGGAAGGGGAGATTGTCGGCATTGCTGGTGTAGACGGCAACGGCCAGCGTGAGCTGAGTGAGGCACTCATGGGTCTAGCGGAGCTGTCGAGTGGAGAGGTCAAGCTTGACGGCAGGCCTGTACAGCGTCTGCATCCCCGATACATGACCGAGCAAGGTGTAGGTTACATTCCCGAGGATCGGCACAAGGAAGGGCTCATGCTGCCCATGAGCATTGGCGAGAATTTAATTGCTAAGCAGTACAAGTCACCCATCTTCAGCAAATTCGGCATGCTGCGAAAAGGAGCGATTAGGAAGACTGCTGAACAAGCTGTGCAGGAGTTTGATATCAGAACACCCTCGAGCGAGCATGCGGCCGGTCAGCTGTCAGGAGGCAATCAGCAAAAAGTCATTCTTGCCAGAGAGCTGATGCTGAATCCAAAGCTCCTCATCGCGATGCAGCCAACCCGCGGAATGGATGTAGGAGCTGCGGAGTATGTACATAAGCGGCTCCTGGCCGAGAGAGATCGGGGAGTTGGCATTCTGCTCATCTCTACGGAGCTTGAAGAGGTGATGTCACTCTCAGACCGAATCGCTGTTCTATTCAAAGGCCGAATTGTGGACATGGTGAGCAGGGAAGAGGCAACGCGAGAACGAATCGGCCGCAGCATGGCCGGGATGATAGATTAAATCAATCAAAGGGGGATTCACCAAAATGTTGAATAGACGATTCCACTTGTTGTGTACGTTGATTCTTGCTGTTGTTCTGCTCGCAGGGTGCGGTGGTGCTGCAGAAAGCGGGCAGAGCGAGGAGGCAGCGGCAGGCTCCAGTACGGCTGCTACAGAAATAAATCAGCCGCTTAAGGTCGCTCTGCTTACGCCGGGCCCGGTAAATGATAACGGATGGAACGCCACAGCGTATAAGGGGCTTAAGCAGATTGAGAGTGAGCTTGGTGCGGAAGTGCAGTATTCCGAGAAGGTTGCCCAGTCCGATATGGCGGAGTTTATTCGTGGGTATGGGACAGATGGATATGATGTCGTTATCGGTCATGGATTTGAATTCGCAGAACCTATGATGTCTGTCGCCGGGGAGTATCCAGACACTTGGTTTCTGGTCACCAGTGCCACGGTGAGTCAAAGTCCAAATGTCGCTTCCATCAGTATCAATAATCGGGAGCAGGGATATCTGATGGGAACGGTAGCGGCTTTGATGTCTGAATCGGGGACAGTAGCGGCGATCGGCGGGCAGGAGATTCCGCCAATTACGAATTCTGTCAAAGGGTTCGAAGAAGGTGCGAAGGCGGCTGTTCCTGGTATTAACGTCCTGACGACCATGACGGGTTCCAGTGAGGATGTCGCTAAGGCCAAGGAGACTGCGATCTCCCTCATCGAAAAGGGTGCAGATGTCGTTATGACCAATGCAAACCAAGCGGGAATGGGCGGTATTGATGCTGCTAAGCAGGAGGGTGTACTTGCCATCGGGTCCAATGAAGATTTAAACCCCGTTGCTCCGGACACCGTCATTACCAGTGTGATTCAAGATTATCCAACAGCGATGACCGCTACGATCAAATCCATCATGGAGGGAACGATGAAGGCAGAGCCGATGTCCCTAGGCGTAAAAGACGGTGCGGTATACATGAGTCCCTACCATGGGTTCGAGGAGAAAATGACTCAGGAAATTAAGGATCAGGTTCAGGCTACGATCGACGCCCTGAAGAGCGGAGAGATTTCAGTTCAAAATGAGTAGTGGTGATGGAATAGGCAGAAAGAATATGAAAATTTAGGAGGGGATTACAATGATTGATCAGAAACTGCTTAAACCGTTAGGTTCATCCGCCTTGTCAGATACCGTGCTAGAGAATGAATGGCATCCGGTATGTGGTTCACATGAGCTTGCTGACAAGCCAGTATCTGTCATCGTGCTGGAGGAGCGGGTCGCTGTTTACCGGTCAAGCAAAGGTGTGCATGCACTGCGTGATCTCTGTGTTCACCGCGGAGCCATGCTGTCCAAAGGCTGGGTAGACAAGAATGAAAATCTGGTCTGTCCTTATCATGGATGGCAGTACAATTCGGACGGCAAATGCGTATGTATCCCTGCTCAAGGAAAGGATGACCGTATTCCGCCAAGAGCGAAGGCAACCAAATATCATTGCCAGGAGAAATTCGGTATCGTGTGGGTGTGTATCGGTGAGCCAAGGGCGGATTTGCCCAGCTTCGAGGAATTTGAGAATCCGGAATATCGGCCGCTCGTATGTGGTCCTTATCATGTGAAGGCTGCAGGGACGAGAGTCATTGAGAATTTTACGGATTTTGCCCATCTGATGTATGTACATGGCGGTCTGCTTGGTCACCCGGATTATTCGGAGCTGCCGGACTTTGAGGTGTTCAAAGAACCGGATCGGGTGTATACCGGAGATGTGCCAATCTTCCAGCCGGTTGCCCATTCCGGGTCAGATCATCGTGAGGGGACCACTTATATCTATGTAAAGGAGGTGTTTAGACCGCTTGCGGCCCGTTTATCCAAGAGAGATCAGGCAACGGGGCAGACGCTCTGGATTATGCTGACTGTGCTGCCGGTGTCAGAGCAGGAGTGTATCGTGTATATGCCGGTATCTCGCAATTATGCGCATGAGGTGGATGATCAGCAGTTTATTGATTTTCAGGATACCGTATTCGAGCAGGACAAGTGGATTATTGAAACCCAGAAGCCCGAGTTATTGCCGCTGGATCTGCAGGCAGAGCTGAATCATAAAGCCGATCTGTTATCGGTCGCTTACCGCCGCTGGATTAATCAGATGGGTGTCCGAATTGGAACCACTTAAGTGATGAGAAAGGTTACGTACAGCAGTGAATCAATTTCATCTTCATTAAGAGGTATTTATGAAATTAATTCAGTAGAGTAGAAATGATACAAATACGAATGAATAAACAGACACACCATTCAGAATGATACAGGTTCACTATGCTAGCTTTAAATATAGAGAGAAGCAAAAGCCTCCTGACTCCTCAGCGAGGCTTTTTGTGAGCTTCATCATAATGGAACTTATATTGATATGTTATGTTTATTGACGCATGCAATAAAATGTATTGTTAATCTATGGAACTGTTGATAGAATCTGTTTATATTACTAGATTCCTATAGGGAGGGTTCATATGATTAAGAGATTCGGTGTTATGTTAATTGCTTTTCTAGTGATAGTTTTGTCGGCCTGTGGCAATGAAGAGACTGCTACGACAGGAGCGGGAGGAGCTGGAGAAGCAAAGGAATCACCCGAGACTGTCAAAATAGCGACGGATGCGGCATATGCTCCTATGGAATTTATGGATAAGGGTGAGATTACCGGCTTTGACATTGATTTTCTTAAAGAAGTGATGGCTGAAGCAGGCATTGAATATGAGCTCAGCAATACAGGCTGGGATGCGATGCTGACTAGTGTCCAGCAGGGGACAGAATTTGCTGCGGGCATATCTAGTGTATCCATCACCGAAGAGCGTAAAGCAACGTATGATTATTCCCTGCCCTATTTCGAATCGACGAACATGATTCTGTTTAAAGAAGGAGCCGGCATAACGAGTGCAATGGATCTGAAGGATATGAAGGTTGCGGTTCAGGGTGCTACAACGGCCGATACACTGATGACAGAGATCATGGGCCAGGGTAACAGCAGCCTTAAGAAATTTGAGAGCAATGTCCTTGCCTTCATGGAGCTTGAGAGCGGCGGTGTGGATGCTGCGGTGGCGGACGTAGCGATTGTGCAGGAGTACATGAAGAACAATCCGGATAAAGCATTCGAGAGCATCCTCGATCCGGAGAACTTTGATTCCGAATATTACGGGATTCTATATCCTAAGGGGTCGGAGCTGAAGGCAAAGCTTGATCCTGCAATCAAGGCAGTTATTGATAATGGGAAATATGCTGAGGTATACAAAAAGTGGTTTGGAAATGAGCCGGATTTGACCCGATTGAAGGAAGAATTGGATAAGGCAGCAGAGTAAGCGCACAGGCAGGAACCGGGAAGCATGGGTCGGCGGTATGTGCGGCGCATGCTTTTCTTGCTGCCCATTAAATTAAGGGAGTGCAGCTCATGGATAATTTTAGATTTGATATTATCGTGGAGTATCTGCCATTGATACTGAGAGGCATGCTTCTGACGATCGGGCTCTCCATCGTTTCCATTCTGCTTGGTGCTGTCCTGGGATTGTTTATTTCATTCGGAAAAATGGCGAAGCCGAAGTACTTGAACTGGCCTGCGAGCCTGTATATCAACTTTTTTCGAGGAACGCCTTTTTATGTTCAAATTCTGATTGTTCACTTCGGTGTTGTGCCGATGTTCTATGGGAGCACGGATGCAATCACGGCGGGAATCTTGTCCATGACGCTGAATTCTGCCGCGTATATGGCAGAGATTTATCGAGCAGGAATTCAATCCGTCGATCAAGGTCAGTTTGAAGCAGCCTATTCCTCCGGAATGAACCGCTACCAGACGATGCGTTATATCATCATGCCTCAGGCTATAAAGCGCATGATTCCGGCGTTTGGTAATGAATTCATCGTGCTGGTCAAGGATTCCTCGCTGCTTGCGATCATTTCTGTTCAGGAAATTATGTTCTGGAGCAACGCGATGAGAGGTCAGTATTATGCGATCTGGGAGCCGTACTTAACAGCTGCGCTGATCTATTTTATACTGACGTATCTGCTTAGCAAGCTGTTATCTTACATTGAATGTAAACTAAAATGAAAAATTTCAGAAAATGTATAAAATCTCAGCCTCCACTTGCCGATAGATAAGATGTTCTGTCTTTTTTTATAGACAGTATGCAGTTGGCGTCATCTTCAGTGATGCATTAACAAGCTGCATAAATTACACATTTTGTAGAAAGGGGGGCTTTTTCTTTATGAAGGAATTATTGAAAAAAAGCTTAGCAAAAGTGAAGCTGGCTAACAAAAGCGAAGCAAATAAGAACAAGGAAGATAGCAGTAATGAGAATTCAAGAAATGAAAAGGTTAGCAAAGAAAAGAAGAGCTTGTTGTCTTTTAGAGTAAGGTTGATTGCAGCATTTCTATTCTTCCTGTTCCTGCCTAGTATAGCGATCTTCTGGGTTTCATATCATACGGCTGATTCAGAGATTCGGAAGTCGGATCAGGAGACAATGGAGCAATCCCTTGCCCTTGTCAGCAAGCAGATTGACTCCTTGATTGACAGTCAGAAGGCAAATATCAATTTGCTTGCAAGACAGACGAATGCGGCGCAAATTGCCAATCAAAGTCCACAGGCCCAGCGGCTGCTTGATGATTTGAAGGATGCCAACCCTCAGGTTGAATCTCTCGTCATCGTATCGTCTCGCGGAGACCAGCAAATGAAAGCCCCAATGTATGGAATGAATGAATCTGTGACAGATCAGCCCTGGTATCAGGATGCTCAAAGCAGTGAAGAGGTTATCGTAACGAAGCCTTATAAATCGAGCTCGACAGGTAATGTAGTTGTAACGTTGGCCAAAGTATTATCCGATGGTCAAGGGGTAGCAAGTATGCAGATCAGTCTGGCAGCACTGACTTCTACAGTGAATGATGTACATATTGGAGAAACAGGTATCGTGTATCTGGTAGATGGTGATGGAAATTATCTTGTGCATTCCCGTTTTAATGCAGGAACCAGTGCCCTGGAGACGCTATCCAATTCGGTGTTGGCACAGGATAACGGGGACCTGAGTTATACCATAGGAAATGCGGAGAAATATGCATTCTTTAGCACGCATGGAGCTACAGGCTGGAAGCTCGTTGCAGAAATGGACTATGCCGAAGTGGAAGAAGCCTCTCGTCCGATCCTTAACGCACTGATCGTCGTGCTTGGTATTTCTGCCATTGTGGGAATGGGGCTTATGGTACTGATGATTCGCAGCTTGCATCGCCCGATACAGGCAATGGTCAGAGCGTCCCGTGATATTGGAAATGGGGATCTGACCATCGATCTGACCGTGAAGCGCAGGGACGAATACGGCATTCTGGCGGAAGGGTTTAATAGAATGACCAGCTCCCTCCGATCCGTACTCGGAGAAGTGAGTGAAACGTCGCATCAGCTTGCAGCGTCCTCTCAGCAGCTGGCAGCAAGCTCCGAGCAGACAACAAAGGCAACAGAACAGCTGGCCACAATTATGCAGGAGACGGCAACGGGGACGATTCAATCCAATCAAAGCCTTGGCGAAGCCAAGCAGCTCGTTGAAGAGATGTCCCGCGGTGTAAGAGCTATTACAAACCAAGCTGGAGAAGTGACTCTGGCAGCCAAGCAGGTATCTGAAGAGTCCCAGGCCGGTATGGCGAGTATCGATCAAGCGAAGCATCAAATGGATCAGATCGGTGCTTCAGCGGGTGACCTCAATGAGGTGATTCAAGGGCTCGGAGATAAATCATTAGAGATACGTAAGATTGTTGAAGTCATTACGAATATCGCGAAACAGACGAATATTTTATCGCTGAATGCTTCAATTGAAGCGTCAAGAGCAGGTGAGCATGGGCGGGGATTCGCTGTTGTAGCGAACGAAGTGAAGGAGCTGGCAGCGCAGTCGGCCGCTTCTGCAGCACAAATTGCTAAATTGACCCATGAAATGGAGCAGGGAACAGGAGCTGCGACAGCATCGATGGGCACGGCATCTAAAGAAATTACGAAAGGGATCGCTACAGTCCAGGAGGCAGGCGAGCGGTTCAGAGTGATTCTGCACTCCATTCAAGAGGTTGCGGCTCAGATGGAGGAAGTATCCTCAGCCTCGAAGCAGATGGATGCCTCTATGGCCCATGTCGGAGAATCATTTGAGGTCGCTGTAGCGATCTCGGATCAGATATCCGCTGGCGCACAGGAAGGGTCTGCGGCTTCGGAAGAGCAGCTGGCAGCCATGCAGGAGGTCGCTTCTTCTGCAGTAACTTTATCTAATATAGCGGATGAGCTTCAGGAGATTATTCAGCGTTTCAAATTGTAGATTGAAATGACAGAGTGCCCCATCTATTCCTTAGTGCTAAGGATAGAGGGGCGCTCTTTTCTTATGAAGTGGGATTGCTGTCAATCGCCTTACGAACATAGCCTTTGGATGAAAGGAGCAGCTTCCTCGCTGAGGATGCGTCTGAACCGGTCATAATCATAACAATGGCGGTCTTGACATGGCCATCTGATTCGATATAGGCATCCTTGATCTGCTCCTCGGAGGCTCCGGTTGCCAGCTTGATGATACGTTTGGCACGATCGACCAGCTTCTCATTGGAAGGGTTAAGATCAATCATCAAATTCCGGTATACTTTACCGGAGCGGATCATGGCTGTGGTCGTCAGCATATTGAGAATCAGCTTCTGTGCGGACCCGGACTTCATTCGGGTAGAACCCATGATGACTTCGGGTCCGGTTACGGCTTCAATCGTATAGTCTGCCAGCGGTTTCATGTCCGAATTGGGGTTATTGCACAGTCCGACTACAAGAGCGCCCAGAGCGCGGGCTTCCTTCATGGCACCCAGTACATAAGGTGTTCTGCCGCTCGCGGCAATGCCAATGACAACATCATTGGGGCCGACCTGATGGGATTTCATATCTTCGCTGCCCCCTTGTTCGCTGTCCTCCGCACCTTCCACAGGTGTTCGGACGGCCTCGAAGCCGCCTGCGATAACCCCCTGAACCAGTGATGGATCCGTACCGTAGGTGGGGGGACACTCAGATGCATCGAGGATGCCGATTCTGCCGCTGGTACCGGCACCGACATAAAATAAACGTCCACCTCGTTCAAAGCTCTCCACTATACAATCGGCAACCTTTGCAATATCGGGTATGAGTGGCCTGATTACCTTGGCGATCTGCTGATCCTCATCGTTAATGAGCTTCATGATTTCAATGGAATCCAGCTGATCAATATGATCTGTTCTCGGATTGGGCTGTTCAGTAATCAACTGGCTAAGTTTATGGCTTAGATGATTCATAATAAGGTACGGCCTCCTTCGCTCCTGGCCCCCATTCTAGAATAGAAAGTGATTTGTGCTATTCGTATATATACGGGGCATCTTGATTGCAAGCTTTTCTATATTAATGAACCTTTGTTTGTAAGTAACGGAAAGGCAAATTCACTCGGGATTACACCATACTATACGAGTCCATCGGCTCCTTGATCGGGGTAGAAGAACCGCTGTCGTGCTATCAGGGCTGCGCCGTAAGCCGGCGGTCTGTCTGCTGAACCTGTAACCATATGAAGGTGGGGAAAGATCTTACTTAAGCATTCCTTATAGTGCGTTCTATATATGGAGGAGTGGAGAAAGATAGAACCGGTTGCAGCTACAGTTTCTTGTTGGAGATCAGGGTGAGAATGCAGCAGAGCGGTAGTTGTGTCGGCCAGACTTGCGGCCTGAGATCTAAGTATGCTGATTGCAAGCGGATCTCCTTCCTCAGCGGCACGGATGCACAGCTTAGCATAAGAAGCGATGCTCTTCTTACTGAAGGGTTGTTGATAGATGAAGGTGCGGAGCTCTGTGATCTCGTTTAATTGACAGGCTTCTTGAACGAGGGAAGTCAGCAAGGTAGGTGGGGCGATTCGGTCATAACTTCTCATGATCCCTTGAAGGGTCTGCAGACCAATCTGATAACCGCTGCCCTCATCGCCAAGGAGATGCCCCCAGCCTCCTGCACGGTGAATGCTTCCCTCTCTTGTGAATCCATAAACAATGGAGCCTGTTCCGGCGATCACGAGCACACCTGTATGCTCCCCTGATGCTGCCATGAGAGATATCTCGCCCTCTGTACAAACGGTAATCGGAAAGGAGAGAGATCTGTGCTTCATACATTGTCTGACCTGATTAATAAGTGTGCTCTTCTCTTCATCCGATTGTATACCTGACATACCAAGACAAATTCCTTTACACATAATTGAGCGCTCATTAATAAACGTGAATGTTGTTTCCAGTAATCGATTGAGCTCATTAGCAGCTTCAAGAGGTGAAGTTGTATAGGGATTTGTTGCCCCGCCATCGAATTGAGCGAGAATAGATTTATCTTCGAGCATGGTTACTACTTCGGTTTTGGAACCGCCACCATCCACGCCAATAAAGACATTCATCGCTTCACCCCTTCTCATTTTTTATTAAGTATAGGTCATAATTTCCAGAATGTAAAATAAAATTTTAAGTAAATAAATTATTATTGAAATTATATTTCATACCTCATATAATAATATCAATCCAAGCATATTTGGAAGGATAGAGAACCGATTATGTTAGTTTATCTAACCTATTAGTACATATTTTATTGAAATGGAGGTGGAACTGCTCTCATGAATGGTGGCTTGGTTCGTCTCAAGGAAGCCTATGAAACACTGAATCCTTCGGAGCGTAAGATTGCGGCTTATATTCTGCAGCAGCCTGGCGAGATCATCGAGCTCTCCGTTGCCGAGCTGGCAGCGAAGAGCGGTGCAAGTCAGGCAGCGATCATCCGCCTATGCAAAACGATCGGCTTCAAAGGTTATCAGGACCTGAAAATTAAGGTGGCTGGTGACTTGCAGGGGTCGGATGAGCAGGCAGGCTATCAGGAGATCAGACCGAATGACAGTGTATCTGCGATGATCCGAAGTGTATCGAACAATAATATTCAGTCCATCCGGGATACGCTGAAGATTATGGACGAGGCGATGGTTGAGCGAGCCGTTTCTTTAATGGATCAGGCAAGGCGTATTTATTTTTTTGGCGTTGGAGCTTCCAATCTGATAGCTATGGATGCACAGCAGAAATTTCTAAGAATTAACAAGATGAGCTTCTCCTTCGCTGATCCGCATCAGCAGCTCACATCAGCGGTCACAATGACAGAAGAAGATGTAGCCGTCTGCATTTCCTATTCGGGTGAAACGGAAGAAGTGCTTCGTGTCGCCGAACTGGTTCGGAAGCGGGGGGCAGAAGTGATCAGCATGACCAAGTACGGCCATTCCAAGCTGAGCAAGCTGGCGACCGTACCTCTATACACATCATCCACAGAGAGTGAGATTCGAAGCGGTGCGATGGGTTCCCGGATGACTCAGCTTAATCTGATTGATATTTTGTATCTCTGTGTAGCCAGCAAGAATTACGAGCAGTCGGTCAAATATCTGGAGGAGAGCAGGCGGGCCCTGAGAAGGTAGTCTAATCTACGGTGTTCCTTTACGTGGAACGAACGAGGGGAGATAGGTGCTAATGCGTAAGACATGGATTATGCTGACCTCTATTCTGATGTTTGCGGTGACAGCCTGCAGCGGCGGGGGAGGAAGCAGCGAGCAAAGCGCGGATGCCAAGGATACGGTGACAGTCTGGACATATCCTGTTCATAACAAGTATGAAGAGGACCTGAAGGAGCTCCTCGCTGATTTTAATAAGGAGCACCCGAATATTACCGTCAAGACCGAGATGCTCACCTGGGCTGAAGGCCCCAAGAAATTTGATGTTGCCCTGAATGCGGGCAATCCGCCCGATCTGTATTTTCACAGTGTAGATGGAAGTTACGTCGATTCTGGTCTGGCTATTCAGCTGGATGATTATCTGACGCCTGAGATCAAGGAGGATTATTACCCGGGAACGCTTGAGCTCGGGCAGATTCAAGGCAAACAATACGGGCTTCCGATCTATCAGTACCAATGGGGCTGGGGCGGCAACAAACGTATTCTTGAGGAAGCCGGAGTCGATTGGCAGAAGATCCAGCAGGAGGGATGGACTTGGGATGAATTCCTGGAGCTCGCACCTAAGCTGATGGGGACTGCTCCTGACGGATCTCCGCAATATGCCTTTGTAACTGAAGGGCAGACGATGGAGATTATGGAGCTGCTGTCCCGCAATAACAACATGCCGGATGTGCTGAATGCGGAAGGTGAGTTCCAGTGGAATGATGACCGAATTCTGGAGACACTTAAATTCCTGGAGACCCTTCGTACAGAAGGTTATATGCCCAAAGAGACCGCAGCCATTGCTCCTGCGAAACGTGTAGAAATGTTCTATGCAGAGCAGGCGGCCATTATCTCCAAGGCAATTCCATATTACGATGTGCTCATCAAGCAGCGGAATGCGGATATTGATGCAGGAACAGTGCAAGGTGCCAAGGTTGAATTCGTATTGCTGCCGGTCCCACATCATAAGGATGCTCCTCAGAAATCAACGATGGGCGGCGAGGGCTACGTAGCTTTTAGGCAAAAGAATGATAAGGGCGAGCAGCATGCCAAGAACACGTTCCTCGTTATGGAAGCGCTGAGTGGTGCCAAAGCCGGGAATTCGGCCAATGAGCTCGTGCTGCCGTTTGTTAGAAAGTCACAGGCTGAATATTTTGAAGGCAAGGGTCTGGGCACGCCGGAAACGCTGGAGGCAGCCCGTATCATGGCAGAGCATATGGAGCAGCCGGTTGTTCTCTCGCTTGATTCAGCGCTGGCAGCGAAGCAGAAGCAGTTCAAGGAACAGGTAATGAAGCCGAACATTCAGGCGTTATTTACAGGTGAGAAGACAGCCGAAGAGATAGCGGCCGAGTTTAAGGCTAAGGGAGAAGAGATGTTCAAGTAGATTCTTAGATGCGATGCGAAAAAGGGGGAAGTGTATATGAAAAAACCGCTTGCGCTTATGATCGCTATGATGATGCTCATCGTGACAGCCTGCGGCGGCAATTCAGGGAGTGATGCGGAGACCGTCGATGCCGATGCCAAGGATACGGTAACCGTGTGGACTTACCCTGTTCATGGCACATACGAAGATGAGCTGAAGGAGCTTATCGCTGATTTTAATCAGGAGCATCCCCATATTACGGTTGAGTACGAAATGCTTACATGGGCAGAGGGGCCTAAGAAGTTTGACGTCGCTCTGAATGCAGGTAATCCGCCAGATCTGTATTTTCACAGTGTCGATGGCGCTTATGTGAAGACAGGGCTTGCGCTTGAATTGGACTCTTACCTGACCGATGAGATCAAGAATGACTACGTGCCCGGCACACTAGAGCTTGGCCAAATTCAAGGCAAACAGTATGGACTGCCGCTCTATCAATTCCAGTGGGCTTGGGGCGGCAATAAGCGCATCCTGGAGGAAGCGGGAATCGACTGGAAGCAGATCCAGCAGGAGGGCTGGACCTGGAGTGAATTTAACGAGGCGGCGGCCAAGCTTACAGGTACGGCTCCTGACGGCACCACGCAGTATGCGCTCGTCACAGACGGAACCTCGTTAGATTTTATCGAAATGCTGACACGCAATAACGGAATGCCCGATGTGCTTAACGCCAGCGGCGAATTTCAGTGGAATGACCATCGTATATTAGACACCCTTACCTTCATAGACAACCTCATTGATCAAGGCTATATGCCGAAAGAAACCGCAGCTATCGCTCCCGCCAAACGAACGGATATGTTCTATGCCGGGCAAGCGGCAATCATCTCCAAAGCACTTCCCTATTACGATGTCATGATTCAGAACCGTAACAAAGATATTGATGCCGGCACGGTCCAAGGCGAAAAAATCGAATTTGTACTGCTTCCCGTACCTCATAACGACGGGGCGGAGCCTAAGACAACCATGGGCGGAGAAGGTTATGTTGCCTTCAAGCAAAAGAATGACAAGGGCGAGCAGCATGCCAAGAACACGTTCCTTGTGATGGAGGCACTGAGCGGCGCCAAAGCAGGGAACTCGGCTAACGAGCTTGTACTTCCTTTCGTTCGAAACTCACAAGCTGAGTACTTTGAAGGCAAGGGCCTGGGCACACCGGACACCATAGAAGCCGCGAATATGATGGCAGAGCATATCGAAATTCCGGTAACCCTCTCACTCGACATTGACAAGTCTGCGCAGCAGAAGCAGTTCAAGGAACAAGTCGTCAAGCCAAACATTCAAGCCCTGTTCTCCGGCGAGAAGACACCTGAGCAAATTGCGGAGGACTTCAAGGCAAAGGCAGAGCAAATGCTCAAATAAATAGCGTCATCTGCAGAGGAGGCTGTCCTGAGGACGAAGTCCTCAGGAGCCTTTTTCGCTAGAAGGAATGGTCAATTCTACGACAAACACAAGGGGTGAGAGAACGATGCAGACATCACTTGCGCCAAAAAGGACACCTTCCCGCCAAAGCCCAATGCGAGCGATTAAGGAATATGGCTGGGCTTATCTCTTCATCTTAGCTCCGGTTCTCTTGTTCCTCGTATTTACACTGTATCCCGTAGGTCATGCTTTTTTTATGAGCTTTCAGGAGTATGGCATTATGAATTCCACCTGGGTAGGGATGGATAACTACAGCCGGTTGTTCCAGGACGCTACATTCTGGAAGTCGATGCGAAACACCGTTATTTTTACACTGGGAACCGTGCCGGTCAACATTATCATTACCTTCGTCTTGTCTGTGCTGATCTTTCAAATGAAGAGCAAGTGGCAGACCTTCTTCAAGGCAACGCTATACCTGCCGGCTGTTGCCTCCGGCGTGACAATCTCCGTGGTGTGGCTGGCTATATTTGATCCAACCGAAGTCGGACTTCTCAACAGATTCCTCAGCTGGTTCGGGCTTGATCCTGTAATCTGGCTGGGACAATCCAGTACAGCACTCTTCTCGCTCATCCTCATGAGCTGGCTCGGCTCCCATGGGGCAGGGATCATTCTCTACATGGCCGCTCTGGGCGGCATTCCGAAGTCGCTCTATGAAGCGGCAGATATTGATCATGCCAGTGCATGGACCAAATTTACGAAGATTACGTGGCCCCTGCTTAAACCAACGACGCTCTATCTGCTCGTTACAGGTGTAATCGGGTCGTTCCAGGTCTTCATTTCGGTGTATCTAATGACCCAGGGGGGTCCGAATTTTGCGACAACGACAATCGCTTATTTGATCTATCAGACCGCTTTCGTATTCTATGAGTTTGGTCTGGCTTCGGCTCAGTCCTTCGTACTTGCTCTTATCATCGTGGTCATCTCCATAATCCAGTTTAAATACTTCTCCAGTGATGTTGAATATTAAAGGCAGCTATAGAGGGGGTGTGATGTATGACGATGAAACTACAAAAAAAATCGGTCCTGCTCATTCTGGCAGCCGTTATTATTTTACTCTGGGCGATTGTAACGATCATTCCGCTGTACTGGATGCTGGTCGGCTCTGTTCAGGATACGAAGGTGTCGGCTACTTTTCGGCCGCAGATGATTCCTGAAGTGATCTCGATGACGCCTTATGAGCGGTTCTTTGGCAAAACAGATGCCTGGCGCTGGTTATGGAATTCGTTTATTATCGCAGCGATTACCACGATTACGAACGTGTTCTTCGCTTCGCTCGCCGGTTATGCCTTCGCCAAGCTCAAGTTCCCGGGGGACAAAGCGATCTTCTGGGTCCTGCTCAGCACGATGATGATTCCTGCGCAGGTTACGCTGATTCCCCTGTATATACTTATGGTCAATGTATTTAACATCGGAGACACGTATACAGCGATCATCTTGCCAACGGCGGTCAGTGTGGGAAACATCTTTCTCATGAAGCAGTATATGTCCTCCCTTCCCACTTCACTTATTCATGCGGCACGGATTGATGCCTGCAGCGAGTTCGGGATCTTCTGGAAGGTCATACTGCCGATGGCGAAGCCGGGACTTGCCGTCCTTGCGATCTTCAGCTTCGTTGCCTCGTGGAATGAGTTCTTCTGGCCGTTCCTCATTACGAATTCAAGCGATATGCGGACTATACAGGTCGGGCTTGCTTCCTTCGTGTTCGGCGATGCGTCCGATTTTGCCGCCATGATGGCGGGAGCGACCGTGGGCGCTCTGCCGATGATTATTCTGTTCTTCTCCCTGCAGCGCTATTTCCTGCAAGGCATTACTATTGGAGCCGTTAAAGGCTGATACGTGAAAGGAGGAATACCTATGGCACGGGTGGAGTTTCGACAAGTACGCAAGCAGTTTAGTGATGACAAAAAAGGGACCTTTACCGCAGTAGCGGGCTCCGACTTCGTTATTGAGGATCAAGAATTTGTCGTGTTCGTTGGTCCCTCCGGCTGTGGAAAGACCACTTCGCTTCGAATGATTGCAGGACTAGAGAAGCAGACGAGCGGCGATATTCTCATCGGTGAGAGGGTCGTCAACGACTTGCATCCGAAGGACCGGGACATTGCCATGGTGTTTCAGGATTATGCACTCTATCCTCACATGACGATTCGGGAGAACCTGTCTTTTGGTCTTCGCAATCTGAAGAAGGATAAAGAGTATATTAATCAGCAGGTGGAAAATGCCGCCGGTATTTTGGGACTCACACATATGCTTGAACGTAAGCCGAGAGAGCTGTCCGGCGGTCAGCGCCAGCGTGTGGCTGTCGGCCGGGCCATCGTCCGGGACCCGCAGGTGTTTCTGTTCGATGAGCCGCTCTCGAACCTTGACGCCAAGCTTCGCATTCAGATGCGGGTAGAGCTTAGCGAGCTTCACAAGCGGCTTGGAGCAACGATTGTATATGTTACCCATGACCAGGTAGAAGCGATGACCCTCGGGGAGCGAATTGTAGTCATGAACAACGGTATTATCCAGCAGATTGACTCCCCGACGGAGCTGTATGCGAATCCGCAAAATATGTTTGTTGCCGGATTTATCGGATCTCCAGCGATGAACTTCATTGATGCTGTCGTGGAGGGCAACAGAATTCGCATCGAAGGGGCTGAGCTGACGCTTACAGATGAGGTAGCTGCCGGGCTTGCAGGTTACCATGGCAAGAAGGTGGTGCTCGGCATCCGCCCAGAGCATATCTATGGAGAAGACATTGCGCCGAGTCTGAATGAATATCACAAGATTGAGGCGAAGATCGATGTCGTTGAGCATCTTGGGTCGGAGAACCTGATCTATTTTCATATTGGAAGCCGTTTGGTTACAGCGAAGGTTAATCCCGAAACGACAGCTTATACGGGCATGTCCAAGAACTTCTTGCTCCATTTGCATAAGGCCCATTATTTTGATCCGGAGACAGAACAAAGAATTAGGCTGAATTGAAACGGTTCATGCCAGATCGAAGAGAACAAGGAGTGAAATGCGATGCGTAAGCTGAGTGAGGTGTTGGTCAAGACGGGAGCGGAGATTTATCGGGAGATCATTCCCGTTGCCTTGTACAGTGTACTCAGTTCACTAATACTCATTCCCACGGTACTGCTGCTGCCCATAACGGCTGCCTTGTTTGTCATTCCTTTCATTTATATGCCGCTGTTCTTTGGTGTACTGCATGTGTTCCATCATAAAATGGAGCGTAAGAGCAGAAGAAACGGGCTCAAGGACTTGGCTGACGGCGTGCGAAAAGGATATTTCCCCGCGGTTGTCATGGGGCTGTTCGTATCACTGCTCGTATTCATTCTCTGGTCCACCTGGTGGTATTACGGCGGCAAAGACGGCATGCTCTATACCATTATCGCTGTGTTCCAGACTTATTTTGTGATCATGGCATTGATCTCTCAATTCCATACGTTCCAGCTCGTTCTGCAGAAGGAGCTGGGGATCTTCAAGGCAATGGGGGAAAGTGTCAAGCTGCTCCTCAGACATCCGGGGTACACCGTCGGCGCCTTCTTCCAGACGGTATGTCTTACTGTGCTGCTCGCTCTGACGGCAGTCGGCTTCCTCGTGCTGTTTAACGGAATGATGGGAATTTATATGCATAAGGTGACTGCTAATTTAATTGAGGAAGAAGAGCCTGCCGCAGATGAGTGGAATGAACAGGCGGTAACGGCAGGCTCTGTTAAATAGAGAAGCTTGCTGCAAAAATAACAATGAAGGCGCAGGGAGTGATATCCTGCGCCTTCTCTATAACCAAGGGAGGGGTTGGCATGAAGGCAAATGTGCTTACCGGAGCTGATCGGTTATCCGAATTATCGCATCCATTTCTTGAAGGCAAACGAATAGGGCTGGTTACGAACCCTACAGGCATAACTGCTGATTTCAGGACGACGATCGAGGTATGTGCACAGCTTGAGAACAGCCGGCTGACCGCCTTGTTTGCGGGAGAACACGGGCTGTACGGTGAGCGTCAGGCAGGAGTTCCGTTCGAGGATGAAATGCATCCGGTGCTAGGGATTCCCGTATTCAGCCTGTATGGCAAGCAGAAGAAACCGACGCCGGAAATGCTGGAACAGGTGGATACGGTTATTTTTGATATGCAGGATGCAGGGGTGCGCTTCTATACGTATTTATCGACTCTCTTTTATATGATGGATGCCTGTGCTGTCAGCGGAAAGTCACTACTTGTTCTTGATCGAATCAATCCAATGGGGGGAATGAAGGTAGAAGGAGGCATACTGCAGCAAGGCTATGAATCCTTTGTGGGTGCCTGGCATATGCCAATACGCTATGGGATGACGATCGGAGAGATTGCGTTGATGCGGAACAAGGAAGAGGGGAGCGGATGCGAGCTGGATGTCGTCAGGCTTGAAGGCTGGAGGCGATCCATGACCTATGCCGAGACGGGGCAGCCATGGATGATGCCGTCACCAAATATTCCCTCACCAGAAACGGCTGAGGTCTATGCAGGGACTTGTTTGTTTGAAGGGACGAATGTGTCTGAAGGACGAGGCACGACCAGACCCTTTGAGTGGATAGGGGCACCTTGGATGGACGGCGAACGAATTGCACGGCAAATGGAAGTGCATCAGCTTCCGGGTGTCCATATTCATCCCGTATATGCTTCACCGGTATATTCCAAGCATCAAGGCGCACTGTGCGGGGGCGTTCGGCTGTTCATTACGGATAGAGACCAATTCATAGCAGTAGAGACAGGGCTGATGCTGCTACACGAAATTGCACGCTCGTACCCTCAGCACTTTGAATGGACCCCGCCTCCTCCAGGCGGCGGCCGTTATTTTATTGATCTCCTCACGGGGGGAAGGGAAATTAGAGAACGGGTTCGGGACGAAGAAGGACTTCGGCAGATCATGGCGAATTGGCATCAGGATGAAGAGAAATGGCGTGAGAGAAGAGCATCTTATCTGATCTATGGGAGCTGAGAATATGAATTCAAATTCCAATGTAGAAGCACTGCTTGCTCGTTTAAGTCTGCGGGAAAAAATCGGTCAACTGCTGTTGTGCGGACTTCCGGGTCCAGAATTGACAGTGCCGCTCGCAGAATTTATTAAGGCGCATCCTGTCGGGGGCATTATTTATTTTGCCCGTAACGTAGAGAGTCCCGGACAGGTAGCTCAGCTTACTCATCAGCTGCAAACCACTGCGAGGGAGGCCAGCCAGCTGCCGCTGCTGATATCCATTGATCAGGAAGGTGGTATGGTGGCTCGTATAGCGGATGGAATCACCTTATTTCCTGGCAATATGGCAATTGCAGCTGCAGGCGCAAGTGACGATGCCTATGAAGCGGCCCTGGCCAGTGGCAAGGAATTAAGTGCGCTCGGCATTAATTTGAATTTTGCACCCGTTCTGGATGTAAACAACAATCCACTTAATCCAGTGATTGGGGTTCGCTCCTTCGGTGAGTCGGCACAAATGGTGGCCGAGTATGGTGCTCAGGCGGTTCGGGGATATCAGGATGCCGGTGTGTCTGCTTGTGCGAAGCATTTCCCTGGACATGGCGATACAGCAGCCGACTCGCATCTGGATCTGCCGATGGTTTCCCATGACTTGGAGCGAATGAAAGGACTGGAGCTGACACCTTTCGTGAAGGCGATTGAAGAGGGAGTGGACTTTATTATGTCTGCTCACATCTACTTTCCGGCGCTCGAAGCGGAGAAGAAGCCGGCAACCCTGTCTTCCTCTGTACTTACAGGGCTGCTGAGAGATCAGCTGGGCTATGAGGGATTGATCATGACCGACTGTATGGAGATGCATGCCATTGCCGATACCTACGGCACCGTGGAGGCTTCGGTGATGGCGCTCGAAGCCGGAGCCGATCTGGTGCTGATCAGTCATACCCATGAGCTGCTCACTGGAGCATATCAAGCGATTGAACAGGCTGTGCTATCGGGTAGGCTTGCTGAAGAGCGGATCGATGAGTCAGTCCGCCGTTTGCTTTCGCTGAAGATCCGGCGCGGCATCATGATGGAGGATGGCAGCTTCCCTGAAGAGGTACAGGCTGCACCCGTCATCGACGCAAGCGGCTTGCCTGCCGGCGTCGGGCTTGCAGAGCACGGAGATATCGCTCGCCGAATCAGTGAACGCAGCGTGACACTCGTTCGTGATGATGCGGGTATGCTTCCGCTGTCTGGCAAGAAGGTGCTTGCTGTGACAGTTGCATCCTCAGCGATGACCATTGCCGATGAGAAGATCAAGGATCAGCTGAGTCTTGGTGCTGCGCTGATCGAGCAGGGAATTCATGTAGAAGACCTTAGCATAGCGGCAGCAGAGGTGGCTGAGCAGAGCGAATCGGTCATCACCGCAGCAGCAAGCCCGGATATTGAGCAAATTGTGATCGCTACCTATAATGCTCACTTCTATTCTGAGCAAGCAGAGCTGGTGAAACAGCTGCAGGCTACGGGCAAGCCGCTTGCGGTGGTCGCTACACGCAATCCCTATGACCTTATGGCGTTTCCCGATATTAAAGTATACATTGCGGCTTATGAGAGCAGGCCAATCGCCATGAGAAGCGTGGCAAGTGCCTTGCTTGGTTTGATTCCGTTCATGGGCAAGCTGCCCGTCACCCTTAGTGATGAGCTGACGGCAGGCAGCTCATCACGATGATCCGCATTACAGGCTTCCAAGCAGAGAGTCTGGTCATCGGGCTCATGTCAGGCACATCGCTGGATGGTGTGGATGCAGCGCTGGTTCGAATCAAAGGGAGCGGACTGAGCACAGCATCCAGACTGCTTGCCTATGTACAGCTCCCGTATGAAGAAGAATTTAGAGAGCGGATCAAAGCGCTGTGTACGATTGAACATTCTAATGTAGAAGACATTTGTTCTATGAATTTTCTGCTTGCGGACCAATTTGCCGCTGCTGCTCACGCTGTATGCCATCAAGCAGGCATCGCTATGGATGAAGTGGACTTCATCAGCTCGCACGGACAGACGGTATGGCATATTCCGAAGGAAGATGCGGGACGGTCGCTTGCACGCTCCACCTTACAGCTTGGGGATTTGTCGGTCATCGCAGCCCGAACCGGAAGACCGGTTGTGGGTGATTTCAGACCAGCCGATATGGCGGCCGGAGGGCAGGGTGCTCCGCTGGTTTCTTATGGAGATCTGATTCTATTCGGTGATCCACAGCGGGGGAGGATCTTACAAAACATCGGAGGGATCGGGAATTGTTCGATTCTTCCTGCAGCCTGCACAGCTGATCAAGTAACGGCTTATGATACGGGGCCGGGTAACATGATTATCGACCAAGTTGTGCTCGAATTGTCCGGAGGAAAGCTTGCCTATGATGAGAATGGGAAATGGGCAGCTGAGGGAACACCGGATCAAGCATGGGTGAGTGAAATGATGCAGCATCCTTATTTCTCACTAATGCCGCCTAAATCCACTGGACGTGAACAATTTGGGGCGGCATATGCGGCAGCCTTTTTAGCGGGTGCAGGGGAACGTGGATTGTCCTCAGCGGATATCGTAGCTACGGCAACATGGTTCACAGCAAAATCTATTACAGATAGCTACAAACGCTGGGTATTCCCTGAATACAAAATCGACGAAATCATCATATCTGGCGGGGGTGCACATAACGAGGTGCTTCTATCTATGCTGAGTGAACTGCTTCCTGGCCGGACCGTTGCCAAGGCAAGCTCGTTCGGAATAGATGACGATGCAAAAGAAGCGCTGATCTTTGCACTGCTCGGTAACGAATGTATTCACGGCATACCAAACAATGTGCCTTCCGCTACAGGAGCGGGCCGCCGGGTTGTAATGGGCAAGCTGGCGCTTGGCTGAAACAGATGAATAAGCAGGATTATGAAGGGAGTTTACCCTCATGGTCCTGCTTTTTTTTTGATGTTCGTATCATTCTGACTGTACGAAGAGGAGTGAGCTGCAGATTTAATCTCGATTCATGGATGAAATGATATAATATAGACAATATATATATTTGTTTGACAATAAACAAACATAATAATACTATATCTATATAAAATGTGATGGAGAGTGCGAATGATATGGAAGTGAATAAAGCTTATATGGATGATGCGGGGCTTGTGGATATCAAGCGTGGATATATGGAGCACGATCTCGAGTTCATCTGTGTATGCTGCGGCAAACGGGTTGAGAAGGGAGTAATTTATCCAGTTGATGGTATCTTGTATGAAGCATTCAGATATGTTCAGATCCATATTGAGCAGGAGCATGGGTCTGTGTTTGAATATTTGATATCTCTGGATAAGAGTGTGAGCGGACTCTCGGATATACAACGTAAGCTGTTAGCGAAATTCTATGAAGGCAAGAAGGATGCTGACATTCAGAAGGAGCTTGGTACAGGGTCCACATCAACCATACGCAATCATCGTTTTGTGTTGAAGGAGAAGGAGCGTCAGGCCAAGGTGCTGCTCGCGGTCATGGAGCTGCTGAATGAGCATGATCCGAATCGCCCTGCCGAGCTTGCGGCACCGATCAGCAAACGTGCCGGTCACGATGATGACAGGTACAGCATTACCACATCCGAACAAGACAAGGTGCTTAAGAAATACTTCCCTCATGGAGTGGATGGGCCGCTTAAGACCTTTTCCATGCAGGAGAAGCATCGCATCATTGTAATGAACGAGCTTGCTAAGCGCTTCGTACCCGGGGCCGTGTACACGGAGCCTGAGGTCAACCGTATACTCGAACAAGTATATGAGGATTATGTGACGATTCGCAGATATATGGTGGATTACGGAATTCTGAGCAGAGAAGAAGATGGAAGCCGTTATGTGTTGGCTGATTCTGTAGGAGCGGAGGATAAGAAGATGAACCGGAGAGAGGAATTACAGCAGCAGGCCAAAGAAGTGAAGATCGAGGCAGGGGTTTACCAAATTCGCAATAAGCAGAACGGTAAGCTCTACGTCGCCAGCACACCGAATTTGAAATCTATCAACGGTCAGCAATTTATGCTGAACATGGGTAGTCACCGTAATCGCGGGCTGCAGCAGGAGTGGGCAGAGCTTGGTGAGCGTGCTTTCGAGATTGAAGTGCTCGAGAAGCTGAAGGTGCCGGAGGGTAATCCCTTCTACGATGCGAAGGATGCGCTGAAGAAGCTGGAGGCGAGCTGGCTTGAGAAGCTTCAGCCTTATGCACCGAACGGCTATAACACTTTGTAATTAAGGTATTTGAATTAATCCCATCAAGAACACATGTACAATTGAAATTATGGTGCATGTGTTTTTTGTTTTTAGGTTAATACTGGGTATAGCAGAACTCCTCATTATATCCCGGGAAATAATCTTACGAAGGGTGGAAGGAAGGAATGACGAATAGACGGAATATACTCATCACAGGGGCGGCAGGAAGAATTGGAGGGTGTCTTGTCCAAGGGTTACAGGCAACAGGGGCGTATAACATTATTGCCGCAGATCTGAATGCAAATGAGGAACAGGGCATTAAACCGCTGGATGTTACCAATGCGGAACAGCTGCTTGCTCTTACTGAAGGTGTAGACACCGTGCTTCATATTGCATGGGCGAAGGATGAAGAAGATTTCCTGGGCAAAGTGCTGCCCATCAATGTAACAGGGGCTTATCATTTGTACGAAGCGGCACGCAAGCAAGGAGTGAGACGGATTATTTTTGCAAGCTCGAACCATGCGACCGGTTTCTATAAAGTGGATGAAGAAGTAGAGGTAACAGACCCTTATCGGCCTGACAGCTTTTACGGATTAAGCAAGTGTTATATTGAGCTGCTCGGGAGATTGTATGCAGATCGGCATGGGATTTCCTCCATTAACATTCGAATCGGCAATTTTCCAGGTGATGACCGTCCGCATTCGGAAAGAGCTGCCCACATTTGGATTTCGGAGCGGGATATGGTGCAATTAGCTGAGAAATGCATTGAGGCCTCGGATGAGCATAAGTTTCTATGCTTGTACGGCACCTCGGCAAATACCGATAATTATTATGATATCGGATATTTGGAAACGCTGATCGGGTACAAGCCCCGGGACGATGCTGCCGACCTGCTTGAAGCAGCCAGAAGCAAAGGGGTGCAGATTAAGGAAGATGAGACAGATTACCAGGGCGGAGGAATGACGAGAGCGGCGCATTAGTTGTGGACAGCGTCTGACAACGGTCTGTTAAAATTTCAAAACCCATCATTGCGAGTATTAAACCAAGTGTATAGCGATATGATAGAAATGAGCTGTATAAGCTAAGAAGGTATTTGCATGAAATATCATCTTAGCTTATTTTATTTGCCTACATAGAAATCAATTCGTTCGTGACTTAAGCTTGTTTGTGTACGATATCATCTTTACAATAGATAAAACAAATGCACGGAAGCGTTTCAATAACCATTTTCTGCAGATCTAAGATACACGTGTCCCAAAAGAACGGGCGCCTGGCGGATTAGCTGGGCTTTTTTGTATTTAAAGGAGGTATAAAATTTTGAAATCCCTATGCAAAGTGATGATCGTTGATGACGAAATGCTGGTAAGGCAGGGCATTAAGCATCTAATGAACTGGGAACAGGCCGGATTTCGAATTGTCGGCGAGGCTGCGAACGGACTTGAGGCGCTTGATCTTGTGGAGGAAGTTAAACCTCATATTATTCTGACCGATATTGTGATGCCCATCATGGATGGTGAGAAATTCGTGAAAATTGTGAAGGAACGGCATCCCAAGATGGAAGTTATCGTTCTCAGCAGTTTTAGTGAATTCGAATACGTTAGATCCACCTTCCAGAGCGGTGTAGCGGATTATATATTAAAACCAAAGCTGGAAGCCGAATATCTGCTCAGTATTCTGAATAAAACGGCAGCCCGGATTGCGGAATTACAGGAAACCGCACTCGAAGAACCTGCCGAGGAGAGATATATCGAACAGGCGGCTGAGAAGCTGATCGCAGGTTATGAAGCGGAGCTACCACCCGGAGTGCTGAATTCTGTCCTGCCAGGGGATAGCTACGTCCTTATAGGCATGGATTTGAAGCACATCGCAGTGCAGGAAGTGAGGTCCAGCTTGATTCAGATGGTAGAAACCATGATCTCACAGATTGCTGATACGGCAAGCATCCATTTGAATATGAAGGACCAGGCCCTATATATACTGAACATGAACTCTGAGATTTGGAACAGTCTCATTATGGACGTTAGAGGAGGAATAGGGCAGTTGCCGCCGGAACAAAAATCCGGCGTCCATATGGTCATGACGGAGCGGTTTACGGATTTTTATCAGTTAGGAGCGGTGTATCGGAATCAGTTCTTGTCGCTTGCACGGTATTCCTTCTATATGCCGGATAAGCATTTTATCTATGTAGGGGATCTGCCGGACTTGCCTCAGGTGACAGCAGACCTCGACATGGGAGAGCTGACAGAGCAGCTGAAGCGGAAGCAGTTTCAGAAAGGTTTCGCCGGATTTCTGGAGCACATTCATCTCAAATCCATGGATTATCGAACGGATATTTTCGAATTCAAAGCCTATCTGGGCAACTTTATTTTCAATGTAACAAATACACTCGGAAAGCTGAAATATGATACAGAGCGGCTCGAGCAGAGCAAATATGAGTTCTTCCGCAGAATTGATGAGGCAGCATATGCCCGGGATGCGATCCAGCGCATTGTTGATTTCATTCATGAAGCCGAGCAGGTGATCGGCGAAACCAACACTGCGGTAAATCCGAATATGGCGATGCTGCTGAGCTATATTCAGGAGCATTACAGGGAGCCGATTACGCTGACTGAAGTAGCGAAGCAATTTCATTTTAACCCATCCTATTTGTCGAGTTATTTCTCAGCTCATAATAATGAGGGGTTCAGCGAGTATCTGAATAAGATCCGTGTTCAAAAAGCCAAGGAGCTGCTGACTTCAACAGAGGAGTCCATCTCCGAAATCAGTGCACAGGTAGGGTACTCAGATCAGAGCTATTTTACAAAAGTGTTCAAGAAGCTTACGGGTCTGTCACCAAGCACCTACCGCAGAGAGCAATTTGCAAAAGAGGATTGAGACACATGAAAATGTTCAATAATCAAAGCTTGTTTGTCAAGCTGTTCCTGGTGACCTTGATCAGTCTTATTGCGGTATCTGTACTCACACTGGCAATAACGATAAGGATGTCGGAGCAGCTCTTCCTGCAGACTTTCAGCATTACGAATACGAAGCTGCTTAATCAGATGAAGTCGAATCTTGAATCCTATAACGGCGCCGTGGCTACCACCACGAACTTAGTTAGTCAGAGCGGAACGATACGTAACTATTTGACGAATGGAGATACGGATTCAGTGTCTTTGGCAATGCAGACATTCAATATGACACAGCGAATGAAGACGATCAGCTCTAACTTAAGCGCTTATGAAGTCAGTATTATGGTACTGGGCGCCAATGGACGCAGCTATACGACAGATCCGTGGTATTGGTCCGCGACAGCAGCAGAGCTTGAAGATCATCCGATTACAGAAAGAACGATTCGTGATCCTCACAAGATTGTATATCAGCTCTACCATGATGACAGTCAGTCCGGCACATGGAAGGAGCCTGTTCTGGTTGCTTCCAAGGCGCTGTATCATCATGGCTCGGATGAGATTTATGGAACAATGTACGTCATGATCAGAGACAGTATATTTAAGCCTTTCTATGCCAACTTCACAAGTGATGGAAATGATGTGCTCCTGATGAACGATGAAGGATTAGTGATCTCCAGCAATCAGCAGGAGCTGATTGGAATGACGGATAAGGCACTGCTGACCAAAGTCGTTGCCGACCAGCGCAGTGGGGAGCTAGGTAAGAACGCCGATCTGCTGGGTGATGACCGCATCTTATTCTCCGAATACTTACCTGAGTTCGATTTCTATCTCGTCAATCTAATCGATAAGGATGCTGCCATCGGACAGATGGTTAATGTAAGAGCGTTAACACTGACCACCCTGGGAATTGTGGGTATATCCCTCATTATCGTGTATTTTATGACTAGAAAAATGACAAGATCTCTGCGAGGGCTTATTCATCAAATGTCGGGTATTCCGACAAAGGGCTTCAGCAATTATGTTGATGTCTCGACCAGCAGCCTGGAGGCGCGGGAGCTCGGAAATGCGTTCAATTTTATGCTGGACGAGCTGAATGACTATGTGGACAGACTTGTTCAGACTGAGAAGCAGCAGCGTAATGCCGAGCTCGCGGCGCTGCAGATGCAGATTAATCCTCATTTTCTATACAACACGCTCGCGTCCATTAAATTTCTGGTTCAGCAGGGAGACCGTGAACGGGCAGCAGAGACGATTAACTCTTTAATTACGCTGCTGCAAAATACGGTAAGCGACGTGGAATCCACCATTCCGGTGAGGCAGGAAATCGAGACACTGAAAAACTATGTGTATATTAACCATGTTCGCTACGGAGACAAAATTCGCGTGAACTATTTTATCGAGCCGGATGTCATGGATTACGAGGTGCCTAAGCTCATTATTCAGCCTTTTATCGAGAATGCATTCTTTCATGCTTTTAATCACAAAGGGGAAGGAAGCATCCTCATTATGATATCCAGTCAGCATGAACAGCTGATCTGTGAGGTCGTGGATAATGGGGACGGAATGGAAATGGAATCTGTTCGGGAGCGTCCAGTCCGTGAGGATGGAAGCGGGCTTCCAGAGACCAAGCTCCCGCAGACCAAGCGGAATCGTAAGCTATTCTCAGGCATCGGGATCAAAAATGTGGATGAGCGGATCAAAATTATGTACGGAGAAGACTATGGGGTCCAAATTACAAGCAAGCTCGGGGAAGGAACCAAGGTGAGAATTAGTCTGCCGCTTATTTCCTATTGATACTTAAACTCATGAAAAAAATCCCAAACCACAAGAAATGAGTACAGGCTGTCATAAAAATATTGCAAAAAGCTAAATATATTACCTGACAGAGACTCTTGTACTCTTGCGAACACCCAATAAAAGAACAAAAGCTTGCAAAGATAGTTCTAAAGAAAACGCATACAAGAGTGATAAGATGGGAGCATAGCAAGAGTAAACGCTTCCATCTTTTATTTTCAGTTTTTCAGTATCTCATTTACAAGCCTTGAGGGGGTTATTTTTTTGAAAAAATTATTGTCTGTTATGCTGGCAAGTGCAGTGCTGCTGACCGCTTGTGGCGGTGGAGGAGGAGAATCCGACTCAGGCCAAAGCGCAGAAACGAATGAAATTACCGTTTGGGCTTGGGACCCGGCATTCAATATTGCGGCAATGAATAAAGCAAAAGAAGCTTATGCTGAGGTTAATCCGGACTTGACAGTTAACATCGTTGAAAATGCACAGAATGACATTGTACAGAAGCTGAACACGGGACTTAACTCTGGATCGACAAAAGGACTTCCAAACATTGTATTGATTGAAGACTATAGAGCACAGAGCTTCCTTCAATCCTACCCGGATGCTTTCTATGAATTGACCGATGTGATCAATGCAGAGGACTTTGCAGATTATAAGATCGGCCCAACGAGTGTAGACGGCAAGCAGTATGGCGTACCGTTTGACTCGGGTGTAACCGGCATGTATGTCAGAACCGACTATCTGGAGCAGGCAGGCTATACGCTTGAAGATCTGCAGGATATCGACTGGAAGCAGTACATTGAAATCGGTAAAGATGTGAAAGAGAAGACAGGCAAAGCGATGCTGACTCAAGACCCTAACGATCTGGGCATCATTCGTATGATGATCCAATCTGCAGGCAGCTGGTATACCGCTGAAGACGGCTCAACTCCAGCGATTGCTGATAACGCTGCTATGAAGACGGCATTTGAGACTTATAAAGAATTGATGGATTCCGGTATCGTCAAAGTTATTTCAGACTGGAGCCAATTTGTTGGTGGAATGAATAGTGGAGAAGTTGCATCTGTGCCTACAGGTAACTGGATTACACCATCCATCAAAGCCGAGGCATCTCAGTCCGGTCAATGGGCAGTAGCTCCACTTCCTACGCTTCCTGGTGTTGAAGGATCTGTTCATGCATCTAACCTTGGAGGAAGCTCCTGGTATGTCATGAATGTCGATGGCAAAGAAGCAGCAGCAGAATTCTTGAAGCAAACTTTTGGATCTGATGTGGATCTGTATCAAACCTTGAACACAGATGTAGGTGTTATCGGTACACTTAAAGCCGCTGCAGAAGGTGAAGCGTACAAAGCTGAGGATGAATTCTTCAAGAATCAAAAAGTCGTATCCGATTTTGCAGCTTGGACAGAACAAATTCCGAATGTGAACTATGGTCTGAACACGTATGCAATTGAAGACATTTTGGTTGTCGCGATGCAGAGCTACCTAGGCGGACAGGATCTAGATGCTGTTCTGGCGGATGCTCAGACTCAAGCAGAAACGCAAATTCGTTAATCTAAAAATTCTCACAAAGCTGGAATAACAACAAACCCTTGCTCTTTACGCTGCTTCTTAAGAGGATTGCTCTTTAGAGGAGAAGGGGCAGGGGTTTTCTAAAGAACAGATAAGATAGCCTAGATAAATAGAAGCTTAGTTATGGAAGGAAGTGGAGTGGCGTGAAACCTGCGAAGTTGACCTCAGGCCGCAAAAGTTTAGTCAGTCACAATCGCACGAATTTAGCGGGCTGGTTCTTTATATTGATACCGGTTCTGGCAATCAGTATTTTCTATTTCTATCCGATGATTCAGGCGTTGATCCTGTCGTTTAAATCCGGCCGGGGAATGAATCTGGATTTTGTCGGATTTGACAACTACATCCGGTTGTTCAGTGATGCTAACTTCATTACAGCGGTAAAAAATACGTTTATTTACTTGATTATTCAGGTTCCAGTCATGCTCGTACTGGCGATCTTTATCGCCGTTTTGTTGAATGATGAGAATTTGAAATTCAAAGGTTTTTTCAGAACAGCAATCTTCCTGCCGACGGTAACATCTCTCGTTGCTTACTCGGTCGTATTTAAATACATGTTCGGTGCAGACGGAATCGTCAACAAAATGCTGATGAACTTCCATCTGATCTCTGAGCCGATTCAATGGATTACAGATCCGTTCTGGGCAAAGGTTACAATTATTATCGCTATTACGTGGCGCTTTACAGGCTATAACATGATCTTTTACTTATCTTCCCTGCAAAACATCGACAAATCGGTGTACGAGGCTGCGCGAATTGATGGGGCGAATGCGTTCACCCAGTTCTTCAAAATTACGATTCCGCTGCTCAAACCGATGATCCTGTTCACAGGGATTACCTCTACGATTGGTACACTTCAATTGTTTGATGAGGTCGTCAATATCACGAAGGGCGGACCGGGTAACTCGACCATGTCCATCTCGCAATATATTTATAACCTATCCTTTGAATACACGCCGGACTTCGGCTATGCAGCAACAGTATCCTACTCCATCGTGGTTATGGTTGTACTGCTTACTATCATTCAGAACAAGATTGGAGGCGATAAAAAATGATCAAGCCGAAACGCTTTTTTACGTACCTGTTCCTTATTATCGCCACCCTTGTTTCTATCTTCCCGTTCATATGGATGATCGTAAGCGCAACAAACCAGTCCGTGGATGTTACGAAGGGAACATTGCTGCCGGGGTCCCATCTTATAGAGAACGTTACGAACTTATTCAACAGCGTAGATATGTGGCAGGCGCTCTGGAATTCGGCCAAAATCTCCATCATCACAACCATTCTGTCCTTGCTCGTTGCATCGGCAGCCGGTTATGGATTTGAGGTTTACCGCAGCAAAGCCAAGGATGTCGTATTTAACATCCTGCTTGCGTCCATGATGATTCCGTTTGCCGCAATAATGGTGCCTTTGTATCAAATGTTTGCGAAGGTATCCAACGTAGCACCGTTCTTCGGTATCGACTCAGCGGCGGCTGTTATCCTGCCAACCTTTACAACGGCGTTCCTGATCTTCTTCTTCCGTCAGAGCACGAAGATGTTTCCGAAGGATCTGCTCGAAGCAGGGCGTATGGATGGATTAACAGAGCTTGGATTGTTCTTCCGAGTGTATATGCCGACGATGAAATCGACGTATGCAGCAGCAGCGATCATTACGTTCCTGAACAGCTGGAACAACTACCTGTGGCCGCTCATCGTGCTTCAATCACCGGAAAATATGACAGTGCCGCTTCTGATCTCCAATCTCGGATCGGGGTACGCTCCGGACTACGGATTGATCATGTCCGCAATTGTTATTACAACATTGCCGACGGCCATCGTATTCTTCTTGATGCAAAAGCATTTTGTTGCAGGAATGACGGGGTCCGTTAAATAATTATTAAATGAGGATTATCATATATCCCTTATGCAAGGATGAAACGGAAGAAGGACTGTCTGCATACTCGAAGAGTACAATCTTGGAATATCAGCAGTCCTCTTCATTTTATGACAGGAGGAATCATACGAATGACGCATCAACAGAAACCGAGCCTTGCCTGGCTGTCTGACGTAAACGTATTTTCGGTGAATCGGGTGCCGACTCACTCCGATCACTATTATTATGAAACGCTGGAGGAAGCGAAGCAGCGCTTGGAGATGCCGCTCCGCCATAGCCTGAACGGCAGCTGGAAATTTAGCTATGCTGTCAATCCGGCACAGCGACAGGCTGATTTTTACAAGACCGAAGTCTCTGTAAGAGGCTGGGATGCTATTGAGGTGCCAGGACATATCCAGCTGCAGGGATACGGGAAGCCCCAATATGTCAATACGATGTATCCGTGGGATGGACATGAGCATCTTCGTCCGCCGATGATCTCGGAGGAGCATAATCCGGTGGGAAGCTATGTGAAATATTTTGAAGTGCCTAAGGAGTGGGGAAAGCGCCCGGTATTTATCTCTTTTCAAGGGGTTGAATCCGCTTTCTATGTATGGCTGAACGGTGAATTTGTCGGTTACAGTGAAGACAGCTTCACTCCAAGTGAATTTGATCTGACGCCTTATCTTACGGACGGAGAGAACAAGCTCGCGGTTGAAGTGTATCAGCGCAGTACAGGCAGCTGGCTGGAGGATCAGGACTTCTGGCGCTTCTCGGGTATTTTCCGGGATGTCTACTTGTACGCTGTACCTGAGGTTCATGTTCAGGACCTGTTTGTTCATACGGATCTGGATGAGCGTTATGAGCAGGGAACGCTAACCGTCGATGTGAAGCTAAGCGGAGCTCCCGCATCCAAGGTAGCCGTAGAGCTGAAGAATGAAGCAGGTCAGGTTACGGCTCTCGGCGATGTGAGCTCACCGGGGCAATCCTTAAGCCTGACGCTGAATGCAGGCGTGGTTGAGCTATGGAGTGCAGAGGCACCGAATCTCTATACGATGTACATCTCGGTCTATGATGCGACAGGTGAGCTGGTGGAAGTTGTACCTCAGCGTGTTGGCTTCCGCAAGTTCGAGATGAAGGATAAAGTGATGCATCTGAATGGCAAACGTATTGTATTCAAGGGCGTAAACCGTCACGAATTCAATCCGCACAGAGGACGCAGCATTACGAAGGAAGATATGCTCTGGGACATTAAGACGCTGAAGCAGGGGAATATGAACGCCGTCCGTACTTCTCATTATCCGAATGCGTCGCTATGGTACGAGCTGTGTGATGAATATGGTGTGTACGTTATTGATGAAATGAATCTGGAGACGCATGGCTCGTGGCAGAAGATGGGTGCAGTTGAGCCGTCCTGGAACGTTCCGGGCAATCTTCCGGAGTGGCAGGATATCGTTATGGATCGGGCCGTGTCGATGGTAGAGCGGGACAAGAATCATCCGTCCATCCTGATCTGGTCGTGCGGCAACGAATCTTATGCAGGTGAAGTTATCGTTAACGTCTCGAATTATTTCCGCGACCGCGATCCTTCACGTCTCGTTCATTACGAGGGTGTATTCCACAATCGGGATTATGATGCAGCGAGTGATATGGAGAGCCGGATGTATGCGAAAGTGGCGGATATCGAAGAGTACTTGAATGCAGATCCGCAGAAGCCGTATATCAGCTGTGAATATATGCATGCGATGGGGAACTCCGTTGGCGGCATTGTAAAATACACCGAGCTGGAAGAGAAGTACCCAATGTACCAAGGCGGATTCATCTGGGATTACATGGATCAGGTGATTGTGAAGAAAGACCGCTACGGCAAGGAATTCATGGCCTACGGCGGTGACTTCGATGACCGTTCAACCGACTATAACTTCTCGGGTAACGGGATCGTCTATGCGGATCGCAGATGGTCGCCGAAGATGCAGGAAGTGAAGTTCGTGTATCAGAACGTGAAGCTGCTGCCGGACGCGAAGGGTGTAACGGTGAAGAATGAGAATCTGTTCGTGAATACAGATCAGTTTGACCTCGTATGCAGCTTGAAGCGGGAAGGTGTAGAGCTGTTCCGCAGTGAAGAGAGCGTATCTGTTGCTCCTGGCGAAGAGCAGTATGTAAGTCTTGATCTGCCAGAGCAAACGGAAGCAGGGGTATACACGGTAGATGTATCGCTTGTACTGAGAGAAGAAGAGCTGTGGGCCGAAGCAGGCTTTGAGGTGGCCTTTGGACAGCATATCTTCCAAGTAGAAGAAGCAGCCGAAGCAGCCACAGCGCCTGCAGCATGCAGTGAATTCCGTGTAGTTGAAGGTGACGTGAACATTGGTGTGCATGGCCGAAGCTTCTCGATCATGTTCTCGAAGCAAGCAGGTACGCTGATCTCTGTGAATTATGGAGGACGCGAGATGATCTCCGCACCGCCAGCGCCGCTCTTCTGGAGAGCGATGACAGATAATGACAAGGGAGCAGGTCTCCACTTCGAATCTTCTGCCTGGTATGCAGCCAGCCTCTCCCGCAGATGTGTGAAGTGGGAGCTGAGCGAGGAAGCGAATCAGGCGACTGTAGCGTATACGTATAGACTCAGTGTATCGGATGAAGTCAGCGTCAAGGTTGCCTACACCGTATTTGCAGATGGCAGTATCAAAGTGAAGTCGGATTATAAAGGGGCAGCTGGCCTGCCTAAATTCCCGATCTTTGCATTGTCCTTCAAGGTGCCGGCTGATTATGCGAATCTGGACTATTATGCTCAGGGACCAGAGGAGAATTACATTGACCGTGCCTATGGAGCGAGACTTGGCCGCTTCCAGAACAGAGCGGAGGACAACGTAGCGGCTTATTTGGTACCGCAGGAGTCTGGTAACCGCACGGGTGTAAGACGTGTTGCGATTACGAATGAGCTCGGACAAGGGATCGAGATCACAGCTCCGAATACGCAGCCGGTGGAAGCCAACATTTCGCCGTTCACTGCATTCGAGCTGGAGAATGCGACGCATCATTACGAGCTGCCGAATGTGCATCATACGGTCGTGACTATTGCTGGACGCCAGATGGGTGTCGGCGGGGATGACAGCTGGGGTGCGCCAGTGCTGGATGAGTATCTGATCGATCCTGCGCAGGATCTGTCCTTTGAATTTACGATTCGAAAAAGATAGATAAGAAATAAACGCAAGAAGGAGCCCTCCACCTCAGGAGGGCTCCTATTTTTTACTCCTCAAAAGAAAGATTAGTCGGTTCGTCACTCATTGCGTAGTCAAGCTTTAAACTCGTGGTTGGCACACTGAGATCGACTTCCTCAAATTGAAAACCGTCGACCCATACTTTCCCTTCACCCATAAGCAGGACTCCGAACGAGATGGTGCCGCTCTCCTCAGGGACATCGAGTACGATCGCATAATGATTCCAGTGTGTATCTCCCGTAATGCGGCGGTCATTCATATTGTCGAATTGGAGCACATCCTCTGAGTGGCTGTCTACACGCATCCACAGCCCGCAGTATTCTTTTACATTTTCGGTTTTGACAAATCCGGAGAAGCGCATTCTTTTCCCTGTGTATTTGTCTGCCTTGAATTGCTGCATCATCGTAGCGAAGGCGCCGTCATCCATGGGAGTCCGGGCTTTTAGATAACCAGAGGTGCTTCCTTGGTGTACCGTATTCCGGTCGATGCCCATTTCATAGTCCTGGGGGTGACTCCCGCTAATAAACCAGCCCTTAATCGGTGAAGCGATCTGTTCCTTCATTGGATTCTCTCCTTGTTCACGGTTATAGGTGTGAAGCATAAATAATTTGCGATAACGGCCAGGCGGCATACCGTAGAGCTTCTTAAAAGCCCTTGTAAATGACTCCTGGCTCTCAAAATGACAGTGCAATGAAATATCGATAATGGAGGCATCGGAGTATAGCAGCAGCTGGGCTGCGTAACACAGCCGTCTTCTTCGTAAATAATCGGCTACGTTCATCCCAACCTGTCTCCGAAACATACGGTGAAAGTGATAGGGGGAGAAGCCAACATGAGAAGCGATGCTCTCAAGTGACAGTGGATCCTCCAAATGTGCTTCCATATAGTCGATGCTTTGTTGAATGGTGTGCTGGGTACTCAAGGTCAGGCCCTCCTTTGTCTATAAGGATAGCAAAACAAAAGGAGCACTTTTGATTTTTTTGCCAACTTGAATAACCTCCCCGAGTACTGCGATCAGGAAGGCTGGTTTGTTAGATTAAGGCTTTACAGGGAATTAAGCGGCTTTAGGTGAAATGAATTGCTGATCATGGCAAGATTCCTCTTGTTTTCACGTTCTTCTGGATCGTAAATTGTAACTTTCTTAATTAGTCTGTAAGTGAGATTGTACTCTTCAGAGTGATTCGCAATGATATAGGTCACCCTTTCTCCGCGCAAGTATTCACTCTTTTCAGTGCTTAGAGACAGTTGTTCCGCTTGTTGCGGCTCAGACGCCTTATGCATGGATACCTTCCCCAAAGTTATGTTTGATTCGTAGTAGGTATCGATCAGGCCAGTGATTTTTTCAGCTAATCGTGTCAGATCCTGATGTGTCTTATCACATCCATTCCATTCGTGATGATAAGTTTCATCCCTGAATTTTACGATAAGGCTGTAGCTCTCAAATGGTGTCTTGGTGCAAGTTGTAGTTCCCTCGCTGCTCGCGGAAAATGCCCCATGCTTGACCATTTCTTTATAGATTTGCGTTCGGGTCTTTATATTCAGATGAACATCACTCGCTGTAACAGACTCTCCGTTCTCTAAATTGGCTGTAATCTGCTTCTTCTCTGTATCGATCACATTTCCTTGATTCAGGCCATATTCCAGCCGAAAGTCCAGTGATTCCAAATGCCCAGCTGGTAATCAAGCTGGATGATGGGTTCACTTAAATTTCCGTTATCACACAGCGAGAGGGAATAGACTAAGGATTCGTCTGTATCTGTTTTTTGCAGGGCATTACAGCTGAATGTACTGATTTCGTTTGAACCGTAGGCATCCTGGGTTGGATCATAGACCACCTGAATTGTACCGTCCTCCTTGTGTGTTAGGGTGTGATAAATTGGATCACCTTCAATGGTGTAAGATACAATCTTCTGAGAAGAGCGTTCTTTATTCAGAAATTCTTCAAGGTAATACAGCCCTGTAACTTGTCCGTGCAGGTTGATGACTTCCTGATCGGCAGGTGATTCCTTCGGTGTCTGAATCTCAGGCTGAGGTGGTTCCAGCTCTGCATTCGTAGTACAGCCGGATACGGTAAGCATCAGCAGTACAAAGAGCGGTAGTGCTTGTTTTCTCAAATTGAAGACCCCATTTCATTGAATTGCTTATCAGGATACTTAAAATTGGACTCTGTTATATGAAAAAAAGTTCCATAAAATTAAAGAACAGCTGATCCTTATGGTGGATGAGCTGTTCTTTGAGTAGTTTACGGTAGATGATCTGATTTATGTATAAATCTGGATTTTTAATTGTCCTTTTATGCTATAATTTGCTAGTACAGTATACGGCTAGAAGGGCGGTCGGCTAGTCTCCCAGAAGGGAGGTGATGCCCGTGGAGGTTAAAGATGCACTTTCCTTAATGTTCATGTTCGGTATGTTCATTTTGGCGCTTCTTTCCTACATGAAAAAATAGACCGCCCTCGGCAGGGTAACGGTCTATTCTCGACCTAACTGTGTGGCCGACTGCTCTTTATGCAGTTATTGTACAGTGGAGTCGTGTTCCAGCACGGCTCCTTACTTATTCTTACCACAGTATAACTCATTTTATAACCCTTTTGTAGGTCTTAATTCATTGACGATATCAATTAAAAAATGTAAACGAATACATACTATCCTATGCAAAGGTGGTAAGGATCGATATGAAGAATGTTGAACTGACAGGCGACAGGCCTCCATACTTGAACGTTGACAGCAGCCAGATCAGAGAGGCTTTGGTCCACAGCAGCAAACAGCCGGCCTCCCTGCTAGGGACAGCAGATTGGAAGGCACAGCTGCAGGAGACGACAGATAGGCCTGAATTCAGTCTGTACTGGCAGCAGATTGCCGAAACGGCACGGGTCGCCATGCAGGAGCCGCTGCCTCCGCTCACCTATTCTAACTTCCGCCAGTTTGCAGAGACAGGCGCGCGTAAAGGCTATGAGGACGTATACTTTGAACGCAGAGCAAGGCTTGCGGCTCTAGGAATTCAGGCAGCTGTAGCAGCGAACAGCGATGAAGAGCGGGCATATCTAGCTGCTCTGGAGGATGCTCTCTGGGATGTCTGCGGAGAGTACACCTGGTGCTTGACTGCCCACCTTCCGGCAGAGAGCGATCCGGTGTCAGAGGTGGATCTGTTTGCTGCCGAGACGGCGGAGACACTCGCTGAGCTGTTATATATGTATGAAGATGTATTGGATCGCCGGATAGCAGAGCGCATCAGAAGAGAAGTACGGCAGCGGGTACTTGAACCGGTGTTCATACAGAATAAGCCCTTCTTCTGGAGGCGGGCCGATCACAACTGGTCGGCTGTATGTGCAGGAGGGAGCGGGATGGCTGCACTCTTACTCATGGATGATGCAGACGAGCTTGCAGCTGCCATTGAGCAGGTCTGTGCATCGCTTGAATCCTTTCTTAGCGGCTATGGAGCAGATGGGGGATGTGCGGAGGGACTGGGATATTGGGTGTACGGCTTTGGGTACTACACTTATTTTTCGGAAATGCTGAGAGAGCGGACGAATGGCGGGCTGGATTTGCTGGCATCAGCCCACCCCCGCAATATAGCCGGTTTCCCAGAGCGAATTCACCTGTCTCAAGGTGTGTATGTCAATTTCTCCGATAGTGGTGAGAAGGAGGTGCTCCCCACAGGTCTGCTTCATCGTCTAATGGAGCGGACTGGATCGCGAGTCGTTCCTTATGACGCTGTACCGGGATTGCTAAGTGATCCCGTGAGGCGATGGGCGCATGTGCTGCGAAATGGACTGTGGACAGCTGGAGAAGAGGCTCAGGTCGTGGAACTCTCGATGAAGGTGGAGGAGCATAATTCCTCTCATTCGAATGTCAGTGTATTCAACGAACTCGGATGGTGGATCTGCCGCGCTGAGCGATCGGGAGCGAATCAGAATGAGCATGAGCATAAGCATAAGCATGAGCATGAGAAGAGACCTCTAGCCTATGGATTTGCCATCAAAGGCGGGCATAACGGAGAGCCGCATAATCATAATGATCTGGGTCAATTTATAATGCATGGAGGCGGAGAGAATATCCTGTGTGACCTTGGTGCAGGGATGTATACTCAGGCATACTTTCAAGCAGGAAGAGAGCAGATCATTAACATATCGTCCGGCGGGCACAATGTTCCTGTCATTAACAGGGTTATGCAAGGAAGCGGTAATGAATATCGCGCCAGAACCATCATGCAGAGAACGAATGAGCTCGGGCTTGAGGTAGAGCTGGATTTGACAGAGGCCTATCCCGATGCAGGGCTTGCTCGCTATACCCGTTATGCACAGTGGATTTGTCCTCCTGCCGAGGACACGGTCACGATAGAGCTGACAGATCGGTTCATCTGGAGTGGCGAGGAGAAGCATTTTGAGGAGCGGCTGATCAGCCGCTTTAAGCCGGTAATTGTGGAAAAAGGAACAGTGTATTGGTATGGGACGCGGGCCGTGCTTCAGTTAAGCTATGATCCGGAGCTGCTGGAGGTGTCCATGTACTCTACTGATCATGTGGATCATGATGGACATCCGTTTACTTTTTATACGACCTGCCTTGCACATAGGAATGCTCCATCTGCAGAGCTTGAAACACATTGCAGGCTAGAGTTTGAAATGCGGGCAGGAGAGCATGACCTCCAATAAATAATGAAGAACTGCATAATTAAATAAAATCAAAAAAGGCTGCAGAGAAACCTATGCTCTCGCAGCCTTTTTCAGCGGCCAATGATCTTGTGTACTATTGAATCGTATCCTGTGGAACAATTCCGCTGTTGAAATAAATGGACAGCACCACGATGCTGATGATGACAGCGGCGCCCACGGTCCAGAACACTAACTTTTGTAGCATAATAAACTCCTTTTACCTATTCATTTGCGTGCGATGGATGAAGATCCTTAATTAATAATGGCATCATTAGCTATTATACACATCAAATGTTAGTAAAAAGAGACAAAATTATAATTTTTTCAAAACAAAAGTGCTCAAGCCTTTCGCAGCAGCAAAAAATCAGCAGAGGATAAGTCCGGATAACGCTGTGGAATGATCTCCTCTACCTTGTACTCCGGGAATGCCGCCAAGTAATCAAATATGTTTCGATCCTGAATGGTTTCTACTCCCGAGGCAGAATGGGCATTCGTTATTCGCGTATAGATGATCACCCAATCGGCCGATACGCTGAGCAGATCTCGAAGCGTGCTGATGTAGTCCTCTTCGTTGGTAATGTGATACAGCACATCCAGACATACAGCAAGGTCGGCTTCTATAAACCCCTGATTGAGAAACGAGCCTGGGTTGTATAACATGAAGCTCTTGGAAGGATCGGAAGCGAATCGTTTCGCGCACATCTGAATGGAAGAGGCGGATACGTCCAGCCCGAGATACTTTTTATAGTCCATGTAGCTCAGTTGATTGCCGTCTCCACAGCCGAATTCAATAACGCGCATAAGCTTATGCAATGCAATGATTCGATTAATGACCTCTGCCTTGAATTCAGCCAGCATCCCGTACGAGCCAGCTCCGGAGTTGCCCCCGTTCTTGTAAGTGTTCTCCCAATATCCTATATAGTCAAATGACATATGTACTTCCCTCCTCTCCTGTAACGTATGCGACATCCTGCCCCAGGTATGCTTTGTATTGTCGTATTCCATGCTCCAGCCGTCTGCACCTCGCGGCACACTCTTCACATAGGGAGATTGAAGTGAATTCATTACATAAAAAAGACTTATAAAACTAATTAATTGCTCACCCCTGACCGACATAAGAGAAGACAATACTTTTATTCATATTTGGGGGGAAATCATGTTAAAGCATAGCTATGCAAAAGTGTTCACGGTATTTATGGCACTGCTCCTGATTCTATCAACGACAGGACTGACTTCCATGAAGAGCGTCTCTGCTGCAGATGCTGAACTAAGCAAACTTGTGCTATCGACGAACACAGTGAATCTGGAAATGGAAGATTCGATTACGCTTACGGCGACAGCCGTATACAGTGATGGTAAGTCGAGCAATGTAACGGTGAATACAGATTGGACAAGTGAAGACAGTACAGTCGCTTCGGTATATAACGGAACGATCACAGCCAAGGGAGAGGGAACAGCGACAATTGTCGCTGCTTATGAAGGAGAATCCCAGGCAGTTGAAGTCAAAGTAACGAAGAAAGTAAAGGCATTGACAAAGGATAAACAAAGTCTGGATCTTCGCATCGGGGACACAGAGGAGATAGAGCTTACAGCCATCTATAGTGACAACACTACGGAAGCGGTGTCGAATAAGGCGGAATGGTCGTCCTCGGATGGCAAAGTAGCTACAGTCATTAACGGAAGCATAAGAGGCTTATCTGCGGGTACGGCAACAATTACAGCCAAGCTGGGCAAGCAAAGTGTGTCGCTTGATGTGAATGTAGAAGTTGTAAGACGCATTGAAGTTAAAGATTACGCTAAGTTATCCCTGCTTCTAACAGAAGAGCAGACAGTGGAGCTGATTGCTACCTATCCGGACGGATCAACCAAGGATGTAACCACAGAGGCCGTATGGTCCTCCAGCAACGAGAAGGTAGCAGATGCTTATCAGGGCAAAGTGGTTGCTTACAAGGCTGGAACAGCGACGATTACAGCGGAGTATGGAACCAAGACAACAACGCTGGAAGTAGATGTCGATAAGACACGTAAGCTGACCGTGAACAAGCCGAGTCTGTTTATGAAGATTGGAGATACAGACAATCTGAGCCTGACGGCAGTATATCCAGACGACAAGGAAACGGTTGTTACCAATCATGCGACATGGACATCCAGTAATGAAAAAGTAGTTGATGTCATTAATGGCAAAGTATATGCCAATGCTTCTGGCTCAGCTACAATTACAGCCAAGTACGGAGATCGCAGCATCGAAATTCCGGTAGACGTTGAAGTGGCAAGATATCTGGATATCATGGAAGAAGAACTGGGGATGACGGTAGGCGGCACGCATGCTTTTAAGCTGAATGCAACTTACCTGGATGGTACAACGGAAGAGGTTACAGGCAAGGCAGACTGGACTTCCAGTGAACCAGATATCGTTTATGTGTCTAAAGGTAACGTACATGCTTATAAATCAGGAAAAGCAACGATCAAGGCCTCTTATGGCGGCAAAACCGTCCAAGTTGCAATCAGTGTCGATATCCCGACCAAGGTAGAGCTTCAAAATAAGAAAGGCGCGTTACCTGAAGCGGGTACACTGCAGGCGAACTTGATCGCCACTTATGCGCTCGATGGAGATAACCGTGAGGTTGTCATCAATGAGGAAGCAGAGTGGAGCTCCAGTAATGAGAAGGTCGCTGGGGTTTCGTCGGAGGGGCTGATTACAGGCGTTGCAACAGGTAAGGCAAACATTACGGCAAAGTATGACGGTAAGTCGTACACGATGTCTGTAGAAGTAGGCCTGGCAAGCGGCTTGTCCGCCGATGTACCTGTTGTTGCTCTATTGTCCAAAGAAACTTATCAAATCAAGCTGACGGCGTCTGATCAGTATGGAAATGAACAGGATGTAAGTAATGATGCAATATGGAAATCAAGCATCGCTCGCGTTGCCGATGTGAAGAAAGGACTCGTTACGGCATACAGCAAAGGCAAGTCCACGATTACGGCAGAGTACGGCGAGCAGAAGATTACGGTATCGGTAGAAGTGGATGATATCGATCGGATTGAGGCTTCGGTGGAATCTCTGTCCATGAAGTCAGGAGACAAAGCGGAGATTACGCTCACGGTATTCCTGAGCGATGGTTCCTCCCGCGATGTCACTGACATTGCTGAATGGAAGGCAAGCAGCTACAAAGTAGCGTCGGTCAGCAAGGGAGAAGTAACAGCTGTAGGATATGGCAAGACCAAAATCACAGGCAAATACGGAACCAAATCGGTCAGCATTCCGCTCGATGTCGATACACTCAAGTATTTGCAAACCGATGAGGTTGTGCTGGAGCTGAAAAAAGGCAAATCTGCCAGCGTCATCGCTACAGCTACTTATGCAGATGGTACGGAAGCCAATGTGTCCAAGCCTGCCCTCTGGAAATCCTCCCGCATCACTGTTGCTACGGTGAAGGATGGCGTGGTTAAGGCCACAGGTAAAGGTAAAGCAACAATTACCGTTGATTTTGCTGGAGAGAAGACGAAGGTCAGCGTTATTGTTACAGAGTAGTTTATAGATTCTATAATAAAATGAATTGATTATAAAAAAGAGGCGTTTGCCGGAGTTCTGTCCCATAGGGAGCAGGAGACCGGGGCGCCTCTTTTTTATACCTTACATTATATCGTATGAGATATGACCAGTGCACCATATGCAAAAGACGCCAGAATGACAAGCGCAGGGTGAATCTTGGTCTTGGTCAGTACCCATAGCGCGATCGCAGCTATAGCGAGCGTCTGCCACAAGTTGATGACCTCGACAGAGACGACACCCATCTCCCATGTCAGCAGGATCATCAATACAGCAATTACAGGCTGTACGAGCAGTGTCATGCCTTTCACGACATTCGAGGTACGGTATTTATTCAGGAGACTGAGCAGAAGGATCAGGGCTGCTGCTGAAGGAACGACGGTAGCGAAGGTCGCAATAATAAACCCCGGCCAGCTGGCGACTTGATAGCCGACAAATGCTGCTATTTTCGTCGCTATTGGACCCGGCAGGGCATTCCCGATCGCAAGGACGTCACCGAATTGTTCATTCGTCATCCAGTTATAGTGATTAACGATCTCTTCCTGCATGAGCGGAATGGAGGCAGGTCCTCCGCCGTAACCGAGTACATTCGCGACAAAGAAGCCCCAGAATAGTTCCCACCATGTTTGCAAACGTTCCATCGCTTAAGACACTCCTTTATCGTTCTGTTTATTCCGCTTGTATTTCTGCACCAGATTTAAATGGAGCATGCCATAGCCGAGGAAGAGGATGACGACAATACCCGGGTGAACCTGAAGCAGCTGAAGCAGGACAAACGCGAGCACGCCGAACAATATCGCGAACCCCTTGCCCAGCCCTTTCCAGGCCTTCGTCGCAAATTCGTAAGCCATAATTCCAAGCATGACGACAATTACAGGACGTACGGCGGCAATCATGCCTGCTATGTATTTCGAGTCTTTCAGGGTATACATGACACCGAGTAGAGCGACAATCGCGATGCTTGAAGGCAAAATATGAGCGAGTACAGAGATAATAGCGCCAAGCACGCCCTTCTTCTTGTATCCAAGATACGCTGCCATCTTGGTGGCAATTGGACCGGGAAGTGCATTCGCGAGCGCGAGTGTTTCCCCGAATTCTTCATCTTCCATCCACTTGTATCTGGTCACTGCTTCATAGCGAATGAGCGGAATTACGGACGGGCCGCCTCCATAGCCAAGCACGCCTGTTCTGGCCATCCCAATCGCAAGTTCCTTGTAAGGCTGTAAGTCCATCGTAGGTGTTCCCTCCTATAAGCGCATGCCCATGCGGCTCTTGTAGCGTTTGAGCAGCAGCTGGGATTCGACTTTGACGATCCCGGGCATTTTGTATAATTTCTCAAGCAGAAATTGCTCCATCTCTTCCATATCCGCAAAAATACCATGCATGTGCAGCGTGCTCGGACCTGTCATATGGTACAAGCTTGTTACAGCAGGCTCTTGATCGAGCCGCTCAGCTACTTCATCTAAATACATGGGCTCAATGTCCACATTAAAGAAGGCGGACACGGACAACCCCACCTTGACCGGATTAATGACAACTGTAAAGCGTTCAATAATCTCCTTCTCAGCGAGTGCGTTAATTCGAGCTTGGACGGCTACGCGCGATAGTCCGATCTGCTGCCCTAGATCCGTATAGGAAATCCGGCTGTTCTGATGCAGTGCAATTAATATTTTGCGATCTATCTCATCGAGACTGTGCATATGCGGAATCTCTGTTGAGTTCTTTTTTACATAAAATTCCTCACTCACTTCAAAAAACCACCTTTCTTACATGATGTAAGCTGAAAGCACATTATTTCATTCCAAAACCATCTTTATGTAACTCACATTGCCTATTTAAAAACTTTTCGAAAGATAAGTCAATAATTTTTATTCGAAATGTTCATTTTATATTCCTGTTGCTTTCAAAACGTTGTTGACTACTATGAAAAGGTCATGATATTCTTTCAACATGTTAGTTTAAGTGACACTTGTATCTCGACTTCATTATTATTGTTTGCATTTTTTTAATGATAAGGAGGTTTTAGCTCGAAAATTAGCCCATTTATATATTTTTGTGTCATTAAAATTTACATACTATATTAGGGAGTGATTTGTGATGAAATCCTTGAAGACAAGTAATCCTGTGGTACTTATCATTTTGTTTGCATTAGGCTGGACTTTTATGTACGCAGATCGCAATATTTTATCTCCGGTCATGGGTGTCATTGGGGAGGATTGGGGATTAAATAACACAGAGCTGGGTCTAATGTCGACGGTGTTTTTTATTACTTATGCTGCAATGCAGATTCCTTCGGGCTATTTGGCAGACCGCTTCGGTAGAGTGAAGGTGCTTGTAGCCGGCTACATCCTGTTTGGAATTGGTACCATTCTCAGTGGATTTGCTCCCGGCTTTATTGTATTCCTCGTTATACGCGCAATTACCGGGCTTGGAGAAGGAACCTATTACGGTCCCCAGTACGGTATATCAGCTAATGCGATCCCCAAGAAGTATCGGGGCGTATCCTCGGCACTGATCAACAGCGGCATGGCACTCGGCATCTCCCTTGGCTTTATCGCCTCCAGTTATTTTACCTTCGAGCTCGGCATGAGCTGGCAGTTCACTTTTTATCTATTCGGAGTGCTGACGATTCTCGTGGCCATTGCGATTGCTGTATTCGTCAAAGACGACCGCAGCAAAGAAGTGGTTCAATCGGAAACCGCAGCACCGGCAGAGAAGGGGAATATCCGCGATCTTTTCACTAGAAATCACATTCTAACGTATGTTCTCATCTTCTGCTCACTCTACGGCTTCTTCGGAATGATGACCTGGCTGCCATTCTATCTGCAGGAGTCACGCGGTCTTGAGGGCTCCGAGACGGGTATCATTGCCTCGCTGGTTCCGTGGGCCTCGATTCCGGGAGCGATCTTGTTCGGTTATTTGTCCGATCGGGCGAAGAACAAGAAGCCGCTTATTCTTATCCTCGTATTCTTCGGTGCAATATGCCAATTTGTCATTCCTTATGTTGAAAATTATTCGCTCATGATTGTTGGACTAATCATCTATGGTTTCGTAGGCAAGCTGGCTTTGGATCCGATTCTGATCTCTTTTGTAGCAGATAACACGAAGTCTCATATGTATTCTAAAGCTTACAGCTTCTTTAACTTTGCAGGCATGCTCTCCTCGATCTTTGCGCCGTATATTACAGGCTACTTGTCAGACGTTACAGGGAACATTGAGGTAGGATTCTATCTATCCGGCGTTCTTCTGCTCATCGGAGGGGTGCTGTTCTTGTTCGTCAAAGGGGACGCAGGCGTGAAGAATAAGGTAGCTGCTCCTCAAATTGCGGCAACCAAATAAGTGAGTGTATGGCTCCTAACCAATTAAATCAGATAACAAGCTGACAGAGAGAGGGAAGGTGAGAACAGAAGAGAAGGAGGTCTTAACACATATAAGGACATAAGGATGTATGAGGATGCAAGGTTGTATAAGGATACAAGGATGTATGTGGATGCAGAAAGACATGCTGCGAGCAGCATGTCTTTCATTTGTTCTATTTATTCGGGAAGGACAACGTAATCCTCGTGCCTTCGCCAATACTCGTTTCAATCGATAGGGTTCCGCCCGCGCTTCGTGCGCGCTCCTCCATACTGAACATACCGACGCCGGCTCCAGGGATTTCTCGATTGAAGCCCTCGCCCTGATCAGCAATGACAATCGTCAGCCCATGAGCGCTGTCATTAATACTGACACTGGCTTCGGATGCATCGGCATGCTTCGCCGTATTGGTGAGCGCCTCCTGAATGATCCGATAGACAGCGATTTCCTGATGATGGGGCAGACGACGGTGCAGACTGCATTCGAAGGTAACTTCGATCCCGTAGTAATTACGATAATTCTCAATATAAGAACGGATGGCAGGAACGACACCGAGATCATCGAGCACAGAGGGGCGAAGCTGCCAGGCAAGTCCTCGAACCTCTTCAATAATGGAAGTGACTTGATCCCGCAGAGGCCCGAGGTCATTCGGCCCTTCGCTCTGACTCGAAGCAAGCTGATCAATCTGGATGACGAGGGAGTAGAGGCTCTGCCCGAGACCGTCATGAAGCTCTCGTGAGAAGCGTTTGCGTTCTTCCTCCTGGATGCTGATCACTTTGCTCATCATAGATTGCAGCTCGGCTTCAACCTCCTTGAGCTTGGTAACCTCATTTCGCACAGCGAGGTAATGCTTGGGTCTTCCTTGTTCATTCAAGATCGGGACAATCGTTGTGTTCACCCAGTAAATGCTGCCATCCTTCGCAATGTTCCGTAGCTCGCCATGCCATACTTTACCTTGACCGATGGTCCGCCACATGTCCTTCATAAATTCCTTGCTGTGATATTTTGAGTTGATAATCCGGTGGTCCTGACCGATCAGCTCTCCTCTGGAAAATTTGGACACTTCGCAAAATTTATCGTTGACATACAGAATCGTTCCCCTCTGGTCGGTCAGGGCAACGATTGAAGACTCGTCGAGCGCGAGCTTCAGGTCGCTGAGCTCGCGAAGCGCGCTTTTCAGCTCTGTTTTGACAGTGAGTTCCTCGATATGCCGATCCACTTCGGTCAGTAATGTATCAACTGAATAGCTGCCAAACGGGGTGGTAAAGCTCTGCTGCTGATCAGTCATAAGAGAGCAGTCCCTTCTTCATGGCGAGCTTGACCAGCTCTGGCCGGCTCTTCAAGCCAAGCTTATCCATTAGGTTGCTCTTGTGAGATTCGACCGTCTTCACGCTGATGACGAGATGCTCGGCAATTTCTTTATTGGAGTAGCCCTTGGCAATCCAGGCCATAATTTCTTTTTCCCGCTCAGATAGAGATTCGAACGGTCCGTCTGTATCTCCCCGGCGTAACATTTCAGAGTATTCCTGCATCAGCTTCTTCGTTGCACTGGGATATAGATATGCGCTGCCTTCCGCAACAGAACGAATAGCGGTGATCAGCTCCTCATACGGTGCACTCTTCAAAATATATCCGGATGCGCCTGCCTGAATGGCGCGAAACAAATATTCTTCATCATCATGCATGGTAAGAATAAGGACGTGGACATCGGGCATTTTCTTCTTCAGCTCTGTTGTTGCGGTGAGACCATCCTTACCTGGAGGCATGCTGAAGTCCATGAGCACGACATCAGGCCTCAGCTCCTCTGTCTTGGTAATGGCTTCATCACCGTCTGCAGCATCGCCGATCACTTCGATATCATGTTTGCCGTTCAGCAGTGCGCTGAGTCCGGAACGAACGACGACGTGGTCATCTACAATCACGATCCTAATCAATAGACTCTCCTCCGTTTCCCTGACAGTGTCATCTAACTACCATTCTACTACACACAGGAAAACGCTGCACAGACGAATCCATATCAACATGCTCTTATATACAGAGGTGTGTGAATGATTAGGGAGATACAGGATAAAACGCGTTTACAGATTGAGAAATAACATTGGCTTCATTCTGTGCTCGTTTAATATCGGTGTCGGTGAAAGTGTAGTTAGAACGATGGCCGGTAATGATCAGACCGACAGGTAGTTTGTAATGCAGGATCGGTACGGCGATGATGCTCTTCAGCCGCTCAGCGAGGAGGAGGGGGCAGGTCTGGCGGAGCCCGGACAGGTCCAGACTGGATCCATCAATTATATATTTACGCCCATACTTAAATACATGCTGGGCTATTCCTTGGCTTGGGCGGAAGGCCAGCTTGCTCGTGCGTTCGCTGCGACGGCCTATGCTTGAAATGACCCTAAGCTTGCCCCCAGGCTTTGTGAGAAGCACGATCGCAGTAAAGTCGGAGGTTAAATTTTGATGCAAACGGTTTAAAGCCTCTTCGTCCAATAGGGTTAAGCGGTGCATGGGTCATCACATCCTTTTTTTGTTTTTTTCACATCTATACGAATTAACTTGACTATTCTAATGATGAACGAAGTGGATTCATACATTAATCATTACCGTAAATGTATACGGCGGCAGTGAAAAACTTCACTTAGAGAAATAATGGATGAATTTAGGGGGAATTCACTTCAAAAATCAGGTGTTTCCCTGATCACAGCCCGGTCCCGCACACGGTACAATAGAATCAAAGAGCGAGTGGAGGCGGATGGAGATGACAATCGTACTTAATCAAAGGAGACGTGTGGCGACGGTGAGTGGTATTGGCGGAACGGACATTCAAGGAGAGGCGTTGGTTAAAGAAGCCCTTCTAAGCATCATGCAGCCCAAGACAATCACAGCCGGAGAAATATTGTATTACGAAGGTGACGATGTAGAAGCGATTTATTATGTCAAATCTGGTCGGATCAAGATGACCAAGATGAGCGAGGACGGGAAGCAGATCATATTGTCCTTCATGCATGCCGGCGATCTGCTAGGGGAGTTCGGCGGTGTAGACGGTGAAGTCTACGGGCAAGGGGCGGAAGTGGTTGAGAGCGGCGTGGTCGGGGTCATCATGATGAATGATCTGGAGAAGCTCCTTAGTGAGAACGGAAATATAGCGCTGGAGTTCATTCGGTGGATGGGAACGATGCAGCGGATTACGCAGCTTAAGCTGCGCGATTTGCTAATGAACGGCAAGGCGGGAGCGCTGGCATCGATGCTGGTGAGAGCGAGCAACAGTTATGGTAAAGCGACGCCGGAAGGAATTCTAATTATGAAAAAGCTGAACCATGCCGATCTTGCTGAGATGATTGGGGCGACACGTGAGAATGTGACGAAGACGTTGAGCGGATGGAAGGATCAAGGGATCATTGAAGTGACCCAAGGGAAAATACTCATTCGTGAGCTGAAGGAGCTGCATGAAATTTGCGGCTGCCCTTCGAATCATGTGTGTTCTTCGAAAATTTGCAGACTATAAAATAATCGTTGGATAAATGAAATAGACACCCGCCGCTCTGGAATGGGTGTCTTTGAATTGGATAAGAATCGACAGCAGGCTCTCGATTCTATATGTGCGTTAAGTATGAGTTACTTCATATGGGTAGCGGCTTTTGCAGGGTAAGTATAAGACAATTTGCGAATAATTTCCTTCTGCCATTTCTCGTCGCCAATGGACACCGCCAGATTAAGCAGGTCCAGATAATCATCAAGCTGAAGTGTTGTTTTGGTTACCGATGCTTTCATTCTGTCTTAGAGTCCCCTTTATATAAGAAATTTGCAGTTTGTCACGAAGACAACCTACAATAATGATAATCATTATCAATGATTTTATTATGCATGTTTTCTCATCAAATTGCAATTGTTAATCTGTATTTTGTTGAATTATTTTTAATAATCCGTGCCAATGGTCATTTCTTTTTGGGGATCAGAAGGTACGTAATGATTAGGAATGGAATGTAGATTCCAAGATAAGCCGCAGGAATGACGAACAGCGGGTCGAGCAGGATGTGATGAATCTGCGTCGTGAAGGTCATGCCGCTCATATTCGTGTGATAAACAGAGATCAGCAGGCACACCCCTGCAGCATAGAAACAGAACAAGGCAATGAAGTGCAGCACTCTCTGTATCGGCTTGAAGAGCAGAGAAAGGGCACTCAGAATGAAGGGTAGAATAATAAACAGGGCAATAAACAAGGTGTTCACGTCAAGGCAGCCTCCTTTTATTGCAAGTATCGACATCTTCAAGACGATGCATACAAAAGAACCTGGCAATCCTTATGAATAGGATATTCAGGTTCTGTGTGGAAATGAGAAAAAAGGATGATCTGCGCTTTGTTTGACTTGAAGAAGGGTATGGGGTTGCCTGAGCCGCTACGGATTAAATTTAACGTTTAAAGCATACCAATGCCCGTTCATAAGCTTTAGATTTATTGTGAGTGTCTCACGAAATCCGAAGTCAGGCTGATCGTATTCATGCGTTACAAATACTTTTGAAATGAAGAAGAAATGTAGTGGAAAAACAGTGCCTATTTTATGATTTTCAGGATGATATGTAAAACGGCTTGAAGTATCGCCTCTTGCTGTTAAATTGGTGTTATCAAAAAATGATTGGCTCATGTATTCGGTATAATCATCATCAGATTCAAGAGATTTTTCTAAAATTAGTTTGGTATCACTCGCTATCCAAAAGCCGAATGCAATGTAAATGATAATAAACAAGGAAATAAACGATAAGATCCATTTCTTTTTCTTCAAAATGATTGATCCTCCTATGCTAACTAGTGGATACAGTTCAAAGTCTATTTAATCATATAAAAACTGCACCTCCAACTGTTAGTGAGTATCTAACAATCGGGGTGCAGTTTCACTTATCCAGCCTGTACCCATAAGACGATTAAGCGTCGACGCGGGTCTCCAGTCTCCGGGCAAAGAGTGATAGTGAATAATTGACGATAAAGTAAAGCATTGCGGCAAAAACAATCATCGGAAGGTAGAAATCTGGATTCTGGCCTCCGACAATACGTACATGATTCATCAGCTCCGGCAAGGAGATGGCAACAGCAAGTGAAGTATCCTTCAGCAAAGATATGGTCTGGCTGAGCAGGGGAGGCACCATTCGGCGCAGAGCCTGCGGGAGCGTAATCAGACGCAGTGTCTGAAAATAACTGAGACCCGAGGAACGCGCTGCCTCAATCTGCCCTTTATCAATGGAATTAAGTCCGCCGCGGAGTATCTCAGCGATCATACAGCCTTCAAATATCGTCAGTCCGAATACAGCAGCCCAGAATACGGACATGTTGATGCCGAACTGAGGAAGGATCAGGTATGACACCAGAATGATGAGAAAGAGCGGGAGGTTGCGGATCGTATCCACGACCACGGCAACGATCTGCGAAATAACGGGAAACTTCGTATATCGAATGGTGCCTAGGATGATGCCAACGACAAAGCTGAGCAGGATGGCGACACCGGCGACCTGCAATGTCAGCATGAAGCCTTCAAGAAGAAATCGTATATAGGGCCAGGTATAAGCGCCTGCAAAATCCATTTTGTCCTCCTCCTTTCACGTCTGAAGAAGCTAGTTAAGCGGCCTGTCCAGTCCTCTTGACAGCTTGCGTGAACGCGGTTTGTGGGTTGTATTCCGGATCTCGCGCTGATTCAAGCGTTTCTCCAAGTAATGGACAAGGAAGTTTAACGGAAGTGTGATCACGAGATAGAGAATAGCAACAACGGTATAGACCGATAGCGTCTGGAAGGTAGCTGAATTGACACTGTCTGCAAAATACATCAGATCAAGTCCTGCAACGACAGCCAGTATGGAAGAATTCTTCACCAGATTGATGGACTGGTTCCCCATGGCGGGAAGCACGATCCGAACAGCCTGAGGCATAACGACATGCACCATCGTCTGGATGTAGCTGAGACCTGAAGAGCGTGCAGCCTCCAGCTGCCCCTTGGGTACGGATTGAATCCCTGCACGAATGGATTCGGCCACAAAGGCAGAGGTGTAGATGGTCAGACCGAGTGTCCCGGATACAAAGCCATCCAGATTGAGTCCTACAGATGAGAGCCCGTAATAGAAAAAGAATATCGTCACAAGCAGTGGAATATTACGTATGAATTCAACATAGGCCGCACCAAACCAGTTGAGCGGTTTGATGGGAGCAATGCGAAATACGGCGATAACGGCACCGATCAGAAAGCTGCCGGTAAGCGCCATGAGACTGATCTTCAGCGTATTCAGAAAGCCTGCCGAGAAATCATCCCAGTATCGCCATAGCACACTTATATCAATTTCTGGCATCGGATTCCCTCCTTCTTAGTTGCAAATAAAGAAGGGCGGCCGAGCCGCCCTTACGAAAGGATGTTTATACGGGTTACTCCGCGCTTGGCGGACTTGTTCCCAGCCATTTTTCATAGAGCTCATCATATTCTCCGCTGTCTTTCATCTCCTGAAGCATTTCGTTGACGGTATCGACCATTTGCTGATCGCCTTTGCGAATGGCCATGCCGTAAGGCTCGTCAGTGAAGATGTCTCCAACCATCTCGTAGTTCGGATCATCCTGCATCATACCTAGGAGAATGGAGTTGTCTGTGGTCAGCGTATCGCCTTTGCCCGCTTTCAGCGCAGTGAAGGCTTCCTGGTAGTTTTCGAACTCGAGTACTTTGGCATCCGGCGCTTTCTCCTTGATATTTGTAACAGAGGTTGAACCTTTAACTGCAAGTACTGTCGTATCCGCATTCAGGCTTTCGATCCCTGTGATCGGGCTGCCCTTGGCTACAAGCAGTGACTGACCTGCATTGAAATAAACATCACTGAAATCCACTTCCTTCTTGCGATCCTCGGTAATGGTCATCGTCGCGATGATGATGTCGATCTCGCCGTTCTGAAGAAGCGGTGTCCGGGTCTTGGAGGTGACCTCTTTCAGCTCTACTTTTGTCTCATCGCCGAGTATCTTCTTGGCGAGCGCCTTGGCCATATCGATATCGAAGCCTTCGACATTGCCGGATATAGGATCCTTCAATCCAAACAGCCGGGTGTCGTATTTAACACCTGCAATGACCTTGCCGCGTTCCTTGATCGCTGCGATAGTATCGATATTCTCCGATGCTTCCTGGCCGCCTGAGGTTCCTGAGGAGCCTGTGGCTGGCGATGCTTCATCATTGCCGCAGCCGGCGAGTACAATAACAAACATAAGCATGAATAAGAGCGAGAGCTTGGAGCCTTTAAATCTCTTCTTCGTTTTCATAAATAAAAACACCCCTTTTTTTATCATTTATGAATTAATGATGGATTAAACGGCTGAGAAATTGGCGTGCGCGTTCTTCTCTAGGGTTAGAGAAGAATTGTTCTGCGGCAGCATCCTCCACGATCTGTCCCTCGTCCATAAAAATAACCCGGTCGGCTACTTCGCGGGCGAAGCCCATCTCATGTGTGACGATCACCATCGTCATCCCCGAGTTCGCCAAAGTTCGCATGACATCAAGAACTTCGCCGATCATCTCGGGATCGAGTGCCGAGGTGGGTTCGTCAAACAGCATGATTTTGGGATCCATGGCGAGTCCTCTCGCGATGGCTACACGCTGCTGCTGTCCGCCGGAGAGCTGGCTGGGATAACTATCTGCCTTCTCTGCAATGCCGACACGGGATAAATATTTCATCGCGGTCTCAGCTGCAGCGGCCTTGGACTCCTTCTTCACCTTGATGGGAGCCAGTGTAATATTCTCGATAACCTTCTTGTGGGGGTATAGATTGAAATGCTGGAATACCATGCTGATGTCTTTGCGGAATTTGTTAATGTCGATCTTGCGCTGATGCAGAGGAACGCCGCTGACATGCAGCTCTCCGCCGGATATCGTCTCCAGACGATTGATGCAGCGCAGCAGGGTACTCTTGCCTGAACCGGAAGGGCCGATGATCACGACGACTTCGCCTTCCTTAATCTGGAGGTCGATGTTCTTGAGTACGTGAAAGCTGCCGTAATGTTTGTTAACATTTTTAAACTCAATCAATGGGAGATCACCGCCCTTTTCTATTTCTACTCATCCATCTAAGGAATATAAAGGAAATATGAATATAATGATACAATAAGACCAAAGAGTAGAGCAATCTATTTGTCATGAAACATTACATAAGTAGCAATTGATCTAGTACTTTTGTTGTATGAATGTGAGTTGCTTGTTAGGAATAATGAAATTGAGGTGCTGGCATTGTCTATAAAATGGGTCTTAAAACATAAATAAGCAATATTTTAAAAAATATGATCTTTTTTGCAAGGAATATGGTAGAGAAGCTGCGAATATATCACGGGAGAGCGATGGAATCCTGCACTTCATTAATATAAAAGCAAAGGAGATTTGATGCCTGTGAAGGAACTGAATGTGCATGAGATCGATGGGACCGAAGCTGCTCTGTATCATGTCGAACTGCCGGATATTCCGCAGCGAGAATTTCAAATTGTGGATTTTGGTGCTATAGGCAATGGTCTATACGATAATACGGATCATATTAATTCAGCATTGACGGCCTGTGCTCAGGCGGGCGGGGGCAGAGTCATTATCCCTGCCGGTATATGGCTGACAGGGCCGATCCTGCTTCAGAGCCGAACAGAGCTGCATTTAGAGCGGGGGGCACTGGTTCGGTTTAGCAGAGAATATACAGATTATCCGCTTATTCTATCAAGCTATGAAGGACGTCAGGCGATACGCTCAAGATCTCCGCTGGACGGAGAGAATCTCACAGATGTGGCTATAACCGGGGAAGGTATATTCGATGGAAGCGGTGACGCATGGAGACCCGTGAAGCAGAACAAGCTCACCGCTTCAGCCTGGGAAGCACTCGTCGCCTCCGGTGGTGCCGTTAATGAGCGTGGAGGGGGTAATTCCATATGGTGGCCGTCCGAACGGGCAATGAACGGGGCGTCCTTCACAGAAGCACTGCATACCTCCGGTGTGCGGGATAAGGCAGCTTATGAGCCAGCTCATGAATATCTGCGTCCTAATCTGCTCAGTCTGCGCCGTTGTAAGCGAGTGCTCTTGGAAGGAGTTACCTTTCAGAATTCCCCGGCCTGGAACCTGCACCCATGGGCCTGTGAGCATGTCACGATTCGCCAAGTAAACGTCAGGAATCCTTGGTATGCACAGAACGGGGACGGGCTCGATCTGGATTCAGTAAGGCATGCGCTCGTTGAGTACTGCTCCTTCGATGTCGGAGACGATGCCATCTGTCTTAAATCAGGCAAAGACGCAGAGGGGCGCGAGCTTGGCATCCCTACTGAATATGTGACCATTCGCCACTCTACGGTCTATCATGGGCATGGCGGCTTTGTCATCGGCAGCGAAATGTCCGGAGGCGTTCGGCATGTTCGAGTCTCCGATTGCATGTTTATGGGAACCGATATCGGTCTGCGCTTTAAGAGCGCGAGAGGCCGCGGCGGGATCGTAGAGGATATTATCATTGAGCGGATCCGGATGCTTGATATCACAAAGGAGGCCATTTCCTTCTCGCTCTTCTATGAGGGAAAGGAAGGTTCGGGCCGAGGAGATGAGAAGATCTATGCCGTGGGCGAGGGGACGCCGATTTTTCGTAACATTTCCATTCGTGAGGTGGTATGCAGCGGAGCCCAAACTGCAATGTACGTAAGTGGTCTCGCTGAAATGCCTGTGGAAGATATAAGTGTGAACAATTACCACGTACACGCGGCAAACGGGTTTATATGTTCTCAGGCCAAGCATCTGGAGCTGACACATATTACAGCAAAGGTGGATCAGGGCTCTCTTGTCAGCCTGCACCAATGCCGTGGTGTAGAGCTGTCTGAGATCGATGGACTAGGAGCTGATGGAAGGCTGCTCATGGTGACAGGGTCAGATAGTACCGGCATTGTCTACGGAGTCTCAAGCGGGCAGGAAGAATGCCAAATATCAGCAGGCCCAGGCGTACGAAGCGGCTCGCTGATCCGGAGAAGATAAAGCGGCCGTCAGCGGTCAGGATTCATTTCTATATTTCAAAACCAGCTCCTGTGTTAAACTTCTGTTCATATGATGCTTAACTGAAGGACAGGAGGGTCCATTATGAATGATAAGGAAGAGCTGACTCGATTCGGTGTAGCGTTCCCAACGCCGCTGATCGAGCAGTTTGACAAATATATACTGGAACAGGGCTATAAGAATCGTTCGGAAGCCATTCGTGATCTGGCTAGAAGAACGATGCTCGAGCCTTCAAGGCTGCATTCGGACGAGCAGGTTGCCGGCGTGATTGTGATGGTCTATGACCATCATGCCAGTGAGCTGCCGAGTAAGCTTATGGAATTGCAGCATCATTATCACCAAGACATTATTTCAAATATGCACGTTCATCTAAATCATCATCAGTGTCTTGAAGTCATTGCTGTTCGCGGATCTGTCAGCAGCCTTCGCTCATTGCATCAACAGATCCAGGTTCAGAAGGGTGTACACTATGCTGAGCTGTCTGTGACGTTTAATGATGCTGAGAAAGCCCATTCACATATTTAAGCAGCTATCCCTCTTTACAGACTATATATAGGGGTATACAATAGAGGTTGCCACTATCTGTTGTATTATATTGGTATTTTTAAGCTGCGATATAGAAATGGGAGGGAATATTAGATGAACCGCTATCTATTCGAATATGAACTACAATCCACTGGCTTCCGCGGTGAATTCAGCTGGGTAGAGGAGTCTGAAGAGAAGGCAAAAGAAGCTGTCCGTGAGCGGATCGCTGATCTTGAATTTACAGACCTGGAGGATGTCATCGTGGGTAAACTGCTCAAAACGATGGACGCATCCAATCGTTATTTTGAATGTGAGAACTGTGCTTCTTAAGGTATAGCTGCAGTCTATATATCAGTTGAGGATCTTCAATTTGCCTAATGGCGAATGTGGATCCTCTTTTTTATTCGGTTTATGATTTCTCTCCAAGTTGATTTTTTCTCGCATGATTGACTTATGTCAACTTTCATTACGCCACCAGTGGTTTTAGCCCAAAATATGGTTGATGACTGTTTGAATATCGTGCTACAATTAGTGAAATTTGTAGCACGATATCTAAATATATGCAAAAAACGGGGGAGAACGGTCCAATGAAGCTTCGCTTATTAAAATCCATGTTAGTTATGGCAACATCATTCTCAATCATTCTTGCAGGCTGTACCCAGGGGGAAGAGAATATAGTCACACAAAGCCAGGATACAGCCCCTGAAGTGAGGGACGAACTGATTCTGGCCATCGGTACAGAGACGGAGGCAGGATATGACCCGACAACAGGGTGGGGCCAATATGGTTCTCCTCTCTTTCAAAGTACATTACTTAAAAGGGATGCTGATCTTAATGTGGTGAATGATCTGGCAACCGACTATACAGTAAGCGAGGATGGCAAGACCTGGACGATCAAGCTGAGAGAGGATGTTCGGTTCTCGGACGGTGAGGCACTGACAGCAGAGGATGTAGCCTTTACCTTCGAGACAGCCGCGAAGAGCGCGTCCATCATTGATCTAACCAACATGGAGAAAGTAGAGGCGGCGGATGATACGACGGTAGTGTTCACTTTAAAAGAAGCGCAGTCAACGTTTATATCTCTTCTGACTACACTCGGCATTGTGCCTGAGCATGCTTATGATGAGAGCTACGCGGAGCAGCCCATCGGTTCGGGCCCGTATAAGCTGGTGCAGTGGGACAAGGGCCAGCAGGTCATCGTAGAGCGGAATCCGGAGTACTACGGGGAACAGCCGTATTTCAATCGCTTGACCTTCTTGTTCCTGGAGGAAGACGCGGCCTATGCTGCGGCGCAGGCTGGTACGGTGGATGTTGCAGCGATTCCGGCCGCTTTTACTAGACAAGAGGTTCCGGGCATGAAGCTTGAAGCGGTGAAAACCGTAGACAATCGTGGAATTGTATTTCCGTACAATCCGGCAGGAGGGACAACCTCAGAAGGGATAATGACCGGCAATGATGTAACCGCTGATGCGGCGATCCGGAAGGCTGTGAATGTGGCGATTGACCGAGAGGCGCTGGTGGAAGGTGTGCTGGAGGGGTATGGTCGTCCGGCATACTCTGTAGCGGATGATCTGCCGTGGGGCAGTGAGGAAGCACAGTTTGCGGACGGGGATCCGGCAGAAGCGAGGCGGATTCTGGAAGCAGCAGGATGGCATGATACAGATAAGGATGGAATTGTAGAGAAAGGTACGCTTGAAGCGAGCTTTAAGCTGTATTATTTTGCCGGAGACATGACTAGACAGTCGATTGCCCTGACTGTAGCCGATATGGTGAAGGCGGCGGGTATTCAGATTGAGGTCGAAGGGAAGAGCCGGGAAGAAGTACAGAAGCTGATGTACGCAAATCCGGTGCTGTTCGGGTGGGGAAGTCATGATCCGCTGGAAACCTACAATCTATACTCCAGTACCAATAACGGGGTGGGATATTACAATGCTGGACAATACAGCAATCCTACAGTCGATGCTTGGATGGACAAGGCAATGAAGGCAACCGACGAAGAGGAAGCGTGGGGGTATTGGCAGAAGGCATTATGGGATGGAACGACAGGCTTTAGCTTCCAAGGTGACGCGCCATGGGCATGGCTCGTTAACGTGGATCATATTTATCTGGTGCGTGAAGGGCTTAATATCGGCGAGCAGCAGATTCATCCGCACGGTCACGGATGGCCAATTACCTCTAACATCGAAGAGTGGTTCTGGGAAGGATCGGAATAATGCAAGACAGACAGCAGCGAGGACCATTTAGCAGTTGGATGTTATATCTATTGAAAAAATTGCTCCGGCTGGCTTCACTCCTGGCCGCGGTCAGTTTCATTGCCTTTATGCTGATTGAGTACTCACCGGTTGATCCCGTGATGGCCTATGTAGGTGCGGATGCCATGAAGGTAAGTCCTGAGCAGCTGGAGCAGATCAGAGAGCGCTGGGGATTAAACGATGAGCCGCTGGTCAGGTACAGTAAGTGGTTGTCATCCCTTTTGCAAGGAGATTTTGGTACTTCCATGATCTATCGGGAGCCGGTTCTGGATTTGATCCAGCACCGATTTATGGCTTCTCTTGCACTGATGGGAGCTGCTTGGACGATCTCGGGTGTCCTCGGGTTTGCACTCGGCTCGTTAGCCGCAATGAATAAGGGAAGCTGGCTGGATCATGTGGTAAAAGGGTACTGCTACGTGCTCGCTTCCACACCCGCCTTCTGGCTTGCCCTGCTAGCGCTAATGGTATTTGGTGTCTGGCTTGGCTGGTTTCCCATTGGTCTCGGTGTACCTGCGGGGGTGCTCAGCAGTGAGGTGACCATTATAGAACGGGTGCGGCATATGATTCTCCCTGCTCTGACACTAAGTGTAGCGGGAGTAGCAAATATTGCGCTTCACACACGTCAGAAGCTGATCGACGTGCTGGATTCAGATTACGTGCTCTATGCGCGTGCAAGAGGAGAGCAGGGGTTCACGCTATTCCGGCGACACGGCCTGCGTAATATTATGCTGCCTGCAGTAACGCTTCAATTTGCGTCCTTTAGTGAATTGTTTGGCGGAGCCATATTGGCGGAACAGGTATTCTCTTACCCCGGACTGGGACAAGCCACGGTTGAAGCAGGGCTTCGCGGCGACGTACCTCTCCTGCTGGGTCTTGTTCTGTGCAGCACGCTGTTTGTCTTCACCGGCAATTTCATTGCCGACCTGTTATACCGCTGGATTGATCCACGGTTTGATACAAAGGAGGCGGTGTAAATGCAGCAGCTGGAACGACGATCTTCTGCACCTGCCGAAGTCAGGCGAACACTGAATACCCGAGGCAAAAATGTGATTCGAATCCTAATAAGTGCCGGATTCCTGGCTGCGGTCCTGCTCTTGGGCTCATTCCTGCCAGAGCAGGCAGCCCATACGTCGCTATCGGAACGTAACCTGGCACCGGGTGCCGGGCATTTGTTCGGGACGGACTGGCTTGGGCGTGATATGTTGGACCGCACCTTGAAAGGACTTGCTTACAGCATACAAGTTGGGCTCACGGCAGCAGCCTGCTCCAGCCTTATCGCCTTGCTGGTCGGCCTGCTTGCAGCTGCGGACAGAAGAATGGATCAGGCCGTGTCTTGGTTTATTGATTTGTTTATGAGCGTTCCGCATTTGGTATCGCTCATCTTGCTTGCCTTCGTCTTCGGCGGCGGCGCCAAAGGAGTCATTATCGCTATCGCATGCACACACTGGCCGCAGCTGGCCCGAGTGATCCGTGCTGACATGCTTCAGCTGAAATCAGCCGATTATATACAGGTATCTCGGAGAATGGGGAAGTCACAGGGCTATATTGCCCTGCATCATATGCTTCCGCATCTGATCCCGCAGCTGCTGGTCGGTCTGCTGCTCGTGTTCCCCCATGCGATATTGCATGAGGCAGCCATTACCTTTCTAGGTCTTGGTTTATCACCCCAGCAGCCTGCCATCGGCATTATCTTGTCAGAATCGATGCGATATTTATCGGCAGGAATGTGGTGGCTCGCCTTCTTCCCCGGACTGGCACTCGTTCTTACGGTGCTTGCTTTTGATACTCTGGGTCACGGAATTAGAAGCTATAGTGAACCGATCAGACTTGAACGATAGAGAGAGGGCTGGGGTTAATATGACTTTGCTCAAAATAGACAACTTATCGGTCTCATTTGCGCGCGGCAAGGGATTATTCCGGGTCGAGGAGACCGAGGTCATCCATGGACTGAGTATGACCGCCCAAGCAGGCCGAATTACAGCAGTGATCGGGGCGAGCGGGTCGGGAAAAAGTCTGCTGGCCCATGCGATTCTGGGCATTCTCCCGTCCAATGCGATTACTCGGGGAACACTTTATTTTAAGGGTGCGCCAATGAATAACGCCGCTAAAACAGAGCTTCGAGGCCGCCGTCTTGCGCTGGTACCTCAGTCTGTACAATACCTCGACCCTCTGATGAAGGTAGGCGCCCAGGTAAGCTACAGCCTTGAAGGAAGTAATGAACGTAATGACCCCATCAAGATGAAAGGCGCTAACACCTCCCGAATACATGCGAGAAAGAAGCTTATGCAGGAGAGGCTGGGTGTGATTCTCCGCAAATATGGCTTGGCCACCGATGTGAAAGAGCGATATCCGTTTGAGCTGTCCGGCGGTATGGCGAGGCGAGTGCTGTTATCCATTGCAACGGCAGGCGAACCGGAGCTGATTATTGCAGATGAGCCGACGCCCGGCATTCATGTGGAGGCACTGTCTGAGACGCTGAGACATTTTCGCTCCATTGCCGACCAAGGGGCAGGCATTCTATGGATAACCCATGATATTGAATCCGCGCTTCAAATCGCAGATGAGCTCGTTGTTTTTTACGCAGGAACCAATGTAGAAACCGCGCGTCCGGAGGATTTTACAGGCAGCGGGGAGCTGCTGAGACATCCGTATTCGAAGGCGCTCTGGAACGCATTGCCGCATAATGGCTTTAAGATGCCCCCAGGACCTCAGCTGACGCTAGACAGAGATCTTCATTCAAGTGGGTGTAAGTATGCCCACCGATGTCCAATGGCCACATGGGAATGTACAGAAGAGCTTCCGCTGCTCCGAGAGCTGCGGGGCGGAGAGGTGAGATGCATTCATGCAACTTGAGGCGAAGAACCTTGGATTTCGATACGATCGTCGTCAGGATTGGTGTATGAGGAATGTTCATCTGTCTATTTCATCTGGAGAGATGGTGGGACTTCGCGGCCCGAGTGGTGCGGGGAAATCAACACTGGCTCGATTGCTGGCGGGCTATTTGGAGCCGGATGAGGGAGTAGTGCTTCTGGATGGCACACCGCTGTCTTTATATAAAGGCTATGCTCCGGTTCAGTTGGTCTTACAGCATCCAGAATCCGCAATTAATCCGAGATGGCGCATGCATAAAGTGCTGCAGGAAGCGGGTCAGCATGATGCAGAGCTGCTGCATTCGCTAGGAATTGAAAAGTCCTGGCTTGCACGAAGACCGGGTGAGCTGTCAGGCGGCGAGCTGCAGCGCTTTTGTGTAGCCCGTGCACTTGGAGCAGGCACCAAATTTCTCATTGCTGATGAAATGACCACAATGCTGGATGCCGTAACTCAGGCTCAGATCTGGAATGCCGTTAAGAAAATGGCTGTAGAACGCGAGCTGGGTATACTGGTCATTAGCCATGAGGGAAGCCTGCTGTCTCAGCTGTGCAGCCGAATCATTGAATGGAAATGAAGCAGCCTGTGATTCTATTTGTTTGAGAGCAGTCACATTTTCTAGTATGATACACTCTATAGTATTAACGAAGCTGTTAGAAATTATTGGATAAAAGGCAGGGTTAACGAATATGACAGAACGTAATCTATCGCCGCTGGTTGCTGCGCTCTCCATGGAGCCGCATCCAGAAGGTGGCTGGTACAAGGAGATCTGGAAGGCGGCATACCAAATTCCTCAATCTGTACTGCCAGGCGTATACTCCGGGCCGCGCCCAGCGGCTACTTCGATTTATTTCTTGCTGCACCCGGGTGAATTCTCGGATTGGCACGTCGTTCATTCCGATGAGCTGTGGATGTGGCACTCTGGCAGTCCACTCGAGCTTATCATCGGCGGCAGCGGTGAAGGGGATCCCACTCAGACCGAATCCTTTATCCTTGGTCCGGACGTTGTAGCAGGACAGCATCCGCAGGCGCTGGCGCCAGGCGGACAATGGCAGATGGCACGGCCGCTCGGAGATGAACCGGTGCTTGTATCCTGTGTGGTTGCACCCGGATTCCACTATGATGATTTCCGGCTGATCCAACGTAAAGAGTAGCAAGCTCGTAGGTTTAAAGCTGAGCCTTAGCGGATTGGAGATATATCCGGCTCCATAGGGCGGAATAGATTCGTGCAAAGACTCAGCACATACACGGGGCGACCATAGGTCGGCCCGTTATTTTTTGTATATCCAGAGTTTGGAATAATACAATTGTGGTGATAAGATGAATATTATACATAGCGCTATCCATTCGCATGATATACACATGTATTGTACATAGATTAAGTCGTTGAAGGAGTTAATTCAAATGGTTAAACAGACGAAAAAAGCCGCAGCATGGTCGCTTGTTATTATGGGTGCTGGGTTCGCGGCGTCGCTGCCGTTTCAAGATAGTACGGTTGGTAAAATGCTTGTCGGTTCCTTTGAAGCCGGACTCGTTGGCGGGCTTGCTGACTGGTTTGCAGTAACGGCACTCTTTCGCCATCCGCTGGGTCTCAAAATTCCGCATACTGCGCTGCTCCCGAAGAACCGCAAGAAAATTACGGAGGCCCTTGTATCTGCAGTAGAGAACAATCTGCTGAACAAAGACAGCATTGCAGCTAAGATTGCCGAAATGCCGGTATCACAAATGATCCTGGAGATGGCAGAGAAAGAGCTTCATACGACAACAACACATGAGGCGATTGATAAGCTTGCCAAACGCGTCATTTCGTCATTACCTCTGGAGAAGATCGCTCCACTTGTTGCTGAGGAGATTAAGCGCCAGGTTGGACGTGTAGAGATAGAGCCGCTGCTGTCAAAGGCAGAGCAGTACATTACGAGTAAGGGATATGACCGAATGGCTCTGGACTATGGGCTTGATCAGGCAGAGGAGTGGCTCGTTAAACCGGATACCCAGTATACACTCGGCGAAATTGGGATGAGAGCGATGAACTCCCTGCAGGTTAACGGTCTGATGCAGTTTGCTCTGAATGCAGTCATGGGATATTTGAATGAGGAACGGCTTGGAGGGATTCTTCAGCGTTTCTTGTATGATCAGGTACAGGACCTGAAATATGAGGGTCACCCTCGCAGACAAAGTGTACTAAATGCCATTCGCGGACAAGTGCAGCGTTTAGCGCACAGCAAGAAAGTGACAAACGGTCTGGAAGAGTGGAGGGATTCCATGCTTCAGAACTGGGATGCAGAATCAGCTGTGCTTAAGAAGCTGGTGGAATTCCGTGAACAAATGCTGGGTTATATGGAGGATGGAAGTTACGTAGAGAAACAGCTCATTCCGGTCATTTCATCCCTCGTTGCAGAGGTGAAAGAGGATGCTGAGCTTCTGGAACGCATCAACCAGAAGATTGTAGTCAGTGTCACAACCTTGCTGGAGCGTAATCATTCCAAGATCGGCCAGCTCGTACGTGAAAATATCGATAAAATGGATAACAAAACCCTTATTGCGATGATGGAGGATAAGCTCGGTGAGGATCTGCAGTGGATTCGGATTAACGGTGCGGTAACCGGTTTTATGATCGGGATTGTTCTGACCGCATTGCAGCTGGCACTGGCCTAATCGATTTTGTCGCGATATAAGTCAAACAGCTGTTTCCTGCATTCAGGAAACAGCTGTTTTTAAAAGAGACTGCAGCTGCATTCGTGCGGCGGAGAACGGGGCCTGTATGTACAGCTCAGTTCTCAAAATCACGTTCGATCCAGCCCTGCTCCAGTGCATACCTGGTGAGCTGGACACGATTCTCCAGCTGGAGCTTCTGTAAAATATTTTTGAGATGATTCTTCACGGTCTGATCCGAAATCCCAAGTCGGTCGGCGATCTCCCGATTGGTCTTGCCGGAGGCAACCCAGTTCAGAATTTCTCGTTCTCGGGTGGTCAGCGGTGTGCTGCCATCATCCCTCTTCTTGGTCTTCGGGAACTCCTGCAATATGCGGTAGGCCAGCTCCGGGTTAACCGGGGCTTCGTCACTGACGACAGCCTTTAGATATTCCAGCCAGGTTGAGGAGGACAAGTTCTTGAACAGGTATCCTTGTGCTCCTTGTTTGAGTGCTTCGAACAGATGTGTCACATCATCAGAGACCGTAACCATCACAATAATCACATACGGATAGCGCTGCTTGATCGCCCGTGTGGTCTCCAGTCCGTCCATCCCTGGCATACGGATATCCATGAGGATGAGATCAGGCATCCATTCCTCGGTCAACACCAGTGCTTCTTCACCGCTTGATGCGGTAGCTACAATATCAAACAACGGCTCCTCCGATAATATCGACTCCATGGCAGCTCGGGCATGGGCTGAATCGTCGACGATCAGTACGCGTGTCTTGTTCATGAAGCATCCTCTCCTTTGATAATCTGCATGCAGGTTCCGCCGCCCTCCATGTTGCTGAAGTGAAATCTCCAGCCCATTTCTTCCGCACGACCTCTCGTTATACGAAGCCCATACCGGCCTTTGCGCTGTTCCGGATCACCTGTATAGCCAATTCCGTCATCTGTAATGGACACCTTCCAATGCTCCTTATTTCCTGTTCCTGTTATAGAGATTGTGCTGGCATTGGCATGCTTGCGAATATTTAGAATGGCTTCACGCATACAGGCAATGAGCTCGATATGTTCTTTGGTCGTGAGCGCTTCATCGGAGAGCTTCCATTGAATACGGGAATCATATCTGCCGTCTGCAACCATGTCCTCGATCTGTCTGAGCAGCTGCTGAGGAGAATCGACGTTGTTCTCTTCACTATGAGGAACTCTCAGCTGGGCGATCGCTTGTCTGGCATAGTGATGCACTTCGTGTACAGTTTTTCTAACATCCTGCAGTTCGCCTTCGTTAGGGGTGCCTGTCAGTTTACGTTCGGCTTTATCAAGCTGGACAGATAGAAGGAATAACGACTGGGCTATACCATCATGCAATTCCCGTGCCAGGTGCTCCCTGGCTTCCAGCGCAGATTTCGCTGCCTTCTCTCGTTCCAGCTCAGCCTGCGATTTCTCCATAATCGTAAACAATTTATTCAATAAAGTGACGCTGATGAGATAGATAATTACCGGCGTCAGCCAGTTTCCTGCCTCCATTGAGAGATAGGGCATGAGAAACTGGTGACGTATATATTCCCACAAACCAACGGTAATGGTTGGGATGAATAAGATCATCAATTTCATTTGTTTATAGCTCATTGCCAGCTTCAGTCTCCTTCTAGGCATGTTGTGAATTAATTTCTATTATACCTTTAATCTGGAGACGAACGAACACTATAGCCTAAGATGCCCAAGCATTCAAGAGGAATTGTATGCCTATAGTAGAAGGTGTACGTTAAATACCAGCTAAGCACTTCTGAGATGAAATTATTACAGAGAATCACCCTTCCTTAACCCAAGGTCAATTCGATATACTTGTATAGAGAAAGAGAAAAGGATTGAAGGAGAGTGTAGTAAAAGCATGAGTCAAGCCGTATTGGAGCGTCGAAGTGAAATACTCAAGAAGAATATCGAACGGATGCTGATTAGAGAGAATCAGCGGGGCATTACGAGACAGCAAAGTATGTTTTTACAACAAATGATTAAAGAGCTTCATCAAACCTCTCATGAACTGGATGTAAAGAAATCATAATTTAATTTAGAAGCTTGTTGTTCTAACATGTAAAAAAACCTATGCGATTACTACGGCTATTCGTAGAATCACATAGGTTTTTTGATGTCAGGGTATATCGGTAATTCTAATATCGTAAGGGCTGAGCTGGCTGTTAATTGGATAGGACAGTGGTGTTGCCCATCTCCATGTACTCTGATCTCGGCATTTGCATTTGGATGTAAGAGATGAACAGCTCCACCAGCTTCGGATCAAACTGTGTTCCTGAACAGTCACGCAGCTCCACAATGGCTTCCTCGAACGTCTTTGTCTTCTGATATGGTCTTTCTGAAGTCATAGCATCGAAGGAATCGATTACGGTAAGCATTCGGCACAACTTCGGAATCTCCTTGCCTTTAAGTCCGTGGGGATAGCCTTTGCCATCATACCGTTCATGATGAAGCTCGATATAGGGGATCAGGTCCTTGAACCGATGATCTGTCATGGCGATTTTTTTGCCCCAAGTGACATGCTGTTTGACAGTTTCCCATTCTTCTGAGGTCAGCTTGCCTTTTTTGTTGAGCACACCCCAAGGGATTTCGAGCTTACCAATGTCATGAATTAAGGCCCCGAGTATAAAATTTCGCCGCTCTTCCTTCTCCAGAGCAAGATGTCCGCTCATATCAAGCGCATACTTATATACTCGCTTCGAATGCTTGAATGTATCAATGTCCTTATATATAAACAGATTAAGCTGCTGCTCGATATAATGAATTTCTTGATCCAGATCAATATCCGCTTCCATCTCGATATTACATCCGTAAGTATGCACGGTGTTCTTGCCTTGCTTCTTCGCATAGTAGAGCGCTTTATCCGCATAATCGACCAGCTGGGATTTGTCATACAGTTCAATTTCGTATTCGGCAATACCGGCAGAGAAGGACAAGCATTTATGAGGAAAAACTTCTACACCATCAAAAGGAGTATCGTTTAATTTTTTTCGAATTCGATCGACGAATGAGCGCGCTTCTTCTATGGCATATCCAGGCATCAGCAGGGTGAATTCTTCCCCGCCATATCTTGATGCAATGATAGGAGTGCCTTTGGTTTCCTCCTTGAGGAGAGAACCCAAAAAGCTGATAAGTGTATCCCCCTTGAGGTGTCCGAAGCTGTCATTGTATTTCTTGAAATCATCGATATCAATCATCGCTAAAGTGAGCGGTGTATCGTTCTTGCGTGCTTCCTCGATGCTTGTCTCCAGTGAGCTCTCAAAATAACTGTGATTGTACAGTCCGGTTCGTTGATCCAAATTTGAACGATTCAGAATCTGATGATACATATTAAACAGTTGTCGAAACGCGTGAGACAGCAATATAGCCAAACCTAGAAACAGGATGAGGCCCAACACTCCATTATGCACAATCAGCACGGTAAGGACGAGAGACAGAATAAGCATACATAAATACACGAGCATAGTCTCTTTGACAAAACCTTTGAGTGTGTTGTACAGATCCTTCCTGTATAAAAGGTAGTAGTACATGAACATTCCAAATGTATTGACCGAAAAATATACCGCAAGCGAAATCATATACACGGGGAGATTTTGATCATCTACACTGCCACGTGTTCCGCCTAGAGATTCGTATACCGTATCCGATAGTGATATCATCAATGAGTACAGAGTGAAGTTCGTTAGCTGCTTCCACCATGGGACATTTCGTTTGTAGATCAAATAACATAGAAACGAAAAAAGCAACACGCTTAATGCCATTTCGCCCCCATATATGAAAATGCATGCAAGGTATATAGAAGAGTCAAACGACATCACATTTCCTTCGGGAGGTAATCGAAAGGTAAGGCTATTAAGTATCAGCGTGGCACCCAGCATGATGTATAAGGTGACCCATTCTTCCGGTGAGTAGCTGAAGAAGGCTCCGCCATTATATTGACTGAAGGTAATCATGCCCGCTAAGCAGAGAGCTGCGATATACCACTGGCTAATATCTACTTTTTTTATTTTTGATAGAAAGGTTGTCATGAAATCTAATTTCTCCTATTAAATTCATCGTATGTTTATATAATTTATCATGACATTAAACGACTGTGTGAATTAATTTCACAACTCATTAAACGAAGAATCTAAAATGATATACTCTCGACTAGAGCGGCTTGGGATTATCGATGAAATAGATTCGTGTATAAAGAAAAAAACAGGCTATGTGGCCTGTTTTGAAAAAAGAATAAAGCTGATAAGTCCTAGCCGAAAGCAAATCCAGAAGTCAATGCCACAACGACAGAAGCAACAATTACCCCGTTCATGATGATGCGGGCGATGTTAGATTTTTTCATGGTATGTATCCTCCTTCGTCTTAATTTGATGTATTTAAACTTGGTGCGAGATCTTGATCTTCAGAATCCTTCTTCGGCGGTACCATAATACTCTGGATGTACAGGAATATACCCAGGTTCATGACAACGTCCCCGATACTAATGACTTGGGTTCGAGGGTAAGGACTCGAGAGCGGGATAATATCTCCCAGAAAGGATAAGCGGGTGGAGGCATCAAGCATGTAATGCTTGTACACAGCGTCACCGCTGGTCAGAAGCTCTGTATAGTAAGGCCCGAGAACTTGGGCAGCTTCTAAAGAGACAGGCATACGGCCGCCGTTGACAGCCATGACGATAAAGTTCAGGAATACGCCAATCAGAATGATCAGAAATCCCTTGTTCTGACGGTTCACCCACAAGAAGAACATTCCTACAATGTAGAGGAACATAAAGAAATATCCTGAAACAGGTGCAAGCCAATCTGCGTTGCCTTGAAAACGGAAAATGATAAACTGGATAAGCAGCAATATCGGGAAAATTAATCCGCCTCGTAGCTTGATCTGTCCAAACTGCATGAGACCGTGCTTAAAGCCGCCTCTGAAAAGTCCTACGATAAGTCCTAGAATTATACCATCATAGACCATGTATCAATCTCCGTTAGTTTCAAATTTTTATCGTAGCATTGTTATTCGACTTCAATTTGGTAAATCCTTCATGAATTTTAAAAAAATTTAGAAATTTTTTTGATTAATTTGTCTGATACCCATTTTCTTGTCTGATTCTGAATCATTATCTGACTTATGACTAGAAATTCACTTCAAATATTTATGAAAAGGTACATAGACCTACAAATTTTTTAAAAATAATCGCAGATGAAGTGTGTATTGGTGTATTGACATACCCTATGGGGGTATAATATATTGAGTGTAGGAATGGAAGGAGGTCATGTGAATGGATGTTAAGAAGATAGCTGTTGAAGGTGAGAACACAGTACATTGCCATGATTCCCATTCAGGCCATCAAGAGGAAGGAGTAAGGCACAGTCATCACTCTGATGAAATGAAGAATATTCTGACAACCCGTCTGAACCGGATTGAGGGTCAAATTCGCGGTATAAAGGGCATGATTGAGAGAGATACCTATTGTGATGATGTGCTCACGCAAATTGCGGCTGTTCAATCTGCACTAAACGGTGTCGGCAAGCTTCTGTTAGAGGGGCATATGAAGAGCTGTGTCATTGATCGAATCCAGGCAGGTGAGCATGAAGTGATTGACGAGCTGCTGGTGACGGTTAAGAAGCTTATGAAGTAGTATTGTTGCCGATGGTGCTGAAAGTCTGGATTATAATATAAATCACAATGAAAATGGGAGGAATTGAATATGAGTAACGTAACGTTGAATGTACAAGGTATGTCTTGTAACCATTGTGTGAAGTCTGTTGAAGGTGCACTAGAAAGCGTCGGAGCAAAAGGTACAGTGGACTTGGCCTCCGGTACGGTTAAGATAGAATATGATGAACAAAAGGTAACTGTGGATCAAGTGAAGCATGCGATCGAAGATCAAGGTTATGACGTGGTTTAATCTATTTGAGAATGGATTATATGAAGTGAACAATGAGCGAAGAGCAGTCCGTTCTGGTCTGCTTTTTTCAGATCAATTATATACCCCTAAGGGGTATTAGGGGATGATTCATATGAATTCGCCTACCGTAAGCGGCGAGAAGCATACAAAGTTAAATATTACAGGAATGACCTGTGCTGCTTGTTCTGCCCGCATTGAGAAAGGACTATCACGCATGGAGGGTGTACACAGTGCAAATGTTAATCTCGCTATAGAGCAAGCTTCTGTAAGTTATGATCCGGCCGTCGTTCAAGTCAGTGATCTTAGAAGCAAGGTCGAAGCACTCGGGTATGGAACGGTAGTGGAACGGGTAGATCTGGACATTACAGGGATGACCTGCGCGGCATGTGCGACACGTATTGAAAAAGGGCTTAGCCGAATACCTGGCGTGACGAGTGCGAGTGTTAATCTCGCTTTGGAAACAGCCCACGTTGAATATGATGGGAGTGAGACTGCGCCCGAGGATTTCGTCCGTAAGGTGGAACAGCTTGGCTATGGCGCTCTGCTGCAGAAATCGAAGGAAGACATCACGGCAATCAGGCAGAAGGAGATGGCGCGCAAAAAATGGAAATGGATCATATCTGCCATATTATCGATTCCATTATTGTGGGCTATGGTAGGCCATTTCTCATTCACTTCGTGGATTTATGTGCCTGAGCTGTTCATGAACCCTTGGTTTCAACTCCTCCTGGCAACACCGGTTCAGTTCATTATCGGTTTTCAGTTCTATAAAGGTGCCTATGCAGCTCTTCGCAGCAAGAGTGCGAATATGGACGTGCTTGTTGCCCTCGGTACGTCGGCGGCCTACTTCTACAGTCTGTATCTGACGATCAGCTGGACAATGGAGGGTGGCCATCATGGGGCCGAGCTGTATTACGAGACCAGTGCAATTCTGATTACACTGGTACTGGTGGGCAAATGGTTTGAAAGTGTGGCCAAAGGCCGATCCTCTCAGGCCATCCGCAGTTTGATGGAGCTGGCACCGCAATCGGCAATGGTCATACGTGACGGGCAGGAGATAAGTATTCCGGCTGCAGATGTTGTTGTATCCGACCTGCTTATTGTGAAGCCTGGTGAGAAGTTTCCTGTGGATGGAATTGTTGAGAAAGGGAATTCCTCTGTAGATGAATCCATGCTGAGCGGTGAGAGCCTGCCTGTAGATAAACAAGTGGGCGACTCCGTAACCGGTGCGACGATTAATAAAAATGGCGTGCTCACAGTGAGAGCTACACGGGTAGGCTCAGACACGGCGCTTTCACAGATTATTAAGGTGGTTGAAGAAGCACAGGGGTCCAAGGCACCGATTCAGCGAATCGCCGATGTCATCTCGGGTATCTTTGTCCCCATCGTTGTAGGGATTGCGGTAGTGACATTTGTGGTGTGGTTCTTCTTCGTGGAGCAGGGCCAATTCGCGGCAGCTCTGGAAAAAGCAATCGCTGTACTCGTCATTGCCTGCCCTTGTGCGCTCGGTTTAGCGACTCCGACCTCTATTATGGCAGGCTCGGGCAGAGCGGCCGAGTATGGCATTCTGTTTAAAGGTGGAGAGCACCTGGAGCGTGCTCAGGAGATCGCGACAGTTGTACTGGATAAGACGGGTACGGTTACGGAGGGTAAGCCAAAGCTGACCGATGTCATCATTGCTGAGGGTCGATCTGAAGTAGAGCTGCTGTCTCTTGTTGGAGCAGCAGAAGCGGCTTCGGAGCATCCATTGGCAGGCGCGATCGTTTCAGGGATCGGGGAGCGAGGTGTCGCTGTTCCGGAGGCTGAGCGGTTTGAGAATGTGCCGGGCTATGGGATTAAGTCTGTAGTACAAGGGCATGAGCTGCTGATTGGTACGCGGCGCTTGCTTGATGCACACAAGGTGGATCGTTCCGCTGCTGAGAAAGGAATGGAAGAGCTTGAAGCTGCTGGCAAAACGGCTATGCTCATCGCCGTGGACGGCGTCTATGCCGGAACCATTGCGGTTGCCGATACGATTAAGGGCACATCCCGGGCAGCAGTTGAACGTCTGAAGTCAATGGGGATTGAAGTGATCATGATGACCGGGGATAATCGGCGCACTGCAGAGGCGGTTGCAGCTGAGGCGGGAATCGACCATGTGCTTGCCGAGGTGCTGCCAGAAGGAAAGGCGGAAGAGATTAAGAAGCTTCAAGCTTCTGGTCAAAAAGTTGCGATGGTAGGTGATGGGATCAACGACGCACCGGCTCTGGCGACAGCAGATACTGGCATGGCAATGGGTACAGGTACGGATGTTGCCATGGAGGCAGCAGATGTCACGCTTATGCGCGGCGACCTGAACAGCATTCCTGATGCGATTCTAATGAGCCGCAGAACGATGGGGAACATCAAGCAGAATCTATTCTGGGCACTGGGGTACAATGTCATTGGCATTCCGATTGCTGCAGCCGGATTTCTCGCTCCGTGGCTGGCAGGAGCGGCTATGGCGCTCAGTTCAATCTCTGTTGTGCTCAATGCCTTAAGACTTCAGCGGATTAAGCTGTAAAATCAAGCTCGAAGCAAAGAAAGAAAATACCTGGCATCTCATTGTGGAGATGACCAGGTATTTTTTAGCTTATTCAATAGTCGCTAACGGATAAATGAATAGTGAATTCATAAGATTTGTTCAGTCCAATGTTTTACTTTTTGACAATGGTTCGGAGCATTTCTTTAAATTTCGTTAGTTCCATATCTGTGACGAACCGTGAGGTGCTGCTGTCTTCCTTCATGTGCTCCAGCTCCTCGGCGCTTGGTCCTTCTCCTATAGAGGAGACTTTACCCTGTTCCACCATGTAGTTCCCTTGGTAGACTCCAGCAATATAATAAGAATCTGAATCTCCGCGTTTCTGTAAGAACAGAATGGCATGGTCTCCGCTCGATAACAGTGGATTGTAGCTGTCTTGAGCTCGGGTAGGCTCGTGCTCTTGCTTCACGCCGGTATAATTCAGCTTAATCTTCTCGCCGGGTGTAACCCCGGTTGTGGAGTAGAGAACGTCCTTAACTTCAATTTCATAAGGGTCTGATTTGGCATTTAAGACTTCAATCTCGGCAGCCAGCACGGAATCAGCTAAGAGCTCCTCGAAGCTGGAATACGAGACAGCCATACTCTCGGCAGAGCCGGTTGTGCCCGTTGCTGAGCCTTGTTGTGTCATAAGCTGCTCTTCCACATTCTCTGATGCGCTGCCGGAGCTGTCTTCCTTCTCGGCTGCGGCCTCATCTTGCTGGTTGTACTGCTCCGAAGCTGAGGAGGGAGAAGTGCGTTCGGAGCTGGCATTATCGTTGTTTTTCTGATTGGGGAACGAATGTAACTCGGCTCCCATGGATTCGGTTTGGCTGGTCTCAGCCGCTTCATCCGATATACTTGCTATGTTCTCGGTAACAGCACCATTGGGTGTAAGCCACCATGCGGAAGCGAGTACCGCTCCACTGATACCAACAGTGATAAGTATACGTCTCCACTGCCAAGGTCGTGGCTTAGGCTGAGAATGAGGAGTCAGATTCTGTACCGTTTGGATGACTCGCTGCTTATGCTCTTCTGTAAAAGGCTCCTCTGTAAAAGGCCCCTTCTTCAATCGCTCCTGCCAGTCTTCATGTTGATCGGTCATTCTTCGAGCCTCCTTAATTCTTTTTGCGCCTTCAGCTTGGCACGGGACAGTCTGGATTTTACGGTGCCTTCCGAGATGTTCAGCAGCTCTGCAATCTCTTTTATTTTCATGTCATATTTTAATGACAGCACAAGAACCTCCCTGAATTTGTCGGGAAGCTCCATAATGATATCCCATATCGCATCAGCGTACTGCTGTTCCATAACCTCCGTCTCGGCAGAAGGTGAGGTGCTTGTACTGTATTTTGCAGTGCTGCTGCCTTCCACCGGATAATCCAATGAAGCGATCCGGCCGCCAAGCAGACCCTGCTTGAAGAAGCGGGATCTTCGATAGGAAAAAGCGGTATTTCGAGTAATCGTAAACAGCCATGTCTTCGTAGAGGCGTCTCCGCGAAATGTATGCATCCCTTGATATACCTTGATAAAAACTTCTTGGGAGATATCATCTGCGTGATCGCGGTTTCTCGTCAAAAAATAGGCGTAATTCCAGACGTCGTTGCCATACTCGTCCATGAGTTTATATAAAATCTGATGATCTGAGTCCAAGTGCGTCACCTCTCTTCCCATTAGACTTAGGAATCGCGCAAAAAGTTCCAGTCGCTCCTGTATTGCCTGCCACGCTCCGGGTTGTTTTGGATGCGAAGCATTTTCTCGAAGTGAAAACAGAGCATCCAAAGCCAAAAGTCGCTCTGCGTGTAAACACTCGCTGGGGTATGGGTACCTTCGGTTGTACGCTGCCTCTCCTCAGAAGAGGCATGGACTACAACAGGCGGTTGATTCAACCTGATCAGCAATTTCATTTTAATCTTAAGAATCGGATAAGCATATCGGAAGATACTTGAAGAAGGGAGAGATCATCCATGAAAAACAAGCCTCCTTGCTCATTCTACTTACGCTTAAGACAGAGGTTATTCGGTCAGCTGGTTCTCCACAGTGCGGAGGCTCCTTTGTGGGGGAATACAATCAAAGATAAACGTGCATGAAAAAACAATTTACAAACCGATGGTCGGTTTTTATAATAAGATCATAACCAAATAATTACAGTGTAACGATTAGGAGGAAGCCAGTGAAACAGGAGGAACGGAAGAGGCAAACGGTCAGGAATCTGCTGGATGCAACGAAGGAGCTTGTGCGGGAGCAAGGGTGTGAGACGATTAAAATGAAGGACATCATGGAGCGTTCACAGCTATCCAAGGGGGCAATTTTCCATTATGTAAAAACGAAGGATGAAATTTTTGCAATGGTTCTGCAGGAGGCTGTGGCTGAAACACATGCCCGTTTTGAGGCTGAAGTAGAGGAGCGGGGGAAGACGTTTGACGGGCCGATGAGCCGCATAGCGGAAAGTTTTCCTGCACTCGAGGACGGAAAAAACGTAACGAACCAAATTCTGATGTATTTGCTGGGCAAGGAGCAGGAGCCGGCGGTTGCGGAGGTGCTGCAGGCTTTTTATGAGCAGACATTCCGCTATTCCCGGGAGTGGATAGTTACCGGGCAGCAAGCAGGCGTCATTCACGATTCGGTCGATGCCAACCGGATGGCAGAGCTGCTGGTGCTTATTTCACTCGGCCAACGACTGCGGTCGTCTATTCCTGGAATTGCTCCGGGGTTGTTCAGAGCGGATGATTTTACATCGTTGATCCAGAGCATGTTGAAAAGGGATTAGCTGTCGGATAATTATCAATTGATATGAATCATGAAAAGGAGTGGAGCTGGGTATGATACCTTTTTATGCTCTTATTGTTTCATTCATCGTCTTGAGATGTTTAGGATTGGCAGGGTGGGATTACTTCGACAGCTGGCAGCATGCCCTTCAGGCAGCATCCGGCATCATGCTTCTGCTCGGGGCTTCTGCCCATTGGGGGAGCAAGCGTGGTGATCTCGTCAGGATGGTGCCAAGCTGGGTGCCAAAGCCGGAGTGGGTAGTGACAATTACCGGATTGCTGGAAATCGCAGGTGCAATTGGACTCGTAATTCCCGCTCTCTCTACGCTGGCGGCGGTTTGCTTGGTCGTACTCTTGGCTGCCATGTTCCCCGCCAACATGAAGGCTGCGAATGAAAGGCTAACGATTGGCGGGCGGCCCGTTCCAACACTGCCTGTCCGAACATTGCTCCAGCTGGTGTTTATTGCCGCGATTCTTTTGTCCGCACCGGGAATTGTATAATCATTGTGATGCAGAGTGATCAAAGGCTTATATGAACGGCCGGGGCCTGCCTTGAAAGGGTCCCGGCAAGGGAGTAGACTTAAAGACGTAACTATCGCCTATGAAAATTTATATAGAAAACGGAGTGAAAGAAGTCGTGAATGATACGATTAACCTGTTAATGAATCATCGTTCGATCCGTAAATACAAAAATGAGCCTGTCACGGATGAGCAGCTTAACACGATCATTGCTGCGGCTCAAATGGCTTCCTCATCCAGTAATGTGCAAGCCTACAGCGTTATCGCCGTCACAGATTCAGGCTTGAAAAATGAGCTGGCTTCGCTTGCCGGCAACCAGGCCTATATTCAGGAATGTCCGGTCTTCCTTGTCTGGTGTGCCGATTTGTATCGACTTCGCGAAGCGGCCGTTTCGGAGGCAGCTGGCGAGGAGACCTATGAGGATACGACGGAGAATTATACGGTGGCGACGATTGACGTCGCGCTTGCTGCACAAAATGCAGCGATTGCAGCCGAGTCACTCGGTCTCGGTATCGTATATATTGGAGGCATTCGCAATCAAATTGCCGAGGTTGCTGATCTGCTGGGTCTGCCTGAGCTGGTATATCCCGTGTTCGGTATGTGCCTTGGTGTTCCGGATCAGGAGCCGCTGCTTCGGCCCCGCCTGCCGCTGCCTGCAGTGCTTCACAAGAACGGATATGACCGTGAAGAGACCAGGGTACAGGTCAAGGAATACGACAAGACACTATCGTCTTATATGCAAGAACGTTCCTCCGGCAAGCAGACCGCAACGTGGTCTGAAATGATGGCGAAGCGTCTGACGCAGCCTGCCCGCTTGCAGCTGAAGGCATTTCTTGAGAGCAAGGGCTTTATGAAGCGTTAAGTATATACTTCGAACCAAAGACACTGTCCCTGCGTTAAACGGACAGTGTCTTTTTTATAATGAACAATTCTGAGTTGTAATGCGTGCCTTCTATTAGTTACTACGGTCGGTATGCCAATTTATTGTCCTATTTATGAAATCTTGCACGGAACTGGCTGGGCGATTCATCCGTCCACCGCTTGTATTGTCTGCTGAAGTGAGCGATGTTCTTATATCCCAGCTTCATCGAGATCTCCTCGATGGACAGATCGGGATCCATCAGCAGCAGCTTGGCTTTCTTAAGAATTAACATGGACATATACTGTCTTGGCGATAAGCCAAACGCACGGGAAAACATCCGATTCACCGAAGATGTGCTATAGCCGACCTCCTGAGCGATGGACTCCACGGTATCATGCGCCAAGGCATCCCCATCCTCATTCTCAATATCTCCTACCATCTGTTCCAGTCTGGAGGCTACGTAAGACGCAGTCGGGTTAATCTGCGAAGGCGTACTGTGTTCTTCCTGGGACAGCACATGACTGAGTGCCCCAAACAGCTCGAACAAGGCCGAGAGGATCATCATTCGTGATTGTACACGCATACCCGCTTCATCCAGAGTAAGCATAATAAGCTTGTCCAGTGCAGGCCGGATCTGCTTGCTGAGTTCACTTCCCGAATCAAAGAAAGGACCGCTTCGGGCACATAGCAGCTCTCTGAATGCAGGCTCATCCACGTCAAAATGAATGCAATAATAGGTCATTCCCTGTGCAGAAGCTGCATAGCTCTCATGCTCCTCACCAGGAATGAGCAGCATCAAGTCGCCGGGCTGCTGAAGGTAAGGCTGCCCGTTTGCCTTCATACGCTGTGATCCGGATAGAACGAGGTTAACCTCGAAAAAGGGATGCGAATGAGCAGGGTAACTCCAATTGGAGTCTACAGTGCGGTAATGGGCGGCAAAGACACGGAATGTAGAATTCATATCCGGCAGCATAAATTCCGTGCGCTTGTGCTCGTCCTGACCAAGCTCTGCCGCCGGAAACTTGAGCCGATGTTTGGGCTGCTCGTTTTTGCGTTCGTTGCTATTGTTCATGCTGGATTCACCTTCTTAACCTTCTTTATAATTTGATTTTTATTTGCTCGATTTGGATAAATTGTGACCTCTTCTGGATATGGGTAAACGAGATAAACCTTGCTATGATTATAGCATACTACTAAAAATATACGGGGAATATCATGCTGAATAAGTTGGGTAAATGATAACTATAGAAACAACAGCATGGACCGTAATGAGAAGGAGCATAATCGATGGCTACAATCCAGAACCCGATCTTGACGGGATTTAACCCGGACCCAAGCATTTGCCGTGCCGGGGATGACTATTATATTGCCGTATCGACATTCGAGTGGTTTCCTGGTGTGGGAATCTACCATTCAAGAGATCTTAAGAACTGGAGACTTGTATCAAGACCGCTTAATCGCTTGAGTCAGCTGAATATGATGGGTAATCCCGACTCTGGAGGGATATGGGCACCTGCATTGTCCTATCATGACGACAAATTCTGGCTCATCTACACCGATGTCAAAGTGACAGAGGGGCAGTGGAAGGATTCCCATAACTACTTGGTAACCTGTGACACGATTGATGGAGAGTGGTCTGAGCCGATCTACCTGAACAGCTCCGGCTTTGACCCGTCGTTATTCCATGATGAGGATGGCAAGAAGTACCTGGTTAACATGGTATGGGATCAACGGGCCTCGAATCACCCTTTCTATGGTATCGCGCTTCAAGAATATGATCCTGAGCAGCAGAAGCTTATTGGCAAATCTGAGATTATTTTTAAGGGAACCGACATTAAGCTGACAGAAGCTCCGCATTTATACAAAATTGACGGTACTTACTTCCTGCTCACGGCAGAAGGCGGAACGAAGTATGATCACTGCTCGACACTTGCGCGTTCCAAAGACCTGCGTGGTCCTTATGAGGTGCATCCGGAGAACCCGCTTATATCTTCCTTTGCTCATCCGCGCAATCCTTTGCAGAAGGCAGGACATTCCTCGATCGTGCATACCCATACAGATGAATGGTTCCTGGTGCATCTGACCGGCAGACCACTCTCGAGAGAAGGACAACCGCTGCTTGATCCAAGAGGATACTGTCCGCTCGGCCGCGAAACTGCGATTCAGCGTCTCGAATGGAGAGATGGATGGCCTTACGTAGTCGGCGGCAACCAGCCTTCGCTTCAGATTGAAGGGCCGAATATGGAAGAGGTCATTTGGGGTCCGGACTTCCCGGAGAAGGACGATTTTGACAGCGAAGTGCTGAACCTGCATTTCCAAAGCCTGCGGATTCCGCTCGGAAGTGAGATTATGTCACTCACAGATCGTCCGGGACATTTAAGACTGTACGGCAAAGAGTCGTTCTCATCGAAGTTCACACAGGCATTTATCGCGAGACGCTGGCAGCACTTCCGGTTCACAGCAGAGACCAAGGTGGCATTTAATCCGACGACATTCCAGCAGTCTGCAGGACTCAGCAACTATTACAATACGCAGAACTGGACTTCCTGCCAGATCACATGGAACGAGGAGAAGGGAAGAATCCTCGAGCTCGTCGCTTGCGATAACTTCTCCTTCTCCCAGCCTTTGCAGGGGAATGAAATTGTCATTCCAGATGAGGTAGAATACGTATACCTCCGTGTAGATGTAAAATATGACGTTTATGAGTACTCCTATTCTTGGAATGGAGAGGACTGGACGACCATTCCGGTGCAATTCCAATCTCATAAGCTGTCTGATGATTACATTCAGGGCGGCGGCTTCTTCACAGGAGCGTTCGTCGGCATGCGCAGCCAGGATACGTCGGGACAGAGCCTGCCAGCTGATTTTGATTACTTTATCTATAAGAGCGAATCTATTTCATAATATCTTCAGTCATAAAAAAGCTCCGAACACCTCGCATGGGATGAACACCATGCGGAAGGGTTCGGAGCTTTTTTAAAACTCACCGTTAACCTTTTACTGCTCCTGCCGCCATACCTTCCACGATCCGGTCGCTAAGGAACATATAGGCTATGAGGATGGGCAGAATGCTGATCATCAGCGTAGCGCCGATGGCTCCCCAATCTGTCGTGTATTGTCCAATAAAGTTCTGCACGCCTACCGTAAGCGTCTTGTAATGATCTGAACTGATAAAGGTGTTGACGAAGATGAACTCATTCCAGTTATAGATCATGTTAATAATGCCTGTCGTTGCAATAACCGAGCTTGTCATTGGCAGCACAATGCGGAAGAACATACGGTTCACGCTGCAGCCGTCAATGATAGCAGCCTCTTCCACTTCCTTAGGCAGCGCATAATAGAAGCCTAACAGGATCATGATGGTGATCGGCATATTAAATGCAACATAGGAGAGCACCAGTGACAGCGGATGGTCGGTCAGACCCACCTTGTTGAACATGCTGAACAAAGGAATCAGCGTGGAGTGAACGGGAATCATCATGGCAACCATGAACAGGCCGAGCACAAGAGAGCTGCCTTTCCATTTCATCCGTGTAATCGCGAAGGTCACCAGGCTTCCAAGCACGACGGTGATGACCGTTGCCGCAACCGTTATCCATACACTGTTGAAGAAGTATACATCAATATTACCTGAATTCCATACCTTTGCGTAGTTCTCCCACTTCGGATTCTGCGGGAGGGATAGGGGAGGCAGGTTGAAGACCTCCTGATTATTTTTAAGCGAGAAGAGCAGCAGCCATAGCAGCGGGAACAGCTGAAATGCGGCCACGCCGATGAGAATAATGTACAGCAGCGCATAGCCGATTTTTCTCAGTATGCTGGACCCGGACTTTACGGTACCGCCGATCTGAGCAGATGTGTGCATCATGAAGGTTACCTCCTTATGAGTATTGAATCGTATCTTTCGTCGCTGTCAGCTTACGAATGATCCAGGTCACGACAAGACAGATAATGAGCAGGAAGAAGCCGATGGCACTGCCGTAGCCGAAGTCGTAGGATTTGAACGCCTCACTGTACATATAGGAGGCCATAACTTCACTAGAACCATTGGGTCCGCCGCCTGTCATGACGTAGATCAAATCGAAATATTTAAGGGAACCGACTAGAGAAAGCACGATGGTAACCTTGATCACTTCCATAATGAGCGGAAGCTTGATTCTTAGTGCAATTTGAATTCCGGTAGCACCGTCAATTTTGGCCGCTTCTTCAAGTGAAGTAGGGATATTCTTCAGTGCAGAGTAGTAGATCAAGATATAAAAACCTGCATACTGCCACAGAATCGGGATGAAGAGCGCAATCAGTACAAGTGAAGGCTCTGCCAGCCATGCAGGAGGGTTATCAATGCCTATAGAGGTTAAGAAGCTGTTAATGACACCGTTTGTTGGATGGTACATCCGAAGCCATAGCTGTGCAATTGCAACCGATGACAGGAGCATTGGCACAAGATAAATTTTGCGGAATAGATTGGCTCCTTTGATGCGTCCCGCCACGACCATCGCCACAGCCAAGTAGACAAGGAGACTCAGGCCGGAGAATATCGCAAGCAGCAGGGAGTGCCAGGCACTATCCCAAAACGTTTTATCTTGAAGCAGATTAGCATAATTATCGAATCCAATAAATTTCATGGCACCAATGCCGTTCCACTCATGCAGACCATAATAGCCGGTCAAGATGATCGGAATATATACAAGCGTTAAGATCAGCAGCAGGGCTGGAAGCACGTATAGGGCAATGATTTTCTTGTTAGACATCACTTTGTCCATAGGAATCAAACTCCTTTCCGTTATATAACGAGCTGACCCGGTACAGGACCGGGCCAGTTCACCTGTTATGATTATTCTAAGCTGTGTTTGGTTAGTTTCCGGAAATGGCTTTGTCATGCTCTTCCGCGAATACTTCAGGAGTCACGGCCTTGCCGAACAATGCCTGGATTTGATTCAGATGCGTCTCTGCAGCAGATGCCTGCATCTGCACATCGGCATACAAGGTGATGCTGGTTGCTTTGTTCATTTCATTGAACAGGTCGATATACAGCTGAGGAAGCTCAAGTGATGCTGTATCAACCTTGGTTGCAGGAATTACGCCTGCACCGGTTACGGATTGCTCACCCCATTGGGATACAAAGTATTCAACGAATTTCTTCGCTTCATCCTTGACCTCTGAATTCTCCGACACGAAGAGTCCAACCCCAGGGCCGCCAACCCAGCTGTCCACATTTCCTTTACCGCCTTCGGCTTCAGGGAACTTGAAGAATCCTACGCTGTCGCGGAACTCCTGCGGAATTTCTTCATTCGTTGTAAAATTAGGAAGCTCCCATGTGCTCATGATGTACATGGCTGCATTGCCGTTCAGGAACTCTGATTTGGCTTCTTCATTAGACAGGCCGTTAAAGCCTTTAATAAATGCATTGCTGTCTACAAGGGACTGTACTTCTGCCGCCGCTTTTGTCAGGCCTTCGTCTGTGAAGGAGCCTTCTCCATTAATGGCGCTGGCGAGTGCTTCTTGTCCGCCAAAGCGTTCAGCAAGGAACATATAAATCAGTGACCCCGTCCAGCGGTCCTTATTCCCCAGTGCAATCGGAGCTACTCCATTTTCGGTAAGGGTCGAAATGATTGCCTTTAGTTCTTCATAGGTTTGCGGAGTCTCGAGTCCATACTGCTCAAAGATCGCTTTGTTATAGAACACAGGTGTAATATTAAACTCCAGTGGAAGTCCGTACGTCTTGCCGTCAATGTTGAAGGCTTCGGTCGTTCCTTCTACGAACTTGCCGTTCAGCTCGCCGTCAAGCAGATCATCAATAGGGGTAAACAATCCGCCTTCGACGTAAGGTGTCATGAAGCCTGCTGCCCAAGTAATGCCGACATCGGGTAATTCATTGGAAGCAGAGAGGACCTTAAGCTTATTCTTGTATTGCTCGTTATCGAGAACCTCTGTCTTGATGGTGATATCCGGGTTCTCTGTCTGGTAGTCTTCTATGATTTGATTTACGATCTTGTTCTGTCCGGCAGACACGCCTTCCGGCCACAAGTGCATGAAATTAATCGTTGTTTTATCTCCGCCATCTGTTCCTTCTGCACTACCGCCGGATTCACTGTTTCCACAGCCTGCAAGTGCGATAGCACAGCAGAGAGTCACAGCCATGAATGACCACTTCTTTTTTGTCTTAAACACGTTTACATCCCCTTTGCTTTATGATCTAAGTCGGTTATTGAAACCGCTTTATTTGTCTCTATGTTGAATTGTAGCAAAGCTTTTGTAAGCGCATAACGTAACAGGTTTTGGGTTAAATACCACTTTTATTGGATCTTTTCCTCTGAACCCTCCAGCATGTGCTGTCTGTATCTCCCGGGGCTTACATTTTCGGCGGTTCGGAACACTTTCACAAAATATTTGGGGGTCTGGTATCCAACCATCTCCGATATTTCATTGATAGAGTGCCTGGTATTTAGCAGCAGCTCCTTGGCCCGCTGAAGCCTCTTGCGTGTCAGATAATCACTGAATGTAAGCCCGGTCTGTTCCTTGAATAAGGCGCTCAGGTAGCTTGTGTTCATGTGGAGCACCTCCGATAGATCGCGTAAGGAGACAGATTCATGCAAATGCTGCTCCAGATAATCAATCGCTTCCTGGACAGGGAGGCTGTACTGGCGCTCTTCCTGCGTGGTCGCCATCAGTTTCGGATCGACGAGCTTCTTCATCTTCTTAATCTGGTTCTGATCCTCATAACGCTGAAGAGCAAGCTCTGCAGCAGAAACCAGCTTCTTCTTGTCAATCGGCTTGAGCAAATATTCCACCACACCATATTTCAGCGCTCGCTGTGCATAATCGAATTCAGCATGACCTGAGATGACAATGACAACGGGTGGAACAGGGGAGTCATGAATCTGCTCAATCAGATCAAGTCCGCTGATCTCGGGCATGCGAATATCCGTAATGACGAGATGCGCGTTATTGATCTTAAGCCGCTCGAGGGCTTCCACCGCACTGGCCGAGGTCTCAATCTCATGCTGCCCGGAAGACCAGGATTCCAGTGTTTTGCGAATCCCTTCTCTCGTTCTGGGCTCATCATCCACGATAAGTATCTTTTTCATGATAAAAAGTACCTCCTGGTTCATTGGGTATCGTCATTGTAACAACCGTGCCTATGCCTAAATCGCTGGCAATGTGAAGTCCGCTTCCTTCCCGGTTGTAGCTGAGCTTTAGTCTCCTGTAGATGTTGGCAATGCCGATGCCCGTTCCCTTAGAGGAAGCGGAATGCCCCCCCTCCATAGCCGTGTACAGGGAGCGAAGCTTCGCTTCGCTCATGCCGGGGCCGCTGTCCTTGATCATGACATCGATATAACCCGCACGGTCGGAGGGAGCAACGAGAACTTCAATGCTTCCCGCACCGACTTGCTGTTCCAGTCCGTGAAGAATGGCATTTTCCACGAGCGGCTGGATCAGCAGCTTGGGGATCGGCACAGATCTCATGGATTCGTCACAAGTGATCCTCCAGGAGAGTCTGTCTCCCATGCGGATATCCATAATCGTTAGATAACGTTCTACATGGCTGAGCTCATCATCAATCGTTACCCACTCGTCATCATCGCCCCGGCTGATGACATACCGGAACAGACCGGACATCGCAATGACGACCTCGCCAAGCTCTTCTTCTCCTTTTTCATCGAGAGCCCAGTACAGTGCCTCCAGCGTGTTAAACAGGAAGTGTGGATTAATCTGCGATTGCAGCGCTTTGAGCTCCGTGCGGCTCTGCAGGATCTCCTTCTGATATACGACCTCAACAAGCTCATTCATTCGGTCCGCCATCTGATTGTATGTGTTGCTTAGCTCTTGAATTTCAAGCGTAGCGGAAGTGACCTTACTAGGTTTGAGCGTGCCGAACTTAGAGGTCCTCATCACCTTAATCATATTCAGAATGGGCTGTGTAATCATCGTCGACAGGAAGAAGGAGAGGATGACGAACAGCAAAGCCCCGCCGATCACGGAAACTATCATAACGGTGAGTAGCAGGCTGATCCCCTCTGCCTGATAATCGGCAGGAGACAAGATGACGAGATTCCAGCCGGTCTTCTCGGATTGCCGCTCAACCGTGATATAAGGCTCACCATCCAGCTCTACAGAGGACTGCAGCTCCCGAAGATGGATATCAGGACTCACCCCTGGCATAGCTGCGAGGGAGATCGGCTTCCCTTCATGATCAAACAAATTCAGGAATTCAAGCTTCCCGGAGTCATTGTCTGTGAGCTGGAAGAAGCTCTTATCAATACGAACAACGACATATCCTGCCGCCTGGTAGGATTGATTAATAATTCGTATATTTCGAATGGCAACAACGCTGGCCGGATCTCTGGCATCAATGCCAAACCACACAAGCCGGCCTTCAGCCTCATCCGTCCTCGTAATCCATCCCGCAGGCACACGATCATCAAGCTCCGCATCATCAAGCGGAAGCATTCTGCGATAATCGGCAGTATATATTTCAATAGAACGAATCGATGTGGCATACGCCTCAAGCTTGCGAACCTCCTCCTGCAGCTGCTGCCGCTGTGAGAAGCTGATGTGCTGCCCTGCGGCCTCAAGTGCCAGATCACGCTGAACAGTGGCATCGGTTGCCACCTGGGATGTCCAGTTCTCAATCTGATTCAGAAGGACATCCAGCTTGCCGGATGCCTGAACAGCGGTCTGCTGAATATGGCTCTCTGCGTTGCTGCGGAGGAGTACAGATATTTGGTTGTATACGATAAGTGCGATGGAGCCGAGAACGAGCAGCATAACGATCAAAGAACCTATAAATATTTGGCTGCGAAGTGTATTAAAGTAACGGGAGCCCAGCATATAATCCACGTTTCCTTTCATTTTTTGAAAGTGCTTACATTTTTGAAGGCGACAAAATGGAATAAGATCAGACGGAAGTGAGCGGAGCATGTGTTACGGTCCATTCCTTCAGCTGTTTCTTGTGCCAATATGCTGCATGCTCTCAAATTTTAATTCTTTCCTGCGTTTACGACAATAGTTCAAATAATGGCTGCATGAAAAGGGGAATTACGAGAACGAAATGGACAAAGAGATGTAGAAGATCATTTCAGCATGAAGCTGAAAAAACCCCTGAATCCTCAGGGGCAGGCTGATATGTAAGATGCATGACTTGTTTCTACTTGGGTCTCAAATGCCATAGAAGCGTTTGGTATTGTTATAAAATAAATCAAATGCTGCCTGCAGCTTCATTCCTGTAACATCACACCAAGCGCGGATTACGTCCTTGACCATGCGGGGATGTGTTTTATGCGCAGCAAAAGGGCCTTCAAAAGGCCATGGGCCGTCAGTCTCTGCCATAATCTGTTCGTGAGGATAGATGCTGGCAAGATCCTGAATTTCTTTTTCATATACGATGTCTGGTGTAAAAGAGATGAAATATCCGTTCTTCGCCATGCGCATGACTGTGTGCTCTGCACCCTTGAACCAGTGGAAATGCGCTTTGGCATAGCGATGAGACTCCAAGAGCTCGACGGCAATGTCTGCATCCTCATAGACTGCATGCAGAATGATCGGCTTATCGTGCTTCTTGGCGAACCCGATGAACTTGTCCAGCATATCGATGTAAGGCTGCATCTCCAGAGACTTACCATCGGCTTCGGCTTCCAATCTCGTGTAGTAGGGCAGGCCGACTTCACCTACGGCGATCATGTGGTTCAGATGCTCTTCCATCCACTCAAATAATGCTGTTAGCTCCGACTCAGAAGGGACGGGCTGCTCAGGATGATATCCATACGCAGGATAGATCACTGAAGGAGAGGAGGCCGCTAATTTCTCCGTTCTCTGGCAGGAGACAAGATGGGTGGATACAGCAATTACAGCCTCCACTTGATGCTGTGCGAACGACAGACGCAAGGGCTGCTTCTCGTCTTCATACTGGTCCAGGTGAATATGCGAGTCAATGACAGGCGCTAAATCCTCTTCAGACTGCTGCATTACTTTATCACCTCCTAGCTTGATTTACTTCGTGTTCGGATAAGAGCCGGCAGTCACCGGCTGTTTACGTCTTTCCTCCCGCATCCATTCAGATATTTCACGCTTCAAGCGGAGGAATTGGGGGTCCTCTGTCAACGCTTCCTGTCTTGGACGGACGAATGGAACCTTCACCTCATGGAGTACGTTTGCCGGGCGATTTGAAAATACATAGATCCGATCTGAGAGCAGAAGCGCTTCTTCAATATTATGCGTAATGAATAGCACTGAACGCTTCGATTGCTCCCATATTCCGAGCAGCCACTCCTGCATCTCGCTTCTCGTCAGTGCATCCAGCGCACTGAACGGCTCATCGAGCAGCATAAGCTCCTGTGGACTTAAAAGCGCGCGTAAAAAGGCAGCCCGCTGCTGCATTCCACCTGACAGCTTGTGCGGATACATATCTTCAAAGCCGCTCAGACCAGCCTTAGTAATCCATTGCTGCGTGGTAATGTCGTCATCTGCTCCTTGTCTGCTGCGGAATTTAGCAGGGGCAACCTCGCTGCCGAGCTTGATGTTATCCGCGATGGTCCGCCATGGGAGCAGGGCTGGCTGCTGTGGCATATAGCTGATATTGCCACGAGTTCCTGTTACCACTTCTCCATCCAGGCGTATTGTTCCTGCATCGGGCTGTAGAAGTCCGCCAATGATTTGAAATAAAGAGCTCTTTCCACTGCCCGAGGGTCCGATAATCGAGACGAATTCACCCTGGCCGACCGTAAGTGATATGTGATCAAGGACATGAAGTTGCTGCTTTCTCTGACGAAATGATAAGCGGATGTCTGACACTTCTAATAAAGGATGCATTAGGATATCCTCCTTTCGTAATTGGATCAAGATTCATCGACTCAAACCGTCTTATGAACCCGATTTTCTATGATCATCTGTCTTATAGCGGACGAGCGCTCTCTCCAGCATAGCGATGATGGCGAAGAGGAGCAGGCTCAAGAGAACGATGATAGCCATGGCGACGAATACCCGATCTGTCCGATAGGCCGATTTTTGCAGCATCATATAATAGCCGATGCCCTTGTCTGTCCCGATCCATTCGGCAATGACTGCACCCATGACGCTGTAGGTGGCTGCGATCTTGAGACCTGAGAAGATGGACGGGAGCGCGTGAGGCACTTCCAGCTTGCGGAAGATTTGCCCCTTGCTGGCCCCGGCCATTCTCATGTAGCTCAGCATCGCGCGGTCCGTTTGCATCAGTCCGTCCATAGCAGATACTGCGATCGGAAAGAAGCAGACCAGTGTAATAACGATGATCTTGGGCAGCAGACCGAATCCGAACCAGATCATCAGAAGCGGTGCGAGTGCAATCGTAGGTATATTCTGGCTAAGAATGAGCAATGGATAAAGGGCCGTTTTCATAAATGGAACCAGATGCAGCACCATGGCTGTCAGAAGACCAATGGCAGCACCAATGCCGAAGCCGAGCAGGGTGAGCTGTACAGTCGCCCAAGTATGTTCAGTAAGACTTGCAGCCTGTGCAGCTGCTTCACGGGTAATATCAACAGGACTTGGCAGAATCCACTTCTCAATGTGAAAAAGCGGCACGGCTATTTGCCATACCGCCAAAAAGAGAATGACCGCCGCGACAGGCGGCAGCACACTTCTTACAACACGCTTCATGATGGATACTTCTCCGTTAGTCCTTCCATGCTGATTCCGCTTGGGTAATGGGCAATCTTGATTTGTGAAATAATGCTCGGGCTGCCAGCCTCAACGAGTACCTCATGAACTCTCTGCACAATTTGGAGCAGCTCAGGAAGCTCGCCCTCCAGCGTCGTTTCAAGGGGATGGACCTGATATTTCACCCCGGATTGCTGTATCACTTCAATGGCACGGTCTACATAAGGGATCGAATCTTCTCCATTCGGTGTCTTCGGAATGACTTGAATACTTAGCAATGTTTGAGCCATATGGGTCACCAACGCTTTCTTCAGTAATTATTGTTGTGGCAGAAATTCATTCGTAAAAGCTTTCTCGACATCCAGTGGCTGGTCCAGCAGCTCGTGCTCAACCATCCAGTCGGAATAGTTCTGCCATACCTCTGCTTTTTGCTCGCCCCAGCGAGCGGCATCATCCTGATATTTCGGACTGAGCCATTTCTGACTCTCAAGCACAAGCTCTTTATCGAGGTCAGGCACGGCCTCGCTAAGTATCGCCGCGGCTTCCTCCGGATGATCAATTGTATATTCATAGCCTTTGGTCGTTGCGCGCATGAAGGCTTTGACCAGCTCCGGATCCTCGTCAATGGTTGCCTCATTCGTAATAAGTACAGGTGTATAGTAATCCAGCTTCTCGGAATAGTCTTTAACGTAGAACATATCGATCGGTTCCCCGCGAAGCTCGGCTTCAATACCCGTCCAGGCGTAGAAGATCCAGGCAAAATCGATGTCTCGCTTCGTTGCGGTGAAGAAATCTGCATCCCCCATGTTTATATTGTTCACTTTGCTTACATCCGCACCTTCGAGACCCATAATTGTATCAAGAACCGCTGAGTCAATTGGGTTGCCCCATCCTCCATAGGTTTTACCCTCGAAGTCCTTCGGAGATTCAATATTACGGTCAGCAGGAGCTGCAAAGCCGGAAGTATTATGCTGAATGACAGCAGCAATGGATACGATCGGCACGCCTTGTGTCCGTGCTTGGGTGACCCCTTCCTGATAGCTTACGCCAAAAGGCACCTCTCCGGAAGCGACCATCGTATCTGCACCGGCCTGGCCGGGCTGAATAATCTCGACATTCAGACCTTCTTCCTCGTAGAAGCCTTGACTTACTGCAGCATATAAGCCGGTATGATTCGTATTTGGCGTCCAGTCCAGGACGACCTTGATGTCGCGGAGGCTATCGCTCGCTGCCGGCTCCTCCGCGCCTGCACCAGATTCCTCATTCGATGTGCCGCTATTGCCGCAGGCAGTGATGATCATCATGAGTACCGCCAGCAACAACATTCCTAACTTTTTGTACACGTTTCTCTCTCCTTTTCAATTACCCCTATTCTTGACGAAATTTCCATAATAACTCCTATAATTTCAATTGAGGCTTCCTTGACAGCCATACTGATAAGGGAGATCGGATAGAGTGCAATGGCATTCTTGCGACCATAATAAAAAAAGCGTCCCGGATAAGGGACGCATGCAGACGTAAGGGCTAAGGGCTGTCAGTAAAATAGAACAGCACACTCGAATTCTCTCCATTCCTACGCTGGCATTACCCAGATCAGGTTTAAAGGGTACGTATCTAACACGCTTTCACGGATACTATCTCAGCCGGCTAACCCAGCACCCCTTGAGGTTGAATATGAAGTTTAGGACATTTCAGAAGCTAATTATAGCCCTCCTTGGCTGGAAAGTACAGCATAATCAAGAATAAAATCATTGTCATATGGAAATGTCTAAATTATAATACCTTTAATTGAAAACGTGAAAAAATGCCTGTGAAGAGCATCCAACTCGGAGGTATTCTCGCCAAGGGAAGGCGCTAGCCTTCCCCTAAGTTAATCGGCACCGCCCGTTATCGCGGAACCAAAGTGATTGAAGTGGAACCTAATGCTGACCGCATGAGGTCTGCTTCAATAAATTGGGTGGCACCGCGAGCATAGAGCGCTCCTCGTCCCAACGGATGAGGGCGCTCTATGCTTTTTTTAGCTTGACCAAATTAACTTAGGGGTGACGACAATGCTGGATATGAAATGGATAAGGGACCATGCTGTACAGGTTCAGGAAGCAGCGGATTGGAAGAAGATAGACGTATCTATAGACGAGCTGCTGACGTGTGATGATGTACGTCGAGAGCTGATTACGGAAGTGGAGAAGCTCCGGCAACAGCGAAATATGGATTCGGAGAGAATAGGACAGCTGATGAGAGAGGGGAATCGGGAGGAGGCAGCAGCGGCCCGTGAAGAAGTGCGGCAGTTGAATGGGCAGATTGAAAAAGCAGAAGCAAGGCTAGCCGAAGTGACGGAACGTTATAATGCGCTGCGGCTGCTCGTCCCGAATATGGTATCTCCTGACACGCCTAGAGGACAGAGCGATAAGGATAATGTCATTGTAAGACAGGTCGGAGAGGTCAGTGATCCTCTGTTCCCGATCAAGGACCATATGGAACTTGGAGAGCTCCATGAGCTCATTGATGCTCCACGTGGCGTCAAGGTTGGCGGCTCGCGCAGCTACTATTTAAAGGGAGACGGAGTCCTGCTGCATCGCGCCGTTCAGCAGCTTGCGCTGGATATCGTGATGAAGCACGGCTTCGTGCCGATGGAGGTGCCGATCATGGTCCGGGAAGAGGCGCTGGAGAACACAGGATTTTTTCCAACTGGTCGAGACCAGACTTATGAGCTTGCAGGAGAGGACAAATTTCTGATCGGTACTTCAGAGGTTCCGCTCATCTCGTATTATGCAGGGGAGGTCATTGATGTGGCAGCACCCGTTCGGCTTGCGGCCGTATCGACAAGCTTCCGGAGCGAAGTAGGCTCTGCAGGACGTGATGTGCGCGGGCTCTATCGGGTGCACCAGTTTGCCAAAGTAGAGATGGTCGTACTAACAGAGGCTGATCCGGAGGTGTCGGAGCAGGTGCTCCAGGAAATAACGGGCTACGCAGAAGAGCTGCTTCAGGCGCTGGAGCTTCCATACCAGGTCGTGGCAGTGTGCACAGGCGATATGTCGCAAAAGACATATAAACAGTACGATATTGAAACCTGGATGCCTAGCCGGGTCAGCTATGGGGAGACGCATTCGTCGTCGAACCTGCATGATTTTCAGGCACGCCGCTCTAATATCCGCTATCGGGATAACGAAGGTCATCTGAGGTATTGCCATACATTGAACAACACGGCCGTGGCCTCGCCAAGAATCCTGATTCCACTTCTCGAGAATCACCAGCAGGAGGATGGCAGCATTTATATACCGAAGGCGCTCCGTCCTTACATGGGAAATCGAGAGAGACTCCTTCCTGTTCAATAGATTTTACTTATATAATCCATGGGTTCAACTTTCAGGAGCAGGGTACACTAATAATAGAGTGTATTTTTGAAAGGAGACCTGAAGTGCGATGAATAAAACAGATCTGGAACAACATATTATACAAGCTATTGAGGACAATCCGTATTGCTCGCTTGCAACGGTGGAGGGCGGTAAGCCGAAAGCGAGATATATGGCTGTCTATAATGACGGTCTGAGCATTTATATGGCGACCAACCGTTGTACCCACAAAGTAGAGGAACTGGAGGATAATCCGAATGTCAGCCTGCTGCTCGGCTACGAATCAGGTGGAACGAAGGATCTGCTGGAGATCGAAGGTACAGCAGAAGTGAGCCGTAATGGTGAACTCCGTAAGCAGCTGTGGAATAACAATATGGAAAAATGGTTCACAGGACCTGATGATCCCAATTACGTCATCCTGGATATCACGCCTAAACGGATTGAGTATACGGGCAAGGGTCAGGAATTGCAGGTATGGGAAGCGTAATCTGGTGAGTCGTATGATCAGCGATCATTAAACAGCAGAGAACCATGAGTATTGATGGAAGAGCAAGGGAGGCGGTATGGAGCTTCTCTTGCTTTTCTTTTTGTTTGATGATGACTCAGGATGGATAGGGGTACAGGGACAAATTACATAAATAACCGACATCGTGATGTCAAATTACATTACTTACTCGTTGTAGGATAAAGTCATTTTTGTGTGTTTTTCATAAAAATAAGTATAAATATTGTGCACTGATCAAAAACTTCTCTCTTTAACACATCTAATTATTGGTATAAAATATCATTTAGCAGTTTATTTCTTCCAGTCGTCAGGCTTGATAACAGCAACTGTGGCAAGGGTAAAGAAGGACCTAATACAGGAGGGGTACATTTGAAGAAGAGAAATACATTATTGGCAGGGATGACAACGGCAGCCCTGTTGTTTCAGCTCTTTGCCATTCCAGGACAACCGGTCTCCGCAGAGGAAGCCGCGAAGGTTAAGCTTCGTATTCTCGAAACGACAGATATTCATGCCAACTTGATAGACTATGATTACTATACGGATAAAGCTATTGAGACCTATGGTCTGGCAAGAACGGCAACGCTGATCAAGCAAGCACGCGGTGAAGCGAAGAACAGCATGCTGTTTGACAATGGGGATCTCATTCAAGGCACGCCGCTGGGTGATTATGTAGCCAAGGTTAAGCCGCTGAAGGGGGACGAGGTCCATCCGGTATATAAAGCAATGAATCTGCTTGATTATGATGCGGCAACTCCTGGGAATCATGAGTTCAACTATGGACTGGAGTTTTTTGATCAGGTGCTAAAAGGGGCAGACTTCCCTTATGTGAATGCTAACATCTACAAGGATGACGGCGATAAGGATGAGAGCAATGATGTGAATTATTATAAACCGTATGAGATTATTGAGAAGAAAGTAACGGATGAGTCAGGTAAGGAGCACACGCTCAAGGTCGGGGTCATCGGTCTTGTTACTCCTCAAATTATGCAATGGGACAGCGCATACCTAACAGGCAAAGTCATCACCAAGGACATTGTCAAAACAGCTGAGAAGTTCATACCCGAGATTGAGGCGGCAGGGGCTGATCTGATCGTAGCTCTGGCACATACGGGCTATGATGAGAATCCACCAGCAGATATGGCGGAGAACGCTGTGCTTCCGCTAAGTGAGGTCGAAGGTATCGACGCGATTCTGTTCGGACATGCCCATAAGATATTCCCTAGTGCTGCTTTTGAAGGAATGAATGGCGTTGATCTGGAGAAAGGCACGATTAATGGTGTCGCAGCCGTTGAGCCGGGAGCTTGGGGAGATAATCTTGGAGTCATTGATCTGGAGCTTACGCAGGTGAATGGAGAATGGGAGGTCGTCAATTCGGCAGCCGTATCCCGTCCAATCTACGATTCAGCCAATGCTAAATCGCTTGCAGCATTAGATGAAGAAATAGCGGCAGCGGTACAAGCGGAACACGAAGCAACTGTGGAATACGTGCGAGGTCCGGTAGGGGAAACGACCGCGCCGATCACGAGTTATTTTGCACTGGTACAGGATGATCCATCCATTCAAATCGTAACCAATGCACAGAAATGGTATGTTGAGAACAAGCTAAAAGGCACAGAGTATGAGGGAATTCCAGTTCTGTCCGCAGGGGCTCCATTTAAGGCAGGCGGACGCATGGGCCCGGACTATTATACAGATATTCCGGCAGGTACAATCGCAATTAAGAATGTCGCTGACCTATATGTATACCCTAATACCGTTCATGCAGTTGAGCTGACTGGAGCAGAAGTGAAGGAATGGCTGGAATGGTCCGCAGGACAGTTCAATACCATTGATCCATCTAAGAGTGGAGAGCAGGAACTCGTGAATGTTGACTTCCCGACATACAATTATGATGTCATTGATGGTGTAACCTACGAGATTGATGTGACGGAGCCAGCGAAATATGACAGCAAAGGCAACGTCGTGAGTGCCTCTTCAAACCGGATCAAGAACCTGAAATACGAAGGCAAAGCAATCGATCCTGAGCAAAAATTTATTGTAGCGACAAATAACTATCGTGCAGGCTCCAGCAAGTTGGCAAATCCGGACGGCAAGCGTATTATTATGGCTGCTCCAGATGAGAGCCGTCAAGTCATTATTGACTATATTGCACAGAACAAGACGATTAACCCGTCTGCTGATGGAAACTGGTCATTCGCCAAGGTATCCGGTACGCCGGAAATTATCTTCAATACCTCTCCTGCAGCCAGCAGCATAGTTACTGCCGATGCGAAGTTAAGCGGGGCAATGACTTATCTTGGTGACAATAAGGATGGCTTCGGCAAGTATTCCCTAGATTTATCAGGCGATACAGACACGGCCGCTCCAGAAGCTCAAGAGCCGGAAGCGGAAGAGACGCCGGCGAAACCAAAACCGACAACTCCAGCACCGAAGCCGGAGCCTAAGCCTGTGAAACCGGAAGCGGGCAAGGAACGGGTGTATGTCATCAAGAAAGGGGACAACCTGTACCGAATTGGTCTGAAATATGGCGTTGATTGGAATGCAATCGCCAAGGCAAATAAAATAAACAATGTACACCAGCTGCAAATAGGACAAAAAATTATTATCCCTGCATCGTAAGATGCAGAAAAGAAACTAAGAAAACGTACCCGCAGGAGCCAGGAGCTGGCCAGCGGGTACGTTTTTTTGTGTGTGGGAGGATTTCTATTGAGGAAGAGCAGTGCTTGAACGTAGATGTGTTGATCTCTGTTCAGATGCGTCGATCGGCACACTTAGACATTGAGCTAGACAATGGTGGTTACGTAGATGCCAAGCGGCGTGCTTGCACTGCCTGCCGTCATGTATTTGAAGCTGTAGGAGCTCTCACCCGGCGGAACCGTAATATCCGCGATCGGGCTGAGCTGGGTGTTGTTACGCAGCAGCGGAATTCCATAGGTCTTGCCATCAATCAGGGCAGCTCCAGCAAAGGCCCCGCCTCGAGGATTGACACGTATACGTACGGACGCTTCACTGTCCGTCTCATTCAGAATGGGAATGGTCACCTGATAGACAGCACCAAATTGTCCGCGATTCGTCAGTGAGTTCGGCAATGTACTATTCTCGGCGGTAAACAGCAGGTCAGCGGGCGCTTCTCCCGTGAGCTTGGTTCCTGCACATGTGCGGTAGTTCGCACTTTGTCCTATCCGGTATACAGGGGTAACGGCATCTGTTTCAGAGAATGTCCAGCTGCCGCGAGGATGTGCTTGAGGCGCTGGGCGGGGAGGTACAGGCTCTGTCGTAATTTCACGCAGATCCTTGTCCAGCAGTTTGGATGCGACGGTACGAATCTCATAATCCTGACTTCCCTTTCCATCCGCATGCTCCACTGTGAACTCATAGATAAATCCCGCGAGTACATCCTCCTCTACAATAAATTCCTCGATAAGTGCAACCCCAGTTCCAAATTTGTGATGATCAACGGGCTTGATCCGGTCAAGTGTTCCGCCAAGGCAGGATTTAGCAATGCATTGCCCAACATCTATAATCCAGCTGACCGTAGACGGTCCGAGGATTAGATCTCTCTCAATATGACGTACTTCAATCCGTTCCTTGTCTTTATTCTCAATCGTAACACCCAACTTAACGGGAGCACCCGTGCGATTGTAGTGCCATCCAAATATACGATGCTTCATGGAACGTTTTGATGTTTGGACAACATCATGCCACAGTGTTCCGTACTCAACCGGGAAGCTCTCGGCAGTCAGAGTTTCGGGGTTATCGCTCACCATTAAACGTCGTTCGTCTCCTCTTGAAGCCGAAGCGATATCGATGTTGATGTTCCCCGGTACAGTTAAAGTTTCTACAGGCAGATTGGTTTGTTTGCAGCTCATTATGTTCATCCTCCTACAATGTTTTTTTGTTGTTCCTTGAAACAATTTCATAGTACCTTTTGCAATGAGCTATGAATTTGTTTTCACTTATAAAGGAGTTTTAACCGTTCTTTTTACAACCTATTACACAAAAAAAGTTTTAAAACATTTTTCTACATCGAGGATATGGCGAAAATTCAAGAAAGAACAGCCAAGCAGCTGTACACTCAAGCGGTAGGAGATTAGAACTCTATTTTTGGGACTTGGAAGAAAGAGGGGGATCGATTATAATGTGCATAAAAATAAGAACACATGTTCTTGTTTTTCTAAATCGAAAGGTGGTATGAATATGGTTCAGACCGTTCAGTATTATCAACAGGAGCTTAAACGTATCGCTTGGCGTCTTGGTTATCGGGCCCGCTCGGAGCGCCGCAGGGAGATACCTATCATGCTGGAGCATGTGCATTTGTCTGCAAGCTCTCCTGAGCAGGAAGTCGACTCGAAGCTGTACGTTGAATATCTGCTGGGGCTGATTCCCTCCGAGACAGGCAAGCGAGTGGTCCGGTTGTTCTATATAGAAGGTCACAGTGAAGCAGAAATATCCAAACGAATGAATATAAGCCAGCAGGCGGTGAACAAATGGAAAAGAAAATCGATCCAGAGCATATCCCAGAGAATGAGTTCCTAAGGCTCGTGGCAGGAGTTAAGCAAGGAGATGAAGAGAGTATGGCCCGCATTATCGAGATGTTCGAAGAAGATATGCGGCTCTTAAGCCGGTATATTCCGATGCCCAAGGAGGATGCGCTGCAAAGTATGAAGCTCGAATTAATTGAGCTGATCAGAAACAGCACCCAGTATGAAGAGGAGCGTAACGAGAAGAAAGGCTCGGAAGAGAAGGAGTAGAGGAGGAAGTTTAGTCATTATGGTAGTTATTTGTTGCACGAATTACCCGCTGCCCGGGAGGACTGCGGGTACACTATTTTTTGTGCTACTATTAGTAAAATAGTGCAAATAAAGTTGTTTGCTCATATGTCGCTATTTCAATATTAATAATAAGTTGTTAACGTTATGCAAACGTTTGAACCGAAGCCGATTCTTTGGGTAGGGCTTCATTTGTTTCGCAAATTTCAACACATCATTATGTGGTTCTCATCACATTGTGCATGGAGGATTGTCTAACCATTAATCGGTGTGGAATGATGTGGCGCTTGCAGAACAGCGACTTGTCATCTCCTTGAATCGCCTGGATGAGTGCCTGTGATGCCACATATCCAAGATGGTATATCCCGATGTCTACACTGCTCAGTGGAGGGCTGTACAGCTCGGAGACTGCATTATTGTTAAAGCTGACAATACATAAGTCCTCAGGGACCTTATAGCCTAATTCATTTAACCCGCGAAGAACACCGAAGCTCACCACATCATCAATGACGACAAGGGCGGTTGGGCGTTCGGGAAGCGTCATGAAAAATGACATTGCTCGATACCCGCTCTCCTGCAGGAAATCATCTTCGACAATCCATTCTGATTTGGTAGAGAGTCCCGCTTCATGCATGGCTTTCTTATAGCCCTTCATCCGGTCTTTGGATACAATGAGGTTCTTTGGACCGCTGACAAAGCCTATTCGTTCATGGCCGAAGGATATGAGATGACGGGTTGCATCATAGGCGGCCTGTACATTGTCCGTATCGACTGATAATACATCCTGATACTGTTCATTACGTCCCACAAGTACAAATGGAAAGTCCAGATTATGCAAATATTCTACAACGGGATCATTTTGCCTGGAGTGAAGTAGTACCGCACCGTCAATTCGTCCGCCATGGACCAGTCTTCCAACAGCTTCGACTTCCTCCTGCTCATTGGCTCCCGAGCTGATCACAATATCGTAGCCTGACTTGTTGGCCTGGGATACAATTCCACGAATAAGCTCCATAAAGAAGGTGTTAAGGAACAGCTCTTCTGCCGGTTTGGGTAATATGACACCAATACTTTTGGTTGTTTTGGATACGAGGCTTTTTGCCATCATGTTCGGATGATAACCCAGCTCCGTCATGATCGTACGAACCTTACTGGCTGTCTTCTGGCTGATTCTCGGGTGCCCAGACAGGACACGTGATACCGTGGATGGTGATACCCCTGCCATCTTTGCCACGTCTTTGATCGTTACCGCCATTTATTTCACCTCCTCCATGGAACCGTTTGCGTTTTACCGATTATGTTAATCCATGAATTGCATGTTTGTAAATGAGATTTTTTTGCCCGCTGTGGAGATCATCATCAAAATTAAGTCGATTTAATACATACCCCGTAATAAATCCTAGAAACTCACACCATATATTTACCCCTGATCAAGGCATAATAAAAATTTTTGGTATAAAATACCTAGGTTTTACAAGTATAAATAGTAATAAATCAAGTAAATAGAAGTATAGAAACGGATAATGAAGATAACAAGGTGAAAGTATGAATAAAATGAGTAAATTTGGCTGAAAACGACATGTGCAAACGTTTTAACAAATTTGAATTCTCGGTTATGATTAGCTTGCTGATAAAGCGCTTACTTAACCTGAAACTTATCAATAACCTCTGAAATTTGAGTCAAGTGCCTATTGAAAGAGGAAAATGCTTACGATTGGGACAAACGTTTGCACAATTTCTAGATTAACAAAAACGCAAACATTTGTATGAAATCCAAAATTCTGAACAGGGGCTTGATCGGGTTAAGCGCATGCAGAACAAAAAGGGGAAGGGATGATTTACACATGAAAAAAGGTAAAAAATTTAGCTTTATGACACTCTCGCTTGCCATGACGGTCTTTTTGGCTGCATGCGGCACCGGTAACAATGCACCGGCCGAAACTGAACCAGCACCTGGGGCAGAGACACCACCTGCTGAAGTAGAGGAGCTGCTTCCTGAAGAAGGCGCTGAGCTTACCGTATGGGATGGCGGCGATCAAAAAGCATTTATTGAAGAAGTGGCGAAAGCATTTGAAGAGAAGCATGGAGTCAAAGTCACCTTCACTGAGCTTGGAGCTGACAAGGCAATGAGCCAGATGGTAACGGACGGACCTGCTGGTGTAGGCGCTGACGTATTCGCAGGCGTACATGATCAGATTGGTCAAGGGGTTACTGCAGGGGTTATTATGCCAAATGACTGGTTTGAAGAAGAGACCAAAGCGAGAAACAGCGAAGTGGCTGTTAATGCTCTGACATATGACGGAATTTTATATGGTTATCCAAAATCGGTTGAAACAACGGCTGTATTCTACAACAAAGATCTGATTGATGCTGTTCCTGCTGACTGGGATGGTGTGAAGGAGTTTGCAAGCACTTTTAATGATACGAAGAGCAATAAATTCGCAATTATGTGGGATGTAGGTAATGGTTATAACGCGTTCCCGTTCTTTGGCGGATATGGTTCTTATGTATTTGGAAGTGATGGTACAGATCCTACAGATATCGGCTTGAACAATGAGCAAGGAATTGAAGCAGCGACTTTCCTGCAAAGTCTGAAAGAAATCCTGCCGCTTAATTCCTCCAACATTAATGGTGACATCCGTAAATCCTTGTTCACGGAAGGCAAGCTGGCGATGAACGTATCAGGTCCTTGGGATGTGGGTTCTCTGAAGGAAGGTGTAGCTAATCTCGGAGTTGGCGTATATCCTAACCTGCCTAATGGTGAGCCGATGAAGCCGTTCTCTGGCGTGAAGAGCTATTTTGTAAATGCAAATACGAAGTACCCGAATGCGGCTAAACTGTTCGCTGACTATATTACAAATGCTGAGAACCAAACGAAGAACTTTGAAATGACAGGTGCGCTTCCTGCAAATACTGAAGCTGCAGCAAGTGAAGCGGTGAAGAGCGATGAGATTGCGTCTGCCTTCCTTACACAATTCGAGAATTCCATTCCTATGCCTTCCATTCCGGCTATGGCACAATTCTGGTCCCCAATGGAAGCAGCTCTGTCCGAGCTGTGGAATAACAACAAAGATCCTAAAGCAGCGATGGACAGCATGGTAGAACAAATGAAGAGCAACATTCAAACAGGTTCTTAATACGTAGATTAATATGTAGAAAAAGAAAAGAGGCCATCGCGTGAGACTTCAGTAACATGAGTTTCTCGCGGTGGCTCCATACCATCTATCGGAAGGAAGGGCTGGGACCATACATGAGTAGAGGACAATCACCGGCAATGATGTCAACCGGGAAGCCGCAGTCGGCTTCGGGGAGCCATGCCCGCACAGGCGCTATTTTATCAGCAGTATTCATGGGGCTTGGGCAATGGTATCACAGACAATGGGTAAAAGGCGCAATCTTTTTTCTAGTCGAAGTCATTAGTTTATATTTGATCATTACACAGCTGGGGGCCAATTTATGGGGGCTCGTAACACTTGGAGATTCACCTGCCAGAATGGAGAAGGTAGGACGACTATATCAAAATGTGCCGGGCGATCATTCCATATTCATGATGATATATGGGCTTGTGGCATTGATATACTTCGTGCTTCTTATTGCTTTTTACATTGGAAATATTAAGGATGCTCATCGTATCGGACAGCTCCGTGATCAAGGGAAGCAGGCACCATCCTTCCGCGAAACGGTAAAGCAGCTGCTGGACAAAGGCTTCCCGTATCTGCTGCTGTCACTTCCGACCATCGGTGTGCTCTTTTTTACTATATTACCGATTTTGTTCATGGTCCTGATGGCCTTCACGAATTATTCCGCTCCTGACCATATCCCGCCGAAGAATCTTGTGGATTGGGTCGGCTTCGATACCTTTAAGAATCTCTTTACGCTGACGGCTTGGAGCAATACCTTCTTTGGCGTATTGATCTGGACTATTATCTGGGCGATTGTGGCTACGGTAACGACGTATTTTGGAGGTATCCTGGTCGCATTGCTCATTCAGCAGCACGGTATTCGCTTCAAGACGATGTGGCGGACGATTTTCATTATCCCGTATGCGATACCACAGTTCATCTCGCTGCTGATTATGAAGAACCTGTTCAATTCGCAATTTGGACCAATCAATCAGTATTTAGGCATGCTGGGACTTGGCGGGCTGCCGTGGCTGAATGATCCATTCATGGCCAAAGTCACCGTTATCCTCGTCAATATGTGGATTGGTATTCCGGTATCCATGATTCTTGTGCTTGGTGTGCTTACAGCGATTCCGAAGGATTTGTATGAAGCGGCCGAAGTAGACGGTGCTTCTGCATTCCAGAAATTCCGTAACATTACAATGCCCTTTGTATTATTCCAGACTGCACCGATTCTGATCATGCAGTTTGCGGGTAACATCAATAACTTTAACGTCATCTTCCTGTTGACCGGAGGTGCTCCGGCGAACGGTGACTACGCATTTGCGGGTAGTACAGACCTTCTCGTAACGTGGCTTTACAAGCTGACGCTGGATAATCAAAGGTACAACTTTGCATCTGCGATCGGCATTCTCATATTCTTAATCATCGCCTCGTTCTCGATCTATAACTATCGCAGAAGTCGTTCGTTTAAAGAGGAGGATATGATTCAATGAAGAGAAAAAAACGGATTAAGCTCACCTTCAGTTATATTTTGCTGATTCTGATCGCCATCGTATGTATATATCCTGCTCTATGGATTATTATGTCCTCCTTTAAAGTCGGGGATTCCTTATACAGTGAGACGATCATACCTGAACAGTTTACACTTCAGCACTATAAAGATCTGTTTTTGCCGCAGGCAGACAAGGACATTCCTTTTCTCCAGTGGTATTGGAACACGTTGAAGATTGCGGTCACCAGCATGGTGCTCGGTACGATTATCCAAGTGCTTACTGCCTATGCGATGTCTCGGTTCCGGTTCAAGGGACGTAAGACGGCCATGTCAGTTATCCTGATTCTTGGGATGTTCCCAGGTTTCATGAGTATGATTGCGGTATACGTAATGCTCCTGCAAATGAATTTGCTTGATTCAGCGTGGGCTCTTATTCTGGTGTATACATCGGGTGCAGCACTCGGTATGTTTGTAGCGAAGGGCTTCTTCGATACCATTCCGCGTGCACTTGAAGAATCGGCATTGCTCGATGGGGCAAGTCATATGAGAATTTTTGTTTCTATTATACTGCCGTTATCGAAACCAATTATTACGTACATTTCTTTGATGACATTCAGCGGAGCATGGGTGGACTTTATATTTGCCAGACTGATCCTGCGCTCACGTGAAAATTGGACATTGGCCGTCGGCTTGTATGAGCTGGTGAACAGCTACACAAGTACCGAATTTACGCTGTTTGCGGCGGGATCTGTTCTCGTAGCCCTGCCGATTACACTCCTATACATGTTCCTGCAGCGCTTCTTGGTGGATGGCTTGACTGCGGGAGCAACGAAAGGATGAGGCTCTATGGCGCCGCGCCATCTGCTTGGGTTAAACAAACGATTTGCTTATCCCGCCATTGTTCTCTTAATGGCTTGCATGCTGGCTGCGTGCAGCAGTAAAGGAGTAGAACAGACGCCGCAGCAAGGAGAAGACCCTGCTGCGGCAGGTACCGAAGCTGGGCAGAAGAGCGCGGATGAGAATGATCTAGCCGAGGAATCTGAAGCAGGGGGACAAGGTAAAGCTGAGCTTGCTGCCCTTGAACAGCCGTCAACCGTTTATTATGAAATCTTTGTTCGTTCCTTCTATGATTCGGATGGGGATGGGATCGGGGATTTGAACGGAATTACGGAGAAGCTGGACTACTTAAATGATGGTCAGCCCGGCGGAGATGATCTTGGTGTGGGAGGCATCTGGCTGATGCCAATCAATCCCTCTCCAAGCTATCATGGATATGATGTAACGGATTATTATGATGTCCATCCTGATTATGGAACGAAGGATGACTTGAAGCGCCTGCTGGATGAAGCGCATGAGCGGGGCATCAAGGTCATTATGGATCTGGTCGTCAATCATACGAGCACAGAGCACCCGTGGTTTAAGGAATCGAGTACTTCCTCGGATAGTGCATACCGTGACTGGTACAGCTGGGCGGAGGACACTGGCGAGAATACAACAGGCATGAGTGCCGCAGGCAGTGGACCGGCTTGGCACGAACTTGGCGGCAATCATTATTTGGGTACCTTCTGGAGTGGAATGCCTGATCTCAACTTCGATAATGAAGAAGTTCGAACTGAGATGCTGAGGATCGGTCAGTACTGGCTGGAATTCGGTTTTGACGGCTTCCGGCTCGATGCAGCAAAGCATATCTACGAAGATGTGCAGAGCGATCGAAGTGCTGAGACAACGGCGAAGAATGTCTCTTGGTGGCAGGAGTTTAGAACGGCGATGAATGAGGTCAAGGAAGATGCCTATATTGTTGGAGAGGTGTGGGAGAACTCCCCGGTCTCTGTAGCACCTTACTTGGACAATGCGTTTGATTCGGGATTCAACTTCGGTCTGGCAGATCAAATCATTCGTACGGTGTCGAGCGAAACGAACGGCGGATTTGTAACTCAGCTGACCCGTAATTACGAGCTGTTTAATGAGAAGTCTGGCGGAGCATTTGTTGATGCCGTCTTTCTGGCCAATCACGATCAGAATCGCGTCATGAGTCAGCTGGGCGGATCGGCAGATCATGCACAAATGGCGGCATCCATTCTATTGACTCTTTCCGGTAATCCCTTCATCTATTATGGTGAGGAGATTGGGATGGAAGGTGCCAAGCCGGATGAGCAGATTCGCGAGCCGATGCTATGGTATCAGGCAGAGGCCGGTGAGGGACAGACGACCTGGCAGACACCGAAGCATAATCTGGGCGAGGCTGCTGTTAGTGTCGAGAGTCAGCTGCAGGACAGCTCATCCCTTCTGTCTCACTATCGTGAACTGATCGATTGGAGAAATGGAAGCAGAGCCCTTACAGATGGGACTATTGCCGATTATGATCTGGATGACGATCAATTGCTAGGGTATGTCAGGGCAGCAGAGGGTGAGCGGGTGCTTGTCCTTCATAACCTCTCTAATGAGGAGAAGGAAGTTGTTCTGGACGATTCAGAAGTGAAGTATACCGAGCTTATACATGCCACGAATGCTGAAGTGCAATGGACAGATCAGACATTGACGCTGCCACCCTATACTTCAGTGATTTTACAATAATTCAGCTATCTTATAATGAAGAAAGACCCTCTCTGTAGCGCCGAGTCCATTTCCTTGACCAGGGCCATGCAGGAGAGGGTCTTTCTTTCTCGTTATTGAGACAAAGGACAGGCAGAAGCAGAGAAACGGGCAGCTATCTGATCAATAGCACTGCACATATAGAATTTGCCAAGTTGGAAATGCCTGAATAATCGGGAAGGGCTGCGTCTGAAGCAGTACGGTTACCCCTGGATTGGTGAAGAGAACAATACCAAGACGAACAGTTAAGTTAAAAGGATTCGGTCCGGTGATCAAGACGGCCCAGCGGTACGTACAATAAGGCAGCAACCAAGGGAAGCGGGCGCTGCGATATTCGGTCTGCTCTGCTTCCGTATCCTCTGAGTAAGCAGGTGCCTCTTCTGGTCTTGGCCCGCCTAAGCCAGGGAGAAGATTGCCTAGAATTCCTCCAGGAGAACCGATCCCGCTTGGTCCGCCAATTCCTCCAATGGAAGAAGAGCCTATTCCACCTGAAAGGATCTGCCAGGCGGAGCCCCCAGGTCCTGTCTGTTGACTGGACTGAGCAACTAAGCTTTGCGCCTGTGCCGGATTTGAAGTTAACTGCTGATACTGTTGAATGGCTTGAAATGGAGGACTCGGCAATGAGGTAAGTATATTAGAAGGAACGGCTTGAGTAGCATTCGGTGTGGCAGCTAAGCTTGCAACATTAATAGACCCTAGCAAACTTTGAAGTGAACTAGTTCCGCCTCCTGCCACTGAAGGGGGAAATATCGGTATGAATGACAATTGAATCAGCTCCCATCCTGTAACTTGGTGCATACGCCCATGTTCTTATATATATGGATTAGGGAGCTTCTGGGTTCCTATGATCGTGGCTGAGAAAGGACCAAAATTGTTGACCTGCTGGTGTTAGCTCGTTCATTTTAGATAATGTCACGCACATCATGACATCCTCCTTCGATAGACCGGGGATCGGGAGCTTTGCGACTCGACTATCTGCAGATCGTACAGCACTTGCCGGAAAAAAAGTAATCGCTTTGCCTGCAGCAACCATATTTACAGCTGCTTCGGGTGTCGCTGCATACACTCTCTCCCACAAATGAGCTCCCGTGATCTGTGTAAAACGCTCCATTCGCTCGGATATCCATCCGCAGCTCTCATAATTCACAAACATATACTTACTGAGTTCTCCAGGATGTAAATCTGGCTCTTGCGTAAAGGGGTGGTTCTCCGGGACGAGAAGAATCAGTTCATCTGTTTGAATCAAAACCTTATCAGAAGACTCCTCTAATGGGCTGCCCAGCTTGTCCAGCCTGGCCGCAATAAAGTTCTCCTCACTGCCTGGATCTGATACCTCATCAAACAAGCGGTTTGAAATCCGGATGCCCGGATATTGATCTGCAAATTCTGCGATAAGACTAGATAGATAATAGCTCGAGACAAGGGGATCTGATTTGATCTGAAGACTTCCTTGATTCAGCTCAGTGAACAGCTGTGCGGTCCGCCGTGCCGTCTGATCCAGATTGATCATTTGCTTAGCATAGGGCAGGATGGCTTTTCCCGCTTCGGTAAGCATGATTCTTCCCCGTGCTGAGATAAATAGAGCAGTCCCCATATCCTTCTCAAGGCTCTTCATATGAAAAGAAACCGTGGGCTGCTTCATATCAAGCTCCTTGGCGACATCCGTAACTTTGTTCCACTTATCTATTAACACAAGGATTTGAAATTTGATTAAATTCATTACCATGTTCCTCCTGGTTGAAGCTTTGACATTTGTAAACGAACTTTTAACATCAACATATAGTGATATTGTTAAAATAGACGCAACATTTGGGATATAAGCTCATAAATAGGTTCATTATAAGAGAGATTGCAGGTAAAAAGGCGTGCTTCTTTATATCTATTATAGATTTATTATATGTTTTAATAGATTTCATGTATACATATTTAATACACATTTAACAAAGGATAAATTTTAAGATGATGCACCGCCACTAGAATGAATAATGTAAGTGGTGAACACAAATAAGACCACACACAAATTGGGGGAGGACAACCTAACATGTTCAAAAGAGTTAAGAAATTACCTTTAATGATGACTACACTAGCGATGACCGTCGTACTCGCAGCCTGCGGATCAGGTACAAGTACGAGCGGATCTGGAGATACAGACCCAGCAGGAAGTTCTAATGGAGGCGGAGAAGCAACACAGCTTAGCGGTTCCGTGCTTGCAGTAGGATCTACAGCGCTTCAGCCGCTTGTTGACCAAGCTGCACAAGACTTCATGATGGTAGAAGGCAATGAGAACATCACGGTTCAAGTTCAAGGCGGCGGTAGCGGTACGGGTCTTACACAAGTCGCTGATAAGCAAGCAGACATCGGTAACTCCGACGTATTTGCTGAAGAGAAGCTAGAAGCTGATCAAGCATCGCAACTTGTTGATCACCAAGTAGCTGTCGTTGGTATGGCAGCTGTAGTAAACAAAGAAGTAGGCGTGACAGATCTGACTAAACAACAGCTGTCCGATATCTTCAACGGTAAAGTAACGAACTGGAGTGAAGTTGGTGGAGCGGATCAAGATATCGTCATCATCAACCGCCCAGCAAGCTCTGGTACACGTGCTACTTTTGAGAAATATGCACTTGGCGGAGCTGCTCCTGACCTTGAAGGATCCATCCAAGAAGAATCCTCAGGTAACGTTAAGAAGCTCGTAACAGAAACTCCTGGTGCAATCGGCTACCTTGCATTGTCCTACTTGGATGACACGCTGACTGCAGTTAAATATGAAGGTATTGAAGCAACAGTTGAAAACATTGAATCTGGTGAATATCCAGTGTGGGCTTACCAGCATATGTACACAAACGGCGAGCCGAATGAAGTAACAAAAGCATTCCTTGACTACATGGTTTCTGACGAAGTTCAGAACACTTATGTTGTAGAGCTTGGTTACATCCCGGTTAGCGGTATGCAAGTTGAGCGTGACGTAGAAGGTAACATCACTAAAAAATAATGCTGAAAACGAATTAAGCGGTATGAAATTGTGATTTCTATCATGATTTCGTACATGACCTAATGAGAAGAGGCGGGCAAATTTGCCCGACCTCTTTCGTTCGGTTAACGAGATGATATACAAATTATACTAAAATGATTCAAAAGGATGGTTTAGATGAGCCTAACGAAGAGGGAGCCGGCGCTTGAGTCCGGTGAACAGTCTCGTCCCAAGCGGGAGAAGCATTTCTACGAGGATTGGATCGGTAAAATATATACTTCCATCTGTGTAGTTTTCCTTATCGTCGTCATTGTATCAATTGTTTATTTTGTAGCCTCCAAAGGGCTTGCTACCTTCTTTGTTGACGGCGTAAGCGTCAAAGAATTTTTTACATCAGCAACATGGAGTCCAACATCTGATCCGGCTTCTTACGGGGCTCTGCCATTCATTGTCGGCTCCTTCGCTGTTACAATTCTGGCAGCACTGATTGCAAGTCCCTTGGCGCTCTGTGCGGCACTATTTATGACCGAGATTGTACCTGGCAAGGGCAAGCGAATACTGCAGCCAGCCATTGAGCTCCTGTCCGGTATTCCTTCGGTTGTCTATGGTTTTGTTGGTCTGAGTGTCATCGTTCCGTTACTGCGTTCAATCTTTGGAGGTACAGGGGTTGGTATTCTTGCAGGATGCCTAGTCTTATCCGTCATGATTCTTCCTACCATTACAAGTATTATGGCAGATGCGATTACGTCTCTTCCTGGAGGACTCCGTGAATCCTCATACGCGCTCGGAGCTACTCGCTGGCAGACCATTGCCCGTGTTGTTATTCCGACAATGCTTCCTGCGCTCCTGACGGGTGTTGTGCTCGGTATGGCGCGTGCGTTTGGTGAAGCGCTGGCAGTACAGATGGTCATCGGTAACGCTCCATTTGTTCCAACTTCATTACTGGAGTCAGCATCAACACTAACGAGTGTAATTACGCTTAGCATGGGTAACACGGCAATGGGTTCAGTACACAACAATGCATTGTGGAGTATGGCACTTGTCCTGCTGATTATGACCTTCTTGTTCGTCCTGCTGGTGCGTTTGCTTGAAAGGAGAAACCGGGTATGATGAAACCAAAAACAGCCGACAAATTAGCTACTGGCATCATCATCGCTTTCGCTGTATTTATTATTGCGATCTTGGTGGGATTGATCGGTTATATTATATTCCGCGGCGTCAGTCATATCAGCTGGGACTTCCTTACCAGCCGGCCGCAAAATCTTCGCGGAGGAGGCGGTATTGGGCCGCAGCTCTTTAACTCCGTGTTCCTGCTTGTCTTGACCCTGATCATTACCATTCCGCTCGGCTGGGGAGCCGGTATTTATATGGCGGAATATGCGAAGCCAGGCAAAATTACAAACTTTATTCGATTGGTTGTTGAAGTACTGTCTTCGTTCCCTTCCATCGTTATCGGTTTGTTCGGTTTGTTATTACTTGTTAACACCTTTGGATTTGGCTTCTCGCTCTTGTCTGGTGCACTCGCGCTGGCGGTATTTAATCTGCCGCTGATGGTGCGTACAACAGAGCAGGCCTTCCGTTCTGTTCCAACGGCACAGAAGGAGGCAGGTCTTGCACTCGGCTTGTCCAAGTGGAAGATCATTACTTCCATTCTGCTTCCTGTTGCTCTGCCCAGCATGATTACCGGTACGATTCTTGCTGCCGGACGGATCTTCGGTGAAGCGGCAGCCCTGATGTATACAGCCGGTATGAGTAGTCCGCCGCTTGACTTTACGGACTGGAACCCGTTCAGCGAAAGATCACCGCTGAATCCGATGCGTCCGGCAGAAACACTTGCCGTGCATATATGGAAAGTAAATAGTGAGCAGCTTGCGCCTGATGCGGTTGAGATTGCGGCAGGAGCTTCAGCTGTGCTCGTTATCCTTGTTCTCATCTTTAACCTGCTTGCGCGCTGGCTTGGACGCGTTGTATATCGCAAGATGACAGCAGCTAAGCGTATGAACTAGTAGAATCGGCTTTTTGTATATAGGGAGGTACTTTGAATAATGCCACAACAACCTTTTAGCACAGAGGATCTGAGTGTTTTTTACGGCGAGAAAGAAGCGGTGAAGGGAATCAGCATGGAGTTCCCGAAGAATACCGTAACGGCCTTGATCGGTCCTTCTGGATGCGGTAAATCCACATTCCTGAGATCTTTGAACCGAATGAATGATGAGATCGCAGGGGCTCGCGTTACAGGTCATATCTGGATGGACGGCAAAGACTTGAATGCGCCAGGCACAGATGTTATCAAGCTTCGGCAGAACATCGGAATGGTGTGGCAGAAGCCAAACCCGTTCCATAAATCGATCTATAACAATATTGCATTTGGTCCGAAATACCGTGGTATGAAGAAGAAGAAGGATCTGGACGAAATTGTGGAGAAAAGCCTGCGTCGTGCCGCTCTGTGGGACGAGGTTAAAGATCGGCTGAACGATTCTGCCCTGGCACTGTCGGGTGGACAACAGCAGCGTCTATGCATCGCTCGCGCACTGTCGGTCGAGCCGCAAATATTGCTGCTGGATGAGCCGGCCTCGGCACTAGACCCGGTATCTACAGGTAAGATTGAAGAGCTGATTACAGAGCTCAAGAAAGATCTGCGTATCGTTATTGTTACTCATAACATGCAGCAGGCAGCACGAATTTCCGATTTTACAGCGTACTTCTTCCTGGGCAATCTCATGGAACGTGATGTAACCGAGAAAATCTTCTCCAATCCGGAGAACCAATCGACTCAAGAATATATTATGGGACGTTTCGGCTGATCCAAAATCATCGAGTATTCATAATATTCAGAAGAGCACAGCTTATTTACGGCTTCATGAGCCGAGGCTGTGCTCTTTTTGCATAGTAGTCCGTTGAGTCAGGTTATTAGAGAGAGGGTTTGAATGGATAAATATAGAAAAAGTATAAATAAGCTTCTTCAATCCAATGCTAACCTGAAAGGGACTATTTATGGAGCAATCATTCGCCAATTGGCGTCGAAAAGGCTTGCTGCTTGGAAGTATCGGGATCTCCAGGATTGGAGATTTTGTCTATCTCATTGCGATTAACGTGTTGATTCTGAATATGACGGGTTCTCCTGCAGCCGTTGCAGGATTATGGATCATTGCACCAGCAGCCTCACTACTGACGAAATTCTGGGCTGGAAGCTTGGTGGATCGATACAATCAGCGGCAGATTATGATCATTACTGATTTGATCCGGACTGTATTTGTAGCTGCCCTCCCGCTGCTGCCCGAGCTGTGGATGATTTATGCCTGCCTGATGATTAACAGTATGGCCTCTTCTATTTTTCAACCGGCTTCGATGACCTATATCGTTAGACTTGTACCAGCAGCAGAACGCAAGCAGTTTAATGCTTTTCAGGGTTTAACGACCTCGGGGGCTTTTCTGGTGGGTCCGGCCATTGCCGGGGTGCTGCTCATATATATGAAGCCTGATATTGCGATCTATATTAACGCAGCATCCTTCTTGATATCAGCCTTCTTGTTATCGCTGCTCCCCAAGCTACCTATAGAGGTGCAAGAGGGAGAAGCGGCAGGACAGAGGATAACATATCGCATGATAGCAGCTGATTGGAGCGGTGTAATGAAGTTCAGTAGATCTAACGCATATGTCATATTTGTCTACAGCCTGTTTCATTTTATTTTACTGCTAGGTATGGCGCTGGACTCACAGGAGGTTGTGTTTATTCGCAGTACCCTTAAGATGTCTGAGCTGGAATACGGATTGATTGTCAGTCTGACAGGAGCAGGAAGTGTCGCCGGAGCATTTCTGAATTCAATCTTAGCAAAATGGATTCCAGTCAAACATATGCTGGGAGGGGGAATGCTGCTTGTATCTGCAGGGTATCTGATCTTCTCCATCTCGAATTCATTCGTATGGGCTGCAGCTGGTTTCATCCTACTGGGCTTTTTCTCGTCTTTCTCCAATACGGGTCTGGCGACCTTTTATCAAAATAATGTTCCTGCAGCCATGATGGGCAGGGTAACAAGCATATTCGGCCTGATGGTTAGTCTGCTTCAGATAGCTGCTATTATAACGTTTGGTGTTATTGCCGAGCTCGTGTCGCTGCGTTACGTCTATTTTACAGTATCGATCGTGCTTGTCCTTCTATCGTTGTTGCTCTGGTTAATTAGTCTTCAGCGTTCGAGAGGCGGCTATTTCGATGAAGACAAGTCACAGATTAGATTGTAGGACAGACTAACATGAGCGTATGCAATGGCATTAACAGGGGTAGAAGTATAAGCGAATTAGAAAGAATGCGCATAATATATGATCAGAACAAGAGTGAATATTATCTGAATTCAATACTGCTGTGTAAGGAAATATAACGCAACTCATTTCTATACCAGGCCTCTTCGTTACTTTTGTTGACATGCGGTCAGCTTATCGATTAATCTGTTTATAGTAAATTTATAATTTCAAATAAGTTCAAAATGAATAGAACAGCGGATGAAGATCAATGGGAGAGATCGCGTGGGGAAACCACGGGACACCGAAGGAGCAAGCTGATAAGCACCCGGCTTATACAGCAGAATCTCTCAGGTAGAAGAACCTTGATTCGACGCAACTCTGGAGAGAGCCGATGCGCCGCCAAAGGGGTAAGTGAGAGTGAGGGCGGATTTCGATGCGCCGGCCACTTCTGACGAAACTTTCAGGTACCAGGACAGAGAGAGGGGATTACACCCTTACTCTGTCCTTTTTTGCGTGGAAGAACGGATATTTCTGCACAATATAAGATAGAACAATACGAAATGGGGAGTTATGATGACAAGGTTCAAGGATGTATTCTCAATTATCGGACCGGCAATGACGGGACCGTCCAGCTCCCATACTGCAGGGGCTGTTAGACTTGGGCGTATCGCCAGGCAGTGGCTTGGAACGAGACCAGAAAAAGCAAAAATGATATTATACGGCTCATTTGCCGACACTTATACCGGACATGGAACAGATCTGGCGCTGATCAGTGGACTGATGAATATGGCTACCGATGATGAGCGGATACCGAATGCAGAGGAATGGGCTGAGAAGCTGGGAATGGAATATGAGTTTGTCACGAGTGGTCTTCCGGCGGCACATCCGAATACCGTCAAATTTGAGCTGTCTGCAGGCGAACGGGCTTGTACGATGGTGGGAGCCTCTATTGGTGGAGGAAACGTTACCGTCTCTTTATTGGATGATTTTCGTGTGCAGCTGACAGGTGATTTTCCTGCGGTGGTATTGAGACACTCGGACAAAGCCGGAGTCATCGCTTCGGTAACATCTGCGATAAGTGAGTCCGGTGTTAACATTGGCTTCATGCAGGTCGATCGTAAGGGCCGGGATGGGGAAGCACTGACAGCGATGGAGACAGACACGATACCGGCCTCTGACGTGCTCATCAGGCTGAAGTCTCTGCCTCATATTTATGATATCAAGGTCATTGATTTGAAGAAGGGGGACGATACGGATGCGGTTTAAGCACTTAAAGGATCTGAATGCAATCTGTACGGCAGAAGGCAAGACACTAGCTGAGCTGATGATTGAAGAACAGGTGAAGGAGACCGGAACACCAGAGGCTGAGGTTGTGAGGCAGATGTCGGATTACTATCAGGTCATGAAGCAGGCTGTGAATAAAGGGATGAACGAGGATACAACCTCGCGCAGTGGACTGACGGGTGGAGACGGCCAGCGGGTCCGCCATTATTTGCAGAACAATCAGAGCTGCTCGGGTGACGCCTCTACACTTGCTATGGCCTATGCGCTTGGTGTGTCGGAAGTGAATGCTTCCATGGGAAGAATTGTGGCAACGCCTACGGCGGGTTCGGCAGGCATCATTCCCGGTGTATTCGTAAGTGCACAGGAGCGTTTTGGCTGGGAAGATGAGCATATGGTTAATGGCTTATTCTCTGCTGGGGCCATTGGTTATGTCATTGCCAACAATTCCTTCATATCGGGTGCCGAGGGAGGATGTCAGGCAGAAGTCGGATCAGCGATCGGGATGGCAGCAGGGGCAATGGTTGAGCTGCGAGGCGGAACACCGGAGCAGGTCGTGCACGCGGTCGGCTTAGCTCTGAAAAATACACTTGGATTGATCTGCGATCCGGTGGCAGGGCTGGTTGAGATTCCGTGTATTGTACGAAACGGATTGGGGGCAGTTACAGCGCTTGCAGCTGCAGATATGGCCCTCGCAGGGGTGCGAAGCGCGATTCCTTCTGACGAAGTCATCGACGTCATGCTTGAGGTGGGGAGCGCAATGCCGAGTCGGCATCGGGAGACCGCACAGGGCGGACTTGCACAGACGCCAACGGGCAAGAAGCTGACGAAACAGCTGGCAGACACGAAGAAGGAAAAAACCAAGCCTAAGAAAGCGGTAGATGAAGCTTAATGAGGTGGATTCAAGAGTTGAAGCATACTGGTGTAAATTCAGGAGCCTAAGAATATGGAACGGTTAAATCCACCGTGTGCCAAGGAATATACCGAGCTCCACTGTGGTGTATCTCTTGTGTAACACTGCAAAATATAAAAAATGCCAAGACGATGTATAGGGGAATCTAATTCATTTGAAATCCCTATTTCGTCTTGGCTTTTTTACTTGTTCTTATTACGCTTGGTTAAATATTTCACTGAGCAGCTTAATCGAATGTAATCTTGCCTGATGATCATAGATCGGGCTGGTTACAATGAACTCATTAGCGCCGGTTTGCTTCAGCATTTGATTCAATTGATCACGGACACTGTCCTTATCTCCCATGACAGAATAGCGGAGCTGTCCTTTTACAATGGCTTTCTCTTGCATATTCCAGTCCAGTTCGTCAACGGGAGGCTGCATGAGACCGAAGCGCCCACGGATCATATTGAGGAATTGCTTCTGATGTGAAGTCGCAAGCTTATGGGCTTCCGCATCTGTCTCTGCCACAAAAGCGTTCAGAGCGACCATAGCATAAGGCTCCTCTAGCACTTCTGAAGGCTGGAAGTTGTTATAGTAGTAATCCAGCGCAGGCAGCAGATAGTCTGGAGCGAAATGGCTGGCAAAAGAAAACGGGAGACCTTTGCGAGCCGCGAGCTCAGCACTGAAGCCGCTTGACCCGAGCAGCCAGATCGGGATGTCGAGTCCACGTCCTGGATATGCATGCACCTGCATTGATGAGGTCGAGGTCGGCTTAAAATAATGCTGCAGCTCCTCAAGGCGCTGCGGGAAATCCTGACCGTCACTTCCTGGTCCGCGGCGAAGCGCGCGAGATGTCAGCTGGTCAGAACCTGGAGCGCGTCCAAGGCCAAGATCAATACGTCCCGGATACAGAGATTCAAGTGTACCAAATTGCTCTGCAATAACGAGAGGGGCATGGTTCGGCAGCATAATACCGCCAGAGCCGACACGAATACGCTTCGTCCCGCCTGCAATATGTCCGATGACTACAGAAGTTGCGGAGCTTGCAATCCCCGGCATGTTATGATGCTCGGCCAGCCAGAAACGGTTATATCCAAGCTCGTCTGCATGCTGAGCCAGCTCAAGGGAGTTCTTCAGCGCACTGCTGATGTTGGACCCTTCTGTTACTGTCGCCAGATCCAGAATGGAGAAGGGAATCTCCTCTAATTTCTTATGGGTTGTAGATTCAGTAGTCATTGATTTGTAGTAAGCCTCCTTGTAGTTAAGATGTATCGTTAATCTTTCGAGATAAGGCACAAAAAGAATAGCATTTCCATTATATCATAAATTATAGATATGTGGATTTTGTCTGGATTCATATTAGTTATGTGTAAGATGGGGCTCTGGCATGCATGTAAAAAAGCCAGCTCCATATAGCGGAGCCGGCTTGTTTATCACAAATAGAATTCAGTTCATCAAGAAGAATTAAACGATAGTGTATCCGCCGTCAATCGGTACCATAGCACCGTTCATGAATTTGGCCTCATCAGAAGCGAGGAATACAGCTAGATCAGCAACTTCTTGGGCTTGACCGAAGCGATCCAATGGAATCTTGTCGGTAGGACGAGTCTTGAGCATCTCTTCTGTCATTGGAGTAGAGATTGTACCCGGGCAAATCGCATTGATCTTAATATTGTGCTTGCCATACACTGCCGCGAGATGCTTCGTATAACCAATCACTCCATGCTTGGATGCAGTATAGGCTGCGCCTCCCATCTGGGCAACGAGTCCAGCAATAGAAGCAATATTCACGATGGTTCCTTGTTTACGTTCGATCATATGAGGCAGTACTAGATTGGAAATACGGAAGATGGCTTTGAGATTAATATCGAACATTAAGTCCCATTGTTCTTCAGTCGTTTCCAGACTGTTCGTATACTTGTCAAAGATCCCTGCGTTGTTAACAACGATGTCAATCTGACCGAAGGTATTCTTCGTATATTCAACCATATTCGAGAGATCTTCCAGCACAGTGACGTTCACTTTGACCGCTGCGGCTTGACCGCCGTTCTCTTTAATTTGCGCTGCGACTTGCTCTGCTCCTTCGAGGTTCATATCGGCTACGATGACTTTAGCGCCTTCTCTAGCAAATGCAAGCGCTTCCGCTTTACCCATACCGGAGGCTGATCCGGTAATGATTGCGACTTTATTTTGTAATCTCATTATAATTACCCCCTGTAAAGTGGATGAATGTAACTAACTCTTACAGGTTTAATTATAGACTTCTCTTATATAATATCTAATACATATTTAGACATAATTCTATAACCTTAAAGTTATAAACAAGATTTCGAGTAATTCTAGGTTTGATGGTAATACGTAGAGACGATGTTGCGAAAAAAATCAACCGTAAACTGCCGGAATTCCACGGCCGCTTTGGTAAGATAATGTTCCTTGTTCCAAGCAATACCGATGGTACGCTTACAGTTCGGGTTGCTGATCCGAAGCTGGACCGTATTCGGACCCCACTTGTTCAGTAGAGATAATTGAGGCGTAAAAGAGATGCCTGCACCGAGCTCTACCAATCGCAGGATCGCCCCTGCCTCCTCCAGTTCAATTGAAGTGTTCGCTGTAAATCCAGCCTGACTGCAGAAGTGATCACATAGATCCCGAAATTCATATCCAATAAAACGATTAATAAAGATCTCATCCTTGACTTCTTCGAGAGAAATGCTGTTGCGGTCTGCAAAGGGGTGGTTGCTCGGAACGGAGAGGAAAATCTCCTCTTCAAGCAGCGGCATCCATTCGATATGACCTCCAAATATAGGGCTGGAGGAAATGCATATGTCCATACTGCCTTGTTCAAGCGGGCCCCTCATATCTTTTGAATGAATTTGATATTGCTTGATTTCGACCTTGGGGTGGAGCTTCAAGAAATCAGTCAGCAGAAAGGGCAAAATATGCGGCAACGAAATGCCAACCGATATGATGCCATTATCGAGACCGGACATATCGCGAATTTGGCGCTGACCTTCTTCAATCTCTTGAAAGATACGATCGACTCGTACAAGAAACGAACTCCCGAAATTATTGAGTCTGATTTGTCTGCCTTCCCGATGGAAGAGTGGTGCTCCGAGTCCTTCTTCAAGGCGGGCAATGGTTTTGCTTAGTGCAGGCTGAGAAACATTGAGTTCCTGAGCTGCCTTCGTCATGTGTTCACAGCGGGCGGTAACTTGAAAGTAGCGAAGCTGCTGAAGTTCCATATCGTTGTAACCTGCTTTCTATAATTGATAACCTCAATGGAATGATTTTATTAATAAATATGTATTATACATTGTTATTATATTCTTATAAGATAGGGGAAGAAAGAGCGATGTCACAATTCCGTCAATTTTATGATGTGTATATAGGGACAATTTAATGAATCGAGAAGTCATGGCCAACGACCCTACAGGGGATTTCTTATTGTAATAGTTGCTTCTATAAGTTGTGACGCCTCTTTGAGTAAACGCTTTCAAAAAATGAGTTGAAAAAAGAGAAAGGGGATGTTATGCATGTCATCTCAACCCAAACAGTTTAACCGATGGGCTGTTTTTGCAGCAGCTTGGATTATTATATTCTGTGTATCCTCTGTAGCCATCTACAGTGTATTTTCGGATCCGATGACCAAAGCTCATGGATGGGCCACATCAGATTACAACTTGGCTTATTCCTTGTACACCTTGATTTTTGCTTTGATTGCTATTTATGCAGGAGGAATAACGGATAAATATGGCGCTAGAGTGTTAATGTATGTAGGGGGTGTACTATTCGGACTTGGTTGGTTTCTTACTGGTTATGTCCAAAGTATTCCGATGTTCTATGTAACCTTTAGCTTGATTGCCGGTGGAGGAGCAGGACTGATGTACAACTCCGCCCTTGTTACAGCGGTCCGTTGGTTCCCCGATAAGGGTGGGAAAATTTCCGGTCTATTATTGTCCAGTGCGGCAATTGGTCCGTTTATTCTGTCACCGGTTTCTGCAACGTTGATTGAACGGATGGGGGTTGTATCATCCTATCAGATCCTGGGGATATTCTATACCATTGCGATTCTCCTTACGGGGTGGTTGTTAGTCTCTCCGCCTGCGGATTACAGACCTAAGGGCTGGAATCCGGATCAATCCACCTCCGGCAGCACTTCAACGGGCACGGTGATGAATTATAACTGGAAGGAAATGCTGAAATCACCGCTGTTCTATCTGCTCTTCTTAACGCTGGTCAGCGCAAGTACAGCGGGTACCATGATGGTCAGCTCGGCTTCCATTATAGCTCAGGACCAGATTGGATTAACAGCTGCAGCAGGTGCAATCATTGTCAGCATCAGTACGCTTGCCAACTTTGTTGGTAGACTCAGCTTTGGCGTCATTTACGATAAATTTGGTGACTACGCCGCATTGCTTGTAAGTCTGCTCATGACCATTGCGGCACTTCTATTGATGACGGTAGCTAAGGATTATACATTCTTTGCAATCTGTATCATATTGCTTGGTTTTTCCTTTGGGGGTTTACTTGTTGTGTTCCCTCCACTGACGAGCAAGTCGTTTGGACCTAAGAATCTGGGTATCAATTATGCGATCGTGTTTGTTGGTTATTCCGGCGGTTCATTTGTGGGCCCGCGGATTGCCTCCTACTATAAAGAAACGACAGGAGCATTTACAAGTGCATACGTATCGGCTGCAGTGCTCACCGCTATCGGAATTATGCTCGTCGGCGTCATTATGTATATGAATAAAAAAAGACTGGAGAAATCAGCGATTTAAAGACGTCTCCGAACTCCAGATCGGGGATAGCAAAGGGAGCAGCTCTCGTGGTATTAACCATGAGTGCTGCTCCTCTTGTTAATTTAAATTTTAGATAAACAAATTAATTCCGGATTGATCGGCTTGTCCCAAATAGTACCCGACACCGCCGATCTTCACCCCATCGATCAGCTCTTCGTGCTTGATGCCCATTACATCCATCGACATCTGGCAAGCGACAAGCTCAACACCCTGAGAAACTGCGGTGTCCATCAGCTCTTCCAGCGAGGAGATGTTGCTTCGCTTCATCACACTGCGAATCATCTTGGAGCCTGCACCCAGCATGTTCATACGAGAGAGGCCAAGCTTCCGGCTTCCTCTTGGCATCATCATTCCGAACATGCGCCCCATGAAGTTCTTCTTCACATCCACCGGCTCGGTTTTCCGAAGAATATTCAGTCCCCAGAAGGTGAAGAACAGGGTAACCTTCTTGCCGCTTGCTGCAGCACCGTTTGCAATAATGAAGGAAGCGATCGCTTTATCCAGATCGCCGCTGAATACGACCATGGTAGTGCCTTCCGGTCTTGCGAAGGCTTGGGACTCATTTTGCAGTGAAAGCACAGCAGCTTGTTGCTTAACGCCATCCTTTTTCAGATGTGCGCTTATTTCTCCGTTCGGCTGTTTAATTACGGACAGTACTTCATGACCCGACATACGGGCAAAGGATTGTACATCTTCATAAAAGCCGGGGTCGGTAGCGGTAATATGCAGGATCTGTCCTGCTGCAAGCCCATCCATCGCTTGCTTCGCTTCCACAAGAGGCCCAGGACAGGACAAGCCGCATGCATCCAGCTTCATATTTGCATGGATAGGCATACCTTCTGGTATGGAGCTTTCCTTCTCGACCACCGGAACGGAGGCAGGGGATGCGGTCACAGCGGAGCCGGAACGTGATTCTGTTCCTGATCCTTTTTCCTTAGCTGGAGATTCAGGCTTTTGTCCGATTTCAGTGGAAGCTTCCTTTCTGTCCGGCTTTTTTGGCTCAAATTTGTTCATCATATAGGTTTTATATCCTCCTGTCAGGTTGCGGACCCGATATCCGTGCTGCTGCAGAATACGGGCTGATGTGTATCCGCGCAGCCCCACCTGGCAATACACCCAGATTTCTTTATTTCGATCCAGCTCAGATAATCGATCTCTCAGCTCATCGACCGGAATATTAACCGAATCAGGGATGTGACCGTTCTGATGCTCGAGCTCTGATCTGACATCGACGAGCAGTGTCGTGTCCGGATTTCGGTTCTGCAAGTCTTCGCTCACATATACCGTCGTTTTCCCGGTTACCACATTCTCGGCAACATATCCAAGCATATTGACGGGATCCTTGGCAGATGAGAAGGGCGGGGCATAAGCAAGATCCAGCTCGGTTAAGTCGGTGACCGTCCCTCCAAAATGCAGCACAGCTGCAATATCATCTATCCGTTTATCTACTCCTGTACGCCCGACAGCTGAAGCCCCCAGAATCTTACCCTCGGAATCAAAGAGCAGCTTCATCGTAAGGGGAGTTGCGCCAGGGTAATATGCGGCATGTGCATTCGGATGAATGTAAACTGCATGATATGCTAGCCCAAGTAATTTCAACGTTTTCTCACTTAGCCCGGTTTGGGCTCCTGTCACATCAAACACTTTAATAATAGAGGTTCCTTGAGATACGCTGTATGTTGTGCTTAGACCTGCAATGCGGTCAGCCGCAATTCTTCCCTGCTTATTTGCCGGTCCGGCAAGAGGGATAGCTGTCTTTCCGTTACCCGCATGAATCTCGACAGCGTCTCCTACGGCATAGACCCCTTCCACGTTGGTCTCAAGTGCTTCGTTCACCTGGATATGACCGCGCGCTCCCAGCTTGATGCCGCTTCCTGTCAGGAAGCCTGTATCCGGTGCAACCCCTACAGCAAGAATAACGATATCGCTATGCAGCGTCTGTCCGCTCTCCAGTAACGCTTCAACTTGAACGCCATGCTCCTTAAACGACCGCACCTTATCATTAAGGATCAGCTGTACACCTTGCTCTTCCATTTCCTTCGCCAGCATCCCTGCCATTTCCGGGTCAAAGGAATTCATAATCTGCGGTCCAGATTGCACGAGTGTCACTTCAAGGCCAGCCAGCTTCAGGTTCTCAGCCATCTCCACACCGATATATCCTCCGCCGATAACAATCGCAGAGCGGGTGTCTGGCGAGATGACCTGCTGCTTAATCCGATCGGTGTCCGGAATGTTGCGTACGGAATAGATATGCGGAAGATCAATGCCTGGCAGCTCCGGACGAATGGGTCTGGCTCCGGGTGAGAGCACAAGTGCATCGTAGGTCTCCTCGTAGGTTCCATGCTCCAAGCTTCTAACCGTTACCTTTTTGGCGTCAGGATCAATGGAGATGACTTCACTTCGAGTGCGAATATCCAGATTAAAACGCTTCGTCATCGCTTCCGGTGTTTGAACAATCAGTTTGGAGCGGTCCTGAATCGTATTTCCGATGTAGTAGGGAAGTCCGCAATTGGCAAATGAGATGTACTCGTCCCGTTCGAACATGATGATATGTGCTGTTTCATCCAGCCGCCGCAGCCGTGCAGCAGCAGAAGCGCCGCCAGCAACGCCGCCGACAATAATTACCTTTTTACTCATTTCTCTTCCTCCTGAAAAAATACTTCGATAATCCCTTTAACTCGGGGATCTTTTACGGAATAAGTCACTTCGAGTCCATGCCGTTCAGCCTCGACAATGCCCAGGCTCCGCAGCTTCTGCAGATGCTGGGATACGGTCGATTGAGGAAGCTCCAGACATTCCTGCATGTAGCTGACGTTACAGCTGCCCTTCTGAAGCAGTCCCCTTAAAATACATAGCCGAACCGGATGGGCCAGCGCCTTCAGACATTCGGCCATTTCGTTATATATTTTGATATTATTATCCACTGATAACAGCCTCCTCTTAAGAACTTCAAGGTGATGGGTAATAAACGAATCGTTATGAAAACTTAAAATTATGATTCATTTGTTATTATAAATCATTATATTGTAATATTACGATATAGTGATATATAAATCAACCGTAAGCTCCATTTGCATAAAAAAGCCAGATGCTGCTTCCCTGGGAAAGTAAATCACAAGGAAGGATAACATCCGGCTGTGTGTACTTATACAGATTTCAGAACCGCATAACCGAATGGAGGGAGCTCCATGTTCAGCTTACCGTTCGTAACCGGCCATTCATTACCGGACAGGAGATCGAGGTAAGAGGCTCCATCCACCTGAACAGCGAAGGATTCTGGATCCTCGGAAGTGCTGGTCAATATAACGATGGTTTCATTCTCGTCTTTCCGTGCGTAGGCCAGCTTCTTGCCGTCCTGCTCAGCTTCAAGGAAGTGAACACTGCCAGTACGAAGGGCAGGATGAGATTTGCGCAATTCAATCAGATGCTGATAGTAAGTGAACAGCTCACGGTCCTGTTTGGATTCATCCCATTCCATACATTTGCGGCAGCCCGGGTCGTGTTCTCCATCCATCCCGATCTCATCTCCATAGTAAATACAAGGAGTACCGATATAAGTGAACTGGAAGAGGGCGGCCAGCTTCATTTTGCGTTTGTCTCCCTTGCTCAAGGTGAGCAGGCGGGGGGTATCGTGGCTATCCAGAAGGTTGAAGGCTACCTCTGTCGCTTGAAGCGAGTAACGGGATAGCTGCCGCCCGATCGAATTGGCAAAATGATAAGCGTCAATCTCATCCTTGATGAAGAAGTCAACGACTGCATTGGTAAACGGATAGTTCATAGCCGCATCGAATTGATCCCCTTGCAGCCATGGGGAAGCATCATTCCACACTTCTCCAAGGATGTAGGCATCCGGATTTACCTTTTTGACGGTGTGACGGAATTCTCTCCAAAATTCATGATCTACCTCATTCGCCACATCAAGACGCCAGCCGTCTACTCCGATCTCCTTAATCCAGTACTCCGCCACATTCAGAAGATATTCCTTGACCTCAGGATTCTCGGTGTTCAGCTTCGGCATGAGCGGCTCAAAAGAGAACGTTTCATAGCTTGGAATGCCGTCAACGACTTCAATCGGGAAGCTGCGAATATAGAACCAATCCTTGTATTTGGACTGCTCGCCATTCTTCTGCAGATCAACGAAGGGCTTGAATGTACGGCCGGAATGGTTAAACACCGCATCAAGCAGTACTCGGATACCGCGCTTATGGCACTGCTTCACCAGCTTCTTCAATGTGTCGGCATCGCCAAAGTGCGGGTCAATCCGCATATAATCCTCGGTGTCATACTTGTGGTTGGTGGTCGCTTCAAAGATCGGAGTAAAATAAATGGCTGTAATTCCGAGCTCGCTCAAATAATCCAGGTGATCAATGACCCCTTGAAGATCGCCTCCAAAAAAGTTATCACGCTCAGGCTTGCCGCCCCAAGGCAGTACATTCTCCGGATCATTACTCTTGTCACCGTTGGCAAAACGCTCCGGGAAGATCTGATAAAATATAGCGTCCTTCACCCAAGCCGGCGGGGTAAATACATCCACTCCATTTATATACGGGAATTCAAACATACGGTCCGGATTGTCAGGCTCTTCCTCGAGAAAGTTATTCTCATCCATCCATATGCTCTCTTCCCCATCTTCCAGCAGGAAGGCGTAGCGCAGGCGACGGTAAGGCGGCTGTACTTCACAGCTGAAATAGTCGAACATGGAATCGGAGGTCATCTTGCTAAGGGGTATGTATTTTTTAGTTCGCTCCCAGTCGTATTTATCTCCGGTTATAATGGAGACCTTATGAACGTCATCTCTTTTGGTGCGAATCCGAATGATAATGGTATCCTTGTCATAAGCACAGGACCACTGCTGTTTAGGGTGATGATAAATGGCTTCTAATTGCATAGTATTAATCCTCCTTTGTATATTTCCACATAATAAGATGAATGGAATGAGGGCCATAGTGTTAAGGTGAGATACCGGTTCTGTCCTGATCATAAAAAACAAAAGGCACAACCAAAGAGAGATAATGTTCTCCGAGGTTGTACCTGTACTGGATTCATCACAGATATCATGGCCTTTTAATTGTGAGTTAAAATGCGTGAAGTTATACTGGGTTGTAGAACTTTGCAGCAGATTAGCTTCAATTTGTAATATACCATGCAGATCCTGGTTTCTGCAATGAAGCGCGTACATAATTTATAAATGAGGTGTTACTGGAATGACAACACTGCTCTATATTGAGGATGATATCGAAATTGGGAATTTGGTAAGGGCCGATCTTGAGGACCGGGGTTATGATGTGCTCTGGTTAAAGAGCGGAGAGAAGGCTGTCTCCATGGCACGTGAAGCGCATCTGGCCATTCTCGATGTCATGCTGCCCGGACTTGATGGCTTCACGGTTGGCCAGCGGCTTAAGAAGGAGCTTCCGGAGCTGCCAATCTTGATGCTCTCTGCACGTACGTCCATTGATGACAAGCTGCAGGGACTCGAATTTGCTGATGATTATTTGACCAAGCCCTTTCATCCGGATGAGCTGGCAGCCAGAGTAGAGGTGCTGCTTCGGCGGAATGGCCAGGCGCTGCCCCGTTTAGAGCATATCGTGCTCCATCATCTGAATGTCTATATGGACGAACAGCGAATCATCGATACGTCAGCGAATGAAGAAATCGTGCTCACCGGCAAGCAGTTTCATATTTTTAATTACTTGCTGAGACATCTGGGACAGATCAAAACAAAAGAGCAGATCTATGAATCCGTATGGGGTGAGCCTTATATGGAAGGAGACAAGACGCTTATGGTCCATATTCGTCATCTGCGAGAGAAGCTGGAGCAGGATCCCGCTGAACCCCAAATTATTGAGACGATCAGGGGTGTAGGCTACCGGGTGAAGGCATGAGATATAGGATGAGACAAGACCTAAGAGAAGGCGAGGAGAACAAACGGGGGCTTCGCCAACGCAATGGGAGAATTCATTTTAAAAATTCACTGATGTCGCGTTATCTGCTGATCGTCATTATTGCGATGGTGTTCCTGCCGATTGCCTTTATGTCAACAGGGCTTCTCTTCGGTGTTCTGTATCCTTTTGTCCATTCGGCTAAGGACGATAATCTGCCTTACGGCAGCTCCATTCAGATCGAAACGGACTGGCATGAAGAAGCGAAGAAGCTCAGCGGATTGCCGGAGGACAGCGTTAGGTCGAGGCTGGCAGAGCTTGGCGAGCATTATAAGGAATCGACGATTCTTTGGGTGGATGATACGGGTATGACCAGCTTCAAGAAGCCGGACACCCTGCAGGTTCAGTCCCGCTGGAAGCCTTCTGATGCTGTGGAATATATGAAGAATGCACAAGGCAACACGGAAGTCTATACTGTCGTAGCCTTTATCGGAGGCGGGCAGGAGGATCTGGGTGAAGGATTTATATCCCTCGCGCTGCCAAGGGATGTGCTGAGCCGCTCTTCTGACACGGGAGGCTGGGCCATCTATAACACGCTCGCTATGATCATCATTTTAGGGCTGTTTATGCTCATTTCCTGGTCATTCTTCCGGCGCATCAGCAAGCGACTGACAAGGCTTGAGGTCGCGGTATCGACGCCTGGCGCTGACGGTATTCCGCTGCCGGTAGAAGTCAGACAGCCCGACGAAATTGGACAGCTCGAGAAGTCATTCAATGGGATGGTGCATCAGCTGAGAGACAGCAGGGGGAGACAGCAGGAGGAGGAGCAGCTGCGTAAAAATTTGATCGCTGACCTGTCGCATGATCTAGGAACGCCGCTGACTGTCGTGCGCGGGCATCTGCATGCGCTTCATAAAGAGCCGCTCACAGCAATTGGACAGGAATCGCTCCACCGAATTGAGGGGAAGATTGACGACCTGGGGGGACTGATCGACAACCTGCTGTCCTATAACTTACTGTCGAGCGGAAAGTATACGATGAAGCTGCAGCAAGCGGATGTCGTCCGCATTGTAAGAGAGAGCACAGCAGCTTGGTATCCATTATGGGAATCCGCTGAATTTACCATCGATATTGAGCTCAGCGAGCAGCCATTGATATGGAATGTGGATATTCAAGGCTTCCGCCGCGTACTGGACAATCTGTTTCAGAATATAATGCGTCATGCCAAATCAGGCAGGTATGTGAGAGTTGCAACAGCACAGCATCTTGGGGAGACTTGCATTGTGATTGAGGATCATGGACCTGGCATAAGCGGAGATTCTGCATCAGCTGGTGCAGGAATCGGACTTCGAATCGTGGATCTGCTGCTTGAAGGAATGGAGCTCTCGCGGGAGGCAGAAAGCTCTGCACGGGGGACAAGCATCACGATTGGGCCCCGCTTCCGCGATCCCCGTGATAAGTACAATTTAAACAAAACTTAAACTTCGTGCCTACCTCACCTTAAACCGGGAGCGTTATGATAGTTCCCGAGGTGATAAACAAATGAATGAATGGATGATTGAAACAGCTGATGTGTGGAAGACATACCGCGGCAAGGCAGCGGTCAAAGAGCTCAGCTTGCAAATAAAGAAAGGTGAAATTTACGGCTTCCTGGGACCGAACGGCGCTGGAAAAACAACGATGATTCGGATGCTGCTCGGTCTTATTAAACCGACGAAGGGATATATCCGTATCTTCGGCAAGGATATCCGTAACCACCGGATGGAAATTCTCCGGAAGGTGGGTTCCCTGGTCGAGTATCCATCCTACTATGGCCATTTGAATGCTATTCAAAATTTGGAGACAAGCCGTCTCCTGCTGGATGTACCGAAATCGAGAATCGACGAAGTACTGCGTATTGTCGATCTGACGAAGGATGCCAAGCGGCCGGTGAAGGGGTACTCTCTCGGAATGAAGCAGAGGCTCGGTATTGCAAATGCGCTGCTTGGTAATCCTGAGCTGCTCATCCTGGATGAACCGACAAATGGTCTTGATCCTTCAGGAATTCAGGAGATTCGTGAGCTCATCAAACGAATGCCGCAGGAATACGGCATTACCGTACTTGTCTCCAGCCACTTGCTTAGCGAAGTGGAGCAGATGGCAAGCACCGTCGGTATTATTCGCGAAGGACAGCTCGTATTTCAGAATACGATTGAGCGGCTGCACCAGGAAGCTGGAAGCACGATTCGTCTCACCGTATCTGATGCTGAAGCTGCTCTGCAAATTGCCAGAGAGCTGGGACAATGGGGTCAAGTCGAAGGAGCGAGGCTTACGTTTAACCATATGGACGATCATCTCATTGCCGCGCTGGTCCGCCGATTGGTGGAGCAGGATCACAGCATATACCGGGTTGAGGAGCATAGGCAGTCGCTGGAGGACTTCTTCCTAGAAGTGGTTGGAGGGGTCGTTAAATGATGATGCGGCTGTTTCATAGTGATCTTCTCAAGATACGTAAAAAAGGCTTGTGGTTTCTCGTCTTTCTGGCTCCCATTGGTCTGGTTGCGATGAATGCCCTTAATTTCGGACTTCGTCTGGATTATTTACAGGGATTGTACGGTGAAGAGGGGATGTGGGATGGACTACTCTACAATTTTGAACCTTTTGTGCCGCTTGCCATTCTTCTTGGCGCTACCATCCTGAGCTCCATGCTGGCAGGGATAGAGTATCAGCAGGGCTCCTGGAAGCAGCTGCTTGCTCTTCCCGTATCCAGATGGAAGGTGTATTGTTCCAAGTTTTCAGTCATTTTTCTGCTGCTATTGTGCTCTTGTGCACTGCTGTATATCGGCATCGTTCTGCTTGGACTGTCCCTTGGATTCAATATGCATATTCCCTGGCTGGAGCTGCTGAAGCTATGCTTCCTTCCGCTTGCGGCGTCTTCGCCGATGATTGCATTACTGTTTATGCTGACGATGACGTATGAGAATCAGGCCTTGTCTGTGACCATCGGGATTACACTTGCCATCATGGGCTTGTTTAGTGCCCAGCTTCCCGAATTTGTGCCGCTCTCCTGGCCAATGTTCAGTATTATGCTGCCAGATGGAGAGATGCTGGCTTTGTTTGGACTAGGTCTTGGGGCAGTACTGCTTCTAGCCGGAATGTCGTTATTCGGTAAAAAGGAGGTGGCCTGACCATGAGTGCATACTTTCGTCTATTATCTGCGGAAAGACTTAAAATCATGAAATCGTGGGTTTGGCTGCTGGTGCTCGTCAGTCCAGCCATTGCTCTGCTGCTAGGATTTATTGCGGAGCCAGTCAGCTATTGGGATCTAATGGCTTCCCAGGCAACCTTTCATGCGATGCTGTTTCTACCTATTTTCACAGGGGTATTCGCTTCTTTTATCTGCAGATTTGAGCATGCGGCGGGTGGATGGAAGCAGGTATTGGTACTGCCGGTAAGCCGTTTCACCTTCTATGCAGCCAAGCTGACGGTGATTATGTTGTTAATCCTGATCATCCAGCTGCTTCTATTGCTCAGTTTGCTTGCGGCAGGAGCTTATCATGGAATGGGTAACGATATTCCTTGGGGAATGCTACTCCAGAGTATAGGAGCAGGGTGGATCGCTGCACTGCCTCTGGCAGCGCTGCAGCTGCTCGTCTCCTTGATGTGGAGCAGCTTTGGTGCGCCGCTCGGCATTAATTTTATGTTGACGATACCAAACCTGCTGATCGTGAACTCCAGCGACATTGCACCGTATTATCCGTGGGCGCAGCCCTTCCTGCTGATGATGCCGAGAGAAGAATTCAGTTTCGGGGCGTTTATGGTACCGTTGTCGACCATATTGCCTGTAGTACTCGGGAGTGCGCTTCTGTTTATACTCCTTGGCGCGATGTACTTTAGACAGAAGGAAATCTGACTCTACGGTGGTGTGCTCCTCCAAGCGCTGCTGGAATTCCTGGAAGAGATTTGGATCCGCTTCTGATATGAATACAGAAATGAATTGATGATAAGCTGAATACCCAAACAGGGCTGCTCCCGCTATGAAACAATGGAGAGGCAGCCCTGTATTCATATTTGATAAGTCTCTTCACCGCTTCAAATCGAGGGCATCAGCGCATTGCGATATCGTCGATCGTTAAGTTGTTGATGTTGTTTCTAAGAATGTGGCAAGAGTGCTTGAACTTGACCATTTCTTCCTGGCTTAGGTTTAATTCCAGCAGCTCCTTAATTCCGTCGCTGCCAATAATGGCTGGCACCCCGATGCACAAGTCACTCTCGCCGTACTCACCGTCAAGAATTGCGGACACCGCTATAATCTTATGATCATCTGTTAGAATGGAACGGGTAATAAAAGCGATGGCGCTGCCGATGCCAAATTGGGTAGAGCCTTTGCGGGTGAAGATCTCCCAGCCCGCATCTCGGGTCTTTCGTGCAATATCCTCAAGATCCAGTGTCTTGAATCTTTCTTTATGCTGCTCAAGAATGTGCAGGATCGGCTTTCCTCCAATCGTGACATGAGACCAGGCGACAAATTGAGATTCTCCATGCTCGCCGAGCGCATAGCCGTGAACACTGCGCGGATCAATGGAGAACACTTCCGACAGAATGGTCTTGAGCCGCGAAGAATCGATGGATGTGCCTGTGCCGATGACCTGATTCCGCGGCAGTCCTGACAGCTTCCATACCAGATACGTAATAATATCTACCGGATTCGCCGCTACGACAAATACACCGTTAAAGCCGCTTTCCATAATAGGCTGAACGATATCTTTCGTTATAATCTCTGCTTCACTCAGAATATCAAGCCGGGTCTGACCTGGTTTGACATTGGCTCCTGCGGTCAGGACAATGACATCCATGTCCTTGCAGTCCGCATATGTTCCGGCATGGACCTTGGTGCGCTGATACGTAAAATCCATGCTGTGGGACAAGTCGAGCGCTTGCCCGAGAGCCTTCTCATATGTTCGGCCAATGAGCATGATTTCTCCAGCGATCGCCTGATTAATCATGGAATAAGCTGCGCTTGATCCGACAAGCCCCGCTCCAACAATCGCCACTTTTCCTGTTCGGTTTCGCATAACCTGCTTGCCCCCTGTCTCCATATCGTTATCGGTCTATCATCTATAAATGTATTGTATGCATATGTCTATTCAACGTTACATAAGATAACATAATTTTCTCCTAAACAGCAATGGAAATTCGGATTACCCAGAGAATCAAGTGAACATTTATTACAAATAAGTGACGTGTGATGAAACTGCTGCTCGATATTTCTTAATAAATCTACAGAATCTGTCGAACCTGTCGTAATTTCACCCTGACAAAACTTCTTACGATACCACATTCTTAGAAGAAATATGCCAAAGGAATTGCAGGGCAGAGAGGCGAATTGCTTATCTCACAGACAACTATTTCGCTCTGTCCGCCCTGATCAAGCGGAAGAAATAGCGCTGTTTCTTAACGGGCAAGTGCATGGTATGAGGTTTGATAACTGTCGGCATACGTTAATGATTTATTAGACCCTAAAAAATTCGGGAGGGAATGATAATGAATATGCATTTGAATATGAATGAAGCAGGAGCTACGACGGAAACGGCTAAGGAACTGGGGATCGGCGCAAGCACACTCCGCAAATACGCGGCTGCGCTGGAGGAGCATGGACATCGTTTTGAACGGGCTGCGAATAAATCGAGACTGTTCGGAACGCTTGAAATAGAGCGGATTAAGGAAATGATGAATTTGATGAGAGAGCAGAACCTGCCGCTGAATGATGCAGCCGTGCTCGTTATGGAACTGAATCATGAGATGGCTGCGGCGGCCAAGGATGGCTCGGATCAACAACAGACAGGTGCACATGCACCCCTCATTGAGCAGGAGAAGGTGCTTCAGAAGGCAGGAGTAGAGCAGGAGCAAGTTAAGCAGCTCAATTCGGAATGGCAAATTCTGCAGGAACGCATGGCTGAGCTTGAGCGTGAACAAACGAAGCTGATGAAGCAGAATGAACAGCTGCAGGAGCAGGTAGAAGAACAGCGCTTATGGATTAAGGAGAAGCTGGATGAGGATCGCGACCGTCAGCTGATCACAAATTTGCGAAGCTATCAGGGGCGTAATCAGAAGCCAAAGCCCAAGCAGAGGGGACACTCACTGAGGATGCTGTTCGGATTGCTCCCAAAGAGTAGGAGGGAGGCGTGATGATGCGAAAATTCATTTACGCCACCCTGCATCAAAAAGTGACGAATCAGGATACAGGACCGCCTAAAGCATAGGAATTTGTTTTTATTTTTACAGTATTAGAGTTACAATAGAAAGGAGTGATTGATACTAGCGACAAGGAGAGCCATAAATGATTATTTTGAAGAGCAAAGATGAAATACAGTATATGAAGAAGGCTGGCGAGATTCTCGCTGCTTGCCATAGAGAGATTGCCGGGCTCATTCGCCCTGGCATTCAGACCCAAGAGATTGATGCATTTGCAGAGAGCTTCATGAAGAAGCATGGAGCGACTCCAGAGCAAAAGGGCTACAACGGTTATCCGTATGCTACCTGCGCTTCAGTAAATGACGTAATCTGCCATGGGTTCCCTGGAAAATACGCGCTGAAGGACGGGGATATCGTAACGGTGGATATGGTCGTTAATCTGGATGGCTGGCTGGCGGATTCCGCTTGGTCTTATGCGGTCGGCAATGTATCCGAGCAGGCACAGAAGCTGCTGGATGTGACCAAAGAATCCCTGTACAAGGGGATTGAAAAAGCGGTTATTGGCAACCGGATCGGGGATATTTCCAATGCGATCCAGGTGTATGCCGAGGGCGAAGGATTCTCGGTCGTTCGGGAATTCATTGGGCATGGGATCGGTCAGGATATGCATGAAGAGCCCCAAGTGCCTCATTACGGACCAGCCGGACGCGGACCGCGTCTGAAGGAAGGCATGGTCATTACGATTGAGCCGATGCTGAATGTCGGTACCTTCCGCAGCAAGCTGGACAGTGACGGATGGACAGCCCGTACACAGGACGGCGAATTGTCTGCACAGTACGAACATACCATTGCCATTACAGCAGACGGCCCGGTTATTCTAACCGAGCAATAACAGGAATGACCTGCAGCAGGGACGCTTGCTGTTCTAAGATCATTCAAGGCCATACGGCCGCAGTATAGAGAGCAGGATTCCTTCTATCCTCCATAGGAAGGGATGCTGCTCTTTATTATTTCGAGGGAGCATACTTCTAAAAAAAGCTCAGTACAAGCAGGAGAATTTCATCCCTTGTACTGAGCTTTTTTGTATATTTTGAGTCGGCTTTGAACGAAGCTAATTATATCACGATGTATACAGACATTCGTTACTGTTTGGCTGAAGATTCAAATGCCGACCCATAAGTTTCGTTGTAATGCTTCAGCATATATAGTCTCCAGTGGAGCAGCATACCGAAGGCTAGAATGAAGAAGACGGCTCCGGTCTGTACGACAGTAATATACTGATAAACGACTTCATGCAGCACTAGTCTGACGATCAGAAGACCGACCAGAATGAACATGAAGCTCTTGGAGCTGGTAACAAAGACCTCTCCGTCTCTAACTTCAAACTTGGTGCTCTTGATCAGCGGATACGAGAAAATAAACCAGCCGACCAAAAACGCGATGAGTGCCCACAGCCACGGAATATGCGTCTCCGGAACAACAAACATAAGAAATCCCGTGCTCATACCGAGCGGAGGGATAATGATTCTTTTCTTGTTGATTGGCCGATTAGCTGCCTTCATACGAATAAAGATAGCACTCACAGCAATAAAGATCATGCCGACCGTTGCGGCGATCTGAAGAAATGAGGAGTTAATAGCCACGAATAGGACCTCTCTCTAATTGGAAATCATTTTTCCTTAGTATATCATAAATTCTTAGAAATACTGTAAGTATATCCGGTGAAATATGAAGAGTTCATCGGATCGATAGTTCGTTGTTGTAGGAATTTGTAGAAGATTATCGAATGATCAAGAACTTATCTTCCAATTTGCGGAAACAGGTCATATACTAGGAGTGTGCTTCTATATTTTTATGAAATAAATCTCTGTGTATATAAATATTTTTTAAATAAAGGGGGGAGAGAAGTGAGACCAAGGGAATGGAAGCTCAAAGCAGGACTTGCGTTTTTGGTTGGTGTATTGCTGCTTCTCACTTTCCCCTGGATTCAATGGAGAGCGGCGCCGAGCCGGGTTATTGATGTTGTCATTATAGATAAAACGGTTCCGGACATTACATACCGTGAGCATAAAGGCCTGACCTGGCTGCTCAATCAGCAGAAGGTAGTGGATCAGAATGGAGCGGGGTACGCATATGATGAATCTTATTATGGATATCATCCTCACAAAGCCGGAGATGAACGGATGAGGCGTTTACCTGCTACGCTTCGCGGGACTGATCTGATCTATCTTGCAGACTCCTATGGCATCTATGAATCTGTACGTTCGAAGGAAGAAAGGGAGGAACATGTCGAGCGATTGGTGTATGGCGGAATGAATTTGACAGATGTCCAAAAAATTCAGGCTGCTGCTATGACAGGAACAACAATCATTGCTGAACACAGTGTACTGGCAGCCCCGACGGCAGAATCCGTTAGCAGGCAGCTGCAGAAGCTGCTGGGCGTGGAATGGAAGGGCTGGGCCGGGAAATTTTATGAGGATTTATCAACAGAAGTGCCCCTCCATATCATGGAGAAGTATACAGGACAGACCGGCAAGGAATGGTCTTACAGCGGCATAGGGATGGTACTCGTTCATCATGAAGGGGAGGTCATTGTGCTGGGCAGACAAGATCTAAGGGAGCCGGGCATGTCCATCTCTTTTTCCAAAGAAAACAGTGATAAATACAATGTCGAAAGATCAGCTCGCTATCATCAATGGTTCGAGGTTGTCACTCCCAAGCCAGGCACGGAGACTGTAGCCGATTACAAGCTCGAATTAACAAGCTCCGGTTCGGAGAAGCTGAGAAGGGCAGGGGTTCCTGCACAGTTCCCGGCCATTATTCAGTATGAGCAGAATTCGCATCAATCTTATTACTTTGCGGGTGATTTTGCAGAACGAACGGTCTCGCCATTGATGGTTCAATATAAAGGCTGGGATCAGTTTGTCGGTACCTTTATTTCGGATTCCAGTCCAAATGCTTTTTACTGGCAGATTTATATTCCCTTGATGAAGACCATTTTGTCTGATATTGAGAGTAAGCGGGTTTAATATATATGAAAATGACAAAGAAGAGTCTATACAGAAGAATCTGTGGACTCTTTCTTTTGTAAGTTTTGGATTGGATGTAAACTTGACAAACAAAACTGTTATCAATAGAATAACAGTTGCTAGGAAGTACGTTTATCTTAACTGAAGATGTATATGAATGATGAGTCCGAGATTAATAGACGATTTCAGGGCATAACTAATTGATAAAGTACGGGAGACAGGAAGCTTTGAGCGCTAATACAGGAGGTCAGGGTAATGAACAGTGAGTTCACGATTGCAGTGCATTGCCTGTTGTTTTTGGGTATCCGTGAAGGACGCATCGCAAATAGTGAGGACATTGCAGAGAGTGTATCTACGCATCCTGCCAGAGTACGGAAAGTGCTTAGTGTGCTGCGCAAGCATCAGTATGTAATGACGAAGGAAGGGGCTCACGGCGGTTATATGCTGAACAGTAAGCCGGAAGAAGTGAGACTTGGTGATTTGTATCGCTTGTTTGCGTTAGGATCCTTTGGGCCTCATTGGCGTTCGGGGGATGAGGACTCCAGCTGCATGGTATCTTCTAATATTAAGGAAGTCATGGGTACCATATATCATGATGGAGAGCATGTGGTGGAACAATACCTGGACAGCATTACCCTTGCAGAAGTGAAGCATCGTCTGGAGGATAAATGGAAGAATAGAGATTTAACCTAAGTCTATGGTTTATGAAAGATCCGGTCGGGTACCGGGTCTTTTTTTGTTTCCATTAATAGTACTCAGAAGGATTATTTTACCTTAAAATGGATTTTAATATACAATGGAAGCAGCCGCTATCTTGCAATTTTAATTAAGGGGTGACCTTATGAGATCAGGCATGGACTTATACGTACAGATGGAGGATTCCGAATTGTCGATCGCTGCATGCCAGGGTGATTTTGAAGCGTATGAGGAGCTGGTTCGGCGTTATGGCAAGGAGCTCTATGCGTGGTCTTATATATACAGCAGAAAAGGACAGGATAGGCGACGTTTACTCATAGAATCGATTTCGAAGAGCTGGTATCAGCGCAATAAACCTAAGGACAAGGCTCAGCTTGTAGAGCTCCTATTTCAAACGATGTACAGTACTGCGAGGATGCAATATAGAGCTGCTGCTTGGAATAAGATATCTCCCTCTCGATCGACGACGCAAGACGAGACTACATCCCAAATGATAAGGGATACCGACCGTTTGCTGTTACAAAAAATGAATAGTCTGTCGTTTGAAGAACGTACGATGTTACTAGCCTCATACATATTAGGCAAAACGCCTGCCGAATTCGGAGATTATACGGGAATAGGGGAGATGCGGGCTGCCGCCAGTTTACAGCAAGCCAAGCAGATGATGAATGAATCATCGTCATTTCTTAATACCTTTTTCGAGAAGGATCGAAAGATCGTATATGTACACGAGCATGAAAATTTGGAAGACGCACTTCAACAAGGTTTAACCGATGCTAGGGCTGGCAGATTCTCCAAGCGGCTAATGAGAACATGGGGTGCAGCAGGAGTTTTGGTGATCGGTATTACAATAATCATACTCGTAGTTGGCCTTAACCCTTGGGGAGAGAAGGGGATCCATGAGCCCCTTGACCGGGCGGGAACCCGAGTCGTGCCGGATGACCGCTATTGGCTGAGCACCGTAAGCTCGGATCGCGTTGCCGAAAGAAGGCTGCAGGAGGGGGAAGCTCAATATCTCGGCTATGTGGTTGAACAGAACGGACTTAAGCTGATTATTGATGGAATGATGACACAAGGCGAATCGACCATGATCTGGTATACCTTAACTGTGAAGAACGGGCAAGAGATGCCGGATAAGTTTAGCGGCTATATGTATGGGAGCGACAGCTTTAATTCGGGTGAAACGATATGGACTCGAACGGGAAATAAGATTGTACAAACGGAGAGTCCTTCCACCATACAAGGGATGATGGTATTCGATAGCCGGCATGATATCGTCCATCAGACAGTCCCGGAGGAATGGGTTGTCATCTTTAATGCGGCAGATGCGGAGCGTCCGGAGTCAGTAATCTCTCTAAGCCTTACGGTTCCATCCGTGCCATCACAGAAGCCTGAGCTGATTACAGTCAACCAGGTATTTCAACTGAATAATCGTTCTTTTATGATCAAGCAGGCCGAGCTTGCCGAGAACTATACCAAGATTGTGATTGAATCAGAATCAAGGCACGAGGAGGATGCAGCACTACTACACAGCTTGAGGCTGAGGCTTAGTAATAATGATCAGAGTTACTTGGGTTTGAATGGACAGTTGATGAACTACGAGACTGACGCAGAAGGGCGAACGACGCTGATATATCCTCCAGTGCATTATCTTGATTACAGTGGATTATCTCTGGTGAAGGATGTTGGACTTGTAACCATAACCGAAGAGTTTAAAGTAGATTTGGATGAGGGGAAATTAGTTGGTTATCCAGATCATTTCAATGGAGATTTTAAAATGAAGCGCTCAGGTGATGGTTCTGAGATTAAGCTGTACTTTAAGGATGCGGGATACATCAACGAAGAGGTGTTGTCCTCTTTAGAGGGTGTACCGAATGCACAGCTGGTATTTGACTTTTATGATGCGGAGGGCAATTATTATGCTTCCAGCGGAACAGGTTATGAGGGAGAATGGCGCACGTACTACATTCAGGATGCGGATTATCCTCAGCCGATTACGATTCCTGTAGTTTACGAAAAAGTAGACGAGGAGACATTAAATATTCCTCTCTTATGAATCAATTTCATAAAACATTAAAACGGTGAACTTGAAACTATATATACCCTTGATTTAAGCGGCTAAAGGTATTATGAAATTGATTCTATTAAACAATAATTGAAAAGAGATGGACCTATGAGAACCTATACTGATCTTAAGGATTCCGAATTGTCGATCGCTGCATGCCAAGGTGATTTTGAAGCATATGAGGAGCTAATTAAGCGCCATAGCAAAAAGATATATATCCTCGCTTAGACAACCGTAGTAGCATTAGCCTAACCTTGGTAAAAAAATAAGGGCAGACACCCCCAGGCTTTGATCCGATTTGGAAAAAGAGGTGATACGGTGCAAAGTTTTGATGAGATGAATGATCGGGATTTAGAGAAAATGGCGTTTAGTGGGGATTTCGATGCTTATGAGCACCTGTTGAAGCGTCATGCTGCAAGTTTGTTTATCGTGGCCTACGCTATCTCTCGAAGCAGGAGCACCGCGGATGCACTCGTATCGGCCACGGTGTCCATCACCTGGCATCAGGTCAAAGCAGGGAAGCAGCGAGAGGATCTCGTGACTGCCTTGTTTCATAATATGATGCTCCATGCCAAAAGGTTGAGGAGGGCAGGTGGAGCTGATGCTGCAATAGAACCATCCGCTGCAGTGGGGGAACCTGATGATCTTACACCTAGCTCAAATAAGCTGGGTGACTCGGCTGTAGCGGGTGAGCATGTTCAAGTAATGCGCAGCAACCGAGCCGACTTGATGGAGACACTTATCAGCCAGATGAGCTTTGAACACAGTGTCGTATTCCTGCTGAATTATATTGCAGAACAACCTATAGCAGAGATAGCAAAATACATATCAAGAACGGAGAAGACGACTTCTAGACGGCTTGATGAGATGCTGAATGCTGTGGCCAAAGAGATGGGGGAAGGTGAAACTACAGCGGTCTCGTCTTTTATCCGCAAACATTTTTCCAAGGAAAAAGAATACTTGAGCTCAGTGGAAATGAGTAACGATGCAGACGCAGCAGTACAGAAGGGACTGCTCCATGCTGGGCAAGGTGTCCTCCCGAGGCACAGGAACAAGAAGATATGGGCTTGGACCCTTGGTGTATCGCTTGGTGTAGTTGTCCTTGCTATCATTGTGCTTAATCCTTTCCGCGAAAAGGAGACCCACGCGTCTCTTAATCTTTCCGGCACAAGGGTCGTTCCGGACGAGAGCTTAATCTATAGTACTGCGAGCAGCGATGGGGATTACAGATCACGGGTTGCGGATGGTGATTACAAGAAGCTCGGATATGCAATGAAATTAGATGATGGATCCCGGCTGATCATTGACGGAGCGATCGATTATGGGAGAGAAACATTGTTAATGTATACGCTGGAAAAGAGAGAGCCCGAGGTCTCCACTTCGATCGTGGATGGATCCATTTTGGAGCGCTCGACTTTGCTGCTGTTAGGTTATTTGCAGAATCAGATGGTTCTCGAAGAGACAGAGAAGGCTGAGAAAGGTTTTGTTACGTTTGTTCGAACCAATCCCACGGTTTCTACGGAAGGAGCCTTGCTCCAGTTCGAAGTTGAGGTACAGGGGGATGAGGCGCATACCGTCATGTTGGAAACAGACTATCCTCATGAGGTCGAGCAGCCGGCCAAAGAGATCGAGATTGATGAGAGCTTTACGATTGAAGGCCAGACCTACCATATTACCGGGCTGACAATCAGCTCAGACTACACGCGGGTGAAGATGGGGCCTGATATTCACAATGAGAAAGGGATAGAGAGTCTGAAGAATGTTCGTCTGGACCGAGTAAGAGAGAATTCGAGGTCCGGAAGCAGAGTAGTGGAGATTGCAGGGGACGACCTGATCTTTCCATCCATCTATTACGAGGATTCATATGAAGAACTCCAGCTTACCTTGGATGAGGAGCTGTTCAGCTTGGAGACTCCTTTTGTTATTGATCTAAATAATCTTAATCTTGTCCAGTATCCTAAAGGAATGGAGCCTGAATCCTACGGGGTCACCTATGCAGGGCATACAGATGGTCCATATCATACGATCTACTTTCCTGCTTGGGAAGGAATTCAATATGAGATTTCGGATTATTATACGGATGCGGCAGGTCAGGTGTATCCAGCGATAGATAACATATTTGAAGTCGACAATGTCAGAATGAACATTGCTGATCTAGATTATGAACAGCCGCTTACATTTTACTTCTCAATACTGGACCAGGATCAACGGAGTGCGGACAATAACCTAGCGAATTATGATCCGCTGGAAGGTCGTATTTCAGTTCCCCTCATTATAAATCCACAGGATTAGACGCTATGAAGCTACCGCGATTAGACACTGGATCTTTCAACTAATTCAAAAGGAATGACGGTCTTTGAACTAGGCGCATTGTCCTTCACTTCCACATTCCTGCTGTTATAGAACGTGCGAAAGGCTTCTCTTCCGATCTCCTGCAGATGCTGGTCAATGGTCGTAAGACCAAGTGCCTCGGAGATTGGGAGATTGTCGAAGCCGATAATGGCAAGATCCTCGGGAATGCGAAGCCCGAGGGCTTGAGCTCTCAGGATGACACCGGCTGCCGCTTCATCGCCTGTAACGAGCAGGGCGGTGGGGCGTTCCTCCATCTTCATGAGGGTATCAATGACACGGATACCGTCTTTAATCTCTGTGCAATCGGTGAAGATCCATTCCGGATGCAAGACTTCTCCCTGCTCATGAAGCAGGGTCTTATAAGCGAGATACCTGGCCTGGCTGCTTGCACTGTCAGGCCGACCCACGCAATAACCGATGGCCCTATGACCGTGCTGAATCAGGTACTGTATTCCCTTTTGAAAGGCTTCATAATGATCGGTATAGACAGCCGCAATTTGCTCATTCTCTGTATACTCACAAGTAACGATCGGGCCATACTTGGCGTAAGCGGCAATAGCTTCAAGCTCAAGTGCACGGGAGCAGAAGAGGAGACCGTCAATCTGTTTAGTGGATAGCAGCTGAAGTGCTTTATGCTCTTCTTGTGTCTCATACCGAGATTGGTATAGCAGCGTTCCATAGCCGGATTTAGCAGCTTCATCCATAACGCCTGACAATATCGCTTGAAAATAGGGATGATTGTTCGGGACGATGACCCCGACACGATCTGTATGACCTTTAATCAAATGCACCGCACTCGAATTCGGCCTGTATCCTTCCTTCTCCATAATGTGCTGTACTTTCTGGCGAGTTGCTTCATTGACGTATGGATGATTGTTCAGCACGCGGGACACGGTAGTTACAGATACGCCAGCGAGCTTGGCAATGGATTTAACATTGGCCATTTAAACGTTACACCTCCTGATCTAACGACATTATACCCTTGTACACTGTTAATCACGAAATGCTTGCACAAAAAAGCCCCTTTGGAAGGGGCTAAGGGGCTAAGAAGAAGCGTTGTTGCATATAGAACACATAGGGAATCTAGTGAATCCAGAAATTTCAGAGGATCCAAATCCAAACAACCTAGATGTTTTCTCCGTTCGTCTTAATAACATCCTGGTACCAGAAGTAGCTGTCTTTCCTGATGCGGCGAAGATCCTTGCCGCCTTCCTCATCCTGGTTGACGTAGACGAAGCCGTACCTCTTCTGATAGCCGTTCAGCCAGCTGAGCAGATCCGTGAAGGACCAGCTGCAATAGCCAATCAGCTCCACCCCGTCAGCAATCGCCTGCTTGCACTGATGAAGATGGGACTTAAGGTAGGCGATCCGGTACTCATCATGAATCTGGTCCCCTGGCTCGAGCTTGTCGAACTCACCTAAACCATTCTCCGTAATAAAGATGGGGAGATCATAGCGGCTCGTAATCCTGCGCATACCGATACGAAGACCGATGGGATCAATATTCCAGTCCCAGTTCGATTTTTCAACATGAGGATTGTTCGCTGTCTTATATAGACCTGGAATTCCGGTTGATTCATTGCTGCCCTTCTTGCCGGTATTGTTCATTTTGCCTGAAGAGACACCCCCATGAAGCGGATTATGCTCGTACGTAATGGTCTGATAATAATTGACACCGACAAAATCAGGCATCCCCTGCTTCAGCAGCTCCTGATCTCCATCCTCAAACACAGGAGCGAGTCCCTGCTGTTTCAAGTGGCGGTAAGGAATGCTGGGATATTCACCCCGGCAATAGACATCAAGCCACCAATAGCTTGTGAACTCCTCTGCATTCTCATATGCCAGCATGTCTTCTGGTGAGCTGGAAGCCGGATAGGAAGGAGTATAGGCAAAGCTGGGTCCAATCTTGCCGTCAGGCACATGCTTGCGGAAGGAGGCGATGGCCTGCGCATTCGCAAGGAACATAATGTGGTTGGCCTCATAGAAGCGTTTGCGGTCCTTGACCGCGGGTGGATGCATGCCAAGCATGTACGCATGATTGGTATTATGATTCTGTTCATTGAGGGACACCCAGTATTTTACGCGGTCTCCGAATCTTTTGTACAAGGTGATGCAGTACTGGTTGAAATCTTCAATAATTTCACGTGATTCCCAGCCGCCGTACCGGTCTTGAAGTGCCTGCGGCACATCCCAATGATACAGGGTCAGCACGGGTTCAATGCTATGGGCGACCAGCTCATCAATCAGCCTGTCGTAGAATGCGAGCCCGGCTTCGTTGACTTCACCTGTGCCATGCGGATAAATTCTTGGCCAGCTGACCGAGAATCGGTACGATTTAAGACCCATCTCAGCCATAAGCTGTACGTCTTCCTTGTATCTGTGATAGTGGTCTACAGCGATATCCCCATTGGTCTCCTTGTATGTGGTGCCTGGAATTTTGGTATATAGATCCCATACGGAAGGTCCTTTGCCGTCTTCATTCCAAGCGCCTTCAATCTGATAGGCAGCAGAAGCAGAGCCCCAGAGAAAGTCCGCGGGGAAGGGCGGTAATTTTTCGTGTATCATATTTTATCTCCTCCTTACGAGTTATGTCTATGATTACAGCTGACCATAGCTTTTACATATGTATCTTAAGTTATGAAATGCATTTCAGAGCAATAGTCTATTCGTGAAATTTTTGTAAACCGCCTTGTTTTTGAAGGGATGGAAGTCATTTGTGGTTAATAGATTAATATCAATTCCAGTAGTCTATCCAGTGATGATCTGAATATAAGGAGCGATCGATGATGAACCCACAAGCGAAGAAATCAGACGAGGTTTGTTTCTATACGGGGACTTATTCTGCGGCAGCAGACCCTGGCATTTATTTGGTGGCCGTGAACAAGGAAAGCGGAGAAATGCGAATCGTGAACCAGGCATCGGGAATCGAGCGCCCCTCCTTCCTTGCGCTGCATCCGAATGGAGAAGTATTGTATGCGGTGAGCGAGACAGGTGAAGGGGAACTGTTTACTTATAAAATAGATCCGTCGACGAGTGAGCTGCATCTGCTGGACCGCAAACCGACCGAAGGTGCTGACCCTTGCTATGTTTCGGTGGATCAGAGCGGCAGCTATGTGCTGGTAGCTAACTATTCAAGTGGAAGTGTAAGTGTATATAAGCTGGATGAATCCTCCACTCCTGTGGAGATGTCTGCGAAGATTGAGCATGTAGGCAAGGGCTTCCGTGAAGATCGGCAGGAGGGACCGCATGCGCATTCCATCGTACCGGATCCGGCAGGTGAGTATGCTATCGTGTGTGACCTTGGGCTGGATCAGATCATTGTGTACCGCATGCAGGAGGGTAAGCTGTCAACCCATTATGAGCTGAAGCTGCCCGCCGGTTCTGGTCCGAGACATTTGGTGATCCATCCTAATGAGAAATTTGCTTATGTCGTTAATGAGCTGAACAATACGGTTACGGCGCTAACCTTCAACAAGAATCGTGGAGAGTTCCAGATCACGCATCATATCTCAACACGGGATGAAACAGAACAGTCAGAAAATACAGGTGCGGATATTCGCATATCCTCCTGCGGTCGTTTCCTCTATGTATCCAACCGTGGTGATGATTCAATCGCACTGTTCCATATTAATGAGGAGAGTGGTGAGCTTACCGCAGTAGAGTGTGTGGGTACAGAGGGCAAGACGCCGAGAAACTTCAATCTGCTGGAGGGTGGATTGCTGATCGCAGCAAACCAGGACAGTGACAATCTGGTTTCCTTCAAAATAGACAGTGAAAACGGGCGGCTTACACCTACGGGGTACGAGCTCGAAATTCCTGCTCCAGTATGCATTGAACCCTGTAACAAGGGTTAACATTTTCACTATATAAATATGAAATGCCATGAATTATATCGCTCTTGTGAGGCATGATCCAGATCTGGATCATGTCTTTTTTGCTGTTACTCATAATTAAACTGCATAGTACAGCGTCATAAACAATATATTGTATGGGGATTTATGCTATTTTTGGGGGTGGACAGCGCAAGATGCCTTTTATATTAAGGTTTAATACAACAATGAACGGGGCTATGACTTTTACAGGAAATACACTGGGGCTAAACAAGGTAACCAATCAGAATAATCAGGGAAATACAGGCTCAATTGGAGCATTCAGCACGTTGAATACTTCGGTTCGAGTCGGTAATTTCCCGCTGGGCACAACGCTGGATTACACCCAGAATGCATCAACCGCTATTTTGGATCTGCCGAGCGGTTCGACGGTGCTGTATGCCGAATTGATCTGGGCAGCCAGCTATAATACGGGGGGAAATAACGTCATTGGGCAGATTGGCAATCCCGTATTATTCACTACGCCGGCAGGAACCTTCTCCGTTGCTCCTGATCCGGCGACAGCGCGGAATACCGCACCGACAGCGAATGATTATGTCAATTCGGCGAATGTAACGGCTCTTGTCCAGCAAGGGGGAGCCGGTACTTATATAACAGGGGCGGTGCCGGGGACGGTCACAGCATCTAATAACAATGATAACTTTGCCGGATGGACGCTTGCTGTCGTGTATGAGAATCCGTTCCTCCCGTCAAGGAACATGAGCGTGTTTGTCGGTGCAGAGGTCGTAAACCAGGCGCTCGGTGCCGCGACGGCTACGATTACCGGATTCGCTACACCCGTTACCGGTGTCGTGAGCGGAAGGCTGATGGTCAGCGCAGGAGAGGGAGATCCTCAGCTGTTAGGTGATCAGCTGAGGTTTGGGCCTACAGCAGCAACGCTTGTAGCCATATCAGGTCCGAACAATCCGGTCAGTAACTTTTTTGGTTCACAGATTAACAACAATCTGGGGCTCTTGGATACAAGGGGAACGTTTGGCAGTCTGAATAGTACGCCAGGTAATGCGGTCATTGGTGCCAGACAAGGCTGGGATATAACCAATGTCGACGTATCCTCCAGGCTTGTCAATTCACAGACTTCTGCCGTCATACAGGCCACATCTCAGGGCGATGCTTATCTTGTAAATGGTCTTGGGCTTCAAGTCGATGTCAATGCACCTTTTTTTGTGTTCAGTAAGAGCTCCAATGTGAGCAGTGCACTGGTCGGAGATGTAGTTCAGTATACACTCACCGCAGGCAATACAGGTACGGCCTTTGCCAATTTAGTGCTGCTGCAGGATACATTTCCTGCTTCCGGCGTCTTCGTCCCTGGCTCCTTCTCGGTGAATGGGGTTACACAGCCGGGGGCAGATCCAACGGTCGGTGTCAATCTGGGCACTGTGGCTCCAGGACAGACGCTGACGATTATCTACTCGGTTCAAATTGTGTCTAGGCCGCCAGGATCAACGCAGTCGAACGTAGCAAATCTCACCTACAATTTTCAAAGTCTTCCGGGCGGGCCGACTTTCCAAGGGATGTCCCAATCGAACGGCAATAGCATTTCGATCGGCAACCGGCCGCCAACGACACAGAACTATTCTCTTGTCACCAATGAGAATATTCCCGCCGGGGGTCAGGTTACAGGTGTCGATCCGGACGGAGATGCACTGACCTTCTCACTGAATTCGGTGCCGACAAGCGGGACAGCAATCGTCAATCCCGATGGCACTTATCAATATACCCCTAACACAGGGTTCGTCGGGAACGATTCGTTTACCGTATTGGTCAGCGATGGCTTCGGCGGCACAGCGGTTTCAACGATTGCAGTAACGGTGCTTAATCAGCCGCCTATTGCTAATAACCTGGATGTGTCCACAACGAAGAATGTTCCTGCAACAGGTCAGGTTACAGCGACGGATCCAAATGGAGACCTGCTCACGTTCAGTCTGAATTCATCGCCGTCAAACGGCACGGTTGTCTTCAATTCAGACGGAACGTTCCAGTATAATCCGAACCCTGGCTTTGCGGGCAATGATTCGTTCACCTATCTCGTCAGCGATCCGAATGGAGGCACAGCCATTGGAATCGTCACGGTTCACGTTCTCAATCAGCCGCCCGTGGCACAGAACCTAGATCTGATAACGCCAGAGAATCTGTTTATTACAGGTCAGGTGATTGCGACCGATCCGGATGGGGATACACTGACGTTTACATTAAATGCTCCGCCAGTAAATGGAACGGTAGTGGTGAATGCAGACGGAACGTTCCAGTACAATCCGAATCCTGGATTCATCGGTACAGATACCTTCACGGTGCTGGTCACTGATCCGAGCGGGGGCACTGCCATCTCTACCGTGACGATAGAGGTAATCAATCTGCCGCCGGTAACAAGTAATCTGAGTATAGCGACAACATTAGGTGTGCCTGCAGAAGGTCAGGTTACAGCAACCGATCCGAACGGGGATCCGCTGACCTTCACACTGCAGTCTGCTCCATCCAATGGTACAGCCGTGGTCAACCCGGATGGTACGTTCACGTACACTCCGAATCCTGGCTTCCTTGGAGTAGATAACTTTAACGTGCTGGTAAGCGACCCGAATGGAGGGACGGCAGTTTCTGTTGTCACCGTTATGGTCACGAATCAGCCGCCAATCGTCCAGAATTTATCGTTGTCTACGTTAGGGAATACACCAGCTGGAGGTCAGGTCATTGCGACCGATCCGGATGGAAATCCACTGACATTCAGCCTGAATTCACTGCCAATGAACGGATCTGTAATTGTGAATCCGGATGGTACGTTCACGTATACGCCGAACCCTGGCTTTGCTGGAGTGGATTCCTTCACGGTTCTCGTATCTGATGGCTTTGGCGGCACAGCTATTGGCACGGTAACGGTTAATGTCCAGAACCTGCCGCCGGTAACCAGCGATGTTTCTCTATCTACACTGCAGAATCTGCCAGCAGGGGGTCAAGTTGTAGCGACCGATCCGAACGGGGATCCGCTGACCTTTTCCCAATTGTCTGCACCGGTGAATGGAAGCGTGGTAGTGAATCCGGACGGAACGTTTACTTATACGCCGAATACGGGTTATGTGGGTCCAGACAGCTTCACGGTGCTTGTATCGGATGGGCTCGGCGGCACGGCTATATCCACGGTGTTCATCACAGTGATCGATCAGCCGCCGATTGGGCAGACCCAGAATTTCAGCACGCTGCAAAATACACCGCTGCCGGGACAACTGCTTGCCACCGATCCGGATGGCGATCCGCTGACCTTTACGCTCCTGTCTCCTCCAGCGAATGGAACAGCGGTTGTCAATCCTGATGGTACTTTCACGTATACCCCCGCTGCTGGATTTGTGGGTACTGATTCGTTCACAGCTCTGATCAGCGATGGCAAAGGCGGCACTGCCGTCGGTACAGCCATTATCACGGTCATCGATCAGCCTCCGGTAGCACAGGATTTGACACTCACAACAAACGTCAATACACCGGTAGCAGGTCAAATTCCGGCGACCGATCCAGATGGCGATCCGCTGACCTATACCTTATCTGTTCCACCAGCAAACGGAACAGTAGTACTGAATCCAGACGGCAGCTTCACGTATACTCCCAATTTTAATTTTGTAGGGACAGATACATTCTCGGTGCTCGTCAGTGATGGCAAGGGAGGTACTGCGACTTCCACGGTTACGATCGGTGTACCTGTTGATGGGCCGGTAACCTCAGATGTCACCTTGAATACGACCACGGATGTCCCCGCCCTCGGTCAGGTCATTGCGACTGATCCACAAGGCCAGACGCTGACCTATGCCGTGCTGGTTCCGCCAGCGAATGGTACAGTGCTGCTGAATCCGGCGGATGGTACGTTTACCTATACACCAAATGCAGGCTTTACCGGGACAGATACCTTCACGGTCCGAGTTACGAATACAAGCGGCGTATTCTCAGATTCACAGGTTACGGTCAACGTCAGCAACGTTCCACCGATTGCAGGCAACCTGACGCTGGATACGTTCCAGAACATTCCGATTGCAGGCCAAATTCCAGCGAGCGATCCTGACGGCAATCCGCTGAACTACACCTTGTCTGTTCCGCCTGCACTGGGTAGCGTATTGCTAAATCCTGCGGATGGTACGTTTACCTATACACCAAATGCGGGCGTCGTTGGAGTAGATACGTTCTCTGTGCTTGTCGATGATGGACGGGGTGGAACAGCGACCTCCGTCGTTACAGTGAATATTATTGATCGTCCGCCGGTAACCCAGGATGTAAGTCTAAGTACACCGAACAGCACGCCAGTGGCTGGCGCTGTGACCGCCACCGATCCGGACGGGGATCCGCTCACCTTCAGTCTCAATGCTGCTCCGGTCTTTGGAACAGCTGTGGTCAACCCGGACGGTACATTCACCTATACACCAAATGCAGGCTATGTAGGACCAGACAGCTTCACCGTTCTGGTAGATGACGGAAAAGGCGGCACCGCCATCTCTACGGTGAGTATTACAGTGACCAATGCTCCGCCTGTAGCGACAGGGACGAGTGTGACGACGCCGCAGAATACACCAGTCAATGGTGCGGTCACTGCCGTCGATCCGGAAGGCAATCCGCTGACCTTCGCACTGCTCAGTTCACCGGTGAATGGAACGGCAGTTGTTAATGCTGACGGTACGTTCACTTATTTCCCGAATACCGGTTATGTAGGGCCGGACAGCTTCACGGTCCTTGTAAGTGATGGATTGGGAGGCACGGCCATTGCCTCGGTTGAAGTTACCGTCACAGACAATCCGCCGGTGACATCAGATCTAAGTCTGACGACGAATATTAACACGCCGGTAGCCGGGCAAGTAACAGCGACAGATCCGGATGGCGATCCACTGACCTTCAGCATCCTGTCACTTGCAGCAAATGGTATTGCCGAGGTGAATCTGGATGGAACGTTTATCTATACGCCGAACACAGGTTACAGCGGACCTGACAGCTTCACTGTGCTGGTGAGCGACGGGAAGGGCGGAACGGCAGTATCCACCGTCACGATCCAAGTCGTCAATCGTCCGCCTGTTGTATCCAATACAACATACGGTACGGTACAGCCTTCACCCGTATCTGGTGTTGTTACAGCAAGTGATCCGGACGGCGATCCGCTGAGCTATGTGATAGATACAGCTCCCGCGAGTGGAACGGTATTGCTTAACCCGGATGGTACCTTCACTTACACACCCATTCCGACCTTCTTCGGGACCGATTTCTTCACCGTAGCGGTCAGTGACGGACGGGGTGGAATCACCTTTGGGGTAATTACGATTGAGGTTTCTATTAATCCACCTGTTGTGCAGGATCTGAGCATAACTACGGGAGGAAATATACCTGTATCTTCGCAGGTAGCAGTAACAGATCCTAATGGATTGCCGATGACGGTCACACTGCTGTCTCCACCTCTAAACGGTTCAGTTATTGTCAATCCAGATGGAACATTCACCTATACACCGGATCCCGGATTTATCGGTACCGACAGCTTCACGGTTCTGGCGGTGAATTCAGCAGGCGGTTCGGGTGTGGGTACCGTGACGGTGACTGTGTCCAATGTGCCTCCTACCGCAGATGGTGCAAGCTTGACAACGATCCAGAATACGCCTGTGTCAGGAGCGGTGACAGCTAGTGATCCGGACGGTAATACACTGACGTTCACCTTAAATTCGACACCATCAAGCGGAACGGTGATCTTGAATGCAGACGGTTCATTTACGTATACACCAAACACCGGATTTGTCGGTGCAGATTCCTTCACCGTTTTGGTCAGTGACGGACTTGGAGGTACGGCGATTGCCCTGGTGACGATTACCGTCACAGGTCGTCCGCCGATTACGCAGGATCAATCCATTGAAACGGGACCAAATACGAGTGTAGACGGACAGATTATTGCGTCAGATCCAGATGGAGATATGCTGACTTATGTCATTGGATCTTTCCCGACGAATGGTACCGTCGTATTGAATGCAGACGGCAGCTTCACCTATACACCGAATACCGGCTTTGTCGGTACCGATTCATTTACGGTATGGGTGCTGGATGGAACAGGAGGGTCTGCCGTATCCACGGTCAGTATTACGATACCGAACCTCCCGCCAATTGTATCTGACTTTGCAACAAGCACACTTGTCGGCACACCTGTAACTTCTCAAATTCCAGCCGTAGATCCGGAGGGCAACCCGCTTACTTATGCGCTCGGCACTGCGCCTTTGAGCGGAACGGTAGCGGTCAATCCAGATGGGACGTTTACGTACACGCCGGATGTCGCCTTTATTGGAACAGATACCTTTACAGTGGTTGTCAGTGATCCGTTCGGGGCTTCAACAACCGGCAGAGTGACCATTACGGTGTTCTCTGCTCCACCGGTGGCACCGGATGTATTCCTCACAACCCCGATTAACACGCCGGTGAGCGGCGCAGTGATTGCATCTGATCCGCAAGCAAGCACTTTGATCTACACCCAATACGTACCTCTGCCGAGCAATGGTACGGTTGTGGTTAATCCGGACGGCACGTTTACGTATACGCCGAACCCGGGCTTTACAGGTGTCGATACCTTCCCGATTATTGTGTCTGACTTGTATGGGGAGAACGGAATTTCTCGTGTGACCATCGTGGTAGGTGAAGATGTACCCATTGCGACTCCGGTGAATGTAGGGACTGCCGCGGGGCAGCCGGTCACCGGGTTTATACCGGCAGAGGATCCCGCCGGATTGCCGCTGACCTTCACCCTCGGGAATCCACCGACGAACGGAACGGCTGTTGTGGGCCCGGATGGTACGTTTACGTATACACCGAATCCTGGCTTTACCGGTACAGATACGTTTAGTGTGATCGTGACCAATAGTGCAGGAATATCGGCAGTTGCACCGGTTACGGTCATTGTAGGCGGCGATTCGCCGGTTGCATCTCCGGTGAATGTAAGAACTACGGAGGGCCAGCCTGTCAGTGGTACGGTTATCGCGAACGACCCGAATGGACTCGCGCTGACGTTCTCGCTGGGCATTCCTCCATTAAATGGTACGGTGGTTGTCAATCCGGACGGCACGTTTACGTACACGCCAGATCCGGACTTTGTCGGAACCGATACCTTTACTGTGATCGTGACCAACAGTGCAGGACTGTTTACAGTGGCCTTTGCCACGGTAACGGTGCTTCAGGATAGTCCTCCTTTTACAGCGGGACCAATCACGACAGATATCGGTATTGGAACGAATCAGGGGCAGTCGGTCACCGGACAGATTCTGGCCAGCAGCCCGGCAGGGCTCGCATTAGCATATATCGTCCTGCAATCGCCAGCTAACGGATCACTGGAGCTGAACCCGGATGGAAGCTTTATTTATACACCGAATCCAGGCTTTAGTGGTATAGATACTTTCTCGATTACAGTAACAGACAGCCAGGGCCGGGCAGCCGTTTCAACAGTGACCGTCGTTGTATATCCTTCAGCAGATACGGGAGGAGAGACGACCATTCAAGTTCAGCTGACGACACCTCAAGGCAGACCGGTAAGCGGAGCGGCTGATGGCGGACCAGGCGCCGTATATCAGGTGTATAGCCAGCCTGCGAATGGAAATCTAAGGCTACGTCCAGACGGCACGTTTACGTATACGCCAAATCCAGGCTTTATTGGCAGCGATGCGTTTACCATCCGATATACCGATGCCAGAGGAGCAGTTTATCTATATGTAGTGACCGTGAATGTAGTGGCGTTATCCAACACGGTGCTAATTGATCTAAGAACAGAGGAGAATACTTCTGTATCTGGGGATCTGAACTCATTTGGACGATTGTCTACAGCACAGCTCGTGGATCCGCCGAATAACGGACGGGTCACGTTAAATGCCAATGGCACCTTCACTTATATACCGGACCTCGATTATATCGGGCCTGATCAGATTACGTTCATCGTTACGCTTGCTTCGGGCGAGATCTATACGGTCATCGTCAATATCAGGGTCGTTCCGGGTGGAGATGAATAAGGCAGAATAGTAATAAACAAGGCACAAATGAAAGGCCCGGGGGAATCAATACCTTTTCCCGGGCTTCTTCTTGTTTATCTTTGATTTGTTTTTGGCAGACCCATTCTTTGATCTGCTGTATCTGGAAACGCGAGATTGATTTGCCTTCGTACTCCTGCCGGACCTATGGGGACGCTTCTTGTCCAAGGGAGCGATATCAGGAGAAGGCTCTGGAACGGCCGGATGAGGATCACGAGCGGATGGGGCGGTGCTTCCTTCAAGTACATGATGTGAATGTCGTGAGTGATCTGCGTCCAATATTGCGGAGAGATGTTCTGTCTGCACCCATTGATCGCCATAGCGGAGATTTCGGAATGAAGCTCTCTGTTCCTTAATGTACAGCGGCTCTTCCAATTCGCAGGATCCCCACATTTCAAGATCGGGTGATGATACAGGTTCCTTGATAACAAGGAAATGATACATAATTTGATAGGCCACATTTAATTGGCTCTGCCGAAGGAGCACGAGCTCCAGATCATCATACGCTCCGTATTCAGGGAAATAAAAAAACTCCATTCGGATCAGTCTTAAATCGATTGGAGCCGCTCCAGGGATCGGTTCAGCGAGGGACCATGTGGATGGCCAGGAGAAGAAATGCTCCTCATCACCAATCAGCTTGTGATTATCCTGTGTCCAGTAGCGGGGGGAATGCTCGTTGAATTGCTGTTTATACAGCGGGTTCACCATATTGGCAGTTACGTGGGCATAAGGAGCCACGATACATACAATGGCTTTATGCTTACATACCCGGTAAATCTCACGCAAGACGTTATTCAGATCATGTACATACTGAAGGCTGTGTGAAGCAATAAGAAATTCAGCACTGTTGTCATTAAACGGAAGAGGATCATTTATATTATGGACCAGATCCACCCCATCATAAGGAATCAAGTCAATACCGATGCATCCGGGAAATTTCTGCCGTCCACAGCCTAGATCGATTCTCAAGAAAATCCCCTCTTTTCTAACAGGCCTGCCGCAGGTTGCAGGTCTTTACTTATATCTTTGCTCTTCTTTAGTTGTATTCCGGGCACCGCGATCTCGTATAAGCATTCATCCCCTATGAGTAAAACTTGTGTCCTCCAATAGCCAATATCCTTTGCCTGCCCGAAAAAGTCTGATATTTAAATACGATTTATGATAAAGGACCTATTTATGGAATTACTTGTATAAAATATAATTCTACTCACAATATAAAGCGCTTACAATAATGGGTATCCCAGGCAGATCGTTTTCTTAAATTAAAGGAGGCTATGTCATGTTAACCAAAAAACGCAGCTGGCGAACGGCCGGGCTCGCTATGCTCAGTGCAGCCATGATTGGTGGGTGCTTTGGTGTATCGCCAGATGACGCCAGAGCAGCAAATCCTAGACAAATGGAGTACCTGGATCGAGGCGTCGTTGCTGTAAAAACAGGCACAGGTGTATTCGTCAGCTGGCGGCTTCTCGGAACCGAAGGCTCTAACGTTGGATTCAATGTGTATCGGGATGGGACGAAGGTGAATTCCTCCCCAATAACAAACAGTACGAATCTGCAGGATAATGCGGGATCAACAAGCTCGAAATATACGGTAAGAGCCGTCGTGAATGGTACGGAGCAGGCGGCTTCTCCGGCAGCAAGCGTGTGGGGAACAAACTATTTGAATGTGCCTCTGATGAAACCCGCTGGCGGGACAACTCCTGACGGTGTAGCTTATACGTATAGTGCCAATGATGCGAGCGCGGGCGATCTGGATGGAGACGGCAAATATGAGCTGATTGTAAAATGGGACCCGTCAAACGCCAAAGACAATTCGCAGAGCGGCTATACAGGTGAAGTATTTATTGATGCGTACAAGCTTGATGGAACAAGACTCTGGCGGATCAGTCTCGGCAAAAATATTCGGGCAGGCGCGCATTATACTCAGTTTATGGTCTACGATCTGGATGGCGACGGCAAGGCCGAAGTTGCAATGAAAACGGCTGACGGTACCAAAGACGCTGCAGGCACGGTCATCGGTGATGGAAGCAAGGATTATCGGAACAGCAGCGGCTATATATTATCGGGGCCGGAGTATCTAACCGTATTTAACGGCCAGACGGGCCGAGTGCACACTACAGTGAATTACGAGCCGCCACGTGGAACTGTAAGCAATTGGGGAGATAATTATGGCAATCGGGTTGACCGCTTCCTTGCAGGGATTGCCTATCTTGATGGAGAAAGACCGAGTCTGGTCATGGCGAGAGGGTATTACACCCGTTCTGTTCTAGTAGCCTATGATTTTAGAAATGGACAGCTCACCAAGCGGTGGACCTTTGATTCCAATTCGTCAGGGAATTCGGGGTATGCCGGCCAAGGGAATCATAACCTAAGTGTGGGCGACGTGGATAACGATGGACGGGATGAAATTATATATGGCGCAATGGCGGTTGACGATAATGGTCAAGGCTTGTATACGACAGGACTTGGCCATGGCGATGCTATGCACCTCAGCGATCTGGATCCGGATCGTGCAGGGCTTGAGGTATTTCAGGTTCATGAGGTTCCTTCAAATGCGGGTATCGAATTCAGAGATGCCGATTCCGGGGCCTTAATCTGGGGAGTACCAACGACCAAGGACATAGGCAGAGGAATGGCCTCAGACATTGATCCTCGTTACAAAGGAGCGGAGGTTTGGGCCAACGGAGTACTGTACACAGCGAAGGGGCAGGTTATTGTTAACAAGGTACCGTCTACGAATTTTGGAATCTGGTGGGACGGAGATCTGAGCAGGGATCTGCTGGATAATAACCGAATTGATAAATGGAATTATGAAACATCCACAACAACGAATCTGCTGACTGCTACAGGAGCAGCAAGCAATAATGGAACGAAGGCGACTCCAAACCTTCAGGCTGACCTGCTGGGAGACTGGCGGGAGGAAGCGGTGTGGCGGACAGATGACAGTACAGCTCTTCGGATCTACACAACGACTGCAGTTACAGAACAGCGGATCTACACCTTGATGCACGACCCGATCTACCGTCTTGGCATCGCATGGCAAAATGTGGCCTACAATCAGCCGCCGCATACCGGCTTCTACTTGGGAACGGGGATGAGCACGCCGCCTGCACCGAATATTCGACTGGTCGGAGGACCTTAACGAAGAACTGAATAATCAGGTATCGAAGGACCGCATTTTTAGTGCGGTTCTTTTTTTGTTGAGCCAATAGATTAGAGAGGATTGAAACAAGATTTGGAAAAAAGAGAGCGCGTATCTTTTCCTATCTATAATTGTTAAAAAATGTTTGACAGCGCTGGTCTGCGTTATTAAAATGTAACATAACATACTAAACAGGTAGGAATAAACGATATATTATCAGCCTACCGCAGGGCAGCGGATGAGCAGCGGCAGCATAGAACAGCAGACACGGATGATAACCGGTTTGACCCTTCTATTGCGGGCCATGTTCCTCCGTTTTTACTATTCAATAGATGGGCGGCTTCTATAAAAGAAAGGATGTTTACTATGAAAAAGGGTGTTCGTAACCGTCTAAAAATAGGTGTTGGGGTATTGCTCGCTGCTTCTCTTGCGATGTCACTTACAGCTTGCGGAAGCGGTAATGAGGGCAATGGTTCTCTGAAGCTGCTGAATGTGTCCTATGATCCTACTCGTGAGCTGTATGAACAATACAATGCGGCGTTTGCTGCCTATTGGGAGAAAGAGAAGGGGCAGAAGGTCACAATTAATGAGTCACACGGAGGTTCAGGGAAACAAAGCCGTTCGGTAATCGACGGATTGAAAGCCGATGTGGTTACTCTCGCTCTTGGCTATGATATTGATGCTATTGAAGAAGCTGGACTTATTGATGCAGGCTGGCAGGATGAATATGAGCTTAATAGTTCACCTTACACATCAACCATTGTGTTTCTCGTAAGAAAAGGAAATCCGAAGGATATTCAGGATTGGGATGATCTCATTAAAGAAGGGGTAGAGGTCATAACTCCGAATCCTCAGACGTCAGGAGGAGCACGCTGGAATTATCTGGCCGCATGGGGTTATGCCCTGAAGCAGAACAACAATGATGAAGCGAAGGCCAAGGAGTTTATTACAGAGCTGTTTAAGCATACGCCTGTACTTGATACAGGAGCCCGAGGTTCAACAACGACCTTCGTGGAACGGGGAATAGGCGATGTCCTGCTTGCATGGGAGAATGAGGCCTTGCTGTCGATTAAGGAACAAGGTGCAGATAAATTCGATATTGTCTACCCATCCATCAGTATCTTGGCTGAACCTCCTGTAGCCGTAGTAGACAAGAATGTAGATGCCAATGGAACACGGGAAGCGGCGGAGGCTTATCTTGAATACTTGTACAGTGAAGAAGGACAGAAGATTGCCGCCGAGAACTTTTACCGACCGACGCTTGCTTCTGTTGCTGAACAATATAAAGAGAATTTCCCAGAGCTTGAGCTGTTCACACTGAACGATGTATTTGGTACATGGAAAGAAACTCAAGAGAAGCACTTTAGCGAAGACGGAATATTCTCTCAAATCTACGTGCCAAGCAATTAGGTAATGAAGCAATTGAAGCAATGAACTTACATTACTATTCATATGAACACGACATTGCAGCCATACAAGACTAGAGATGCCGACCGGAGACGACTGGAGGCATGAAGGGATGAGTAAGCATGAGCAGGGCAGGAACGGCCCGGATCAGAGTACTTCCGGGTTTTGGAATAAATATGGGGTTTACGGTGCTGTATTTAAGTTTGGTTGTCTTAATTCCACTTGCAGCACTGCTGTTTAATTCAACAGGGCTCACTTGGGCCAAGTTTGCAGAGATGGCTACGGATCCGCGAATTCTTGCTTCCTTCCGAGTCAGCTTTACCACTGCAGGCTTCGCTGCATTCGCCAATTTGTTTCTGGGGCTGCTGCTAGCCTGGGTGCTGGTTCGATACGAGTTCCCCGGCAAGAAAATATTTGATGCTATCATTGATCTGCCCTTTGCACTTCCAACGGCAGTTGCGGGTGTGGCACTTACGGCACTCTATGCACCGAACGGGTGGATTGGTTCCATTGTTGAACCGCTGGGGATTCAGATTGCATTCTCTCAGCTTGGGATTACGCTTGCCCTGATGTTCATCGGTATTCCATTTGTGGTACGTACAGTCCAGCCAGTACTGGCTGAACTGGAGAAGGATGTAGAAGAAGCGGCGGCTACTCTGGGAGCTGGACGCTGGCTTACTTTTCGGAAGGTCGTTCTGCCAGAGCTTATTCCTCCTTTGCTGACCGGATTTGCTCTTGCATTCGCGAGAGGAATCGGTGAATACGGCTCGGTTGTGTTCATTTCAGGCAACATGCCGATGAAGACGGAGATTGCTCCGCTCCTCATCATGACCCAGCTTGAGCGGTTTGATTATGCAGGGGCAACAGCGGTTGCGCTGCTGCTGCTTATCGTCTCCTTCGTTCTGTTGTTTCTTATTAATACATTACAGCGCTGGAGCCGGAAGACATCCCGCAAATAGGAGGAATAGATTATGGCAGGAACCGTACCTGTAGGAGCAACTAGACGGACGAATAAGAGCCAGTCCCGGGCGACGACTGAAGCGCCTTGGGTGAAGTGGGCGCTCATCGGAGCAGCCATACTCGTTATGGGCTGGCTGCTGATTTTGCCGCTGGTTATTGTTATTGCTGAAGCGCTGAAACAGGGGGTTGGGGTGTTCTTTGCTGCACTCTCGGATCCGGATGCGCTGTCTGCGCTTAGACTTACACTGCTGGTCGCTGTGATTACTGTGCCGCTGAATACGGTGTTCGGGATTGCGGCCGCTTGGGTTATTACGAAATTCCAATTCCGCGGGAAGGGTCTGCTCATTACCTTGATCGATCTGCCCTTCTCCATCTCACCTGTTGTGGCCGGCTTGATGCTTGTTCTTGTCTTTGGATCTCACGGGTGGCTGGGACCTTTATTAGAATCATGGAATGTGAGCATCATTTTTGCTGTTCCGGGTATTGTGCTTGCGACTTTGTTCATCACGTTCCCATTTGTAGCACGCGAGCTGATCCCGCTGATGGAGGATCAGGGAACACAGGAGGAAGAAGCCGCTGTGATGCTGGGAGCCAAGGGCTGGAGAGTGTTCTTCCAGGTGACGCTTCCTAATATTAAATGGGGGCTGCTGTACGGTGTCATCTTGTGTAATGCCAGAGCGATGGGGGAATTCGGAGCGGTGTCTGTCGTATCGGGTCACATTCGCGGACTGACGAATACGCTGCCGCTCCACGTGGAAATTCTGTATAACGAGTATCAGTTCGCCGCTTCATTTGCGGTTGCATCCCTGCTGCTCGTGCTTGCCCTCATTACACTTATACTCAAGAGCTGGTTTACAAGGAAGGGTACGCATTAGAGCTTTCTGAAGTCAGGGTGTGTTCCTGCAGATTCGAGCTATAGGTTTGAATAAGTAAGCAGGGTACGCTAATAGGCCCGATTTAATAGGAGGCGTTAATAATGACTAAACCGCTAAAAGTCGATGAAGTGTGGATGGATCGTATCGCCAGTTTGTTGAATGAAATGGAATTTGGTTCCTTGTCCATCATTGTCCATGAAGGACAGATTGTGCAGATGGAGCGGACCGAGCGCAAACGTTATGAGAACACATCTTCCAATACCTCTAAATCGGGCAAACCTCGCAGTGCAGCTGCAGGATCAGCTGACTCCGTAGCGAGTGGTCCGCGTGCACTGCGCAAATCTGGGTCTTCATAAACATTATTATTGTATGTTGAAATGAAAATAAGCAGCTCCCCTGGATTCTACAGAAGCCAGGGGAGCTGCTTATTTAGGTTGTGCTAACGATAGAGCTGTGAATCTTGCTTGTCCATGGCTGCGAATTGCCCGGCATAAGGCCGTTCTTTGCGGGAAGGCGGTTTGCTCCATTTGAATCCGAGCAGGAACAGAATCAGCTGTCCTCCCAGAACATAAGGAGCAGCAGCAAGCCCGATCAGATGAAATAGTGCCGCCAGAATAATGGCTAAGGACAGCAGATTGGTTATTAATCCGGCGGCCGTACGCGGCCTCATCAAGATGAGGATATAAACGTATGCGATTGATATCATGCCGGATACAAGTCTTGCGCTCAGCAACACCCATTCCCATGCCGAGCTTCCCTCGGTAATATCTCTTGCTCCTGTCATGAACTGGTACAACAGAACAGCGATACCTACCGCTGCAAGGGGGGCGAACAGAGGCTGGATAATCTGCCATAGTGCTTGCCCCCATCTTGGGGAGTGCACGGAAGAGAACAATCGGTCTCGTTCGGCAGCCAGCCGGGTCATTTCCCGCTCCAGCGAACGTGAGAGTAATTGGAGCCCTGCTTCGTCTCCTTCTGCAAGGCAGGCCTGAATCTGCTCTCTCAGATGCGGCGTGAGGCAGGGTGCGGATTTGCTCTCCTGAAGTGCAAGGATAAGTGCTCCGTGCAGAGGCTCCCCGGGAAGACCGTCATTCTTCAGCCCCAGGGTCAAATGTCCTGCAAGCTTGGAGTAGGTGTAGAGCGTGTCCTGAAGATCATCCATTCGTCGGTACTTGCCCTGTCGCAAGCTGGATGCATGATATATGTAGAGCCACAGCAGCAGCACGATTATGAAGGCGGCAATAGCAATCACCTGTGCGGACAGCGAGATGCCGTCAATTTGTACAATAGAGCTCAGGCTTCTCCCTCCTTTACACGAATAGCGGCGATACCTTCTCTCACTATTGCACACGAACCAGGGGTTTTCAAGTCGAAAAGGGAACGTGGGAAAAATTAAACATGAGAAGCATGCAGAAAAGGAACGTGTGTTTTCTTTATTGCTATAAATATCGTAAACTAGCTTCGTGGATCAGATCGAGTTATGGAGCAGCCTGAAATAATTAATTCGTAATATGGTAAGTCTAGAGAGGCAGTATATTGGAATCAAATTTATCGTTTTAATAAGGTATGAAATGGAGTTACTTTTACTAAAAAAATCATATGGGGTGGACTATAGACATGGAAGTTACATATCAGATTCCTTCGCCACAAGACTATTTGGATCTTCGAAAAGCTGCGGGCCTGTCTGTGATGAGTCTTGAGGGTGCTCAGAAAGGACTGCCGAATACGCTATTCGCGGTCAGTTTAATGGAAGAAGGCAAGCTCATCGGCATGGGCAGGGTTGTCGGCGACGGTGGATTACAGTTTTTCGTGACAGATATTGCCGTTCATCCCGATTACCAGGGCAAAGGATATGGGAAGACCATTATGGGAGAGATTCGAAAATACTTGGATGAGCATGTCCCTGAGAAGGGCCTCGTGTCACTTCTGGCCGATATCCCGGCTGATCGGTTATATGAGCAGTATGGATTTACACATTCCGCACCGGAATCTGCAGGCATGCATTGGAAACAAAAATAGAGAATAATGTAAATAAGAGGGAATAAGACTTTTGGCCGCATTGACAAACAACTTTCACTATGAAAAGATGATAGATATACATTTTAGATGCGAATGATTGTAAACGGCCCCTTATATTCTGAGATGTTTCAGAAGCAATAGGAGGCCATTTTTTTAGCTCATTGCTCATCATTACAGAGTAGTAAATAGGCTGCATCAAGATATTACTGTGTCCTCACTCTGTAATAGAAGAGTGAAGACTTATTTACATTCATAGCACTAATCTTTTTCACGTCACTTAGGTCGTTATAAAAGTGAGGAGATGTATGTTCATATGGGACAATACAGCTATTTGAGTCATTTGGAATGTCCAAAGTGCGGACTGATATATCATACAACCGGCGTTCAACAACTGTGCACTTGCGGATCTCCGTTAAACGCCAGATACGATCTGGATAGTCTTAAGAAGGTATGGAACCCTGAATCTTTACTAGGCAGGGAGATGAACCTGTGGAGATACCATGAGCTGCTTCCCGTAAGGGAGCCGGAGCATGTGATTACATTGGGTGAGGGGATGACACCGCTGCTTCGTATGCCGAGTCTCGGGATGGATATGGCGATTCCTCAGCTGTATATGAAGGATGAAGGCTTGACTCCGAGCGGGTCATTCAAGTCACGTGGTGCTGCCGTTGGTATATCCAAAGCCAAAGAGCTTGGCGTATCCAAATTTGCAATGCCGACGAATGGGAATGCGGGCGCAGCCTGGTCCTTATATGCAGCTCGTGCCGGAATTCAGGCAACCATTGTAATGCCTGTTGACGCGCCGCTGATTACGCGTAATGAATGTATTGCCGCAGGTGCGGATTTGTACCTCGTGAACGGACTAATCAGTGATGCAGGCAAGATTGTTGCAGATAAGGTCCGATCAGAGGGGATCTACGATGCATCCACGCTTAAGGAGCCTTATCGGATTGAGGGCAAGAAGACGATGGGACTGGAGATTGCAGAACAGCTGGGCTGGCAGATGCCGGACGTTATTCTGTATCCGACAGGCGGCGGTGTCGGCTTGATCGGAATCTTTAAGGGTCTGCTAGAACTTCAAGAATTGGGCTTTATAACCGGTCGTCTGCCGAAGCTGGTAGCTGTACAGGCTGCTGGCTGTGCTCCAATTGTGAAAGCTTGGGAGCAGAATGCGTCTGAATCGGAATTCTGGTCCGACTCGGAGACGATTGCCTTTGGTATTAATGTACCCAAAGCGATTGGAGATTTTCTTGTACTGGATGCCATATATGAGACGGATGGAGCTGCCATCGCTGTAACGGAAGAGGAAATTTTGTCTGAACAGCGTTTGTCAGCCCGGTTGGAAGGATCGTTCATTTGTCCGGAAGGTGCTGCTGCTTTTGCTGCCGCACGTATACTTCGGGCTAACGGATGGATTCAGGACAACGAGAAGGTGATTGTCCTCAATACGGGTACGGGCATTAAGTATCCGGAAACGATATCCGGCGATGTTCCGCTGCTGAACCCGGGAGATACGATTCCTAAGGCGCTGACATAATAGAACATATACAAATTATTAGTAGGAAGCCATCTCGCTCCAGTTGGGCAAGATGGCTTTTCTTGTGAATATCGAATAGTGTATGGTGAAGAGGGATCGTTTCTAATATTGCTTGGCGTATCTTTTGTGGATGAGAGAAGCATAACTAAGCCATGGAGCAGGAGATGTAAACAATTGACGTTTTAATAGAGAGCGTACCTGATTAATATAAAGTAAGCTTACACTAGCATAGAACAGAAATGAGGACTGAATAATATGAACATAGCTTTATTTGGAGCAACGGGAACGATTGGACAAGCGATCTTGGATGAAGCATTGGGAAGAAAAATGACAGTAACTGCGATTGTGCGTAATCGGTTTAAGTTTAACGAGAAGCGTGAGGGACTCACCATCGTCGAGGGCGACATTCTTAAGCCTGAATCAGTTGCTGAAGCCGTGAAGGGACATGATGTGGTTATTAGCGCATACGGTCCTGAGTTCGGTAAGGAAGAGGAATTGGTCGAGGCCGCACGCTCCCTTGTCGAGGGCATTCGAAACAGTGGAGTCCAGCGTCTCCTTGTCGTTGGCGGAGCAGGCAGTCTGCTGACCGATAGCGGAGTGCCGCTGATGGAGACTCCGGAATTTCCCGAAGAGGTTAGACCGCTGGCGCTCGCACATCGGGATGCATTTCATATTTACGAGGAGTCCGATCTGGACTGGACTTATTTGAGTCCGGCAGCAACGATTGAACCTGGCCGCCGTACAGGCAATTTCCGAATTGGCACAGATCGTCTTATTCTGGATGAAGCAGGGCAGAGCCGAATATCTGTCGAAGATTATGCAGCGGCTATGGTGGATGAAGCGGATGATCCGTATTTCAGCGGGTCCCGATTTACCGTGGCCTATTAGAAGAAAGTTCATCTTAGCGAGCGAGGTATAGATCCCTCGCTCTTTTTGATAGGAGGGGCTGGAAGATGTATGTTGTAACCGCGAAGCAGATGCGTGAGCTTGATCACATCGTAATCGAGAAGATCGGCGTTCCTTCGGCAAGCCTGATGGAGAATGCAGGCAAGGCACTCGCCGAAGAAGTGATGAAGCTGTGCCGTGAAGCGCAGAATGGGCGGATAGATCGGAGAACACCGGGGGACCCATTGCAGGAAGATGAGGATAACGATCGCAGGGTATTTGAAGAGTGGCGTGGTGTGAGAGGTACGATTCGTACTGAAGAGACATTACACATCAATGACCGAAGCCAGGAACATTGGTATATACTCACTGGAAAAGGAAATAACGGCGGCGATGGACTCGTGTGCGCCCGGCATTTGCAAGAGGCAGGTATGAAAGTAACGATTGTTTATGCTGTTTCACCTTCAACGCTGGAGCAGGATGCTGCACTTCAAAGGGATGCGGCTGCGGCATACAGCATTCCGGCAGTCGTATATAGCGAGAAGGAGCCGCTGTCATTTCATGGCGTTACCGGTATTGTAGATGCGCTGCTGGGTACTGGAAGCAACGGTGCGCCGCGCAAGGCTTATGCAGCCTTGATCCGTGAGGCTAATGAGAGCGGACTCCCTATTGTCTCAGCAGATATTCCAAGCGGTTTAAATGCAGATACGGGAGAGCTCTATGAGCCTCATATCCGGGCAGAGATAACAGTGTGCTTCGGGTTGTTGAAACGCGGACTGACTCAGTATCCCGGTGCAGAGGCAGCAGGCCGCATCGTTGTAAGATCCATTGGAATTCCTTCTAAGCTCGCAGCGGATCAGGGCGGAACTGTACAAGTCCTTACAGAAGAGGTGCTGGAAGGGTCGCTTGGAATGGATCTGGCGCTCCGAAGATCAGGCGAAGGGCATAAGGGAACCTATGGACATGTGCTGCTTACTGCCGGGACACTTGCCATGAGCGGGGCCGGGCTTCTTAGTGCGCGTGCTTCGCTCCGGTCAGGCTGCGGTCTTGCCACTTGGGCGCTGCCTTACGAGCTGATGCCGCATGTCATCGGCAAGGTGCCTGAGCTGATGCTCGCCGATGCGGTGAGAGGAAATGACGGGCTGTGGACGGAGGAGTCAGCCGAGCGAGTTATACAGCTTGCGGAGGGCAAGGATGTACTGGCCATTGGGCCGGGGCTTGGGCGCTTTGAGGGAGATACAAGGTGGCTTCGCCGCATTGTTGAAGCATGTGATGTACCTATTGTACTTGATGCCGATGCACTCAATATGGCTGCAGCAGGAGGGGAGGATTTCTTCCTAGGGATGTCCCGGACTGCACCGCTCATTCTGACGCCGCATCCAGGGGAGATGGCTCGATTGATGGGGATATCTACGAAGGACGTCCAGCGAGATCGGATTACCCATGCGGAAGCATATGCAGAGCGTACAGGCGTTATCCTTGTGCTCAAGGGCTCGCGCACGGTCATTGCTGCTCCTTCAGGCAGCACCTATATTAACCTGACCGGACATCCCGGCATGGGAACCGGAGGGGCGGGGGATGTGCTGACCGGCATCATAGCGGGTCTATTGGCCCAAGGTTGGAGCGCTGAGCAGGCAGCAGCATATGGTGTATATCTGCACGGACTCTCCGGAGAACGTGCTGCTTACAAGCGGCATCATCCGGGAGGCATTACCGCCGGCGACATTATTGACGCATTGTAATACAGCGTATTGGCAAGGATCCGCCGGTAAGGCGCCTGCAGACAGATCTACAAGTCAAATTTAAGGACACGCAGAAGCGTGTCCTTTTTACGTTCTGAATTGAAGTGTATCTAACCGCCGCGGGTTTTATCATCATGGGAATCTAGAAGGAATAATACGTCAGCCCATACTCCATCAAAAAAGAACGAACGAGCAGTCTGGAGCTTATGATAGAATGCAGATCTTCGTCCGCTTCCTGCATCATTTGCAGATCTGCGAGTGCTTCCTCGGCTATTCGGGTCCGTTCCATTCCCCATTCCTGCTCATGATCTGCAACACAGAGCTTGGCCTGCTCCACGGTCAGCTCCTTCAGTACGGCAAACACAGAGATCCATGGGATCAGATCCCCCGGAGCACTCTCCTGTGGCAGCTCAAATTCGGCAAAACCGTGTGCCGTCCCGCAGGTTATTTTAAATAATCCGCAGTAATGATGTTTCTCCTCTGTCAAATAAGGAAGCCGGCGTGAATCATAGCGTATGATTTCCATCGAGCTGATCGCATCCGTCTGGTAAGCAGGTACTGAATTATTCCCCATATAGGCGAGTGCCACGAGCATTCATCCTCCATTAATCATCCTCATTATTATGTTGATCATCATATAGCAGATGCCACCGAGGAGTAAAATGACTCTTGTTCTAAAAAAGCCTTTTTTTTAGCAAATTGGACGAAATGGATGAAAGTAAGCGGTTAATTCATGGCTAATCTCGACCTATTGAACCTTTATCTATCGTTGTCAGCTTCTTGCGCAAAAAGCAAGAAAAATGGAGTTAGAGAGAGTAATGAAGAGAATAATGGAGATATCAATCCTCTCATGAATTCAAATTCGTATATATGGGGACCGGACTTTCTTTACAGCGCATCGGGTGAGGATTATGATTCATGGCATAAAAGCTTAGCGCCATACAATTTCATACCGCTTAATCCTTAAAAGGAGCGGGGGAACCATTGAGGCCTGTTATAAGGCTTCTTGGGGTGAATCCTAAAGAGCATAAAATTTGTGCTTCGTACAGGTAGGGCGACTCTCACGCCCGAATCCGACAGCTAACCTCGTCAGCGTATCCAGAGAGACTTTCTTATATCCGAGCTCTTAATAGGCAGCGGCTTGTTCCCGCCTGCCTGAATAAGAAGCTGTGCAGGAGAGATTTCTCTTGCCCAGCTTCTTTTTTTATGGCCGGATGGAAGGGAGAAACAGGAGGGGAATGAACAGATGTCCGTTGAAGACGACGACGTCATCATCGTATCGGCCGGGAGCAAGCCCGGCAGATTATTCATTAAGACACTGAGAATGAAGGGCTTGCCATTCGCGATCATAGTTAGCTCTGAACATGAGCGTAAAGAAATGCAAAGGCTCTATGCGGAGCCGGTCATCCAAGTGGATTTCTCTGAACAAGCACCTGAGCCGCCTGATTTCCATGTAGGTAATGTATTTCTGTTCGAGGAGAGTCTGCCGGTGTGCTGTAAGTATATCCAAGTTTGCCGGTCATGGACTTGTAAGCCAATTTATGTCATTACAGAGCGAAGCAAACCGCGGCTCATCTACAGAGGGCTTGGTGCGACACATGTCATCTACAGCCGCGGCAGCGACTGCTCTTTCTTACTCTAAACCGGAATCGGGAGGTGCTAAGCAAATGCTGGATTTTATCATGATTGTATTGATCAGCTTGTTGACGCTTATTTCAATCGGAGTTATTAAAGGCTCAGACAAAATCACTTCGGAAGGGAGCGAACAAAAATGATGTGGGTGCTGCTCGCTATTGCAGCTGCTGTATTCATTTATTTGGTCTACGCACTGCTTAACCCAGAGAAATTTTGAAACCGAATTAAGAAATTAATTCGACTAACAATGAGCTAATGATAACTACCAGGAGGCTGATAAGTCGATATGTTAACCGTTATTTCCGTCTGTGTGACCCTAGCGGTCGTGCTCCTGCTGGCTCGTCCTGCAGGTCTATATATTGCAAGTGCATTTCGTTATGAACCAACCCGGATCGATCCGTGGTTCAGATGGATAGAGAGACCCCTCTATGCTGTCAGCGGCATCAAGGAGACGAATCAAACCTGGAAGCAGTACGCAGCTTCCTTTGTCATCAGTAATACGGTCATGATCGTACTCGTCTATCTGATCTTTCGGATACAGGCTCATCTGCCGCTGAACCCGAGCGGTGTAGCGGTTATGGAGCCGACGCTTGCTTTTAATACGGCGATCAGCTTCATGACCAATACGAATCTGCAGCATTACAGCGGAGAATCCGGTCTCAGCTATTTATCACAGATGATCGCCATTGTGTTCATGATGTTCACTGCACCGGCTTCGGCCTTTGCGGTCGCGATCGCATTTATTAGAGGACTTACGGGTAAGCCGCTCGGTAACTTCTTCGTGGATGTCGTTCGAAGTATAACAAGGGTATTGCTTCCGGTTGCTTTTGTATCAGCTATTCTGTTTATTGCTGCTGGTGTTCCACAGACGTTAAAAGCAACAGCAGCGGTAACGACGCTCGAAGGTGGTGTGCAGGAAATTGCAAGAGGTCCGGTAGGCTCTTTCCTGTCCATTAAACAGGTGGGGAATAACGGCGGTGGATTTTTCGGAGTAAACTCGGCTCATCCGTTTGAAAATCCTAATGTATTTACGAACCTGCTGCAGATGGTGCTGATGCTTCTGTTCCCGGTGTCCCTGCCCTTCGCTTATGGCAAAATGGTGGGAAACAAGAAGCAGGGACGTGTCCTGTTCGTCTCCATGGCGATTATGTTTCTCGTGCTGATGGGGGTATCACTCGGTGCTGAAACGAACGGTAATCCTGCAATGGAGGCTGTTGGAGTTCAGCAGGAAGGCGGCAGCATGGAGGGGAAGGAAGCTCGCTTCGGTGTGGCCTTGTCTTCTCTATATTCGGTCGTAACGACCGCCTCCGAGACAGGAGCCGTCAACACGATGCATGATACACTGACACCGCTTGGCGGACTGGTCACTTTGGCTAATATGATGCTGAACACGGTGTTCGGCGGTATGGGAGCCGGCTTCCTGAACGTGCTCATGTACGCACTCATTGCTGTCTTTTTATCCGGTCTTATGGTGGGACGCACCCCGGAATTTCTCGGCAAGAAGCTGGAGGGCAAAGAAATCAAGCTGATTGCGATCAGCCTGCTGATTCAGCCTCTGCTCATTCTGGCTCCTACAGCGCTGGCGCTGTTCACCAATGCGGACACGATATCAAATCCTGGATACCATGGTCTGTCACAGGTCCTGTATGAGTACACTTCATCGGCAGCCAATAATGGCTCCGGATTTGAAGGCTTGGGAGATGCCACACCGTTCTGGAACATTTCTACCGGAATTGTCATGTACTTGGGCAGATATCTCTCCATTGTGCTGCTGCTCGCGGTTGTAGGATCACTGGCTGTGAAGAAGAGCATTCCTGTGACCTCAGGTACATTTAGGACGGACACCTATCTGTTTGCCGCGGTCTTTGTTGGTACGGTACTGATTGTAGGGGCACTAACTTATCTCCCAGCGATGGTGCTTGGGCCGATTGCAGAGCATTTGACGCTGAGCAGATAGTGCAGGAATGATTTTCATAAAAAGTTGAAGCTCTTATTTGAATGGAGGAACGTTCGTCAATGGGACAAAAGAAATCAATGCTGAACAAGAAGCTCGTGCAGAGAGCGATGCTTGAAGCTGTCTATAAATTGAATCCGAAGGTGATGCTGCAAAATCCGATCATGTTCGTCGTCGAAGTGGGTATGGTGATCTCGTTACTGTTGACCCTGTTTCCGGATCTGCTCGGTACGGAAGGTTCACGGGGATTTAATCTGACCGTCACGGTGATCCTGCTGATCACGGTCTGGTTCGCTAATTTTGCCGAGGCGCTTGCTGAAGGGCGGGGGAAAGCACAGGCCGACAGCCTGAAGCAGACCAAGCAGGACATTAAGGCAAACAAGGTGGCTGGCGATCATATCAAGGTGGTATCCTCTTCAGAGCTCCGTAAAGGCGATGTCGTATTTGTGAGAGAAGGCGAGCTGATACCGGGTGATGGCGAAGTGATTGAAGGGCTGGCTTCCGTCGATGAATCAGCAATTACGGGAGAATCGGCACCAGTCATTAAGGAGGCTGGCGGGGATTTCAGCTCGGTGACGGGCGGAACAAGAGTTGTCAGTGACCAGATTAAGGTCCGGATTACGAGTGATCCGGGAGAGTCGTTCCTTGACCGGATGATCTCCCTAGTGGAAGGTGCCAAGCGACAGAAGACACCGAATGAGATTGCGCTAAACACCGTACTGATGAGTCTAACAATTATCTTCCTGCTCGTTGTTGTTACGCTTCCGTTTTATGCGGATTATCTGGGAATCCAGCTGGGGATTCCAATCCTTATCGCTCTGCTGGTCTGTCTGATTCCGACAACCATCGGCGGTCTGCTGTCTGCTATCGGGATTGCAGGCATGGATCGGGTTACTCAGTTTAATGTGCTGGCGATGTCTGGTAAGGCCGTGGAAGCTTCAGGGGATGTGAGCACCATTATATTGGATAAGACGGGTACGATCACTTATGGTAACCGAATGGCAAGTGAGTTTGTGCCGGTTGGAGATGAGACGCAGCAATCCCTTGTGTACTGGTCTGCCGTCAGCTCAGTGAAAGATGAGACGCCGGAAGGGCGATCGGTGCTGGAGCTCATGAAGAAGATGTCGATCACGATGGATGAAAATGCAGCTGAAGGGGAGTTTGTACCTTTTAGAGCCGAGACAAGAATGAGTGGGCTGGATCTTCTTGATGGAAGACGGGTACGAAAGGGCGCAGTGGATTCCATTAAAAAATGGGTGAAGGAGCAAGGTGGCAGCATTCCGTCGAACCTTGATACGAACAGTGATGCCATTGCAACGGCCGGGGGAACTCCGCTCGCGGTTGCAGTCGACAGTAAAATCTACGGACTGATCTATTTGAAGGATACGGTCAAGCCAGGGATGAAGGAGCGCTTTGATCAGATGCGTGAGATGGGGATCAAGACCATCATGTGTACAGGTGACAATCCGCTGACCGCAGCAACCATCGCCAGAGAGGCCGGGGTGGATGATTACATTGCGGAAAGTACCCCAGAGGATAAGATTGCAGTGATTCGACGAGAGCAGGCGGAAGGCAAGCTCGTCGCGATGACGGGAGACGGGACGAATGACGCACCGGCGTTGGCCCAAGCGGATGTAGGGATTGCGATGAACAGTGGTACGGTTGCTGCCAAGGAGGCGGCCAATATGGTCGATCTTGATTCTGATCCCTCCAAGATTATTGAGGTGGTCGCGATCGGGAAGCAGCTGTTGATGACACGCGGAGCGCTGACGACGTTCAGTATCGCGAATGATATCGCCAAGTATTTTGCCATTATTCCGGCGATGTTCATGCTGGCTATTCCTCAGCTTGAAGCACTCAACATCATGAAGCTGGGCTCACCGTCATCTGCCATCCTGTCTGCTCTTATATTTAACGCGATTATTATTCCGCTGCTGATTCCGCTGGCGATGAGGGGGATTCGGTATAAACCAATGAGTACGGCAGGCCTGCTTCGCCAGAATCTGCTGATCTATGGTGTCGGCGGAGTTATTGCTCCGTTTATCGGCATCAAAATAATTGACTTGATTGTACACATTTGGGTATAGGAGGAAGATACAGATATGCAAGTATGGACGATATCACTGAGGGTAAGCCTTGCGCTGATGCTGCTGCTGGGGCTCGGTTACAATCTGCTGGTCACCGGCATTGCACAGCTCACCATGCCGCATCAGGCGAATGGCAGCCTGATCTACAATGAGGAGCAGGAGCCGATTGGATCAGAGCTAATTGGGCAGCAGTTTACAGAGCCCGCGTATTTTCATGGGAGAGTATCCAGCATCGAGTATAATGCGGCAGGCTCGGGCTCGGGCAACTATGCTCCTTCAAATCCTGATTTGATTGCTCGTATGGAAGCCTCCATACAAGAGTGGCAGAAGGAGAACCCCGAAGTGCCCATAAGCCAGCTGCCCGCAGATCTTATTACTAATTCAGGCTCGGGACTTGATCCGCATATTAGTCCTGAGTCGGCAAGGGTACAGATTCCACGAATCAGTGCTGAAACCGGCATCTCTGAGGAAGAGCTTATGCAAATGATCGACCAGCATACCAAGGACAGACAATTCGGCTTCCTGGGAGAGCCTGTCGTTAATGTCCTAGAGCTTAATCTTGAACTTCAATCGAAGCTTTTAATTCAATAAAGGCAGCAGGAGGGGAGCTGAATCGATACCTATCGCAGAAAAACACCGGAAGAAATATTGGCGGCTATTCAGAAGCAGGGCCGAGGCAGGCTGCACATCCTGATTGGTGCGGCCAGTGGTACAGGCAAGACGTACCATATGCTGCTGGAGGGACGATCGTTAAGTGAGCAGGGAGTCCATGTTGTGATCGGATCCATGACGGCTTCCGACCGGGTTGAGACATCCCAGCTCATGAACGGGCTGGACCGAGTTCCTGGAATTATCTGGAGCAGAGGCGGGACAGAGACAGAGGATCTGGACGTGGAAGCCATCCTCTGCTGTCGTCCAGAATGGGTCATGGTCGATGAGCTTGCCCACCGTAATCGTCCAGATGCACCTGCAAGAACACGGCTTGAGGAAGTAGAGCGGCTCCTTGAGCATGGGATCAGTGTGGTCACGACCGTGAATGTCTATGAACTGGAAGGGGTTCAGCATACAGCCAGTCAGCTGACAGGAATCAAAGCGGCGGAGGTTCTGCCTGGTCATGTGCTGGAGATGGCGGATGAAGTAAGACTTGTAGATGTGACGCCAGAGAAGCTGCTCAGCAGGGTGGAGCAGCACAAACTCCGGGTTGATCAGCACTCCTCCGTCGTGAAGGAGGGGAATCTCTCGGTCCTGCGTGAGCTTGCCCTGCGGCTGGTGGCAGAAGGCGTTGGCGAATCCTTGATCAAGCTGCGAGAAGAACAGGGATATACCGGGCCTTCCCGCACGGGAGAACGGATCCTTGTCTCGGTACAGTATCACTTTAACGGCTCCATCTATATCCGTAGAGGACAGCAAATTGCAAGAAGGCTGAATGGGGATCTGCGAATTGTTACGTTTGTAGACCCTGACCGGAAACGGACCAAAGAGGAGGAGGCATTTCGCAAAGCGATGATTCAGCTTGCTGATAAAATTGGGGCCAAATTCGAAGAGCTGCCGCTTCGCTCAAGACGAATGCTGCCGGATCAGCTCGTTGACTACGCCTTAAGAAATGGAGTGACACGCATCGTCATGGGTCATTCTAAGCAGAGCTTCCTTCAGGAGCTGCGGCAGGGGTCCGTTGTTAAGGAGGTGCTTCGCAAGATCCGTCATGTGGATTTGTTTCTGGTCGCGGACCGGGCTGATCATGATGGGGAGCGGATTCTGCCTACGAAATCCTTGAATACTGCCGGGAGCTCCTCCCTAGTAGAGATAAGGGAACGGCATAATAACAGCATCAGAGGACACTTCAAAGTATACATTGGGGCTGCTCCGGGTGTAGGCAAGACGTACACCATGCTGCGGGAAGGTAATGAGCTTCTGCACAGCGGTCTTGATGTCCGGATCGGTCTGCTTGAAACACATGGACGCCAGGAGACAGAGGCACAGACAGGTCAGCTTCCGTTCATCGAACGGAAGAGAATTGCTTATCGGGGGACTGAGCTGACAGAGATGGATACAGAAGCGATACTAAGGGAAGCACCGGATGTGGTGCTGGTGGATGAGCTTGCTCATACCAATGTCCCGGGCAGCCGGTTGAGAAAGAGGTATGAGGATGTCCTTGAAATTCTTGAGGCTGGCATTACCGTCATCTCAACCATGAATGTTCAGCATCTAGAGAGCTTGAATGATACGGTAGAGCACATCACCGGGGTTAAAGTAAGAGAGACAGTGCCGGATTCCATCCTACACCTCGCCGACGAGGTACAGATTGTCGATGTCGCGCCAAGGGCACTGAGAAAGCGGATGCGTGAGGGTAAGATTTATGCTCTGGAAAAGGTCGATCAGGCTTTGCAGCATTTTTTCAAAGAGGCCAATCTGATTGCGCTGAGAGAGCTTGCACTTCGAGAGCTGGCAGATGATGTGGATGAACGACTGGAAGCCTGGGAGCGAAACCATTCACTCCGCGGTCCATGGCGCAGGGAAGAGGTAATTCATGTCTGTGTAGATGCACACGAAGAGGCAGCTCGTCTCATCAGGCGAGGGTTTCGAATTGCTCACAGGCTCAAAGCGGTCTGGTACGTGAATCATGTACAGGTTACGGATCGGGACACCTCCTTGCATAAGGAGTATGAGCATAGGCTGGAACAGTTGAAATTGATGACAGAGCGGCTTGGAGGAGTCTTCCGTATCGTTCAGGCAGATGATCGAAGTGAGGTGCCGGAGCTGCTGATTCAATTGGCAAACCAGGATAAGGCCACACAGATCATTGCAGGCCAGTCCAGGCATCGCTATCGATTAATGGGATCAAGCAGGAGAAGAGGCGTTGCCCATCATCTGGTACGTAATGCACGGCATATTGATCTACTGATCGTGGCAAAGGACATGTAATACACAGAATACAGCTTGTTCCCCAGGTTGACAGCGGAAAGGGGAATCATGTTACAATATACCAAGAAAATAAGTAGGAATTAACAATAGATACGAAATTCAAATACTTATCAGAGGTGAATAACGTGGCCAAAATCGCTGTCATTAACGGAAGCCCTTCCCTGACTTCCCGGATCAATGCTGTTATCGAGTTTGCAGAAAATAGTCTTAGAGAAGCAGGTTTTGAAGTCGAACGCATTAACGTTGCTGAGCTCCCGCCAGGAGACCTGATTCATACGAAATTTGAGAGTGAGCCGATCGTGAAGGCGAACGGTATTGTTGCTGAAGCAGATGCCGTGATTATTGCGAGCCCGGTATACAAGGCTTCATATACAGGCGTACTCAAGACATTCCTGGATCTGATTCCGGAACGGGGTCTTGCCGGCAAGACCATCCTTCCGCTCTTTATTGGAGGGAGCCTGGCGCATCTGCTGACGATGGATTATGCACTGAAGCCTGTACTTTCCGTGCTCGGTGCTCGTCATATTTTGGCTGGTGTTTATACGGTGGATGGACAGGTTGCACGTAATGATCAAGGGGGCCTGGATATTGCTCCAGACCTGGTAGAGCGTCTGCAAGCCGGAATCCAGGAATTTACCGAGGAAATTCAGCTTCGAGAGACCCAGAAGAGTCTGAAATAAGCATATGAATAGAGAAGTCCAGTTGATGAACGTCGTCAGCTGGACTTTTTTTATAAGTGAATTCTGTGAGCGAGAGGGTCAAGAAATAAGACATGGTTAAATATGGTATTATAGGAGTGTATCCTATTTAACGGAGGTGAGCCATAGCTTGAATATCCAAGGTATTAATCATCTTTGTTTTTCAGTTTCCAATCTGAGTCATTCTATCCGGTTCTATGAAACCGTATTTGGGGCCAAAATTCTGCTTGAAGGACGTACGCTTGCCTACTTTGACCTGAACGGAATATGGATTGCATTGAACCAGGAGAATGTCCCGCGCAATTACACGATACCGACCTATACACATATCGCATTTACCGTAGATGAACAGGATTTGAATGAGCTGCGGCAACGGCTCGCAGAGGTGAATGCCAAGATATTGCCAGGCAGAGAGCGGGATGCAAGAGATCAACAGTCCATATATTTTCTCGACCCGGATGGGCATATGTTTGAGTTCCATACTGGGACATTGCAGGACCGAATGAATTACTATAGGGAAGATAAGCCGCATATCAAGTTTTTTTGAAGCAGGACTTCGCGTGGAAAGAGACTTCTGAATGATCAGGAGCCTCTTTTTTCGTTGTATTAGTCCGGTTTCTTGATTGTGAAGGGTGCGTAAATTATGATGTAGAGGAAGTGAGCAAACGAATATAAAGGAGGCTTTATCGCAATGATTAACTTTCCTGTCCCCGACGTGGCTCAATTTTTCCAAACCAGTGTTATTCGCTATTTTACGGTTACCAAGGATGAATCCAGGCTATTGTTTAACAGCAACTTGAACGGTCAGCCGAACCTGTGGGCCATGGACCTGCCTGGCGGCTTTCCTTATCCGCTTACATACGAGAATCAGTCAGGAAGCTTTATTAAGACAGACCCGAACGGCGAGTTTATATTAGCTGATTTTGACAAAGACGGTGATGAGAATCTGCATCTGTATCTGCTGAAGCCGAGCGGCGGCAAGCCGGTTAAGATTGTGCCCGGTGAAGCAGACGATAAGTTCTATTTCGTGAAGCTGTCGAAGGATGGGAAAAGAATATACTATGACACCTCCAAGGATAATCCGGTGTATCTGAATTCCAGATGCCTTGACCTTGAATCCGGGCAGGACGAGCTGCTTCATGAAGGAGCAGATCGGCCGACTTATCTTGCGGCGATCAGCCCGGATGAGAAGCGAAGAGCCTATCTCAAGATGTTCTCGAATACACATCAGTCCTTGCTCATTCAATCGAATGGAGAGACTGAGGTAAAGTACGTACTCCCTGAAGATGAGGTGCAAGTCATTAGAAGTGTTACTTTTATCGATGACGATACGCTGCTGTTTGTGACCAACCAAGGGAAGGAATTCTCTTATGCAGCTGAATACAACATCTCAAGGGGTGAAGTGAGAACGGTCCAAGCCTTTGATCAGGAAGAGGTTGGAGCCATCGAGTGGCACAAAGAGTCTCAGACTTTGTATATGGTTACGAGTGTGGGAATTGAGAACCGAATGTATGCTGTCCCATACGGTGAGGAAGGGTATACGTCAGTTCCTCTGCCTGTTGATTTCGTGGAGCAGATATCGGTGGCTGAATCGGGAAATGTATACATTCTTGGCCGCGGGGCAGTGAAGCCCTTCAACATTTACCGCCATGTGAATGGGGAGTGGGAGCAGCTCACGAATAACGTCGTCGTGGGGCTGACGGAAGAGGATTTGTGTTACCCGGATGTCGTTAGTTATACCTCCTTCGACGGAATGGAGATTGAGGCCTTGCTGTTTAAGGCGAAGCCTGAAACGGCTAACGGTTATACGGTCTTCTGGCCGCACGGGGGACCGCAGGCTTCAGAAGGCAAGTTTTTTAGACCGATGTTCCAGTTCCTCCTGGCCCGGGGGTATAACATCTTCGCGCCTAACTTCCGCGGAAGTGCAGGATATGGGGCGACCTTCATCAAGCTGGTGGAAGGGGACTGGGGTGAAGGTCCTCGATTGGACTGCGTAGCAGGTATCGAATGGCTGTTTGAACAGGGTATAAGCTCACCAGATCGTCTATTTATCGTGGGAGGCAGCTATGGCGGCTATATGACGCTGCTGCTTGCCGGACGTCATCCCGAGCTGTTCCGCGCAGCAGTAGACATCTTCGGACCGTCCAATCTATTCACCTTCATCGAATCGGTTCCGGATTCCTGGAAGCCGATGATGGAGCAGTGGCTGGGAGATCCGGTGAAAGACCGTGAACGACTGATCAAGGATTCACCGATTACTTACCTGAAGCAGATGGTGAAGCCGATGCTCGTCATCCAGGGAGCGAATGATCCGCGCGTAGTACAGGCTGAATCAGATCAGATTGTTGCGGCGCTGAAGGAGCAGGGGACAGAGGTCGAATATATTGTTCTGGAAGATGAGGGCCATGGCTTCTCTCGTAAGGCGAACGAAATTCTTGTATATACAGCGATGGCCGACTTCCTCGACAAGCATCAAGCAAGTGTAGAGGTTCACGCCTGATATTCCGATTCAACTAACTGCACCCAAAAAAGCGATCTTCCCGCCGAGACGGAAGATCGCTTTTTGATATCGTTAATAGTTTATCCGTTAAATGATTTATCGCTTGATAGAAGACAGATGATCTTACAGATCGTCAAATCCGTTATCATCACCAACTTTACCGTAGTTACGGGATTTGGCTTCGAAGAAGTCCGTCTTCGTTGCATTCAACGCCTCATCAGAGAACGGTTTAATCCAAGGCATACTGTTGACGTCAACGCCCTCGTACGCTTTGTCCATACCCATCAGGCGAAGACGCTTGTTCGCTGTGAACTTGATGTAGTCCTCAAGCTCAGGAAGATTGATGCCGCGTACTTTTTGCAGTGTGTAGTGTGCCCAGTTCGTTTCGAGCTCTACTGCACGGTTGATCGTACGATAGACATAGTCCATGTTCTCTTTTGTATTCAGCTCTGGATAGTCAGCCAGCAGCTGCTTGTAAACTTCAGCGAAGAAATAGCAATGCTGGTTCTCATCCCGCTGAATGTAAGAGATCATCTGTGCCGTTCCCATCATCTTCTGATCCCGTGCCAGATTGTAGAAGAAAGCAAACGTGCTATAGAAGAAAATACCTTCGAGAATCATATCGGCAACAAGCGCCTCAAAGAATGTCTGCGGCGTAGCTTCGTCACGGAAGTTCTGATAAATATCCGCTATGAATCGATTCCGCTCCAGCAGGACGGGGTCATGCTTCCAGTACTCGAAGATTTCCTTCTGCTCATCCCAGGATACGAGGGAAGAGAGCACATAAGAATAAGACTGATTATGCACGACTTCCTGCTGGGCAATAATAGCAGAGATCGCTTCAAGCGACGAATCGGTCAGATATTCTCTGACGTCACCGACAAACATCGTCTGCATGGAGTCGAGCACGGCCAGCAGGCCGATATTGATCTTGAATGTGCGCTGCTCTTCGGCATCCAGATGCGGGAACTGCTGAGCATCCTTGGACATTGGAATTTCGTCAGCGATCCAGTAATTCAGCAGCAGCACTTTGTAGAGTTTATACATATGAGGCATGCGAATATCGTTCCAGTTCAGAATCCCGGAGTTCTCGCCGTTAATGATACGGGTAGATTTATTTGGTGCCTCAGTGTTGAAGATCTTTTGCTCATTCATTCGGGTGTTGCCTCCTTAAGATTCACATGATTCACATTCGTTCTCAATCGTAAGCGCACGGCTGCGTACGTAGTAAGTGGACTTGATGCCCGCCTTCCAAGCATGCAGGTGAAGATCAAGGAAATCTTTTGCACGGATATCAGGGCGCACGTACAAGTTAAAGCTCTGTGCCTGGTCAATGTGACGCTGACGCGCAGCAGCCATATCAATGGAAGCGTGCTGATCGATATTAAATGCAGTCTTGTAATACCAAATCGTCTTCTCGGACAGATCCGGTGCTGGATTCGCAATCTTGTAAGTTGTCTTCTCTTCATAAGACAGTAGCTCATACAGCGGGTCAATACTTGCTGTGGAACCGGCAATGATCGAAGTCGATGCGTTTGGTGCGATCGCCATCATCCATCCGTTGCGTACACCATGTTCACTTACTTCTGCTGCAAGCTCATTCCACTGTGCTGTGCTGACAAATTTGCCTTCACGGCTTCCGTCCGTGTAGCCGCGGGATGCGAAGTAGTTACCGTTCTCCCAATCAGATCCCGCAAATTTAGGGAATCTTCCTTTTTCCTTTGCCAGCTCCATACTGGATTTAATGGCAATATAGCTGATCTTCTCATACAGGTTGTCATTGTAGGTTACTGCTTCTTCGGATTCCCAGCGAATACCCTCAAGCGCAAGCAGGTGATGAAGACCGAAGGTACCAAGACCGACAGCACGGTACTGGCTGTTCGTATATTGTGCTTGAAGAACTTCAATATTATTAATGTCAATGACATTATCGAGCATACGCATTTGAATCGGAACCAGACGATCCAGAACACCATGTGGTACAGCGCGTGCAAGATGGATCGAGTTCAGGTTGCAGACAACAAAATCGCCCGGCTTCTTGGTAATGATGATGCGGGTCTCGCCGTCCTTGGTCACAAGCTCTTCCTGCTCAATCGTTGTAGCAGACTGATTCTGCATAATTTCTGTACACAGGTTGGAAGAGTAGATCATTCCTTTGTGACGATTCGGGTTCGCACGGTTTACCGTATCACGGTAGAACATGTACGGTGTGCCTGTTTCCAGTTGTGATTTCATGACACGCTTCATGATATCAATCGCTTGTACCGTGATGCGGGACAGGTCCGGATGATTGGTCGCTTCCTCGTATCTTTCACGGAAAGTGCCTTTGCCGAATTCTTCATCATAGAAGTCTTCAAGACCCAGAGCACGGCCATTCTCATCCTTCCAGCCCATCACTTTCTTCACTTCATGCGGATCGAACAGATTCCATTCGCCGCGGCTCTCTACACGCTCAAGGAACAAGTCCGGCAGGCAGATGCCGTGGAAAATGTCATGGGCACGCATGCGCTCGTCACCATTGTTCAGCTTAAGATCCAGGAATGCCAGGATGTCTTTATGGAAAACATCAAGGTATACCGCAATCGCACCTTTACGCGTACCAAGCTGGTCTACGCTGACGGCTGTGTTGTTCAGCTGGCGAATCCAAGGGATAACGCCGGAGCTTGTGTTCTTATGTCCACGGATATCGGAGCCTCTGGAACGTACTTTTCCGAGATATACGCCGATGCCGCCGCCCATTTTGCTGAGACGTGCTACATCCGTATTGGAATCGAAGATTCCTTCCAGCGAGTCGTCAACCGTATCAATGAAGCAGCTGGACAGCTGGCCGGCTACCTTCTTACCTGCATTGGACATCGTTGGGGTAGCTGCTGTCATATAGAGATTACTCATCGCCCAGTAAGCTTCCTTAACGAGCTCAAGACGTCTGTCTTCTGGCTCTTTGTGCATGAGGTACATCGCGATAACCATGTAGCGCTCCTGCGGAAGCTCCATAACTCTGCCGTCAAAGTCGTTCGCAAGATAACGCTCTGCCAGCGTCAAGAGACCGATGTAATCAAACAGTAGGTCATTTTTGGCTTCAATGGTGGCGCCTAGTTCTTCAATTTGTTCTTTTGTATAGCAATCGAGCAGCTCTTCGCGATAGATGCCTTTTTTCACAAGTGTCGTGATCAGTGGATAGAATGCACCGTACGGCTCTTCCGGATATGCTTTATAACGGCGGTTGTTAGCCGCTTTTTTATATAGAGAAGTGAGCAGTGAACGAGCTGCTGCATATTTCCAGTTCGGCTCCTCTTTGGTTACCAGCTCAAGAGCAGACATGGAGAAGGCATTGCTGATTTCTTCACTGGATACTTCGTCACGGCGCAGTTTAGAGGTTACACCACGTACGAGTTTTTCTTTATCAAGCATAGGCAGATCAGCAAGAATACGGTCTGCGTATACGGAAATACGGATCTCGTCAAAGGCAAGCTGACGATTGTTTGGTTTATTAACCACTTGTGGCATGAAGAGCCCTCGCTTTCTTATGATAGTGATAAATGGAGTAAAGCATTAAAAAAGTAAGATCATCCTGCTGTGAATTTCGCTGCATCTACATCGTGAATTTTCGGGCTAGAGAATCGTACTTGAAGTCATCGTACATAGAAAAAGCATTTTCCGGCTTTCTCGCGGCCAGATAAATGCCATTTGCGTCCCCGCTTGCTGGTATGGTTATACTGTTCGCAGGGGAAACGCGAGTTAAGGTGTAAATATAGGATTATTGGATAGCCCATATGTACCTGCTCAGTTCGTTGTCCCGTAACATGAAGCTCTTAAATCTCTAGAATTGCCTATTGTGGAGTAGCATAAATTTCTACTAAAAAAAGCTTGACAGTTATAGAGATTCGTACAATGGTCGATTCCGGTTCAACACTACATTTGGTTGATGTATTACAAGATTACCCCAATATGTTGTGCTTGTAAACACCACCTTGATGTTGAAACGCATTTGCGATTATAGCAAATATCCCAACATACCGCAAAGGAAAAGGGTTGGAAGAAGTAGTAGAATCTCTTAAATATTTTTTTTCTGTGAACAAGGATCATGCTACAATGGGTATATCGTCAACAAAAGTCAGAATGTTGAATCATGCGAAGAGCCCACAAAGGGTAAATTATCAATAATTGGAATTTCGACTAATTTGGAGGGGATATAAATGGCTATAGCTGAGGTGACTATTATTCCGATTGGGACAGGGAGCACAAGTCTGAGTCCTTATGTGGCCGAGCTGCAGCGTACGCTGGCTAAGCAGCCTGGAATCCAATACGAGCTTACATCCATGAGCACCATTATCGAAGGTGAACTGGACGATATATTTGCAGCCATTCGGGCATTGCACGAGACTCCATTCGGTGCAGGCGCACAGCGGGTCTCTACCTCGGTTAAGATTGATGACCGCCGTGACAAGCCGTCCTCCAGTGCCCAGAAGCTGGCTTCAGTCAGAGAGAAGCTGTAGATTTTGATGTCTTCTCATCATTCATTTCCGCGCCCTGCCCGACTCGATTCCATCTACATGTAGTATATATAATGACCGGACTGTCTAAATGTTCCGTCTTGCCTTGAAGTTCTCGAATAGATGCAGAGAGGATGAAGGGGAAATGCCGCAGGATAAGCCCAATATTATCTTTTTCATGACAGATCAGCAGCGCTGGGATTGCATAGGTAAATTTAACGAGCATATACACACGCCTAATTTAGATCGTTTGGCTGCCGAGGGCATCACATACAGTCAGGCCGTTTGCCAGTCTCCGATGTGCGTACCCAGCCGGACCTCCATGATGTTCGGATATTATCCTTCTCAGACAGGGGTCAGAACCAATTACGGCGGCATTTACGATGAGGACAGGCTGCCCTCTGATCCGCTTCCCGAATTGATGCGCAAGGCAGGATACCAGACAGCTGGATTCGGGAAAACGCACTGGAATCACAGCGAGCGGACGGAGATTCCTTCTGCCCGCGGGTTTGAGGTGAGGGCCGTAGGACTTGCGCGGGACAGCGGACATTACGAGGAGAATGCAATCATGATGGGCGACACCCATCCCGATTATCTTGAAGCTTACACCAGTGAAACGGCTCACTTTGGCAGTGGTGAGGAGAATGTTCACGGTTATATAGGCATGACCAGCCGGGTACCAATGGAGCAGCATCGTGACGGATGGGTCGCCGAGCAAAGTCTCAAGTTCCTGGATGAAGGTGTAGATCCGGATCGTCCGCTTTTTTTCTATCTGTCGTTTCTTAAACCCCATGCCGGCTTGAATGTTCCTAAGGCATTCGAGGATTTGTACTCTATTGCCGATATCCCGGATATTCCGCAGCCCCCATGGCTCGACGAAGAGAATACTCACCTTGCAGCATCAGATGAACTTAACAGCCGAAGCAGGGAGTTCTATCTGGACAAGAAAAAGGTATTCCTTGCGATGAGCGAAGAGGAGCGCAGACGTACAACACTCCGGTATTTTGCCAATTGTTCCTGGCTCGATCATTACTTTGGCTTGGCGCTTGAGAAGCTTGAACGGCTGGGAAGGCTGGAGGATGCGCTGATCGTCTTTGTTTCAGATCACGGAGAAATGCTCGGTGAACGGCAATTCCGGTTCTCCAAATATAATTTGTATGATGCAAGTGTCCGGGTGCCATTGATCTTATCGGGCTCGTGGATTGCTGAAGCGCGGCGGGGGACCATCGATGACCGTCCGGCAGAGCTTGTCGATCTCGTTCCTACGCTAAGCGTTGCTGCTGGATTGCCGCGCAATCCCATGCTGCCGGGATTTGATCTGCTGGGAGACTTGAGGCGGCAAGGGACATTCTGTGAATTCCACGGAAAAGGAGTCAGCGCACCGCATTCCGCACCGGCCTATATGTGGCGGACGAAGGAGTGGAAGCTGATCTTGTATATTGAGGGATCGGTGCGGGATGCTGCCTCAAGAGTACAGCACACCAAGGGAGAGCTGTATGACCTTGCGGCTGATCCTGGTGAGTGGGTTAACCTGTATGAAGCGGAGGAGCATGCGGGAATTCGGGAAAAGCTGAAGACAGCGCTGCTGATGCATCTTGCTGTTGCATGGTCTAAGGGACCCGTGCTGTACGATAAGGGCGGCTTGTCACCGCTTGCGTAAGCGCTGTGGATGTCCTTGTATTATGCCAACCTATTATTGCAGATAGATTCACATAAAGAAGCGAACGCTGTAATAGCGCTCGCTTCTTTGGTCTTGTTAGAGCTATATAGGTGCTTGTATGTCAATATCTTGATGTAAAATTTTGTGCAGTGGGTGCAGATCGAACTTTAGAAGTGAGCAGCAACGATGGTAGAGGAGTGTTTAATATCATGTATGTTAGCTGATATCCGTCCTTGGTCACAGATAATGACCAGGTTCTCTGAATCAGGGCTGATTTCGATTTCACCGAAGTAGGATGTGCCGTTATGCATCACTAAGCATACGCTGTATCCTTTATCTTCTGCATATTTCAGTGTGTCAAGCATGAGAATCCCTCCATTCCAAAAATATTACATACTCTATGTATCGACTAGATGGTCGCAAATGATAATAATGGAACAAAAAAACAGTTAAGTAATTTGATTATACTTAATTTTAAGATAAAAAAACATCCTCTTTTTTCCACGAAGAGCTGCTTATTTCAGTTATATACAAAAATGCGGGATAAGCTCTGGCCAGATCGAATGAACTATAAAAAAATCAGCCGAAAACCTTCCCGCTATTCTTCTTATCGTGAAACGACTGCCCATATCAATTGATGAGGGATCGCATAAGCTACTCTAGGTAATGTGAATTTTCTGCATCAAGTAATAACCTCTGTTACGTTCGGCAGGTATAGATCTTTCATCGCTATATATAGTCCGATGCCTGCAGCAATGAATGCAAGGATAGCAGCGATCAGGGCTAAGTATTCGATCTTATTTTCTGCAGCTTCTTCCGCAGTGTTGCCAATACTGTTTCTATTCTTGCTTGATATGCTGCTTTTTTTCATCCGCGTCACCCTCTTTGCTCAAGATGCCTCCGTTCTTTCTTCTAGTTTATGAATGCTCATAGGAAGGCGTTCTAAAAAAGGGTGCTTTCCCAAGTGATATTTACCCGAAAGGAGAGAAGCCCGTGAATAAACAGCAAACCGGTATAAGAAGGAAAGTGTCAAAGGCTCCGATCAGGAAAAGGACAAAGAAGTCAGCAAAGCGTGAAGCTGCCTCTAATGCTTTTTCTCTATTGTCATCGAAGCTCCTGGAGAACTTATCCCCGGAGCAGTTCTTGGCTCTATGCAGTACCTTAATTGAGATGAAGGATGGGGTTGTCGACATATTTAAAGAGGTGAAGCCTGAGAAGAAGCAGAAAATGCACGGTCTGATCGTGCAGTTCCTTGATCAATCCGACCAGCTCAATCTGCCGAAGAAATATAAGGCTGCATTGGGTGAGCTTGGGCAGAGATTGAAGCAGATGAATCTGGATCAAATGGCCCCAGCGGGAGTGAATCAAACTGTGCAAGCCTTACCGAATCCTCAGGGATCATCGCAGGGATTACCGAACAAGCCGCAGGTTCAGCAGGCACCACATCAATACCCGCACCATCCGCCAGGTCCGAATGGCCCTCATCCTCAGGGAAGACCTCAACAACAACCGCTTCTGCATCATCCCAATGGACCACATCTCCAGGGAGTCCCTCACCACCTACCTCATCCGTCCTATCCCCATGGACCACACCCGCAAGCTTCATCTCCCCACTTATTCCACCCTGGTCGTCCCCATCCTGATCACCGATCACCATCGCATTCTGATTAAACGACAGCACGAAATTAAATAAAAGGGCAAAAAGCCCGGTCGAAACAGAGCCGAGCAACATATGGTATGAGTGTAGTAAACAGAAAGGAGGAGTTACAATGAGCGAAGTAGGATACGGATACGGCGGCCAAGTAGGCGGATTCGGCGGTTACGATGGAGGTAAATCCCTCGGTGCAATCTTGGTATTGTTTATTCTCTTGGTTATTATCGTTAAAGCTTTCTGCTGGTAATGATTTGACCATGATATAAACTTAAGGTCTGCCTGCTTATTTGGGCAGGCCTGAAGTTTTGGCAGAGAGTACACGATGTAATCGTACTGCCCTGAATAAGTATACATAGTCGTCTCCATAAGCAGAGAGCCGTGCTCGTGACCATGTGAATTCAATCAGTATATGCTGTATGCCATAGAACGTTGGACAGCCCCCGTGCGATGTATGCTCGGGGGCTTAATGTTTGTGCTCCCAAGGTCGCCCTCGTCTAAATGATCAAAAGCGGCTTGGTTAAGCAATATAAATTTAACCTATATTCTAATGCTGCACTTCGTAGTAGCGTAGAAACTACTGCTGCATTGTATTCCTCTACTTACATTTCACACAACAAAAGCCCTGCCTCTCTTTTGTCCTTACGGCTCCGATGACCGCGCCAGTTTGAATGAAAATCATAAAATCTCGTGTTTGGGTTATAACGCGATTACTCCATGGGGTTAAATGAAGAGTTATCTTAATCCGGATCATATGCATTATTCTTATGTCAGCCGCGAATAAATGCATGACCTTCAAAGAGGAATGTAATGGGGTTAAATATTCATAATACTACCTAGTATATCATAGATGACAGCAATTTACAAATAAAGAACTCCTTCAGGGAAAACAGGAAAAAGCATATTCTCGGAATTGGGACTTCTGGGCTATAATAGAACTTGAGAATAAGCTTCTAGGGAAAGCGAGGTTGTATTCATCTTGCCACGGTATCAAGCGCTGCGCAAAAGATTGGCTGTTAACTACATCGCTAGCTGGGCTGCAACTGCTGTACTGGCGCTTCTGTCTATACGATCTTTAACACTTCATCTGCATGCGGCAGAGTCCCGCTATTTGGCAGGGATCTTGACTGCCGCATTACTTCTTTCACTGCTGATTGGAATATACCTTATCTTCAGGCAGGTTAGACCGTATAGAGATATACAGCTTCAAGTGGAGACCGGCACAGGTCTTCAGCAAGCGTATGATTTTCTCCACACCTTGCCGACTTATGCCTTCTGTCGGATACTGTACCTTCATTATATTTGCTTGTCTTTACCTGTCGTGCTGCTGAGCACGATTCTGGGGCGATTAGATCTTCTCCATCTATCATTTATACATACTTTATATATTGTAATAAGCCTTTTTTTCGCTGCTCACCTGCATGCCATCATTGAATTTATTATGACAACGAGAGCGATAAGACCTTACATAACAGCTGTTAAAAATAAAGCGAAGGCAATCGGAGCCCTGCTGACTTATACAGGGAAACAGTTCGTTTCTCTTGGTTCCACAACAGGGATGAGGACGACCTTTATTATCATCATGTATCCTTCGCTGCTCATATTCTTTATAACTGAAGTTCAACAATTTTATTTTTCTGAAATTGTCATGAGGGAGTATGCCGGCGGACTTGGCGTATGGCTTCTGCTGCTTGGCATCGGTTTCTCTATGTTTGCAGCAGCTTGTCTTATAAAACGAGATACGCTGGAGGCTGTAGAACAGGACTCGCAAACAAAAGATGGACAGATCGAACCAAGCACCTGTCATTCGGCATTCTACTCTATGACAGAAGGGTTTAATCGATTAAGTCTAGAGCTGAAAGAGAGAGACGAGCTGGTGAAGCAGCTGCAGGACAGCTATTTTTGTACACTATCGGCAGCGCTGGACGCCAGAGATCCATATACTGCGGGTCATTCTATGCGGGTGGCAGAATACTCGGTCATGATTGGCCGCAAGCTGGGGCTTGCAGAGGAAGAGCTTGATACCCTCTACAAAACTGCGCTTATTCACGACATCGGAAAAGTAGGCATCCCCGATATGGTGCTCCTGAAGGAGGGTAAGCTCAGTGAAGAGGAGTATCTGACAATTCAGCGTCACCCGGTGCTTGGCGAATCTATATTGCAGCATGTACAGCCGGCGCAGTCGATTAAGCCGTTCCTGTCCGGGGTGCGTTCCCATCATGAGCGTTATGACGGTAAGGGATATCCGGATCAGCTGGCTGGAGAGCGGATTCCGCTATTTGGCAGAATTATCGCAGTGGCGGACGCCTTCGACGCCATGACCTCAGACCGGCCTTACCGTAAAGGGATGAAGGATGAGGAGGCCATCTCTATACTGGAGCAGGGCCGAGGGACACAGTGGGACCCGATCATTGCAGGTATATTTGTAGACCAGTACCGGTGCAGACCATCCTGCTGTTAAGAACTTCATCTCCTACTTTGTCGATTCAACGACCCCGATTCGGGTTAAGAATATAACACGCTGGTGACATACTTTCTAGTCTCTAGGAACTTGGGATCACCATACAGACAAGGAGATGAGAAGAATGGATAACAACGTATTTAAAGGTAAATGGAATCAAGTGAAGGGCGAAGCCAAGAAGCAATGGGGTAAGCTGACAGATGATGATCTGGATGTCATCGATGGTGAGAAGGACAAGCTGGTCGGCAAGCTTCAGGAGCGATATGGTCACTCCCGCGACGAAGCCGAGAAGGAATATGATAACTGGAGCAGAACGTACCGTTAATCTAGTTTGAACTCGTACTCGGGTCCAGCCTCAGCTAAAGCTAAGGGCATGTAACTATGAGTTATTCAGTTCATTCTATATAGAAGCTTTAATGCATCAATTTCATAACGATGAATCCAAATTTAGAGAGCACAGATCCCATAGAGGATTTGTGCTCTCTTTGCATGGTATGATAGGGAAAAGTGAGTTTTTCAGGAGGTCTAGCTAGTGGGACGAAAAGGAATAGTCATTGGGGCTACTGGATTGGTTGGCAAGCAGCTCGTATCACAGCTGCTCGCACATGATGAATATGAACAGGTTACCGCGCTCGTGAGACAGGAGCTTCCGATATCCCACCCTAAACTGTCTCAAGTGATTGTGAACTGGGACGAGCTTGAAAGGCATGAGGAGGCCTTCATTGGAGCAGACGAATTGTTCTGCTGTATGGGCACGACCATCAAGAAGGCAGGATCGCAGGCGGCGTTCCGCAAAGTTGATCTGGAGTACCCCGTTACTGCAGCCAGACTCGCGTTGTCTCATGGGGCGAAGCAGATGATCGCTGTGACCTCCATGGGGGCCGACAGTACCTCACGCATCTTCTACCTCCGAACGAAGGGAGAGTTTGAGGACGATATCGCGAGACTTGGCTATCGCGGTGTTCATTTTCTTAGACCATCCTTGCTGCTTGGCGACAGAGAAGAGAAGCGCATAGGGGAGAAGATGAGTGAATGGATGTTGACACTAGCCGATCCGCTTCTTCGTAAAGGAAAAGGCCGGGAGTACCGGGCGATGCCGGTTACTCATGTTGCGAAGGCGATGATTATAGCAGCACTAAGGGATCAGAGCGGAGTCTATCGCCATTCGAACAAAGACATTTGGAAGCTGGCCGAACAACATCAATAGACAAGCCTGCTTCCTTTGACTACAATGACTATAGCAAAGCTTGGATAAACAAAATAAGAGGAGGAGATACATATGAGTAAGAACACGATTTCCACAGAGAATGCACCTGGAGCCATTGGACCTTATAGCCAGGCCGTCGAAGCGGGAGGCTTTATCTTTACTTCCGGACAGCTCGGCATTAATCCGCAGACTGGGGAATTTGGTGATACCGTTGAGGAGCAGGCTCGTCTCTCCCTTGAGAATGTGAAGGCCATTCTTGAAGCAGCAGGCTCAAGTTTGGATCAAGTGGTGAAGACGACGGTATTCCTGAAGGACATGAATGATTTTGCTCGTGTCAATGAGGTGTACAGCTCGTTCTTCAACCAGCCTTATCCTGCACGCAGTGCAGTTGAGGTCGCACGCCTGCCGAAGGATGCACTGGTCGAAATCGAGACGATTACGCTTAAGAAATAATAAGAGCTACGACACGAGAGCTTGATTCATACAAGAGCTACGACGTGAGAGCTGACAGAACTATCGTAGAAGAAAAAAAGAGAAGGACCGCCTCCCCTGATTTGACAGGGCAGACGGTCCTTCTCTTTTTATATGCAGCACTACTGTCTTCGTTTGGAGAAGAACAACCAGATCGAGTAGATCAGCAGCAAGGCTGCAATTCCAGCAGCCGTATAGGCTACTGAGCTGATATCCCATTGCTTAACACTAATCGCAATATATGCCCATACGAAGACAAGCGGCAGTATCGCATCATGATAGGAGAAGCTGACCGCCAGGGCTACAATGCCTCCAATCAACAGGAGAAGGATCGCCCAGGTCTCATCCCCAAGGCCGAATCCATCCCATCCCAGCTTGCTAAGCCAAACCGTCACATTGATAATCGATGCCACACTGACCCAACCGAGATAGATCCGGAAGGGGAGCTGAACGAACCATTTTTCACCTGTGGTTAGATTTTGAAGTGCCATGACACGCACATACATTTGGCTCAAAGAGAACAGCAGAATAAAGATGACGAGTACGGACCAGCCGAACCAGAGATTTTGCCAGAGGACAATCCAGCCTGCATTCGCCAGACAGCTGATGAAGAACCAGAATTTAAGGACTGCCGCCGTATTGCGCTGCTTCTGGGACGGCAGGAACTGCAGAATGATAAAACCGGCTAGTAAGGCATAAATGACAGACCAGATGGCAAAGGCATATCCGGCGGGTGTAATCAGTACAGGATATAGAGCAGACACCTCCGAAGTGGTTCTACCGCCAATCGGCAGCAGGTTGGCCAGCACGTTCATGACGATCACAAGTACAAATCCGATGACGTTAAGCCATTTATAAGGGTTCCCGTTAGTGGTGCGCAGCATAAAAGTCCTCCTCGCAATTATAAAATTTGACTCTATGGTTAATTAAGTACTCCTGTATATCCTTACCCAATAATTTCACGTTCAAAATAAGTGTATGCAAAAGAGCAGACAAGTAATGATATGCATCAAAAGTTTTATTTTTCCGTAATGTTCATTCATTTCCATTCATATGGGTTAAAGATAGTTAGAGATACAATATTGCTACTTGAAAGGGGGCTTGGCCAGCGTGATTAGCAAAAGGTCTTCACAGTGGCTGCAGCAGCTTATCTTTGTCGGTCCTTCACTTATCTTTTTCCTTCTCATTATTGTGGCTCCTTTTCTGCTGGGGATGTACTATTCCTTCACAAACTGGAATGGGGCAGCCAGCGAGCCGGAGTGGGCTGGACTAACCAATTTCGTAAAGATTTTTACGGATGACCCCGCCTTTCTCAAATCCTTCACGTTTACAGCGTGGTTTACACTTGCCGGTGTGCTGCTGACGAACGTGCTTGGTTTCTTTCTTGCTTATTTTCTAACTAGACCGCTCAAGACGAAAAATGTCCTGCGCACGATCTTCTTTATGCCGAATGTCATCGGCGGTCTGCTGCTCGGTTTTATCTGGCAGTTCATTTTTGTCCGTGGCTTCGCATCCGTAGGGGAAGCGACAGGGCTTGGCTTCTTTAATCTTCCTTGGCTTGGAGATGAGCCGACAGCCTTCTGGGCGATTGTGATCGTCTTTGTGTGGCAGACGGCCGGATATCTGATGGTAATCTACATATCTTCACTGAATAACATTCCCCATGAAGTCATTGAAGCGGCTCAAATCGACGGCGCGAGCAAGGGACAGATTCTGAAGAGCATCATCGTACCGCTGATTATGCCGGGGGTAACTGTATGTTTGTTCCTCGCTATCTCCTGGTCCTTCAAAATGTTTGATCTCAACCTGTCACTTACGAAGGGTGGACCTTTCCGTTCGACCGAATCGGTGGCGCTGAATATATACAACGAGGCGTTTGTGAACGGCAGGTACGGACTGGGTACGGCTAAAGCTCTGATCTTCTTCATTATCGTAGCCATTATTACGTTCATTCAGGTTCGAGTGACGAAGAGCAAGGAGGTTGAAGCCTAAGATGGAATCTACAAAAAGCTATCGAGTTGGCACGTTCATAACGGAGATTATGATGATTCTGCTGGCTCTTATCTTTCTTGTTCCTTTCTATTTTCTGTTCGCGAATTCGGTCAAAACGTTTGGCGATCTGCTGACCAATGCAGCCGCCTGGCCGCAGGCGTTCGAGTGGAGCAACTATCAACGAGCATGGGAGATTACTCATTTTCCCAAGGTGCTTACGAACTCCTTAATTGTAACCGTTATCAGTAATCTGCTGCTTGTGCTGATCAGCTCGATGAGCGCCTACCGGATGGTTCGGCACAACACCAAATTTAATCGTTTACTGTTTGCGCTGTTCGTTGCGGCGATGGTTATTCCGTTCCAATCCATTATGATTCCGCTTGTTAAAGTGACGAGTACGGTAGGTCTGATGAACAGCCATTGGGGACTTATTATCTGTTACCTCGGCTTCGGGGTTCCAATGTCGGTGTTTCTCTTCCACGGATTTGTGAAGTCCGTGCCTGTCGAGATCGAGGAAGCAGCAAGAGTGGATGGCAGCAATGCCTACGGCGTATTTTTCCGAATTGTATATCCGCTCATGCGACCGATGTATGTCACGATTATCATCTTGAACACACTGTGGATCTGGAATGATTACTTGCTGCCATCCATTGTGCTGCAGGATGCTGAGCTGCATACAATTCCGATCGCAACCTATGCCTTCTTCGGTCAATACACCAAGCAGTGGGATCTGGCGCTGCCAGCACTGGTACTAGGGATCACACCGGTCATCCTGTTCTTCCTTCTGATGCAGAAGCACATCATTCAGGGGATTACAGCAGGCTCGGTCAAAGGTTAAGCATCGATTCCGTGAATCAATCACGTTAATTCATATGAGGAGGAATTCGTCTTGAAGAGAAAAGGGTTGTTCTTGTTTACGCTGGTATGGGTATGTGCTGTCGTTCTATCCGGCTGTGGCGGAGGTTCAGGCAGCGGCACTGAGGATGGAAAGACGACGATTAAGATTTTTCAATACAAGGTCGAAATTGCGGAGGCCTTCGATCGGCTTATTGCGGAGTATGAGGCGGAGCATCCGGATATCAATATCGAAATTGAGACGGTCGGCGGCGGCAGTGACTATAGTGCAGCGCTGAAGACCAAGTTCGCAGGTACAGAGCATCCGGATATCTTCAACGTTGCCGGTTACCGTGAGCTGGACACATGGATTGATTCTCTTGAGGATCTGTCGAATGAGCCGTGGGTAGATGATATCATCGAAGTCGCCAAAGAGCCGATGACGAAGGATGGCAAGCTGTACGGTCAGCCGCTTGGGCTTGAAGGATATGGATTTATTTATAACAAGGACTTGTTCGAGCAGGCTGGCATCACCGAGCTTCCGAAGACACTGACAGAGCTTGAAGCCGTGGCACAGCAGCTGCAGGATGCCGGCATCGTGCCATTCTCGAATGGTTATCAGGAGTGGTGGGTGCTCGGGAATCACAATGCCAACGTTCCCTTTGCGCATCAGCCGGATCCGGTTGCCTTTATTGATGGTCTGAATGCGGGAACAGAGACGATTCCGGGCAATGCTATTTTTGAAGACTGGGTTAATCTGCTCGATCTGACCCTTGCCTATGGGAATAAGAACCCGCTGACGACAGACTATAATACGCAGGTCACTCTCTTTGCTACGGGTGAGGCTGCAATGATGCAGCAGGGGAACTGGACACAAGTGCAGATCGATGGAATCAACCCGGATCTGAACCTCGGCATTCTGCCAATGCCAATCGGCGAAGATGCTGAGGTGTATGATAAGCTTTTTGTCGGCGTACCGAACAACTATGTGATTAACAAGAACTCTGAGGTGAAGGAAGAGGCGAAGGACTTCTTGGAATGGCTCGTAACCTCGGAGACAGGTAAGCGGTACATGACCGAGGAATTCAAGTTTATTCCGGCCTTTAAGAGCGTGACGGCTGACGGTGAGGTGCTCGGAGATCTGGCGGCAGAAATTATAAATTACAGTGATCAGGATAAGTTGCTGAGCTGGAACTTCAACCGTTTTCCGGAAGGTGTGCCGCAGGAGTATGGTGCTGTGATGCAGGCCTACATTGCCAATCCGGACCCGGCGAAGCTGCTGGAAGATATGCAGAAGAGCTGGGACAGCCTTAAGGAGTAGATGAAGTAAGCGTATGGATACCATAGATATAGAGAAAACGTAAGAGATGGCTTAGAGACGGCTCCGTAATCGAAGGGCTGTCTCTTTTTCTGTGAGATGGAGTCAAGTAAACCAAGGGATTACCCTTGAATTCGACTTAACAATTTTAAAAAGAGCGATTTTCGTATATGATGGAGAGTAACAATCTAAAGGGGCTAACGGGTGACTTACGATGAATCAACCACTTTATGGAATATGGCTCGGAGATGTGTTTTTTTGTTTTTCAGGAGAAACATCGGAACCAAAAGTCGATGCTTGGAGTCATTTAATAAGAAAAATGAAGCTGAAGGACGGGACCTACCGTCCATTTCAACATGCCGCTCTGCGTCTTGCAGAGCTGAGATGGCAGATGAAATCGGTCCAGCAGGAAGCGAGTGCAGGTCCGAGGAAGAAGCGGCCCGCATTTGGCCGGACGCTGGAAGGCTTGGCGCTCACTCCAAGAGATGCATTTGAGCTGCTGATTCGCTGGAATAAGGAAGAGGCAGAGCAGGCAGGCTTTGACCCAGGCGGTGAAATGGAATACTGGGCTAAGGCGGCTAGATTTGCCATGGAGCTGCTGATTCGAGGGCAGATTACTCCAGGCACAGCCCCTGTGACCTCAGCCGGTGGAAGGCGCAGAGGCAATCAGTCTGCTGTAACAGCCGTATGGCTTCCCAAAATAACGGAGCCTATGGATACAGAACGCTTCCTGAAGCTGGCTGAATCCATCCCAGCCATCTGTCTGACCGCATCCAGTGCGTACGCGGAATCGGAAGCCAGCACGGTGAAGGAGGCAGGAGCAGCTGTCCTGTACTCTTTCCTCAGACAAACGATTCATGCAGCAGTGTCTGCCGAGATTGCCTCTGTAGAGAGCAGTCTGTCTCGTTACCGGGCTAATTACAGACGAGGGTATTCTCCACTCACGGAGCTGTGGTGGAACAGTCTGCTGACAGGCTCGCGGGAGCTGAGTGTGCAGGCCGCTGTTCAAGAGATTGAGGAATTGAGTGACAGCGTGATTCAAGCGGCAGAGAGTGCTCCACCAGGGATTGAAGGGGAAGCTGCTGGCCCTGAAGAGGGAAGATTGAAGCTGAGCCTGCGGCTTGAGCCGTCAGAGCTGGAGCGGTCCTCTGCATGGAAAGTGAGCTTCTGGGCAGAGAGTGAGAACGAAGCTGATTTTCGGGTGCCGATCCAGGCGATATGGGCTTATCCTTCGCCAGATGTGGATCGAGGAACGGTAAAATACAGCCGGGTCCAGGAGCAGATGCTCCTCGCCTTAGGCAAAGCAAGTGAAGCTGCACCCAGCCTGCAGTCGGCTATGGGGGCAGCTCCTCATGAGATTGAGATGGATGCACAGCAATTTTATGAATTTATGTCTTCTTCTGTTCCCAAGCTGCAGCAGATGGGAATTACCATATTGATGCCCTCCCGCTGGAGCCGGGAAGGGAAGCGGAAGACCGGGCTTCGGCTGCGGATGCTGCAAAATGGCGAGGCACCGGGTGCACAGAAGGCACCGGCCCTTGGAATGGAGCAGCTCGTTAAGTTTGAGGCTGAAGCTGTCCTGAACGGGATGCCGGTAACGAAGGAGGAGCTTGCACAGCTTGCGGCATCTTCGATTCCGCTCGTGGAGTTCCGGGGGGAATGGATCGAGATTGATCCGAAAGAAATTCGCCAGGTGCTGCGTTTTATGAAGAAAAATGAGGAAGGCTCCATGGCCCTGTCTGAATGGATTCATCTGGCTGTTGATGAGGATGAGGAAGCGAGCTGGAAAGGGATGTCCATTTTTGGCGCTGAATCATTTGGCATGCTGTCCTTCCTTCTGGATGGCCAGGTGCTGAGTCGGACCCAGATCAGGGATACGCCGCCTTCCCTTCATGGTAATCTGCGGCCGTATCAGCAGCGTGGCTATCAGTGGCTAGCTGCCATGCGTGATCTTGGCTTCGGGGTATGCCTTGCCGATGATATGGGTCTTGGGAAGACCATACAGGTTATTACCTGTCTGCTGGATTCCAAGCTTGCGGCACGGGAAGCGAGGGAAGCGGAGCGGGAGCTGGAAGATCGTCATGGCGGGTTAGATATCCTGGAAGATGATGAATTCGATACGGAGCATCCGGCCCTCATCATCTGTCCCACCTCCCTGCTTGGGAACTGGCAGCGGGAAATTAAGCGTTTTGCACCGGACTTTAAATTATATATTCATCATGGTACACAGCGGCTGCACGGAGAAGCCTTTCGGAAGCAGGCTGGGGAGCACGATATTATTCTCACGACGTATCATCTGGCGGGCAGGGACGGGGCAGATCTGGCCTCGATTGAGTGGTCCTCTGTTGTGCTGGATGAAGCCCAGTATATTAAGAATTATCGAACCAAGCAGGCGCAAAGTGTCATGAAGCTGTCTGCGCCGCACCGTATTGCCATGACTGGGACGCCTGTAGAGAACAGGCTTAGTGAGCTGTGGTCCATCTTTCAATTTCTGAATCCCGGCTATCTGGGTACGGCAGCGTCCTTTAGACAGCGTTATACAATAGGTGCTCAGGAGGACACGAGCTCTCTGCGTGAGCTTCATCGCCTGGTATCGCCATTTATGCTGAGAAGGCTCAAGAGTGATCCCGATATTCGCAAGGATCTGCCGGAGAAGCTGGAGCTTAAATCCTACTGTTCACTTACAGTAGAGCAGGCAGCTATATATAAAGGCGTTGTTGATCAGCTGCTGACCGGCATCGAGGGGCAAACGGGGTTTACACGCAAAGGTGTTGTATTATCCTCCTTGACCAAGCTGAAGCAAATATGCGATCATCCTGTACTCGTTGAGCACAGCCGCAAGGATGCGGGGCGCGTAGAGGCGTCAGGCAAGCTTGAGCGCTTGATGGAGCTGACAGATGCAATTCGTGATAATGGTGAGGCAGCCCTTATTTTTACCCAGTATGTGTCGATGGGGGAGATTCTCGTTCAGCAATTGTCTCAGCGGTATGATGAGAAGCCTTTCTTCCTTCACGGAGGGGTTTCGAAGGCAGAACGAGACGAAATGGTAGAGCAATTCCAGAACGGCAAGGGTCCTTCCATCTTCGTTCTCTCCTTGCGGGCAGGCGGGGTAGGCCTCAACCTGACTCATGCGAGTCATGTCATCCATTATGATCGCTGGTGGAATCCTGCGGTAGAGAATCAGGCGACAGATCGGGTATTCCGAATTGGACAGAAACGAAATGTCCAGGTGCATAAACTGATATGCCAGGGGACGCTGGAAGAGCGAATTGACGAGCTGATCGAGAGCAAGAAACAGCTGTCGGAGCAAGTGGTCGGTTCGGGTGAGAACTGGATTACAGAAATGTCTGATGATGAGCTGAAGGGCCTCGTAAGTCTTCAAGGTGAGATGTGGGTATAGAACAGCAATTAAACAGGAGGTGAGGCTGTAGTGACCTATCAAGTAAACCATTTTAAACTGGAGCCTCACGGCTGGAAGGCAAGCATTGAGGACACAGCGGAGAATGACTCACAAGCACCAGAGCGCGAGGTGGAGGTCGAAGCCACTTATAGACAGCTTAACGAAGAGCAAAGAGCCGAATTGCTCGAAGAGCTGCAAGAAGACGCCTATACCTTGTACCTCCTTCTTGCAGGAGGCGCAGTTGAGCTCGAGAATTCGGTGCTGATCTCCTGGGTAAAATATGCAGATGTGAGCTGCTCCTGTAATCGCATCGCATGCCCTCATATCGAAGTCGCCTTGCAGGCGGCTGCAGAATGGGCCGCTGCAGATACGCTGAGACTGCTTGATATGCTGGGTCTGGCGCGTGAGGAGCTGCTTACAGAGGTGTTTCGCAGGTGGTCCCTTGAATCGGTATCCACCAGCACTTCTCAGGCAGCGTCGTTACTGGAACGCAAAACCCAGCGCGCAGGCGGCAATTCTTCAGCCATTCTGGACTACATCGGCGATGCCGCTGGCAATCGTTCGCTGCACATGCCGGGTCCAGAATTCGATGCTATTGAAGTGAAGTTATCTCCACCTGGAGAGCTGACTCCGCCGTCGTCCGGTATTGCTCAGCTTGTGCCGTCAGTTCCTGCGGAGGCAGCTTTAGAGCATATCCGCAAGCAGGTTTCGCAGAGAGCGTCCAAGTGGGCAGAGGAACTGAATCTCAAGACAGCCAAGAAATGAACGGAAGTCGGTAACCCGCCTACTTAGAACTGAATGAAGACCACCGAGCAGGCGCGGATCCTAGGCTCGGTGGTTTTTTGTATCTGCCACCTTATATTGACCTATACCAAGATGAGGGTTTGAAGCTCTACCTCGATAGGTCTATAATGAATGAGAGAGATTTGAACAGCTATAAATTTGGGATAGGGGAAATAACAAAATGACGACTTCAATAACCAAGAAACGACGCTGGACGATGGTTCTGTTTACGATCATGCTGTTCTCTGCCTTTGCACTGGCAGGCTGTGGGAACGGGGAAGATCCACAGGAAGATCAGACGCAGACGACGCCGGATGGAGCGGAGAATCCTTCACAGGAGGAAACGCCAGATGCGTCGGAAGACGACAACACAGGTGAAGATGCGCCTGCAGATAACGATGCGAACGAGAACGGTGAAGCTCCTAACGGAGACCAAGATAATAAGGACGATGACGCCGAGGAGCCTTCGGAAGGTGCGGGAGAGGATGACAGCACAGGAAGTGCAGAGGAAGACAGCATTATGGCGCTTCGGGCTGCAAGCTCCCTGCAAAGTACGGTAGAAGTCATTGGAGATAAGAATGTGGTTACGAACCCGGATGCGATTACGGTCATCGTCAACAAAGAACGCAGTCTGCCTGATGGATACGAGCCGACAGATCTTGTAGAGCCGGACGTTCGCTTCTCATTCGATGAGCCTCACGAGAAACGGCATTTGCGTAAAGAGGCCGCAGATGCACTGGAGGAGCTGTTTGCCGCAGCAGAAGCGGATAATATTGAGCTTCGTGCGGTATCGGGATATCGCTCTTATGACCGTCAGGTTGCCGTATTCAACAGCAGTGTAGAGCGTAATGGCGAAGAATACGCGCTCCGTGTAAGCGCACAGCCAGGGAAGAGTGAGCATCAGACCGGACTGTCTATTGATGTATCCAGCCCAAGCGTAGGCAATGTATTGGAAGAAATCCTTGGCGACACCGAGGAAGGTAAGTGGCTTGCTGAGCACGCGCCTGAATTTGGATTCATTATTCGTTATCTGGAAGGTCGGGAAGAAACGACAGGCTATGTTTACGAGCCTTGGCACATCCGTTATGTAGGCAAAGAGCTGGCACCGGATATTGCTGCAAGTGGACTTACGCTTGAGGAGTACTTTGACGAAGCGAATATTAAGCTGTAATTAGACAAGAAGCAGGAGATCCATGAAGATCTCCTGCTTCTTTTTGTCATCTACGTCTGTTTTATACGTTATTCAGCTGGGAATGGCTTGATTGTCTCTGTCGAATCTTCAGCTTCTGCTGGTGCTTCAGCTGACTCTTCAGGGGACTGACTGACATCTACCGAATCAACAACGATCTTGATTGCATTGCCGATTGGAGGCAGGCTGCGGGTCAGAACACCATTGTGGAAGCCGATTACATAATCCTCGTTCGTAATGGATGCCGGATCAACCTTCTCGCCTTTGGTATTCACGACCTGAGTATCCTCATTAATCTGCAGTACGATTTCAGACTGCGGGTTTGCTGCAAGCATTCCGCTCTGAATGAGGAGGCTGCGGTCACCGTTATCTGTTACACGAATATCACCGATGGTCCCTTCAACGCTGTGAAGGTTCTCTTGAGCCTGCTCTGTGACGGTGATCTTGTACACAGCAGATTGAGGCGGCATGCTGAGTGCCATTACGATGGAATGCTGTGCTTCCACTTGATCCCCGACTTTAAGATCGGTGATATCCAGGCTAGTACCATCCGCTAACAGGTATTCCGTGTCGTCAATAGCATTCAGGATTAAGCTCTCTGGGCCGACTCCGTTAATGTGGACTCTGGAATCATCAGCATAAGTAACGACACCCACTGAGGTTGCAAATTCCTGTACTTCTTCCGTCGTAATCGTTACGGAGCCTCCTTCCGTTTTTACATTGGCATGCAGTACTTCACTTGCAAAGTTTAGCGGAACGTATTGTGTGCCCTCGACAATGACAGGTACTTGTCCAAGCTCGACGTACATGCGATTCACATTATACTGATCTTTACCTGTCGGTATAGCAGTCCATACATTACCTTTAGTTAATTCCGCTGTCTTGCTATCCTTCACCCATGTGAGCTCCATACCAAGCGCTTCTGCGAGGGCGCGGACAGGAATCATTGGATGCTCGGCATCAGGCAGTATAAATCCTGCATCAATGGCATGACCGTTGACTGTAATACTCACCTTGCCTGCCGCTGTGGTGGAGACAGATACAGGGGCGTCGGTGTTACCGTTAGCGTACACATATCCACTGCTTAGGGCTGCGGTCAGTGCGAGTGCAGCTGCGCCGGTTTTCATTTTCTTGTTCATTCGATCTTGATCTCTCCTTCGTCTTGATGTAAGTGTCACTTCAGCCGTAAGAACAACGCAAGCTACGGTGGTGGTCACCATGAAGCGGCGAATGGTCCAGCGGTTGACAAGTTATTAGACGAAGTCAATCCGATGAAGGTTGCAATGTCCTCAATACTGGTGCTTAGCTCCTATCCCTATACTCTTCCGTACATAGTCCATGGATGTTGCTGCCTTATGTTAATAAAATTAGGGATGATGACTTCCATAATACCCTGTTCTAAGATAGCGAGGAGAATAGAGACAGATGAGAGAAACCTTTAAGCAAGAAAAAATAGGAGGGAGGGACGTGCACATATATTTGCCTCCATCCTATCATCAAGGTGCTGCACGATTTCCCGTTGTTTATATACAGGACGGAATGACATTGGTACGAGATTGCTTGAATCTGCTAGAACACAAGCTTCGGATCAAGGAGCTTCCCGAGATCATATTTGTGGGTATCGTACCTATTCATCGCAATGATGAGTATACTCCATGGCCTGCTCCGTCATTAAATGGAAGGTCAGCGGGTTTTGGCGGCATGGGAGAGGAGTATATATCGTACGTTGCGGACGTGCTGAAGCCGCATATGGACCAGACTTACCGCACCCTTTCCGGTCCAGAGAATACAGCAATGGCAGGAGCCTCTCTGGGCGGAATGATCTCGATCTATGCGGCATATCAGCGCCCGGATCTGTTCGGAAGAATCGGTGCTATATCTGCCTCGATGTGGTACGAGGGGATGCTGGCCTTTATTCAGAATACGGAAGTGCCCTCATGTGATCAGAAGCTGTATATGTCTGTAGGCAGCCTGGAAGGTGTATATAAAGAAAGTATCCAGCGAAATATGGTAGAGAATACACATGAAGCCTACAGAGCACTGATTGATAAAGGCTTTCCCGAGGATCGGCTAAAGTTCACGGTCGAAGAAGGCGGAACACATGACGCTATGTTTTTTGCGAAGCACTTTCCCGAAGCGCTAAAATGGCTGTTCACATAGATCGCTCTGCCTTCTTATCATTTCACCGATTTACGGTCCCCATGTGACACTTAGATAAGGCAGTTCATCGTACGCGCCTGCCCAGTAATATCCGGATGCCATCATGCGGCGGGGCTCGAAGCTGATCTCGCCGTCAGCGGCGGTCATGCTCTCAGACACCGCTTGAAAAAGTCCGTTCGCATCCGTAGCGGCGGTAACATACTTGCCTGCCATGCGTGTGAATCTGCCGCTGACCTTGGCAGGCACCGGTTCTCCGGTGTCGCGGTCGATGACACTGAAGGAGACGGCTGCTTTTCCGCCAGTAAATTCGATGTTCATATCACGGATGACCATAGGCTTGAGTGTGGAAGAGCCAGTGGTCGCAGAACCGATGCTGCTCGCCGGACCTTCATTGCCCTGAATATCGACAGCTGTCACTTGATAGTAGTAGGTCGTATCCGGCAGCAGCCCTTTGTCTATGAACGATAATCCTTTGGCTGTGCCTGCATACGTCTCCGGCCCAATACTAAATGCAGCATCTGTACTGCGATAAATCCGATAATCGTTGATGGCGGTATTATCCTGTGCCATCCCGTAAGAGAGGTCGATCCGTTGATGGTCAAAGGTTACAGCCTGCACCTGTCCGGCAGGAGCGGTTGGCGGCTCGCTGTCCGCAGGAGGTGCCCATCGATATCCTCCAGGTCCCCACTTGCTAGGGAAATCAATCAGTGATGAATAATGGTGCAGCGCAACGCCGCCGAAGGCAGGGTCATTCTCAAAGGCAGTGTAGACCTTGGCCAGCTCCTGTTCCATGTAGGTTCTTCCTTCTTCATGGAAACTGATCGTCTCCGGGTCTCCACCATCCGCAATGTCTTTGGTTTCCACTCCGATAATGACGGATTTCGGCTTGCCGATTGCATTCGCATAAGCAGCCTCACCAAGTGCATGATTGATGATGCCGGCGCTTCCTTCCGCCTGATCACGATAGTTCATAATCGAGATATAATCTGCTGTATCCTGAATATGTTCCGACATCCATTTGGTTGCTCCATTCCAAGGAATGTTGCTGGCATCGGCTGATGTGTCGTACCATCTTGGGATCGCTGCTCCAACTGGGAATGTGAGGCCGGAAGCAGCCTTGCGTTCCATAAGTGCGGCAAGCATATCAAGATACTGAACCTGGACAGACGGTTTGGCTGTCTTGAAATCAGGCAGGATGTAAGGCTCTGTATCGAGATTGATGCCATCAAACTGCGCTTCGGAATCAGAAGCAATATTGTAATTCAGCACTTTTTCAAACTCCCGCACCGCCTGTGTACGGTATCTTGTGTAGGCTCCAAAATAAGGTGGCTTGGTTCCACCGGCAATCAGAGCTTCCACCCGAAATCCTGCTCCATGAGCCCATGTAATAAACTGCCGGACTTCACTGCGATAATCCTCCAGCATAGAGGCTCCATCATATTGGTCAACACCTAAGTATAATGTCGTGATGGGCCGCTGATTAAAGGTCGTTGTATCGGATGCAAGCGAGGACAAGACAGGCCAGGAATTTGGGTTCCGTACGAGATGATAAGACGCGGTCTCCCATATCCATATCGCCCGATCCTGATCAGGGAGTGGAGAAGGCTCAGCCAGCAATTCCCCCAATTCCTCTGTGGAAGAGTCTGGTTCATAGACACTATCTGTCACCGAATCCGATTCATATACACTGTCTACGACCGAATCAACCGAATCAATGGATTCGAGGTCCATCTGTAATGATCCGTCATTCACTGTTTCACTATCTACATCATTCTCTATACCCATCTCCATATCATTCGCCGCGTCGTTTAACTCCCCGGCATTTGAAATCTTCCTTGTGTCTGCGTAAATCGTCGGACTGTATCCTGTATTCCCGTTCGCGTCGGTCGCTCTAGCTTCCAGACTGTGTACCTTCTTCGCTTCCATGCGTGTATCCCAGGTATAGGAATATCCATCACGGCTGGATGCAAGTGGAATCCACTCTTTACCATCAATGCGAAGCTCAACTGCTGTAATGGGGTTCTTGCTGTTAACCGCAATATTGACCCGCTCTTTGGCCTTCAGCATAGCGCGTTCGGCCGGACCTGTAACAAGAACCTCAGGGATGTGTGCTGCAGGGTTATCCACGACAAGTGACATAAAGGAGGACCATATCCCATATCTGGTGCCGGTATCCTTTGACTTCAAGACAACCTCAATCGGACCGTCCCATTGTGAAGTATCGAGGGAATAAGACCAATCTCCGCTGTCGTTACCGTCCGGATCATCCATCTGCACATCGGTTACCATCTCGCCGTTCACAATCAGTTCCACTTCATACACATCGGTATACGTACCATAGAGCTGGGTCAAGCCTGGGGAGATCGTCTGTCCATCCTGATGCGAGTCAATCGTAATCCGGGCTGCTGCGGTAACAGAATAAGGGGGGACATAAATTAAGAAGAGTCCTAATACGAGGCTCAATAAACCACACGTTCGCAGAAATGAAAACATGATCATCTCACATCCTTGTCAATATGATGTAAACATATTTGACGGGAAACGCTGCTGTGATCACTGCCAAGACCGATCTACGAAATTTGGTGTTAGCTTGAAGCGGTTACTTTTAAATATTACGAAAAATCGTTGAATAGAACTGTTGAAGGGTTCATGTCAGGTTATTTTTGCTTAAATACGAAAAGACCAAATTCGTTGATGCGAATTTGGTCTTTTCGTAAGATGAAGCCTTCGTTACGTCGCTTCATTTCTTATCGAGTTTACTTGTTCATGGGTGAATTCTCATAGCCTCTATTGTTATAGTCGGTATGTTCTAGCTTGTCCAAGATCCGAAGATTACGGATCTCGGCACGGGTGTCATCGGTTCCTGCGTCGTAGATGAACTGATACAATTCTTTTAATTGACCTGTAAACTCATCGTTTGCATCATCGTGATCGGCTGATTTGTAAGGCACAGGGGTCCGCTGCAACGTGTATCTGTCCTCTTGATCCATGGCCCTGAGCATATCCTGAAGAATACTTAGCTGTTCATCATCTAAGTGGACTTCATAATCACTCGATTCAGAGGAATCTTGATGAATCAACTTTTGAGTGATGGATACATAATAGGTTTGTTTTCCCATTGGAGCACCTCCTCTTAAGCTGCCTGCGGCATACTCAAATTTAATTTATTCTATAAATTCGCGTAACGCAGCGCTTATGAGTTCTTACACGGTTTTCTCCATGAATGAATCATTTCATCTGTAATGCTTGGGTATGGCAGGGACCTCGCGCATTGATTTCTCCATCGCCGACTTGCACAGCGGACAGGACGGTGGTTTGTTAGACGGCGTACTCGTACCTTGAGCGGGATGCTGTCTAATCCAGGCAGGACAGGAGCTGGAAGTGCAGGACCATACAGGCACCGTTTCCATCCGCTGATGTGAAGATCGATCGGAGCGGCTGTGCTGCTCCTTCTCTTTGGAACGGGAATGGTCCTTTGTATAGGCTTTGCGCTCGCTCACAGGCCCTCGCTGTTCCTGCGAATCTTTGATACCGAACGCCTCCAGCAGAAATCTGGACACCGGGGCCGGCTTGCCGTGCTGACTTGCCGGTGATGTGATATACAGCTGCTTCTTGGCTCTTGTGACCGCAACATAGGCGAGTCTGCGCTCCTCTTCAAGCAGAGCCTCCTCGACTTCCGTGCTGGAAGCACCTGCATTCAGAGCTGCCTTTCGATCCTCGGGTGCTTCCTTTGTGAGCGCAGAGCTGTGCGGCAGGATCCCTTCACTTGCTCCAATTAAGTAGACGATAGGGAACTCAAGTCCTTTTGCCCGATGAATCGTCATGAGCTGAACGGCGTCACTGTCACTTGCTGCCTGCAGGCTTTCCATTTCCTTATGCCGTCTTGTAAGCTCATCTGCAAAAGCCACAAAGCTCTCCACCGTTTCAAAACGCTTAACTGCCGCTTCAAGCTCATCGAGTGTTTCAAGAATCGTCTCACGATAATGGGTGTAGATGCTTGGATCTCCACTTTCCATATAGGAATCGTAGAATTGTCTTCTCATCTCCTGAATGGCAGCAAGCGGCGTCATGGACTTCAGCATCTTAATCAGTTTGATACGTTCCTTCACTGCCTCCTGCTGAAACGGCTTCAGCTGTTCCCAACGGGTAAAATGGATCAATGGATACTTCTTCGGCTGCTGCTTCTCCTGCTGATCCAGATAGAGCAGACCCGCGTCCCTGGAAATGTAGAGAGGACCCAGTGTACTGGGAATAGCCTCAAAATTCCGCGGATTGAGAGACAGCCTGAGATGATCCATCAGCGGCTTGACCAAGCTCTGATCGTAGAACACCGGTCCTGCACCGTGCTGTATAAACGGAACGTCCTTCAGTACAAGCTGTTCAAAAATCGCGCGGCTGCTGCTCGCCGTTCGATGCAGAATGGCGATATCCTTATAAGAATGCTGTCCGTTCTCAATCTGCTCCTGCAGATGACCTACGATCCAGGCGGCTTCCTCTTCTACACCGGAAGGAGTTGCATACAAGGGCTGTGAGCCTTGCTTGCCGGCAGAAACAAGCCGTTTATATCTGCGTTTCTTATTATGCTTAATGATCTCGGTACCCAGCCCCAGGATGTGGGCGTCAGAGCGATAATTAATGTCGAGCGTAATGACCGATGCGCCGGGGTACAGCTTGTCGAATTCCAGTATGACCTCTTGTTTAGCCCCGTTGAAGGTGTAGATCGTCTGGTCATCATCTCCTACGACCATCAAATTCCGATGCGCTGCGGCCAGCTTGCGTACAATTTCGTACTGTAATCCGTTCGTATCCTGAAATTCATCCACCATAATATATTGAAAGCGCTGCTGAAGCGGGCGAAGGATGTGAGGGTCAGACAGCAGCCGGTTCGCATGAAGCAGGATGTCGTCAAAATCCATTTTGTGACGTTCCTTCTTCCATGCTTCATAGCCGAGCAGTATTTGCTTGGTCTCCCGCTCCTCACGGCTTGCGTCCGGCAGCTCATCCGCGGTTTTTCCCTCCATCTTCCAGGCGGATAGGGAGGAGAGCAGGCTCTCGGGCTGAAAGGCATCACTGAGTCCGTGCTTGCGCTGAATCATCTTAATGATCGTATGCTGGGCTTTGGTATCGCCAAAAATATCTTCGGTCATGCCATAGTGGCGCAGCAGCATCAGTGCAAAGGAATGAAATGTCCGTGCCTGGACCGCACGGGCGGCCGCCGGACGAATACCGGGAATGGCCGCAATTCTTGATTTCATCTCGCCGGCTGCCTTGCTCGTAAACGTGACGAGCAGTATACTACCGGCCGGGACATTAGCGACCTGGATAAGATAGCCTGTCCGGGAAGTCAGTACCGTGGTCTTGCCGCAGCCTGCGCCAGCAAGTGTCAGGAGCGGCCCCTTGCCGTGTCGTACGGCCTTGATCTGAGGAGCATTCAGCAGAATACCTGCCTGCTCAAGTGACCTGAAGAAGTAAGCATCCTTCTCTCTGTCAGACACAAGCTCAATACTTGTCTGATCAGGCGCAGGTTTGGCTTGAGGAAATCTCGAATTTCCGGTAACACCCAGCGGACGCAGATGAAAAATGGGGTTCACACTATACATAAAAACCGTACACCTCATCTAATTTTAAAGTAAATCATTGCCCTTTTCACAAGAGGGCTGTAAATTTGGTATGATAGAGTCACCTTAGCTACTGCAGCAGTGCTAAGGTGCATCATAGCACGATTCTAATCATGTCTGAGCCATCACAAAATGGAAGCAAATAAGTATAAACAAACCGCTCTCTATTATACCTAAATGAACAGACTTCTGCGAAGTATACGGTATAATTTAACGGCAGGTGAATCATTTTCATATTCTTTAGCTGCTCCAATCAAGGTTAACGGGTTATGAAATTGATTCAGGTTTTATCTTTTTGGGTCTTGGCTAAGTAATGAGTGAAGGCTTAGCTGTTAAGTGAATTAACTTTCAGCTTGTCATGGGAAAGAGGAGGAAGAACCTGAGATGAATTTTTTACAGCGAATTAAAGACGGGGCAGGCCGTGCAACGGAGAAGGCACAGCATGCCGTGGAAATCAACAAACTAAACTCACAAATTGCGAATATCAAACACGAAATGTCGGTGAATTATACAGAAATGGGCCGTATCTTCTACGAGGGTTACCGTGCTCAAGACATGTCGATCGCTGAACAGAGAATGATGGAGCTGTCAGAAGCATGTGACGAGCTGCAGGAAGAGATCAATGAGCTTCGTGAGAAGATCGCAGTACTGAAGAACGAACGGGTCTGTGTATGTGGACATGTATCTGATCTGGATGCCAATTTCTGTCCGAAATGCGGTCGTCCGTTGACACCTGCGAACTCTGAGACTTATACGAGTCCGGCTAAACCGGAAGCTGCGGCAGCAGAAGAGGTTGTAGCTGAAGAGGAGAAGGAGGAACTCTTCCCTGATCTATTGCTCGATGATGATGTGCTGCCACCGGATGAGGAAGACTACGATCTGAAGGATTTCCTCCCTGAAGAGAAGGAAGAGTTTGACGCGGAGTGGGAACGCAGACGTCAAGAGGAACTGCAGCGGGAGCGGGAGAGACAGCAGGAGCTGGACGAGCGAATCCGTTACTGGAAAGAGAACAATGAGCACATGGAGGCGCCTGTCAAAGCAGAGGTGCCGAGAGATAGCGTCAAATGTCAAATTTGCGCCTCTGAGCTGCCAAAAGGATCGAAATGGTGTCCGCATTGTGGTGCAGAGCAGATCTAACGATAAGGTACGCATAGGTTCCTTAACAGCATGGGAGGACAGTGACGATGGAGCAGCTGCTTGCGCATCTTAAGAATCTGGGCTTTACAGAGATGGAATCCAAAATTATGGTTGATCTGTCCCGCCAGGGGGCTTCATCAGGCTATGAGGTAGCTAAGCGTCTTGGCGCTTCACGTTCGAACATATATGCGATGCTCCAGCGCTTGAATGCGGAAGGCTATCTTCATTGCAGCAAGGGGGAGCCGGCTAGATACAGCATGCTTACACCGGAAGAGCTGACAAGCAAGATTTCGGACAATGTGAGACAGTCCCTTCATTTCGTTGAAAGATCCTTGCCAAGACATCATCCGGGATCTCCGAACTTCTATAACATGGAGGGAGACCGCCAGGTGCTGGACACCTTATTGGTTCGGGTTGCTCAGGCAGAGAAGGAGATCGTCATAGATATGTGTGCAGAGGAGGCGGCGCTGTTCCACGAGGAGCTGAGAGCTGCAGAGGAACGGGGCGTTAGGCTGCTCTGGTCTTACGATGCTGATTCAGGGGAGCAGTATTCCATGCTCCCTTGGGATCCCTTTGAGCCCTCGGCCGAGTTATGCGGACGGAAGTTTTCTTTTGTCATTGACCGGCAATGGTGCATGCTGGGACTTCGAGGGGAAGAATGCATGACACAGGCACTCGTCACGGAGCATCCACTGATGGTCAAGCTGCTGCTGGAGTACTTTGCGCAGGAGTTGATTTTGTACGAATTAGAAGAAGATATGGGTGAGGAGCTGGAGAGACGTTATGGCCGGCGCTTCGAGCATATGATGAACAAATATGTTGTAGAGAGGTAACACTGTACTGTATGTAGGTTACAGGTTCTCTGCCCGCAGATGGTTTGCCTTGGTGCACCATCACGGCAGAGAACCTTTTTTTATGTCCCTGCGTCTATAGCTGCTGTAACTTTTGGAAGGCAGAAACGTAGTAGGAATAAGGGCGGGCAACAAATTGTCCTGGACGAATAGGCTCTGTAACCTTGGTATAATGGCCGTCTTCTTCATGATAGAGGATGCCGGTTGCTGTTATGTTGCTTGGACCGCCGAGGAACATATCGAGCATCTGCTTAAGATCTGCTTCGTACAATCCTGCAACCTCACTCGCTTGCAGCTTGTATTCTGTCAGCTCCCAAGAACTAAGGCAGCCGTACACATTACTAATCTCTCGATCAATGAAGGGTACGCCGGAAATCTCGCCGCTCATTTCCTCGGTGACTTCGAACAAATGGGTAAGCTGCTCGAATTCGGTACGGAGACCAAGCTCTTCTTCCAGCTCTCTTGCTGCATCCCGAACCGTTTCTCCGGCCGTGAGATGGCCGGCAGCAGTGATATCATAACAAGAGGGAAAGGTATCCTTGCTGCTCGTCCGCTTCTGGAACAGAACCCTTCTACCTTGCGGGGTGTCCCGCACCAGCCAGCAGTGAAAGGATTTGTGCCAGTGGCCTTCGCGGTGAACCTCAGAACGCGGTGCTGTACCGATGTGTGCACCAGATGGATCGTATATATCAAAATGCTCTTCACTCATTTCGGTTGACCTCCAGAGATGTGATATAACATACAATGCGATGATCTTATGTCAGCATCATTACATCTTTTTCAGGGGAATATAATTACAATGAAAATGGATGATGAGATAGAAAGGAGCTTATAAAAACGATGGAATGCATTGTGAAATTTCAAATAATCTACAAAAAAGATGAGCCTAAACCGTTAAGAGGGCTTCTGCTCATGGATAATAATACGCCTCCCGGACCGGAGCAGCTTATCCCGATGTTTAAACGCTTGGGTTATGAAGTGGTCACCGAGAATCCCGACGACCTGACCTTCAAGCCGGTGAATCCTGGCGCAGATTACATCAGACTTCGTGTGACCGAGCTTGATACAGGTGAAGAAGTCTACAGGGAAGATGCGAACCTGCGCAGAATTCTGGAGAATCTTCTCTAGGAAGATCTCTCCACTTCCAGCACAGAGGTGCAGTGAGCGCAGCGCGTAGCGGCAAGCGGGATGTCCGAGAGACAGTAAGGACAAGCCTTCGTTGTCAGCTCTGGCTGTGCGGGCTCCTCTTTTTTGCGTTTCAGTCGATTAATCCCTTTAATGAACAGGAAGATACAGAATGCCACGATCAGAAAGTCCAGTACGACATTGATAAATTGTCCATACTTCAGCACTGGGATGGCGTCTGCTTCAGCCATGGCGAGTGTCGTGTACTTGCTGCCTTCTGAAGTCAGCACCCCTCGCTCCAGCGGAATGAACAATTGCTCGAAGCTCTTGTTCCCCATCAGAAGTCCGATTGGCGGCATGAGGATGTCATTGACGAACGAGGTTACAATTTTGCCGAATGCCCCCCCGATAATGACTCCGACAGCCAGATCAATGACGTTGCCGCGAACGGCAAACTCCTTGAATTCATTCAATATTTTCTTCATATCAACTCTCCTAACCTGTGCTCTATATACCGTCAGAGCAAGAACCTTCCCCTCCATTTAAACATTAGGCTTGGCCCTTTGAAAAGATCTTTGGAAAAGTTTCTTGAAAATAACACTTTATTTTGCAACATTAATTCGTTATACTTCTAACATTGTTCTAACATAGGCGAGGGAGTACACCGATAAGGTAATTTGCTCCTTTGCTCATGTCGTGAAATATACAATTAACTCGTATATGTGCTGGAATGGGCCGGCATGTCTCTACCCGATCACCGGAAATGATTGGACTACGGGAGGAATATGAAGAATGCAACAAAATTTGAAGGCCTCTGCTATACTGCTGCATGTGAGCTTGAAATCTTTACTGCATCTTTATTCTAACCAGTACCTGTTCTAATCCATCCGTGTTTTCGGCGGTTGATTTGGAATGGGTTATTTGCATTTTGCCGGGTCAGGCTCAAATTTAAGAAATATCCATACAGGAGGAGAGATACCACTTGAAGCTGCTAAAGGAAAAAGTGATAAACGAAGGGATTGTGTTGTCAGATCAGGTACTGAAGGTGGATTCATTCCTGAACCATCAGATGGACCCGATTCTAATGAAGGAAGTCGGCCGCGAGTTTGTCAGACGGTTTGAGGGAGAGGATATTAATCGTGTGCTCACCATTGAATCCTCCGGGATTGCGCCTGGCATTATGACTGCACTTGAGCTGGAAGCGCCGCTGATCTTTGCCCGCAAGCAGAAGTCTTTGACCCTGCGTGATGATATTTTTGTAGAGAAGGTTTATTCCTTCACCAAGCAGGAGTCTAACGAAATTACGGTGGCTAAGAAGTTTATGAAGCCGGGCGACCGCGTACTTATTATTGATGATTTCCTTGCGAATGGGGAAGCGGCGTTTGGTCTTGCGCGGATTGTTGAGCAGGCAGGTGCTGAGGTTGTCGGTATCGGTATCGTAATTGAAAAAGCGTTCCAGCCTGGCGGTCGTCTGCTTCAAGAGAAAGGCTACCGTGTTGAATCACTGGTGCGAATTGCATCACTTGAGAATGGACAAGTTACATTTGCAGATGAAGAGGATGGAATCTAATGTCACGTGAACGTATATTTAACCGTAATCGTCACCCTTTAAAAACATTTTCGCTAGGCATTCAGCACGTCTTGGCTATGTATGCGGGAGCTGTCATCGTTCCCCTGATCGTCGGTGGACCGAGCGGTCTGAATCTGCCTCCAGATCAAATCACCTATCTGATTGCAATTGACCTGCTGGCCTGTGGTCTGGCAACACTGCTGCAAGTATGGGGCGGCAAATATTTCGGTATCGGCCTTCCCGTAATGCTCGGCTGTGCCTTCCAGGCGGTTTCGCCGATGATTCTAATCGGTAATCAATATGGTGTTAGCGCCATTTATGGTGCGATTATCGCCTCTGGTCTGTTCGTCATGATCTTTGGCGGATTGTTCGGCAAGCTGATTCGTTTCTTCCCGCCGGTCGTTACAGGCTCGGTCGTCACCATTATTGGTCTCACACTTATTCCGGTTGCGTTAAACGATCTTGGCGGCGGTAATGGGGCTGCGGATTTCGGCGATCCTGTGAATCTGCTGCTGGGCTTTGGTGTACTATTATTCATTATTGTCTTGAACCGTTTAACAAAGGGATTTATCCAGTCGATTTCGATCCTGCTCGGTCTTGTTGCCGGCACATTGGTTGCAGGACTGTTCTTCGGTAAAGTAGACTTGTCTCCAATGCTTGAAGCAAGCTGGTTCCGTGCACCTGAACCGTTCCATTTTGGAACGCCTACCTTTAACCTGTCTGCTATTCTGACGATGATCCTGGTTGCGATCGTCAGTATCGCGGAATCAACAGGGGTATTTATGGCTCTGGGCAAAATTTTGAACAAAGAAATTGACTCCAAGGACCTGTCCAGAGGATACAGAGCAGAAGGGCTTGCGATTGTGGTTGGTGGGATCTTTAACTCCTTCCCGTATACAACGTACTCCCAGAACGTTGGTCTGCTCCAAATGAGCCGTGTGAAGACACGGGACGTTATCGCTGTAGCCGGTCTGCTGCTCATTCTGATCGGATTTGTTCCCAAGATTGCAGCAACGGCTCAGATGATTCCTCCTGCCGTGCTTGGCGGCGCTACCGTAGCCTTGTTTGGGATGGTCGTATCCTCTGGTATCCGGATGCTGGCCGATCAGGTAGACTTTAACCGATACGAGAATCTGCTTATTATTGCAGTGTCCGTAGGGATGGGTCTCGGCGTTACGGTTGTACCGAATCTGTTCTCACAGCTTCCTTCCGAGATCGGTATTTTGCTGAATAACGGAATTGTGGTCGGCAGCTTTACTGCGATTTTGCTGAATCTGATTTTTAACGGATTGGGTCCCAAACCGCAGAAAAAGGCTGAACTGGACACGACAACTGAATCCGTCTAATTTTTTCATAATTCTAGCCGCTGGTTATCCTGTTTGAGGGTCATCAGCGGTTTTTTTGTGTGCTATGAAGCTTGCAAGGGGCAGGCAGGCGGCAAAGTATATTTGCCAGCTGCTCTGTTCATGAGTGAGATTACAGCTTGCGCATCTGCTTCTCAGCAAGGTCGCCTACTAGAGGAAGCTTGAGCCACTTCCCTTGCAGTGTTGCTGCCAGCATAATTACCCATATCGCCACACCAAGCAGTGACAGCAGCGCAGCGAGCAGGGGGCCAAGCAAAGGGATCAAGCCGCTGAGTACATGACCGACGACAATAGCTCCGAAGGCAAACAGGGACTGAAGTGCATGAAACATAACGAAGCGGCTTCGCTTCTCGAGCGCAAGCAGCAATATGGCTCCGATAAAACCGAAGAAGTAGCACAGTGCACCTGCAATATTCTCATCCAGTCCGGTCGATGATTTGAATGGGGACATCAAGTATCCTCCTCCTTTGTCCATCTCTCTTAAGCATCATATGAGAGAGGGGCGTGGAGTTGAACAACCATCAAAATAAAAAAATATCACTCTTCCATGAAGGAACAGTGATATGTATTCTCTAACCAGAATCAGCTTCCGCCTTGAAATTGACGACGCGGGCTTGTTATTTTGCCTTTTTTATTCTCATCGTCCTCTTTGGGAACGAGGCGCTCGTCTGTTCTGCCTTCATGATGATTCTCAAACGCAAACTCCGTCAGCTCCCATTCCGTAGCTCCATGAATCGGGTCCGGCGGAAAATGCTGTCCTCTATGCAGATGTTCCGTCAGTCCGCGTTCATTGGTATATACTCCATCTACCTCAACCTTTTCCCGCGTGATCGGGAGCATGTCCTTATCCTTGCTGCTCATATCAGGAGCCTCCTTGAACTTATTTTATTTAATGAAACATGAATCTTAGGAAGTGCGGCCGCTTATATAAGCGGCTTTAAGCTCTTACTTCAGTAAGTTAGGTTATCCGTTTCGGTGCATAACTATCCGTGTTCACGGCATAATAAATGTATGTAAACGATTGGTATTCAAGACATTGACTGAATCCGAATTAAACATTGGCCGATATATTATGTATGGAGTACGGTATTCAGAATTTGATTTTGATTTTACAAAATTGATATTTCTGGAAAGCTGTACGCAAGCTTTGAATATGATACAATAGAAGTGTGATTCAAAAAGAATCGTTTCGGGTATTTATAATGTCAGGTACCTGTTTAAGTCAGGGATTCCCGGCCTGAAGCTAATTACAGCTGCACACACTTCTTCATGGTATCACTTAGATCTTTTTTTTCTACGGATTCTCTAAACGGAGCATTTACTTTTGAACGTTTTGGGAGGGAGTTATCATGGCAACAAAAGGTCATAATGAGGTCAAAGAAAGTTTACGAGAAATGACTCGGATTTTCAGGCCGAAGGATCCTAAAAAATTCGTGAAGGAGTATGTGAAAAAATACCGGATAACAGGAGGTTACGAAGAGGAGCTTACGCTCGTCGTCGAGCGTGAACTGACAAGACTGAATTCCTCAGTCTCCTGATTCTTCACTTTTGCGTCACTACTGTAATCGAGCATCTGAATATACTGTTCTTATTTGAATAGAACCGCCCGCCTGTGAATGGATGCAGGAGAGGCGGTTTTTTTTGCGCGGGAGTATGCATATACATAGAGTTAGCGCCACAACGGGAAGGGGCTGACCTGTAGATGTCTGTGATCCTGAAGACAAAAGAGGAAATCGGGTACATGCGGGAGGCAGGGAGAATACTGAAGGCTTGTCATCAAAAGATCGAATCCATGCTTACGCCAGGAATAACAACTCAAGCGATTGATAGCTTTGTTGAGGACTTCCTTGCCGAACAGGGCGCAACGCCGGAACAGAAGGGGTATAAAGGCTATCCCTATGCGATATGCGCATCAGTGAATGAAATTGTATGTCATGGCTTCCCTTCCGATACAGCATTAGTCAATGGAGATGTAGTAACCATTGATATGGTAGTCAACAAGGATGGCTGGCTGGCGGATTCCGCATGGACTTATGCGGTAGGGAAGACCGATGCCAAGACCGAGAGATTTCTGAAACGGACGGAAAAGGCAATGCATCAAGGGATTGCCGCAGCGCTGCCGGGCAAGACGGTAGGAGATATCGGTTACGCCATCGAAAAATGCGTGAAGCCTTGGCGCTACGGGATCGTCAAGCCGCTTGTCGGACATGGCATTGGCCGCATCATGCATGAGCAGCCAGACATTTTCCCTTATGGCAAGCCCGGTCAAGGCATCCGGCTTGAAGAGGGGATGGTTATCACAGTAGAGCCTGTTCTAACCATGGGGCCGACAGGTGCCGTCTACTGGGAAGATGACGGCTGGACGATCCGTTCTGCGGATGGCAGCATCGGAGCCCAGTATGAGCATACGGTAGCCATTACAAAGGACGGCCCTCTGCTGCTAACCGTTTGAGTTGAAACAATAGCTTATTCTGTCTAATAATTTATCCGAGATTTTCAGTAAGATACTTCTGGCTTCCTAGTAACCCGCTTCTGTATAGGATCGGGTTTTCTTTTGTGGTAAATGATGGATGGAATTAGAAATGAGATGGCATTTCATATGCTGAGATGGCAAAAAAGAGAGATGCATTCTATAAATAGATTGCTAGTGTTGCCAGCAAATTATTTGCACTAAACTACATAAATCAGTAATCTGCCAAACTTGCTCGAAAGCTCCCGTATTATCCGTAATTTGGAAGAAAACAATGGAATATTGCGCTATTATTCAGTCGTGAAATCGTTAACAAACATAATAATGGCGCGGTTTCTGGGACTTTTTGAACAATTTGTGAACATGTGTCTAAAGATTGACAAAAACAGGGGGTCGACTTATATTTAATAAGTGATTGTATTAATTTACAGGATTACAACAAAGGTACTAGAGCAGGTAGAATACTCGCTTTTTGGAACCAGATGGTAATCAGCGAAATTGGGAAAAGTGGGGTAGATAGGTGATGAAAAGGTGGCGGCACGGAAAAAGAATCCTCCCATTGCTGGCAGCATTCTCATTGTTATTGTCCGCTTGCGGCCGTGAGGATTTGTCTGTATTGAGACCGCAGGGTCCCGTAGCACAAGGGCAGCTTGATCTAATGAAGCTTGCCATAACGATCATGGTCGTCGTACTCCTTGTGGTGTTTGCGATTGCGGCCTTTGTATTGATCAAGTTCCGGCGGAGGCCAGGACAGAATGAAATTCCTGAACAAGTGGAAGGTAATCACAAGCTGGAGATTATATGGACCGTCATTCCTCTCGTGCTTGTCATTATACTGGCTGTTCCAACCGTTCAGCAGCTCTCCGCTTTAGGCAAGGACTACACCAAAGACGAAAACGCCCTTCAGGTTAAAGTGACAGCTCACCAGTACTGGTGGGAATTCAGCTATCCTGATCTCGGTGTGACGACCGCACAAGACCTCATTATTCCAACCGATAAGACGATTTCATTTGTACTTGAAAGTAATGATGTAATTCACTCCTTCTGGGTACCGTCCCTGGCAGGTAAGATTGACACGAACTTTGACGGAACCTTGAACAAATTCCATTTCTCTGCACCGAATGAAGGCGTTTACCGCGGGAAGTGCGCAGAGCTGTGCGGACCATCCCATGCATATATGGAATTCAAGGTTAAGGCTGTCAGCCAAGAGGAATTTGATAATTGGGTGACTGCGATGCAGGCGCCGGCTGTTCTGCCTGAAGATGAGCAGCTTGCCGAGAAATTCAAGTCTGCTTGTCTGAGCTGCCATGCTGTGGGCGATCAAGGCGGTCCGCTAGGTCCGAATCTTACAGGAATCGGCGGCAGGGAATCCATTGCGAGCATGCTTCTGAATGAACGTGAAGGTCAGGAGGGTGCACCTGTAGAGGAGAACCTCAAAGAATGGCTTCATGATCCGCAGGCTATCAAACCGGGCAATGAGATGCCGTCTCCGGCGGAGCTTGGACTGACCACTGAAGAGGTCGATGCAATAGCCGAGTATTTGGCCGATTACAAGCTGGATTATGAAACGAACAGTGCGGATTGAGAAGGAGGTACTTGAACTTGGCTCACGCTCATACGGTTAAACGGTATACAGGAATTATGGATTGGCTGACGACCGTTGACCACAAAAAAATCGCGATTCTTTACTTGGCGGCAGGAGGCTTGTTCTTCGGGATCGGTGGGATTGAAGCCATTCTGATTCGTCTTCAATTAATTATTCCTTACAATGGTATGATGACTACCCAGACATTTAATGAAATGATTACAATGCATGGAACGACAATGATCTTCCTCGGCGTTATGCCGATCATATTCGCACTGATGAATGCGGTGCTTCCACTGCAGATTGGGGCAAGGGACGTTGCGTTTCCTTTTCTGAACTCGCTCGGCTTCTGGACCTTTCTGTTCGGAGGATTGCTGCTTAATCTGAGCTGGTTGATGGGTGGTGCTCCGGACGCAGGTTGGACATCCTATGTCCCGCTCTCAAGCACGGAGTACAGCAGCACACACGGTGTCGATTTCTACACCATCGGTCTCCAGATTGCAGGTCTTGGTACGCTGATCGGGGGCATCAACTTCCTTGCTACGATTATTACGATGCGTGCACCCGGGATGTCTTTTATGAGAATGCCGATGTTTGCCTGGACGACATTTATAACATCCGCCATTATTCTGTTTGCTTTCCCAGCCATTACGGTGGGTCTTGTTCTACTAACCTTTGACCGAATTCTCGGAGCTAACTTCTTCGATGTTGCAGGTGGAGGTAACCCGGTATTATGGCAGCATATTTTCTGGATCTTCGGTCACCCTGAAGTATATATCCTGATTCTGCCGGCATTCGGAATCATTTCCGAAGTTATTCCGACCTTCTCTAGAAAGAGATTGTTCGGTTACAGCTCCATGGTATTTGCAACGATTCTGATTGCGTTCCTTGGCTTCATGGTTTGGGCGCATCACATGTTCACGACAGGAATGGGTACGGTAGCGAATGCCCTGTTCTCGATCTCTACAATGCTGATTGCGGTACCTACGGGGATCAAGATCTTTAACTGGCTGTTTACAATGTGGGGCGGACAAATCCGGTTCACGTCTGCAAATCTGTACGCGATCGGCTTTGTTCCTACCTTTGTCATGGGCGGGGTAACCGGCGTCATGCTCGCCTCTGCACCGGCAGACTTTCAGTTCCATGATACATATTTTGTCGTCGCGCACTTTCACTACGTCATTGTGGGTGGTCTTGTCCTCGGACTGTTCTCCGGTCTGCACTACTGGTGGCCGAAGATGTTCGGTCGTGTACTCGCAGAGGGACTGGGCAAGATTACGTTCTGGATCTTCATTATCGGCTTCCATCTTACGTTCTTCGTTCAGCACTTCCTCGGTCTGATGGGGATGCAGCGCCGGGTTGCAACCTATGCACCGAATCAAGGCTTTGACATGCTGAACCTGATCAGTACGGTTGGTGCACTCATGATGGGTGTAGGCGTCATTTTATTCCTGGTAAATATCGTTAAGACTTCATTGAAGCCTGCTGATGCTGGCAACGATCCTTGGGAGGATGGACGTACACTGGAATGGACGATTCCTTCTCCGCCGCCAGAATATAACTTTAAACAGACTCCGCTTGTACGCGGAATTGATGCTTACTGGAAAGAGAAGATGGCTGGCCATTCAGAGATGACTCCGGCTGAGCCGGTCGGACTGATTCATATGCCTTCGGCGACCATATTACCGTTTCTAATGTCCGTAGGGATATTCATCGCGGGTCTCGGTCTGATGTTTACGAATGATGACTTCGGCAATGCATTTATGAATTTTATGTTCAATAACTATATAGTTGTCATTATTGGTCTGGGGATTACCTTCGGATGTATGATCGTTCGTTCCCTTTATGACGACCATGGATGGCATATCGAGCCTGAGGAACTGGAAGATAAGGGGGCAAAAGCATGACAAACCCACACGCAGAAGCTGTAAATGGTCAGCTGCCTCATGAACCGGAAAAAGCAACGCTAGAGGGCCGCAACAAGATTCTTGGCTTCTGGCTGTTCATGGGTGGAGAAGCGGTTCTGTTCGGTACGCTATTCGCGACCTTCCTTGCGCTTCGCAACCAGACACTGGATGGACCAACAGCAAATGATCTGTTTCATCTTCCCTTGGTTGCAGCGGCAACCTTCACTCTGCTGGTGAGCAGCTTGACGAGCGTATTTGCGATTCAGGCGATGCATAAGCATAACGTCAAAGCGCTCATTAGCTGGCTCGGCGTTACTATTTTGCTAGGACTGGTCTTTCTCGGTATCGAAATTTATGAGTTCTACGAATATGTTGTTCATAAAGAATTTGGTATGACAACGAGCGCATTCAGTTCGGCGTTCTACACGCTGGTCGGCTTTCACGGGGCGCACGTTGCCTTCGGTCTAGGCTGGATCGGACTTCTCATTGGACAGCTGTACAAAAAAGGATTAACGGTCGTAACCGCACCGAAGATTTATGTGTCGGCGATCTACTGGCACTTTATCGATGTGGTCTGGGTCTTCATCTTTACGGTCGTATATCTGCTTGGGAAGGTGGTTTAATCCATGGCGGGTAATGGTCAATCTAGCTCTGGCGCGGAAGGTGTTAAGCATCGCCATCGTCCGGAGGGACCGGAGAAGCATATTGTTGCCTTTATATTCTCGATCGCGCTTACGCTAATTGCATTTGCTGCAGTGGCCGCCGGCGGTGTAAATAATACGTTTACGATTATTATTTTGCTGGTCATGGCTGTGCTTCAGGTCATTATTCAGATGGCATATTGGATGCATATGAAGGACAAAGGGCATCTGATCCCGCTCATCTTTATGGCATTCGGATTCTTCGTGGCCTTTACGGCCATTATTACCGCCTTATTGTGGATGTGGTGGTAAGTAAGGCAAGAAGGCGGCGAATCTTTCGCCGCCTTTTCGAATTTTCATAAAGACAATCATTACCATTCATCTACGTGGAGCAGGGCAGGAGGAGGAGAAGCATGCTCGGTCTACAATATTTCAGCTTTAATGATCTGTGGAGCCCGCTGTTTTTGGCTTTTATGATAATAATGACTGCACTGTATTTTGTTGTAATTGGTCCGATTGCCGAGAAGGCAAGAGGAAGTGAGAAGGCAACGACACGGCAAAAAGGGATGTTTCTATGCGGGATGTTCATTTTGTATATGGCACAGGGCGGGCCGATCAGCTTGTTTGGCCACACGATGTTTACCTTCCATATGCTCAGCATGGCTTTATCCTATATTGCGGCTCCACCTCTCATTATGAGAGGGATCCCGGCATGGGTCTGGCGCAAAGTGCTGGATTATCGTCCTGTTCGGTGGTTCTCGTTTCTAGGCCATCCGATCGTTGCGGCACTGCTGTTTAATGGACTGTTCTCCTTCTATCACATTCCGGTGATTCATGATTATGTCATGCTTCATTTCACCGTGCACCGGCTGTATTATATCGTCTTATTCATTACTGCCATGCTGATGTGGGGATCACTTGTCCATCCGATACCGGAGCGGGACAGGGGGTCAGGATTACACAAGATCGGCTATATCTTTCTCAACATGGTGCTGCTTACGCCTGCTTGCGGTCTGATCATCTTCGCCTCAGAGTCCATCTATGAGACCTACAGCAATCCCAATGCCTGGGTGGCAGCCATGGGATACTGCGTATCACCTGAGACACAGCTTCGGCTGCAGGGTATCGGCGGCCCTTCGTTCTTCAATTTCCTGTCAACCGCACAGCAGGATCAGCAGGTCGGCGGCATTGTGATGAAGATGATTCAGGAGCTGATATTTGGTGTGATGCTGGCATACGTGTTCTTTCAGTGGTATCGGAAGGAAAGTCAGGAGGATGACGAGAATATTCCCTTACAAGTACCAGGTAGAACTGAAGCATAAAGGTCTATAGGGAAGATTGATTCACTAAAGCATTCAAGGAACGACTACAAGCAGGTGAAGACTCGAGGGGGAAAAGACATGGACTTGGATTTCTTACTGCCAACGCTAAGCACGGCCTTTATAGTGATCAGCGCAGTGCTGGTAGGGATTGGCTGGTATCTCATCGTAAAGGGTAAACGAGAGGCGCATAAGAAGATGATGATTGCCGGAGCTTGGGCAGCGATCCTGTTTTTTATCATCTACTCATCCCGTACCTTTATTGTTGGTAATACCTCCTGGGGTGGGCCTGATGATTTGAAACTGTTCTACCAAGTGTTTTTAATTTTTCATATCATTTTGGCAACCGTGGCTGCCGTATTCGGGATTACAACCCTGGTCTGGGGCTTCAAGGAGAAATATGCGAAGCATCGCAAGCTGGGGAGAGTGACCTCGATGGTATGGTTTTTTACAGCCATTACGGGGGTTGTCGTCTATACGCTTCTCTACGTGATGTATCCGGGCGGTCATACCAAGCCTGTGTGGGAAGTCATTATAGGTACTTAATACGATTCACAAGGTTAAATATTCATAGCTTATAGCATTTATCAGGTTAAACTTTTTGAGAAGATTTAAACTTGTAATATAAAGGCCTGCCAACCACATGAACACGTGGTTGGCAGGCCTTTTCTATAAGCAAAGACAATAGCTTAAAATCAGATAAGGTCCTGTTCCATCAGGCTGTGGGCGATTTGCAGTGAATTCCACGCAGCGCCTTTGAGCAGGTTATCAGAAACGATCCACAGATGGAATGCATTAGGAATATCCGGGTCCTTGCGGATTCGGCCGACGAATACATCAGGGCTGCCTGCTGCAGTTAGCGGCGTGGGGTATAGCTGCTCTGAGGGGTTATCCTGTACGACAACACCAGGTGATTGGGACAGCAGCTCACGAATTTCACTCACGGACGCAGGAGCTGCCAACTCAATGTATACAGATTCGGAATGGCCAGTGACGACAGGAACGCGAACACAGGTTGCAGCCATTTTCAAGAAGGGCAGCTCCATGATTTTTTTCGTTTCATCCATCATCTTCTGCTCTTCGAAGCTATAGTCATTCTCTGTAAATACATCGACCTGGGGCAGGACGTTGAATGCTATCGGATAATGCTTTTTATCTTTTTTGGCAGGCAGCAGGTTAGCTTGAGCGGGTTCTCCTTGAAGAGAGGATTGCGCTTGGGACAGCAGCTCCGTTATGGCCCCGACACCTGAACCCGATACGGCCTGATAGGTGGAGACGATAATACGTTCGAGACCGTAAGTGTGGTGTATAGGTGTAAGAGCAGTGACCATTTGCAGGGCAGAGCAGTTCGGTACGGATACGATGCCTTGGTGGGTCTGCAGCACATGTGGATTGACCTCGGGAACCACTAACGGCACTTCCTTATGCATACGGAATTCACTTGTATTATCTATAACGATCGCCCCGCTTCTCACCGCAATAGGCACGAATTGCCTTGACACTTCGCCACCTGCGCTGAAAAAGGCGATATCTACATCTTCAAAGCTGGACGCTGTCAGCTCTTCACACGGGATTTGTTCATCTCGAAACGAGATGAGTGTGCCTGCAGATCTCCGAGAGGAGAGCAGCTTCAATTGACCGATTGCAAAATGTGTGTCTTGTTCAAGCAGTTCCTTAATTTTAGTTCCGACAGCTCCGGTAGCGCCGACGATTGCCACATGGTACTCTGTTTTTTTCATGGATTAATGGTCCTCCTCACATCTTGAATTCATTCATTGTAATACAGCAGGTGGTATAATGATCATCAGAAGATCCGATAAGGTTGTTCGCAAAGGATGATATAAAGGAGCACCGCCATGGATATCAAGCATGTCAAAACATTTTGTGCTGTAGTGAAGCACGGAGGCTTCTCCAAAGCGGCAGAAGCACTTAGCTATGCGCAATCCACCGTTACGATGCATATTCAGTCCCTGGAGCAGGATTTGAGCTTGCGTCTGTTTGACCGTCTTGGCAAGAAGACGATCCTGACCGAGCCGGGGGAACGATTTCATCAATATGCCATAGAGCTGCTTGCCATCTATGAGAAGGCGAAGGAAATATCCAGAGAGAAGCACGAAGTGACCGGAAGCCTTAGCATTACAGCGAATGAATCGGTTGCTGTATATCTACTGCCTGGGATACTCAAGAAGTTCAGGGAACAGTATCCGAAGGTGAATATTACCATTGAAGCTTCATCTGGTGTTAATGAGCTGCAAAGGCTGAGAGAAGGCGAGACAGACATTGTTTTTCGAATTGGAGAGCAGCTGGAATATGATGAAATGGTGACCATATTGCTTCGTCAGGAGGAATTTGGCTGGATTCTCCCTGAGGGTCACGCAGACCAAAGTTATTATCAATTGCTGCAGCAATATCCCTTTATATATACAGAGCCAGAGTGCAGCTACCGCAAGCTGGTCCATAGGGTGCTCATGCAAAATGGAGCTGCTCCTGAACGCACATTGGAGAGCTCGAGCATCGAGGTGATTAAACAATCGGTTATGGCTCAATTAGGCATAGCTATACTGCCGCATATGGTTGTGAAGGAAGCTGAAGCAAAGGGGCAGCTTATCTATCGGGAGATCCAAATGCCGACAAAGATATACAGCCAGGCTTATTATCATGGAAGCAGGTGGCAGTCACCTGTTCAAAGTGCATTTGTTGATGTGCTGCGGAGGGAGTTTGCTGTGCCTGTGAGAGAGGTATGAATATGATGCCATACACAAAATGTAAAGAATGTGACGCAGAAGGCGGTCACATTCTTTTTTTACAAAAAGAGATTGACTTGGTATGAGTTTAGTTTGTATAGTGTGTATAAAGATATATACAGTAATCACACCTGGAATGGTGAGGGGGATATACAGCATGAGTTCGAAAGTAAGGAAGCAAGCTTGGTGGATGACGAGGCAGGAATTGGGGCGAGATTGGCTTCAATGGATCTGGACTCTGTTGTTCACAGCGTATGCGGCAATTATGTGCGGCGCCTCCATGCATGAAGCACTGAAGGATAAAGGCTATACGTTAATGGGGGATAACTTTTTTCTTATATTTGTTCCATTCTTAGGCTTTTTCTTCTCAAGAAGGTCCTTTCGTTATTTACAGGAAGATTCATATACACAAATGCTTGCTTATATGAGACGGATTCCTGTTCCTGTGGATGCCCTTCTCTTGAATCGTATCATTCAAATGCTGATCACTTTTGTAATTAACGGGATTGCATTCTTCAGCTTGATCTATGTAGCAGCTCTTCGAGGAGAGCAATTTGGACTATCGGGGGTCCTGGCGTTCACAATCATGTGGATTGGGTATGGGCTGTTCATTAACTCGATCTACTTCTACTGGGAATTTAATTGCAGCGGCAAGCGATATTTTGTTCAAACCATGGCTCTGATGCTATTCACTCTGCTCGTATCATTGCTAGCTGCGATGTTCGACCAGAATTTGATTAAAATTACACTTCAGCAAAGTGCTGATTATGGTTTATTATCGCCGATAATGTGGGGGATGCTGCTTATCGCTGCAGCCAGTCTTACGATCAGCTTCAAGTTGACTCGCAGACAATTGTTAATAAGGGATTTGAGTTAAGAGAGCAGGACGGAGACGAACAAATGAGAACAATCGAGAATGAATCTATACAGGCTGAGGGGGTGCGCATCCTGTGAATATACCCATTCAAATTAATGAGAACAGTGCGGAGCCCTTGTACCATCAAATTGAGAGTCAGCTGCGTTCACTAATAATATCCGGTCAGGTTAAGGAGGGAACGCTATTGCCGTCCATTCGTGAATTTGCAGGTAGTCTTAGCTGCAGTGTAATTACGGTACGAAGAGTGTATCAGGATTTGGAGAATGAAGGGCTTCTTCGTACAAAACAAGGCACGGGTACTTTCGTAGCTGAAGTCGGAATGAAGGAGCGAAATGAGTTCAAGCTGACGGCAGTCAAGGATGCGCTTGTTCAGGCAGCCAAGGTTGGCATCTCCGTTGGCAGTACCAAGGAAGAGCTGACCGCATGGTTTAGCGAGGTGCTCCGTGAGGTCTACGATGGTAAGGAGGAGAAGCAGTCATGACAGAAGCTCCCGTAATAACAATGCAAGAGGTATATAAATCCCGAAAAGAGAAAACGATCGGACCCATTAATATGGAGCTGGCTGAGGGCTATATATATGCCCTTGTCGGACATAACGGATCAGGCAAGAGCACGCTGCTGAATATGCTGCAGAAGATTGTCATGCCTGATTCGGGAAGGATTCTCTGGTACGGAAGTGAAGTGGAAGGCGAGCTCCCACCAGAGCTTCGGGAGAAGATCAGTTCGGTAACAGAGAAATCCATTCTGGATGAAGATCATATGACGGCGATGGAAGCGGCTGAATTTCGGGCCTATTGGTATCCCAATTGGAATCAGGGCTTGTTTGAAGAGCTGCTGAGTAAGTTCGAGGTTCCTCTCAAGTCGAAACTGAAGAAGATGTCGAAGGGGGAGCGCAGGAAGTATGAAATCGCAGCAGCGCTGGCAGCACAGCCTAGGCTGCTCATTCTGGATGAACCTTCTTCAGGACTCGATCCCTTCTCTTGGAAGCAGATGATAACAGAACTCCAGCGTTATATGGATCTAGGGAATACGACCGTCATCATTGCAACTCACATCCTTGACGAAATCCGGCGGCTTGCTGACTATATTATCCTCATGCATCGAGGGCACACCCTCGGGATGGTGGAGAAAGATCTGCTTCTAGACAGCTGGAGAGAAATTTGGTACGAGGGCGATATCAAGCCGGCGCATCTGCCGGGGATCGTGGATTGGTCAGAGGAAACCGGGAGTATCCGGCGAATTGTAACAACACATACGAGAGACGTCATGGAGATTCTATCCGAGTCTGGCATAACGCCAGTGAAGGCCCGAATTCTAGAGCTGGATGAGATATTGGCTTATTGGATTGAAGGATACGGTCCGGCAGGCTGGGAGACGAAAAAGGGGGAGAAGATACGATGAATCGATTAGAACTGAGCCAAGTAATGAAGCAGTATGGAGACAAGACGGCGGTTAACGGCGTAACACTTAAAGTAGGCGAAGGAGAAATATACGGCCTGCTTGGCGCCAATGGTGCGGGGAAGACAACAACGATGCGCATGGTGCTGGGGCTAATCTACCCGGACGGCGGAGAGATTTTGTACAACGGGAAAAAATACAGTCCTGAATTGCAGCATATGATGGGTTATCTGCCCGAAGAGCGCGGAATGTATCCAAAGGTCAAGGTCAGTGAGCAGATTAACTATCTGGGCAGGCTGCGCGGTATGAATGCGAAGGACGCGGATCAGAGCCTGCGATACTGGCTGGAGCGGTTCGAAGTCCCCGAGTACTACGATAAACGGATCGAAGAGCTGTCCAAGGGGAATCAGCAGAAGATGGGCTTTATCGCTGCTGTCGTGCATAATCCGCAAATATTGATCCTCGATGAAGCGTTCAGTGGACTCGATCCGGTTAACGTTGAGCTGCTCAAAGCGACGGTCAAGGAGCTTCGAGATCAAGGCACCTCGATTCTGTTCTCAACTCACCGGATGGAGCATGTGGAGGAGCTGTGTAAGAATATAACGATTCTCCATCGTTCGAATACGGTCGTGCAGGGGAATATACAGGAGGTCAAATCACGGTATCCGCGCGAGCATGTACGTCTTGTAACAACCGATAGATTGAATGGACTTGAGAAGATTGCAGGTGTCACTCGTGTAGAAGCGATGGATAAAGGATATCTGATCACAATCTCTTCTCTGGATGCGGCTCAGCTGATTCTGCAAAAAGCACTCCAGGAATCGACGGTCGAGCATTTTGAGATCAAAGAACCTACGCTTAACCAAATCTTTATCAAGGAGGTAGGAACCGGACATGAATAAACTCGGGACGATTATTGGTTTTACTTACAAGCAGAAGGCCAAGACGAAGGCATTCAAAATAACGACATTGGTTCTGGCTATACTGATGACCATCGGCATGAATATTCCTTATGTAATCGATATGTTTGCAGGCAATGACGGAGAGAGTGGTGGTAATGCTCCCGCCGATATCCCGGCTATTGGGCTTGTTGTAGGTGAGCAGCAGGAGTCCGCTCAGGCGCTTGAGGAGTTTGTAGCAAGTCAGCAGGTTCCGGCTCTCCGCTTCATATCCTATGAGCAAGCGGATGCACCAGAGCTGAAGACGGACCTGGCAGATGAAGTGATCGAGGGATACGTTGAGCTGCATGCTGCAGGAGACGGTACAGAACCAATGGCTACCTATTATGCAGAGGATGCGAATCCGTCCCCGGCAGTAATGACAACTATTCAAACCGGACTGCAAAATGCAAAGACCAAATCGATCGTACAAGATGCGCTTAGTCCTGAGCAGATTGAGGCGATCAGCGTACCGGCTGTCGTTGATGTTCAGGAGGTAAGCGTGGAACAGGATGCTGCTGGTGCGGGAGCAGATGCAGAGAGTGCAGCTGTTGATTATGTTTTTGTGTATGTTCTTATGATTTTGTTCTTCTTCTCCATTATTATGACCGGGAATATGATTGCATCTGAAATTACGGCAGAGAAGAGCTCGCGGATTATGGAAATTCTCATTACGAGCGTATCGCCGCTGACTCAAATGTTTGGCAAGATCATCGGGATCTTCCTGCTCAGCCTGACGCAGATCGGAATCTTTGGGCTTGTGATCTTCGGAAACCTGATGCTGCCGCACAATATCGAGCTGCTTCGCAGTATTGATATCGACTTGTCTACTATGAATTTGGATGTACTGATCTATGGATTCTTATTCTATATCCTGGGCTTCTTCCTGTATGCTGTTCTGTTCGCGGCCATTGGTTCCATTGTCAGCCGTACCGAAGAGCTGGGTCAGGCGCTGACTCCAATGACGATGCTGTCCTTAGTTGCTTTTTATATCGGAATCTTCAGCCTTAGTACGCCGAACAGCCTGCTCGTGCAAATCTCAAGCTTCGTTCCGTTTACTTCTCCAACGGTGATGATTCTTCGTATCGGTATGGGTGAAATTGCGGTATGGGAAATTTGGGTGTCGCTCATCCTGTTGGTTGCGTCGATTCTGGTGTTCGGCTGGTTGTCGGCTAAGATCTATCGCACAGGGGTGCTGATGTATGGCAAACGCCCAAGCATCAAGGAGCTTAGAAAAGCGATGAAGGCATATAAGATTTAACAGGATTAAAAGGTATTTATATTTATTTATTTATTAATTAATTTCAAACTAGAAAAGGATGATGGCAAGTTGGAACAATTTTTGCAACAGCTGCAAGATTCGAGTCCGATATTACAATTCCTGGGGGTTATGCTCGTAGGAATGATCCCCTTTCTCGAAGGATACTTTGCAGTACCTGTAGGGATTGCGCTCGGGTTCCCTGCAGTGATGACGATCGTAGCGGCAATCGTCGGAAACTGGATCTCGGTTATGGTTGTTATCCTGGCTAGTGATCGCGTAAGGCAGTGGCTGCAGAGAAGAAAATCGTCCGAACGTAAACAAGAAAAACAAAATAAACGTCTAGAACGCGGGCAGAATCTATTCCAAAAGTACGGTGTTCCCGGAGTGTCGCTACTAGGTCCTTTGTTGATTGGAGACCATATTGCGGCTTTAGTCTGTATCGCATCGGGTGCATCGAAACGATATGTGATGATTTGGCAGACGATTGCCATAGTCGTATGGGCTGTCGGAATGGGGATACTGGTGCTGTTAGGAATAAATGTTATAAAGTAATTCTAAGGAAATAAAAGAGAACCCTTGATTCATTGCAAGCATGGATGTATCGAGGGTTATGTATTTAGATATTATTTGACGGATTGTAATATGAAGTGCGACACCTATTTCAAAAAAATATAAAAATGGCCCACGGACTGATTCGTCTAGAATAAAGTCACCACAACCACATTCCCACAGGAGAATCAGTCTGTCGTGATGGCACTAAAGAGGGGGGCTCGGAGCAAGCTCCTGACAGTTATGCGGAGTTATTCTAACCGCAGCATTACTCTCGCAGTGATGTGATACGAGACTCGAAAGGATGCATTTCTGCAGTTTTTTGATGTGTAGAAATTTTCTCATCCGATTTAAACATGCTGATCATACCTCAAAGGAGATTCAAAGGTGGTTCAAATTGTTTGCGTTGTAGGCTGTGCTTATGCAAAAAAAGGAACTGCCAGAGCGGAGAGCTCCAGCGGTTCCTTTCTCATTTCACAATTCATCTGCTAACGCCAATATTGCCGATATTGTCCCGGCGTAATACCTTCCCGGTTTTTGAATTTCCTCATGAAATTCGGCGTATCCTGGTAGCCTACCTCCGCAATTACCTCTCGAAGCGGCTTAAATAAGATGAAGACATTTCGAATTCGCGCATTCCTCTCATTTTATGATTACTGGCCATTATAAGCTTAGAAATTTCAATGAGACGTTCATATAGATGATTTCACAAGAAATGAGAATAAGGCGCATATTTTGGGAAGAATTCCGGTCCATTCTCCAATAGACTCGAAGTAGAGGGAAATACACTATTGGAGGTAATAAGATGGCCGGATGGGTTGGACTAAAAGATTTATTGATCGCGGAAGTGAAGCAGCGCAGCGATGAGACATGCTTGGTGGATGGATTTTTAGAGCGAATTGAAGCTTCCGGCGACAACCAAACGGAGTTAATGGACATTTATGCGGAACTATGCGCTTTGGAGCCTCAGCAACCCAATCAAGACGAGCCTGATGAACTGGAGGAAATCCGGCGGCTTCGTCCGAACGGTCCCCGTCAACTGGACAAAGAGCTGACCCATGAGCAATGGTCGGACAAGTTCTATGGCGCATGGCTTGGCAGAGCCATTGGCTGCGCGCTGGGAAAACCGCTGGAATGGCCCAATTTCATGGCAGGATCGCATGGCAGAGCGGGTTGGGAGAACGTGCATTTATGGTTCAAGGGAGCAGATGCATATCCGATTAACGGTTATACTCCCGGGCACTCCACGGCAAAGGATGAATACGGGATCGAGCTTGCTTCGTGGGGGTCCGCAAGCACAAGAGAACGTATTTCCTATATGGAGACAGATGATGATATTCGTTACACCGTGCTTGGTTTAATCATGCTGGAAAGAAAAGGACTTGATTGGGATTCATGGGATATTGGCAAGCTCTGGCATGAAGTTTTGTCCTATAATCAAGTCTGTACGGCCGAAACGCAGTCCTATCTGAACTTTGCCCAAGTCACGTATCATTATGGGGAACAAGGCAAGCCGGCGGATTGGAAGCAGAAGAAAGAATGGGTGCGTACGTATTTGAATCCTTACCGCGAGTTTATTGGCGCACAGATTCGTGCAGACGGTTTCGCTTACGGGGCAGCAGGCCAACCGGAGTTAGCGGCCGATTTCGCTTGGCGGGACGCCTCCTTCTCACATGTTCGTAACGGTATTTATGGTGAGATGTTCGTAGCGTCTATGATTGCGGCTGCATTCCTGGAATCGGATCCGGTAAAAATCGTAGAGATTGGACTAAGCGAAATCCCTGCAAACTGCCGTCTGGCCCATGATATTCAGCAAGCTGTAGAAATTGCGCAAAGTACAGAAGACCAGCTCGCCTTAGTTGAGAAGATCTGGGATGCCTTTAATCATTATGATCCTGTGCATACCAATAATAATGCCGCGCTGGTAGCTGCCTCTCTGGTATTTGCAAAGGGTGATTTCAATAAGGCGATAACGACATCGGTATTAGGCGGGTGGGATACGGATTGCAATGGAGCGACGGTAGGTTCAATTATGGGAGCCTCGCTTGGGGCCAAGTCATTGCCAAGCCACTGGGTAGAACCTCTCCATGACACCCTATATTCGGCTGTTATCGGCTTTCACCCGATTGCCATATCGGAGTGTGCTCGAAGAAGTCACGAAGTCTATTTGAAATTGAAGGAGCAGCAGAGAGCAAAAAATTAACGCTACGGCGTCTGAATGAGGATGTATCCTTCCTCGTTCAGGCGCTTTTCGATTACAATGGAAGGAAAGTGGAATATGGTCTAAGGAAGGTATTGCTTATGATTCTGCACATTACATACGAAGATAATGAACTTCCGATTAATATTTTCAAATGGACGCCAAGCTTTGAGCTGGAGACTCAGCATCATCATCAAAGCTTCGAGATGGGTTTGTGTCTGTCCGGGAGCGGGCGTTTCTATTTTGGCGATACGGTCTACCCCGTAGTCCCGGGCGATATTTTCATTGTGAACATACTGGAAAATCATATAGCGCAATCGGATGAAGGCTTTCCTTGTGAGTTCCTATTCTTTAACTTTGATGCGGGGCTGCTTGCCAAAGAAGAGCCTGAGCTCATGGTACCCTTTCGTTATTACCCGTTTCATTTTCAAAATCGGCTGCACGGCAACACCGACGTTATGGAACGTCTGCGGTCGATGATTAAACAGATTTATGTCGAGAAAAAGCAGCGTGCTCCAGGTTATCGGACGGCGGTCAAAAGCTTGCTGATGTCGATATGCGTGGAGCTTCTTCGCATGTCCAAAGAAGAGATCAGCAATACGACATGGCTGGATGGCATGAGAAATTACGAGCATATCAGACCGGTACTGGAGTATATGGATCAGCATTACCAGAAAGAAATCAACTTGTCTCAATTGGCTTCAATATTTCATATAAGCCAGTCTCATTTATCCCGATTAATCTCGGAGGCAACGGGGAGAAAGTTCAAAAGCTATATGTCCACGCTTCGAATACAACATGCCAAACGATTATTAGCAACGACCGTTATGCCGGTTACCGAGATATGCTATGATTGCGGATTTCAAAGTATGGCCACCTTTTATCGCAATTTTAAACATTTCGTGGATATGTCTCCCGAAGATTATCGACGCATAATGCTAACTAAGTTCTGAAGGTTAGAACAGACAAACAGGCGCAGAAGCATGCTTCTGCGCCTGTTTGTTATCCTTTATAATCATCTGCCTGTCGAGCGAATAAGTATAGTACCCTGCCAAACTCCGGCTGGCAGTGCAATATCAATCGTACCTGGATGCAAACTCCGCAGCTCCAGTGAAACCCCTTCGTCCGTGCAGGCTTCATAATCAAGATCCTCATTCAGTACAACAAGAAGACGCGAGCGGTTCGCATTGTGCTTTTGAAGCGTGATAGCAGCAGAACGATATCCTTCAGCAAACTGGATCGCTTTATTCCATATATCGAAACCGCCGGTAATCGTTCCAGGTGTGTAGAGGGAGGTGAACCAGTGTACTACCGGACTGGATAAGCCACTGAAATGGTGCCAGCCTGCACCTGTCCCAGTCTCGATTATAAAGTGCTCCGCTGTGTTATTAGTAAGCTCCACATTGCTCTTCCACGTGTTAAGGGCGGTGCGTGCGACCTGTTCGGCCAGCTCGCTGTAGCCAGAGTTTAATAAGGATTTCCAGATGAACCACTGGTGAGGCATCCAGACACAGCCATTCCAATACCCGTTAGGGTTGTAATAAGCGGCGCTCTGGTCTACAGTAGAGATTCCAACGCTGCTCCAGAGCCGTTCGGAAGATGTAAGATGCCCGATGATCCGGCGCTCTTGCTCCTCTGTTACGACGCCTGCAACCAGGGGCTGGATGCCGTCCAAGCCCATATTGAAGTTCTGGCCGCTTGAATGTCTGAGTATACCTGTCGGCTGACCGTTCTCATTGTGATGTACGTAGCCGAAGTAGCCCGACTCCTCGTCCCATGATTGTTGATGGAGCAGTGCTGTCCACTCCGTAATATCCCCGGTATATAAGTCGATATCTTCATCCAGACCTCCCAGTTCAATGGCACACATCCGGAGGAGCTTGGCAATTCGTATAGCATGGGATGTGCTGACGACAGGGGCTGTGCGGTCTGCAAGCCGGGCCTCGTGGGTATGCTCCTGGGCGGGGTAGTCATCCCAACCGCCGGAGTTATAGAAGTAATCGAAGGGTCGAAGCAGCCCGGAGGGGAGTCTCATAGTGGATCCTATGGAATGACCGGCGTAGTAGTGATAATACTGACGCAGTCGCGGATAGAAGAATGCAAGCAGCTCCCTGGATAAAGTCCGATTCCATATCTCCTGGAACTGATAATGTTGCACAGGCAGGATCGTACCATGGTGCAGGAAGGCAGAATGGCGATCTCCGGGATCGGTAACGTAGGTGTTTAGCACATCGATGGACCGTTCGAGCGAGAAGGAGCTCATGCCAATGCCGATAAAGCCTGAATCCCATGTATATAAGGAATCCCAGAAGTGCCCGGGCGTAAAGTGGCGGATATAGTTACCCCTCACATAGACTGGATAAACTACATTCTGCATGATGGTGGCTACCATAAGTTGCTGGCTCTGCACGTATTCTGAACCTGCCGAATTATGCGGAAGACAGACCGCCGTATCTCGTTGAGTCAGGTATATCCTTTCGCATGCTTCCCGGTCCCCGGGGAAGGCATTCAATTGCTGCAGGACCTCTTCTTGCGTACCGCTGCAGACCAAGGCATAAACGGTACGAGATCCTTGAGGCTCCACTTGGACCGGATGGATGTAGATTTCCGTATAATGTCCGAGACGGTTCCCGACAAAGGTCGAGGTGGAGTTTCTTCTGCTGTGAATGCGAATGAACTCATCCAAAGGTTCATTCAGGATCTCGCGCAGATGTGCTTTCCCACCCAGCCACTTGATTCCATAGATTTGTTCCGTATGCTCATACTTCAGCAAAACGCTGTGTTCATCCGGCCCTGGCAGCTGATCGGGAACAAGATTCCATTCTGTCTCCTTAAAATACACCTGATCCGCGGCTTGCAGCTCCACAACTGCAAAACCGTCAAGCAGGAGGCGGCCGCCTTCCTTCGCTACAATATGCAGATCATAGACACCCTCTGGCGATTCTCCCCACAATAGCGGAACCAGCAGGAATTCTTCACCGCCGTTAACTTCGATCGTTTGATGATGCTGCAAGCCACATTCATTCCTGATGCACAGCTGCAGGCAAGAACGGCTGTCGATCCCAAGACGGCAGCGAATGAGTAAAGTCGTCTCCTTCATCGCAGCAGGCAAAGTGAAACGATACGTTAAGGCATCATCAGCCTGATAACCGATGAATACTCCGGAGCCTCTGACGAAGCCATGTTCTAGGGCTTCTCCCCGTTTGCCCCCACCTGAAACTAAGCCTTGATTCATCCGTTCCTCTCCAATATGAATGTATGTATAATCCTGCGCATCCACCCACAAGGCCCCATCTGGCAGCTTCACCTCGGCAGGCCGCAATAGGTCATAACCATAAAGCTTGTTGCTCCGGTTGTAGGGATGCAGAGAGGCCATGAGATGAAGGGTCAAGCTTTGAAGCAGATCGGTGCAGTTGACAAACTCACATCGAATTAGGCGGGCTGATTCAGATATCTTCGAGAAGGAGATATCCCCATAGATCAGATTGTTCTCGAGGATTACATGCCGATGGCTGTAGTAGGAATAGTCAGGTGCAGATGCGGTGGGATGGTAGCCGCATTCGTACATGGCATTGGGCAGACAGATCTTACGGCGGTAGATACCCGGTACTGCAGTAAGATCGAAGCGGAGCCCTTTCTCCTGGTCGGCTATATGTGAAATTCCTGCATAATTTTTGGAGTATGGTCCCCAATCCGGCAATCTCGGATCGTAGCAGTTGACTATTGGTTTCATGCAATCATGCTCCCTTCCATATCAATACCCCCTCAGTGTACTGCAAGGGGGGAGGAAGCACGATTCCTAAAGCTGTCCTAAATCGATACGATTCTGTTACAATGAAACCGGGAGGGGAAGTATAGTGGATGTGTACAAGGAAAAAGTGGAATACTTGACACCATTCTTATCTGCCAGAATCATACGTGTTCAGAAGACGGGGAACCAAGAAATGACCAGATGGAATATCCATAAGGAGACGGAGCTATTGTTGATCCTTCACGGGGGAATGGATATTTATATTGAGCAGACAGGCTACCCGCTCCGTACTGGTGATGTGCTGCTCATTCCCTCGAATATTATGCATCGTTCTCAAAAGCATCATGATGAACATGATCTGATCTATCTTGTGCTCCAGTTTGAGATGAAGCAGGTATTGGACCGCAGCTCTATGATATATATGCCTTATTTCTTCAATCCACTGAACTCGCTTACCTCACTAAATCACGTGATTATGGTGAACTCAACCCTACGCCAAAAAATATCCGATAAGATTCAATTAATTAATGTGGAAGCAGAGAAGAAAGAGGCAGGCTTCGAGCTTGCCATATCGAATAGTATCCGTTCCATCCTGCTTCTGCTGCTTCGTTCTGATCCGAATCTGAATGAGCGGAGGATGGGCCCAATATTGGAACGACTGCTGCCGGCACTAGATTACATAGAAGAACATTTAAACGAGCCCTTGAAAACAAGCGATATAAGTCGTTTATTGAATATGAGCTATTACCATACTGCACACCTCTTTAAGAAGGCAATCGGTATGTCTATGGTTGAATACATGAATTATAAACGTATTAAGCGGGCTGAAATTCTCCTCACCATTCATCATAGGACCGTCTCCCAAGCAGCGTACGAAGTGGGTATCCACAACCTATCCCACTTTAACAGGCTATTCAAGCGATGGAACGATTCAACGCCAAAAGCTTTTCAGTTAGCTATGAGGGGACCTGATGTAGAATCCAGCTCTGAGGAAAGGCGTCCAACCAAGGCTCCTATTGATCCCGCTTTCTAAAAGGTGCTGGTGTGATCTATCATACTAATCTAATGAATAAGACTGCGGTCCATCGTTGAATAACGGCGAGATGATGGAAGTTCCTGATTTCGGCAAGCCGCCTGAGAACTGGGAAATACTAGACCCTGACAGCTTGGTAGCCTATCGTTTCTAAATAGAATTTTATAAGGAGTTTAATCTACGAAGGAAGCAGTTGAAGAACTGCTTCTTTTTTAGTTTTCTATATTACTTTTGGAGTGTCAAAAGCGATCTGAAGGGGAGCTGCCCCTGTTGTGCAAAAACATCTGCGCAGGAGTGTTTACTTGCTCCGGAGGATACTTCTAGCTGAGGCTATAAAGTTGAAATGGTACAATTCCAGGTTGATGCCAGCCATTGAGAGATATTCTCCATCGAAACATAATGAGGGAGAGCAAGGCTTTAGTAGAAAACGAAGGGAGACTTAACTATGATTACGGATGAACAGTTACAGCATTATGAGGAGCAAGGTTATATTATCTTTGAGGATTTGTTTTCGGATGGAGAGATAGCCAAAGTCCGGAGCATTGTTGACCGCTTAAACGAAGAGTTTGAAAGGAAAATGGAGCAGGTTGGACGGTCAGGTATCAGTGTAGAGAATAAGATCAGCTTTAACATGCATTTAACAGCACAGGATCCCTACATGAACAGTTTCGTCGGGAACGAGAAGATGGTTTCTATCCTAACCGCTCTGTTAGGTCCTAATGTCAAGCTGTATTGGGATCAGTCCGCTTATAAGAAGCAGGAGGCAAACCGTGACTTTCCGTGGCATCAGGACAACGGCTATGGACCGATTGAGCCGGAGCATTACGTAACTTGTTGGCTCGCTCTGGAAGATGCCACGATAGAGAACGGATGTATTTGGATTCATCCCGGAACGCATAAGCTAGGACTGGTGGAGCATCGAGATACAGATGTCGGTAAGCAATGTTATTTCGGTGAGGATCCGGGCATTCCTGTGCCTCTACGCAAAGGCAGTATGGTGGCTTTCCATTCCTTGCTCTTCCATCGGAGCACGCCAAATTGCAGCGAGACGATCCGTAAAGGTTATATTATGCAATACTCCGTTGATGGCGCATTCGATCCAGGGACTGGCAAAGAGTTTGACAACGGTCCTGTCATTGCACGAAACGGCAAGCCGGTACTGACGGTCTAACGGGCTATGAATGCCTTCTCCCGAGTTGTGAGAAGCATAGTGTTGCGTTTCTGTCCGTATGACAGTAAGCGCTCCAATTGGGGTGGTAAATTGCACATTTTAGGAGGTTAGGCAAAAGTGACATCGAATTCTATATGGATGTCATACGAGAAGATGCATCTCTATTCGAAATAGAAGAGGAGATCGAGCAAAGTGAATCAATCGTTACAGCCGGTTACAGGCAAAAGCATACATTACCAATTACAGCTGTCCGTGCTTGTTGCGGCGGAAGCTCCTTATACTTCCTTACAGCTCCGGGATTATTGTTTTCCTTATTGGACCTGCAGCTTTGTCCAGAGAGGAAGGGTCATCACGGAGACCAAGGGTGTACGAAAGGAGCTGCTGCCCGGTTCACTGATGCTCCATCCGCCTAATATTACGTTCTCGGAGTGGACCGATACGCCAGGAACCCATCTCTGGTTCGCCTTTCAGGCAACATTGGCACAGAACTTGGAATTGTTCCATTTGTATCCGGTTCCGCTTACGCTGGAATTTAGTCGTAGTGAGGAATACGTATTACAGTTTTACCGTATGTTGTCGAAGTGGAAGGATAAGATGGACCCTTTCCGGGATCAAGCCGTTTTTGCGGAAACGTCCGGCTTGTTTCATCTGATTCTTCTCGAATGGGAGCGGCAAGGCAGGCCTATACGGGAAGAGGAAGCAATGTCAAGCCAAGATCGGTTCGCAAAAGTAATACATTATATGAAGGAACATCTATCGATCAGGATTAGCAGGGAAAGACTGGCAGAGTTGGTTCATCTGCATCCGGTGTATTTCGATCGGGTGTTTCGGGATACTTACGGAGTTACGCCGATGGACATGCTCAAATCGCTGCGACTTCGTCTGGCAAAGGAGAAGCTGGAGAGCACCTCCGATACATTGGAAGTGATAGCCGGTGAATGTGGCCTCGGCAGCTCCGCCTACTTCATTCGAATCTTTAAACAGGCAGAGGGGATGACCCCTGGTGAATATAGGGAACAAACGCAAAGACATGCAAGAAACTATCTCTTCTAGGAGGGGGAGCTAATATGGAAAGCCGGAGGCTGGAATTTTGTGCTGGAAATACGATGAGGCACGAGCTGTACGATAATCTCTTGAAATTGAAAGATAAGCAATATGACGTCCGGGTCAACGGATGTATGGGCCGATGTCGCGAATGCAGAGAGCAACCTTTCGCTCTACTTGACGGACAGGTAATCGCTCTGGAGAAAGGTGAGGCTTGATAACAACTATGCTCGGCAAACAATAAGCAGCGAAAGTTTGAGCTCGCATACCGAAGGAAGCATGGAACAACTGGGCATCACAGCAGTAAGAAGGAACTAATTAAATCCTACCGGCAATTACATCAAAGCAGGCTCTCTATTCTAGAGGGCCTGCTTTGTCGTAATTGCCGAGGTTTTTACGAAAAACGCTAGGTGAATAGCCGTTGCGCTTTTTGAATATTCGGGAGAAATAAAACACGCTGTTAAAGCCACAATCCAAGGCAACCTGCTCGATACTGCGGCTGCTGCTGATGAGCAGCACCTTAGCCTCCTCCAGCCGTTTGGTAATCAAGTCATCCTTGGGGCTTGCTTTAAAAAATTTCTGATATAGCACCCAAAAACGCTCCGGACTGAGATTCACAAGCTTAGCCATCCTCTCCACGTTCCACGGCTCCTGATATTCGGAGTGAACCTGTGCCCGAATCTCAGTAAACTTATATCGCAGCTCCTTCTCCAGGGGCGTATATGATTCCAATTCCTGAGTTAACTTCTTCTGTCTACCTAATTGAAGGAAAAGGTCCTCGACCAGCAAGGTAATTCGCTCCACCGTGTAGGGCTTGCGGTGAAACAGCTCATGCTCCAGCGCACGTGCGGTCGGCAGCAGCCAGCCGGGGTCGCCTGTAGAAATAATTTCATTGAACGGAACGTCATATTGCTCCGCGAGCAGGGGAACCTGTTCTCCGGATAAGTGAAACCATATGTTACGAAAGCCATCCGTCATTCCAGGTGCCGAGCGGTGATACTCGCCGAAGCTTGGATCATGGAGAAGGCAATCGCCGATTCGGCCCTGTTCCATTCCTTGCGCCGTCCGGGCAACGAAAGGAGTCATAAAACACAAAAGCACGTAAGCATGGAAGCCGGCAGGTCGATCTAAGATGAAATCAGGCTCGTGTGGCGTGTTGATTCCCATGAGAGTAACTTGGATGCTGTTTGACATACTCATCCCCCTATGCCATTTACAATTATCATAAAAGAAAAAGATAAATTGTCAAACGGTTAGTCCATGTGAAGTTAGTAAGAGAAAGCTATAATCAAATTATGAATATATTGATTTGTGTAAAGGATGGTCGGGATATTGAACATGAAGAAAGATTCGCTAACTGGCAAGCACATTGTATTTATTGCCGGAGAGGATGAGTATATGTCTGAAATAACCTTACCGCAGGTAGCAAAGGAGATTTCCGACGGGCATGGGGCGAGGGTGACAGTACTGACTGCCTCTCCTGAACCGAAGGAATCAGCCAATCTACCGGGATTGGAGAAACTGGCTTCAGTGGATTTGATCGTGCTCTACCTACGGTTTCGCGAGCTGCCAGAGGAGCAGTTTCGTCCGTTGCTCGCTTATGTCCAATCTGGCAAGCCTATTTTAGGCTTTCGAACCAGCACGCATAGTTTCCGTTATCCGGAGGGACATCCGCTGGAGGAATGGAATTCTCGCTTCGGGATCGAGGTACTTGGGGCGCCTTGGATTCGCCACTATGGGCATTCATCGAGCACTGACGTCTCGATCTGCCGGGGAGCTGAACATCATCCCATAGTGGAAGGGCTTCCGTCAAGCTTTCACGTTCGGTCTTGGCTGTATCACGTACTGCCCTATCCGCCTGAAGGAGCACAGCTGCTCTTGAACGGTCATACAGTGGATCCGGAGCTCAAGGAGCAGACGATCAATGCCCCTCGAATTCAACCTGTAGCTTGGACCCGGAGGAATGCTTGGGGAGGCAATGTATTCATGACCACCCTAGGTCATCCGGAGGAGTTCACCATGCCGGAATTTCGAAGATTAATCAACAATGCCATTCACTGGCTGCTGAAGGAGGATGAGGGTCGATGATGAAGGCAGCCGAAATCATAGGAGAGAAGCTTGCCGTAATAACGGATAGGGAAAAGCCGGCGCTGCCGGAGGGCTGGGCTTTGGTGAAGATTCATACGGCACCAATGTGCGCTGAATACAAGAGCTTCCTGCAGGGGCATGTAAGCAGCTGCCTGGGGCATGAAGCGGCAGGAGAGGTCGTTGAGACAGCTTCGGGCAGTAACATTGCCGTCGGCAGCAGGGTTGTCGTCATGCCGCAGTATCCTTGCGGACGTTGCCAGCTATGCATCACGGGCGATTTCATCCACTGCGAGCACAGCTTTCCCTATTCCGCACCTACCATGGCCCAATATATTGCGAAGCCCTCCTGGCTGCTGCTTCCCATCCCGGATCAGCTTAGCTATGACGAGGCATCGCTTGCCTGCTGCGCGCTAGGGCCGTCACACGGGGCCTTTTCTACGATGGGAGTGGATGCCTTCTCCACCGTGCTCATTACAGGACTAGGACCAGTAGGGCTTGGTGCCATCGTAACGGCCAAATACCGCGGAGCGAGAGTCATCGCGGTAGAGTCGAACGAATACCGCATCGACCTTGCCAAGCGGCTCGGCGCCGATGAAATTATCGACCCGCGTCAGGAAGATGCGGTGAATCAGATCAAGTCATTGACCGATGGACAAGGTCCGGACTTCGGGTTGGATTGCTCCGGAGCCGTTGCCGCTCACCGTCTGCTAATCGATGCGGTCCGGCGAAAGGGGAGTATTGCATTTGTCGGGGAATGCCACGCAGAGACTCCCATTCGGATCAGCCAGGATCTGCTGCGCAAGGGTATTCGACTGATCGGCTCCTGGCACTATAATCTACGCGAGTACCCTCAGCTCATCAAGCTGATTCAAAGCTCCCCCCAAGCGAAGCAGCTCATAACGCATACGTTCCCGATGAGCCGTATTCAAGAGGCCTTCGAGGTATCGGCATCGGGGCGCAGCGGGAAGATCTTACTACATCCATGGGGTGATCGATGATGAGAATTGGGATGAACACGCTTCTATGGACAGAAAACTTTAGAACGGAGGAGCACCAAGGGCTGCTATGGAAGTTGAAGAATTGGGACTTCGATGGGGTCGAGCTGGTCGCTGATGCCATCCCTGCCGCGGAAGCTTCGAGCATCGCTTCTATGCTGAGAGAAGTGGGACTTCAGTGCACGACGATTGCCGCCTTGGATGCGAACGTCGCCGACCCGGCAAGCAAGAATCCGATGCTGCGAAGAGCGGCGGCAGACACGTTAAAGCTAGCTATCCGCAACACGAAGGAGCTCGGAGCGGAGCTGCTCTGTGGACCGCTATTTCAAGGATTAGGTCGCTTCACGGGACGTGGGCCCGAGCCAGAGGAGTGGAACTATGCCGTAGAGACGATTCGCGAGGCAGGGGAATATGCTCAGGATTTGGGCATTCGGCTTGCATTGGAGCCGCTGAATCGGTTTGAAATGTATATGGTGAATACACTGCGGGAAGGAATGAGGTTTTGCCGTGAGGTTGGACTTCCCAACGTAGGCCTGCTGGCGGATACCCACCACGGCAATATTGAGGAATCTGATGTAGAGACATCGTGGCAGGAAGCCGCCGAGTTCATTTATCACGTGCACATCTCCGAGAATCACCGAGGCGTGCCTGGCTCAGGACATGCGGTTCCACCAGCACTGTTCCGGCTGCTGCAGGAGATTGACTATGACGGATGGCTGACCATCGAAGCCTTCAGTCAAACAGTGCCGGGGCTGATCCCTCGGCTTCATATTTGGCGAGCATATTCCGAGCATACCGATGATGCAGCCAGGCTCGGAATTGACTATATTCGTCGCCATCTTAAGGCAGGGGGAACAGATTAATGCCGAATGTCGAACGAAATGGAATTCGTATTCATTATACGCAACGAGGAAAGGGTATCCCGCTCATTCTTCTGATGGGTTTGGGGGCCGACGGATCCTTGTGGGAGCTGCATGCAGCAGAATACGAGAAGCATTATCGGTGCATACGGATTGATAACCGGGGGGCAGGAGGCTCAGATAAGCCAGCAGGACCCTACACTACCGAACAAATGGCCCAGGACACGCTGGCGGTTATGGATCAGCTTGGTATTGCCAAAGCGCATATTGCCGGTATCTCAATGGGCAGTGCCATTGCGCAGCATGTCGCTCTAGAGAGCCCTGAGCGGGTCTTTTCCTTATCCTTGCACTGCTCGTGGATGGCTTGTGATACTTACACGAGACGAATATTCGAAACGTTTCGCTCCGCGTATGACGTTCTGCCTATAGAGGAATTCCAACGCCTGCTGCAGCTGTTTATCTTCACTCCTCAATATCATGAGGACCATTTGGATGATCTCCTCCTGAGGCAGCAAGCGGCTGCAGCCGCTAAAGGACAGATGCCAGTGCACGCCTTCCAGGCCCAGTGCGATGCTTGCCTCGCACACGATACGATGGGAAGGCTAAGGGAAATTCAAGTGCCTGTCTTGCTAACGGTAGGGGACCGGGATATTTTCACACCGCTTTCCCTAACACAATTGATCCAGCAGGAAATCCCTCATGCTGAGTTGGCGGTCTTCCGAGGCAGCGGGCATACCCACCATTGGGATCAGTTGGAGGAGTTCAATCGGCTTACGACAGCATTTCTAATGAAACAGAGGGAGGCTTGAGAAGTATGACCCAACTATCTATCGGCTCCTGGGCGTTCGCCTTCGGACCGTTTGAGCAAAATCCTTGGCCCTTCGAGCGAGTATTGAAATATGCTAAGGAGGCGGGTTATGACGGCATTGAGGTGAACGGCTTCCTTCCTCACCCGGTACCGGAGCTTTACCCAACGCGGCAAATGAGGGCCGAGCTGTTGCAGCTCATCCAGTCTTATGGGTTAGGAGTATCCGCCTATGCCCCCGATTTTCGCATGGTGCCTCCGGCTATCGTAACGAAGGAGTCCTATCTGGAACTGCTGAAGCGACATGTTGAATTTACGAAGGATCTTGGTGCTGACTTGCTTCGTGTGGATACAGTGACCCCGGCTGGTCCGCTAAACGGTCGGGAGTATCAGGAACGCTTTGCACGTTTAATCGATACGTGGCATGCTTCCTCTGAGATCACTGCTGAGGCCGGCCTTCGGCTGGTCTGGGAGTTCGAGCCGGGCTTTTGGCTGAACAAGCCGAGTGAGGTGCTGAGAACGGTTCGAGAGGTACAGCATCCTTCCTTCCAGATCTTGTTTGACACGAGCCATGCCTATATGAGCGGTGTGATAGGTGCTAAACAGGATGGGGAGAGGGAACTGCTGACCGGGGGAGTCCTTGAGTATGCATCTTTGCTTGATGGCCATATCGGGCACTTTCATCTGATTGACTCTGACGGCACACTGCACGGCGAGGAGACTAGCACACACGCCGAATTCGGTGCCGGTTACATCGACTTTCAAGCACTCCTTGCATCCCATTCAGCCACCTTCAACGCACTTTCGTGGTGGTGTGTTGATTTCTGCTTCAATGCGGAGGCGGAAGTGTGGGGAAGAGAAGCCGTTCCCTTCATTAAGCAGCTAGTCAAGGAGGCTGCCACGCAATGATGAGATTTGGCTGTCAAACCTATACTTGGCAAATGACTTATCAAGTCTATAAACATCGGTTTTCCGACATCCTCGACGTCATTGCCGGAACCGGCTTTAAGGGGGTCGAGGCGGAGATCTGCATGCTGGGGGCGTATTATGAGGACCCCGCCCTGCTGTCAGAGGCAATTGAGTCCAGAGGGCTTGAGCTTGCCGCATTAACGCTGGCGGAGCCGTGGCTGGCTGGGAAGGAGAGTGCAGCGGAGCGAGAACAGGCCGACCGCTTAATTCGTTACCTGCAGCATTTTCCCGGTGCCAAGCTGATTACCGTCCAGCTGCCCGGTACAGATCGCAGAGAGCTGGAGGCCAGACAGCAATCGGGGAGCGGGCAGCAGAGGCTGGAATCTGCTGCGCATATCATCCGAATTCCCCGGCAGGGTCTGTATTCCGTACCGCTTCTGACTATGAAGTGTTGTTCCGCGGACTCGATGAGCGGTATGTGGGCTATTGCCCGGATTCGGGTCATATAGCCAGAGGAGGTATGGATGTCCTTGAGGTGATCCGTAGACACCGGAACCGTATTGTCCATGTACATTTCAAGGATTATGACGAGAACACGCGGGAGTGGAGAACCATGGGCCAGGGAACGCTGCCTCATTCGGAGGCAGTTTCGCTTCTTCGTGATGCCGGCTACGAAGGATGGATTATGGTAGAGGAGGAGTCGGCTTACGCGAAGGCGAAGCCTGAAGCGGCCACACGACAGAACGCAGAGTACCTGGAGCTATGCTTTACCGAATTTGCAAAAGGATGAGATATAAGGTTGAGAGATGGGGACTATTGAACCCTGAAAGCTTTGCAGCCTATCGATTCTAAATAGAATTTTATAATGAGGAATTGGGCTTTAATCTACAAGGAAGCAGTTGAAGAACTGCTTCTTTTTTTAGGTCACTATTATACTTTTGGATACTCTCCTTTAATACCAAATCAACAATAACCTGGACAAATTGTGGTCCGGATACGTTGGTTGCCTTGTGGTGCGTACATCCGCTCTTAGCAGTCACTACGAAATCTGAAGTGATTCTGCCGGACGTCTATAAGGTATTTCTTGCTGCGAAGCGGTTTTTGCAATCTTTTTTATTAAGATAATCATATGTCTCTTAAGAAAATGGTATTTAAGCTTCTTGAGCCTACACGTAATATTATTGGAAGATACGTCGGATCAATTTTATTTGTAAGGGACAAGGGTCCATAGAAGAGAAAATATTTATAGGGAACCGAATTATTGAATAATGAAAGGATGAGGAAAGATGAGACAAACGATTATTTTGCGTTCCTCTTGGCAGGTAGTCAACATTGGAGATATTGCTCATACTCCTGGGCTATTAGCGATTTTAGAGAAATATATGCCGCAGACGCAGGTCGTTCTATGGCCCTCTAAAGACTTCACGGTTGAAGTAGAGGATATGATCTGCCGCAGATTTCCCCAATTGAAGGTGGTAAAGGGCACAATCGGAGAGGACGGCAAAGCCTCCAATGAAGAGCTGCAGATGGCGCTTGACGAAAGTTCCTTCCTATTGCACGGCTCCGGTCCTTTGCTGGTGGGGCGAGATGAGGCGGAAGCTTATGTCAAGTTTTACAAGAAGCCTTTTGGGGTATTCGGGATTACTTATGGAGGCTATAACGAAGGTGAATGGTGCCGGGAGATTCATAGCCTGGCCAAGTTTATTTATTTTAGAGATTCTGTATCCCTTCAAAAGGCAATCCAGGATGGTGTTTCTAGTCCGGTTATGAAATTCGGGCCAGATGCGGCATTCGCAGTGGATTTGGAAAATGATGCGAAAGCAGAAGTATTCCTCCGAGAAAACAAGTTGGAGCCAGGAAAGTTTCTTTGTTGTATTTCGAGGCACCGGTATACTCCATATTGGGAGATTAAAGATTGGCCGTATGATGCCGATAAGGATGCTTTCAACCAGCAAATGAAGGAACAGGATAATGCGCCGTTGCGAGAGGCGATCATTCAAGTTGTCAGGAAAACGGGACTGAAGGTACTGCTCTGCCCGGAGGACAAGAGCCAGATGGCATTTGAGAAGGAAATGATTTATGACCTGCTCCCGGAGGATGTTCTTCCTAATGTTGTTTATAAAAGTGAATTTTGGCTGACGGATGAGGCTGTAAGCGTGTACAGACAATCTGCGGGGTTGTTCGGAAGTGAGATGCATTCCCCAATTATGTGTATTGGCAGCGGGATTCCTGCGATCGTATGCCGGTGGGAAGGTCAGACCACTAAGGGCTTTATGTGGAGGGACATCGGGTTGGGTGATTGGTTATTCGATCAAGACCAAGAGGCAGAAATGAGCCGATTGGTGCCAGCTGTTCTAGATATGGCCATTCATAACGAAGCGGCAAAGGAGAAGGCACTGGCAGCCAAGCAAAAAGTAGAGAAATTGTATGTGGAAATGGTGGACACGTTAAAGAATTGTTTGAACGCTTGATTGCAAGATGTGGTGAGGAGCCAAGGGATTTTCATCGATGATTTAACATCATTGAAGATTAGCTGGCTCGTAATAAGACAAGGGGCACCTTTATAGGTGCCCCTTGTCTTATTACTGGTGCCCGTTTAGTCCGTCCCTGTACTCTTGCGGGGTTACACCGTAGTATTTTTTAAACAATTTAATAAGATATGGAGGGTTCTGGTATCCAAGACTGGCACAGATTTGATAAATCCTCTCATTCGTATGTTTGAGGAGCATAGCGGCTTTTTCCATCTTAAGACGAATGATATATTCACTTAAATTTTCCCCTGTCTGACTCTTGAACAACATGGATAGATAGGCCGGATGCATGCCGATATGGTCGGATATGGCTTGTAAGCTGACATCCTCTGACAGTCTGTCATTAATAAACTGCTGAATAAGAAGAATTGTATTACTCTTGGCATTAAGGTTCTCTTTATTCAGATCATCAAAGATCTTAGATGTGACCCGTAGCGCCCAATCCTTTAATTGCCGTATGCTCAGGAACGGTTGACGTGAATAAAAGGGCTCATAATCAATACCAATCAGATCTTCTAGCGGCTTTCCGTTCTGGTGTGCGGTATAGGTAAAGGAGGCTCCCAAATGCAGGAATACCTCTTGCATATGCTCTTGGGAGCCGCTCCAATGCTCCTCCAGCTCTCTTGTAATAGACTCGATCTTGGCAAGAGCAGCCTCACGTTGCCCCATATCCATAATCTGATTCAACGTTGGCGTTTCATATAGGCTTCGCAGTGATTTATAAGGCTTAGTAAAGCCTTTATCGGACATACGTATGAATATATCCCGATCGTTGCCGATGTTGCGTCGCATTATAGTGATGGATTCTTGGTAAAGCGGGGATACATCGTTAGGAAATTGTCCCCAACTGCTCATAACCAGGGAAATATTCCGTTTCAAATACGCTTTAACATTCTCTTGCAGTTGGAGCGCGGTTTGCTCAAACAACGTAGAGCTGGCGTTGCTGTTTACACCAAGCTCGGAAAACTCCGCAGCCTTCTTCTGTTTAAGCTTGGCAACCAAGACCAAATAATTGTGTTGATCGCGACCGGAAAGGAGATCAAAATGCTCTCCAAATGTTTCTTCTGCGATGTTATTAACTGCGTACTCGAACAGTGTAAGGCTCTGTGAATCGGAGGTGGGAAAGCCTTCCTCCAGACGAACGACAAGTATTGATATGGAGTCGTCCTGCTGAAAGGCAAGTCTCAGCAGATTCAGCTTCCCTTCAAGCTCATAAGAATTCCATCGTTTTCCCGCCAGCAAGCTGTCGAGGAACTGAGACCTGAGTACGGGCAGCTGCTCCCTGATGGCAGAAGCCATGCTCTCGACGGAATAGAGTGCCTCCGTCTCCTGACGATAGGCTTCTAGCATGCGGTTGACCGCTTCAAGGATTTCCTCATCGCTGGCAGGCTTCAGCAGATATTCGCTTACCTGAAATGCCATCGCTTGCTTGGCGTATTCGAAGTCAGCATGTCCCGAATGAATGATACATTTGGTCTTTTGGTTCAATTCGCGAATTCGTTCAATCAACTCCAATCCGCTTAACCCCGGCATCCGTATATCGGTCAGAACCACTTCTATAGGAGAGGTGGCCAGAATCTGCAATGCTTCCTTACTGGAATATGCGGTATAAACATGGTGAATATTAAGATCTACCCAAGGCAGCGTTTCAGCTAACGAATCCGCTACCATTCGTTCGTCATCCACAATTAATAATTGAGCCATTATTCATTACCCCTTGTCTGCTGCCGAAGGCCAATACAGCCATATCTTCAGCCCGCCATAAGATGATGATTCTATTCCAATTCCCGCTGATTCGCCGTACTTCAGATTGATCCGCTGGGCTACGTTCCATAATCCGCACAGATCATCTTCTTCCTTCGAATTTGCGATCTGAGCAATCAACGCTTTTTGTTCCTGCTCCTGAATGCCGGGACCATTATCCTCCACACAGAGCATGTAGAAGCCGTCCTGAGTAGAGGCTGTAATTCTAATATAGCCTGCTAGTTCACTCTTGGATATTCCATGAATAATGGCATTCTCCACCAAAGGCTGCAAAATGAGTCGGGGAACTTCTACTTCAGCCATATTTTCAGGCAAATTTATATCGTAAGTCATCCCATGCATTCTGAGCTTGTGAATCTCAAGATAGTTATATATCAGCTTAAGCTCTTCCTCCAGAGTAGTCTCGGCTTTACCTAGTCGAGTTGCTGAGCGGTAATAAGCGCCCAAGTGCACCGTCATTGAGACAACGGCATCCTCCTCCCCTTTCTTAGCACTGTACTTAATAAAATTCAAGCTGTTGTACAGGAAATGAGGATCGATCTGGGATTGCAGTTGCTTCAGTGTAGCTTGCTGCAACCGGATTCTGGACTCGTAGATTGACTCGATCAGCTCCTTGATCTGACGGGCCATATTGTTAAATTGAAAGACCAATACGAAAAACTCGTTCTTGGAATGGTACTCGACCTGTGTGGAGAAGTCTCCCTTCGCAATAGCACGGGCACCTTTCAAGAGTTTACGAATGGGAATCTGTACATTACGGTAAATGTAATACGACAAAATAAGGCAAAGCACAATTAATACGGCAGCTGATGTATAGAAGATCAGGCTGGAACGATAAATGGGAGCTAAAGCTTCATGGATTGGAACATAATCTACTAGATACCAGCCAAGCGTATCAATTAGTTTATAAGTGACCAAGTATTTCTCGCCTTGGAGCTCCAACGTCTCATGACCGGAGCTTGTCATCGTCTGGTCATTCAGAATTGTTCCAAGTTGTTCTATATGTGCAAGCTGAGCAGTGTTGCTTACAAGTGGTTCATAGCCAGGACTGTACAGAAAAGGGTCGTGCACATTGTGTCTGTTCTTGAATTTTTCTAACATTTTGATCAAATTATTTGAACTAAAGCTAATCTCCGAAACAATCCTGTAGGAATCCAGCGGAGCATTGGAAGAATACTTGGGCTCGCTAAAATGTCGGATGAAATAGGGCTGTCCGTATTTATAGTCGGTCGGCATAAACTTCCAAACGGGCGTCATGTTGTTCTTCAGAAACGCCTCGTCATAAGTGCTTAGTCCACTATCTGAAACCGCTTTCTTATTTGCGGGAGAATAAACCGTGATCTGGTTGTTCCAGGGAAGGGACAGACTGTTGAGTTTAAGTTTTTCGTAGATATTGTATATTGTGTTGTACCTGTCGTAAGGGTGCCTGGACCCTTCGAATGTAGTAAAGGTCGATAGATTGCTGTCCCGGTTCATGGTCAGGGCGAAGACTGACATCTGGTTGGCTATAGTCTCAATTTGGCTGGTTAATAAGGACATGTATGTTTCGCTTGAACGGTGAATTTCATTGCGAACAACCTTCGTTCCAATCAGATTTTGATAGTAGTTAAGTCCAATAAGCGGTATAAGCATAAATAGCAGAATCAGGTTAATTTTGGCAAAGGTACTGAGTGTATGAAACTTATTTTTCCGCAATTTATTCCCCTCCGGGCTTGTCTGACTCTAGTTAACATTATGCTAAACCAAGTCTAGACGCAAAGTAAATAGTAGAGTTCAGGATTCTTAATATAACATATCGGACCTTAAGAACGTGTTCTTTTTCGGTGTTTTAGGCCTGTGCTAGAGTGAACATAACGGCATACAGCTATTGGAGGACATTGAAGGAGATGAGGAAAAATGAGTTTGAGGAAACAAAATAGCGTGCTATATCTCATGCTGATCCCTGGTTTTATTTTAACATTTATTTTTCATTACTTGCCCATGGGAGGGTTAGTTATTGCGTTTCAAGACTTCAAACCTTGGTTGGGTATTACTAACTCTGATTGGGTAGGGTTAGAGCATTTTCGGACAGCCTTTACGAGACCTGACAGTGTTCAAGTGATATGGAATACGTTCTTGATTGCTATTATGAAGATTATAGTCAATCTAGTTGTACCTATCATTTTCGCCTTGTTGTTAAATGAAATACGACACATGATGTTTAAGAGAATCGTACAAACTCTCGTCTACTTGCCCCACTTTTTGTCTTGGGTTATTCTGGGCGGCATTGTTACGGATCTGGTATCTTCTCAGGGGTTGATCAATACGGTGATTTTGCCTTTCTTCGGTCTTGATCCCATCATGTTCCTTGCGGACGGAAACTGGTTCCGTTTCATCGTTGTCTTATCGGACATTTGGAAGGAATGTGGATTCGCGACAATTGTGTTCCTGGCGGCCTTATCCAATGTAGACCCTTCCTTATATGAGGCGGCAGAAATGGATGGAGCCACCCGTTGGCGCCAGACATGGACGGTTACTCTCCCGGCTATCGTACCGATTATTGTAGTAGTGGGGACTTTGGCTATGGGGAATATTCTGAATGCAGGCTTTGACCAGATCTTTAACTTGTATAATCCTCTGGTTTATGAACAAGGTGATATTATTGACACCTTCGTCTATCGGGTGGGATTGGTAGGCTCCCAATTCGGACTTGCTACGGCAATAGGGATGTTTAAGTCCGTGGTAGGATTTGTGATGCTCATTATAGCCTACGTTTTGGCCTACCGTTACGCTGATTATCGTATTTTCTAGGGGGACTAATCATGTATTACAAAACAAGACCATACAAAATCTTTTACGCATTTAATGTTCTGATACTAGGCGCCGTTGCCGTCGGATGCATCCTTCCTCTTATCCATGTATTGGCCGTCTCTTTCAGTGAGGGAGTAGATGTAACGGCAGGACGTGTAACTTTTTGGCCCGTGAACTTTAATTTGGACTCTTATATACAGACCTTCCAGGATGATGGCTTTATCGGTTCGTTTGCCAACTCGGTTCTCCGGCTTATACTCGGCGTCAGCATTGGTATTACGGTTACCGTTTTGACTGCTTATCCATTATCGAAGATGGATTCTCTAAAAGGTGGCCGTATGATCACGTGGTACTTTGTGTTTACCATGTTGTTTCATGGCGGACTGATCCCTACTTATATTGTCATCCAGAAGCTTCATCTGATGAATTCTATCTGGGCTCTTGTTCTTCCGGTCGCCCTTAACGTCTATAATATGATCCTTATGCTGAACTTCTTCCGAGCTATTCCCAAGGAACTGGAGGAAGCGAGTCTGATCGACGGGGCTGGTCATTTCACAACCCTTCTTCGGGTCTACCTTCCGGTTTCGCTGCCGTCCATCGCGACTATTATCCTGTTCGTGGCCGTCTTCCATTGGAACGCATGGTTTGATGCTCTGATTTATTTGAAGCAGGATAAATGGCCGATGAGCACTCTGCTGCAATCCTTGGTGAAGGCGCCAGATCCCAGCATCACGACATCGGCAGAGGACGCGGCTAATATCACCGAGCGCACACTCAAATCAGCCAAGATATTTATAGGTACACTCCCTATTCTTGTAGTCTACCCTTTCCTCCAGCGGTTTTTCGTAAAAGGAATTGTTCTGGGTGCTGTTAAGGGCTGATACTCGAATATTAAAATCTTAAATGGGTCTTAAGATAACATAACTGAACTTAAGGATGTACTCTTTGAATCCGGTTACATTATCCTTAAACTAGGATTTGTTATACGCTTCAAATAACGAGGGAGGTTATAAAATGTCAAAAACATTATACAAACTGTCGGCTATTGTATTAGCCACCGCTTTGACGATCACGGGTTGCAATTGGGGTTCCCAGTCCGACTCCAGTTCGGAAACGGCTCCTGCGACGTCTTCGGACAACGGTTTCTCAAAAGGGAAATTCGAGACACCGGTCACTATGACCACAGTAGGATATGTGAACGCGAGCTTTAAATTCAAAAATGGTGAGACCTTGGAGAACAACATCTTAACGAAGTGGGTAAAGGACAATCTTAATATAGATATCAAGTACAATTGGACGACGGCAGAAGATCAATATAAGACCAAAATCATGCTTGATATGTCCTCCGGAGAGGAGATGCCCGATGTTGTCTATGTCACCGATCCTCAGTTGATGAGCGACCTGATTGATTCGGGCCGATTTAAAGATATTTCAGAGGACTTCGAGAAATATGCTTCACCTGAGGTGAAGAAAATTTATGAGAAAGACCCAATGTATTGGGCTCAGGTAACCAAGGACGGCAAACGCTACGGGCTTCCTCAGCTGGGTAAAGTCATGAATAACGATCCGCTTCTATGGATCCGAACTGATTTCCTGAAGAAGGCCAATCTTGAGGAGCCGAAGACATTAGATGACCTGGAGAAGGTCATGGAAGCAATGAAAGGTACGGAGCTGGGTAACCCTCCGCTTGCTGTATCCATTAAAGATGGGGGCAAGCCATATACATCATGGCGCGGGGATACTAGCTGGGTATTCGGTGCATACGGTGTTATTCCGCACTACTGGAACAAATGGAACGGGAGCGACAAGCTGGAGTATGGATCCATTCAACCGGAGGTCAAACAAGCGCTTGCCCGATTGGCTGAGTGGTACAAAAAGGGTTATCTCTCTCCGGACGTAGCCATGATCGATGTAAGCAAAAGTGACGAATCCTTCAAGAATGGCAAATCCGGAATCATGACCGGACCGATCTTCCAAGGAAACTCTGTACGTAATTTCCTGTGGAAGAACGAACCCGATGCAACAGTGAAGCCTATTCCGGTGCCTACAGGTCCGGATGGCAAGTCGGGTAGACGTTACAGCCCGGTTCAGATTGGTGCCTTCCTGATCAACAAAGACTTCAAGAACCCGGAAGCATTTTTTCTCTATGTCAACAAAATGTTCGAATTCTCCAATCCGAAGGCAGGCGGAGAGTTTGATAATGGATATTTCGAAGGTTACGATTACGTTATGAAGGATGGCAAACCTTCCTCCGTGGAAGCTGACTTCCCGGATAAAACGAAAGTAGAGCCCTTCAAATATATGCTTGGTGGCCAGTGGTTCTTTGACCCTATGCAGGAGCTAAATGCTTACCAGAAGTTCTACAATGGGGAAAAACCTTCTACTCCTTTTGAAACAAAACTTTATAATTCAATTTCCGATAAAGAAAAAGCAGATCCTAAATCAGTATTAGAATGGCAAGCTGCCCAAATCACCTTGGACATGAAAGACACATCCATTGAGGATCTTTTCACTGGTGCGATGACAGAGACGATGAAGTCCAAGTGGGAAGGGCTGATTAAGCTCGAAACTGAAACGTTCGCAAAGATCATCTACGGCAAGGCTCCAGTTGATGAATTCGACACTTTTGTAACGCAGTGGAAGGAACTAGGCGGAGATAAGATTACCGAGGAAGTAAACGCTTGGTATCAATCCATTCAAGGAGAATAATAACGTTTATGGTGAAGTGGTCCCGGAGCTCAGTGAGCGACGGGACCACTTTCCTAAATTGGACACGGCGATATATCCCATTGGTTTGCCGAATATACGAAGATTGTCAATTGGCCTATGAACGATATAACGTTTCGATCTGGTTATCCAGCTTGTTGATGAGACAAAACATTCAGTTTAAAGGGAGTTATCATGCGATATGCTATCCATACTGGGCTTTCTCGCCGCTGCATTTACAACCATTTCCTTCCTGCCCCAGGCGATTAAGGTTATTCAGACTAAAAATACGGCGGGAATTTCCTTCGGCATGTATCTGATTCTAACAACAGGCCAGATTCTGTGGGTCATTTACGGATTAATAACCGAACAGACGGCTATCTGGCTAGCTAATCTAATTACATGCACTTTAGCGATTATAATTCTTAAGTATACCTATAAGGATCTTAAACGTTCAAGAAAACCAGAGAGTAAATAAATGACTTGAATTGAATGCTAGCAATAAGGCCTTTGGTCAATCCGCTACCTACCGTGCGCTGCGGGTATATAGGTGGGATCTACCTAGAGCTTATCACGCTTTTGATAAACATAGAAAAGGCCGTGCATGTCCAATTGCGTTATTGGATGGTACGGCCTTCTGTCTTTTGACACCCCTCTTGCCACGTTTAACGGTTCTTGAGATAAGTCGAAGGCGGCATGCCGGTTATCTTTTTGAAGAGTCTGCTGAAGTAATAAATGTCTTTGAAGCCAACTGCTTCCGCTGCTTCTGATACATTGCAGTAGCCCCCGAGCAGAAGATCGCCGGCTTTATTAATTTTTAGCTGGTTCTGATATTCGATGGCTGTCATGCCGGCTGTTTGTTTGAAGACAGTGCGAAAGTAAGACGGACTTAGTCCTACACGAGCAGCAAGCTCGTCGACAGAGTACGTTTTGTGTACGTGGGCTTGCAAATCATCCATTAATTTTTCAATCGTATGGGCTTGTGGTGTAAGAATCAAAGGCTGACTAAATTGTCGGACAATGAGATAAAGCATCTCCATGAGCAAACCTCTGCAAAGAAGTAAGTAACCTGGTTTTTTACTAGTCCATGACCGATACAGCTTGCCAAACAGCTCATGCATTTCATATCCATATGAAGAGGCCATACAGCGCGGGAGACTTTCAATGGCTTTTTCCGCCGTTCCCTGCAAGTCGGCCAGTTCAAAAGCAACGGTTAGAAAGGACCACGGGTCATGAGGGTCGCTGGCGGCTCCATGCTGGTAGAGCTTGGGGAATAGCAGAACATCGCCCTTGCCTACGTTTACTTGCTCGTTGTTGTAATGATATTCAGCCTGACCGGACTTGCAATACGCAATAACATAATGGGGGTTGCAGAAGTTGCTTCGCAGCCTCCACTGGGGATCAGGATGGCGATCGAGAACATACATGATATCCGTTACTACGAAATCATGGCCGGCTAACGTTGTTGCATGGTTCATGGAAGCGGTGCCTCCTCATGTCGTTTTTATATATTATAGAGCAGGAGACGAGGTTTGTGTTATATATTCATGTGAAAATTAAAGGCAGATTGTACAAATAAAACGGCGAACTCGGCATGGTTCGACGAATGTAATCGGATTATGATGGAATCATTAGAAGTCGTTGTGGAGGGTGAATAATATGAATACCTTGTCGGTAGCGGTAAAACTTTACGACAATTATGAACGGTTAGAAGAAATTAAGCATTATTATGGGCTTCTAGCCATTTATGGTCTGCTTCGAACAGCAGAAGCGGGAGGAGATAATCTACTGATGGAACGCTGTCTTGCTATTTTAAAGCGCTTTCCAGATGAAGTGGACCATCCGCCGTACAACTTTCCGAATTATCGGATTGGTGGAATTGCGAGAGCGTATGCGTTCATGAAAGGTCACGTGCCTGAATCAGCGAATCAGATAAGGGAATATGCGGAGGAACTTATGCAAGCTCCGAGAGATGATAAAGGCATTCTGAAGATGCCCGGCGCTCCAGAGGCAAATCTAATCTGGATCGACGTGGCGATGGCAGCTACTCCCTATCTGCTGTTCTCTGGTATTGGTCTCCGAGAGGAGCGTTATATAGAAGAGGCGGCTAACCAAACGTTTCTTATGATCGAGGAGTTTAGAAATCCCGAGAACGGACTGCTTCATCAATGTAAAAATTTTGTTGGTCCCGGAAGATTCTCCGAGGATCACTGGAGCCGAGGGAACGGCTGGGGGTACATCGCTTTGACCGAGCTGGTACAATATTTGCCCCGTCAATCACCGTACCGGGAACGTGCGGAGCGGGAGTTCAGGGCACTGTCCGAGGCGATGCTGCCTCACCAATCCAAACGTGGTTTCTGGAGACAAGAAATTCCGTTTGAATATTCGTACGAGGAGTCTTCCGGCACAGGGCTGATTCTGTACGGATACGGAGTGGGGTTGCGGCTGGGGCTTCTAGATAAGGAACGCTTCGGAGCTGCATTTGAGCGCGGAATAAATGGGCTATATAGACACGGCGTGACGCCCGAGTTCGACACCGAGCTTAGCTGCCCCGGTAATTTGTGTCCCGGCGAAGGAGAAGAGAAGGGAACCGTGAAGGCTTACGTTACTCTTCCTCTTCCTTATCGCAACGAGCATCATAGCTTCGGCTCGTTCTTACTCGCGTTTTCGGAGGCTTATAGGCATGGATATCACGAGTTAATCACGGAATAGTGAGGACGATAGGGTATACGATTGAGATAAGGAGTGGTCAGTCATGTTGATGTTGACGTCAGAAGAATTGAAAGCAGTAAGAGCCGCCATTCAAGAAGGAGGCAAGCTGGAGCGGCTGTGGCACAATTTGCTGGAGCGGACGGAGCGCCAAATTTGCACACCGGGGCTTGTGCAAGACGGAGATACGGTGGAATGGTGGCATTTGGCATGGGAACGGATTAGCGACGCGGCATTCGTATATGCGGTCGATCGCCATGCCGAAGCGGGACAGTGGCTCCGCGAAGTCGTGCTGGAGCTGCTGGATAAGCCGGGGACGGAATGGCACGGTCCATGGTTCCGGGGCAGGGGCAATCCGCAGCACGGCGTGCTTGAGACGTCCCATGTGGGGCTCGCGATGTGTGCAGCTTATGATTTGGCCGGCGATTTATTTACCAATGAGGAACGTGCAAAGCTCCTCGAAGCGATCCGAGAGCATTGCCAAGAGCCTTGCAAGCGTTCTCTTATTCGGATGAAGGATGATACGGGGAACATCAGCAACTGGTTTATGGTGCTCTTGAACGGCTACGGCACGGCATCGATCATTCTGGAGGATCGCTCTGCGGTCGAAGAAGCACTTGATTTCTACCAGACGGCAACCCGTATGTACAATGGGGACAGCTATGGGGAATCGCTTCAATATTGGAATTATGCGACGCTTCATCTCAGTCATCTGAACGAGATGCTGATTCGGTACGATTCGAAGCTGGCAGAGCGCGCGGATTTCTTATGTTATGTCCGCTGTATTCCTTGGGCTGTACAATCCTTGCTCTACATGAAGCCGCTTGGAAAAGAAGATGATCCTGTGTATCCCCGCTCTGCGAACTTCGGAGACTCGGCGGCTATCTACCGGCCGAGCGCGGACATTCTCCTGCATATCGCCTGCAGGGCAAAGAACGCGGCACCCATGGAGGCAGGTCTCTCCAGATGGCTCTTCGAGCAGACTTATGACCGTCTTGAGCTGGAACGTAATGAGCTGGGCACCTTTGCTTTCATCAGTTCCTATCAGTTCATGACGATGGTTCATTACCTCGACGCCGCAGAACCGTTATCTCCGGAGAAGGCTGGGCTTCCGCTGGCTGCCTCGTTCGAGACGGGCAACGTAATTGTCCGAGACGGAAGAACCGCGGAAAGCTCCGTAATTGCCATTCAGGCAGGATATGAACCGCTGCAGGTGACCAGCCATAACCATTATGATCAAGGCTCATTCATTCTGGCGCACAGGAACGAAAGGTTCTTCATTGATCCTGGACATGCATGTTATCGACTAGATGCGCAGGCGAAATCCATCGCGACCGAATCCCATAATACGTGGACCTTCGAGATCGAGGGAAGAAGTGAGCCTATCGCGCAGCGATCCATCGAAGGAGCGAACTTCCGGAATCCCAGCGAACCCCTTGCGCACAGGAAGCTGATTGGAACGATGGACGGTATAACCGTTGTTCGATCCGAGATTGCCGGTGTGTACGGTGATCCGATTCGCAGAGCCGAACGAACCTGGATTACGGCATTTCCGCATCTGTTATTCATCGTGGATCGGATCGTGGCCGATGTCCCGGTAAAGACAAGAGCTCATTTCATGACCAATAACCGTGACAACAAGCTCCAGACCAATCTATATTCCGATACGAAGATTGTGCTCCGGCGCGGCGGCGCGGCGGTCAAGTTTTTCCTCATGGACAGCATCTCGGACGGGGAGGCGTCTGCTTGCAGGCGACATATGTCTTGGGGCCACATGCACCAGTACTATCATCCCCAGCCCAATCAGGAAGGACAAGGAAAGGAAGGAAGTGCGGTCCGATTCACCTATGAGAACCAATGCTTCGCAAAGGAGCATGTTATGGTCTACGCGTTCGCTATGGATGGTCTGGAGTCCATTCGAGGCTGGCATATGTACAAGAACGAGGCCGCTCAATACTTTGCCGAACCTCCGGCGCACGAGGGAGGAATTGCGGTCGGGTTCGAGCAACAAGGCCAGATACTGGTAACGGATTATCGTACCAACCGAGCGTACAGGATTAGCGATAAAGATATACAACTTGTATAAGGAGGCTGATAGAAATGGATTTGGAACAATTCGCAGCATCACGGGAGCAGCACGAGATCGTGCAGCTTCCGATTCCGGATAAGGAGCTGTGCGACCGATTCGAGCAGGTATTCACGGCTGCGGTTAATGACGTGCTGAGAGAGCTCGGACTTGTCTATCAGACGTTGCCGAACAGCATATTGCCTTTGAAGGATGAGATGAAAGTGGCAGGAATCGCGTTTACCGTCAAAGGCTCCAAGAATCTGACGTTGACGAGTGAGATGGAGCAACGGGCACAAATGCTGGAGGCGCTTCATGAGGATTCGGTATGCGTCTGGGACACAAGCGGTGATGACGAATCGGCGCAATGGGGCGAAATTATGACGATGGCATCCAAGCGCCGTGGCTGTCGGGGGGCTATTGTAGATGGAGGCGTTCGGGATACGGACAAAGTGCTGGAGCAGGACTTTCCCGTCTTCTGCAAATACAAAACGTCGAACGGCATGCTGGGCCGCTTCCGCATGATCGGTTGGCAAATGCCGGTCAAGCTCGGTGACGTCATGATATTCCCGGGGGATGTCATCCTGGGTGATATCGACGGCGTCATCGTCATTCCGCGCAAGCTGGCATACGATGTGTTGCTCAAGGCGGAATACATCAAGGAGAACGAGAAAGACATTAAGCAGATGATTGTGGACGGACTGACTCCGACCGAAGTCGTAAAGCGCGGCGGTTATTTCTAATTATGAACTTGAAGGGAGTGTACCCGGAATGAAAGCGGCAGTACTGAACGAATGGGAACAGATCCTCTATAAGGAAGTGCCGGAGCCCAAACTCCAGGAAGAAGAAGTTTTAATACGGGTTAAATATGCGGGCGTATGCGGATCAGACGTGACAATCTACAAAGGTAAGCATCCGACCGCCCGCACACCGGTTATACCGGGACATGAATTTGTCGGAGTCATTGAGGAGGTTCGTTCCATTAAACGGAACGATCTTCAGCCCGGCGACAGAGTCGTCGTGGAGCCTCTCATCAGCTGCGGCGAATGCGCGGCATGCAGCTCGGGCAACTGGCATGTATGCCGTACGCTCAAGCTGCTGGGCATTCATACCGACGGCGGTTTCGCACAATACGTGAAGGCTCCTGCCGCCAAGGTAATCAAGCTGAAGGATTCCATCAGCGACCGGATTGCCGCATTAACCGAACCTTTCGCCGTTGGTTTCCATGTGAATCAGCGGGCAGGAATCAAAGCTGGCGACAAAGCGCTTATCATCGGAGGAGGTCCGATCGGACTCGTCATCGGCATCGCGGCCAAACGGTGCGGGGCGGAGAAGGTAGTATTTACCGAGCTGAATGATGCTCGAATCGAGATCATTAAGTCCTTTGGATTTGATGCAATTAATCCGAAACGGCAGGATGTTACGGATCTGTCCGCCGAGCTGACAAATGGGGCCGGATATGACGTCGTGTTCGAAGTGTCGGGCTCGCAGGGCGGATTATCCAGCGCGATCGAGCTATGTGCCATCCGTGGGACAGTCGTGCTCGTCGGATTCCCGCACAAGCAACCGGAGATCGATGTTCTAAAGGTGATATTCAAGGAAATAAACGTGGTAGGCAGCCGTGTGTACACATTCCAGGACTTTACACGGACGGTTCGGATGCTCGAAGAAATAGTTGAATCCGGGCAATTCGACTTAGATCGGATCATTAGCGACACGATGCCGATGGAGCAGGCGGAGGAAGCCATTCGGCGTATGATCGCGGGGGACAACTTAGGGAAAATATTGCTCGACTGCAACGTATCGGGAAGAGAAAGGGGATTATAATCATGAAATCGCTTCGGAACAAAGTGGCTGTTATTACCGGCGCTACAGGAGGCATGGGCCGTGCGTTGGCGGAGTCGCTCGCCAACCAAGGCGTCAAGCTTGTTCTGACCTCAACCAACGAGGAGAAGCTTGCCGAACTGAGGATGCAATTGGAAGGCAAAGGCGCGTCGGTTATCGCTGTTCGGGCGGATGTGACGAAGGAGGAGCAGGTAAGGTCGTTGTTCGAGCAGGTAGCGCAGGCGTATGGGCATGCCGATATGCTTGTTAATCTGGTAGGTCTGTCGATTCCGGACAAAATCGAAGCTATGGAGGAAGAGCGATACGACCTGACGATGGATGTGAACGTGAAGGGTACTTTCCTGTGCTGCAAGCATTTTATTCCCGTGGTGAGTCCGGAGAGTGGTGCATCCATTATTAATATAGGCTCCATGGCGGCAAAGCGAGCCAATCCGAACGCGCCGCTCTATTGTACCGCTAAAGCGGCTGTCAATATGTTCTCCCAAGGCCTTGCGATGCAGGTCAAAGAGCAGAATATTCGAGTCACCACGCTTAACCCAGGAGGGGCGGATACCGGCTTCTGGGGCAACAGGCAGGTACCTCGAGAGAAGTTTTTACTCGCGTCCGATGTGGCGGATGTCATTCTATTTGTACTGGCATCGGATACTCGCATCGCGTTTCATGAGATTTCTTTTGAGTCCTTTAATGCCTTATAGTGGTCTATGTAAGCGGTTCAATGTATACTGAACCAACCCGAACTAAATTGCGTATTACGTCATGCGTTAGAAATAGCCGAGCAGAGCTGCTCGGCTTTCTATTCACAGCTTCTTCTTGCGTGCGGTAAGGGGTCGTCAATGAATTGGGAGGAATGTTACTATGTTGGCACAAGAAATAAAGAACCGACTTCGTCAAATTGTTGGTGCGCAGCAATTTCGAGACGATAATGAAGCATTGGTCGCCCATTCTTATGACGGGACCCCGATGCTGCAAAGTTTGCCGGAGGGCGTTATCTATCCGGAAACGACGAAACAGGTGTCCGAGATTATGAGCGTACTGGCTGCTCATCGAATACCGCTTGTTTCGCGAGGCTCCGGTTCTAATCTCTGCGGGGGAACCGTTCCAGTCGAGGGTGGGGTCGTCATGGTTATGCATCGTATGAATCGTATTGTCGATGTGGATTTGGAAAATCTGACGGCAACGGTACAACCAGGCTTAATTACGGCTGAGTTCATTGCACACATTGAGTCACTGGGCCTGTTCTACCCTCCAGACCCGAGCAGTATGCGAATCTCCACGATTGGCGGCAATATTGCCGAGTGCTCAGGGGGCTTGCGAGGCCTGAAATACGGAACGACGAAGGATTATGTCCTCGGTCTAGAGGCCGTTCTTGCGAACGGAGAAATCATCCGTACAGGTGGTAAGCTGATGAAGGATGTTGCAGGTTATGATTTGACGAAACTGCTCATCGGCTCAGAAGGGACTTTGGCTATTATTACGGAAGCAACATTAAAGCTAGTTCCTCCGCCAAAATCGAAGAAAACGATGATTGCGATGTACAAAGATCTATATGGAGCAGCTAGAACGGTATCTCGAATTATCGAATCGCAAATTATACCTGCTACGTTAGAGATCATGGATAATCCTACAATCCGGGTTGTGGACGATTTCGCCAAGTTAGGACTGCCGAGGGATATGGAGGCGATCCTGCTTATTGAACAAGATGGTGAACCAGAAGCGGTCGAACGTGACATTGATCATATTCGCCATATTTGCTTATCGGAGCTTGCCGACCGCGTTACAGTGGCTGAGAGCCGAGAGCATGCGGAGAAGCTAATGACCGCTCGGCGCAGCGCTTTTACGGCCTTAGCCCGCCTGCGACCCACGACAATCCTGGAAGATGCTACGGTTCCAAGGTCAAAAATCGCGGATATGGTGCTCAAAATTAATCAAATTGCCCGGAAATACGATGTCTCCATTGCTACATTCGGCCATGCCGGCGATGGGAATCTTCACCCAACGGCAACAACGGATGCCCGTGATAGCGCTGAAGTGCATCGTGTTGAGAAAGCTTTTGAGGAAATTTTCGAAGCAGCGATCGAGCTGGGAGGAACGATTACCGGCGAGCATGGTGTAGGACTCGTCAAAGCACCGTTCCTGGAATGGAAATTAGGGAAGGCGGGCATCGAGGTTATGCGTGGGATCAAACAAGCTTTTGACCCTGATCATATACTCAATCCAGGCAAGATCTTTGCCAAGGAGACGAGAAAAAGAGTGGTGATTCAACGTGAATAATATAAATAACGTAAGCTCAATCCCCCGTAAACCGGATGTACAGCTTACGAGTCCGCTCGCTCAAAGACTCCACCTGAAGCTTGATTACGATCAATTAACGAATTGCATGCGCTGTGGATTTTGTCTGCCGGCTTGTCCAACGTTCCGGGAGACAGGGCTTGAACAGGAATCACCGAGAGGCCGCATCGCCCTAATGAAAGCCGTTGCAGATGGACTTATGAGTCCAGATCAGGCCTTCCAGGACCAGATGAATCATTGTCTCGGCTGCAGGGCTTGTGAACCAGCCTGTCCCGCAGATGTTAAATACGGACAATTAATCGAACAGGCGCGAGATGCTATAGAAGATGAAGTTAAGCATCGTATCCCCGTGAGAGGCTTGCGAAGAACAGTATTTGAAGGGCTTTTTCCACATCGAAAAAGGCTCAAGGTCTTAGGCGGAGCGCTTGGCTTCTATCAGAAATCAGGTCTTCAGAAAATGGCAAGGCATAGCGGAGTGATGCGGATGTTTCCTAAGCACCTTGCCGAGATGGAGAAGGTCTTACCTGAGGCATCTGCTAATGGGGTGGTGGAGCAAATTGGTACGATCTTCCCTGCCAAGGGCGAGACCGTCGCACGTGTCGCCTTGTTCCGCGGATGTATCATGGACGTCCTATTCGCCCAGACGAACGTGAATACGGTAAAACTGTTGTCGGAAGCTGGCTTCGAGGTGGTTATTCCGAATGAGCAGGTTTGTTGCGGTGCGCTTCATGCGCACAGTGGTGAGATGGAGCTGGCTAGAAGTTTGGCTCGCACGAATTTGAGTGTATTTAAAGAAGCCGGAATCGATTATATCGTTTCTAATGCAGGCGGTTGTGGCGCCTTACTTGTTGAATATGACCACTTGCTTCACGAAGATAGCGAACACGCTGAGATGGCCAAATGGTTTGCTTCCCGCGTGATTGATGTCAGTCAGCTGCTCCATGAACACGGCAGAATTCCTGTATTCGCGGAAACGGAAGAACGTACGTCTGGGACGGTGACGATAACCTACCAGGACTCCTGCCACTTACGCAATGTGATGAAGAGTTCAAACGCGCCGAGACAGCTAATGAAGCAGGTCGCAAACGTCAATTTTGTTGAGATGAAAGAAGCGGATCGTTGCTGCGGGTCAGCGGGCATCTACAACGTAACGCAGCCGGAGATGGCGGGAGAAATCTTGTCACATAAGATGGAGCATGCCAATCGTACGGAGGCCCGTTATCTACTCACAAGCAATCCTGGTTGCTTGCTGCAAATGAAGCTAGGGGTCGAGAAGCATGGGGCGGCTGGGGAGATGGAAGTCAAGCATATCGTAGATTTCTTATATGAACGAATCTGTCATCACGATTAAGGCTTGCGACCAACAATAATAGCGTTTAGAAAAAGCCGAGTGCAGCAGATGCTCGGCTTTTCCCATGCTATGCTTGTGTGCGGTAAAGGGCAGGGTTAGTAAATTAATACCTGGTTCTACCCGTCTCTGACCCCTATTCTGTACTGATAGGGAGTTGTCCCGGCAAACTCGCGGAATCGCTTGCAGAAGTAGGATACGTTGGTGAGGCCTACTTGATGGCATATATCGTAAACCGGGAGATCGCTGTTGCGCAGCAGCCAGCAAGCTTGACGCATGCGTCTGGCATTCAAATAATCGGTAATCGTGGTTCCGGCAGCAGATTGAAACAACCGTGACACGTAATGACGGCTTAAATGCAGTTCTTCACCGAGCTCTTCAAGTCGAAACTCCTTTGCGTAGTTCTCTTCAATCCAGGTCATAATTCTTTCGATGTATGAGATATGGCTAGATTCATGGACTGTCGGTTGATGCTGCTTTTGATTGGGCCATATCGTTTTCGCGTATTGTAAGAAGGACAATACAAACATAACAAAAGGCTCATTACTTCTTTTTGAATCACCAGAAGATAAGTGTGTGTGATAGTGCTCGAACAAATGCTCGAGATAACGCTCTGTACCTAATGGAATGACTTGGGTCGGAAGCTTTGATTTCCATAGTTTGTGAAAAAAAACTCTCAGATCGTGGAAGTGGTGCAAATACGAAAGCATTACAGACGGTTCGAATGAAAGGATGGATCGGGAATACAAGGTTGAACGAGTGGCCTCGATTCGCACGCCATGGAGCTGGTAAGGTTGGAAATAGATCAACGTGTTGGGCGCAATATCGTATATTTTTTGTCCAATTACGGCTTGGCCAATGCCTTCATGAACATATAGAAACTCCATTCCCTCATGAATATGGTATATATTCCAATCCTTCTGATAAGTTTGACTTCGATATAAAAAGTCGAAGGACTTATCCAATGAATTATAGTTGAATCCTAATTCAAGGTGGCTTTTCATCTTGATCTCCTCGACTTGATTTCTATTTATAGCTTGATTGTAACCGTTTTAATTGTTTGTGACAATGTAGCGTTATTTTGTTGCATCTTAAGAACAAGCGGGAGGATAGATTTGAACTATAATGAGGAATAAATAAACATCAAATGGAGGTTATTATGAAACAAGTTCGAGACGAAGGCATTGTAGATAAGAGCAAGTACACGAATCGACCTGCATTATCAAAAGCGCAGTGTGAAGAAGCCATTGCCTATATTTTAACTAAGGTGGATCAGAATCTAGGGACTTTCGCTACCCAATATCCGGCGCCTGCAAGCGTTAATCTGGTTTATCCCGCGCTCGATAACATTGAGTGGACGTCTTCATTCTGGACAGGAATGATCTGGCTGGCGTATGAGGTAACGGGAGACTCTAAATACCGTAACATTGCAGAGGTTCAACTTGAAAGCTATAAGCATCGTATCGAAGAGAGAATCAATACTGGAACCCATGACCTCGGATTTCTATACACGTTGTCAAGCGTAGCGGCTTATAAGTTGACAGGCAGTGAAAAGGCGAAAGAGATCAGCTTGAACGCAGCCGATCAGCTTATGGAGCGCTACTTCGAGAAGGCGGGCATTATTCAGGCATGGGGGGGGGCCGACGATCCGGAGAATGGCGGACGTATGATTATCGATTGCTGCATGAACCTGCCGTTATTATATTGGGCTGCCGAGACGACGGGTGATTCCAAGTATTACGATGCCGCTTACCAACATGTGAAACAGGCTGCGAAATACATCGTGCGGGAAGATGCATCGACTTATCATACTTACTTCATGGATATATATACCGGTGAGCCCAAATATGGACGAACGGTTCAAGGTTATTCCGACAACTCTTGTTGGTCGAGAGGGCAAGCTTGGGGCATTTACGGTTTTCCGCTTAGCTACAAATATACGGGGGATGTCCAACTGCTCGATCTGGCCAAGAAAATTGCCCATTACTTCATCAATCGGTTACCGGAAGACCAGGTTTCTTATTGGGATCTCGTCTTTACAGAAGGAGAAGAGGAGAGGGACAGCTCGGCGACAGCCATCGCGGCATGCGGTCTTCTGGAATTGTCCAAATATCTCCCTGTTACGGACGAGCGTAAAGAAGAGTATGAACATGCAGCTATGCTGATGGTTCAGTCCTTGATGAATCATTACACGAGCAAAGAAAAGCCGGAGTCCAACGGCGTACTCCTTCATGCCGTTTATGCGAAGCCGCATGGCAAAGGCATTGACGAATGCAACATATGGGGCGATTACTTTTACTTCGAGGCACTGGTTCGACTCGTGAAAGATTGGAAACCGTACTGGTAATATAGATGGGGGATAAAAAATGAGCCGACAAAAAACAGCCATTTCATCAAATCCGCTGAAGTCGAAAGCGGATATGGTTAAAGCAGTTAATCAGCTATGCGATCCGCTTATCCCTTATTTCAGCGATAGCGGGGCATTATTGGATATTGGGGACACCTATTCTCAAACCTCTCGAAGAGTTGCTCAAATGGAGGGCTGTCTTAGGCCGCTATGGGGACTTGCTCCTTTATATGCGGGGGGAGGAAGTTGGGATGGATGGGAGATTTATATTAGAGGCTTGATAAATGGTTCCGATCCGGGACATGCGGATTATTGGGGCGATATCAGCAGCTATGATCAAAAACAAGTCGAGATTGCCTCAATCGCACTACTGCTTATTTTAGCACCAGAACAATCATGGAACCGATTGGATGAAGTAGAGCGTATCAGGCTCGCGGATTGGCTGAACCAGACGAATGCCCGTGAAACCGTAGATACCAATTGGCGATTCTTCCGAGTGCTCGTCAATCTGGCACTATATAAAAGGGGATTAAAGGGCGATGCGAAAAAAATGGAGGAGGATCTAAACCGATTAGATCAATTCTATATCTCTGGAGGCTGGTATACGGACGGGGATACGGATCAGATTGACTACTACGTACCGTTTGCCTTTCATTACTATAGCTTGATTTACGCCAAGCAAATGGAGAATGAGGATCCCATTCGAAGCAAGCTATATAAGGAAAGAGCCTCCCTCTTCGCGCGTGATTTTATTTACTGGTTCGGAGAGACTGGAGAGGCCGTTGCTTTTGGACGAAGCATGACTTACCGATTCGCCCAAAGCTGCTTCTGGGGGGCGCTTGCATACGCAGGGGTCGAGGCTTTTCCTTGGGGTGTCGTGAAGGGACTTTTGTTAAGAAATTTACGATGGTGGTTCAACCAGCCTATCTTTTCACTTGAAGGCATCCTGACGATAGGCTACAGCTATTCTAATCTTAATATGAGCGAGGGATACAACGCACCAGGCTCGCCATATTGGGCGATGAAGTCATTCCTGCCGCTTGCTCTAGCGGACGATCATCCCTTCTGGCAGTCGGAGGAGCTGCCGTTGCCGCACCTTGAACAGAAGTCCGTGCAGCGGGAAGCTCGAATGATCTTGACAAGGGAAAATACGGGGAAACATGTCATTATGTTTCCAGCGGGCCAATATGCGGGCTTCGAGCCTGCGAACAACGTTGCCAAATATGCCAAGTTCGCTTATTCCAATATATACGGATTTAGTGTTTCGAAGGGGAATTACGGGCTAGTCCAAGGGGCATACGATAACTCTCTTGCATTAGCGGAGAAGGATGGACTGTACCGTACGCGCGGGAAATGCGATAAGTTCGAAATCAGCGACTCGTGCGTATACGCCAAGTGGAAGCCCTGGAGAGACGTTGAAGTAGAAACGTGGGTCATCCCAGGCGCTCCTTGGCATGCAAGAGTCCATAAGATCCGAACGGCAAGAGAATTGGATGTGGCAGAGGGAGGTTTTGCATTCCCTAAGGATCAAAACGGACAGGGTCATGCGGACTGGAATACGATTGAAACCGACCACGAAATCGCCGTGTTGCTTCCATGGGGAGGTACGGGAATTAAACGGCTGCTCGGAACAGCAAGGCCGCAAATTATTCACACCGAACCAAACACGAATGTCTGCCACCCGAGTACGTTCTTGCCGACCTTGACGGAAGAATTGTCGCCAGGCGTTCATTGGATGGCAAGCGCTGTGTTCGTCACGCCTTCTCCTCATAGCGAACAGGAATATAATCTGGCTCCCGTTCTTGAAGTGAAAGGCTCACAACTTTTATTAAAGGATGGTTTCAGCGGCAGCCTTCTACTGCATTTGGACATGCAAACACTTTAACGGATCGGATTATGAGAACCATTAGCTGGACTCTATGTTCAAAAATACTACTGAATTGTAATTAACGCTTTAACGCACAACAGCTATTGCTGGTAATATACCGGCAATAGCTGTTTGCATAATAGTTGCTTTTTCTATAAGAGGTAGGGAGCTCACACGTTAAACCCCTTGCGCAAGCATCGCATCGGCCACTTTGACAAAACCGGCAATATTGGCACCGATGACCAGGTTACCTGCAAGACCGTATTCCTCGGAAGCGCGCATGCACTCGTTATAAATATTGCTCATGATCTGTTGCAGCTTCGCATCGACTTCCTCCATCGTCCAGGACAGCCTTGCACTATTCTGTGCCATCTCCAAGGCAGATACGGATACGCCGCCTGCATTCGCCGCTTTAGCGGGAGCGAATAAGACGTTGTTCTCGAGGAAGACATCCACAGCTTCGAGTGTAGAAGGCATGTTGGCACCTTCGCCGACGGCTTTCACGCCATTGCGGACAAGTAATTCAGCGGAAGCTTTGTCTATTTCGTTCTGAGTCGCGCATGGCAAGGCGATATCACAAGGAATGGTCCAAATGCCGGAGCAGCCTGCAACATAGACGGCATCCGGATGCTCAAGTACGTAATCCTCACATCTGCGATTCTCTACTTCCTTCAACCGCTTGATCGTATCCAGGTTAATACCTGCTTCATGATAAATATAGCCGCTGGAGTCACTGCATGCGACAACCTTGGCACCTAACTGCATCGCTTTTTCCATGGCATAGATGGAGACGTTTCCTGAGCCTGATACCACGACGCGGCTTCCGTTGAAGCTGAGGTCTGCATTCTGCAGCATCTGCTCCACAAAGTATACGGCTCCGTAGCCGGTGGCTTCTTTACGGCCCAGGCTTCCGCCGTATCCGATTCCTTTGCCGGTTAGAACGCCTGCTTCGTACGCACCGACCAGCCGTTTGTAGTGACCGAACATGTAGCCGATTTCTCTGGCACCGACACCAATGTCGCCGGCAGGAACATCTGTATCCGGTCCAATATGTTTTGACAGCTCGGTCATGAAGCTTTGGCAGAAGCGCATAATTTCGAGGTCGGTTTTTCCTTTCGGATCAAAGTCAGAGCCGCCTTTACCGCCGCCAATCGGTTGACCGGTTAACGAATTTTTGAAGATTTGTTCAAACCCTAAAAATTTGATAATGCTTGCGTTCACCGTGGGATGGAACCGAAGCCCGCCCTTGTAAGGACCGATCGCATTGCTGAATTGGACACGGTATCCTCGGTTCACGTGTACCTTACCATGATCATCTACCCATGGTACACGGAAAGATACGAGCCTGTCCGGTTCGACCAACCGATCCAAGATAGCGTGCTTTACGTACTGCGGATTACGCGCAAGAACAGGGATCAAGGAGATCAGGACTTCTTTGACCGCTTGATGGAATTCCGTTTCACCCGGGTTTCGCTTCTGAATCGTTTCGAATACCTCATTAACGTATTGCTGTGCTGCCTCTGTCTGCCCAGTCGGTGCTTGCTCTACTTCCTTTACTAAACTCATTGTTCCACTCCTTTTGATGTTTGAGAATACATTTGTCGTTTACCTATTTCTCTTTATCTGATTGTAGTTTAATATTAAATTCAACTAATTCATCGATTCAATATATAGATAAGATAAAGTTGATGCGTTTTGCGCATAAGGGAGGAGGAGAATGATGGAGATTAGGCAGATGCGTTACTTTATTGAGGTTGCGAGGCGTGAGCATGTGACCGACGCGGCTAATGCCCTGCACGTTGCCCAATCTTCGGTCAGCAGACAGATCGTTCAGCTGGAAAGCGAGCTTGGAGTGGATCTCTTTATTCGCAAAGGACGGCGAGTGAAGCTAACACCGATCGGGAAAATTTTGCTGGCACGTGTAGAGCAAGTGATGAATATGATCGGTGAGGCGGAACGAGAAGTGAAGGAATATTTGGATCCGGAGAAGGGCGTTGTCCGCATTGCATTCCCGATTAGTTTGGCTGCTCATGTACTGCCCACTGTCATCTATGCCTTCCGTCAGCGGTATCCGGAAGCGAGATTTCAGATGAGACAAGCCCTTTATCGGGATTTGATAGACGGTGTCATTAATGGCGAATTTAATTTGGCTATGATTGCCCCGCTGCCGAGTGAGGATACGCAGATTCGGTCCAAGCTCCTCTTCACGGAGCGCATTGTGGCACTATTGCCGCTTCAGCATCGGCTTGCGGACCGAGCTGCAATTCAATTGTCAGAAATGCAGGATGATGCCTTCGTTACGCTGCCAGAAGGGACCATTTTCAGGGAAATTGTGCTGCAAGCGTGCAGTGAGATCGGGTTTACTCCTCATATTGCCTTCGAAGGGGATGATATCGATGCCCTGAAGGGCTTGGTCTCCGCAGGACTTGGCGTTGCGCTGATGCCCGAAGTTACCTTGGTTGACAGTATTCCGCATTCAACGGTAAAAATTCCTCTCGTTGAGCCTGAGGTAACTCGGACGATCGGTGTCATCATTCCAACGCAGCGTAAATTACTGCCAACAGAGCAGCTGTTTTATCAGTTTCTCTCAGAGTTTTTCGCGTCAGATGGTGAATAGTCGTTAGGAATGTACAGTATTCTTCATTTTTACAACAAACAATCCACTAACAAAATCTCAGAAGATTTTGTTAGTGGATTGTTTAGTTCTTAGACATTTAATCTTTTCTTCCAAGCTAAAGAAAATAAACTTGAAGAAATAGAAACAATAAAAATCGCAATTACGATAATGAACACGATATAGTAAGAGCTTGTTAAGTCATATAGGTAACTAAATAATGTCGTACCAAATGCGACACCTAATGTGGAAGCCGACATAATGGTGGTATAGATGGAAGCATAATCACGTCCGCCGAATACTTCACGTATGACCACAGGAGGAAGTAGAGTTGAGCCTGAGAATCCGACCCCGAACAGCAATGCACCGGCATAGAGTATACCTATTCCGAATGAGTCAGAGATAAGTAGTGCAATTACACCAATCATCCCACTGCCGATCCCCACAAACAAAGCCGCCTTTACGCCGAATCTATCATTTATTGCACCTAGTAGAAATTTACCGCCTGTTTGACCAATGGTTACACAAGTTACACCGACTGCAGCCATTGCAGCAGTGAATCCCACCGATTGTACAAAGTTTGGTACGTGGAAGCTGACTGTCGAAGCCAAACCAAAGAGACCTGTAAAGAGCATAACCAAATAGAATGCGGGAGATCTCATTGCAGCACTTTTGGTCACGCCTGTGGCACTTGTTTTTTGTACAGCAGGCTCATGATCTGTGTTTTTCGCTTCATCGGCACCATAAGGTCTCATATTTAATTCCTCGGGCTTCGAACGAATGACAAAAATAGAGAATGGCAGAATTAGAATGGCTACGATCATACCTAAGACGATATAGGTCAAACGCCAGCCAATCGACTCAATGAAGAGAGCTGTAATTTGTGCAAAAACCGCACCGCCAATTCCCATAAATGCCATAGCGATCCCTAATGTGGTTCCAACTTTAGCTTTGAACCAGTTATTCATGATTAGGGGGATTGAGCCGTAGATTAAGAACGTACTACCAATACCTAAAGCAATACCAGAAAAATAAAATGGGAACACCGAGTTATAAGTACCCATTAATCCAAAAGCTAAAGCATTAACAAGCCCAGCAAGTGTCAACACATAGCGAATATCAAACTTATTTAATATCTTCCCTGCAAAGGGAAGCAGCACAGTAATCGTTAAATACATTAACGATGTGTATAAACTGATCTCGGAAACACCCACTTCAAAATCTTCTGCTACTGCGCGGTAAAGTAGACCGGCACAGCTGACGATAATTCCTACGCTTGCGGCATAAATGGCAGAACTTGCAATCATGATCCACCAAGCATAATGAAGTTTCCCCTTCTTATTCATATATCCACCTCATGACAAAGGAGAAGCAAGCACGATTGCTCCTCCTTTAATATTATTGAAAAATTGAAGCGCTTTAATAATTGTGAATTATTGAATAGTAAATCCGCCGTCAATTGGTACAGCTACACCACTCATGAATTTGGCTTCGTCCGATGCTAAGAATACCGCCAGATCAGCCACTTGTTCTACTTGTCCAAAAGTACGGGTTGGTACAAGATCTTTAGGGATCCCGGCCAAGACATCTTTAACTAATGGGGTTTCAATTGTTCCTGGGCAAATTGCGTTAATTTTAACACCGTATCTAGCATATTCAGAAGATAGATGCTTGGTATATCCAATAACTCCATGTTTGCTGGCCGTGTAAGCAGCCCCGCCTTTGCCTGCAACAAGACCGGCTACTGAAGCTATATTAACGATCGAGCCCGAACCACGCTCAATCATGCTCGGCAATACCGCATTTGAGAATTCAAATACACTTGTTAGGTTGACATTTAAAAAGAAATTCCATTGATCCAAAGTGGTATCTAATGATGCAGTATATTTGTCAAATACACCTGCATTATTTACTAAGATATCAACGGGTCCAAAGGTGCTTTCTGTTGTTTTTACGCAGTTAATAATATCCTCCGTCTTCATAACGTTCACTGCGACAGCAATAGCATCTCCACCAGATGCTTTAATCTCATCAGCAACGGCCTGAGCACCTTCTAAATTTAAATCCGCGACGACGACTTTTGCACCTTCCTTGGCAAAGCGGATTGCTTCGGCTTGTCCCATACCTGATGCTGCTCCTGTAATAACTGCAACTTTACCTTCAATCTCATATAAAAAGCCCCCTAAGTTAGTTATGACAAAATTATGATTTTTTTTTGGCGAGCAGATCTCATGCACACTAAATAAAATTCATAAATTGTTCACATATTAGTGACATTACCTATTTTAAACGTGTTCATTTATAATATAAAATACATATATTTTATTTCTATATAACTTGTAGTTATAAAAGGTGGATTAAACTTGGACTTAGTCAAACTGAAATATTTTTATACCACAGCCAAATTAGGGAACATGTCACAAGCGGCTAATGAACTTCTGATTTCACAGCCAGCATTAAGTAAAGCAATCACAAATCTGGAGTCTGAGTTAGAAATGGATCTGTTTTTTAGAAATGGCAAACGAATTTCATTAAATGAAAATGGGGAGTTTTTATTACAAAGAGCGGAGCGTATTTTCTCTGAAGTCAGCAATTTAGAACGTTCAATAGAAGAAAGAAGGGGTGAAAGAGGTGGAAGCTTATCTATTGTCACAACCCTGCCATATACTTTCACGAATATTATAGACCTATTTTTGACGGACTACCCGAATGTAAAATGCCAACAAGTTCCTTTATCAAAAGAAAATTTGCAGCAGTTTATTGAGCATGGGAAATACGATGTATGTATTACGACAGATCGAATTGATCATTCAAATGTGGAGTGGTTACCTTTATTTGACGAGGAAGTTTTTTTGACGGTACCTAACTCGTTTGAAGAAACTACAAAAGGGACAATAGATTTGATGGAGTTAGGCGATTTTCCGTTTATCGGGCTTTCGAGTCGATTTAGTTTTCGTCAATTTACCGATCAAGCTTGTAAATCAATAGGATATACGCCGATTTATCAAGTAGAAGTAGAGGAAGCGACAACGATATTACAGCTAGTGAAAAATGGACGAGGGGCAGCATTTACTCCTCAAACCTCAGTTGATTTGTATGAAAATAAGTTGAAGCACTTAAAAATTATGAATAGGAAATTCACACGAACGATAGGCTTATTAAGGCATCGATACTCATATCCGACTAAAATATCAACGGCCTTTGTTGCCCACTGTCATCGGTACTTTCACGATATGAAAAATAGATAAATTCAGACCTTCTTTAAAAAGTGAGCAATAAGGCGCCTATTACGGAGATTTCCGTGAGAGGCGCCATTTTCTCTTTTTAACAATCAACGCTCTGCATCCATCTTCACCGAATGCTTGGAGTACCAGTCATTCGCTTCCTGAATCACCTCTGTTCCACCGGCTGTCATAAAGTCCTGAATGAATTCGTCAAAGTAATTTAGGGGCTTCTCCCCCGTAATGATCGAGATATAGGCCTTGTTTTTTAATTGAACCAGATCAGGTCCTTTATCGGTCAGGGAAGGTGTTGCAACCTCCAAGGCATTGTAGATGCCATCCTGATCCAGGCCCAAGGTAGACGCCCATTGCTCTCTTCGTGTTGTAGGCATAAGGGGCACGGTCATTCCGATGTTAGCGCCAATACTATTCTGATAGCTGAACATCTTGTCATAGGGAGGAAGCACAATGACATCCTCCTGTGAGGTTCCAGCCCATCGCCAATGCTTATCCTGAATACCATGAATCATGGAAGTATATTGATCCACATCAGGATTTGCGCTGACGTAGTCCAGGATCTTCAGAATTTCCTCCATTTTGCCTGGCTCTTTCGCGGCATCTGCACCAATGGCTGTAAAGCTCATCAGCATATCATAAGCTTGGGAGCCCCGCTGTCCAACGGGTCCGCTGAAGGGGCGGCCGAAAGTAATTCGGGCCTGCGGATTTTTGACGTTTAATTCCTTCGCATTAAATGCGGCCTCTACGGGAGTCTCTTCGCCATAAGCATCCAGTGTCATATAATCGCCGTCTTGAATCCAGTGATAATAATTGCCCATGGAGGTCATGCCGATTCTCCCATCAATGAAGGCATGAGAGAGATGCTTGTAGCCTCCTTTATTCTCACCTGTAATAAACTCAGGATCAATGACACCGTCCTGGTACCATTTGCGAAGATACTGCAGTGCTTCTTTCATTTCCGGTTCCAGTGCACCGATGACGAGCTTCCCATCTTTCTTGCCGAAGTAGAGCTGATCTGCGAAGACGATCTGGCCGAAGGCCCCGAAGACGACATTCATTCCTTGTCTGGACAAGCCGTAGGTATCCTTCTGACCGTTGCCATCCGGATCTTCGTTCGCAAAAGCGTAGATGACTTGTTCGAATTCTTCCAGTGTGTCCGGCACAGGCAGACCAAGCTTGTCGAGCCAGTCCTGGCGATAGACGACCGGCATACGATAAATATTGGTCGGATTGATACCAGGAATACCGTAATATTTGCCGTCAATCATTCCATCGTCCTGATAGTCCGGAGCATAGGCTTCGAGAGCCTTCATAATGTTCGGTGCATATTCCTTCAGCATGTCCTCGGGAATTTCTGCGAGCAGTCCTTGCTGCTGATACCTAAGTAGGTCCTGCGGCTGTCTAACCCTGAACAGATCTGGAATTTCGCCTTGGGCGAGCTTTTTATCGAGTAGTGCTTCATAACGGTTGTTCTCGATATTCCAGATGTTCAGATCCACGCTGAACTGATTCTCGACCTGCTGAACCATCTCTGCATCCTCTGGCACCGGCAGATTCAGATGCATCGTCCATGAAATCTGGTAGCGCGGTGAACTCACGGAGGTGGAGGCTTGGGGATCTGCTGGGCCGGACGCGGCATCCGGCTTCATATCACAACCGCTGAGTATGCTGAATAGGGCAATAAGAATAGTAAGAGACATAATGGACTTCATCATCATGTGAAAACCTACCTTAAGCTAAGTTTGATCCTAAACTGACGGCGTTTGTAATAAGCGTTTATCAGGTCTCTCACGTGTTGATCTGTGAAGCGTGTAGCTTGCTGCTCAGCTCATCTCTACATATGCTCAGCGATGCTGCGCATGTAATTGCGCGGCGTACAGCCGTACGTTTCCTTGAATTTCTTAATAAAATAGGCGGAAGTTCCATAGCCGACCGTACTTGCAACCTGCTCGATCGTCAGCTGGTTACTTTCGATCAGCGTTTTTGCCTTTTCGAGACGCTGGGTGGTGACATACTCGGTGTAGGTGACCCCGAGCTCTTCCTTAAAGAGCCGGCTCAAATACTTCGGACTGATGAACACTTTCGACGCCACGGCATCAAGTGACAGATCCTCCGATAGATGGAGGTCAATATACTGTCTGGCAAGCTCGATGCTGGAAACAGCTCTTTCGCTGCTTCTCTTATCCATCTGGGCAGTGAATGTGACGATGGACTCGGTAATCCAAGCTCGAAATTCATGAATATGATTCAGCTGAAGATACTGCTGATACAGATCGGCATGTTCATCGCCTGGGGGCTTATACCGGATGCTCTTCAGATGATCGGAGTACATAAATACGATATTTGCCAGGATAAAATGGCAATAGTGAGCAGGATATGTTCCCTCCTGCAAAGTCCTGATCAAGGCATCCACTGCTCCGATCATGTCTTCCGACTGCCGATTCTGCAGCTTATCTCGGAACCTGCCCAGCATAGACTGAGGGATCTCTTCGACACTATTTTCTCGTGCGAGAATCAGACGGTCCTTCAATATAGTCTGCTCCGGCAGGAAGTAACCATATTTCATCAGCGTCACCGCCTCGCTATAGCTGCGGTGTATATCCTTCATCTTCTGTACCCAGCAGCCCCAGGATACATGAATATCTCGATAAAACTGGCTTCTGCCAGAAGACAACAGCAGATCGGATATCTGTTCAAGCAGTGAATCACCCGCACTATTCGTGCATACGATGACCACCACTTTATTGTCAGGCAGCTCCTCAGCAATCACATAGCGCTCATGCAGGGAGGCAGCATTCAGCTCGTTCACGATAGGATAGGCAAATGTCTCCTTGGCGTGGTCAGGATTATAGCCGGCTTCCCCCAGATTCAGCAGCAGGCAGCAGTAATGCGTATAAGGCTGAGGGATACCGAGAAAAGGCAGCTCTTCTGTCAATTCTTCAGGGGTGTAGGCGTTTCGAAGTATGTTAAGCACCACATTATGCTTAATGACGGAGCTGTTTGCATTTAGCGTCTCTTCCAGACTGCTGACCTTGTTACTAAGCTTACTAAAGGCCGTATCAATAAGGCTGTATTCATTCTGAACCTGATCAGGCGCATGATCTGTAGATTCCTTGATCTTGTTTACGATGCGCTTGATTGGATTGTAGCTGGCCAGTGCCAATATTCCGGATAAAATAGTGCCAAGCAGAATGGCAAACAGGCAGATGCCGACAATCAGCTTCTGAATAAATTCTGACGGTGCATAAAAGGTGCTGGCGGGCACTGCGCTGTAAATCTTCCATCCGGTCGTCTCAAGCGTTTGATAGGAAACAACATAGTCGGTGTGATGGATCGTTTCCTTGAAGCTTCCCGACGGGGTCTCAGACATAAGCGCCCTGCGTACCCCCGAATCATAATCCCGATAGACACCGATGCTTCCCTTGCTTACATCGCTTATCGTCATTCCCGACGAATCCAGAGTATAGGTATCCTTGTACTGTGAGGGCATCATACGCTGAATGATGGAGCTGACGGCGCTCTCCTTCACATCGATGGCAATCAGAAGGTCGCTATTTTGTCCTGAGGACTGAACGGGATAGCTGTGTACATATGTAAATAGGGCACTCGCATTGCTGTCCGGCTGACTGGAGTAGATATCCTGAGGAACCAGCCGGGTCGCTGTCCATAGACTGCTGTCCTTGCTCGCTCGCATGCCGTTGATCCAGTCTGCAAAATATACAGAGCCGCTGCCCTGATCGGCGTTATAATTCAGCCCATGGTTTGAAGATAGCATGATCTGTTCTTCTGGATAGTAGAGATGAACCGCATGCACCAGATCCGAATTGTTCGTTACCTTGGACTTGATCAGCTCCTGCAGGTCAATGACCTTACTGAGATGGCTGGTGTAGGAAGAATCGGCAAATAAACGAAGATCTGCACTCTTATCGAGAGAGATGTCGAGATAGATCTGTTCGACTCTCTTCAGTACGTTAGATTCAATCGTTTGGGCTGTGTTTTGCATCATAATTCTGTTTTTGCTATGAAGCTCTTCCTTATAATTGTTCGTGAAAAATACATAGAAGGCAGAGCACAGTAACAGAACGATGACAAGAACGATGGATACATGAGAAATGGCCAGGTTTGCAAATACAGAATTCCGCTTTTTCAAATCAACTCTCCTCCCACTCTCGAGCATAACCGATGTAAGGGACAGGCTTCGACCGAAACATTCACGATTTGTATTAACAGAATGTAAAATTACAGCTTCGAAAATACAAAAATGTCCAGCCTGGCTTGGAATTATCCCATTTTTATAGAAGGTGGAAATTATCATATTGCTGTGTGCTGGAGCCTAATGCTAGATTGAGATCGATTCATACGTTACAGGCGAAGGACGGTGTTGCTCATCCATTGCTGGGACTGAATTAAGTTCAAAATAAAATCCACGAAGACCAGGAGGTTAAAAAAATGAATTTAAAATCCAAATGGCTGCGCAGCCTGCTGCCGGCACTAGTATTGTTCACTTCGATTCCTATGGCTTCACAGCCAGTGGCTGCGGCGGAAGCCCAGATCCAGACAGGCTCATTCAATGTGCTCAGTTATAATGTAGGAGGTCTGCCTGATATTTTCTCAAGCTCCAATCCGGCAGAATATACGGCGCAGATCTCTCCGAAACTGAATGCGTACGATATTATCAACGTTCAGGAGGATTTCAACTATCATGCTGAGCTGATCTCTGAGGTGACACATCCGTATCTCACACCAAGTAGCGGGGTCGCGGGTTTTGGAAGCGGGCTGAACAGCTTGTCCAGATATCCCTATCGGGATCTGCAGCGAATCACTTGGAATGATCGCCATGGTCTGTTTGACAGTGGAAGTGACGAGCTGACGCCAAAAGGATTTACATTCATGACCTATGAGATTGAACCTGGTGTCAAGATTGATGTGTATAATCTGCACGCTGATGCGGGCTCGGACGCACAGTCTCTTGCTGCACGGCGCAGCAACATAGAGCAGTTGTCGAATTATATAGAGCAGCATTCGGAAGGGAATGCCGTGATCGTCTTTGGCGATACGAATACGAGATACACCCGTGCAGACGATAATATCGAGCTCTTGATGACGCGTAACGGATTAAGCGATCCGTGGGTAGATCTGGTGCGGGGCGGTGAGATTCCGGCAGACGGGGAAGCACTGATGGATGAGTCTGATGTGAACGGACCTAACTTCGAAATCGTGGACAAAATTTTGTACCGTGGCAGCAGTGCGCTTCAATTAAATGCGGAGTCCTTCCGGATTGAAGACACCTACTTCTTGACGAGCACGGGAGAGCAGCTGTCTGACCACTATCCCATTACCGCTGAGTTTGCCTATTCCACTTCTCCAGATGTGCAGATCAGCTCAAGCATCGGAGGATCGGGAGGAATCGGATTTAACGACCTGGATCAGATCCCGGATTCCCGAATGAGCTCTGTTACGATTCACAGCGGCAGCAGAGTGGATGGCTTGTCTACCGAGTATGAGGATGGAACGGTACTTGCCCATGGCGGAACGGCAACGGCGAATACCCTTCAGCTGGGGGCGAGTGAATATTTGACCCAGGCTGTTATTGGTCAAGGCACGCGCAGCGGTGGGAAGCGGATCTTTTATGTGCAGCTTACGACGAACCTAGGGAATACCGTATCTGGTGGACAGGCTACTTCAGAACAGATAGTGCTTAGTGCTCCAGATGGCTGGTATATTGCCGGTTTTTATGGAAGAGCAGGGGATGAGCTGGATCAGCTAGGTGTCATATACAAACCCCTGTCTGCAAGATAATAGGGCATTGAAATAGAAACGGACTCCTATCCTATACAGGCACTAAGGCCCCTCATCATTTAAGGTGAGGGGTTATTACGATTTGATCTTTTTTAGAGCATATTGGTTAGAGTTTGCAACTTTCTTCACAAAGAAGCGTTAATTTTAATGTATTGTAATTTGAATTTGAATTGATTGGTTACTTACTCGCAGGTGGGAAGGAGGGAGAGAAATGCGCGATCACCATTACAAACGACTGTTTATAAAAATAGCTGCCGCCATCGTTTCGGCGATTGCATTGACCTTGTTTATCTCGTGGACGATCTACACCCCTGAATTAGAAAGGATGGCAGATACGGCTTACACATCTTACTTTGGTATATTTGCCTTTAATTTCGTACCCATCGTATTCATGTGCATTATATTGGGGCCGATTCTGTCTCCAGTCACGGATGGGGTCTTGTATCGAAGATTTAGTATGAAAGGAATTCGGGGAGTTATCCTTCTCTTATTAGCCTATCTGTTGCTGGGTGCGGCCTGTGGTATTATTGTCAGCATGTTCTTTGGACAAATGAGTTTCATGAGTGGATTCATTCGTACTTCTATGATATGTGCGGTGGTCTTTCTGTTCTTTCAAATGGTGCTTCAAGCCATCTTCTATAAACGAGAGTATTCGGGCACCTAATCGTCTTCTCTTATATTCAGTCCGCCGCCAGCAATTTCTTAAAGAGGTGACAGAAGCTGCTTTATGGAGGAATGGCCATCGTCACAGGTTCTACGAAGGATGAGGTAAAGCATAAAGTAGACAGCAGACTTGAGGAGGTTATCGCTGCTTTTTTTGAAGAACATAAATGGAGCAGCTAGGCAGGACAGTAGAAGTGAGGTATAGTATAAATTGTAAATAAGCTTTTTCTTACTCAAATCTCGCATATCAAGCTCACTTATAATAAAACATATGTTGTTAACAGCCTGGAGGATCAGAAATGAATCTTTCAGGCTTTTTTTGAGCAGTATATACAGCAGGAAGTTATGTTTCTTTGCAGTGATCCATATTAATGGATAGAATGTAGGCGTCGCGAAAGGCCGAAGAGGTGTGGGCTAAATGCAATCTAAATTTTATTTAATTACTTACTTGACAACACATAATATAATTAATACAATAACTTACGTAAAGTAACTTAATGCATCTTTTGCTCATAGCAAAATGAAATACAGGTGGTGTAGAGAATGGGTTTTATGGATCGATTATTTGGAAAAGAAACTAAGGAGGAAGAGAAAATGACAAAATTGAACATCGGTATTATTCTGGGAAGTACACGGGAAGGACGCGTAAGTCCGCAAGTAGGAGAATGGGTAAAGTCTATTGCTGACAAGCGCGGAGATGCGAATTATGAGATCGTCGATATTGCGGACTACAAATTGCCGTTCCTCGGCACTACAGACGGCTCAGAGCCAGGCATTGCTGCATGGAACGAGAAGCTGAACAGTCTGGACGGATTTGTATTCATCGTGCAGGAGTACAATCACAGTATTACAGGAGCACTGAAGAACGCGATTGACTTTGCTCGTGAAGCATGGAATAACAAGGCTGCCGGAATTGTGAGCTATGGCTCAACAGGCGGAGCACGTGCAGCAGAGCATCTGCGTGGGATCCTTGGGGAGTTATTAGTTGCCGACGTACGCGTGCATCCAACATTGTCCCTGTTCACTGATTTCGAGAACGGAACGGTGTTTAAGCCACAGGAGCTGCATTTGACGAATGTGAATGCCATGCTGGATCAAACGGTGGCTTGGAGCGGAGCACTAAAAACACTGAGATAAGCAAAAAGCCTGAGCCTGATTGAAAAGGCAAGTTGCCAGGCACATGAATACAGCAATACAAAACTATAAACGCAGATATCTTCTAATGACAGGACGCCGCTGTAAGGCACTGACAGAAGATATCTGCGTTTTTTTATATGCACATCGATTCAAGGATTTCCTAAATGTGTATCTATTTAAAAATATAGGACGCAGGACATGGGCGTAAGGAGTGATTGAGTCCTGCTCTAAATCACCCTACAATAAATTGAAGCTGCATTTGCTATAGAAGGAGGACGAATGGTTGTCATCATCATATACAGTCCAATTAACCGCTGCCGAGGCGGCGTTTTTGTTCCAGCTCATGGATATACCAGAAGGAGAAGCATGGTTTAAGATATATGAAGGAAATGAGGAGCGAGGAAAAGAAATCCCGCCGGAACAACGCTACGCTCCAATCGCAAAGGGCTTGGAGGATGCAGGGCTGCTCGCTATGGAGGGCAGAGAGATCATCCTTGACGTTGTCCTGCTGGAGTTGTTAAACAGCTGCAAATACAGCAGTGCAGTGACGATTCTTAGAGCCTGCACAGCTCAGGGTCAATCTTCTATCACATATGGATTTATATCTGGAACTCAGGTAATTGAGATGAAGTGGAGTTCAGAGACAGGAGAAGTGCTGCTTACTGCGCTTGAGGAAGGACTTGAGACATTCGTCTCCCGTATGGGGGATAATCTGTTGCTGCCTGATGTGGAAGAACAAAGCGGACGAATATCTATGGAGAGGGAGACGCTGAATCGGCTGGTCTATCAGCTGAGCCATCCAGATGACACGATGCTGCAATCTATTCTAGAGAATGATCAAATAGCGCAAGCTTCTTCTCCGTTATTCCCCGCATTGATGGAAGCCTGTGCTTCGGCCCGGCAGCAGGGAACATTCGAGGCAGTCATTCGCGGAACAGAGCTTCGTTCGGCAACTGTTTATTATATAGGAAGCCCACAGGGAAACTGGCTATTCATTCAGGATGCAGAGCGGGATCTCGCACAAGGATATCCGGTAACGGAGCCCGAATTTATACAGACCGTATATCTGATAACGACACGTACACTGTCTGCTCTTACGCCAAATTAAAAGATTGGAGCAGATCTAGAGGAGGAGAAGCATGACTCGGATTGTAATGACATCGGCGTATCTGAACACGCTGGTTCAGCAGCTGGAGCAGGTAGCACAGCAGCTGACACAGGTGGATACTGCACTGATGAATGCGCTGAATGGCGCGGCCTGGCAGACAGGCAACCGTGAGGCCATCATAGGGATGTATCAGGCGCATCAGCGCAATTTCCAGACAGCCGCTCAGAATATGCAGGAGCTGTCCAATTTTGTGAATACGACTCGTCAGCAGTTTGAACAGGAGGATCAGTCAGGCGGCGGTATTGGGATAACGGGGTTTAATCCTATGGCGCCAATTGACGGTCTGGGGAATATAACGGGAACTGTCATGGGGGCAGCTGCAGTGGCGCGGCTCGGATATAAGGTACATAACGGATACATGGTCAGACAGCAGCTGGATCGGAGAAGCCCGAGAATTCTCGTTCGCGACAACTATGATTCGGTTCGGAATAATCCCGTGGTTAACGGAAGACCTAGAAACTACAAGATTTATTATTTACGTGATATGGAAGCTAAGATTGCGAATGGAACCGCCTCTCCCAAAATTAAAGAGATCTATTCCATGGCCGATCCGATGTACGGAGCCAAGGCAGCGCTGAAGGATAAGCTGGGCTGGGCAAGCGTCGGTATTGATGTGTTTACCGATACCAAAGAAAATCTTGCAAACAATGCTTCAACAGACAAGGTAGCCGGAGATATTATCGGCAATGTCGTCGTCGGGGGAGCAACAACGGTTGGAGCTACACTGCTGACAGCAGCAGTGATGCCTGCGGCAGCACCTGTCCTAGCCGTCGGGGCTGTTGGACTTGGTGTATCCGTGGGACTGACGTATCTTGCCGAGGGCATTAAGATGGACATGGATCTCGACAAGGATGGACAGGACGACTCCTTGAAGGATGTTGTTAAGCATGGAGCGAAAGAAGCCTGGTCTACCGTATCGGGCTGGTTTAAATAGATGGCGAAGCATAGTAAGCTGCATAAGTCTCAGACTCAGATCCGTACCTGGGAAGGAACAGACTATGACTGGAAAAAGTTTGAGATGTATCTCTCACTGTATCCGGTAAGCACCATTCGGCTAAATGCCGGTATTCTCGTGCTTTTTTTCTTAAACGTGTTCTTGATTATTCCCATCTTAAGCGCACCATATGAACCGCTTTATGCTTATCTGTTGTTTCCGCCGCTTGCTGTCATGAATGGTTGGGCACTTGCGTTGATAGCAGCTCCCCGGAAGCTGCAGCTGAACTATATTCTGTTCAGGGGCGTGTTCGGTACTGTAGCATCACTTGGTCTGATGCTGGCTACGCAGAAGTTTGCATATAGCAGCTTAGAGTTAACGACACCATGGTATGCGATTGGTTCTTTTGCCGTTTATGGATTTGCGCTGTATCACTATGTGCGTTCTCATCTGCGGAAGCTCCGGATACCAGAGAAGAAGCAGCAGGAAGAACGCAAGGGGATGCGTCTGCTGCCGTTAACGATGATCGCCGGACTCGGATATCTGCTCGCGAACCTGTCATTGATGTTTGTGAGTGAGAACACGGTTGTGATTGTACTGATGTGTGTGTACTCGATGCTTGCTTTTGTACTGTTTCATTTCATCATGGAGCTCCATCGGTACTATTGGATTAGACGAATTCATCTAGGAAGCAGCGCTCCGAATGGAGATCAGCAGCCTGCTCAGCATGGTTAAAGGAGGTATACCTAACAATGAACAATTCAGAAACACTGCTCCCTAACGGCTCCATCGTCCGACTGAAGGAAGGGTCCAAGAAGTTAGTGATTTACGGACGCAAGCAGATTATGATGACCGAGCCTCCGCGGACTTTTGACTATATCGGATGCCTGTACCCGGAAGGCTACATCAATCCGGATTATACGTACGGTTTCAATCATGAGGATATTGAGGAGATCGTATTCATGGGATTTGTGGATCAAGAGGAGGAGCAGTTCTCTGCACGTTTAAAAGAGGCTTAGAGGTTACCTGTATCCAGCAAAGGCTGGGAGGAATAATGAGTTAGCTGGAAGTGTGCTCAAAGCAGTAGACTTTATCAACGATTTTAAGGTATGCAAAAAACCATGAGTCAACGGCATTATTCTGCCGAAGCTCATGGTTTTTTTTATGCTTCTGAAGCCTTATCTGCATTGGTCCGCATTTTGAAAACGAACTGCCGTCTGCTGCAGCTGCGTACCTGTCTCCTGCAACCCACTCAAGTAGGATCGGACGGAGGTGAGACTCTCCTGAATCCGCTGGAGAAATTCCCGCTGCCGCTCGCCTTCCCACTGACCCTCCGATTCAAGAATCATCTTGTTCAGCTGCTGCACCACCGTTTGTCCATTCTGGGATGCCTGAGTGAACTGCCGCGAAATCTGCTGCAGCTCCTCTGGGTAGAGGTTGATCCGCTGATCCATACGTATTCCCTCCTTCGTCTCCACATATGAAGTTCGAATGTACTGATCTTACCCCATTATATATGGAATATTTTCTCAAGGAAAGATATCGGTCATTTACGTGATGAATCCTTAAGCAAGTTAAATGTTTATTTGCTAAGCCATAGCATGAATGCTAAGAGATATGCACATAAAATGTGGTCGATTCACCTACGGTGCTCTTGGCATAAATCCTGCCCTTGTGCTGCTCCACAATCGACTTCGCAATGGCGAGACCTAGTCCGTACCCACCTTGCTTGCGCGCTCTCCCGGAATCTGTCCGATAGAAACGGTCGAATATTCGCGACAAATGCTCAGGAGCAATACCTTCACCGGTATTCGTGACGGACAAGACAACCTCATGCTGTTGTTTTTTCAAAGAGAGATGAACCGAACCGCCCTCATTCGTGTATTTGACGGCATTATCGAGCAGAATCATGACCACTTGCTTAAGCTGTTCACTCGCTCCGGTCACCTGAAGACCGGGTTCGATCTCATAGCTGAGGTGAACCTGCTTCTCGAACATAACGGCTTCCATCGTTAACAGGATATTTTCGACCGCCTCGCTCATATCAAATTTCGTATACAGGATACCCGAACGAGAATCATCCATCTCCGTCAGGTATAGAAGATCATTGGTCAGTCTGGTCATACGTTCCGTTTCGGACTTGATATAATACAGCCATTTTTCCTGGTTGCGGATCTGATCCTCACTGTTAGCCAGCAGAACATCCGTATTGGTATTGATAATGGTCAGTGGTGTCTTTAACTCATGAGAGGCGTCGGCGATGAACTGCTTCTGCTTGTCAAAGGCCTCCTGAATCGGTGTAATGGACCGGTTGGCAAAGAAGCGGCTCGTAAAGAAGATGACGATCAGCATCACGAGTGCAACAATCGCGAAGGTATAGATCAGATTCGTCAGGATAACCTGCTGTGAGCTGGTATCGAGAAATACGAGCATGTAGCCTGTGCTGGTCTGAAGAATCTCAAAAGTCCAGTGACTCCCATCCAGTTCAAATTGTCCACTCGCTTTGTTCTCCGCAACGGCTGCATCCAGAGCAAGCGGATAGAACGTCTCCTCCAGTTCAAGTGTAGTCTCACGACCTGTAATCGTAAGGTTAGGATCTGTCTCCAGCATGAAAGAGATCGAGCGCTTGGGTGGTGCTCCTTCGAATCCGAACTCACCATCGTCCGGTCCTCCCATATTCAGATCTGCACCTGGACGATCTCCGTGCGGAAGATCAAAGTCCCGGGTGTAGGAATCCGTTACTTTATTCAGCTCCATATGAATATTTCGCTGAACATCCCGATACGTAATCGTATAAATGGAGGTAAAAGCAACCAGCATAATGATCGAGATGATGACGAGATTCAAGATCAGGAACCGGTTTCTAAGCTTGGTAAACATCAGGTATTCACCTCTAACACATACCCAACGCCTCGAACGGTACTGATGCGGACGGCAGAATTCAGGAAGTTCAGCTTCTTACGCAAAAAAGAGATATATACCTCTACATTGTTGTGCTCGACATCAGAGTCAAAGCCCCATAGCTTCTCAATAATCTGCTCCTTGGAGGTAATCGACTGCTTCCTTACCATTAGCAGCTCCAATAGCTCATTTTCCTTCAAGTTTAGCTTCATTTCCTTTCCGTTAACCGAAAGCTTCAGCGTAGAAGTGTTCAGCTCCATGTCTCCGAATTTCAGGCCTTCCTCTGGCATAACCTCGCTCTTTCGCCGTAGCACGGCTCTGATCCGGGCCAGCAGCTCTCCGGAGGAGAAGGGCTTGGCAACGTAGTCGTCGGCACCATAATCCAGCCCGGTAATTTTGTCATCAATCTCGCCTTTGGCCGTCAGCAGGATGACGGGGGTGGACAGTCCTTCTCTGCGAATTTCCTTCAGGACACTGATCCCATCCATTTCCGGCATCATAATATCAAGCAGCAGCAGATCATAGATCCCGCTGAGTGTATAATCAAGTCCGCTTCTGCCGTCATGGACCATATCTACGGAATAGTTTTGTTTTTTTAAGATTTGGGAGAGCGCCTCTGCCAGATGAAGCTCGTCTTCCACAATTAATATTCTCATCGCTTTTTCATCCTCTGTATGGATTATCTGTAGGTTTGAATAGGCCTAGTATAGCAGGAGTACCTTTAACCAACCTTAAGCTGTTTATTCTACCATCATACGAATGGATAACTTTCAGATCAATAATTAGTGCCTATTATATGAAGCTTCTTAATTAGAGATCAGGATTGTAAACGCAGTGTAAAAAAGATTCTCGAAATGTTAAATGCATTTAAGATTCATTAAAGGTTGAGAGCTTACGATACATACATCACCACAAGAGACTTACCACAACAGAGAAAGGATCTGAAGCACATGGCTATAGAGGTATTTAACCGCTATGAGAGCAAATATTTGCTCGACAGCAACTCGTACCGGAGGCTGTATCTCGATCTCATGGAATATATGGAACCCGATGAATATAACAAGCAGCATGAATTTTATTCCATAAGTAATCTGTACTTCGACACAGCACATGATTCATTGATCAGAGCGAGCCTGGCGAAGCCCAAGTATAAGGAAAAGCTCAGACTCAGAGCCTACGGTGTTCCGGGCAAGGACGCGAAGGTGTATCTCGAGATCAAGAAGAAGGTGTTCGGCCTGGTCAACAAGCGTAGAACCGCGCTCAAGCTGGATGAGGCGTACGAATTTGTCCGTACCGGACAGGCACCGGAGCTGAAGGATTACATGAACGCCCAAGTCGTGAACGAAATAAGCTATTTCCTGCGGAGGTACGATTTGGCACCTAAGCTGTACCTGTCATATGACAGAAAAGCACTCTTTTGCAAAGACAGCCGCGATCTTCGAATTACGTTTGATACCAATATTCGCACAAGACGCTATGACTTGAAATTGGAGAACGGAGATTACGGCGAGCAGCTGCTGGATGAAGGCCAATGGCTCATGGAAGTGAAGGCCGAAAAAACAGTGCCTATGTGGCTGTCGGTCCTGCTCTCAGAGCATCAGCTGTATCGGACGAGTTTCTCCAAATACGGCAATGAATACAAAAAAATGATCAAAAACGAAAAACAGAAACAGGAGAGTATGCTTTATGCTTGATTCCCTATTAAACGCAGCTACAGACACAACGACAGAACTTACATTTATGAGCACGGTGCTCAGTATTCTCATCGCCATTTTGTTAGGCGGCATCATCAGTCTTACCTATATGAAGACGAACACAAACGGGTATACCCAGAGCTTTTCCTTGACTATGGTCATCTTACCGGCCATTGTGGCCATTATTATTCTGCTGATTGGCAGTAATATTGCACGTGCGTTTAGCTTGGCGGGAGCGTTCTCCATCATCCGGTTTCGAAGTGCGCCGGGAGATCCGAAGGATATTGCTTTTGTCCTGTTTACGATGGCAGCGGGTCTTGCCTGTGGTGTGGGAGCCTTCGGGTATGCGGTGTTATTCACCCTGATCCTGTGTATCCTGATGTTCGTCCTGAGTAAATTTAACTTCGGTGCAAGAAAAACATTGCAAAGAACACTTAAAATCACGATTCCTGAGAATTTGAGCTACGATGATGCCTTTGACGAGGTGTTCCAGAAATACAACGTACAATATGAGCTGAAAAAGATCAGAACAACCGAGCTGGGCAGCTTGTATGAACTCGTGTACGGCGTGACGATGAATCAGCTTACTAACCAAAAAGAATTCCTGGACGAAATCCGATGCCGTAATGGTAATCTGGATCTTTCCCTGACGATGAGCCCTACGACCTCAGAGTATTAATGTATCCACTCCGTTATGAGTGACCATATAATCAGCTCAAATTTCAAATGAAATGAAATTTGAGCCCAAAATACTTAGCGAGGAATTTGAATTTGTTGTGTTTTTGCATACGTAACTAAGCGAGGTTTTTGGATGACGAACGACTTTTGGCGAAGCCAACCGGAGAGAGACAGCCAAAAACCGAGCGGTACAAACGGAAGCAAGCCGCACACCAATTAATTCAATTTCCGAGCGCCCTGAAAGGATGAATAAAATGAAAAAGACAAGCATAGCGAACAGACTTAGCGTCGTATTCTTATGTGCGGCCCTGATGACAGCATGCAGTGATGCGTCAGCGACCGACGATACAGGAACAGCCGAAGCAAGTACAGCGAGTGAGGCTACAGCCGAGCTGGCGAGCTTGAAGCTGGAGGATATGATTACCTTCGATGAGGAGGACCGTAACACCGAATGGAGTGCAGAGAATGCAGTAATGATTGAGCTGAATGGAACAGACGCTCAGATTAGCGGAACGGGTGCAGAAGCTGTCGAAGGATCTGTGACCATTACGAGCCCGGGTACCTATGTACTCAGCGGAACGCTCAGTGATGGGCAGATCATCGTGGATACGGCAGAGGAAGAGCTGGTGCGCTTGGTTCTGAACGGTGTCGATATTACAGACAGCGACAGTGCGGCGATTTACAGCAAAGGTGCGGGAAAGACCGTCATCACACTGGAGGATGGAACTGAAAATAAAGTGACGGATGGCAAAACATATGTTTATGAGGACGAAGCAAGTGATGAGCCGAGTGCGGCTGTTTTTGCCAAAAATGATCTGAGCATCAACGGTACAGGCAGCTTATCCATCACCGCTAACTATAAAGATGGAATCACGAGCAAGGACGACTTGAAGTTAGTAGAAGGCACCATCGACATCCATGCCGAGGATGACGGGATCGTAGGTCGTGACCGGCTGGCTGCCGAGAACGGTACCGTGACGATCAAGGCCGGTGGAGACGGCATGAAATCGACCAATGATGAAGATGAGGACAAAGGGATCATCGCGATCGCTGGCGGTACTTTTAAGATAGAAGCTGAGAATGACGGAATTCAATCGGAGAAATCACTGCTGATTAATGGCGGTACGTATAACCTTGTCACTGGCGGCGGCAGTACGAACGCTGAGGTGAAGACCGAGAGTAATCCAATGGGACAAGGAAGAATGAATGGCAACGGCGGCATGATGCGAGGGGAATGGAACCGAGAGTCTGCACCTGCAGCGCCTTCGGATACAGCGAATCCATCAGATGAAGCAAGCAACAATACAGATGAAGCAGGCACAGCGAATACAACCAGCACGAATACGGCCAGTACGGTGGTCACGGCAGCAGCAACAAGCACGCCGGCAAGTACAACAACGGACACAGCCGCCTCCACTGCAGATGCTGACAATGCAGAGGATACAACAGCCGCTGAGGAAGAATCGACGAGTGCAAAAGGGGTCAAAGCAGGCGGGGATATGGTCATCAATGGCGGAACATTTACGATGGACTCAGCTGATGATGCGGTTCACAGTAATCAAAATATTTCGATCACAGGTGGAGAGTTCAGTATTGCGGCGGGCGATGATGCGGTGCATGCGGACCTTCTGCTATCCATCTCTGGCGGAACAATGGACATTACCGCAAGCTATGAAGGACTGGAAGGAGCAGACATTACGATCTCCGGTGGCAAGACACATGTAGTTTCCTCCGATGATGGAGTGAATGCGTCCGGTACAGATACGACGACCGATACAACAGACGCCGCTGCGGAAACAACAGAAACATCCGAAGCAGCAGGAACAACCGCAGGTGAAGCGGATGCTTCTGCATCCGGAACTCCAGAAGCTTCCTCTGCAGCGGATGAAGCACAGGGTACAACAAGTGAACAAGCGCCTGCAGCGGGCGAACGACCGGATGCTCCTGCGAATGGCGAAATGCCGCAGCGGCCAGCGGATGGTGAGATGCCGGAGCCTCCAGCTGATGGCGAGATGCCAAGCGGAACTCCGCCGCAAGGCGGCTTTGGCGGCGGTGGATTCGGCGGTGGAATGGAAGGCAATCAGAATGCGAAGCTGACTATCTCTGGCGGACTTCTCACCGTCGATGCCGGCGGTGATGGGATTGACGCCAATGGTTCCATTACAATGACGGATGGTACCGTGATCGTAAATGGTCCAACCAATAACGGAAATGGCACACTGGATTATGGCAGCACATTTGACATGAGCGGGGGTTACTTGATCGGAGCCGGCACATCAGGTATGGCACAGGCATTATCTGATGAATCCACTCAGCTCTCGATTGCGATGACTTATCCTGAAACACAGGCTGCAGGAACGTTGGTTCATCTAGAAGACAGTGAAGGCAACACGATCGTGACTTTTGAACCGTCCAAGGATTATCAGTTTGTCGTCATTAGCTCACCGGATCTGGAGAAAGGAAAGACCTACACCCTCTATTCCGGAGGAAGCTCCAGTGAAGACGTTACAGGCGGATGGTATAAGACAGGTAATTACGAAGGCGGAAGCGAGGTCGTGTCGTTCGAGCTTGGGGAAACAGCTACCACATGGCTGAATGAGTCAGGCGTAACAACAGGGAATGTGAACGGCGGCTTTGGCGGCGGCAGAAGATAGATTATCTTAAACAGGCGATAGCCAAAAAAACGATTGTAAATAGCATACGGGTGGTGTACACAGCCCAGGCAACTCCGGAAGTGATGGAGATGCCTGGGCTTATTTCATGCAGTGGTGTTAAGCTGTTTTTCTTCGAGAAGAGGCCGTGCTAAATGAAAGGTTTGATCGTGATCTTACAATATAGTAAGTAAGAATCAATTTGATCCTTTGGTAAGATGAAATTGTTCATCTTGTAAGTTAAACAAAAATAGCTTATCCCCGTTGTGAAAGGAACAGCAAATCTATGACCAGAAGAACAAAGCGTTTTACGCTGACAATTATTCTCTGTATCGTTGTTTGTGCCATTGCTCTCGGAGGAGTCTACGTCTCTTCAATAGTGAAGGAGCTTCAAGGCTTGCAAAAGGAAGGAGAAAGCTCCCCATTTCATAATATAGAGCATATTGATCAGGAGCAGACGATCGAGCCGCCCGTATGGGAAGGTGATGAGGTCGTCAATATTCTTATTATGGGCGTGGATGCCAGAGGCATGAAGGAGGGAGAGATTCCTCGCTCAGATGCTATGCTGGTAGCCTCTCTTGACCCTGAAGCGAAGAAGATCTCCCTGTTCTCGCTCATGCGGGATACTTATGTTGAAATTCCGGGCTATAACAACAATCGAATTAATACGGCCATCACCCATGGTCCGAATGTTGCGATGCAGGCAGCGAGCGATCTGCTCGGCATTCCGGTGCAATATTATGTGTACACTGATTTTCAGGGCTTCATCAAGCTCGTGGACGCTCTAGGTGGAGTGGATTTTGAAGTAGAGAAGGATCTGTATTACGTCAGCAAGGCGGATAATCATCAATATGATATCGATCTGAAGCAAGGAATTCAGCATTTGGATGGAGAGAAAGCGCTCATGTATGTAAGATTTCGGCATGATGCCATGTCAGATTTCGCTAGAACGGAGCGTCAACGGGAGCTGTTGAAGGCGATAGCGGACAAAATGCTGACTTCCTCCTCCATCGCCAAGCTTCCGTCCATATTAAATGAGATCAACCCTTATATAGATACGAATCTGTCCCTTAATGATATTTGGAAGCTGGCCTCGCTCGGATACCAGAGTACGCTCCAAGGCAGCGAACAGATTCCGCCGATGAGCCTGCTCAAGGAAGAAAGAATTGGCGGAGCAGCGGTTCTTACAGTTAGAGACGAGGAGGAGCTCAAGAGCTACGTACAGGATGTGCTGAAGCCTGCGGATGCTCAAACGGAGGAAGTGCCTGAGAATAGGATAGACGATAACGACATGAGTCTAGAGGAATCGAGTGAGAAGGTCACTTATTAGATATATGATAAAGGTGGTTAACACTTGCCTTGAGCAACCCTAGCCTGCGGGAACCGCAGGCTTTTTCTATTTACTGACAAATGCAGGATACTTATGTTTTGTAAATTGTTGGTAAATAAATCTAAAGTACTAATTATTCAAGATGTTAATTAAATGGTATTGGGGCCCTCCTGCGAACATCAGTCCAAGTGTATTTAATTCTTCTATTCTTCTGTGATTATAAGCACTTGCTACCTCTAAGTTTGGACATCTGAAACTAAGACAATGGGGTATCCCTATTACATAAATCCTATCTTTTCCTCATTTACAAGATAATACATGGCTGTTTACATAAGATTGCTAGCATTACTGTGAAGCTCGTTACATGCTTACACGTTCCATATAGAAAAAGGGGAGGGAGATTACAAAAATTCATCTAGAATGACAGTCAAATAAATGAAAAGATCCGAAGAATAATCTTATTAGAGGAGAGAATTTGATGAAGAAGCGGATGTACTTTCTTGTACCCTTCAGTTTCACACTATTATTTAGTACATTGCCATATCATACGATCAATGCAAACGCAGCTACGGTTAGCGAAGCGGTTTATCAGAATCCAGAAGTACAAGAAGTGAATGGGCAAGCAGCCATAAAGTCTTTAGCCCATGAAAAAGGTTATGTGTTAGCCACAAGCGGACAAGCAATTTCCTTAAATAGTATTATATTGAATGCAGCCTACGATGACTTGACCGAGGAACAGATTACTGGGGACAAGCTAACCTGGACTTCGAATCGTGATGCAATAGAGATCACAGAAGATACGATGACTGCCCATCAAAATGGGGTTTATCCATTAACGGTTACAAGAGAAGGAGCTTCTGCTAATGTACTTCTGGTAGTTAAAGGAGAGGATGAGGAAGAATATGTCCTCTATGAAGAAGATTTTAATGACCATGCAGATGGAGGTATCCCTCAGGATTGGTCTAAGCTTAGCAGTACAACCGATGAAGAGATTAGTGTGAAGTCCGGAGCCCTTGAAATTGATGGAAGAGGCAATAACAGTGGGGGCAAAGGCGTACTACTTCCCGAATATTTGGGCTTGTTCGGTAATTATAAAATAGAAGCAGATGTTAGCCACCTAGCTGCAAATGATAACAGCCGTTGGCATTCAATCATGTACCGTGTTCAGAACCATAGCTACCCTTACTATCAAATGGCTGTCCGTCAAAATGCAACAGCAGCGAACGGGGTTGAATTTGCAGAAAGAACTCCAGAAAACGCATGGAACGTTGCTGCCAAAAATTCATTCAGTGAGGCAATCGCTGCAGATCAAATGTACCGATATACAGTGATTGCTCAAGGTAACAGAGTGCAGGAATTAATAAATGATGAATTACTCATTGATACAGATCTTGCAACCCATTATTCAACCGGAAGAATTGGATTCCAAGCCGCTGGTAGTTTAACAAAGGTGGATAATATCAAAGTAACACTCCACACAGAGGCGTTGCCTGAGGTAGTCCAGCCCGGTGATAACTTCACTCATGTTGAAGAACCGGAAACGAACATTTCCCTTGCACCGACAATCGTTACAGAAGTAGATTCAAGTGAAGATCTGCAATCTATAGTGGAAGGCACGCGTCCGGCCACAGCCATTCTCCATGTCAACAGCCGCCTGCAAGTAACAGATGAAGCAGGGAGCGTTATTGATGAGCTCGGATCAGTGATAGAAACATTGGATCAGACCGTAATTCCAGCCTTCGCGATTGAAGAAGAAGCTACGATTGTTCCTTTAACAGATTATTTGAAGAGTATTGACCTTGAGGATGCCTTTGTACTGTCTGATCGTCCGGAGCTGGTGAAGAAGACAAGAGAAGCTTATCCTATTATTCGCGGTATTATTGAATATCCTGTTTCGGGTGAACTCAGCGAAGAACAATTGATGGACATTCGGAGGACAACCAACAGCCATTTAGCGAAAATTGTGCTCTTGCCGGAAAGTGCAGGAAGTATCGAAAATATCTCCTACCTACAGAAAAAATTAATGACGGTATGGGTGGAAGAAGACTCCAACACAGCTGCAACAAATGTAGATATTCACCGCATGATTACATCGGGCACGAACGGAATGGTTACGGATCAGTATAAAGAAGCAGTTAACGCTTTATCCTTTTATGATGAGAATGTGACCCTTGCTCGAACACCGTTTATTTTTGCTCATCGGGGGATACCTGGACTTGCACCGGAGAATACATTGGAAGGCGCCAAGCTGTCTTATGAAAAAGGTGCAACTCATATTGAAAACGATATTTATCTGTCCAAAGACGGACATATCGTCATCATGCATGATGAAACGATTGATCGGACAACCAATGGAACCGGAAAAGTGGAAAGTTATACTCTTGCAGAATTGGAACAATTTCTTGCGAATGATCAATTTCCAGAAGCTTATCCTGACGCAAGGATTCCAACACTGAGACAATTTTTTGAAGAATTTAAAGGCAAAAAAGATGTCGAGCACATTGTTGAGATCAAAACCGGTAATCCAGCCATCATTGATAAATTGGTATCCCTTATTGAAGAAATAGGCGTAGAGAATCAAGTATCTGTGATCTCATTTAATGCATCTCAATTGCTATTATTAGCTGAGCAGATGCCGGGCATGTCTATCGGCTACTTAACGAGCGGAATTGCAAATGAAACAGACGTGTACCCATCCTTACGTTCTACTTTAAATACCGTTCAAAATTTGAATTCTACCTTTAATACAAGCTATGGCGGATTAGGTGTAAACTTTTTGGAAGCGGCTAAACACCGTGGTGTGACCGTATGGCCGTGGACGTACAGAGATGAGGCGCTGTTTACAGATCACTTTTTACTTGGTATCTATGGATTAACAACGGATTATGCTCATTGGGCTTCTGAGTGGGCATCCCGTATTACGCCGAAGCAAGCCGAGTTCAAACTAAATGCAGGTGAAAGCACCGAAATCAAGGCAATGATTGAAACCTATGATCGTCAGACCAAGGATATTGCGCCTGAAATTGTTGTTATTGATGGAGAAGATATAGTTGAAGTTAATGGGAATGTGGTAACTGCTCAAGCGGAAGGAACAGTTCATGCGATGCTGCGTTATACACAACAAGTATCAGTAGACAAGTCATACCACATTTATACACAACCCATAACGATTGCGGTTAAAGCGGATAACAAACCTCCTGCAAAACCTAAAGTAAACCCTGTTGCAGACAATTCAACCACGGTGAGTGGTACAGCAGAGGCTGGATCTACTGTGTATGTGAAAGCAGGGAAAACCGTATTAGGTGAAGCAATAACGAATAGCGAAGGTAACTTCTCTATAAATATCCCAGCACAAAAGGCAGGCACAGAGCTATCTGTTTATGCCGTTGACCAAGGGGGGAATACGAGTTCACTTGAGAAAATCAAGATTATCGATAAAACACCACCATCCATGCCGGAAGTTAATGAAATCACCATAAAAAAGATGAGTGGAAAGGCCGAGTCAGACACTACCGTCTATGTGTACAACGGCAAAAAGTTGGTTGGAAAAGCATCGGTGAATAGAAAAGGGGAATTTTCAGTATCATTAAAGAACTCGAAAAAAGGTGACGTGTTGACAGTATACGCAGAAGATAAAGCCGGCAATGTCAGCCTGAAGAACAATGTGAAAGTCAATTAATATCTAATAAGCGAAGGCTTATCGCCAGGTCTAACGGCGAAAGCCTTCGTTTTTTGCTGTCATTAATAATACAAGCAGATCACAGATCGCGAAGACGCATGTCTGAAGTAAACCATTCACGATAGGTGAGCTGGCTGAGCAAGATGCTGGTGATTGCAGCTGAGCTTGTGAACGCAAATACGATCAGAATCTGATACCGGACAGCCTCGATCGGATCTGCACCTGCGATGATCATTCCTGTCATCATCCCTGGAAGCTGGACGATACCTACCGTCTTCATGCCATCGATGGTTGGAATCATGCTGGATTTAACGGAACGCTTAAGTGCATCCTGAATCGCCCGTTTGGGCGCAGCGCCAAGAGCAAGCAGAGTTTCAATCTCGCCTTTGGAGGTCTCCATTTCACGTTTCATATGGTTAAGGAACAAGCCGGATACGACCATGGCATTGCCAATCGTCATTCCGCTGATGGGAATAATATACCTCGGCGTCGGCTCAATGATGTTCAGTCCGAGAAGCAAGCCCATCATGAGCAGCTCTGTTGTCAGTATGGACAAGGCGATCTTCCAGCGGACACCCCGAATGCCTTGTCCACGCTTGCCTGCATTCATTGAAGCGACCGTGATCATAAAGGTAACGATGAGCAGAATCAGCGCAGGATGCTCGGTATGGAAAATAAACTGCAGGATGTAGCCGACAGCAAGCAGCTGTATGGCTGATCGTATGGTTCCAATAGCTATATCCTTCTCCAAATCGAGCTTTTGCCAGACGGAGATCAGCATCGTCACCATGACAAATACAATGGTGAAACTTAGAGCAAGGAAGGACATAGCTCCTCCTTATCTGAATCCATAGATTGGGTAATGAAGCGGCGGGCCGATTCGGTATCAGGCCGAGAGAAGAACAGTTTTGTCGGCTGACGTTCGAGAAGGGTATGGCTGCCCATATACCAGGTCGTCGTGCTGAATGAGCGGGCCTGCTCCAAATCATGTGTCACCCAGATCAAAGTCGTTCCTTCTTGATCACTCCATGCCGTCAGCAGCTGTTCCACAAGAACTGCATTTGCCGGATCCAGTGATGCAGTGACTTCATCCAGCAGCAATGCCTCCGGACGCAGCATCATTGAGCGGAGGAGTGCGATCCGCTGCTTCTCGCCGCCAGACAGATCAGAGGCCCGCTTGTGTATATCCAGTGCAGACAGGCCGCTTCTCTCCAGCAGGCGCCGTGCAAGAGCTTGGTCGTAGGGGACTTTATGCAGGGAATGAACCATTCTGAGGTTATCCTCAACACTGCCGGGCAGCATCACGGGATGCTGTGGGACATAAGTAATCTTCATTCTCCACCATCGCGGATCACAGCGCAGGTAAGAAACACCCTTCCACTCCATTTCCCCTTCATCAGGACGATCCAGTAACGACAGTATTCGGAGCAGTGTGCTCTTGCCCTGTCCTGAAGCGCCGATGACAGCGATGCGTTCGCCCTGCTCCACCTGAGCCTCGACGCCCGAGAACAGCATCGTTTGGGTTGATGTGCCGATATATTTAGTCAAACCTTGAATGTCCAAGAAATGAGACATGACCATAGACTCCTTTCAGCCGTTCTTCTAACCTATTCATCTTAACAAATGAGATCAGGAGAGGGGAATAGGAGCTTCGGCTGATGATATAATGCCTGAACATTAAGCCGATAGGGCTGCTATTCCGATATATATAGCACTTGGTTCATTTATATCAAACCATGTTTATTATTTTAAACAGGAGAGTAAAAGGATGATTACATTCGAGAAGGGCGAGCTCCTTAAGGCTGCAGAAGACATTATTGGTCACCAGGTGAATTGTATGGGGGTCATGCGCAGCGGAATATCCAAACAGATCAGAGATGAATACCCTGAAGTTTATGCCGCCTATATTTCACTGACGAACAGTGAGATTTCTCCGCTTGGGCAGATGCAGATTGTGAAGACGAAGGATAAGTACATAGCGAACCTGTTTGGACAGAAGCATTATAAGAAGAGCTTTTTTCGAAAAAAGCTGACAAGCATCAAGGCACTGGAGCAGGCGTTGACTGAGCTTCGCATCTACGCAGAAGCCCGGGATCTCTCTATTGCGCTGCCTTACAGGATAGGTGCGGATCGTAATGGGACGGATTGGAATGAGGTATACCGAATGCTTCAGAGGGTATTTAATAACTATCCCGTAACCTTGTACTCAATCGTGGATATGGAGGAGAAGGGTTGATGCGGGAACTCGTTCTGTATTCATCCTGGACGGAGGTCTAGCCCAGAAACCGTCTTGGGACTATTTTTAAAATAGACTTAAATGGCATAAACTAAGATAAACATAGGTTCTAAGGGAGGTACATAGATGGATTTTTTGTGGTGGACCTTAATTATTGTATTATTCATACTTAGCTTCGTCGGCATTGTGTATCCGATCATTCCGTCTGTTCTGGCCATATGGGGTGGCTTCGCCATTTATCAATTCCTCATTAATTCAGAGGAGCTGTCCTGGTGGTTCTGGGTTAGTATGGCGATACTAACCGTCGTTATTATTGCCGCGGATATCATAGCGAACAGCTATTTCGTTAAAAAGTACGGAGGATCGAAGACCTCGGAGACGATCGCAGCCATTGCGACCATTGTAGGCTCGTTCATCCTTCCGCCTTTCGGGATTCTGCTTGTGCCGTTCCTAGCCGTGCTGGTAACCGAATTTATCATTCACAAGGATGCTTCGAAATCGGTCAAAGTCGGCTTTGCAACCATCATTGGATTCCTCGGAGGAAGCATTGCCAAAATCCTTATTCAGCTGCTCATGATCGTATGGTTCATTCTCGATGCGATCATATAGGGCGGATAGCAACAGGATATAGGGACTTTCAAGCAAGGGGCGCTCAAGGCGTCTCTTGTTTTTTTATAATTGGAGGCGGGGAAGTACAGGGTTGCAGATTATGGTAAGCAGGGGATTTCTGAGTGCTTCCAGTTGAAGAATAGGATATACTGAGAAATACATTTGCAAGAATACATACGTGTACGTGTGTGTAACGTAAATAAAATGACTAGCATGAAATGCATCAGGGAGGATACGAATGGGAAATACAGAAGGATCATTACAGAAGAAGCTGAAGCCTAGACATATCAGCCTGATGGCGATGGGCGGTGTCATTGGTACCGGCATCTTCAAGGGAAGCTCGGAAACGATTGGTCTTGCAGGACCAGGCGTTATCTTCACCTATATTATCGCGGGCTTGCTGCTTCTCGTCGTAATGACGGCCATGGCTGAGATGGCTACGGTCTATCCAAATCGCAACATGAGGGATTTTGTAAGGGAAGCTTTTGGCGAGAGAGTCTCGTTTATTATGGGCTGGATGTACTGTTTCATGTGGCTGGCTGTATGCGTGATCGAGATTATCGCGGCGGGCAGCTTCTTACAATATTGGTTTGCGGATGTGCCGCTGTGGATGCTCAGCTTGGGCTGTGCGGCGATCGTGATCTTTATTAATTTACTTAGTGTCGGTACCTTTGGAGAGTTTGAATTTTGGTTTGCCGGCATTAAGGTGACGATGATCATTATCTTTATTGTCCTGGGTGTGTCGCTGATCTTTGACATCATTCCTAGCGGCGAAGCGCCATTCCTTAGCAATTATACGGACCATGGCGGATTTCTGCCGAACGGCTGGACCTCCATATTTTCTGCACTGTTAGTGGTCATGTTCTCCTATGGTGGATCGGAAATGATCGGTCTGACGCTCACGGAGACAGAGAACGCAGAACGGGTTCTGCCGAAGGTAGTTCGCAACTTTATTTTACGGATCATCCTGTTCTTTACACTGCCGATTCTCATTATCTGCGGTCTCATTCCCTGGAATGAGCTTGGTCCGGAGAGCAGTCCCTTCGTACAGGTGCTTAGCTCCACAGGACTTACGGGTGCTGCTCACATTATGAACTTCGTGCTGATTACAGCGGTGCTCTCTGCCGCGAATTCGGGAATCTACGGGGCATCCCGGATGCTCTATTCCATGGCAGCAGCAGGAGAAGCACCGAAGGCACTGACCAAAACAAGCCGCAAGGGCAGTCCTTATAATACACTGCTGCTGTGTGCTGTTATTTTGATCGGGGGGTCCATGCTGGGGCTGATTTCCCAGGATCAGCTGTTCCGGATTCTCATGGCTGTGCCAGGCTTCACTGTGCTGCTCGTGTGGATCTGCATTGCTTCATCCCAGCTTAAGCTGCGGAAGCAGTATCCTATACAGCCGTCCTTTAAGGTATGGGGCTACCCGTACATTACGACCTTTACGATTATCTGCCTGTCGGTGATTGCGTGCGGCTTCCTGATTGATGACCAGAACCGCTTCAGCATCAGTATTTGTTTAGCTGTACTGGTGGTATTGATCGTCACATCGATCGTGAAGTTCCGTAAACCGGCTACGAAATAACAATAAAGCCTGTCTAACAGCTGAAGAGCTGATGGACAGGCTTTTGTATTTTGTATACTAGTGAATGTCTCGTTTCTTGAAGTTGCCGCCGCGAACCTCGGATACATCCGAGATGACAACAAAGGCACTTTCGTCAATGTCTTTGACGATGGTCAGCAGCTTGTTCTCTTCCATACGGTTGATAACACAGTTAAGGATTTCTGATTGTTCATTAGAGAAGCCGCCCCGGCCAGGGGTATAGGTTACGTTCCGCCCCAGGCGGGATTGGATGGTATCCCCGATCTCCACCGATTTTTGACTGACAATACGTACCGATTTGGATTTTTCCAGACCGACCTGGATGATATCGATCACATTCTTCGCAATGTAGTAGGTCAGAGCAGAGTACAATGCACTTTCCAGACTGTACACGAAGCTTGCCGCAATGAAGACGAAGGCGTTAAGGAATAGAATAATATCTCCGACAGAGAAAGGGATCTTGCGTGATACGAGAACAGCCAGTACCTCAGAGCCATCCAGCGCACCCCCGTTACGCAGTACAATCCCGATCCCGATCCCGAGCAGCATTCCGCCAGACAGGACAACGAGGAGCGGGTCCTCTGGTCCCAGAATCGTATCCACATGATGCAGAACCACCGTAGATATAGACAGAGCAACAATCCCGACAACACTCATTAAGGCAAAGGTCTTACCGACCTGCTTATAGCCGAGATAGACAAAAGGAATATTCAAGACGAAGAGGAATACGCCAAGCGGAAGTCCGAACAGAGAGGATCCCATGATACTGAGACCTGTCACACCACCGTCGATAACATCGTTAGGAATGAGTACGGCTTCCAGCCCGTAAGCAGTGATGACCGCACCGATAATAATCATAATGATCTTGCGAATATGTTCCAGCAATCCGTGCTTCTTCATTTAACTCTCCCTTTTTGTTTTTTATATATTTAAGGATTTTGCATCCTGCCATTTCATCTGTAGAAGATCTAGATTGACGCAAAATCTTTATTTACAGGAGATGATGGATTAAAATAGGAGCATCCTGTATCATTCTCAATTGTATATGTATCAAATGGCACATCTTTTAATTTTATCACGAATGTCTAAGCAAAGGAAAGTTCATCATAAGAAATATACATGATGTGTAGGATTAATGTCGTGAAGTCGTATGGGATAAAATAAGTGGCAGCTCAAGGAGAAATCAAAATATATGGAATATACACCACAGCAGGTTGCTGAATGGATGGTAGAGACGATCCGGTTCAAAGGGAATCTCTATCAGACAGAGGCGATTGAATATGTACGAGAGCACTTTGGAGAAGAGTTTGTATATGTGAATGAGAATGGAAATGCTTCCTTGGAGAAGGAAGTGAAGAAGGCATTTCGTAAGCTGCATAAAGGAAGAATTGCCTGGGATCGGGATGGATTTCTCTGGGCTTGGACGTAAGAATCCAGAATACAGAACACAAAACACAAAACACAAGAAAACAGACTGCATATCGCAGTCTGTTTTCTATATAACTCTGTTATTTTAGAGCAACAGTTACTTTCTCAGTTCCCCGACAGGTCAATCTTGGTTTCCAGTCCTGCAATGAACTGATCTTCCTGCACATCCTCTGCAAAGTCATCCTTAATTATAAAAGGTTTAATGATGAGGTACTTGCTCTCACCCGTGGTAGTTGCATAGCGCCGGTCAAAAATAAGACGGTTACCCTCATATACTCCATCCCCGGACAATGCGGTCAGCTGTCTGCCTTGATCATCATAGACCGCGATCCCAATCTCACGTAAACGCTCTTCCTCACGCTGAGTCAATGAGCTGGCACTATTAAGTGCTATGGATGTGGTCAAACGGGTCGTAATAGGGGATACGGAAACATTTGCAACGCCAAAGGTAAGATCCTCTTTCGTCATGGCAGTATTAGGATTAAGCGCGATGGTTTCTACATTGTTCTTCTCAAAAGGGACATCCACGTTGAACTCATGATCTATTCCATCCAGCTTGATGCTGACCTTCGAGGTAAAGCGGTCTGGTAAGCTGTTCGTATCTGTTGGACTCAGCACTTGCTCGAATACAAGCGTATTCGGATGCGCCTCACCCGCACCTCCGTAGAAGAGTCCTCCTTCTAATACAGAAGCGGCTTCCCCCTCAGTCTTGCCATTAATGGATAGAGTTACATTCTCAATCGCATTGCTAAGCTTCATCGTCTTCCTGCCATTATCATAGGTTCCGTTATCCAAATTCGGTGCAGTTACATTCACAATAAAAGCCGCTCGTGTGCCGTCATACAGCGTCTCTGTGACTTCGAGCTTTACATCCTCATAAGACACGGCATCGTTAACGTTAGTTGCAAGTCCGAGCTCTCCACCGGCACGAAGGCCGCTGTCTGTCTCAATGATGCTGAAGAGGCTTCCGATAATGGGAATACTCTTAATGGAAGCTGCCATCACGGGAGATATGAAGCCGGAAGCGAACACCCCGACACCCAATATACCCGCAGCTGCCGCTGTTAATACGGCCCGGCGCAGGGTGGAGGATCTCCTCCGTGTCGTATGCTGCTTCTGTACTGTCAGAGAGGCATAGGTCTCATCGAGCCTTGCCCGGACCAGGGGTGAGATCTCCGTATTGCTCACGTCAACCTTGTTAAGTTCTTTCTCCATATTAAATGCTGCCATAGTTTATCTTCCCTTCTTGGATATTGGGTAAACTGTGCTTCAACGCTTGCCTTGCTCTCGACAGCCGCATCTTGACGGCGCTCTCTGAAATGCTGAGAACCTCAGCTACCTGACGGAGTGGGAGGTCTTCAAAATAATGAAGAATAACTACAGTGCGCTGGGGCTCCTCAAGCCGTTCAACGGACTCTCTTAGATCGACCATTTCGTAGCCGCCCATCGAAGCAGCTGTGGTTGGTATTTCGGCGTAAGCGATCGTACGGGAGCGTTTGGAACCAATATTGTTACATTCATTAATCAGAATTCGGAAGAGCCATGTCTTGAAAAATTTCGGTTCTCGTAAAGTGCCTATGGATTTAAAGGCTTTTAATATCGTTTCCTGCAGAGCATCTGCAACATCTTCTTCCTTGCCCAGCAAGGATCTTGCCATATAATACAGTGATCCTTCCAATTGCTGTACGAGCTGAACAAAAGCATCGGAATCGCCTTTTGCTGCCTTCGCGGCTAGAACTGCTATCTCCACAACGTTTGCTCCTTTCGTTGTTTTTGTCTTGATATTAATTAGACTGGCGACCATGATCCGTGGTCACAATTTTATTGTTTTTTATTATCCGACGACATCTGGAAGCAGGAAAGACGTGCGACATGGCACGTCTCATGGGCTGACTATAGCAGCTCTTATATCGTATATTGCTTACGGAACTTGGTAGGGGACACACCGATATGCCGGCTGAAGCAGGCAGAGAAGTAGGGGATATTCTCGAATCCGACCTGAACCGCTATTTCGGCAACCGGCCATTCGGTTTGCAGCAGAAGCAGCTTCGCTTGCTCCAGGCGGTATTTCATCAAGTACTCTCCAGGAGTTACTCCATATACCTGCTTCATGCAGCGGGTGATGTAGTTGTAGTGAAAATTGAAGGCATCGGTCAGTGTAGTGCTCGTGATTTCGGAACGGTAATGGTTCTTGATATAGGACTCTACTTGCTCCGCAAGCGCGATCACCGGACCTGCAAAAGCGTCGTTCTGACGTATATCCATCAATCGGAGAAGCTCCTCGAAGGTCTGCTGCTGAGTCCAAAATGCACGGGACTGACGCTCGGTTGCCGCTGCATTCAGCTTGTTCATCAGCCGATAGGCTTGTTCTGGATAGGGCAGGGTCCACGATTTGTGCAGATGCAGCATGTAGGGTGAGGTCAGGAAACGCTCATAATGTGCATTTTGATCCATATGGAATCCCTCCTGATCCGATTGCATCCACTCTCCTATGGTTTGAAAGTGTATCCAGTAGAATTGGGTATGCCCGGTTGACTGCTGTACAGGATAATGATGCTTGTCCGGCAGTAGAAGCAGCGTTTGCCCTGATGTCAATGCCCAGGAAGTACCCTCTTCACCGATGTAGAGACAGCCCGATTCCACTAGAATCAGATCAAAGATCCCGAGATTGTTACGGTTCGGATGCTGGTCGCCGGCTGCATATTCTGTCGCACCACTTTCCAAATAATAGGGCAGGGGAGGCGCGGCGAAATAGATATGTCCATTCCCTTGCATATTCATGAGCTCCTTATTCTATGCTTGTGTGATATTTTATAAAAATCAGGTTGGTATCAGCTATATTCCTGTTCTATTGTAACGCATAAAATGAAGTCGAACAGTAAATGGAATCAACTTCTGATGAAAAGGAGCAATACGTATGGGACAAACTGCACGGATGAACAGAATCAAGCCGGTATCCATGAAGCAAGTAAGCATTAAGGACGACTTCTGGAGCTATTACATAGATTTAGTCAGGGATGTGGTTGTGCCCTATCAATGGGAAGCGATTAACGACCGGGTGGAAGGAGCAGAGCGAAGCGGGGCGGTGAGCAATTTTAAGATTGCTGCTGGTCTTCAGGAAGGGGAATTCTACGGCTATGTGTTTCAGGATACCGATGTGGCCAAATGGCTGGAGGCCGTCGCCTATCTCTTGATCAATGAGCGGGATACGGATCTGGAACAGATTGCAGACGGCATGATTGATATTATCGGGGATGCACAGCAATCCAGCGGCTACCTGAACACCTACTTTACCATTAAAGAACCAGATAAGAAGTGGACGAATCTGACGGAATGCCATGAGCTGTACACAGCAGGTCACATGATCGAAGCAGGTGTTGCGTATTATCAGGCGACAGGCAAGCGCAAGCTGCTCGATATATGCTGCCGTACGGCGGATGACATAGAGCGTGTATTCGGGTATGGTCCGGATCAGATTCGAGGTTATGACGGCCATCAGGAGATTGAGCTGGCACTTGTTAAGCTGTATGAAGTGACAGGGGAGAAGAAGTATCTGGAGCTGAGCAAGTACTTCATAGATGAGAGAGGACAGAAGCCAAGCTTCTTCGAGGCAGAAGCAGAGCGCAGGGGCTGGACCACGATCTGGAGTAATAACAAATTGCAGCTCGATGAGGCCTATTATCAGGCACATAAGCCGGTAAGGGAGCAGGATGTAGCGAAGGGGCATGCGGTACGTGTCGTATACATGCTTGCCGGCATGGCAGACGTTGCACGTGAAACGGGCGATACATCCCTGTTTGAGGCTTGCCGGAAGCTATGGGATAATATCGTCTCCAAGCAAATGTACGTCACAGGCGGCATCGGCTCCATGGCGCAGGGCGAGGCTTTCTCGGTCGATTATGATCTGCCGAATGATACGGTATATTCCGAGACCTGTGCTTCCATCGGTCTTGTGTTCAGCGCGCAGCGCATGCTGCAGCTTGAGCCTGACAGTGCTTACGCGGAAGTGATGGAGCGCGCGCTCTACAACACCGTCATTGCGGGGATGTCGAGAGATGGCAAGCGCTTCTTCTATGTCAACCCGCTGGAGGTAAATCCTAAGGTGTGCAGCGGCGCAAACCACAATTACAACCATATCAAGCCGGTTCGTCAGGAGTGGTTCGGCTGTGCCTGCTGCCCGCCGAATATCGCAAGACTGCTGGCTTCGCTCGGTGAATATATTTATTCGGTGCAGGACAAGACCGTATATACCCATCTATACATCGGCGGTGAAGCTGCGATTGAAGTGGCGGGAACTAAGATGGTGCTGAAGCAGGATTCCAGCATTCCTTGGGAAGGCAAGGCCAGCTTCGAGATGGAAGTAGATCAATCTGCAGAATTCGGTATCGCACTCCGTATACCGCAGTGGGCAGCGAATGTACAGGTGACGGTTAATGGCGAGGCTTACGATGTGACAAACAAGATCGCGAGTGGTTATGCCGTCATCGAACGGGTGTGGAAATCGGGTGACCGGGTTGAGCTGGTGATGGAGATGCCAATTAAGCGCGTTAGAAGTCATCCGCTGATCAAAGGAAACGCGGGTAAGGTTGCACTCCAGCGCGGTCCGTTCGTCTACTGTATCGAGGAAGCAGATAATGGGGCGCAGCTTCAGCAGCTGATCCTGCCGCAGGACAGCGAGCTGCATGTGAGCGATGATCCTGCCATTGCCGGGGGAATTGTAGCCATCTCAGGAGAAGCGCTGCGGATGAATATGGATCATTGGGGTCAAGCACTGTATCAATATGATGAGCCGGTACCGCTGAAGCAGGCGCAAATCAAGTTCATTCCGTATTATGCCTGGGCGAATCGGGATATGGGCGAAATGTCCGTCTGGGTAAAGGAACAGCTATAGTCAGAAATGTTAGAAGGGATGAGAAGTCAGATCGATATGATCTGGCTTCTCTTTTTTCATGCTTATTCTGGAAACAGCGTATTCTTTCAAAAAGTTAATTTCTGAAATAAAAGGGTAATGAACTCTTATTCCACAGAAAAACGATTCATACAATTCTTTTGTAGATGAGGTGAACATTCATTATGTGGAGAATTGTTTTTCCTGCACTGGGAATGATTGCAGTGACCTATGCATTGGCTCGTTTAAGCTTTGGGCTATTTCTTCCCAATATATCCGATTCGTTAGGCTTAAGTGAGAGCGAAGGTGGGATTGTGGGATCAACAGCTTATGTATCCTATTCGTTGGCTCTGCTAATTTCATCATTCTTAATTGAGAGAGCAGGACAGTATAAGGTGAATCTGATTGCTGGCATGACAGCGGTATTGGGACTATTAGGCATTGCTGCTTCACAATCTTTTTTACATTTAGTGATTAGTATGTTAGTAGCAGGCTTGGGAAGTGGATTGGCTTCACCTGCCTTAAGTCAGATGGCGCAGCATACGTTGTCCAATAAAGAGCTTGATCAAGGAAACACGTGGATCAATAGTGGAACCAGTGTTGGTGTTATTCTAACAGGACCTGTTGTTTTGCTATTTACAGAGCATTGGCGGCTATCGTACTACTTCTTTGCATTCATCGCTGTCATCGTATGGATATGGAACTATTTGGTTATCCCGTCTGATCAAGATAAGAAGTCATCCGCTCGTTCACAAACAAAATGGCTGTCGGCTATAAACAAGGCGAAATTTTTGATTACAGCGTCTCTTGTGATCGGTATTAGTTCGTCTATATATTGGACATTTTCCAGAAGCTTTATTACCAGTGAATATGGATTTACGACCAATGAGAGTGTTGTTTTCTGGATTATATTAGGTATAGCAGGCATAATGGGCGGATTTGCAGGGGGCTTCATACAAAGGCTGGGCTTGTCAAGGTCGTACCGGTTACTTCTTGTTGTCATGCTGATTTCAATCCTGCTCCTTACGGTCCCTAATCAGGTTACAGTTTACATTTCAGCTGGGTTGTTCGGGAGCACATATATCTTTCTTACAGGTTTATTTATTGTTTGGGCGACGAGAATCTTCACCATCTTACCAGCATTAGGTGTCAGCTTATCTTTCTTAGCATTAGGAATCGGTCAGTCCCTGGGTTCTCTTATTGCCGGGAGCACGATAGAAATGTCAAGCTATCCTTTTAGTTTCACACTATTTGCCGGCCTCGGTATTATTGCTCTATTCATTCCCGCACAGCAAAAGTAAGAACATCTAAGGAAGGATTACCCCCAAGTTTAAAAATATAAAAAGAAGCCTGATCATTGATCGGGCTTCTTTGCTTGGCGCTTAATGCACAACAATGCTCTTTCTTATCTCTGTGATCATCCCTGTACTTTCTTACTTCAGGATGGTGTGGAGATATTTAGTATCTCAACCCCATACGGTGGCAGGACTAAGGTGGAAGGCTGCTTGCCAGCGGTTAATAAGCTGACATAGGAATACCCGAGATCAATGACAGCTTCCTGCCGGCTTAGATTAAGCACGAAGAGATAGGCCTTCGTCTCGTTCTGGCGTACAGACAATTGCACGCCTTCTGGCAGATTCTCGTAGTACGGTAGATCGGCTCCCTCGGCAGCTTCTTGAATCAGTCGTTCCATGTAAGCATCGTCAGGCTGGGTTCCTACATAATAGACTGTCCCATTACCGTAGCGGTTCCTTGTCACAGCAGGTACCCCTTCGTAGAAATCATCCGCATACCATGCGATGGCTTCTGCGGTGACCGGTTCGAGCAGATCATTCCACTGTGTAGAAGTGAACTGCTTCTGATCACTTGTCCGGATGTGATGGACATCATTTCCGATAGGATCGTACTCACTCACAACAACACCCGCACAATTAGACAGCAGCGCTGGAAGGGGCTGCATGTGACAAACGCTTAAATGGTCTTTAACCCCTGAGCGATGTGTCAATATGACGGTACCGCCTCTCGCTGCGAATTGCTCAATTCGTCCGGCTAGATGGTCATCGAGAAGATAGAGATGAGGGACAAGGAGAATTTTGTATCCCTCCAGTGCTTCCTTCGTATGGATGACATCAACGCCAATACCGAGCTTCGTTAACGCTCTGTGCCATGCTTTGATATTCTCATAATAGTCAAAACCATCGACGGGCTTCTGGCTGCCAAGGGCAACGAGCTGGTCACTTGAGTATAGAATAGCTGCATCATTTCGCAGGGTTGTTCCTTCCAGCTGTGCAGCAACGGAGTTCACTTCCCGGCATAGATCTGCAAACTCCTTGAATCTTCTGCCCGGTACATTGCTGTGATCAATGAGTCCATGCCAGAATTGCTCAGCTCCCTGAATTGCGCTGCGCCAGCGGAAATGGACGACAGTATCGGCTCCGCGTGCAATCGTCTGCCAGGAGAAGGCACGAATAAAGCCGGGATAAGGCGTACGCCAATTCGGGAACCAGCAGCCTGGAGGTCCGCTGAGCTGTTCCATAATCCAGAAGTTGCGGCGTTTGATGCCGCGGGTCAGATCGAGGGATAACGCTCCGCTGTAAGGTCCGGTCGCTGTCTTGTCCGGTGATGTATTCGGATAATAGTCGAAGGAAGCGAAGTCCAGCTCTGCTCCGAGGAGATGAATATCCATCTTCTGCGGATAGCTGTGGAAATTGTGAGTAATGAAATGCCCGGGCGCATACTGACGGATGACCTCCATCTGTTTACGCTGGAACCTAAGTGCTGAATCGGACTGAAAGCGGTGATACTCCAGCAGGAAGGAGGGGTTCTGATTCGCTGTCCCTCCGAGCGGAGTGGTGATCTCGCTCCAGTCACTGTACTCGCCGCTCCACACAACCGTTCCCCATGCATCGTTCAGTTCCTTGAGCGATGCGTATCTTGCCTCTGCCCATTCTCGAAACCTCGTGTTACAGGAGGGGCAGTGGCATTCCAGCAGCCAGTATTCATTATCAATCTGCCAGCCGCATACCGCCGGGTGCTTAGAATAGTGCTTGGCAAGCTCGCTGACGATCCGGATACTGTACTGGAGCAGGGAGGGGCTGTTGAAGCAGCGATGTCCTCGGACACCAGGCTGAACTATATCTCCGTTGTGCTGGATAGGCAGAATATCTGGATGCATGCTCGTAAGCCAGCGTGGAGGTGTATTCGTCGGTGTACCGATGACGACTTGGATGCCGTAGCGGTGAAAGATATCGATCGCGCGATCCAGCCAGGCAAAATCAAATCGACCGTCTTCAGGCTCAAGACGACTCCAAGCAAACTCGGCAACCCGAATGAGCTTCACACCTGTCGTCTGCATGAGCGCGGCATCCTGCTCCCACATGGTCTCATCCCAATGCTCAGGATAATAATCGACACCGACTTGAACGTTTGAGAAAGCTGTTGTTGATTGTGTCATATAACCATTCCTCGTTTCGATTGAAATCTCGTATGCTTATATACTATAGGTTCAAGCGCTTGAGACTCTTGCAGCATTTTAGCACGAAATATCAATATCTTGTCCTTATATCCTGCAGACAAAAAAACCGGTGCCTTCTCAAGAAGGACCGGTCTTATCTTAGTGTTCGTGTTGCTCCACAACACCGAGCTGTTTGTTTTTCTCTTTGAATTTCGCGTTATGGGAGGAGACGTAGGCGTATTTATCAGCTTCAGGCTCTATGTACAGCTTCGCTCCATTCAGTGCACTTACGGCATCAGTGAATGTACCTGCGATGAGACGCACCTTACCTTCAAAATCCACAAAATCACCTGCAGCAAATACACCCGGAATGTTCGTGTTCATGCTGCTCCCTACTTTGCAAGTCCAATCTCCCATTTCAATGCCCCATTCTCGAATCGGGCCAAAATTGTAGCGCATCCCATGATTAACGATGACGGCATCGACTTCGATCCGTTCCTGTTCACCTGTCTCCACATGGCGGATGCTCACTTCGTTAATATCCGTTCCGTTCGCACTGTGCAGTGAATCAATAGCATAAGGCGTGCGCACCATGCAGGAGGATTCCTTCATCTTCACCACATTGCGCTCATGACCGCCGAATTGATCCCGCCGATGAACGACGATCAGACTCTCTGCGATCGGCTCCAATGCATTCGCCCAATCCACGGCAGAATCACCGCCGCCGGAGATGAGCACACGCTTGCCGCGGAATACTTCCAGCTCCTGTACCGTATAATGCAGATTGCTTACTTCGTAGCGGTCTGCACCCTCAATTTCGAGCTTCGCCATTTCGAGAATACCATAGCCGATGGCCATGACAACGGTCTTGGTCCAGTGACGCTCGCCTGTTGCTGATGTCAGAATAATGGTGCCGTCTGATTGACGCTCCAGCCCGGTAATATGCTGTCCGAGTACAATCGTCGGATCAAAGGTCATCGCCTGCTGAGACAGTTGCTTAATCAGGTCTTTACCGAGAGTAGGGGTTAATCCGCCCACATCCCAGATCATCTTCTCGGGATAGATCAGAATTCGGCCGCCCAGCTCTTCCCGTGCCTCAATCAGCTTGGTCTTCAAATCTCTCATTCCACTGTAAAAAGCCGTATACATACCGGCAGGGCCCCCGCCGATGATCGTCACATCATATAATTCAAGCTGTTCGCTCATCATTTACGTTCCTTCTTTCCGCATAGTCAGTTGTACAATTGCCTATCGGGTTTATCTTCGCTTATTATATTTGATAACGATTATCATCGTCAATTGATATCTGGTATAGAAGAACTATTTTATAGTAATCTATGAGAATATATTAGATGATAAGTTCTTATAAAAGGGGGCAGTACCATGAAGCAGCTGACAGTAGGAATTCTGTTATTTGATGAGGTAGAGGTTCTCGATTTTGCAGGACCCTTTGAGGTGTTCTCACTTGCAAGCGCTCTAGATAGCGGAGAAAAATGCTTCAACGTGATTACGATTTCAGAGAAGGATGAGCTGCTCTCTGCACGAAATGGGCTCAAAGTGAAAAGTGATTATCTCCTGACAAACCATCCGAAGCTCGACATTGCGATCATTCCAGGAGGGAAAGGAGCAGAGGAGATCGAAATTCACAATCCGGAGGTGATCAGCTGGATCAGAGAGCAGAAGAAATCAGTCACTGTAATGGCTTCAGTCTGCACGGGAGCGCTATTATTGGCTCAAGCTGGATTGCTGGACGGCAGAAAGGCTACAACCCACTGGATGGATACTCAGCGTCTCGAGCAGGAGTTTCCAGAAGTAGAGGTGCTGCGGGGTGTTAAATATGTGGATGAAGCAGATATTGTAACCTCAGGGGGGATATCGGCAGGTATTAATATGTCCTTCCATCTCGTATCGCGCTTCTGTGGTCAAGAGACAGCGAGACAGACGGCGAAGAGAATGGAATATGACATTGATATCTAGAGCTCAAGCCCGCGTTCCGATAGGGAACTCCGGGCTTTTGCGGTCTACGAAAATTGCGGTCTACGAAAATTGCGGTCTACGAAAGCTGCAGTCTGAGAATCAAGCTGGCTACATGCTGGTGGCTGCTTCCTGCCTCAGCTTGCGATATTCACTTGGAGTGCAGCCAACATCCTGCTTGAACAGCTTGGAGAAATAGGGATAATTAGCATATCCGACCTTCCCGGCGATGGAATAGACGGATAGTGATGTACTCTCCAGCAGCTGACGTGCACTTCTGATCCGGGTCTGAATAATGTAAGCGCCGAGCGATATGCCGGTCTCCTTCTTGAAGATGCGTGCCAAATAATCAGGGTTCAGATATACCATTTCCCCCAAACTGTTCCTTGTCAGCTCATCACCGCAGTGCTTATGAATATGCTGCTTGATCTCCTCGACGACGGAGTCCTGCTGGGCTGCATAACGACGGTATTCCGCTGCAGTTGTGATCAGGTATTCAATATACTTCTCCATATCCTCTATTGAATAGAGGGACGCTTCGTATAACTGATCATGAATTTTTCCGGTATACAGCTTATGTGCCTGGATTTCTCTGCTCTTTAGATAGGAATAGACGAGCTGAATCATGTCTAATCGGAATAGACGGAGTACGGAAGCACTTAAGATTTGACCCTGCCCGTTCGCAATCAGGTCATACAGGCAGCACTTCGCCTCAATCAAGAACGACACCGGATCATCCTTATGCAGCCATTCTTCAAGCCGTGTCAAATCCGGCGCTGTATAGACGGCTGCCTTTACTCCCTCTGCCTGAGGGTACTGCTCCAGATATAGCATTTGATTGCGGTGCTTGATGATGTCTTCATTCATGCGAAGTAAATTCTGTATTCCTTGGTACAGCTCTGGCAGGGGGGCGGTTACGCCGATGCAGCACGAGGCATCGGATTTCAGGAAACGGTTTGCTTTTTGAATAAAGGAGGTACACGCCGTTTCGATAAGAGCGGCTTCTTCATCTGAAGACCATCTGAGGATGACAAAATAGTGATTGTCTTTGACCTCAATCATAGCTTCCAAGGTGAAGGAGGGATGATGAAATAGCTCCGTGAGTACGTTATGAAGAGCATAGTTGAACAAAGCCTTGTCTTCCTTGCCAAGGCTTTGGTCGTAAGCATAGATGGATATCAGCAGAGGCAGGAACGGGTCGGACAACTGATATGGCAGACTCTGCTCAATGATCGCCTCAGCCAGAGCTGCTGAGCTTGGGGCATTTTTCTTCTCGGTGCTGAGCTGTCTCCAGAAATGCTCCACCAGCTTGCGCTGATTTTTCTGCCAGAGCTGCCCCTCCTTAATCGCTGATTCATTCCTTCGTTGTTCCCGCACCTTGTATATCGCTTTGGACAGGATCAGCGTGAGCTTGTCGAAGGCGATCGGCTTCAGAAAATAGTCAAAGCTTTGCAGCTCGATCGCCTTCTGCGCGTAATTAAAGTCGGCATAGTTTGTTAGGAAGATCGTTTGGACTGCATAGTTCTCCTCCCGAATCCAGGCTAGAAGCTCAAGCCCGCTGCCCTGCGGCATTTCAATATCGCATACCATAATCTCAATATCCTGCTGCAACAAGATCTCTCTGGCTTGGGCTATATTGTAGGCAGTGTAGACCTGATCAATGGATAGAGCGCTCCAGTCGATCTTCTGCTCCAGTGCAGCAACGACAAAGTAATCATCATCCACTAGCAATACATTCATGTTTGTACCTTCCTTCTCCTTCAAGTTGGGCTTGCAAGGGCTGTGGCAGAAACAGCTGAATACAGGCACCGCCATACCTGCGATTCGAAAAAACCACCCGGGCTTCTCCATCATACAGTGACTCCAGCCGCTTCAGCGTGTTCATAATCCCGATTCTATGCCCTTGGAGCATCTCAAGCGGCTGACCAGCCTGAAGCTGCTCCAGAATTTCTGCGGGAAATCCGGGTCCTGAATCTTCAATTACAATCTTGAGGACACGGCGGCTGCTATCCATCTTCTGTTCCAATTGCAGCTGAATCTGCAGCTTGTTATCTCTCGATACGGCATATTTCACGGCATTCTCTATGAAGGTCTGAAGCACGAGTGGAGGAAGCAGCATCTCCCGGACAGCGTCACTTCCCTTAATGTCGTAGCTGAAGGCATTCCGATACCGGTGCTTTTGGATTTCAAGATAGGTTGTAACATGCTCAATCTCGTCCCCAAGCCGTACAAAGTGATCGTTATTCTGGAAAATATACCGGAAGTACGAGGAGGTGGAGAGGGCCATATACTCGATCTCCTTGTGCATTTGCATTTGGGCCATACTGTAGATGTTGGTGAGGCAGTTGAGAAAAAAGTGCGGCCTGATCTGCATTTTCATATATTCAAGCTGTACCTGCTGCTTGGACAGCTCCTGTTCATACATATCGATCTTGATTTGTTTCATTTGCTCGATGAGATTTCTGTATTGTAATCCTGCTTCCGACAGCTCAATAATGGGGCTGCTGGTGAAGTCCAGCGGCTCGCTGGACTCTGCCATCCTCGAGAGGTTTTTGGAGAATTGCTGGATTGGCTTCAGCACTCTGCCCTTGAAATACATAACGACAATGATCAGAGAGGACGCGACGAGAACGAACAGGAGCAGGATCAAGAGCTGAGCGACCATAATCTTCTCAAATGCGCCGAACTCAATGAACATTCTCACGTTAATGGTAGAATCGGTGAACGCCTTGCTTACGGTCGTCCGTGGACCTGAGATGAATGGGAAGCTGAGCCCGGATTCTTGACTCTGTTCCATATCTGCTGCAGGACTGGACAAGATTCTGCCGTCCTGATCAACCAGAGTAGAGAAGCCGTTCTTTCCTAAATTAATCTGTCTTAGCGGCGCGATGAGATCATCCGCAGAAATAAGACACATCAGGTATTGCTCATGATAAGGCACGATGTTGATAATGTAGTACTTATCCTGAATGAGAATGGGCGTCCAGTTGGAATAGAACTTGTCATAGACATTGGGATCACTTGTATAGCTGACCAATTGCTGTCCAAGCTCCTGATACTCGGGATAAGTGATGCTCATGGGCGCGTAATTGCGGAGGAGCTTCTCATCGCTGGAATAATAGAAGAAATTGTACGCGGGCCCGTAATTTTTCTGCAGCTCCGTGTAGCGTTTGCGCAGGTTATCATTGGCTGCGAGAAATTCGTCGTAGTTAACGTCCTGCCGCTTGGGTACCAGTGCTTCAATGTTGTCGTCGTTGGCCAGCGTCCAGCCCATATAATGATTGATATAATCAAAGTCATGATTGATTCTTGTCAGGTAGAGATCGGCCGTATCCTGGAGGTAACGTGTGGACTGCTGTTTAACAATCGAGATGGAGGCCATGCTGATGGCGAGATCAAGCAGAAGAGCGGAGATCGTGATCAGGAGCGTGATTTTGACATAATGCCGGATGGGATGTGACCTTCGGTGCGTATGCTTGATTACCCTATCCATCGTCAAGCTTCCTTTCCTGACGCTTATAATGTAAGCGTTTTATTATATGGTATTGATATTATAATTCCTCTCCTGTCAAAAGAACATGGCTGTCAGGTCATTTTTGCACAAAGTCTGGATTGTGCATGAAGAAGTCCGTAATCCCCCATAATGCACGAGCCGTGTAAGGACAGATTAGAGGAGCTGGGCGGTAGAAAGGTCCGAATCCTCTCGGTTACAAGTCCAGTACGTACCCTTCACGCAGAGTATACTCAAGACATGAAAAGAGAGTTAAGTTTGAAAGCGCTTCGATAAGCAGCTGACAGGAAAGGGGAGCGGATGTGAGAACAGCGGGTTTAAGTGTAAAACAGAGTCATCGGAAAAGAGTACCTGCGGTGCAGCAGATCAAGCGGAATTGGGGTCTATATTTGCTGCTGCTGCCTGCTGTAATATTGCTGCTGCTATTTGCTTACATTCCGATGTACGGCATCGTCATTGCCTTCAAAGACTACAGTCCGGCCCTTGGCATCGGCGGCAGTCCCTGGGCAGGGCTCAAGTACTTCGAGAAGTTTTTCAATTCCTATCAATTTGATACGACGATCAAGAATACGCTGATCCTCAGCTTGTACAGTCTGGCCACGTTTCCGATTCCCATTATGCTTGCACTGATGATCAACCAGATGAGGGAGAACCGGTTCAAGCGTTTTTTTCAGACCGTAACCTATATGCCGCATTTCATCTCGACCGTCGTTATGGTGGGATTGCTACTGATCCTCTTATCGCCAAGCACAGGGCTGATCGGCCACATTTACCGCTTGTTCGGCGCGGAGGCTCCTAATCTAATGGGATCACCGGGGTTGTTCAGCAGTGTATATGTATGGTCCGATGTGTGGCAGCATACCGGCTGGGACAGCATTATCTTCATTGCGGCGTTGTCTGCCGTGAGCCCGAGTCTGTACGAAGCGGCCACGATGGACGGAGCAAGCCGGTGGCAAAAAATATGGTACATCGACCTGCCGATGCTCATGCCGACAGCCGTCACACTGCTGATCCTGAGAGTGGGGAGCCTGCTTGGTGTCGGTTTCGAGAAGGTCTACCTGATGCAGAACAACCTGAACATCTCCTCAAGTGAGGTTATCTCCACTTATGTTTATAAGATAGGGATGCTCAGCAGCCAGTACAGCTTCTCGTCCGCCATTAACCTCGCGAATACGATCATTAATTTCATCCTGCTCATCATGGTGAATGAGATATCCAAGAAATACAGCAAAAACAGCCTGTGGTAGGAAGCTTACAGGAGAGGAGGAATAAAGAGTGGACCATGTGGATGCGCCCCGGCAAGCGGCCCGGCCTGTTAACAATCGTTCCTCGGATAGAGTGCTGGAGATTGCTATGTATGTGTTTGCTGTCATGCTGCTCATTGTGCTCATGTATCCGATATATTTTATTATCATCGCCTCGTTCAGTGATCCGGCAGCTGTGGCGAACGGTCAGGTGTGGCTGTTCCCCAAAGGGTTCACACTGGCAGGCTATCAGGAGCTGCTAAAGCATGAGAATATATGGATTGGGTATCGGAACACGATTCTGTATACGGTCATTGGTACGGTCATCAGCCTTGTGGTGAATATATCCGCAGCCTATGCGTTATCCCGCAAGGATTTGTTTGGCCGCAGAGCCATCTCGCTCTTTTTTATCTTCACGATGTTTTTTAATGGAGGGCTCATTCCGACTTTCCTTACGATCAGGGACTTCCATATGTATGATACCTTTCTCGTGATGGTGCTTCCGTTCTCGGTTGCCGTGTATAACATTATTGTCGCCCGGACTTTTTTTCAGCACAGCATCCCTGAAGATTTGTGGGAAGCGGCACAGCTCGATGGCTGCGGCAATTTGAGATACTACCTGCAGATCGTTATTCCGCTGTCCAAAGCTGTGATCTCTGTGATTGCCTTATGGACGGCGGTGGGCCATTGGAACTCGTATTTTAATGCACTTATCTATTTGAAGGACCCGAATCTGTATCCGCTGCAGCTCATTTTGCGCAATATCCTGATTACCAATCAGATGCAGTCCAGTATGGGAACCGGAGAGGCGGCGGCCGTTGCACTGCGTCTTGCCAATCTGATGCGTTATGCGGTCATTATTGTCGCAACGGTGCCGATCATGTGTATTTACCCGTTCGTACAGAAGTATTTCAATCAGGGGGTGATGATTGGCGCCGTGAAGCAATAGTCGTCATGATTCTGTAGTGCTCTGAAATCGGGTCTGGATCTTATAAGAGGGGATCGATGAATATGGGGATGAAGTATAGGAATAGAGCCTATCGATTGAAGCTGCTGACTTCGGTTGTCCTGGCGTCAACACTGCTCCTGGGGCTGATCGGCTGCAGCAATGAAACAGCAGAGGAGCCGCAGGCCGTAGATGAAGCTGTCTTTAATCAAGAGGGGCTGCCTGTCGTTAATGAACCGATTACGCTGGATGTGCTGACGGTGCGGTGGGGCAATATGGGGGATACATTTACGCAAAACCAGTGGCTTAAGGACTTGGAGCAGCAGACCAATGTCAAGATCAACTGGCAGGTCATGTCCTCCAATGACTGGGGTGAGCAAAAATCGATCATGCTGGCGAGCGGCACGCTCCCGGACGTGATCCTGGGTGATGCGGTATTCTCGGATTCGGATATTGTGAACAACCTGGCTTATTTCCGTCCGCTGGATGAGTATATTGATCAGTATATGCCGAATTTGAAGGCTGCTATGGAGGAGACACCGGAGCTGAAGAAGATCAGCACCTTCCCGGATGGGCAAATCTACTCTCTGCCGGCAAGACTGCCTTCGAGACCGAAGTCCATGAATCAGCCGATTATTAACAAGGTATGGCTGGATCGTCTGGGACTCGAGGTTCCAGAAACGACGGATGAACTGTATCAGGTGCTCAAGGCCTTCAAGGAGCAGGACCCGAACGGTAACGGCAAGCAGGATGAAATCCCGATCAGCGGCTCGGGTGATATCAGCAGTGATCTGCTGAGTCCGTTTGGTATTACGGATATTAATGCCAGCAGCATGATGATTCAAGATGGCAAGCCGGTCTTCTATCCAGTAACCGAGCAATATAAAGAAGCGATTAAATGGGCGCATCAGCTGTATGCAGAAGGCTTGATTGATCCTGAATTGTTCACACAGGATAATACGATGTCTACAGCGAAGCATCAGAACCCGGATGCCGCGCTCATCGGATTCACGAACCAGTGGATACCGGATGCGGTATTCGGCAAATGGAAGGATGAATATGAGGCGATCCCAACCCTTGCAGGACCTGACGGGCAGCGTTATCAGGCAGGAGACCCTGTAGGGCTCAGCTTCAGACGCAATGAGCTGCTGATCACGACTTCCAGCAAATACCCTGAAGTCGTCGCCCGCTGGGCAGATCAGTTCTATACGAATGAAGCCAGTATCCAGAATTTCTGGGGAGCGATCGGTACTGTCATTGAGAAGAAGGACGATGATACGTATGCACTGATGAGTCCACCAGAGGGTACGAGCGCAGATGCATGGTATTGGGAGCAGTCACTGCGAGATTTTGGACCGAAATATGTCAGTCCGAGCTTTGAACAGAACATTATTCTGGATGAAACGGTCGGAGATGGTCTGAAGCTGGTCATTGATAAGCTGGGAGCTGACTATGTGACGACACCATTCCCGAATGTCATGTACAGCAGTGAGGAGTTCCAGGAGCTGCCGACACTGACGACGGATATTGATGGCTATGTCCGTACCAATCGTGCCAAATGGATTACGGAAGGCAACATTGATGAGGAATGGGATGGATACCTCAAGCAGCTGAATGATATGGGACTGGAGCGATTGGTTCAGATCCGGACCGAAGCGTATGCGAGGTATACGAGCGTGCAGTAATTGAATTTTTTCCTGCGACTAGGGAAGAGCACTCCAAAGAGCACTCCGATAAGGGGTGCTTTTCTGCGTCTGATTATGGCATTTCAAAAATGATTGTGAACATCAGCCATTACTTATATAATGAGTTTCGTTATATTGAAATGGATTAGCATTTAAAGAATATAGTTCGTGAGCATGGGGGATGTCATTTGTGGCTACAGCAATATTAGCCTGCGTTATTTTTGTAATTACTTTAGTACTTGTCATATGGCAGCCTCGTAACCTGTCGATCGGCTGGTCCGCATGCGGCGGGGCGGTTATTGCACTGCTGGCCGGGGTCGTGAGCTTCGGAGATGTCTATGATGTCACCCAGATTGTCTGGAATGCGACGCTGGCCTTCATTGGCATCATTCTGATCTCCCTGATTCTGGATCAAATCGGGTTCTTTGAATGGGCAGCTCTCCATATGGCCAAGGCGGCCAGAGGAAATGGAATTCGGATGTTCGTGTATATCAGTGTTCTCGGCGCGCTGGTATCGGCTTTCTTCGCCAACGACGGAGCGGCCTTGATTCTGACTCCGATTGTATTGGCGATGGTCCGTGCCCTCCGATTCGATGAGAAGAAGGTGTTCCCTTATATCATTGCAAGCGGGTTTATTGCGGATACAACTTCACTGCCGCTCATTGTGAGCAACCTGGTTAACATCGTCTCTGCCGACTTCTTCGGCATCAGCTTCGGCGAATATGCGGGCAGAATGATCGTTCCAAGTCTGTTCTCTCTCGGTGCCAGCATCCTCGTATTGTATCTGTTCTTCCGTAAGAGCTTTCCCAAGCGGTTTGACGATTCAGAGCTGAAGGCACCATCTGAAGCGATCAAGGATCCGAAGCTGTTCCGTATTTCGTGGTATGTGCTGGGACTGCTGCTCATCGGATATTTTGTATGTGAGTTTGTCGGTGTTCCGGTATCGGTGGTAGCAGGAATCATTGCAATTCTGTTCCTTGTACTCGCGAGAAGAAGTCCGGCGATTCAGACCAAGGAGGTCGTCCGAGGTGCACCGTGGAGCATCGTGTTCTTCTCGGTGGGGATGTATGTCGTCGTGTATGGACTGCGGAATGCAGGGCTTACGGACATTTTGGCGGATGCCATCGGTGCTGTAGCTGATCAAGGTTTGTTCGCGGCTACGATGGGGATGGGCTTCATTGCCGCAATCCTGTCATCCATTATGAATAATCTGCCGACCGTAATGATTGGCGCCCTTGCGATTGATGCGGTAGAGACGACTCATGCGGTGAAGGAAGCACTGATCTATGCGAACGTGATCGGTTCTGATCTTGGACCGAAAATAACGCCGATCGGGTCGCTTGCGACCCTGCTCTGGCTGCATGTACTGTCTGCCAAGGGAATCAAGATCTCCTGGGGGACTTATTTTAAAACAGGCATCATGATTACGATTCCAACCTTGTTTATTACGCTGCTGGGCTTGTACCTGTGGCTTCTTATTTTGTAATAGAGATATGTATCATGATAATTAATTCGCTGAATCTTTTATTTCATAGCATTAAAGATCAAGAACAAACATCAAGAAGAGCCTAACCCGCAAGGGAAGGCTCTTCTTGATGTTTTAAACAATTGAGAAGTTCATTTAAGTGATATAGCAACTATAGCTTGGTTATAGAGGCTTCAACATTTCTATCGCTGATTTGGTAATGTTGGTGCCTGATGTTTTGATCTTGGTAATGGCAATAAGCTTGTCCTTGGACATCATTAATTGGACCGCGGTGCCCTCTGTACGGAAGGTATTCAGAGGCAGCATTGTATCTGCGTCGATTTGATAGACCAGATTACCTTTGACGACAAAGAACTGATCCTCATGGTCAGGACTGGTTGCAATGGAATCAAAAGCAGGAATAGCCCCAACATAATACATATCACTGCTCTTGCTTTTGGTCGAAGTAAATACAGCGCCTGAGCTGTTAATAATATAGCGTCCATCGCCAGTCACTGCAATGACAGTACCCATGTCATGATCACCGTGGTAAGGTGAGTCATATCTTGAGGTGAATATCCCTTCATTTACATGAAATACTTCCATGTCTCTTGGACTTACCCCTTGATTAACACCGTAGATTCTAGTTTGATCCGGGTGCATGACGATGTTGGTTTTATTGTAATAATTTCGTATAGAGGAAAGCTCCTGGTGAGTATAACGATCATAGCTCTTGAACACGTACTGTCTGTCGGAACCAGAATTTACATAGACTTTTCCGCTGTCGTCAGCAACGATGTTGTAAGGAGTAATATCAATTTCCCACGAATCCTTAACACTCAGCGTGTCGGGGTCAAGCACCCGTATCACCCCAGCTTCGGTCTCCGTATTATTGTATTCTGTGTAAGTGAAGATGACGTATAACTCACCGTTTGCGTAGGTCATCTTTCTTGGTGTTTCCTTAAAGGCAGGGGAGACAGCCGCCTGTTTTTGATTCACAAGATCATATGCACGGATTCGAGATTTGCTGTCGTCAATCGTATAGATGACCGGCTTGTCGGGGTGGCTTACAGCCTCAGTAACATGCTCGGTAAGCAGCATTTTCTGATCCGGGGCAAGTACATACTGAATATAATCGACCGTTTGAGCATCCTGCTTCGGTGTAAGAACCGATTTATCACCAATGACAATAAGACCACGCTCATAAAATACGGTTAGTCCCAAGGTTTCGCTAATATAACGGAGCGGCACGAAGACACGGCCCTGCTTAATTTCGGCTGGTGCATCCAGTAAGGATTTCTTGCCGTTAACCCATACGGTGCTGCTGCCCAGCGTAATTTTCATCGTATTTGGGCCATCCTTGATCGTTACAGTCGAGGCTGCCTGATTCCAAGTTACTGTAGCTCCGAGATTCTCGCTGATGAAGCGAAGCGGCGTCAATGTGCGCTGATTTTTAATATAAGGGGTTATTTCGGAATTTTCTTTATCAATGAATTTTGCCTCTCCAAAAGACAGGCTGTTCGGGCTCCCGATCGACAACGCTACGCTGTCCTTCAAGAGGGTGTTGAGATCCGGGCTCGTATTCACCGCTGCAGCAGCTTGTCCCGATAAGTTAAGCGTTGCTGTTATGCCAAGAACGGCACAACCGAAGAGAGCGGCTTGCTTCCATTTGTGTTTCATCTGTTTGATTCTCCTTCTTGGATGTCTGGAATGATAGCTTTATGGACAAGTGAACTCGCACTTTGCCACATTTTAAACGCAGAAATTAGTAGGAAGTTACGCTTTACATAGAAAAACAGCGTAGGTCACAGTTAGTTGAAGTGGGTAGGCATGAGGGTAGCGACAGGCTATTGAATAAATGATAATCTCTATACAATATCCGGAGACAATAAAAGAAAATAATAGGTGAATGATTTGCACAGATATAGAATCACAAAATATGATCCTCTTACTGTTGATAAAAATGGAGATGATAAGGAAGTTTGGACTGCGATTAGTGACATTGGCAAGTCATTTGATGGTGAAACATTGACTGTCGCTAAATATGTAGAAGTTGAAGACAGTTATATCAAAGCAATTCATTTAGTTATGGATTATCTCGAAACACCATTTTTGTTGATCAACAAGGTGATTCGAAGTTTTTCATATGATACTTTTATGGAAATGATCCAGGATTATCGTGAGCTTTATACTGAAGAAGTATTGGAAATATACAGCAATGCTAATGACTTAGAGCAGTTAGATAAAGATAAATTGGATTCTTTCTGCAGACTGCAATTACGTGAAGATCTTGGTGCTGATGTTTTTTATCCTAGGAGAATGAAAGTTTTTATTGGATATGACTATTTAATGGGATTCCATACTTCCAAATCCATTGATTCATTGATACCCCGAATTGAAGGTTTAGGACTGTTTGTAGAAAAACACTAATTTATAGAACCTTGAGAAAAAGTGAGGTAATCATGATGGAAGCAGAACAACTATTAAAGAAGATCGAAGAGTCCCACTATTGGGATGCGAGAGTTAAAGGATTAAGTACTAGCTTTTTTGGTGATGAACTGGATCTAATTTATGAGGATGATGATCGTGAGGTCGTTTTAAAATTCTCTAATTGTTATCAAATAAAGTACAATCATGCATTAAATTATGATAAAGAGAAGCCTGTTCGTGAACTAACCAGGAATCAACTCCCGTACTTTTTGCAGAACATTGAGCTTCAGGACTGTATTTATAATGGAATAAAATACTTCAAGTGTAAGATTTCTATGCCGCCTCTGGATCTTGAGATATTAAGTAAAGATCTAATTGTATTGAAGGAATAAGTCATTTTTTAATACAAGAAAGATAAACTCCCCCTTAGAATAGATATTGGAAAAACCCTTGGGTTTAACCGAAGATATATTAGGGGTGTTTTTGACGAGGACAGGGGGCTACCAATTGAGCCAATTTATAAAAGATACAAACGTTTTTGAAGAAGCGTCACACTTCGTTTCAAAAGTATTTTACGACAGCGACTACCGAACCAAGTATTTAGAGTGCCGTTTCAAAAAACAGCTGTACTTGATTTTGATTATGCAATGAGTTATCACTTTTGGGATGAACTGAAGCGACTAATCGATACATTCGGTGACTCTTATGTCATTATGGCTGTCTTAGACCCACATCCTGTAGACTACTACTATAATGAGTTCTCCCGGTATAACTGGTGTACGCTTAATAAAGGAACAACAGCAGATGAATATTGGAATATGCTTAATGAGAGTCCTATAGACAGCCCTGCGGACTCGATCGTATCCAATTCAGAAGTGGTCGTGTGGCTGTCTTCGTCTATGAAATGGGCGATATGGGGAGAGAGGAGTTACGGTATTTGTGTTGCAGGCTTCAGTGACGAGATAAAAGACTATAACAAAGAATTGTGGTTTACGATGGATGAAGCCATTACTAATTTAGTATCACTTCAATTTAAAAATTGTATCGTTCCTGAAGAGATTACCTCGAAGTTGATGAAGTTCTATACTTAAGTGTTATTCCAGTCAGGAGGGTAAAATGGATAGCTTCACCTACAAAATAACCGGAGAGGGTACAGATCAAATAGTAACCTTAAAGGTAGAGTCACAGATCATTTATGAGGGTCCCTCTTATAGCTTAGTAACTTCTGTAGATAATGTTCTTGGGCTTGATCTGAATTTTGGTTTCTCAGGAATAGAATATTCGTATTATTTGTATAGCATCAAATGTTTGGAAGAGTATCTCTTATTACTACCAATGAATGCGCATTATAAATACGCAAATCAATTCATCTTTTCAAAGTCTGATTTGATGAAATTATGGGACGGACTTGGTTATGCTTTTGAAGATGATCAGGAGTATATAACTAATGCCAATCCTACTGATATTTTATTACATTGGTTTTTATCAAGTAGGGTTCACTTCCAGGAATTAAAATTAGATACAATGAGAAAAGAAATACGAAAAATAGCTGTAGGATATAGTGAAGATAAGTATCGCTCTCTATTTGAGCATTTAATGTTGAAATGGGACGACGTTCATCTTAAAGATGTAACTAAAATAACAAGTCTATGTGTTGAAATATCGATTTATTTGGACCAACAAGAGAATTATGATTGGAAGGCTTTATTTATAGATGAACAGGGAGTACTTTGTATGAGATTAAGTCCAGATTTAGGAATTAGAACTAATGTTTCTATTAACTAGAATAATGTTAACAAGCTCGTTTAACTTGGGATTTAGAGCGGGAGATGAAGAAAATGACAAGTGTCCATGATAATGAGATCATATCTTATGAAGTTAGTTTGAAGAATCGTACGATTATAATGAACACATTTGATTATCAAACTGAATCGCTGACTAAGGTCGTGTTTTCTGATGTTTTTGCCCATATGTTTGAAACTGAATTAGAAAACAGTATTATTCTTGATATTGAAAAATCAGAGATTTCTAATTTTGTTATTGATCATCGTGATGTATTAGATAAATATAAGAACTCTACGTGGCCGATGGATTATAACACCATTGAAGAATTATCAGAAAAACTAGTCACAGAGAATTATAATTACTATGAAATACTATCATCCTTTGGGCTCAGTGGTTGGGTTGTAGCTCGAAATTATGAATTAATAAAAGCCTGAATAGTAAAGTTGAAGGCGGAAGAATAAATGAATGATATAGATGCAGTTATATCTAATGATAGTCAGTTACTTTGCTTAGAGTATTTATATACAGTTGAAGATTATATCACCTTGAGCATAAGAGTAAAATCAGGGGAGTTCAGCGGTCAGTCTAACTTTTGTATCTCAAAAGAAAGAATAAATCTGATAATTGAGAAATTAAGAGAAATGCAAGAAAATTTATTAGGTAGTATTACTCTGGACGATTATGATTCTGATGCACATATAATATTTAAGGTTAGTCGGTTAGGCCAGTTAGTCATTACAGGTCAAATTGGAGGCAGCCACGAGGAACATACCATGAAATTCAAATTCGTATCAGATCAATACATCATTCATGGACTTATAAATACTTTCATTTCTTTTATGAAATGATTTATACCTCGAATTATCCAATGTGCCCCCCTTTGAATAGACATTGAAAATAAACTGCACCCCAATGGTAGGTACGATCTACCATTAGAGGTGCAGTTTTTTCATGACTGAAAATACAAGCATCTGAATTTAAGATAATGAATTAGCTATACCGTATTATCCAGCCCAGTATTGGACCTCACCAGAATCTCGTCGTAGCTTGCTTGCTCGTCCTCCTCAATTGTTTTCTTGCGGGAAAGCAGTGTTCCCACATAACCAGCGAGGAAGCCTAGCGGAATCGAGATCAGCCCTGGTGTAGAGAACGGATAGAGGGGTTCGCCAGTAAAGATCGCCTTGCCCGCTTCCGGGTGAATGACGTTCGGACTGACGAGCACCAGGCCCACCGACGTGACAAGACCAACCACCATGGCCCAGATGGCGCCGTTGGTGTTGAATCTTTTCCAGTAGATCGTGTATAAAATAACCGGCAGATTAGCACTGGCTGCGACGGCAAACGCAAGAGAGACGAGAAAGGCGACATTCAGATTTCGCGCGACAAGCGCAAGCAGAATAGACAGAATGGAGATTCCGATGGAAGCATAACGAGCCATGTTCATCTGCTCCTTCTCCGTCGCCTGTCCCTTGCGTAAGATTTGATTATAAAAATCATGTGAGAACGCCGTAGCCGCAGTGAGCACGAGACCCGCAACGACCGCCAGAATCGTGGCAAAGGCTACAGCAGAAATGAAAGCAAACATCATGTCCCCGCCAAGCGCCTGTGCCAGCAGGGGCGCGGCCATGTTGCCTGCCTGATCCTGCGCGATGATGGCGCTATTGCCTACGAATGCGGCAGCACCGAAGCCAAGGAAGATCGTCATAACATAGAAGATACCGATGACCCAGGTCGCATATACGACAGAGCTGCGTGCTGTTTTGGCGTCTTTTACGGTGAAGAAGCGGACCAAAATATGCGGGAGTCCTGCCGTTCCGAGTACAAGACCCATTGTCAGCGACAGCGTGTCGAGCCCATCCTTGTATTTAATTCCGGGATTCAAGAAGTTCTCGTTATGCGGCGTGGCAGTAGTCATATGTGAGAACATGCCGGTAATGCTGAAATCGAATTTGTAGAGTACCAGGATCGAGATAACGAAGGTTCCGCCCATGAGCAGAAAGGCCTTAACAATCTGTACCCAGCTGGTAGCATGCATTCCGCCAAAAATAACGTATACCGTCATTAGAATGCCGACAATTATGACCGAGGTTGTAAATTCGATCCCGAGCAGCAGCTTGATCAGCGCACCCGCTCCGACCAGCTGTGCAATCATATAGAAGATGGATATGGCAATCGTATTGAAGGCGGCGAAGCCTCGAATCTTCTTCATATGGAAGCGAACGGCGATCATGTCGGCAAACGTATATTTGCCCAGATTCCGCAGCGGCTCAGCCACCAGGAACAGGACGACGAGATAAGCGACGAGGAAGCCGATGCTGTAGAAGAATCCATCAAATCCGGACAGGGCAATCATACCCGCAATGCCAAGAAAAGAGGCTGCCGACATATAATCTCCGGCGATAGCGAGTCCATTCTGCCAGCCGGTCAGCCCTCCGCCAGCGGTGTAGAAGTCGCTTGCGGAGGTCGTTTTCTTGGAAGCCCAGTACGTGATGAGCAGTGTGGCGGCGACGATAACGAGAAACATGATAAAAGCAGCTGTATTCATAGGTCACCTCTCTTTTCCTCATCAATGATCCGATTGGACAGCTGATCAAATTTGGACGCTTTTCTGTAGTAGATCATGCAGAAAGCCCATGTCATGACAAATTGAAGGAAGGCCAGTACCCAAGCCCAGGTAATGCTGCCGATGAGCGGTGTATTCAGAATCGTCGTGTAGGAGGTGAGGATTGGCAGAGCAAAATAGAAGCAGAAGAAAAAGATCGTGAAGGGAATAATAAAGCGTTTCTTGTCTCGAAGCAGTTGTTGAAAATGAGCAGACTTAGCAATGTTAGAATATTCCTCGGGAGTACGTTTTGCCTTGGCAGGCTCGCGTTGCTGCAAGTTACTTTCCATATGCAATCCCTCGCATTCTATTAGTGTAAGCGCTTTTAAATTGGTGAAGCTTAAAGCTCAAATTCCGGAACTCATAACTCAATCCAATCATTCACCCCCTTTTTGTCAAAGGTAATAAAGGGTTTTCTGTAAAACAATGTTATTATACTACAGGCTTGTGCAGGGTAATACAACTTTTTTACATAAAAAAAGCAAGTTTCCAATGGGCAGATGGGCACATATAATGCACCCGAGATGAAAACGGCTGAACAGGAGGCTAATATATGATTCCGATGTATCCATACTACGGCAAGGAAGTGAAGTGCGAAGAAGTTCCCATTACATTCCCGCCCCAGCAGCAGGACCGCCAGCCCGGGTTTGAGTATGTGATGAACCCGCTGCCGATTGCGGACAATCCAGGGTATGTAGGAAGCGGCAAGCTCAAAGGGAAGATTGCGATCATTACAGGAGGAGATAGTGGAATCGGCAGAGCGGTGGCCATTGCTTTTGCCAAGGAAGGTGCCAGCGTCTCGATCCCTTATCTAGATGAACACCAAGATGCAGAAGATACGAAACGAATGGTGGAGGCCTATGGTGGGAGCTGTCTTCTGCTTCCCGGCGATCTTAGAAATGAGGGACACTGCCGGGCAGTCGTGAACGAAACCGCGAACTGCTTCGGCAGGCTGGATATTCTTGTTATTAATCAGGCCGTACAATTCCCGCAGGAATGCATCACTTCGATTACGGCACAGCAGCTGGATGATACGTTCCGGACGAACATTTACCCCAGCTTTTTTCTGACACAGGAAGCACTGAAGTATTTGAAGCCGGGGAGCTCCATCATCTCGACAACCTCGGTTACGGCCTATGCAGGCAATCCGCTCCTGCTTGATTATTCCTCTACCAAGGGAGCGATGGTATCCTTCACACGGTCCTTGTCCGAGCAGCTGGTCGGCTGTGGCATTCGCGTCAATGCGGTTGCCCCGGGTCCGATATGGACCCCGCTCCAGCCAGCAAGCTATCCGGCAGAGTATATCAAGACGCTGGGTGCAGATACGCCGATGAAGCGTGCAGGTCAGCCCTTTGAGCTGGCACCCACTTACGTGTATTTGGCCTCAGACGACTCCAGCTATGTTACAGGCCAGGTTCTGCATGTAAACGGAGGGACGATGGTGGGCTCCTAGCCTTCGAGTGTAAACGACGAATCGATATAGTTTAATCGTTGTTACTTGAATATAGCTATACCCTTCAGGATTTCATGGAAGTAGTACATCCAGTTTTTTTCGGACTTTGACGGAGCTTGGGCTGTTGTATTGGTTTCTGTTCCAAGGGTGCTGTCGGCCGGCTTACCATGATTATGTAGTGTGGAATTTTGTTGAGGTTGACTGCAGTGGTTTTTCTCGTTGTCTTTCATAGGGATCACAACCTTTCTTGATATCTATTTTATCGGGTGGATTGCATTATTGGCATATCAATATTAAGGTATATGTAGAGTAATGCTTTATGAATGGAATGAATTAGGAGAGGTTGATTTACAAATGAAAATAGATCGTGTGGACATGTCTATCCTGACCGAGCTTCAGAAGGATGCGCGTCTGTCTATGAGAGAGCTGGGAAGGCTGGTTAATTTGTCTGCACCCTCGGTAACAGAGAGGGTCAAACGAATGGAGGAGCAGGGACTCATTGAGGGCTATACCATACAGGTCAATCGCAAGAAGCTTGGGTTTACGATGGACTGCCTCATCGAAGTGACGCTGCAGCACGGAGACCATAAGCGCTTCAAGCCATTGATCGAGAGTTATCCGACGGTGCTGTCCTGTTACCGGATTGCAGGCAAGTCATGCTATATGGTGCTGCTTACCGTCAGCCAGCTGGATGAGATTGAGGAGTTCATTGATGCGATATCGACGTATGCCAATACGCTGACGCATGTTATTTTTTCAGAAGTTAAAGTGAATACGTCACTTGAGCAGCATACACCTTTACTGCCGGAGGCTTAACCAAAAAGGACAATCCAATCAATCATTTGGGTTGTCCTTTCGCTTATGCTTTCGTTTATTGAACTGTTTTTTGTGCTACATCATTTACGATATCACGGAGCTTGACCTGTGCAAGCTGGTCCTCCATAGCCCTTTGTGCAGCAGTAAAGATGGGCTCAATACTCCCTTGAATGCTGCGTCCTACCTCGCACGCGGGATTGGGGGAATCATGAAGTGAGAACAGGGCATTCTCGTTGACGGCGTGAACCGCGTGATAGATATCTAGCAGCGTAATATCGGAAATGTCTTTTTTAAGCTTTGCACCTGCGACCCCGGGTCTGACCTCCACAAGTCCGGCTTTATTCAACATCCCCATAATTCTGCGGATCACGACGGGATTCGTTCCTACGCTTGCAGCAATGAATTCGGATGTATTTACACCTTCCTTATTGTAGTGCAGCAGTGTCAATATATGAATGCCTACAGAGAATCGGCTGGTAATCATAAACGGATAACTCCTTTGTACGATCTTATATAAGAAGTATACATGAGTATATTATAACAGCAAGCCGTACTAGTCATTTCATAACTTAGGATTTTAAAGGACGATATGGATTCAGTTCATTATACAAAAAAATGGAGAAGCCTTAGGAACGGCATCTCCATTCTTCATTATATAGAGTCATTAGCTTTGTTCAGCTACGACTGTAAAACGCTTCTGCTTATGCTTGGCCGCTTCAATCTCATCCACGAGCGCTACTGCATAATCCGCATAACTGATATAGCTGTTGCCCTGGCTGTTTAGGATCAGGTTGTCTTGTCCTATTTGATAAGAACCGGTTCTTGCACCTTCTGGATCAAAGAATGCAGCAGGGCTGATAAAGGTCCAGTCTACACCTTCGGATGCTTTCAGGTCCTCAAGGTTTCTCGCTTGATTGCTAGCGGTTGGCTTGTAAGCATCCGGAAAATCGGGTGTATCGACAAGTTGCGTTGTTTTCTGTTCATCTACGTAGAGGCTGCCTGCACCTCCGACTACAATAAGACGAATATGGGTATTGCTTAGCAGGCGAATAAGAGCCTGCCCTGCTTCCACATGAAGATGCTCTTGCCCTGGAGCTGCGCCAAAAGCGTTAACGATGACGTCCAGGCCCTGAAGGTCTTCTTTTGTAATTTGAAACACGTCTTTCTCTATCACAGGAAATTCTGAGACTTTACTTGCATCACGGACAATGGCGGTGACGTTATGACCACGGCTTGCGGCTTCCTTTGCAATGAGTCTTCCTGCCTTGCCGCTTGCTCCAATAACTCCAATGTTCATATTTCATTCTCCTCCAATAATGGGTTTGTTCTTGGGATTAGTAATGATTTGTATATAAACCTGTAACTATATAAGTTACAATAACATGTAATCATTATAGTTACAAGTGTAAGTTGTTGTCAACAACTTCAATAACTGCAATTTAACATTGCCCGAATACTTCACTGTTATACTGTCTACGGCTTGCTCAGAGCTTCATCATTTACGTAGAGCTTACCCGAAGCGGTACGACTTTAAATGTAGGATTAGATCATGAAGGAGGAGATTCATATATCGGGCTTGGGAGCACGACTATGGGAGGTCTTTACAACCGCATTAAAGCTCGGACTCACTTCATTTGGAGGTCCGGTTGCTCACCTCGGCTACTTTCACAATGAATATGTCATGCGGAGAAAATGGATTGATGAACGTACCTACGCAGATCTGGTTGCGTTAAGCCACTTCCTGCCGGGTCCGGCCAGCAGCCAGGTTGGAATGGGTGTAGGCATGATGAGGGCGGGTGTACTCGGCGGGATTATAGCTTGGCTTGGTTTTACGCTGCCTTCTGTCATTGCCTTGTTTATTGCGGCTTCCTTATTGCAGCAGGCTGGCATCGTCGAGATCGGCTGGATGCATGGACTTAAGATTGTTGCTGTAGCGATTGTGGCACATGCCGTCTGGAATATGGGAAAAAGCCTTGCACCGGATCGGAGTAGAATGACTATTGCCGTGCTTGCCTGTGTCCTGGTCGTAATATGGCCTTCCGCTATCACGCAGGTTCTACTCATTATTGCCGCAGGAATTACAGGCATCTACTTGTATCGGGGGGCACAAGAGAAAAGCATCACATCAGTGGAGAACGTTCCGATTGGAAAAGGATTCGGTATCTCCTGTCTTGTGCTATTCTTTCTACTCCTCTTTGGATTGCCACTACTGAGTGAAATGACCGGCTCATCCTGGATCGCTTATTTTGACAGCTTCTACCGAGCGGGTGCTCTCGTATTCGGCGGAGGGCATGTCGTTCTTCCCATGCTGGAGAGAGAGCTGGTTCCGCCAGGATTGATTGATGCTGACTTCTTCCTGGCAGGTTATGGACTTACTCAGGCAGTTCCAGGGCCGCTCTTTACGTTTGCTTCTTATCTGGGAACCATTATGGAGGGCGCACTCGGCGCGGTAATATTCACCGTAGCCATATTTCTCCCAGGTGCCTTGCTGATTATGGGAGCGATTCCTTTTTGGCAGCAGCTTAGAGGGAGAAATGGAATACAAGGTGCGCTGAAAGGCGTGAATGCCGCCGTTGTCGGACTATTGCTTGCCGCCTTTTATGATCCGGTATTTACCTCAGCTGTCCGCGGTCCATATGATTTCGTACTTGCGCTCGTCCTGTTTGTCATGCTGGTCTGGTGGAAGCTGCCGCCATGGATCATCGTGCTGCTCGGATTATTTAGTGGAATGGCTTTGTATCCATCGGTATAATACAATCAAAATAGATTGTTATACATCGAATTATGGGATAAAGGAGCCTTGAGATCAGGATGAGGATTACGGGACGAATGGTTATTAATCTTTTGCTCTTTGTGGTCGCTTTTGCAGGGATCAATACGTATATCGGCTGGAACATTTATCTGTTCCTTACGCAGTATTTTGAGGCAGTTTCTCCGTTATGGCTGGGTCTCATTATGATCATTGTTGCACTTGGCTATGGAATTGGTCGGATCAAATGGCTTGGACATGCAGGGCGGTTCATTAAAGTACTGGGTTCATTTTATTTCGCGCTGCTGGAGTTCTTCATCATCGTTCTCCCCATTGCGGACATTGCCGGCTGGATCAGCCATTTGGCAGGGGTAGAATCGGCAGTATATATCCCGGTTATCGGCTGGCTGGTAGCGGGACTGCTTGTTCTGTTCCTTGTCGCAGGTTCCTATAACGCATGGAGTCCTATTGTACGGCAGCATGAGATTTCTATTCACAAAAAGAAACCAGGAGGTCAGCCTGGAACGTACCGCATTGCCGTTGCTTCGGATATCCATTTAGGCAACATCGTTGGAAATCGTCACCTCGGCAGACTCGTATCCATTATGAATGAAATGAAGCCGGATCTTATTCTGCTTGCCGGAGATGTGCTGGACGATTCAATCGAGCCATTCCTCAGGAACAAGATGTCAGAAGGAATGAAGAAGCTGAAGGCGAAGCATGGAGTGTATGCTGTTCTCGGCAATCATGAGTATTATGGCGGACACGTTGATCAGTATGTAGAAGAAATGGGGCTGCTCGGCATTCGAGTTCTGCAGGATGAGACGGTAACGACGGCGGGAGGAGCCCTTCAGATTGCCGGAAGAAAGGATCTTACTGCGGAGAAGACGGATCCGAAGAAACGCCTCCCTGTAGCCGAGCTGCTGGAGCCGCTGAATCATGAACGGCCGATTATTCTGCTGGATCATCAGCCGTATGCTTTTGAGAAGGCTGCTGAAGCGGGGGCCGATCTGCTGCTGTGCGGACACACCCACCGAGGACAATTTGCACCCAACCACTGGATTACCAAGCGATTGTTTGAGCTGGACTGGGGTTATATGCTGAAGGATAAAATGCATGTGATTGTGTCGTCCGGCTTCGGTTCCTGGGGACCACCCATTCGAATTGCCAGCCGTTCCGAAATCATTCAGATTGAGCTGAAATTAGAAGGTTAATGGATTTACTTATACCTTATCATTAAGACGCAGGTGTCATGATATTCATGATGCCTGTGTTTTTTACTGCTTTCCAAATAAAAGAAGAAATTAACATCTACATCACATCGTTATGTAAAAGGTGCAATGCGATAATACTTTAACCTAATAAACTAATAAAACGAGCTTGAGAGAGGAAATCAGTGAATTATATAGATAATAGAAGTGATAAATTATTTTTATTTATCTAATAAATTTAGTCTATGTTAAAAATGTCGATTTTTGTTGGAAAAAGGCTTGATTTTAAATCCATCCTGCTTTACTATCAGAAAAACTAAATTCGTACCTATTCACTAAAAAAGTATCGTAAATAGACTCAAAAATATCTAAAACTATATGTAATTAGGAAATGTAGTGAAAAAACGAGTCGAAAAAGGAGCCCTAATGTGACTGAAGAAGAACATCAGCGGGCAATGTACTCCGGTCTTGATGATCTGGATCGCGGTATTGTTGGATTTCTGCAAGAGAATGCCCGTATACCCTTTACCCAAATTGCCAAGGAGTTAAACGTTACAGAGAAGACAGTTCGGCTGCGGGTCCAGCAGATGCAGGATGAAGGTGTCCTGAGCTTAGTAGGGATCGTCAATCCGGTAAAAGCCGGTATCCGAACCGAAACACTGATCTTTATCGCTGTAGAGGATCAAATGATGGAGGAAGTCACAGAAGCACTTCACGATATGCCTGAGGTCAGGCTGATGCTTCTGATTACCGGTGAATATCAGCTGATGCTTCAAGTGTTCACGAAGGACACCGATGAATTCTCCGAATTTTTAATGAAAAAGCTGAATAAAGTCAAAGGCATTACTCGTACCAATGTCATCATGGAGCTCAAGGTTCTCAAATCGAAGTTGAAGTTCGTTCGCTAGAGCTTCATCTTTTTAACCCTCAGTGCATATTTATGCACGTTATTCATTCCGATCTGTCCCTAATTAGGGGATTGGTTATAAATTTATTCTATAGAAAAGTGAGGTCATGAAGATGTTTACGAAAAAAATGAACAAACTCTTATCATCCGCAGTGCTAAGCAGCTTGCTTGTGCTAACTGCATGCGGCGGCGGCGGTGGCGGAGAAACAGCAACAGATGCAGGTGGTGCCGGCAGCTCTACTACAGGACAAAAAGTGCTTAACATTGGTCTGAAGGCGGATCCTCCAAGTCTTGACCCAATGTCATCCTCTTCGCTATATGACCGCCAAGTACAGAACAGTATTTATGACAAGCTGTTTGATGTAAATGCGGACGGCGAAGTGGTACCGATGCTCGTATCGGAATATACGGTTTCTGAAGATGGTCTTACGTATACTTTAACGCTTCATGACGGTATCACTTTCCAGGATGGAAGTGAGTTTAATGCAGAGGCGGTTAAATTCAACCTTGAGCGCTATAAGCAGGAAGGCTCGAAGCGGATCAGCGAGTTGAACCCCATTGATACGGTTGAAGCAACAGATGAGTTAACGGTAGTGATTACACTTAAGGAGCCATTTGCTCCATTCTTGTCGGTATTATCTGATCGTTCCGGCATGATGGTATCTCCGGCAGCGGTTGAGAAGCATGGCGATAACTATGTTAAGAATCCGGTAGGAACGGGTCCATATGCCTTCGTTGAGCAGGTCAGCGGTGACCACGTGACTTTGAAGAAGAATGAGAACTATTGGAAGAATGAAGTGAAGATCGACGAAGTGAACTACAAAGTGTTCACGAACACGAGTGCGGCGGTACAGAACCTTCGCTCCGGCGTTGTCGATATTATTGATGAGATTCCGGTGAAAGAAATTCCAACCGTAGAAAGTGACCCGAACCTGACGGTCGTTGCCCAAGCAAACATGGGCTTCCAGGGGATTCATTTGAATAACACCGTAGGCGATCTGCAGAACAAATATCTGCGTCAGGCTGTTGATCTGGCTCTTGATCGGGAAGCGATTGTCAAAGTATTGTTCGACGGATACGGTGCACCGGCACATACACCATTTGCACCAGGCAGCCTTGCTTACAACGAAGAGCAGGACAAGTCTCCTGCAGTAGATGCAGCCAAAGTTCAAGAGCTGCTTGAAAAAGGCGGAAAGCCGGATGGCTTCAGCTTCAAAATGCAAATTTCTACAACGACAGAGAATGAGCAGTTCGGTGCCGTCATCCAGAACATGCTGAAGACACACAAGATCAACGTTGAGCTTGAGAAAGTCGAGTACGGTACGATGCTGGAGAATGGCGACAGCGGTAACTTCGAAGCGATGCAACTGGGCTGGTCTGGCCGGATCGACCCGGATCAGAACGTGTATGACTTCCTGGTAACGGGCATGCCGAACAACCAAGGCCGTATTTCTGAGCCTGAGCTTGATGAAGTATTGATTGCCGCTCGTGCGGAGCAGGACACAGCGAAGCGTGCAGAGCTGTACCAGCAGGCGATGGATATCGTTCATGAGAACGGAAGCTATGTCTACATCTATCATAACTACGATAAATTCGGTGTATCAAACAAAGTACAGGGCTTTACCTACATTCCTGACGGCATCATTCGTACAGCGAACCTGGATATTCAATAACAGTGGAGAGAAAAGGAATATAGGATGTTTAGCATCTCACCTCTAAAGCCTATAATCCCTTTCTCAGTCTGCAAAATAACACTCTAACACAACAAGAAAGCGAAATTCAAATTTCGCTTTCTTGTGTCATTGATAATGGATTTTTGTCAAATAAACAAAATTGGGAGAGAGAGCTCATGATGTTTGTATTAAAGCGTATTTTACTCGCGATCCCCATTCTGTTCTTGGTGTCGATCATGACGTTCTCCTTGATCCATCTCATACCGGGCGATCCTGCCCGAGTCATTCTGGGTCAAGAGGCTACACCGGAGGCGCTCGCGAGCTTGAGAGCCGAGCTTGGCCTCGACAAGCCGATTGTACAGCAGTATTTTACATGGCTTGGCAATGTGCTTCAGGGAGATTTGGGGACATCGATTACAGACCATGTACCCGTAAGTGAACTCATCGCACAGCGGCTGCCTGCCACGATACAGCTGACGATCGGAAGCTTTATCGTTGCGCTGCTGATCGCAGTACCCGCGGGGATTCTTGCCGCAGTTAAACGTAACACTTGGCTTGACTATCTCAGTTCATTTGGAGCGCTTGGCGGCATGAGTATTCCGAGTTTCTGGCTCGCCATGATGCTCATTATTTATTTTACCGTAGAAAACAACTGGCTTCCTTCATCGGGATACGTTCCTTTTTCCGTGGACTGGAAGGCCAATTTATTAGCACTTATTCTTCCTTGTATTGCAACAGGACTTAGAGAATCGGCTGAACTGATGCGGATGCTTCGTTCCTCACTCGTTGAGGTCGTTAATATGGATTTTGTCCGTACGGCCAAGGCCAAAGGGCTCAATGAATGGGCAACGATATTCAAGCACGTGCTGAGAAATGCCTTGATCCCTGTCGTGACAAGCTCCGGTATTCTTATAGCTGGACTCATCGGCGGTCTAGTCATCACCGAGTCCATCTTCTCGATCCCCGGCTTCGGCCGACTGATCGTAGAATCTGTGTTCAAACGTGACTATGTAACGGTACAGGGCGCGATTCTCGTATCGGCGCTTCTCGTCGTCGTGATCAACATCATCGTGGATCTGCTCTATGCGGTCATTGATCCTCGTATCAAATCAGGTAAGGGGGCATAGACGGATGAAAAAGTTCAAAAAGTTCTTTAAATCCGGACTTGGTGTCCTAGGAACACTCATTATTCTTGTCCTTATTATAACGGCTGTATTTGCAAGCTCTATTGCTCCATATGATCCGAATATGCAGGATTATAACAAGATTCTGCAAGAGCCAAGCAGTGAGCATCTGTTCGGTACGGATGATCTGGGCCGGGATATCTTCTCCCGTGTCGTATACGGAGCACAGATTTCTATTAAAGCAGCCTTGATGTCTGTAGCCATTGCCGTCTGCATCGGGGTACCGATTGGACTGCTCACCGGTTATTACCGGGGGTTCTGGGATGAGTGGGTCGTGATGCGGATTGTCGATTCGTTTCAAGCCTTTCCGTTTCTCATTCTGGCACTCGCACTCTCGGCGGTTCTTGGAGCCGGCTTCGGTAATGCGATGCTGGCCATCGGTATCGGCTTTGCGCCTACCTTTGTACGGATTACGAGAGGACAGGTGCTTAGTCTCCGTAACATGGAGTATGTGCATGCAGCCAAATCCGTGGGGGCGAAAGACGGACGTATTATCTTCGGTCATATTTTGCCGAATGCACTGGGTCCCATCATTATTCAGGCGACCTTGACGATGGCGAGTGGAATCCTGGCTGAAGCTTCCCTGTCTTATCTGGGACTGGGTGTGCAGCCGCCGACGCCGTCTTGGGGAAGCATGCTGAATCAGGCACAGAGCCTGATGAGTGTAGCGCCTTACGCAACATTGTATCCGGGTCTGGCGATCTTCGTCGTTGTACTTGGATTTAACTTGCTTGGTGATGGATTGCAGCAGTTCCTGAATCCGCGCGCAAGGAAATAGAAAGGGGGGTCCGTAAACCATGACAACTATATTAGATGTACAACAGCTAAGAACGCGGTTTAAGACTGATTATGGACAAGTCGCGGTCGTTGATGGCGTGGACTTCTCCATAAAAGAAGGAGAAACGCTCGGCGTCGTGGGTGAATCTGGCTGCGGCAAGAGCGTGACCAGCTTGTCCATCATGCGGCTTCTGGCAGGGAATGGAGCCTCAGAGGGACAAATCTTATTCAAAGGAAACAACCTTCTGGATATTTCGGAGAAACAAATGCAGAAAATCCGGGGTAACGATATCGCGATGATTTTTCAGGAGCCGATGACATCGCTGAATCCCCTTCAAACCGTCGGTCATCAGATCGAGGAAGCCGTCCTGCTGCACCGGAAGGTATCGAAGAAGGAAGCGAAGGAGCGGGCCATCGAAATGCTGAAGGCGGTCGGCATGCCGCGTGCGGGAGAAATTTACGGAGAGTATCCGCATCAGCTCTCCGGCGGTATGCGGCAGCGGGTGATGATCGCTATGGCCATGTCTTGTGAGCCGAAGCTGATTATCGCCGATGAGCCGACCACTGCGCTGGATGTAACGATTCAGGCACAGATCTTGGAGCTTATGCAGAAAGTGAAGGAAGAGACGAATACGTCTATTATGCTGATTACACATGATCTCGGTGTCGTAGCAGAGATGTGCGACCGGGTTATCGTGATGTATGCGGGACAGGTCGTGGAAGAAGCCGAGAAATTCGAGCTGTTCGAGAATCCGAAGCATCCGTATACGGTGGGGCTGATGAACTCGATTCCTGAGCTGTCAGAAGAGGTGGAGTTCCTGGAGACGATTCCGGGTTCGGTTCCGCTGGCACATGAGATGCCGAAGGGCTGCCGTTTTGCTCCAAGATGCAGCAAGGTGATGCCGATCTGTCAGGAGCAGGAGCCTTCACTGTTTAAGCTGGACGGACAGAAATGCCGCTGCTGGCTGTACGCGGAAGGGGATGAGTAAGATGGAACCAATACTACGTGTGAAAGGTCTGAAGCAGCATTTTCCGATTCATGCCGGAGCCTTCAATAAAGTGGTCGGACATGTCCGCGCCGTCGATGGCATTGATCTGGAAGTCTATCCCGGTGAAACCCTTGGTATCGTAGGTGAATCCGGGTGCGGTAAATCAACCACGGGCAGAACAATTATGAGATTGAACGAGCCGACAGAAGGGGAAGTGATCTTCGGCGGCAAGGACCTCGCGAAGCTGGGCAAAGAGGAGATGCGTAAGACAAGACGCGATATCCAGATGGTATTCCAGGACCCATTCGCCTCGCTTAATCCGCGGAAGACGATCCGTAAGATTTTGCTTGAATCCCTAGCGGTTCACAAGATCGGTACAACGAAGGAACGGAACGAGATGGTGGAGAAGATCATCGAGATCGTCGGCTTGAAAAGGGAGCACCTGGATCGTCATCCGCATGACTTCTCCGGCGGGCAGCGCCAGCGGATCGGGATTGCCCGCGCACTTGTGCTGAATCCGAAACTCATTATTGCCGATGAGCCGGTATCTGCCCTGGACGTTTCAATTCAATCACAGGTATTGAATCTGCTCAAGAATTTGAAACAGGATTTCGACCTTACATTGATGTTTATCTCTCATGATCTGTCTGTCGTTAAGCATTTGTGCGATCGGGTTGCCGTGATGTATCTCGGCCGGATTGTAGAGATTGCGGATAAGCGGAGTTTGTTTGCGAATCCAAGTCATCCTTATACCCAGGCACTCTTGTCTGCGGTGCCGCAGGCGAATCCAAGACTGAAGAGAGAGCGCATCCTGCTGACAGGCGACTTGCCGAGTCCGGCAAATCCACCGTCAGGCTGCACGTTCCATCCGCGCTGCCGCTTTGCGACAGAAGAGTGTAAGACGACAGCGCCGCAGCTAAGAGATATTGGCGACGGACATCAGGTGTCCTGCCATTATGCAGAGCAAATACTCGAGAGTCTGCGGGCCAAGGAGTCACAAGGTGTTGTGCACTAGTTCAATCTATCAAGGGGGAAATCATCCATGAAGACGTTCGACCCATTATCTTACCCATATACATCCCAGCGCAATGCGACCTACGCAAAGAACGGAATGGTGGCTACCTCACAGCCACTTGCCGCACAGGCAGGGCTCGACATTCTGAAGCGCGGAGGCAATGCGATTGATGCAGCTATAGCAACAGCAGCCTGTCTTACCGTCGTTGAACCGACTTCGAATGGAATCGGCGGAGATGCATTTGCCATCGTTTGGACGAAAGGCGAGCTCCACGGCTTGAATGCGAGTGGACCTTCACCCGCAGGTATTTCCATTGAGTCCGTGAAGGAGCAAGGACATGACAAGATGCCAACATATGGCTGGCTTCCTGTTACCGTCCCTGGTGCGCCATCCGCTTGGAAGGCGTTATCTGACCGCTTCGGCAAGCTTCCACTTGCGGAAGTGCTTCAGCCTGCTATCGACTATGCGGAGAATGGATTTCCGCTGACACCCACGTTGGGTTATTACTGGAATCTGGCCTATAACAAGTTCAAGGAGAAGCTGGACGGTCCTGAATTTGCCGGATGGTTCGAAACCTTTGCACCGGAAGGAAGAGCTCCGAAGATCGGAGAGATCTGGAAATCACCGGGACATGCGAAGACCCTTCGTGCTATTGCGGAGACAGGAGCAGAGTCCTTCTATCGCGGAGAAATTGCTGATCAGATCGATGCCTTCTCCCGCGAGCATGGCGGATTCCTGCGCAAAGAGGACTTGGCAGCTTATTATCCGGAATGGGTAGATCCGATCTCTGTAAATTATAAAGGCTATGACGTATGGGAAATTCCGCCGAACGGTCAGGGGCTTGTCGCTTTGCTTGCACTGAACATGCTGAAGAAGGATGAGTTCGCCGCTCGTGATACGGTGGATACCCACCATCTACAGATGGAGGCGATGAAGCTGGCCTTTACGGATGGGCTCAAATACATCACTCAGCCTGACAAAATGAATGTGACCGTGGAAGAGCTTCTGTCTGATGCGTACGCGGAAGAGAGAAGAGCACTGATCGGCGAAGAGGCGATCCAGCCGGAACCGGGTAATCCGGCCAGAAGCGGCACAGTATATCTGGCAGCTGCCGACGGTGAAGGGAATATGATCTCCTTTATTCAGAGCAATTACATGGGCTTCGGTTCTGGAGTGGTCGTTCCCGGTACAGGAATCGGGCTGCAAAACCGCGGACATTCCTTCTCGCTGGATGAGACGCATGCCAACCGGCTCGAAGGCGGTAAGAAATCCTACCATACCATTATTCCGGGCTTCTTGACCAAGGATGGCAAGCCGGTCGGACCATTTGGTGTTATGGGTGGATTCATGCAGCCACAGGGTCATATGCAGGTTGTGATGAACATGATTGACTTTAATCTGAACCCGCAGTCTGCACTGGATGCACCTCGCTGGCAGTGGATTGAAGGCAAGACAGTGGAAGTCGAGCCGAACTTCCCGGATCATATTGCACTCAGCCTGTCCAGAAAAGGTCATGACATAAGGCGGGCGAACAGTACAGGCGGCTTTGGCCGCGGACAGATTATTGTACGGGACAACGAGAATGGGGTGCTGGTAGGAGGTACGGATTACCGTACAGATGGTACCATTGCAGCCTGGTAATATTTTTTCTTCTATTATATATAATGAACATATATGAACCTTAACTGAATGAGTATTTCATTCGGTTAAGGTTTTTTTGGCGGGCAAAGGATGGAAGTGGGATAAACTTGTCTAATATATATAGCAGTGGGGGGAATCTGTTGCTTTTTGTTCAATTTTTGAGATAATTACTTCCGCATTGTTGTCTAGAATGGCCCGAGTGGGCTATTCAACATTGCAAGTCATTTAAGTTATGCTGATGTACATAGAGTTTAATCAATTTAATATTGAGCACAGAAAGGAACGAAAATAATGAAAAAAGTCGTATTAATGTTAGTCCTATTTCTATTACTGATGCCGGGAGCAGCGTTTGCGCATACGCATCTCGAGAGCTCATTGCCTGCCGATGGGGAAGAGATCACCGCAGAGCTGACAGAGGTTCAGCTGACCTTTGAAGGACCGATTGAGCAGCTGAGCACGGTAGAAGTCGTAGGTGAAAATGGCGATAAGGTAGAGCTGGCTTCAACGGAAGTTGAAGGAAATGTGCTTACGGGAACCGCAGCTGCTCCGTTTGCGAATGGCAAGTATACAGCGAACTGGAAGATTATCGGGGAAGATGGCCATGAAGTCACAGGCAGTGTTGCGTTTACCGTAAATGCACCTGAGACAGCGCCGGAAGCAGATGCACCGCCTACAGAGGAGAATAACGGAGATACTCCCGTATCTAATGAGGATCAGGGAACAGAGGAGCCTGCTGCGGATACAAGTACAGAAGCTCCGGCAGGAGAAGCAGCTGAGAATACGGCAGAGACTGCACAGCCTGAGACAGCATCCGGCTTTAACAATACAGCTCTCTGGATTGGTATTGTGGCTGCCATTGTAATTGCGGGTGTTTATGTAGCGATGCGTAAGAGAGGTAAAAAATAAACATGTCTTTCCTAAGCGATGGACTATTATATATCTGCTATGCATTTCTAATGGGGAGCCTGCTGGTGCAGCTTGCACCGGCAGGCTCTAAACCGCTGGTAGAGATTCCGCGCTGGACCGTTAATTTGAGCATCGTCGGCATTATTCTGCTTGCGTCTGCTCCTCTCCTGCAGATCATCATAAGATTTGGGCCGAGCATCGGTTATGGTCAAGCGATTTCGAGTGTATTATTTACTTTCAAAGAAGGCAGAGCGTATTTAATTGTCGTTGGATTATGTATCCTGCTCCTGCTCCAATTCCTGCTATTCAAGAATTCACTGCAGGAGAAGAAAGTACTGTATCCATCGGTATTGATTACTGTTTGTATCATTGCGATCTTCGGATGGTCCAGCCATCTGGGGGCGATCGCCGGGCTTAAAGGAGCGGCCATACAGTTTCTGCATATGCTCGGTGTAGCGGTATGGATTGGCATTCTGCTTGTGATTGCCTGGTTTACACAAGAGGCGAGGAACTGGCCTGCATTTCTAAAATGGTACACACCTGTGGCGATTGCCGGTGTGCTCATGATTCTGGTCTCCGGTCTCATGACCATGTCTTACACGACACCGGAGTATGTGAATTCCTGGATACTATCCTATGGCCAAGCACTGCTAATGAAACATCTGCTGTTCATTCCGCTGATCGTGTTTGGTTTTGGCAACGGTTTTATTTATAAGCACAAATTAAAGTCCAATCCTAGCTTTAATCCGATTCCTTGGCTTCGAGCAGAAGCTATTATCGTGATTCTCGTCTTCGGCTTCACGGCATTTATGAAGCTGCAGACACCTCCGCATGAAGTGGCGGAGACGCTTAAATACAGCGAACCGTCCGCTATGTTTACAATGCTGCATCCGGAAGCGAGTCTTCCGCTATCCATCAGCCTAACTGCCTGGGCCTTGATCCCCGGGATCATTGCGCTGCTCAGCCTTGGAACCATCGTGTATTCGTTCCGACGGAATCAATCAAGACCTGGCAGCTCCCTGATAGCAGGACTTGTGTTTGTCATGAGTGCCTACGCAGCAGTGATGCTCTGTGTACAATAAAAAAGAAGGCATAATTCGAAGCCCCTTACGTCAGGAGCAGGTGTACATCCATGAGATGAATCCGTCCTTTTGAACGAAAGGGGCTTTACCTAGACAACGGGTCCTTTTGTTTACAAATGAAGGAGGGCAGATATAATTATATTCATGGAACCTATAATGATTCATAAAGTGTTATCGAATGAGACGCGTCGGGATATTCTTGAATGGCTCAAGAATCCGGAAGAGCATTTCGGCGAGAAGTATCATCGTCCGCCGGGTGGTGATGTATCAAAGGGTGTATGTGTCGGAGATATTCAGGTCAAGGCTGGACTTGCCCAATCGGTGATCTCAAGCTATCTCCTTGCGATGCAGAAGGCCGGGCTGCTCATATCGGAACGAGTGGGACAGTGGACGTATTACAGACGCAATGAAGACGTCATTAAGCAGTTTTGTGAAGAGCTGACAAACAACTTATAAAGAAAGGAGTCCGTTGTTTTTATCATCTATTTTTTCGGATATGTGGATTTTAGCTGGCAGTTGGAAGTGCCAAGTGTTGAATTCTGACCTTGCACGAAAATATGTTATAATGGGCCGGATATAGAGAGGATGTGAGGTAACATGGTACGTTTTGGAATTATCGGAACGAATAAGATTACGGTTCAATTTATTGAAGCGGCATCGACTCTTCCTGATTTTAAGCTGACAGCTGTCTATTCTCGTACAGAGGAGAGAGGACGAGAATTTGCGGAACAGCATGGTGCGGAGCACGTATTTACTGATCTTGAGGAAATGGCCCAAAGCGATGTGCTGGATGCGGTATACATAGCGAGTCCGAACTCGTATCACAGTAAGCAGGCTGTTCTCTTGATGCAGCACGGCAAGCATATTCTCTGTGAGAAGCCAATGGCATCCAACAGCAAAGAGTTAGCAGATATGGTTGCTGCGGCAGAAGCCAATAAGGTTGTGCTCATGGAAGCGATGAAGTCAACGCTTATGCCGGGGTTTAAGGCGATGCAGGAGCATATCCTTAAGCTTGGACAAGTGCGTAAATATATGGTGAACTACTGCCAGTATTCATCTCGCTATGATGCTTACAAGCAAGGGGACATTCAGAATGCATTCAAGCCTGAGTTCTCCAATGGCTCACTCATGGATATTGGGATCTACTGCATCTACCCGATGGTGGTATTGTTCGGCCAGCCGGAGAATGTCAAAGCGACAAGTGTCATGCTGGATTCGGGAGTAGATGGTGAAGGCAGCATCGTGCTTCAATATAAAGATATGGAGGGTGTGATCAGCTATTCCAAGATCACCAATTCCTATTTGCCTTCGGAGATCCAAGGTGAAGAGGGCAGTATGATCATTGATCATATTAACGTACCCGGAGCGGTCACCTTACGATATCGAAACGGCGATTCCCTGCAAATATCTGAACTGGACGAAGCACCAGCCATGAAGTATGAAGCGGAAGAGTTTATCAGGCTCGTTCAGAGCGGTGAGCTTCAATCGGTTAACAATTCACACCAGCATTCCAGCATAACGATGGAAATTATGGATACCGTTCGCAAGCAGATCGGACTCGTATATCCTGCTGATCGCTGATGCTGGGAGATTAAGCAGAGATTAAACACAAAATAACCCGGAACGCGAGAAGGTCAGCGCTACCGGGTTATTCTTAATTAAGAGCAACTAGAGAATCGTTAAGTAACTCCGTTGCTTGCTCTGGTGATACATTCCGAGCATAAATAAGCTCGCTGATCACGAGCTTTCGCGCATTGTTCAGCATGTTCTTGTCTGACCATCCTAACGTTTTGCGAGTCATCAAATTACTTAGGTCGCGGATAACTTGAATCTCCATACAGATGTCTCCGGTTTTCAGCTTGCCGAGCATCAGTTGTTGTCTTGTGTTCGGATTTGAAGGGATATCCCCGCATTCTTCTTGAAAAATGGCTTTGGCCAGCATCAATGTTGCTTCATCACTGATGCAGCGAATTCCTAGAGAATCTACTTTCGCTACAGGGATAGATACATTCATAAGAGGATGGTCAATGCGGACCTCAAAGTACCATTGCTTCTCCCCAAGAATTTCTTTTTCTTCTAAAGAATGAATAAAGCCTGCGCCGTACATTGGATAAAAAACACAATCTCCTACTTGATACATGAATAAAGACTCCTTTTCTCTAAGATCTAAAGATGTGAACTTTTAATGGAGTGAAAGCATCAATAATCGCAATCATAACGACATCGATTAAGCCAGATGACGATCTTATCCTCCAACAACTTTGCTTGAGACTTGGAGCTTAATATACAAGATGACCGAGGCATCTCCTTCTATTATATCATACCCTTGTTTTAGTGATGGATCAGGTAAATATCGGAAGCTGAAGGAGAGGAATAGTCAACGCAAAAAAACCAAGCCCAGATCAAATTTGACCTGGGCTTGGTTTGGGTACTGACCATAATTTTATAACATTTAAAGCGTCGCGTTTGTTTTGTTATTCTCTACGGACAATTGCTCTGGATAACCGTAAGTTCCGTGCTCACTCATATCCAGACCGATCAATTCTTCCTCTTCTGATACACGAATTCCGATCGTCTTCTTCATTACCCACAAAATTGCATAGGATACGATGAAAGCGTATAGTCCACAAGCGATAACACCCATAGCCTGAACACCTAACTGACCGAAGCCGCCGCCGTAGAAGAGACCCGCATTACCAACACCCAGTTTCTCAACGAGCTCTGGAGTTGCGAAGAAACCAGTGGAGAGTGTTCCCCAGATCCCTGCTGTACCGTGAGCGGAAAGTGCTGCGATAGGATCGTCGATACCCAGGTTTTCAAACATACGGATACTGAAGAATACGAGAATACCAGCGATAAGACCGATCACAATGGCTGCCCAGGAATCTACATAAGCACAAGATGCAGTAATCGCAACGAGACCTGCAAGAGCACCGTTAAGCATCATGGATACATCTGCTTTACCCATAACAGCCCAAGCGATCAGAAGGGCGGCTACGGCACCGGCTGCTGCACCGAGCTGCGTATTGATAGCGACATATCCGAAGAAGTTACCATCTTCAACCGTAATCGTACTGCCGGCATTGAATCCAAACCAGCCTACCCAGAGGATCATGACACCGAGTGTAGTGAAAACTTGGTTATGACCAGGCATATTAAGAGGTTTGCGGTCTTTATTATATTTACCGATACGTGGTTTGAGCAGGAGTGTTGCTGCAAGCGCCGCACAAGCACCTGTCAGATGGACAACGGTAGATCCGGCGAAGTCTTGATCTCCGTGGTCTGCCAGCCAGCCACCGCCCCAGATCCAGTGTGCGATAACCGGATATACAAGGATAGAGAACAGTGCTGCGAAGATTAAGTAAGCGGACAGCTTAGCTCTCTCTGCGAAGCCGCCCCATGCAATGGACATTGAGACTGCTGCAAAAGCCAGCTGGAAGATGAACATAACGGTAGGTGCTACTGTGCTGTCAGCCGGAACCTCCGGTTCGTTAAAGAAGAAGTAATCTCCCCATCCGATGATTGAATTACCTTGACCACCAAAAATAAGTGCATATCCGACTGCCCAGAATACTACAGACACAATACCAACTGTAAAGATCGTTTTACCTGCGACGTGCCCGGCATTCTTCATCCGAGTCGACCCTGCTTCGAGCAGGATAAATCCGGCTTGCATGAACAGTACAAGAATAGCTCCGAGCATTACCCATACGCTGTTGATTCCGATTTCCATCTGATCCACTCCTTGTGTATGATGTGTGATGCGCCCCTTCTGACTTCTTAACATCCGTTACTTCAACCTTAATCTGTAAATCACAACCTTCAAGATAGCCGAGTCGCTTCAAAATAGAATGGTTATGGCACAAGCGAGTGTCGAACTCCCCTTGTTTCATGAAATCAGTCTATTCAGCTGCAAAGGTAATGACTTGGCCGTTGAATCATAGACAACCTTCCTCGCCAGGATCTGAACGTTCATGTATTCTGCAAGAAGCTGAAGCAGTGTATGTATCATGATTCGTCTCCAGTCGGTTAGTCACCAGTGAATCTCAGAAGATTTAAGGTTCCTTATTTAAAGGCTCTGACCGTATTTTAGGTGCAAAAGCACTTGTTGTCAATATATCTAACATAAGAACTTTTATATTTTCTTGTTTTTTCATAAAATTTGCATAATTATTTGCACTTTATCACCTATATTGTGAAGACGACATACGAATTGACCTTGTAACTCCGACTTTTGTTTGAATTTATAGAATGGCAATTAGCCCTATATTTGAGTTTATATAATGGCAAATAGCCGGTTCAATTGATAGAATAGTTAACATGAAGCATCATTTATACAATTGTTGAAACGAAAATAAGAGATGAACGTATTATTGTTACGTTATTTTCAGTAGAATGTATGTAAGTAGTTAGAGCTTTTATTCAGTTAGAGAGGGATGCGGCTGCATGGAACAAGAGAAGGTGTGGCCAGACAGGTTCAAGAGATTTTTTCTTAACAATAAATTTGTGTTGTTCCTGCTGGTCGTTTTATTAGTTGGGCTGAATGTAATGGTGTTCAGCAAAATATCTTTTATTTTTCTCCCGATTGAAGTATTGCTCAAGACGATTATACTGCCCATCATATTGACGGGTGTTGTATATTATCTGCTTAATCCGATCGTGGATATGCTCGAGAGACGAAGAGTGAAGCGTGTATACTCCATACTTATTTTATATCTGCTGATCGCAGCAATTATTACTATTGTTGTACTCGCGGTTATACCGGTTGTTCGTCAGCAAATTACGGATCTGGTTAAAAACTTCCCTGTCTATTACGAGAATGTTGTTCAACAATTTGAACAATTCATTGGCACAGGCTACTTAACGCAGATCGAGAACACGCTCCGCATTAATTTTAACGATATTGTGGGAAGTCTGTCTGAGCGGGTGAGTACTATTGTGGATTCGACCGTTACGGGAATCGGCGGCTTCCTGGGTGTACTGACCGAAACTATTCTGGCTATCATTACGGTGCCTTTTATTCTGTTCTACCTGCTGAAGGACGGGAAGAAGCTTCCTGGCTATTTGCTGTCTTTCTTGCCTACCAATATCCGTGGCGGCACTTCCAGAGTACTTTCGGAGTCCAATCATCAGATCAGCTCGTATATTCGTGGTCAGATTATCGTCAGCTTCTGTATCGGTGTTCTGCTATACATCGGCTACATTATCATCGGACTTGATTATGCATTGATCCTTGCGGTCATCGCAGCTTGTACCGCGATTGTACCTTATCTTGGTCCGGCTATTGCCATCACGCCTGCGCTCATCGTCGCAGCGGTGACTTCGCCGATCATGCTGCTCAAGATGATTGCAGTATGGACGATTGTACAGCTCGTTGAAGGTAAGTTTATTTCACCTCAGATTATGGGCAAATCGCTCAAGGTGCATCCGATTACGATTATCTTTGTTATTCTGACAGCGGGCAATCTGTTTGGAGTCGTCGGAATTCTGCTTGCTGTACCAGGCTATGCTGTACTGAAGGTGGTATTCACCCACCTCTTTAATTGGTTTAAGAACCAATCGGGACTGTACGGTCCGGAGAGCAGGGAAGACAGCTACAAACGTTAAGTGTATTAAGCAGCAGATTTTCTCTTTTTTTATAAAAATAAAGCGCTCAGGGTATCAGGGCTGTACAGCCTGATTCCACTGAGCGCTTTTTTTGCTCTATTGAATCCATTTCATCAAAAAGGTGAATTAGAAACTCTATATACCCTTGATTTAAGCAGTTAAAGATATGATGAAATTAATCCTATTCATGCTTAATATGCTGAAGCGTCTGGATAAAAATTTGCTCAATATGTCCGTCATCAAGGGAATAATAGACGGTCTTACCTTCTTTGCGACGCTTGACGATACGCATGTTACGCAGGGAGCGCAGCTGATGAGAGATAGCAGACTGGCCCATTTCAAGCAGTACAGTCAGGTCGTGAACGCATAATTCGCGCTGCAGAAGCGCATCTATAATCCGGAGACGTGTAGGGTCGCTGAATGCCTTGAACCAATCCGCCATTTGCACCGAAGTTGGTTTATCCATTAGGGACATCTTCGTCTGGTCAAGCTGGGCCTCGGTTCCGAAGCAGGTAGGCTCGCATTCCTCGACGACAGGGGTTGCCTTTTGTTCTTTCATGTATATCACCGCCTCTTTAATAGCTCTATTATAGCCAAAATCAGGCGGTCTGCATAAAGATAAATTTGAAGAACACAAAAGATTGACTTCTTTTTGACCCGGTGCATATAATGGATTCATAACATATGAATGATTGCTCATATATTGATGTTGTTCGGTGGGAAGAGGAGATGACACATGGTGAGTACAAATACAAGTCAAATAAAAAAAGAACTGCTTCTGGAAGGGCTGCATTGTGCCAATTGTGCCCGTAAGATTGAAGAAGGTGTAGGTAAGATCGGTGGAGTCTCCTCCGTTGCTGTCAATTTTGCAACGACGAGAATGAGTATCACCGCCGATGCTGACAGATCAGCGGAAGTGCTCACTGAAGCTGCCAAGAAAGTGAGAAGCATTGAGCCGCATATTCGTGTTTCCGTAATCGAGCCGGCAAGTGCAGCAGCTCATCGTCATAAAGATCATCATGACCACGCAGCTTCACACGCTGAAGAGCATGCGGACGGACACTCACATGCAGGACATCAGCATGACGCAGGAGCGGCTCAGCTGTGGAAACGCGGCGCACGCCTTGCCGTCGGCACAGCGCTTGCAGCGTTAGCTGCGCTCGTACCGATGTCAGGCTATGCTGAGATTGGTTTATTCATCCTTGCGTATCTCTTGGTCGGCGGTGATGTGGTATGGCAGGCGGTTCGCAATATTTCAAGGGGACAGGTGTTTGATGAATATTTCCTGATGACCATTGCAACGATTGGCGCCTTTGCCATTCAGGAATATCCTGAAGCCGTCGCTGTCATGCTGTTCTACCAGGTCGGTGAAATGTTCCAAAGCCTTGCGGTAAACCGTTCTCGAAAGTCGATTCAATCACTAATGGATATACGTCCTGACTACGCTAATCTCGAAACAGCGGAGGGTGTGGTCAGAGTGTCACCAGAGCAGGTGAGCATTGGCGACCGCATCGTTGTAAAGCCAGGCGAGCGTGTACCGCTCGACGGGAAAGTCATCAGCGGAACCTCCATGATGGATACTTCCGCTCTTACAGGAGAATCTGTTCCCAGAGAAGCTCAGCCAGACAGTGAAGTGCTTAGCGGCTTCGTGAATCTGAATGGTGTGCTTACCATGGAAGTATCCAAGGATTATAGTGAATCAACGGTGTCTAAAATTTTGGAGCTTGTTCAAAATGCAACGAGCAAAAAAGCACCGACAGAGACGTTCATTAATAAATTTGCGCGTGTCTACACGCCAATTGTGGTCATTGTTGCCGCATTGCTGGCTGTAGTGCCGCCATTCGTCATCAGCGGGGCGGAATTTGCCGATTGGCTCTATCGTGCACTGGTCTTTCTGGTTATCTCATGTCCATGTGCGCTCGTGGTCTCCATTCCGCTGGGCTTCTTCGGAGGGATCGGGTCAGCCTCAAGGGCAGGCGTGCTAGTGAAAGGCGGCAATTACCTGGAGGCGCTGGGTGATGTAACAACGATCGTTTTTGATAAAACGGGTACGCTGACAGAAGGCGTATTTCAGGTTACTGGCCTATATCCTGCAGATAACGCGCAGCAGAATCCAGAAGAGCTGCTCAAGTATGCAGCCTATGCAGAGTATCATTCCAATCATCCGATTGCTGAGTCGATCCGAAGCGCATATGGTCAGGAGCTGAATCAGGATCGGGTCGGAAGCTATGAAGAATTAAGCGGTTATGGGATCAGGGCTCTGCTTGACGGTACAGAGGTGCTTGCGGGAAATAAGAAGCTTATGGAGCAGCACGGAATTTCTTACGCTGAGCCTGTGCAGCACGGTACCGTGGTTCATATCGCAATAGGCGGAAGCTATGCAGGACACATTGTTATCTCGGATAAGGTGAAGCAGGATGCGGCAAGAGCTATCAAGGAATTGAAGGCACTCAATATAACGAAGACGGTCATGCTGACCGGGGATGCGCGTTCCGTTGCGCGGTCGGTGGGAGAGGAGCTCGGAATCGATGAGATTCATGCAGAGCTGCTGCCTGCCGGCAAGGTGGAGCAATTGGAGCGGCTGGTGGAGAACAAGCCGGCCAAGGAGAAGGTCATGTTTGTCGGAGACGGCATTAATGATACACCTGTGCTTGCACGCGCGGATGTTGGCGCAGCCATGGGAGGTCTGGGCTCGGATGCTGCGATTGAGGCCGCTGATATCGTCATTATGACAGATGAACCGTCGAAGATCGCCACGGCCATTCGTATAGCGAAACGGACGAGAGTGATCATCTGGCAGAACATCATCTTTGCTCTTGTGGTGAAGGGATTGTTTCTCATCCTCGGGGCCTTTGGAATGGCAGAGATGTGGGAGGCTGTATTCTCGGACGTAGGTGTAACAGTGCTTGCTGTACTCAATTCCATGCGGATCTTGAAATATAAAGGCTGACCCTTTGCAAGCAGGCCGCAAAAAGCTTATTCTCTTCACTGGGAGAGAATAAGCTTTTTTTTGGTTCAGCCGGCTAGCTTCCGATGGCAGTTTATGCAGCCCGTCAAGGAATAAGATTTAATGCTCTATGCTCCTGCATTTCGCAAGGATTTCAGCTTGTTTGCTTTTCTCCGGCTGCTGCTGATCGTCAACTGGCGGTGCTTCGGAGAGCGCATAATCCAGCGTTTGAAGGCCTCCGTACCGGCTATGCTAGTCAGCATCGGGGATGGGGCATGAATATAACGGAGTGCTGCATACAAGCATGAATTGAGCAGTATATCCGTAAATACAAAATAAGCAATATCTGAGCTGCTCACGATAATGACAGTATACTTTTGCCGGGAAGTATGGGTTATCGTACCTGATCCATATACACCAATAATACGGTATTTCATGGTGCTGCTCCTTTCGTACTTAGGACGAACCGTCCGCACTTTAGTTTGTTTATTGTATGTCCCTTTGGCTTGGCCCTATGTATGCTGTCCTGAACTTAGGTTAGCCCGCTGGGTAATAGAGACTGTGGAGAAGTACAAGAATATCGATAAATGATTGACAATGAGGAGGAAGCAGCATGCGCAAACAACAGTTATACATCGGAGGAGAATGGATAGAAGGGACCTCGTGGAAGACGCTGTATTCCCCTTATTCCGGGGAAGCTCTTGCAGAGATTGCAGTGGCTGGGGAGCAGCATGTCGAAGCAGCGATCGCCAGTGCCGAAAAAGCCTATGCAGTGACCCGGCGTATGCCGGCGCATGAGCGTTCAGCTATATTGAACAAGGTGGTGGATCTGCTCCACCATCGGCAGGAGGAAGCGGCTGCTCTTATAGCAAGGGAGGCAGCCAAGCCAATAAAGGCGGCAAGAGCCGAGGTTAAGCGAACAATTGAGACCTATCGTTTTGCAGCAGAGGAAGCTCGCCGGATCCAGGGGGAATCGCTGCCGATGGATGCTGCGCCTGGAGGAGAGGGAAGAGTCGCTTACACCGTGAGAGAGCCGATCGGTGTAGTTGGGGCCATCACTCCGTTTAATTTCCCCATGAATCTGGTCGCACACAAGCTGGGTCCGGCTGTGGCGGCGGGAAATACAGTGGTACTGAAGCCTGCAGGTCAGACCCCGCTATCTGCTTATTTCATAGCCGAGCTGTTTGAGGAGGCGGGACTGCCCAAGGGGGCTCTGAATGTAGTGAGCGGCAGCGGCAAAACGATCGGAGATTTGCTGGTGTCTGATGAACGGGTCAAGCATATTACTTTTACAGGCAGTCCAGGCGTGGGCAAGGGGATTCGGGAGAGGGCAGGTCTCAAAGGGGTTACGCTGGAGCTCGGTTCGAATTCAGCCGTCATTGTTGATAAAGATATCGACAATCTGGATGCTGTTGCAGAGCGAATTGCACAGGGTTCATTCTCTTATCAGGGACAAGTCTGTATTTCGGTCCAGCGGATTTATGTCCATGAGTCGGCAGCTTCTTCATTTATTGAGCTGCTCAGAGAGAAGACAGAGGCACTGGTAATTGGCGATCCACTGGACTCAGCTACGGATGTATCCGCCTTGATCTCGGAGGAGGATACGAGCAGGGTGCTGGAGTGGATCGAGGAAGCCGTTCATGAAGGTGCTGAGCTCATTACCGGTGGTGAGGTCTCACAACGAGTACTTGCGCCAACGATCATGACCCATGTGCCGCATTCGGCGAAGCTGTCCAGCCAGGAAGTGTTTGGTCCGGTGGTGGTCATTCATGAAGTCAGCTCGATTGAAGAGGCAATTGAGAAGGTGAACGATTCGGTATACGGCCTTCAAGCGGGGATCTATACGAATCATATTCAGCACGCGCTGATGGCCGCTGATTTATTGGAGGTCGGAGGCGTCATCATCAATGATATTCCTACTTTTCGATTGGATCATATGCCATACGGCGGAGTTAAGCAAAGCGGGTATGGACGGGAAGGAATTAAATATGCGATAGAAGCAATGACAGAGCTGAAACTGGTTGTCATGAACCGCGGTATGTAGAAGCTCGTAACACAAATAGCAGGGGGTGGTCCATCCACGCCCTGCTATTTGTGTTGATAGATTTTATATATCGCAAGCTACAGCTGCTCTGCCAGAATGCTCACGAATCTCTCCAAGAACGCCTGATCTTCTTCGTCGAAACGGTTAAGCAGTGGACTATCGATATCAAGCACACCGAACAGCTCGCCATTCTTCACGATCGGCACGACAATCTCACTGTTCGTCGCAGCATCACAAGCAATATGTCCAGGGAAGTCATGAACATTGCGAACGAGCTGAGTCTTGCGCTCCGCTGCCGCAGTTCCACACACGCCGCGTCCAAGCGCAATGCGAATGCAGGCAGGCAGCCCTTGGAAGGGACCCAGCACAAGCTCTGTGCCGTCGTATACATAGAATCCGACCCAGTTAATATCCTTAAGGAATACATTCAGCAGAGCGGAGGCATTGGCCATATTCGCTACAGCATCGGGTTCTTCGTAAATTAAGCCCTTCAATTGATCAATAACAGCTTGGTACTGCTCGCTTCTAGTACCCTCATAAGTCATCGCATGGAACATTTCTTATCACCTTCCGGTATGAATAGGGTATGCCCATTCCATAAATCTTTTCACGTTTTGTGCAAAGTTATGAAATTGACTCACCAGCTATAATTTTGAATGAATATCCTTGTCATTGTAAGGGATTGGCGTTTCTTAAGCAAGAGGATTGGTGAAGTAAATACTGTAATTGAAGTCGGAAAGGGGATATGATTATGCTCGCAGATGTGCAAAACTTATTCATTCGTATTCATATGCTTCATCTCGCTCAAACGGAGGATCTGACGGTTACAGACGTCCTGACACGACTGGAGGCGTTAGATTACCGAGTCGGTGAACGGGAAGTGAAACAGGAGCTGGAGAGACTGACGCAGGAGAACTTTCTGACTTCCCATAATGATCAATTCAGCATTACCGGTGCAGGAATTAATGAATTCAAGGAAATTCAGACGGTTCTGAATACGGTGTGCTCTGAAGTGGGAGAAAAGAATAAAGTGTAGTTTGCAACGGTGGCTTCTTCATTTGGGTCATCGGCAAAAAAAGTCCGTCACCTCTAAGGCGAGGCTTCCTTACTGTCATTACTGACAGTCACAGGAAGCTCGATTCAGGGGTACCGGACTTTTTTTTATGAACATCATCATCTTCTCTAGCCCCATTGGGTCCGTAGCTGCTGTTCTACCGAAGCAGAGGAAGCAGGAATAGAGGATGCAGGATATAGCTGAATATGCTCATGCTCAAGCACTTCGTCAATAAATTCAAGAACCTGTGTACGATATAATTGCGGATTGACCATATAAGCGTTGGCATGAACAGCCCCTTCGATCAGGAGCAGCCGCTTGACCCCTTTTTTGACCCTATATAAATCCTCGCTCATCTTCGTAGGTACGAAGCGATCCTCAGTTCCGTGAATAAACAGGGTGGGAATATCGCTGATTTGGACAGCCTTTGTCGGGGATACCTGCTCGAAACGGAAGCCTGCTTTTTTCATCACACGCCGGCTTACCAGATAGTAGAAGCAGGATACAGGATATAGACGAACCCTTCGCAGCTGATACTTCATCAGCTCGGTCAGATCGGAGTAGGGGCAGTCCGCAATAATGAACCGGATATTCGAAGCAGCCATTGCGCTATATTCCAGTACGGTGCCTCCGCCAAAGGATTGACCATGCAGACCTATAATACAATTCTCGCCAGCCCGCTGATTCACGTATTCCACCCAGGCTTCAATATCGTACTTTTCCTTATAGCCGAACGTGGTGTAGACTCCTTCGCTCTTGCCATGTCTGCGCTGATCTACAAGCAGGAGATTAAAGCCCGACTCCTGAAACATTTGAATGTATTGTGTGGAAATAAAGTGTGAGGCGGTATAGCCGTGAACGATAATCATCCAGCGCTTGGAGGAAGGATTCGCTTCAATCATCACAGCATGCAGCTTAAGTCCATCACGGCTTCGGATCCAGACATCCTCTTTCTGAAGCTTCTTAAAATCAGAACGATGATACACACCGGCTTTCTCCAGGAGTGAGAACAGGTAGTCTTCACTGCGTACTTTCATCCGTATCATTTGCCTAAATCCAAACGAAACGATGCCTTCAATCAGGAAATAGACCGAGAGAAGCAGAAAAGCGATTTGATACATATATGGAAAACCCTCCTTTCAACATCGGTAATAGTATTTGTTAGAATGACGGCGGCCATTCATGTCCACTTGGCACATTTACCTATTATTAAACGCTTGTCACCATTTCAATCCTGTGATTAGATAAACTACAATTGGAATTATTCATTTCAGTACATGAGCAAAAAGGAGTATGAAGTAATGTATGTATGCGGCGGTTACATTCCTGAGCTGAAGACGGAGCGGTTGCTGCTTCGCAAGCTTATGAGAAAAGATAGCAAAGAGATCTACACCATTTGGTCCGATCCAAAGGTTACTGCCTATATGAACATCTCAGCGATGCACAGCGTACAGGAGGCAGAGGATATGATTGATCTGCTGGATCAGGCCTCACGGACAGAAGACGGCTTCCGCTATGCGATCATTCTCCAAGAGAGCGGCGCTGTTATCGGCAGCTGCGGATTTAATTATTGGCAGCTTCAAGGTGCATTCCGTGGAGAGATTGGCTATGAGCTTGCTTCCATTCATTGGCGCAAGGGATACATGACAGAAGCGCTTCGAGCCCTGCTGCAATACGGATTTGAAACGATGGGACTGAATCGAATTGAAGCGCTGGTGGATCCTAGAAATACAGCCTCACAGCAGCTGCTTCATGCGTTGTCATTCCAGTGTGAGGGCCTGCTTAGGCAGCTGCACTATACATCGACTGGATATAAGGATATGCAAATGCACTCCATTTTGTTTGAGGAATGGAAATATAAATAGAAATGTGAAGAATAAAGGAGGAATATGGAGTAATGCTGCTTCAATATCGGAGGGGAGCCTCTCTACTGCACCGGATCAGTCCATTAAGCAAATTGGTGATGCTTGCGGCGTGGACCGCAGCAGTTCTGAATTCGGAGCATTTGCTGGTACAGGGACTGATGTTTCTCGTTCTGCTGGTAATTGGAAAATTAGGTGCAGGACTGCTCTTCTCACAGCTGAGAAAAGCGGTCTTCTTCGTGCTTAGCTTTGGTCTTCCGTATTTTGTCTTAACTACACTCGCAGTGCCTGGGAAGGAACTGTTATGGGAGCTGGGCCCGATTCATATCGCAGAGGACAGTATGATGCTGGCCGGCGCGCTAACCGTGCGTATGTTTAATCTGTTTGTTTCATCTCTGTTGTTTATTACAACAACGGATCCACGGGATTTTGTTCATTCACTGACACTTCGTTTGAAGGTGCCGTACCGGTTTGCGTTTGGCGTCTCGATTGCCCTCACGTTTCTGCCTTTACTCGAGGAGGAGGGGAGAGTGATTGCTCAGGCGCATAAGGTGAGAGGAAGTGAACCGAAGACAGGAATCCGCAATAAGCTTCGTTATTATCGAAATTATGGTGTTTCAATTCTGGTCAACTGTGTCCGAAGAGTGCAGCAAACGGCTGGAGCAATGGAGGCAAAAGGGTTCGGGGCCTATCCGGAGCGTACTTATCTAAGAGTTCGCAGGTTCTCGCGTTATAGTGCGTGGTATGCAGGGGGGAGCGTTCTGATGGTCTTGATCGGAACGCTGTGGTGATCGGGGTTCATTCATCATAGCGTCTCGTTCTGGACTTATTGTTAACCTATAACGATCATTTTTATGTTGACAATTGAACTGCATGTCTATAAATTAAGTACAGTAAAGCATTCTCAAGGCACCTACATCTCGACTGAACTGAGCGTGCTGATCTGAATGAGTATATCGCTATATCACATCTGAACAGAATGGAGAGAGGATCGTGTCAAAAAAAGAATCTCGGCTTAAACGTCATTTTGCAGCGTTTACTACCCTGGACATTGTTCTGATGGCTATGCTGGCGACAGCGAACGGAGCCATGACCTTTTACTTGTCGGTCGTGAACAAAATGCTGAACAATTTCGGAGGCCCTATTGCCACTTCGACAATTGTGGGATTATATATGATCTATGGATTACTGGCCTATTACATTATCCGCAAGCCCGGTACGGCCGTCATTACATACAGTATAGGTGCACTGGTGCAGAGCTTTATAGGCTCCGCCTACGGTCTGGCATCCATCATTGTTGCGGCACTATGCTATATGGTCGTTCTGGAAGGACTATGCTGGATCACAAGATATAACAAATGGAATCTAACTTTTATGCTCATCGCAGGTGCGGCTCTTGTGCCGTTATGGTTTGTCTTCGCAGCGCAAATGTTCGGCTACACGGCGTGGGGCTGGCCTGTTCTTATTAGTGCTTTTGTTACCCGTGTCATAAGTGGTGCCGTGCTGTGCGGATGGCTGACGAAAGTGCTTGGGGATGGATTGATTCGCACGGGCCTCTTGAAGAGATATCGTTCATCCGAGCAGCCGTTAGAAGTGTAAGGGAGCGGGAGATATGGAGGATGCACACGACAATCTTATGATTCATAAACCCATGGTTGAATTCAAAAATGTCAGCTATCAATACGAAGGAGAGGCCAGCCCTGTGCTGAAGGGCCTCTCTTTTTCCATTTGCCAAGGAGAGCGGGTTGCTCTGATCGGAGGCAGCGGAAGCGGCAAATCTACGGTATGTCAGCTGCTTAACGGTTACTTGCCCCGGTCCGGCGGAGGGAAACGCTCGGGAGAACTGCGGGTTCGTGGACTGGACCCGGCCGTCGCTTCGATTGCCGATATTGCAGCGGTCTGCGGACTGGTATTTCAGGACCCGGATGCACAGCTTGTTCAAGGCATCGTTGAGGACGAGGTGGCTTTTGGCCCGGAGAATTTATGCCTTGCCCCTGAGCTGCTGGAACAGCGGGTAAGTGACGCCCTCAGCGCTGTGTCGCTTGTGGAGAAACGGTACGATGAAGTGTCCAGACTGTCTGGGGGGCAGAAGCAGCGGACAGCGATCAGCAGCATTCTGTCGCTCGCACCAGAGGTGCTCGTCTTCGACGATGCGGCGGCGAGCCTTGACCCGCCGGCGCAGCGCAGACTCGTGCAGCTATGCAGCGCGCTGCACGAGCAGGGCCGGACGCTGATCACCGCGTCCGGGCGGTTTGACGATCACGCGCTGCAAGCGTCGCGCGTGATCGTCCTGGATGGCGGTGCCGTGCGCTTCGCCGGCACGCCGCAGGAGCTGCTCCGCGAGCACGCCGCGGAGCTTGCGGCCTTGGGCCTGCTGCCGCCGCCGACACGCGAAGCTGCGGGGCGGGAGGCACGGGCCCAAGGCCAGCCCCCGCTGCTCGCGGCGCGGGGGCTTACGTTCACCTATCCTGCTGGCCGCAAGGCGCTGCAGGAGGTGAACGGTACGCTGTCAGCAGGTCAGTGGACCCTGCTGACCGGCGAGAACGGCTCAGGCAAGACGACCCTGAGCCGGCTTATGATGGGCTTGCTGCCGGTGCCGAAGCGCAGCCTGTATTTTCAAGGCAGGGATATCGCTGAGCTCAAAGTACATCAGCTGTCCAGAGAGATGGGATACGTCTTTCAGCAGCCGGAGCATCAATTCGTGGCGAGTACGGTGTGGGAGGAATGCATTTACGGGATTCGGGGAGCACTGTCGCTGAAGCCTGAAGATGTTATTCCGGAAGCTCATGCTGAAGCAGCAATGGATCTGCTTAGGGTAACCGGATTAATCGGCAAAAAGAATGCTTCGCCCTATCTGCTCAGCGGCGGTGAGAAGAAGCTGCTTAGTATTATCGCCCAGCTGGTCGTCCCGAAGCAGCTCTACATCTTGGACGAGCCGACAGCCGGGCTTGATTACGCCTTGATTGAGGTCCTTATACATTTGTGCAGACAGAAGCTGAATGAGGGAGCCGCCATCCTGATGATTACGCATGATACAGAGCTCTTGGCTGCGCATGCCGATCAAATATGGCATCTTGCAGATGGGCGTTTGGATGTGCAGAAGTAAGAAGCCACATCCCTTCTCGAAACTTTACTTCATTATTCCATGGCAAGTAAGCTCATGTTATGATGGTTGAAGTGATGTAAATTATAGAGAGAAGGTACATAAATCTTGAATACACAGGCTAACATTCCAAAACGGGGCTTTATTCTGACGGGTGTACTGCTTGCCACGTTCTTGTCCGCAATTGAAGGAACGGTGATCGGTCCGGCAGGTCCGACCATCGTGAGTGAACTGGGTGATGTATCGCTGCTCAGCTGGATCTTCACCTCGTATCTGCTGACGATGGCGGTCAGTACGCCGATTTTTGGGAAGATCAGTGACCTGTTCGGGCGTAAGCCCGTCTTTTTGATCGGTGTCGGGCTATTTCTGATCGGAAGCCTGCTATGCTGTTTTGCTGAGAATATGCAGAGCTTGATTCTGTTTAGGGCGATACAAGGGATTGGCGCTGGTGCTGTGGTGCCGGTGACTTTTACGATTATCGGGGATATCTACAGCATTGAGGAACGCGGTAAGGTTCAGGGCATGATCAGCTCTGTATGGGGTATTTCTTCGTTACTGGGACCGCTGATTGGTGGATATTTTGTAGATTACCTGGGCTGGCCGTGGATATTTGGTTTCAATATTCCATTTGGTCTGCTGGCCATGTGGTATGTGGGCAGGTATTTGAAAGAAGATGTTGTGAAGCAAAAAGTGCAAATTGACTATCTGGGAGCGATTACATTTACCGTCGGCATTACTTCCCTCCTCATTGCTTTATCCCTTGGCGGGCACGCTTACTCGTGGGGCTCTCCCTTCATCATGGGTCTATTACTAGCTGCCGTCGTGTTTATTGCGGCTTTTCTATTTGTGGAGACCAAAGCGAAGGAGCCAATTGTACCGCTCGGACTGTTTAAGATACGGGATATTACATTGGCCAACATTGCGGGCCTGCTGACCAGCGCGCTGATGATTGGTCTGACGAGTTACCTTCCCTTATGGATACAAGGCGTGCAGGGCGGGAACGCTACGACATCAGGACTTGCGCTTGCGCCGATGTCCATCGGGTGGCTGATTGGCGGTATATTTGCAGGAAGGCTGCTGATGAGGCTGGGGTCTCGTTATACCTCCCTGATCGGTTTGACCGGGATTGTCGCCGGCTCAGCCGGACTGATCTTCCTTAGCGCGAGTTCACCAAGCTGGCTGCTGCTCTTCTATATGTTCGTATATGGGCTGGGCTTCGGCTTCTCCTTCACTGTATTTACGATTATTGCCCAATCCTCTGTCGGCTATCGGCAGAGAGGAGCATCGACTGCGCTCAACACCTTTATGCGTACGTTAGGACAAACGATTGGGGCAGCGGCGTTTGGAACATGGCTGAACTCACGGATTTCTGCACATACAGAGACCATGAATTTAGCTGAGCAGGGCGTAACACAGAAGGATATCAATACGATTCTGGCGCCGCACGGAACGCTTGAGCTGCCCGAGAGAATTCAGGCATTGCTGCAGCAAGTACTGGAACTAAGCCTGCATTCTTTATTTCTTATCATGTTTATCATTGGAATCTGCGGATTTATTGTCACAGCGGGATTGCGCAAGCAGCCGCCGTCACCGGTCGAGTCAGGAGTGGCTGCACAGGCGCAGATTGCAGGCAAGAGAGAAGAATAGCTAGCGTGATAGTCAATATGCCATTCTTCTTCGAGATCCATGAACGAGAGTTATTATATATTGGTGTTTATATAGAGGAAGTCCGGACTGTGTCAACAGCAGCCGGGCTTCTTTTGTTTCGAAAGAACGATTTAATATAATTTACTTCACCTTGTGGAATATTACCCTTAGCGTGACGGGCACAGTTAAGGGTAATTAATTTATACAGACAGAAGGAAAGGGTGAAGTAAAATGAATGATGCAGCATTTCTCGTGCAATTTGAGAATGAGCAGAAGGCCCGCGGGGCATTTGATATGCTCGTGGAGCTGGGATACAAGCCCAATATGATTGGCGGTGGCATGATGGACGTCAACATTGAGCGGCAGGATGTAACCTCAGCGCTCGAAATTATTGAAGCCTATGGCGGAGAGGTTCAGGATGACAGCAATGAGCAGGTGCATGAGGCTTTGACTCCAGAGATGAATCAAATAAGTGATACGGAGTTTGCCTATATGCCGATTCCTGCACATACCGTAAATGAGGATTTGGATGAATCCTATATGGCAGGTTACTCCGATTCACCCTATGGAATGGAGTCATCAGGCTACGATTTAGCATCAGAGGATGATGACACAGAGTTCGCCGAAGAGCATAACCGAACCGAGGATACCGAATTCGGAGGCTCATTTGGCGGATTCTCTGGAAGCGTAAAGGCGTAATACTCCGGGTCTCGTAACAGTGATTGAATAACAAGCAAACTTTACTTCAAATAGCTTGTACACCAAAAAAACGATCCTCCTTCACCGTATCGACAATATGGATGAAGAAGGGATCGCTTTTTTTTGGTGTGTACTTATCTTAAATTGTTTATTTATGACCCTTAGTAAGTGTCCTCCATAGCAGCGTGCTTGCCAGCCGTATAGCCTGTGGAGAAGGCGGATGTAATATTATAACCCCCGGTATAGCCGTGAACGTCCAGGATTTCACCGCAGAAAAAGAGACCGGGCATGAGTTTAGATTCCATGGTCTTGGGGTAAATCTCCTTCAAATGCACCCCGCCCCCGGTAACGAATGCTTCGGCAAGCGAACGTGTGCCATTCACTTGAATCGGCATGCCCTTAATGACAGCAGCCAGCGTTTCAATAGAGCCTTTTGGAAGATGATGATAGGTTGTCTCACCGTCCAGCTCTGCTTTTGTCAATACGATAGGAATCAGCCGCTCCTGGACAATGCCCTTCAGCGCGTTCTTGATGGCTTTCTTAGGCTCCGATTCAAGTTTGTGCTTCAGGTCCTGCTCCATCTTGGATAAGGAGCATGCCGGATACAAATCCAGCTTCATAATAACGTTCTTCGTCCCCGTCTTCTTCTGCACCTTGCGAATGAACTGGCTGCATCTCAGCGCAATGGGGCCGGACAGTCCAAAATGGGTGAAGATCATATCTCCCTCGTGCCGAATGACCGTCTTGTCCTTCGCATCGTGAACAGATAGAGCGACATCGCTTAAGCTCAGACCCTGCAGCTCCCGAGAGGTGATGAAGGCTTCATTAGAGGTAATGGGCACCTCTGTTGGATACAGCTCTGTTATGGTATGGCCAGCGGCCTCTGCCCATGGATAGCCATCGCCGGTTGACCCGGTTTGCGGCACAGATTTGCCTCCTGTAGCTACAATGACTGCATCAGCTGCAAGAACTCTCCCCGAAGCTAGTTTCACACCAGCAACCTTGGATTCCTCGTAGAGAACCTCAGCTACGGGAGAGTCTGTCAGCATCTTCACACCAAGCGAGCTTGCTTTGCCGATCAATGCATCGACGACCGTCTTGGCTTTGTCAGACACGGGAAACATTCTTCCGTTATCTTCTTCCTTCAAGGCAATACCGAGATCTTCAAAAAAGCGCATAATCCCCTGATTATCCATATGCTGAAATGCACTGTACAGGAACTTTCCGTTCCCGGGGATATGCTTGATTAGCTCATCCTGATCTTTGGCATTGGTCACATTGCAGCGTCCTCCGCCGGATATGCCGAGCTTACGCCCGAGTTTATTGCCTTTGTCAACGAGAACAACCGATGCACCATGCTCAGCAGCGGCAACGGAAGCCATAAGGCCGGAAGGTCCTCCACCGATGACAATTACTTTTTTCATATTTTAAAAATCTCCTCTTCAATACAAATTCCTTCAAACATCGTACCAGATTCTTGTCGTTTTTTGTTTATGTTTTGTTTATTATCAACAAGTTCATCGTTTTATTCCGAGATAAAATGGTGCATTTGCATAACTACACATAGAAAATATTGTAATATAGTGTCGCCTATGTTTTAATCAGGTTACATAAGGTTACATAAGGTCGATTGATAGTGAACGAAATGAGAGGAGAGATAAACGCCTGTGTTTGCTGTCAAGAATATTCTGCTGCAGATTCTGCTGGCAGGAATTACCCCACTTCTCTTTTCGTTATTTATTGGGCGCATGCGTAGTCATTTTCATGACTTGAATTCGTCTCATAGGTCAAAGACTGCAGAGAGACATTTATTGCTGGCATGCATAATATCCATGGTGTTATGTGTTATTTTCTCTACGACTTTATTTGATTCCCTGTATTTGAATTTAGATACGCTCGCTGTTACGGTGGCAATTCTGTATGGAAGCACTTCGGCGGGTCTATTTGTGTCGATTTTTAGCACGTTACTGTTTGTAACTACGACGGATTTATGGAATGATCCTCTGATCTTTCTTCAATCCGGCATTTTGCTGTATCCTATTATGCTGCTGCTGGCAAAGCGCTTCAAGCAAGACAGAATACAAGGTAAAAGAAAGCTGTTCCTCGTCCCATTTGCACTCTTCGCAATGATCAGCATGGCTGCTGCGTATGCCTCATATTTCGCCAAGGCAGACTCGGTTCACATTGATTTTATCCTATACTCTCTTGTTTACTCGGTCTTGTCTGTAGTGACGGGACTAGCCATTATTCAATTCATAGAGCTTCAGTTCGTTCAGCAGGCGCTTGCCTCGGAGATCGAAGCCAAACGCAGGCAGTTCATACATCATTCTAATTTAAACAAGCAGCTGCTGAACACGATCCCTGTCTCGGTTGTCGCTTTTGATGTTGATGGTCGAATTGTGAACATGAATGAACGAATGCTTGATGAGCTGCGGAGAAGAAATCCGGGCATGGATCATGAGTCTGACATGATCGGCAAGCGTATTGAATCGATCGTTGGACAAGAGCATGGGTCGCGAGTAACAGAGAGAATTCGAGTTGCATCGAAGAGTGGAGAGATCTCATCAGAGTATTTAAATGTGGGACCTTATATCTTCCATACGTTAATCTCGCCAGTCAGAGACCCTTATGAAGGATCCTTGATTGGAAGCTCGCTTGTGCTTCAGGATATCACGGAGCTAGAAAAACTCCGCAGTGAGCTTGCCCATGTAGAAAGGCTCAGCCTGGTTGGACAAATGGCTGCAAGCATCACGCATGAGGTGAGGAATCCAATGGCCGTCGTAAGAGGGTTCCTGCAATTGATGCATGAGAGAAGTCCACGGTCACTTGATCACTATTATCGGATTGTTATGGAGGAATTAGACCGGGCCAACGGAATTATCACAGATTTTTTGTCCCTTGCTCAGAATCGGATCGTCGAGAAGGAAGAGGTTCATCTGCATGACATTATCCATGATATGCTTCCGCTGCTAAAGGCGGATGCGAACATGAGGGGGCAGACGGTCAAGCTTAACTTGAGCGATAGGATACCTAGATATCATCTGAACTCAAAGGAAATGAAGCAGCTGATCTTGAATTTGGCACGAAACGGTATGGAGGCCATGGACAGCAAGGGAACACTCTATATCGAGACATCGTGTGAGCAGAATCGAATTCTGCTTAAGGTGATAGACGAAGGTCCGGGTATTCCACCGGCAGTTCAAGAGAAGCTGTTCGAGCCTTTCTATACGACCAAATCGAAGGGCACCGGTCTCGGACTTGCGTTATGCCGGGGTATTGCTGAGCGGCATAATGCCGTCATTCAGGTGGAATCTGGTGATGGACGAGGCACGATGTTCACGGTTGTTTTTAAGCTGTAAAGAGGCATCTATGCATACGCTGCTTGAAGGATAGAAACGATCGTCTGGAGTCATAATAACATGGCCATCTGTTAGTTAACGGGTGAGAATCCTAATCTTGAAGTGAAAAAGGAGAGTTTCCCATGGCAAAAAATGATTCCAAACAACAGGAAATCCAGAAGCAGTCCAACAAGAAGAACCAGAGAGGACAAGGTCAAATCGTTGACAAGAAGCTCGAAGGGGACAATTTCCCGGCAACGTAGGTTTGTTACTCCATGAGATTACAGGCCCATCTTGGTCATCAAGATCTGAGGTGTCGTAAGTTACACCAGCTGGTTTGACATGTCCATCTCTTGCGTTCACAACTTAGGAATGTATAATAAAAGTTAGTGAAGGAGTGAATAGAACATGTCAATGTCTTTTGACCAATACATGAAAGATATGGTTCAACCCATGAGGGATGAACTGACACGCCTCGGTATCGAAGAGCTTCGTACCGTAGAAGAAGTAGAAGCTAAACTGCCGGGTGCTGAAGGAACTGCCCTTGTTGTCGTCAATTCGGTTTGCGGCTGCGCAGCAGGCCAAGCACGTCCTGGTGTAGCCAGAGCGCTTGAGAATGAAGTAACCCCTGACCACTTGTTTACGGTGTTTGCAGGTCAGGACAAAGAAGCCACTGCTCAGGCTCGTGAATATTTTGCTCCATACCCGCCTTCCTCCCCTTCCATTGCTTTGATGAAGGATGGAGAGCTGGTACACTTTATCGAGCGTCATCAGATCGAGAATCGTTCTGCTGAAGAAATTGCTGCCGATTTAGTGGGGGCCTTTAACCAGTATTGCAAATAAGCTAGTTACATAACGCCCCGATTCTTTCGGATTAGTCCCGAAATTACGGGGCGTTTTGGCTTTTTCCATTATTCATACTTACTAATCTCTAAGAGACGGGGTGCGTAAACTTGAGTTTACAAGAGCAAATCATCGCAGAATTACGAGTGAAACCACAGATCAACGTGGAAGAAGAGGTTCGGAAACGGGTGGATTTCCTAAAGGAATATGTTCTGAAGTCCGGCACAAAAGGGCTGCTTATTGCGATTAGCGGCGGCATTGATAGTGCAGTAGCAACAGCGCTGTGCAAGCAGGCTACGGATGAACTGACAGAGGAGAATGGCGAAGAATACAAGACACTGGGTGTGTTCCAGCCTTACGGAGAACAAGTGGATATTGCGCACAGTTATGCGGTAGCGAAGGCATTTGACCTGAAATATACGGTTGAGACAAACATTGAAGAAGCGGTTAACGAGATTGCCCTTGAAGTAGAGCATGGCTTCAAAGCTCTTGGATCTCCGCGTCATATGACACCGCAGGGTAAAGGGAATGTGAAGGCCAGAACTCGGATGGTTGTACAGTACGCACTATCGTTTGAAATGAATCTGCTCGTTGTCGGGACAGATCATGCATCGGAAGCCATTACGGGCTTCTACACGAAATGGGGCGATGGCGCCGTTGATATTACTCCGCTGACCAGCCTGAACAAACGTCAGGTCCGCCAAATTGCAGCCTATGTGGGAGTGCCGCAGGAGATTCTGGACAAGGCGCCGACAGCGGGACTATGGGAAGGTCAGACCGATGAGAAGGAACTTGGTATTACATATGACGATAACAGCGACTATCTGGAAGGCAAGGAAATTCATGCAGAAGCAAGAGAGAAGCTTGAAGCAGCCTACCTTCGTACAGCACATAAGCGTAATGCGATTCCGGGTATCTAATTAGCGGCTACCTATAACCTATAAACAAGAGAACCCTCGTAATATGGGACAATTTACTGCCCCGACGAGGGTTTTTGATTTGTCCAAACAACTGATACAATAGATTAGGTTGAAAAGGTGGTGAAGAGCTTGATCTACGGGATTGGCAACGATGTGCTGGAGACAGACCGGATTGCTCGAATTATGGAAGGCGCTCACAGGGCCAGATTTCTCAGCCGAGTGCTGACTGAAGAGGAACGAGCTATACTTAGTGAGCGTACACAGAGTGAAGTTCAGTATGTATCGGGAAGATTTGCAGCGAAGGAAGCGATATCTAAAGCGTTTGGCTGTGGAATCGGGGAGCTGCTGGGCTTCCAGGATATTGAGATTTTACCGAACAAGCTGGGTAAGCCGACTGCGGCCATCTCTGAGCCTGCTCGGAAACGGCTTGGTCTTAGCGGCGAGTATTCTTACATGGTTCACATCAGCATCTCGCATCAGCCAAGCGTTGCAGCTGCGTTCGCCATCGTTGAACGGATGTAACTGAGGATTATACGAATCATTTAGTAATACAGAATGGGAGAATAGGAATCGAATGAATCAGAGCAATGCAAAAAAGTTCTTTAGTACGGAGCTGCTTCATTGGTATATGCAAAATAAACGTGATCTTCCGTGGCGGCGACATCGGGACCCCTATTATATATGGGTATCGGAGATCATGCTGCAGCAGACAAGGGTAGATACGGTGATTCCGTATTTTCAGCGTTTTATCGAACGCTTTCCGACAATACAGGATTTGGCAGAGGCGCCTGAGGAGGATGTGCTTAAGCTGTGGGAGGGGCTCGGATATTACTCTCGTGCCCGTAACCTGCAGGCGGCCGCAAGGCAGGTCATGGAGCAGCATGGCGGGGAAGTGCCGAACCAGAAGGATGCGGTATTTCATCTTAAAGGTGTAGGTCCTTACACAGCGGGTGCAATTCTCAGCATCGCGTTTAATCAGCCGCAGCCTGCTGTGGATGGAAATGTCATGCGGGTGCTGTCACGTTATTTTCTGATCGAAGATGACATTATGAAGGGCAGCACAAGAGTCAAGATGGAGACGCTGGCAGAGGAGCTCATCCCGGAGGGACGAGCATCGGATTTCAATCAGGCATTAATGGAGCTCGGAGCGCTCGTATGTACGCCAAAATCCCCACATTGTTTGACTTGTCCAGTGATGGAGATGTGCACGGGACGGATTGAAGGAAGAGAAGACACATTACCAGTGAAGAAAAAGGCCAAGCCGCCTCGTCCCGAGCAGAGAATTGCTGCGCTTGTTGTCGGTACGGGGGTGAACGAAGGGAAGGTGCTGGTTCGTCAGCGTCCTGCAACCGGCTTGCTGGCCAAGATGTGGGAGCTTCCTCATATGCAGGCATCAGCACCTGGCGAGCTGGCCCATCTGGTTCCTCACGAGCCTGCGATGGATCTGATTGCTGGACATTTGCTTGAGGAGGGCTATCATATTAAGCCGAACTCGTTCTGGAGAATGGCCGAGCATACCTTCAGTCATATTCACTGGAATCTGCAGGTATATCATTGTGCAGAGGCGGAAGCGGTGCTGACATCCACTATGGTTGCAGAACAGGTGGAAGCTTATAAGGAAGAGAGACATCTGTACCGCTGGATCGAGCCGAAGGATATGGACACCATGGCCTTTCCGAATGTATTCCTGAAATTATTGCGCGATTATTTTAATGAATTGAATGAATAGATAGTGAAGAGTATAAGAAAAAAAGCAGTCTTAGAATAAAATGGCAAAGGCCGCTTTATTCTGGACTGCTTTTTTAGAAGCAAACAGCGGTAACCGCTGTTGAACTGCAGAGGTCTAATTCTTATTTCGCTGCAGCGTAACGTTTATTTACTTCATCCCAGTTGATTACATTCCAGAATGCTCCGATGTAGTCAGGACGTTTGTTTTGATATTTCAGGTAGTAAGCATGCTCCCATACATCCAGACCAAGAACTGGAGTCAAGCCTTCAAATACAGGGCTGTCCTGGTTAGGTGTGCTAGTGATTGCCAGTTTGCCGTCTTTGCCGACAACCAGCCAAGCCCAGCCGCTGCCGAAACGAGTTGTTGCTGCTTTTGCAAAATCTTCTTTGAATTTGTCATAGCCGCCCAGCTCGCTGTCAATTGCTGCAGCGATTTCGCCTGTAGGAGCGCCGCCGCCGTTAGGTCCGATAATTTCCCAGAACAGGCTGTGGTTGTAATGACCGCCGCCGTTGTTGCGGACTGCTGTACGGATGCTCTCAGGTACGCTGTCGAGGTTCGCAAGCAGCTCTTCAAGGGATTTCTCTTGAAGCTCAGGAGCGCTTTCCAAAGCAGCGTTCAGGTTCGTTACATAAGTATTGTGATGGCGATCGTGGTGGATTTCCATCGTTTGAGCGTCGATATGTGGTTCTAATGCATCGTTTGCGTAAGGAAGTGCTGGTAATTGGAATGCCATGATTGAAATTCCTCCTAAAAATAAATTAAAGGTTAAATCTTTATGTAGATTTCCCCTCGACACTTATATTAAACCTTATTCAGTCTATTTAATCAACATTTTTGTTTGTTAAGCTGTTATAAAAGGGTTTTAATATAACATGAAATTAACAAAACAGTTTTTGAAGTCTATTACTGTGTTAACTAGTTTAATACCAAATATACAAAGTTTAGCAATAAAAATGTAAGCGCTTGATATTAAGCGCTTACAGAAGAAAAAGCGTGTTTTCTGGAGCAAAGTGTGGTTTAATGGACGATGAAGAAGATATATCTCGTTTTTTGTCATATTATCATTTCCTGAACATTTCTGGCTCTCCTTAATAGGCGTGGCAGATGTTTCGGCCGGCTTTTTGCCGGTTTTTCCGTCTGTACATATCATTCTAATATATTCAGATGGATCATCATCGGGTTTTTGGTAAAAAGGGCGTGCCTTTTTTGTAAAACCTCACTAAAGATAACGAAAAGGGAGATTTAGCAGATGAACATTCGTTCCTTTCAGTTGAGTGACGCAAATGGTGTAACAGAGCTCCTTGCGGCTGCTTTGTCGGAAGATTGCTTTGAGAACACGATGGGTCCTTTCGCTCGCCAGTTATCCTGGGATTCAGACCTTATTATGGTTGCTGAGCAGGATGGGGAGCTGATCGGTGCTTTAATCGGTACTATTGATCAGAACCATGGTTGTATTTATCGTATTGCGGTTCACCCTGATTTCAGACGTCAAGGCGTTGGAAAAGCCTTGGTTAAGGCGCTTGAACAGCGTTTTCAACAGCGCAAGGTAAGAGGGGTGTGGGTCGCTGGTGACGAGCATAACAAAGCCGCGATGCCGCTGTATGAAGCGATGGGTTACGGAGCTAGTCAGGTCATGAAGGCATTCCAGAATCTTAGTATTCTGGCACACAGCTAATGAAGTGTACTGAATGCAAGTTATAGTTTTGCTAGATTGGCGTCTCATGTTCAAGCAATGAGCGAGATCAGATATAGAGAGAGAGAGAACACAGACTTTATTCTATTTTTTATTGTTAATCCATAATAGGCATATCTTGGCGTCCAATTGCAAATGGAACCGAGATATGCTTTTCTATTGATATGGCATTTTTATTATAACCTTGAGGTGATAGAAGCAAATGAGCCGGGAAATACCGCCAGATATAGAGAATACGGCGACAACATCCTCTTCGGGCTCAACTCTGTCCGGAGAGCTTCTGGATTGGCTTAAGACCATTTTGATTGCTGTCGTACTGATGCTGCTTCTTAATTTGTTTGTCTTCAATATTTCGATTGTTAAGGGTGAATCGATGCAGCCAACCCTAGTTGAACAAGATCGATTGTTCATTAATAAGATCGTATACGAATTTGATACGCCGAAGCGTCATGACGTCGTCGTGCTGCATGATCCGAGCCATACGCCTGATCGTAAAGAGTTTCTTGTCAAAAGAGTCATTGGTATTCCCGGCGATATGATAGAAATACGGGAACACGTACTATATATCAACGAAGAGCCACAGACGGAACCTTATACAAATACTTCAATTGAGGATCCGGATTTTGGTCCAATCCGGCTGGAAGAAGGCCGTTACTTCGTCATGGGAGATAACAGGCATGCAGGTAAGAGCAAGGATAGCCGATCATTCGGGAGTGTCTCGGCTAAAGAGATCGTCGGGAAAGCTGAATTTATTTTTTGGCCCATGAGTGATATGAAGAAGCTGTGAATGGGAACAGAAGATCAGGCTATACAGATATATGTGAGGAATTGACGTTTATTCCATTTGTGACAGCAAAGTTATTATGAGATTGATTGGATTAGAGGTGATAATATGATTAGTCGAGATTCGCTTGTAAGCCCGGGAGTACATTTTGAGTGGCTGAAGCAGGAAATTAAACAGGCAGCACCGTCTTTTGGAATCGATGATGTTGGATTTGCCTCTGCGGAACCGTTTGAATCCTTGCGTTCCATATTGCTGGAGCATCGTGCCAAAGGCTATGAGTCAGGATTTGAAGAGCCTGATATCGAGAAACGGGTGAATCCCGCGCTGGATTCGGGTAAGCCTGCTTCGCTTATTGCTATTGCCATCGCCTACCCTTCCAAGATGAAGGATCCGCCAAAGTCGGAGCCTGGCAGCTATAGAGGGATATTGGCCCGCTCAGCGTGGGGGCAGGATTACCATCATGTTCTGAGGGCAGCGATGGACAAGCTCACCGCCTTTATCCAGGAGAGGGTTCCAGAGGCGCGCATTGAGAATATGGTGGACACGGGTGTTCTGGTGGACCGGGCTGTTTCAGAGCGGGCGGGTATTGGCTTCAGCGGCAAGAACTGCGCAATCATATCACCCAAATTCGGTTCGTGGATATTTCTAGGGGAACTCATAACAGACATTCCTTTTACACCGGATGCACCGGTGACAGAAGGATGCGGAGAATGCACGAAGTGCATTGATGCCTGCCCTACAGGAGCGCTTGTTGGCCCGGGACAGCTGAATGCCCAGAAGTGCATTTCTTTTTTGACGCAAACCAAAGGCTTTTTGGACGAAGAATATATGAAGAAAATCGGGAATCGGCTGTACGGCTGTGACACATGCCAGATCGTATGCCCGAAGAATAGAGGGAAGAATTGGGATCATCATCCTGAATTTGCACCCGACCCCGAAATTGTCAAGCCTTTGCTTAAACCACTGCTCTCCCTGAGCAATAAGGAATTTAAGGAACGGTTTGGACACAGCTCTGCCGCTTGGCGAGGTAAAAAACCAATACAACGCAATGCCGTCATCGCGCTTGGTAATTTTAAAGATCAAAGCGCTGTACCCGAGCTGAGCGAAGTGTTGCTGCGGGATCCTCGTCCCGAACTGAGAGGAACCGCTGCTTGGTCGCTCAGCCAAATAGGAGGAGAAGAAGCAATGAATGTGATATCGGAAGCTGCTGCAAGAGAACAAGATGGGAACGTACTGAACATGCTGCAGAGAGCCCAGGAGAAGCTGCTCATGGGGCCTCTATCCGAGAAGAAGAAATACGAAGCAGAGTTTGCTGCTGAATATAGTTCGTCTGAATCGAGTTCATCGGATGGCAATAACAATGAGTCTAATATGGCGCTGAATCGCAATGACAACACGGCAGCCTGGAAGCCTACTCCGGTAACCAAGCTTACGGGTGAGCCTGTATATTATCATGAAATATCAACAGAAGCAGGAGAGCTTACACTTTGTGCCACGCAACAAGGACTTGCAAGACTCGATTTTGGTAACTACACGGTAAGAGAGGCGCATCTGCAGCAGTGGGCACGCACTTGGCTGGGTGAATATCATTTTGTACATGATCCTTCCCGGTTCCAAGAGGTGACATGGCAGCTTCAGGAATACTTGTCTGGAGAGCGTACAGAGTTCGAGCTTCAGCTGGATCTAAGAGGAACCCCATTTGAGCTGCAGGTATGGCAGGCGCTAATGGAGATTTCATATGGTCAGCATGTCTCAAGTCTCGGATTAGCGGAGAAGATAGGGAGACCGAAGGCTGTTCGCTCGGTTGTAGCGGCAGTTTCAAAAAATCCGCTTCCTATTATTATTCCTCATCACCGTTTGACGGGAAGTGAGGGTGGAGTAACGATATACCCTGGAGGGCTCCATGTGAAGGAACGCCTGCTCTCATTGGAAGCACAGACTACGAATTGACAAAAACTCCAAATTGCGTTTGCTAGCCGCGTTTCTACATGCTATGATATCGTGTATGATGCGTTAAGAATAGCAATCAAGCAAAAAACAGGGGTGTATAAGTATGGATATCGTTATTCCCATTATTACACTAATTGTAGGCCTCGTTGGGGGATTCTTTATCGGTGCATTCTATCTGCGCAAGCAGCTTGAGAAGATGCAGAGTGATCCTGAAGCTCTACAAAAAATGGCAAAACAAATGGGCTACAATTTGAACAGCAAGCAGATGCAGCGTGCTCAACAGATGATGAAATCCCAGCAGGGCGGAAATGGTGCAGGCAAGATGCAGCCGCCTATGCGCAAGAATCAGGGAAGAAAAAGATAATGCTGCTATCTTGCCTGCCAGGTACAGGTGTATGCCGCTTGGGAGGAGGAAGAAGGAATGGCTGGAGTTAAAGATTACATGAACTCTTCTGTCGGCGCTAATCGCGAGAAGATTGAGTATCATGTTGAACAGATATTGAAGCTGATCGGTGAAGATACAGAACGCGAAGGTCTGCTGGAAACACCGGCTAGAGTTACCCGTATGTACGAAGAGATTTTTGCGGGCTATGAAGTAGATCCTAGAGATGTACTTGGTGTCACTTTTGATGAGAATCATGAAGAGCTTGTCATTGTGAAGGATATTGTGTACTACAGTCAGTGTGAGCATCATATGGCTCCGTTCTTCGGTAAGGTCCATATCGGATATGTACCAAGTGGACAAATTGTCGGGCTTAGCAAGCTTGCGAGACTGGTTGAGGCGGTAACTCGTCGTCTGCAGGTACAGGAGCGGATTACTTCTCAAATTGCGGACATCCTTGAGGATGCGCTTAACCCGAATGGGGTCATGGTTGTTGTAGAAGGAGAACATCTATGCATGTGTGCTCGTGGTGTGAAGAAGCCGGGCAGCAAGACAGTAACTTCTGCTACACGTGGTACATTCCGGGATAATGCAGCTTCCCGGGCTGAGTTCCTATCTCTTGTTAAAGGTTAATCTTGAAATTTCGGAAAGTCTTGATCGTACTGATCAAGGCTTTTTTATTAGGGGGAGATGAGGCGCATGGCGAGCGAAGATACAATGCTTCACAAATTCAAGGAGATCCAAATCTGGGAATCGCCGCTCATGAAGAAGGATGAGGACGTGCTTGAAGCTTTTGCATGGGAAGAGGTGATGTGCAGGCAAGTGGGGCTGGGGCATCGCCCTGTCGCTCATCTCTGGCGTCACGAGAATGCGCTTGTCATCGGTCTCCGGGACCACAGGCTGAAGCAGGCTGAGGAGGCCATGCAGCAATTTCGGAATAAGGGGATAAGCTCCTGTGTGCGTCCTTCCGGAGGTGCGGCGGTCAGACTGACCAGAGGAGTGGTGAATCTTAGTCTCATTCTTCCGAACCCTGGACATGCGATTAATATTCATGATGATTTTAAATCCATGGTTGAATATATCCGGAAAGCGATTCTTCCCTGGGGAGGACATGCAGTGGCAGGAGAAATCGAAGGAGCCTATTGCCCGGGAGACTATGATGTAGCGATCAATGGACGGAAGTTTTGTGGAATTGCCCAGCGTCGTTTGGCCAAGGCTTATCTTGTTACTGGCTTTATTATCGTGGAAGGAAGAGGGGATGAGCTGACAGAGGACATCATCCAGTTCTATGATCAGGCAGCCGGAGATGCTGATGAGGGCTATCCTCAAGTGAAGTACGGAAGTATGGGGAGTCTAAATGAACTGTCAGATGTACCTTCTGCTGAGGCGTATATGCAGTCTTTAATAGAAACGATCGGTTCTTCGGCAGAGAAGGTGTATACCGGAGTTAGACCGTCTGTTCCTCGATCCGAGGTGGAACGCACAGTGGCTGTATTAAAGGAACGTTACGATTAAGCTCATCCCCAAAAGGTGTAGTGACAATAAAAGACCTCGGAGGGAGGTCTTTTACTTTGAGAATAGGGGTGCAGTTAGAGAGCCCACATTTATTTTGAAAAAATAAGGAGAGCTGCCTTGATGTTCTCCCTACGGTCAATAAGGAGTCCATTTCAGCTTGCGGGCTTCTTGGAAACGTTCTGCCACAGCAGGCCAGTATACAACGTTCCACCAGTCGGTAATGTATTTCTTGCGTTCATTCTGATGCTTCAAGTAGTAGGCATGCTCCCACACATCCAGCGGAAGAAGAGGAACAATATCATACTGAGATAGATTTTGATGCTTTTCTGCCTGTAATATTTCTAACCGATGCGCTCTTGGGCTCCACACCAATACAGCCCAGCCGCCGCCTTCCACCTTATTGGCTGCTTCTGTAAAGTGCTTCTTAAATGCTTCATAGCTTCCAAAATCCTTTCTGATCTGTTCTCCCAGTGACCCGACAGGCTTTCCGCCGCCATTTGGGCTCATGATGTTCCAGAAGATGGTATGAAGGTAATGCCCTGCTCCGTTAAAGGCCAGCTCTCGTTCCCAATGCTTCACAAGCTCGAAATTCCCGGTTTGCCGTGCTTCCTGAAGCTTCTTCTCCGCGGTGTTAAGATCGTCGACATACGTCTTATGATGCTTGTCATGATGGATGCGCATCGTCTTCTCATCAATATAGGGCTCCAGCGCATTGTAGGGATAAGGCAGCGGCGGCAGCTTGTGTCCTCCAATCGGAACAGGAGACTCAGGAGGGGAACTGTCTGCTGATGCAGTGTCTGATACAGTGAGAGCTGAGGATAATTGCTGAACCAATTCCTCCGAAGCTCCAGTTCGCGGTGTCGACACCTCCGGATAAGGGAAGGGCTCTTCGTTCCAGATGCTTATAGGTTTTACTCTTTGGGAAATGGCTGCGGGTTGATCCAGTCCTCGGAGCCTGTTCACCGTCTGCTCTGATTGGCCCTGGATATATCGAAAAACAACCTCGGCAGCAGGGTTGCTTGATAACGCGGTGCTATGCTCAAGAATGTGGCCGAGGTGACGATGGAATTCCTTCGATTGGGTAAACGAAGCGGCCAGCAGCACATCCAGCTGAGCAAGCGCATAATCATCTGGAGGCTGTACGCCTGTGCTTACCCGCTGAAGCAGATCATCTGCTGCATCAGCCGATCGCTGGAATACGCTTCCCCATTCATTGAGAAGCTTCACATAGGCCTCCTCAAGCTCCGGTGCAATCGATGTAATCATATTTGTGCAACCCATTTCAGTATCCTTCCAAGTCCTTATCTCTTCCAGCGCGCGCAGCGGTAAATAGGGTCCATAACTGAGCTCCATAAGCTCGGCACCTCCCAAGAATCATTCTTATCAAATCAATGTTGTGCATAACAGCAGGCGGCGTAATGATCTAACGTATACTTATTCTCATTAGGGCTTGGACTATGATGACTTGTCAAAATAAGAGAGCGTTTAAAAAAGAATACGAAGAAGGCACCTATTTAAAGGTGCCTCAGCTTGATCTATTTTTGAGCGAGACTTATACCGCCAAGGAATGAAGACACCTTGTTCAAGTACTCTCTTGGATGCTCTCTGTATATGAGCTCGTGACGTGCTTCCTCTACAATCCACACATCAGAGTTTGGATTCGTCTGGTTACTCGCAAAGAGCTCTGCCATTGGGTAAGGCGCCTTCTCATCCTGGGTCCCGTGGATGAAGAAGATAGGAATGTCATAAGCCTTTGATCTTACCTCCTGATAAGGGATGGAGTTTAGACTGGTGCCATTCAGGATTGGAAACAGCATGGTCAGAATTTGTAGCGTAGGCTGCTTCGGCAAGTCAATCTGATTCTGTATATTATGATACAGCGTATCCGGCTCCAGCAGGAAGGTGCTGTCAAGAATCATGGCATCAATGTCCTCAGTTTGAAGGGCAGCCTGAAGGGCGGTCCCTGCACCCATCGAGAAGCCCCATACGACAACTTCTTGAGCTCCCTTTTGCTTAGCGAGCTGAACTGCGCCGAGAAGCTGCTTCGATTCTGCCTTCCCGCCCGTAGCAACGACTCTTGTGCTCTGGGAGGCGAAGCCATAATCGAACATAATGACATTAAAATTCTGCTGATGAGCGTAATGGGCCAAATCATACATGGGAATCCAGGATTCTTCCCGGTTGGCCCCATAGCCGTGACTGAACACAATCGTTTTGCTGCTGTTCTCCTCGGCAGGAATGTACCAGCCGCTGACGTCCCGGCTTCCGTCCGTAGCAGGGAAAGTCACCTCTTCATACTCCATACCCTTGGACAGCAGGGGATTGGAATATACCGGAGCTACTGCCGGGTAGGACAGTACCCATGCGATATAGGCATGAAGAGCAATAAAGCAAAATACGAGGAAAAATATAATCGATAAAATAAGAGCAACCACAATATGCTTAAAACGGATGAGCCGAGTGGAAAGTGCGGGAGGAGCACTCGATACGTTCTGATTAAGGGATCTATTCTCGGAGATAGGAAACATCATACTCCTCCTTCCAATAGAATGTTATATAGGACTAAATTACTAAATCCAACCTATGAATAAAGTTGAGGTTGGTATAACTTATTCTTTATCCTATGATGCGTCCTGTCTAATGTCAATTGATTGGGACTAATTGTTACACACTTGTAATGTAAGTGAAATTATTGGTGAAAAATGTTTGTCAAGTGAAGGAAGACTTATTCCAAAATTTCTCCATTATGATCGATTGTTGAGAGAAATGAGCGGTTTAATTGAGATTAATTCTCAATTAAACCTTTACTTTGGTCATCGATTCTCATATAATTTATGTAACCAGGTTTCACGTGATGAAACAGAGAGGGGATTATGCCATGGAAGAGCAAGATCGCAAATTAACGGTTCGAGCGGTCGAGAGGGCATTGGATATTTTGTTATGCTTTACAGAGCAATCAGATCTGGGTCTTACAGAAATTTCGGGTAAGATCGGTTTACATAAAAGTACCGTTCATCGTTTAATGACAACACTGGAGGACAGGGGGTTTGTTGTGCGCAATCCTTCAACGGAGAAGTATAGGCTTGGTATTCGCATATGGGAGCTTGCGGCACATATGTCCCAGAGTGATGACCCGGCGATTCTACTGCTGCCTGCGATGGAGCGCCTTCGTGATCGCTTGGGAGAGACCGTTAGCTTGTATTTGAAGGACGGCAATGAGCGGATACGCGTTCAGGCCGTACAGAGCAATCAAGCGATCCGAAGGGTAGCACCTGTTGGTGTAAGGCTGCCCTTGTCCGTTGGTGCATCAAGCAAAGTGTTGGTTGCGTTTGCAGCAAGAGAAGAGCAGGAGCAGCTGATACGCAATTTTGATATCCCCTTGTCCGTTGATCAAGATATTTATATGAGTCAGCTGCAAGAGATCCGAGAATTGGGATATGCAACGAGCTATGAAGAGAGAGAGCCTGGAGCAGCAGCGGTATCAGCGCCGATCTTTGATCGCAAGGGTAAGGTGGCAGCGGCACTGTCATTATCCGGACCCGTCAGCAGGCTGTCGGAAGAGACACTTCGGGAATATGCGCCTATTGTTATGGAGACGGCGGCACAAATGGGTTTCATGCTGAGGTAATTCTCTCGGATTGGATGGAAAATAAAGGTTGAAAATATGCTCTGAATGAGATAATCTTGTATGGACCTTGATGCAGACGAAGGATGAGGTCAATCCATTTCTTTTAAACAACAATAACAATTTACTAGGGGAGCCCGAAATGCCGGGCTGAGATGGCACTGCAAGGTGCCGGACTCTTTGGACCTGATCTGGATCATACCAGCGTAGGGAAGTAATTGGCGATATAATGTGGATAGGATCCGTTGTATGCGGTGATGGCTCTGTTAGTGGTCTATGCAGATCTATTAGCCTGTACACCAAGATCTTATTTGGATTAGAGCTGATTCCCCTGTGGGAATGGGCTCTTTTTTTGTTGCCGCAGCTTCTATATAACTGGCTATCGTTTGTGAAGCTTCTGTCTTTCAAACGCAGCTCAGGAGAGGGCTACCCAACTCGACAAAGGAGGAAGCACATATGAATCATTCGAACAAAGGATTGAACACAGAGACATCGGCTATAAGAGGAGAACAATTAAAGATCGAATCTGGAAGGCTACAGCCATTCCCCGCCAGCAAGAGGGTATATATCCAAGGATCAAGGCCGGACATTGCCGTACCCGAACGTGAAATTGAGCTCCATCCCACCAGCACACCCCAAGGAGTAGAGCAGAATGAGCCATTTCGGGTTTACGATACGAGTGGACCCATGGGTGACATGAATACTGAAGTTGATATTCGTCAAGGCCTTCCACTCTTGCGTCAGAATTGGATCCTTGAGCGTGAAGATGTTGAGTTTTATGAAGGAAGAGAAATACGGCCAGAGGATAATGGGATTCGATCGGACAGAAGTGCCCAGCAGGAGGTAGAGGTGTTCCCGGGCGTCAGAAGACAGCCGCTCAGAGCCAAGTCAGGGCGATGTGTAACTCAGATGCATTATGCCAGAAAAGGGATCGTGACGCCTGAAATGGAGTTTGCAGCGATCCGCGAGGGGCTTGATCCGGAGCTTGTAAGGAGTGAGATTGCAAGAGGAAGGGCAATCCTGCCTGCAAATATTAATCATCCGGAAAGTGAGCCGATGCTGATCGGAAGCCGATTCCATGTTAAGATCAATGCGAATATCGGAAACTCTGCTGTTTCCTCTTCGATTGAGGAGGAGGTAGAGAAGATGAGCTGGGCTGTGCACTGGGGAGCGGATACAGTCATGGACCTCTCGACGGGCCGCCATATTCATACGACTAGAGAATGGATTATCCGCAATTCTCCTGTACCCATTGGGACAGTTCCACTCTATCAAGCGTTGGAGAAGGTGAACGGGGAGGCAGAGAAGCTCTCCTGGGAAATATACCGAGATACGCTGATCGAGCAGGCGGAGCAGGGTGTTGATTATTTTACGATTCATGCAGGCGTTCTTCTAAGATATATTCCAATGACAGCAGAGCGGATGACTGGAATTGTGTCACGGGGCGGTTCCATCATGGCAGCTTGGTGTCTGGCACATCATCAGGAGAACTTTTTGTACACTCATTTTGAAGAGATTTGTGAGATTATGAGCCGATATGATGTTGCTTTTTCACTTGGAGATGGACTAAGACCCGGCAGCATCTATGATGCGAACGATGAAGCCCAGATGGCAGAGCTGGCGACGCTCGGGGAGCTGACGAAGATCGCCTGGAAGCATGATGTGCAGGTGATGATTGAAGGTCCCGGACATGTACCCATGCATAAGATCAAAGAGAACGTCGATCTGCAGATGGAGATTTGTCAGGAAGCTCCATTTTACACGCTGGGTCCACTTACAACAGATATTGCTCCGGGATATGATCACATTACATCTGCGATCGGGGCAGCGATGATCGGCTGGTTTGGCACCTCTATGCTGTGCTACGTTACGCCGAAGGAGCATTTGGGACTGCCGGATAAGAATGATGTAAGGGAAGGGGTCATTGCCTATAAGATCGCTGCCCATGCTGCCGATCTGGCCAAGGGTCATCCTAGAGCGCACAGAAGAGATGATGCCCTCTCCAAAGCGAGATTTGAGTTCCGCTGGAAGGATCAGTTCAATCTGTCCCTTGATCCGGAGCGTGCCTTATCCTATCATGATGAGACTCTTCCTGCAGAAGGGGCGAAGACGGCGCATTTTTGTTCGATGTGCGGTCCGAAATTCTGCAGCATGCGCATCACTCAGGATATTCGAAATATGGCATCCGTTAAGGGAGTTAGTGAGAAGGAAGCGATCCATGCAGGTATGCAGGAGAAGGCAGAAGAATATCGGGGTCAGAATAGATGAATGAATGATCTCCCTATGATTGAGGAAAATAATGTGAGATCCCGTTTCGTAGATTGCAGATTCTCCAGTTGGTTAATATAAATGTGAGAGCCAGAAGCCAAGGAGGGAATCACATTTATGAATACTCCAGTAGTGAATCAAGAAGCAATTGAGACGGTAAGAGGTTTGATCAAGGATATAGATACAGCGATGCTGACCACCGTAACTCCAGAAGGATTGGTCTCGCGTCCGATGAAGACACAGGAGGTTGAATTTGACGGAGATCTCTGGTTCCTGACGAAAAAGGACACAAATAAGTATCGGGAATTGATGCAAAATCCGCTGGTCAATGTAGCCTATGTCGGTAAATCCTATGTTTCCATTCGGGGTGAAGCGGAGCTGATTCAGGATCCGGCGAAAGTGAAGGAGTTCTGGAACAAAGCCTATGAGATGCTGCTTGATGTTTCTTATGACGACCCTTCGCTGGTGCTCATCAAGATTCAGGCAGATACCGCCGAGTATTGGGAAACAGGCAGTAAAACGAAGCTGGTCAAGAATCTGTTCAACAAAATGACAGGCAAGAATGAGATGGATTTGAACAAGACCGTAGATCTGTGACGGAGCTTGTACAGGATTGCACATAAAGGGGGCCCGTCTATGGGCCTCCACTTTTTTTGTGCGATGAATTATTAATGCTGTGAATCAACTCCATATTTGAGGGTGGGCGTTGATAATATCATCAGCTGTCTTGGAAAGTGCAGGCAAGTAGTTTAGAATTTGCCCTGCCCTATTCAGATAATCCTCAGGTGTACCGATGCCTAGATCATTGATCAGCGCCTGGAAGGCAGGTGCAAGTGACTGCTTAGTCTCCGGTGAAGCGTCAGCATCCAAAATTTTGTGACATCGGGCAAAAGTGGCTGCTATCCAAAACACAGCCTCAAGGTGATTTCCGGATTCAATAAGCTCGCGGCTTCCCTCGATCACAATGGGTCGTGCGCTTACTGTAATATCGGAGCTGAAAAAGAAAGGGGTAGACGATACATCCGCAGCTGTATCAAAGGTTATTTCAAGCTGTTCAAGATGCTGACGAACTTGTTCCGCGGTCATCTGATCACAGCCGAGCAGCTGCAGTAGTTCAGTGTATACCGGGAGCTGATTATACTGGGCGAGTACCTCTCGCACGCGGAGATACCGTAAACGGACCGTCGGATTTTGCAGTGCAGCGGTGAGCAGGACATGTGTTGTAATGGCAGCCGGGAAGAGAAGTGCTGTGATTCGATCATAGAGAGGCAGCGTCATATCTATGGATTGGAGCCCTGCCTCTATTTTATGAAGGGCGTTTTTACATCGCTTCTCGACCCATGACTTTTGAGCATAGTGCTGAGATACCTGCTGGTATATCGGATACAGACGTGAATAAGGATCGGCGATGATCGTGTTCGTGCGAAAGCTTCCGGCCAAATGGTAGTTTGTAAGCACCTTCTCTACTGAATCGAACAGATCCCACGGCAGATAGGTTACTTCCAGCAAGACATTTTGATATCGGAATTTCCCGAGTTTAATAGAAGGTACTTCTTGAGTAACAAGGACAATATCAACATCCGAAGCAGGAGGCAGCATAGCGTTGTCAGGTAGAGGAACAGTAGAGCCGCTGAAATAAGCGCCGAGATAACCGGGACATTGACTTCCGTGGCTCGTTACCCAATTTACTGCTGCTTGTCTGGCAGAACCGATATTCATCTGTACACTCCTTTCAGGTGCTCTAGAAAGATATCGTGACTTCCTCTTTTTGCATAAAACAGGAGCTCTTGAAACAAAATAGGATGTATTTCAAATTCGCCAATAAAGTAGGTGTTCCCTGTGTATTTCTACAAAGAAGATCTTATCAACATTATCGTGCCTGACAAGCCTGATCCCGCTGCAGCTAAGGTACTGCAAGAAGCTTTGGGTGGACGGTTCGGCGAAATGCGTACGATGATGCAGTATTTTTTTCAGAGCAGTAATTTCCGTGGGAATAAGACCCAGTATCGGGATTTGATGCGAGGTGTATTTCTGGAGGAGATCAGCCATGTGGAGCTGGTGCAAACGACCATTAATCAGCTGCTGAATGGATCAGGCGAAGAGACGCCGGGTAATGCAGGAGTAGATGGCGCTCCATTGGATGAGGCTGTTCGCCATGCAAATCCGCATCATTACATTGTTGGTGCACAAGGGTCTCTGCCCGTAGATGCGGCCGGGAATCCATGGATGGGCAACTACGTATATAACCATGGTAATCTTGTAGCTGACCTTATGGATAATCTGGTTCTTGAATCAACAGGAGTTCTGCAAAAATCCCGTATTTATGAAATGAGCTCCAATAAGACGTTCAGAGAAACCTTGGCTTTTCTCATCGTGCGGGATAATGCCCATCAGAATGCGTTCGCCAAAGCGCTTGAGACGCTTGGTGTAGAGTGGGGCAAACTGTTCCCGGTACCTAATTATGATATCAACAAGTATCCGGAGTGCAGAAAATATGTGGACATGGGCTTTCATAACGCACAGTTTAACTTTAGGCTGGACGATACCCGGATCGGAGAAATTTTCAGTGGTAAATCTCCAAGCCGCAATGGTGGTGAGCTTGAGGTAACACCTCCTCCAATCGGTCATCCGGTACCCATGCTGCCAGACATGCCAAATGAGCATGCCCCAGGTCTTAATGATTTAAACACATAACAGCCTGGTTTTCTTATGAAAATACGAGTAGAACCAACATAAAAACTCCAGCTTCCCCCTTGCCTGAAAGCGAGGAAGCTGGAGTTTTTCTAATGGGAACAAAATCGGCTAGAGAATGAACATGATTCGCGCGCCGACTTGGTCGCATATCTAGTATACGCATTATAGTCAGCCTGCCGGTACCGTCATTTTGATATGAGCCGGCACCGGAGGCTTCACTTCAGCGGGAATTCCGGCTCTGAAAGTGACCCCATTTGCTCTTTCCTTAAATTCAGCTTTGGCCTGCTCAATGACACCATTCGTATTCAGAAGCAGATCATAGGCGGATAGAGCCATCAGCTTCGCGGCATAATGCATCCCCTTCATTCCAATGGAGGAGCCGAAGGCGGCCGTGGCCTGCCAAGTGTGAACTTGGACACCGAGCGGAGCGCAGGTCGTCATGATCTGACCCATCGGTGTGATCCAGGACACATCACCCACATCAGAGGAGCCGCCCATCGTCATACCGAAGACATGTTTATTGTTAATAAACTCCGTTGGGAGAATAGATTGTTCAGAGAGCAGGGCAGCTTCTGCATTGGCTGCAAGGACGTCTGGATGAACGCTTTTCAGCAGCTGTTCGGCGAAGGCCTCTTCTTCCGGAGTGAAACGGATAGCTTCTGCAATTTCGGTTTGAGCATGCATAAGATCATTCAACGTGGCATTTGGCAGTGTATCGTAGCAGCCTGCTTTGATATTCGAGCGTACACTCGTTTCTGTCATCAATGCTGCACCTTGAGCGATTTTGATGAGTCTCTCGAGCAGATGATCGACGGCTGCACGGTCTTTTCCGCGTAAAAAGTAGTATACGCTTGCCGCATCCGGCACGATATTCGGAGCCTGACCGCCGTTTGTAATCTGATAATGAATCCGGCTGCCGTCCGGCACATGCTCACGAAGGTAATTGGCGCCGACGTTCATCAGCTCAACCGCATCCAGGGCGCTGCGGCCAAGGTGAGGGGCAGCTCCGGCGTGTGCGGTACGACCCGAGAAGAAGAACTCCACACCAGTCAGTGCCTGCATGCTGTAATTCGCCGCCATGTTGGAGCTGCCTGGATGCCAAGTGAGCACACAGTCCAGATCGTCGAACACGCCGTCACGAGCCATAAAGGTCTTGCCGGATAACAGCTCTTCTGCCGGGCAGCCATAATATCGAACGGTACCGGGGAGCGTTCCTTCGTGAATGAGCTGCTTAAGCGCGGTGACCGCTTCTACTCCCGCTGTGCCAAGCAGGTTGTGTCCGCAGCCATGACCGGGTCCGCCGGGAACAATTGGTGTCTGATCTGGACTTACCGTTTGGGACAGACCAGGAAGGGCGTCAAACTCGCCGAGGATGCCGATCACCGGACTGCCCTGACCATATTCGGCAACAAAGGCAGTAGGAATTTCACCCACGCCAGTTGTGATTCGAAAGCCTTCCTGTTCCAGCAGGCCAGCCTGAAGAGAGGAGGCGTAGGATTCCGTGTAGCCGACCTCCGGATGCTCCCATATATCCTTAGCCATTTTTGTGAAACGCGGCTCACTTTCGTTAAGGGCTTGAATCAGGTTTGATTTGCTCATGCCTTATACCTCCTAAGATTTAGTGTCTTGCCGTCAAAGCGACTGCAGATGAATCTGTAATAGGCTCGTCAGGCTGTTTGTCCAATTTAGGGATGGTTAATGAAATGATTGCAGCGACAAGGCAGGATGCCGTGAGGAATAAAAAAGCACTGTTGTAAGAGCTTGTAGCTGAGATAAGAAAACCCATTATAGCGGGAGAGAGGATACCTGCAGCCTGTCCACCAAAGTTGATCATACCAAAGGCGGTACCGACGACTCTTTGCTTCATCAGCCGGTGAGGCAGCGTGAACACAAAGGACAGTGTGAAGGAGCCAAACGCCATGGCAAGACTCATGCATAGCATAATTTCGGCGAGTCCGCCGGCACGTGTAACGAGGAATAAGAATAGAGCATACATGAACAGGCAGCTTGTGACCACATACTTCACCTTGGCTCCGATTCGATCGATAATCCGGCCGCTGATGAGCATGCCAAGAGCAGCGACGACTGCGGGAATAGCGGACACAAGACCAGCTGCCTTCAGATCAATCCCTTGTGCTTCTATGAGATAGGTAGGCATCCACGAAGAGAGTCCCCAGCTGGCAATGTTGGCGAAGAAGAAGAGCGCCATGACCCTCCACAAAGTCGTATTGCGCAGCAGTTCCTTGTATACACCTTTCTCCGCTTGGGGTGAAGCCGTACTTTGTTTGACAGAAGATCCGCGGGTGATATATAGGAACCATATAACGAGAACTACACCAAGCAGGGAAATGGCGAGAAATGTATGTCTCCATCCTAACCACAGGAGCAGCGGTGTGCAAATTATAGGAGCGATGGCTCCTCCGAGTGCATTGGAGGACATCATGGTCGTTTGAGCCTTGGTGCGTTTTTCTCTGGCAAAATAATCAGAGATGGCTTTGGTGCTGGCAGAAGGATAAGCCCCTTCCCCAATTCCGAAGAGGAAACGAATTACGAGCAGAGAGGCCAGGGACCAGGCGGCGCCGGATAAACCGGTGAAGAGGGACCAGAACAGGATTGCGACGACAATGACCTTGCGTGAACCGAACTTGTCCGCGAGCCATCCGCCGGGAATCTGCATGAGCGCATAGCCGACGAAAAAGCTGCTCAGCACAATTCCGAGTGCCGAAGCATCCAGACTCATGTCTTTGCCCATTTGACTGAGAGCAAGCGTAATTACTCCTCGGTCGATATAGGAGACAATCCAGGCTGCAAATAAGGCGGTAAGTATCCATTTACTGTTAGGTTCTTTTTTCATAGCATCACGCTCCAAACGGTTGTGTTAAGTATGGTAACATTTTATAATGTGAGTTAACGAAAATCATTGTTCATTTGACTAATGTTTTATATAGAAAATTGTATGAATTTCCAATGACAATCTATTTTAAGTTAAAAGGTGTTCATCTATGTTATATTGTCTAACATAATTCGAGTGGGGAGGGGGGTAAGGTGGATTTGCGCCGGTTTTTGGAGAAGAAATTTGGAGACGTAGAGTATGGAGCATGGTTTCTTACGGAGAATGATGGAAGCTTATACCTGTGGCTGGGAACAGACGGAGCAGACAGGTTGATCGAGAAAGTGAAGAAGAGCGCAATGGGATTGCCGCTTCAACAGCATATGGAGAGGCTGGTATGCCGTTCCATGCGAGTGGAGAAATCTGCACTCTTATCCATCTATTTTACACCGAATGATACCTCAGAGCAGAGACACATGCTGATGCTGATTGAAGCCGAAGGTGGAATGACAGACAGAGAGCTTGAGCAGCTGGAGCTGCTGACCAGAATGGAGCTGCTGACGAGAAGGCTTGCGAAGCAAAAGCTGGATCACGAACGCTGGCTTGAGGGGCTCCGGGCACTGACCTCTTCCCTTGACCTGAATGAATTGCTTCTGCACATTATGCAAAATGCACTGAAGGTCATTCCCACTGCGGACTGCGGCTTCTTCATGATGTATGACGAGGCAGAGAAGAGGCTGGTGCCCAGGGCGAGCATTGGAATTAAAGATACAATCTATCAGTTTCAGACAAGGCACAGCCAGGGGATTACAGGTAAAGTATTTACGAGCGGGATCGGCAAAATATATACCTCAAGATCGGCCCTGGATGCGATGGATGATGTTCCAAAGGATGCGCTGAGTTATCTTGTTAACGCTTTTGGCGGAGACGTGGTGCAGGTAATATCTGTCATAGCAGTCCCAGTCACGATGAATCGGGATCGGATCGGGGTCATGCTGGTCCATCAGCTAGAGGATGGCAGGAGGCCTTTTCATGATCAGGACCTGCTGCATCTTCAGGGCTTTGCAGATCAGGCCGCTATTGCGATATCCAATGCGAGGATGTACTCAGAGCTGCGGGAAGCGAATGAGTATCTCGTGAAACGGAGCGATATTCACAATGTATTTACCAAGCTGTCTGTTCGCCAGGAAAGTGTGGAGGTGCTGGTTGGTCAAGTGCTTGCTATGCTGAAGCTGCCGCTGCAATTTGTTGACCTGCTGCTGAACAACTGGCATCCTGCAGCTGACGATAAGCATGAGCTCTCCGATCTGGACTTGTTCCAAATGTTTGAGGAGAATAAAGCTCCTGTCACGATACCGGGTAGTCAAGATCCTGCGTATTACCTGTACCCCGTCGTGAATGGCCCAGTGCTGCTGGGTGTGTTCGTGATTCCACTCCTTCGTCCGTTGGAGCCGCTCGATCATATTGTACTAGAGCAGGGAGGTGCGATCGTTGCACTCCAGCTAATGAACACGCATTCTGCCACGGAAATGTATTACAAACGGAGTCATGAGTTTTTTAATGAGCTGGTGCAGTTTCGTGAGCCTGAGCGTGTAGCGGCCAAGATGAGTAATTTTGGACTGCCTAAGGACGTTCCTCTATTCGTTAGTGTCCTTCATCTTCTGGGAGAGCACGGAGATCTGAAACAGCGTGAGATTTTTTTGCGTAAATTAATACTCGATTTGGAAAAAGAGCTTGGCCATACTGAGAAGCTGCTGTTTGGCTCCCATGATAAAGTAACGATCATTGCAGCAGCGCTGAATTCCACTCAGCAAAAGCAAATGGTGGAACGGATGAGAGCAGCTGCCGAGCGATGGGCAAAATCTACAGGCAAATCCGTGAGCGGGGGCATTGGCAGCTTGTACAGTGGTCTTGAACAGGTGGCCAGAAGTAACGATGAGGCACTCGATGCCTTATCCTTTCTGCTCCGCAGGCAAAAGACAGGGCTTACCCGTTATGAGGATATCGGGGTGAACCAATTGTTTCTCAATCAGGAGCCTGCAAAGATCGGGCATTATATCGAAAGTGTGCTGTCTCCACTGTATTCAAGGGGTAAGCAGCAGGGTGAGGATCTGGAGCGCACGTTAAAAGCTTACATGGCTGCGAATCGTTCCGCTTCAGCAGCAGCTGAAGTGCTGCATATTCACATCAATACGCTGTACCACCGGCTGCATAAGATTGAGGAGCTGATGCAGGTCAGTCTAAACGATCCCGATGATTGGCTCAAGGTATATCTTGCTTGTCATCTCAGTGAGACCTATTAATCAGGTGATATTAAAAAAGGCCGTATCCAGCTGCCGAGAGGCAGGGGATACGGCCTTACTATTTGTACGTCGATTATTTCATCAACTGACGAAGTACGGTTTGCAGAATACCGCCATTATGGTAGTAATCCACGTCAACCATGCTGTCGAGACGCGCGATAACAGGGAACTCAAATTTAGTACCGTCCTCGCGTGTTGCAGTTACAGTCAATTCTTCACCTGGAGTGACCTCGTTGGAGAGACCTACGATATCAAACGTTTCACGCCCGTTCAATCCAAGGCTGGACCATCCATAGCCTTCTTTGAACTGAAGCGGAAGTACGCCCATACCAACCAGGTTACTGCGGTGAATCCGCTCGAAGCTCTCAGCGATAACAGCTTTGACGCCTAGAAGAAGCGTACCTTTGGCTGCCCAGTCACGGGAGCTTCCCGTACCATACTCTTTACCAGCCAGTACGATGAGGTTTCTGCCTTTCTCCTGATACTTCATAGAAGCATCGTAGATGGACATGACTTCATCGGTAGGGAGGTATTTGGTAACCCCGCCTTCCGTGCCTGGTGCCACTTGGTTACGAATACGGATGTTGGCAAATGTTCCGCGCATCATAACTTCATGGTTACCGCGGCGAGAACCGTAGGAGTTGAAGTCCTTGCGTTCTACACCATGGTCTTTGAGGTACAGACCAGCCGGGCTGGTTGGCGAAATATTACCTGCAGGCGAGATATGGTCGGTCGTTACAGAATCGCCAAGCAGCGCAAGCACGCGTGCATCACGAATGTTCTGGATATCGTTCAGATCACCTTCAAGTCCTTCAAAGAACGGCGGGTTCTGAATGTATGTCGAGTTCTCATCCCACTCATACAATTCGCCTTCTGGAACTTCAATTGCATTCCAGCGTTCATTGGCAGTGAAGACGTTCGCGTATTTATTCCGGAACATATCTGCGCTAAGCGAGACATTAATTGCTTCTTGGATTTCTGCGGAAGTCGGCCAGATATCCTTAAGATATACAGGCTGATTGCTCTGATCATAGCCAATCGGATCGTTCTGCAGATCGATGTTCACCGTACCTGCCAGCGCATAAGCAACAACCAGCGGCGGAGAAGCCAGGTAGTTTGCTTTGACCTGAGCATGAACACGGCCTTCGAAGTTACGGTTACCCGATAGTACTGCAGCAACGGTCAAATCGTTGTCAGCAATCGCCTGACTCACTTCATCTGGAAGCGGACCGGAGTTACCGATACAAGTTGCACATCCGTAGCCGGCAACGTTAAAGCCCAGCTTCTCAAGCGGATCGAGCAGGTTTGCCTTGGTCAGGTACTCTGTAACAACAAGAGATCCTGGAGTCAGCGAGGTCTTCACATAACCAGGCTTGGTCAGTCCGCGTTCTACCGCTTTCTTCGCAAGAAGACCTGCGCCGACCATAACACTTGGGTTAGAAGTGTTCGTACAGCTCGTAATTGCAGCAATTACAACTGCGCCTGGAGCCAGTTCACTCTTGGAACCGTCAGGATGGGTAACAGGCACTTTCTCTGCAATCTTCTCATCGCTTAGTCCGTAACCGCCCTTGTCGATTGGTGTGCGGACAATGCCTTCCCAATTCTCTTTCATATGAGACAGCTCAATCCGATCTTGAGGACGTTTAGGTCCTGCAAGGCTCGGTACAACGGATGCCAGATCAAGCTCAATGGTATCTGTAAAGACTGGATCTTCGGTATGGTTCGTACGGAACATGCCTTGGGCTTTGTAGTATGCTTCAACCAGCTCGATTTGTTCTTCAGAACGACCCGTATTGCGAAGGTAGTTCAGCGTCTCTTGATCGACCGGGAAGAAACCAACAGTTGCACCGTATTCCGGAGCCATGTTAGCTACGGTCGCACGGTCAGCCAAGCTGATGTTGGACAGGCCAGGACCATAGAATTCTACGAATTTGCCGACAACACCCTTCTTACGAAGCATTTCGGTAACCGTCAGGGCAAGGTCAGTAGCTGTAGAGCCCTCTGCCAGGCTGCCTGTCAGCTTGAATCCGATAACCTCAGGCGTTACGAAGTAGAGAGGTTGTCCAAGCATTCCGGCTTCTGCCTCGATACCGCCGACACCCCAGCCTACGACGCCGAGACCGTTGATCATCGTTGTATGAGAATCCGTACCCACCAGAGAGTCCGGGAACACAACGGTTTCACCGTCAATCTCTTTGGTTGCAGCTACGGAAGCGAGATATTCAAGGTTAACCTGGTGAACAATCCCTGTAGAAGGTGGAACTGCACGGAAATTGTCAAAAGCAGTCTGCGCCCAGCGAAGGAAGCGATAACGCTCTTCATTGCGCTCAAACTCTACTTTGATGTTATAGTCTAGTGCGCTGTTTGTTCCGAATGCATCGACCATGACCGAGTGGTCAATAACGAGATCGACAGGAACGAGCGGATTGATCTTCTTCGGATCGCCGCCGGCTTTCTTCACCGTATCGCGCATAGCGGCAAGGTCAACGACCACCGGAACGCCAGTAAAGTCCTGCAGTACAATACGCGCAGGAATAAAAGGAATTTCTTTGTTGTTATCTTTGCCTTCTGCCCAGCCTGTAAGCTGGCTTACATGATCTTCAGTAATAGCGCGTCCATCAAACTGACGGATCGCCGCTTCGAGGAGCACCTTAATGGAGAAAGGCAGCTTGGAAATGTCGCCGCGTCCTTGCTCTTCGAGCGTTTTGAGGCTGTAATAGCGGTACGTTTTGCCTCCGACTTCAAGCGAGCTTGCAGCAGAGAAATGATTCTGTTGAGACATGGATGTACCTCCTTGATTAATAGTATGCCAGAAGTTCATTTTATCCGATCAATGTCCATGGAGTTTCACGCTGTGAAACGTAATTTCAAAAATGAACTTTTGACTTTAGTATACCGTTTTCATCCATTAACGTAAAGTTTTTTTTCTTGTAATGAAGCCTATTTTTGCAGGGAAGAGAATGCTTCAGCTCTCTCTGGATAGGCCCCGTACATACCAAGATAAACTTAGTCATATAGTGAAAAGAGAAGGTAAACATACGATCGAGAGGCTGGGCGGAGGAGAAGAAAGGGGACATGGGCCGTTGGAGCGAGAATGGAAAAACACCTTATATTCTTATGTGAAAGAGTATAATCGGAGCGAGATTGATTATAAGCCGCAGGAGCAGCATATCATTACGGACCTTGCAGTCCTGCTCGAACGAGGCAAGCGGGCAGCGCAGCTGGATGAGTGGTATCGCGATCGTCAGGCCGTACCCCTCCGCTGCGAGACAAGCGCTAAACTGCTCCGGACACTGTCGGATCGGAAGGGTGAGGCGGTGGCCGATGTACAGCTGTACAGCCGGTTATTCTACTCTAAGGGAGGGATTACTCACCGGGAGGACCGCATCGAGAAAGAACGGCTGACCTTCACCAAGGATGGTAATCATTGGGTCGTATCGCGTGTGGTCAGAGATGTACAGGAGCGAAAGCCGGTCGCCTATGAGACGTTGATCGCAGCCGAGAATGCCAAGCAGGCAGGTATCCAGAGGAAGCCTCTGCTGAATAGAGAAGTGCTGTATCCAGGTATCCCGGCCAGACTGGTTCGATACCGGAGAGAAGATGCGGTGGCTTATGCAGATCAATGGTGGAATTCGGGTAATCCGGAGTTTGAAGAATTCGAAGTGAACTGCACCAATTATATCTCGCAATGTCTCTTTGCAGGGGGAGCGCCGATCAACTATACTGGTAGGAGAGAAACAGGCTGGTGGTATAAAGGTTACGTTTCCGGACAAGAGCAATGGAGCTACAGCTGGGCTGTGTCGGATAGTTTGGAGAATTATCTTGCGCGCAATCGTAGCGGGCTGACAGCAACGCTTGTTGAGAGGCCCGAGCAGCTGCAGCTGGGCGATGTTATTTTCTATGATTGGAATGGGGACGGCAGGTATCAGCACAGTACGATTGTGACAGCATTTGATGCGGGTGGAATGCCCCTTGTGAATGCGAACACTGTAAGCAGCAGGCATCGTTATTGGGATTACAAGGATTCTTATGCCTGGACCGAGAACACAACATACCGGTTATTCCATATCGCAGATACTTTTGGAGCCTAAAAAAAGCGTAACGCTCATCCTTAAGATGAATATACTACTGGCATAATTCGGTAGGCCTTGGCGGATACGATAATCTAGATGATTTTCTTCCTTGGACCTGTAACCGTTAAGAAACCGGAGGTAAGTCATGGTACACAGTAAAGACAACAAGATGACCATAGGCGTGGTCTATGGAGGCAAGTCAGGAGAGCATGAGGTATCATTGCAGACTGCATTTGCCGTCATCAGCGCATTTGATTTTGATAAATATGAAATTATTCCTTTCTTTATTTCGAAGCAGGGAAGCTGGGCTAAGGGCGGCAGACTCACTGCGCCTCCTGCCAGTATAGATGAGCTTAAGCTCGGTGGAAGTGCGGAAGATACAAGAGATGCACTGAATTCCGTGTTTGGACGCCTGTATGGTACGGAGGGTGAACTAGATGTGATGTTCCCGCTCTTGCACGGTACGAACGGTGAAGACGGCACGATTCAAGGCTTGTTTGAGATGGCTGATATCCCTTACGTGGGTGCTGGTGTGCTGCCCTCTGCAGCAGGCATGGATAAAGTCGTGATGAAGAAGCTGTTTGCACAGGCGGGTCTTGCGCAATGTGAATTTGCGTATTTCAATCATGTGCAGTGGAAGCGTTCAAGTCACGATCTCATCGTGGGAATGGAGGACCAGCTGGGCTATCCCATGTTTATTAAACCGGCGAATCTTGGATCCAGTGTTGGTATTTCCAAGGCACGTAATCGCGATGAGCTCGTTCAGGCGGTTGAATTCGCATTCCGCTACGATATTAAAGTCATCGTCGAAGAGTTTGTAGATGCGAGAGAAGTCGAAGTCAGCGTACTCGGTAACGAGGAAGCGATCGCTTCTGTTCCGGGGGAGATTGTATCCTCCAGTGAGTATTATGATTATGCGGCAAAATATATCGACGGCCAGTCACAGATGCTGATTCCTGCACCGCTTGATGAGGAAGAGGCTGACCGTGTTCGTGAGGCTGCTCTCCAGGCTTTTCGTGCCATTGAGGGCAACGGCATTACACGTGCAGATTTCTTCATTCGCAGATCTGACGGAGCACTCCTTATCAATGAAGTAAATACGATGCCGGGCTTTACGCCGTTCAGCATGTATCCGTTGCTGTGGCGGGAGACAGGTGTATCCTACAAAGCGCTGCTGGATCGGATGATTGAGCTTGCTCTGGAGCGGTATGCTCAGAAACAAGCACTGAATTACGAGAATGGTAACCGGTAGTCGATGTGAACACAAAGGAGAGTGATATGCTCTCCTTTTTTCATATATACAGGAAGTCCACAGAATCTTGTGGACATATCATTTTGGATACAGGAGGTTATTGATGATGGGGTTTCAAACAGAGTTTAATTCAGTCTGTAAATTCAAGAGCGATCAGGAGCTGTACGAGCTGCTGGAATATGGCCGGGGCAAAATGGTGAAGCAGGGCTTCCGGGTGTTCCCCACTGGCCAGAAGGTCATTGCCTATACACCTGAGAATACCGCGGTTGCCATAGTGAAGATCGTCGGCTGTATCGCCGAGATTAATTTTCAAGGACAAGAGGTCACTGAGGTGGAAATGGTGCTTGAACGCAAGCTGAACGAAGAGGAATCCCGGATTCAGACTGCGCTTGCTTATGAAATGTTTTTTGGAGAGCAGAATCAGTAGCCTTTAATAAGGTTCCAAGAAGGTTTTAATCCGTAGACATAGGGTATAACTGTACTATTATGACGAAGGGATTGAAACGCTTCCATGATCGTACGATTCGGATATGTAGCCATGTCAATGGTGGTAGCGAACGCGTCACCGTCCAAGACGATGACGATGGCGAGTTTTAACAAAATAGAAGACCGGGAAGCAGCGATCCGCAAGCTCGAACGCATTGCAACCGAGAATTTACATAACACCCTCAGGCTGCTGAGGCATAACCTTGCAAGTGATATTAAAGTCTATCGCTTCTCATCCAAGCTCATTCCGCTTGCTACACATGGAGATTTGGCCGATTGGGATCCATTTGCGGCATTAACCCCCTCTTTTCAGGAGGTTGGTGATTTTGTGAAAAAACATGGGATGCGAGTTTCGTTTCACCCCGATCATTTCACGGTGTTAAGTACACCACGGGAGGAAGTGCTGAGAAGCTCCATTCGTGATCTGATGCACCATAAGGCGATGCTTGATGCGATGGGACTGGATGCACGGGCGAAGAACAATATTCATATCGGCGGTGCTTACGGGGACAAGAGGAAGGCAGCAGAACGATTTATCGTCAATGCGGAAGCCCTGCCTCCCGAGTTACTGCAGCGGATCACGCTTGAGAATGATGATAAGACCTTCACAGCGGTCGAAACGCTGGAGGTATGTAAGAAGACAAGCCTCCCTATGGTGCTCGACATACATCATCAATGGGTGAATAACGACGGAGAAGCATCCTGGGAATTGTGGGATGATATTCTGGAGACATGGAAGACGATCTATGCCCAGGCGGATTCTTCCCCTGAAGAAGCCCTGCCTCCCAAAATTCACGTATCGAGCCCCAAGAATGAGAAGGATATCCGGAGCCATGCAGATGGTGTTGTGCTGGAGCCGCTGCTTGATTTCTTGCGTCATATTGCCGACCGGACCCCTGCTATTGATGTGATGATTGAAGCGAAACGCAAGGATGAGGCGTTATTCAATTTAATGAAGGATTTCGAGAAGCTCTCGGGGGAAGGTATTGAAATATTAGACGGAGCTACAATTCGTATGTAAGGAAATGCACAATATTGTGAAATAGGGCTTTTTACGTGTAACGAGAACACGTTTTAAACGTTACTATTATAGTAAGCTTAGCTATAGTTCATTCAGTATAGCGCAAAGATACAAAGAAAGTAGTGTGATCGCTTTGAACGACAATCAGAAGATTCCATATGTAGTCACTAGTAAGAGTTATACTGCTGTTGCAATTAATGCTGCTGCCAAAGCGGGAGAGTGGATTAAGAGCCGCGCTGGCTCCGCCTTTAAAACAACGACGAAATATTCAGCTCAGGATTTGGTGACCGAGGTGGATAAAGGAGCAGAACAGATGATTCGCAGACTGATCCTGACTCATTTCCCCGATCATGCAATTCTTGGCGAAGAAGGGGTTGAGCCGGGAGCTGAAGCATCGGCCAAGGCGCTTGAGGCTGCACGTGAGGAAGAATATTTGTGGATCGTAGACCCGGTTGACGGCACGACCAACTTCGTGCATGGCTTTCCGTTTTTCTCTGTATCCATTGCACTTGCCTATCGTGGGGAAGTTATCGTAGGTGTAATCTATGATCCTGTTCGAGATGAGCTCTTTGTAGCTGAGAAGGGGAAAGGTGCATATGTTCACGGAGATCGAATGAAGGTCTCTCGTGAAGAGAGCTTGGCAGACAGCTTGGTAGCAATTGGATTTCCTCCTGATCCCGAATTTGCGCTCCCTGCAAACATGAGTGTTGCTAAGGCGCTGGCACCCAAAGTTCGCAATTTGAGAGCAGGGGGCTCGGCTGCACTTCACCTTGCATATGTGGCAGCAGGCAGACTCAGCGCATACACCGAAATTGGACTCAATCCTTGGGATATCGCTGCAGGGGCCCTGCTGGTTCAAGAATCCGGGGGAACCGTGACGGATACGCAGGGCAATCCATATCATTTGGCGGTTCGGTATATTGCAGCAAGCAATGGCCAAATTCATGAAGAACTCATTCATACACTGACAGAAGAGAATGCAACCGGCGTAAACTGATGCCAGTTCTGCATAAGAAATTCCTCTGCGGTGGAATAATGTATGTAAAAAACTAAGGAGTGATGGATCGTGAAGGATTCACGTGAACTGGAACGCCAGCTTAGCGAAATGCTGACCGAAGGAGAACCTGAATTTGGAGACCGTAAGGAAAGAGAGCGGCAGAACATATCTCCGAAGCACGAAATCCGCATTCAAACACAGCTTGATCCGATTGTAGAAGAAACGAAGAAGTTCCGCAGCATGGCGAAGGAAGTAGATCATCGGTATGATGACTATATGAAGAAAGCCGGTTTATCCGAGTAATAACCGCTATTCATTAATTAATACTGCAGAGATGCCCCGATATAGGGGCATCTCTTTTTTCGTGTGAAGCTTTAAATAGTAGTATCTCCCTCTATACGCTTGGTGGTAAAATAAGGAACATGGCATGAGAGAGGGGATATTGTTACATATGATGAAGATCGCAGGCTTCAAGAGAAGAGCTAAGCAAGGCGTTGTCTCAATGTTTGCAGGGGTGCTCTTCTTGTGCGCAGGGCACACGGCGGTGGAAGCGCAGGAAGTGACTGGCACTGAGCCGTTTAAGATTGTGGCACTCGGGGACTCCATCACGGTAGGCTATGAACCGGGAATGGAGGATTACGCTACTGCTCCTTACGGCTACGTCGAGCGTTTACTTGAGCAGGGTCTATTGCATGAGCGGACCGTGGTAACAAACTACGGAATTGGCGGCTTAAAAAGCAGTGGATTGAAGCAGTTTACGGAAGCGATATTAAACGAGAAGTCCGTATCACCTGAGGATATACAGCCCGGACTTCCAGATGCTCGTGTGGCCTCTTATTTGGCAAGTATCGATCAGATTAATCAGGATGTGACTGAGGCAGATGTCATAACGATCACGATCGGCGGCAATGATGTATCGGAGCTGCTTATGACCGCAGACGGAATGAATGCTTCAGATTTGGATCGCAGAGTTGAGGAGCTGCTTGCAAAATATACATTAGAGGTTACGGCCGCTGTTCAGCAGCTTCACACCATGAATGGTGATGCTATGATCGTGCTGGCAGACCAGTATCAGCCGGTACCCAAGGTAGGGAATGCAGGTCTCTATGCTAAGCTTATGGAAGCAAGTGCTGCCTTTACCCGCACAGTGGATCTACTAGCTGCTGAACTCAGCACTCAGGGCGTCTCGATCAAGGTCGCACACATCGCCGAGGCGTTCGTCGGCGGCGAGGGGACGATGACCCACATGATCGGCAGCCGGGATTTTCATCCGAATCAGCTCGGTTATGAGGCAATTGCCAAAGTATTTGCAGAATCGATATGGGGGCAATACGTTAAATTAAAGGCGGCAGAGACCGGGGAGCCGATGAACATAATCGTCAGCGGGAAGCTGCTGGATACTCCGTATAAGCCGGTGCTGCGAAACAACCAGAATTATGTGGCCATTCAGGATATTGTAAGTGCCGTAGGCGCTAAATCACAGTGGATTCATGAAGCGAAGGCGACGATGATTACTTATAATGCGAATCGTGTGCAGATCCAGATTAATGAGCCGAACGTACTCGTAAATGATCAGCTGATCCCTGTAAAGAATGCTCCATTCCTCCATAAAGTAGGCAAGGAAGCGAAGACTTATGTACCTCTTGCCCTTATCGCTGAAGGGCTGGGTTATGATGTGCAGTACAATGCCAAGCTTAAGGCCGTCTTTATCAATCCGTAAAAATAAGGCTGATGACAGCTCTTCATACCTGTTCACAGTTGTAGCTGCTCTCTTCATGAGGGCAGCTTTTTTATATATTATTCTTAGTTGCACTTCCGTTTCGAAATATTCGTTTTAATGAATTAAAATTGATTGAATCAATTTCATAAATCATATTCGATTCACTGTACAATAATTATGAATTTGTAATATAATCAACAACAAAGACTTCTACAGATAAACACAGAAGAATTAATGATTTATATTTCTGTATCACAGATTTTGTTCCGATTTACCGGCGTACTGAGGTCAGGCTTCTATAAAAGGAGGCGTGCGAATGCATGAATAATTTGGAGCATGTTGTTAGTCGTGCTCGGGATTCTGGCAGCAGAAGGTCCGCACCTGTAATCAGACTCCGTGTCTTCCGAGAGGAGAAGGACAGTGTCAAACAATCGGCGATTGTCAGCTCCATGCTGGAGCTGGTGCACAATCATTATGCCGATGCTGATTTATCCCTGAATACGGTAGCAAGACATATGCTGTACATGAATCCGGATTATTTAGGTAAAATGTTCAAGAAGGATACAGGGCTTAATTTCTCTCAATATTTAAATCAATACCGGATACGACAAGCCTGCAGCTACATCCAGCAGGAAGATGAGGATGTCAGAATTTTTGAGTTGGCAGAATGGTTTGGATTTGGAGGAAATTCAGGTTACTTCAGCCAAGTATTCAAGAGATGGACAGGGATGACACCGTCTCATTACAAGAGAAGGGCAAGATGATGTTTTGTAAAAGGTAGGTAAGGAGGACGAACTCTTTGAGCACAAGCACATTGTCCCATTTCAAATTTGACTTTGGTCCCGGCAACACTGCAAACGGTTACATTGGAATCCAGCCTGACACGATTTACGATGAGGGACTTGGATACGGGTTTGAGCCAGTCGGCACAATTTATGGAAGAGACCGGGCGGAAGCACGACTCGCTCCGACCAATCAACAGAGCAAAGTGAACGGGGAAGGGTCTGGATCAGTTAGGAAGCGTTTGCAGGACAGCTTCTGCATTCCGCTGAACACCGTATTTCGCCTGGATGTCCCTGCGGGGAGCTACCGAATTCATATGCTCATCGGTGATGAATTGACCGAGACGAGAACGATCATAAAGGCAGGAGAAGGAAGGTTGATTCTCCCTGAGATACAAACGCCGCCAGGACAATGGATTGAGGAGAAATGCACTGTTCATGTAAGGGAGGGAGATTCATTACGACTCTCTTTCTCGGGAGCTGCGCCGCGGATTAATGCGATGGAGATTATGCCTGCCAATCAAACACTGACGGTATTTATTGCCGGAGATTCAACCGTATGCGACCAGCCTGCAGCAGGCTACCCGTACTCGGGCTGGGGACAAATGCTTCCTGCCTGCTTCAAGCATGACGTGGTAGTGGACAATCATGCGCATTCCGGGCGCAGCACGAAGAGCTTTATTGACGAGGGAAGACTTGCAGCAATCGAGAAACGCATTAAACCTGGGGATTATCTGTTCATTCAGTTCGGACACAATGATGAGAAATCGGATGCGCAGCGGGGGACACAGCCGTTTACAACTTATAAAGAGTACTTACACCAATACATAGATACGGCAAGGCGTCATGAGGCTCATCCGGTTCTTATTACACCCGTGCACCGAAGATATTTTAATGAGGATGGAAGCTTGATCGACACGCATGGTGACTACATTACAGCAGTTAAGGAGCTTGCCGCGGAGGAAGAGGTTCCAATGATCGACCTAGCCGCACGCAGCAGGGTGCTCTTTGAAGAAGCAGGCGTGGAAGCGAGCAAGCATGACTTTTTATGGGCGTTCCCGGGCGAATACATGAACCATCCGGCAGGAGTCGAGGACAATACGCATTTCTCTGTCCGCGGAGCCACCCGGCTGGCCAAAGAGGTGGCAGCTGCCATATCCGAGCTTCAATTGCAGCCGCTTCAAATGTATCTTCGGGGCCAAATCAATCGATAAGTGAGGGATTTAGCGCAATGAATCCAACAGAGGCAAAGGGATATGAACCGCTTGGACGCACTACGTGGATGATTCCTGACGGTTACATTCCGCCTGACAGCAGCGGCCGTCTTAAAAGTCATGAAAGCATCTGTGTTCTCAATACGGGCAGCGAGGATGCTCATTTGGTGATGACCATTTATTTCGAAGACAGGGAGCCGCTGGAGGGAGTCGAGACCGTCGTTCCTGCCAGAAGAACCCGCCATATTCGAACCGCGGGACTTGAAGTAGAGGGACAGAAGATCCCTACCGGTGTACCTTATGCAATTACAGTGCAGAGTAATATTCCGATCATTGTTCAATATAGCAGGCTGGATACAACACAGCCGGAGCTGGCACTGATGAGTGTAATGGCTTATCCGATCTAGATTCATATTAGAAAGAGGAATGACTCAAATTGGTCATTCCTCTTTCTAATATTCAGGCTTATCTAATATTCAGGCTTATTTGTAGGTAGTCGTATTTACCGGATGGACATTCACCTTTACTTCTCCCAGCTCGTAATTGTCAATCGGGTGCTCTTTATCCTTGGACACTTTCTTCCACAAGTCAAGATGCCTTCGATACAAATGCTCCTCCAAGCTGTAAATATCCATTTTCTTGGCCTTGGTCTGTTCAAATGTGTAACGTATTTTCTCCGCAATTCGGCGCTCGGTTTCCTTTTTCAGTTGAAGGTCCGAAGCGAGCTGCTCGTCCTCGAGAACCGTCGCCTCGGCATTTACGGAAATATTGAAGGTAACGGTATGGTTACCCTTTGATCTGGCAGAAATATTGGACTTCGCATCACGAACGAGCATTACATGTGAGCTCTTTATTTCAGGATCAAGGTCCAGAGGATACTGCTGCATTTTACGGTAGCTGACATACCTTGCGCCATCTGCTTCCTGTCCACTGACTTTTCCTGTATTTTTCTTCTTAGAAATCAGGTAAAGACCATTGAAATAGGTCATTCGTGGCTTCTTGTTACTCTCTTGATTCCAGGCCCCCGTATTTGTGGCGACCGAAGGAAGCAGGACGGTGGAAGCAGGCTCGCGGAAACCGTCCAGCAGAAAGTGAATACGAATCGGCTCGTATTCGGAGCTCTGACGATAAAGAGAAACAGGCTCAAACAATTCAATACTTTGCACCGATTGGTTTAGTAAGGACGAGGCGGTCAGCAGTGTCTTAATATCTTCGTTTGTACCATACATCCATGGTGTATATCGCAGTTCACCGGAGTGCAGGATGACATCAAGCGTCTCCTCCAGCTTCTCGTTCAATATATTTTCCGAGAGGACGATGGCCTTCACATGTGTCCACATGGTTCTCTGCTGTGAAGTGCGGTACAAATCATAAATTGCGAGCATCAGTGTCTTCCCTTTTCCTTCACCTACCCATATCGTTCCTTCATTAACTTGGTTGGGGCCTTCCTGTTTGGCTATATTGGCAAAATCTACAACCTGCGCATAGGCGATAAATTGCTTATCTCGGTAATCGACACCCAGCGTTGTAATAAAGTTGATGCTTTGAACTTCCTTCGTACTCCAGCATCCGCTAAGTGGAAGCATGAGAGAAAGGAGGAGGCATAGCAGCAGTATTCTCGCTCTCATGATTTGTTACCGTTACGTGTACTATCCTGAGTTTGCAGGGATTCAGGTCGTTTCTTGCGTCCAAAGCTTGGCTTCATGAGAACGGTTTGTATGGCATCCCCAAGCTTAAGAGGCGTGACGGGAGACAGGTAGCGAACGCCGTAGCTTTCAAGTGAGGCCAGATGAATAACAAGAATGAACGTTGCAATAAAGAAACCATACATTCCCAACAATGAAGCAAACGCAAGTATGAACAGCCGAATGAGTGATGTTACCGAACTAAGGACCGTGTTAACGAGCATATAGGAAGAGATAACGGAGATGGCGACAGCCACAATAATGGTTGGGGAAGTAACCCCTGCACGGATTGCTGCGTCACCAATGATCAGTCCTCCTACGACCGTAACCGTCTGCCCAAGCGCACGTGGAAGTCTCCTTCCTGCCTCGTTGAATAATTCGAACATTGCGATCATCATAAATGTTTCGAGCGGAACGGGGAACGGCAGTCCGACCCGTGTACCGGCAACCGTAGCCAGGAGCGGCAGCGGAATCTGTTCGAGATTAAAGGTCGTCAGACCAATATAGAAACCAGGGAAGAGAGAAGCAACCAGAAGACCGAAGCAACCAGAAGACCGAAGATTCGAAGCATCCTTTCTACAGCGACCATAAAAAAAGGCGTGCTGGCGTCTTCCGGCGAATGGATCTGGTTAAACAGTGTAGTCGGTGCGATATGCGCAACGGGGGATCCATCCATCATGACAGCGAAACGGCCATTAAGGAGAGATGTGACAATATAGTCGGGACGCTGCGTCATATCCGTGAGCGGCAGAATGGACGGAATGCTGCCCATAATGGTTCGTTCAATGATAGATGACCCAACGAGCCCATCTATATTAATCTGACTCAACCGCTCCCGAATGGTTTTTAAGATCTCTGGATTGATAATATCTTCTACATAGAACAGAGCAATCTTGGTATGTGAGCGCTCGCCGGTTACAAATTGCTCATAGCAAAAGGATTTGGTTCGCAGCCGCTTCCGAATTAATCCAACGTTGATTGCAAGCTCCTCGGTAAATCCATCCCGTGCCCCCTTCACCGCCGATTCAAGTGCAGATTCCTCCGGCATTCTGCCCGGCACACTGGCAATGTCCAGTGTGTATATTCGAGAATTCTGTTCACTTCCAGTCAAGATCAGAAGCTGTCCACTGAATACCGGTTCTTCAATTTGAACGGAATCAACAGGGAATTCAATTTCATTCAAGGTGAGAGCCAGCCTGGAAGAGAGATTGGAGCTATCAGTCAAGTCCACAGAGGTAAGCCGCGGCAATACAATTTCGTTAATCGTTTTCTGATCCGTCAATCCGTCGCAATACACCAGCGTGATGGGCGTGGACATATTTGTAAAATGGTGCACGACTACGTCGGCACAGTTCTGAAACAAGTTGTTCAGCATTTCATAATTAAGGTGAGCTTCTTCCTCGTGAGGTTGCACCGTTCCCCCTCCTTTTTTTCTTAAGCTTCCCGATTGGAATGGCCATCAGAGCAATAGCAATTAAAAAGCTGAAGTAAGCAAAATTTACCGGGAATATCAAAGTGATGAGCAGGTTTTGAAAGACAGTGTCATTCATAGGGTAGATCAAGCTTGCACTTATCAGAATCCCCCAGATAATGAAGATTAAGTTACGTTTCTTCTTAATGTCCCAAACCACAACGGCAATATACATGGCTAGACTAATTCGGGTGAAGGCTCCAGCAAGCCATTGATAAATAGAGAAAAAGTCCGTCTGGGTGATATATTTCCCAAGTGAGGCAATCCTCCATTCCTCGAATGCAGGATATCGCATGTGTTCTGCCTCATACGGACCGAACTCCATTATAGCTCCGGTCAGTGGGCCGAATGTCAGGCCGATCATAATAAACATGAGCAGAAGCAGCTGCCAAAGCTTGATTTTCTTCGAGAGATAGGGCTGGATGAATAGAATTAGCGCAATTTCAACCCAACCGGACATACAGTAGAATATACCTCTGAACAACGGAGTGTATCCGTGCTCGAATAAGGGCAGAAGTCGATTATAGTCTTTGTACTGCACGTTAACGGTAGCAACGTAGAAGCCAAAGATGACGACCAGAGGCAGCAAAATACCAGAAGCGAAGGCCAAAGTGCGCATCCCCAAGCAGGCTGTTAATACAGAGAGGATGGCCAGAATCAAACCAATCACAAACATGGGGGACTCTATCAAGTACGATGATTTTGCCCACATGGCCGTGTCATAGAAGGTAAAATAACTGACCTGTAGGAAATAAATCGAACTGACCAGCTTGAACAGGAACCCGCCTGCCTTGCCCAAATTACTTGATAGCCATTCAGCCAGCGTATTTTCTTTCAGTTGCTTGGATATGAGAAATACCACCAAGGTAAACAGGATGATGGGAAGGGAAGAGATCACTACAGACAACCAGGAATCCCGACCTGCGACTTGGAGCAGAACCGGAATAATAAACACATGATTGCTTAAGCCCACAGACAGCATGATCAGCATCGCCGCTTGCAAAAAGGAAGGTTTCACTGGATTCATTAAACAGCCTCTTTCTTGTTTAGATACGCTCACCTTTGAAAATATATCGAGAGACTTATTTAATTGTGCGCAGCTGTATAAATTTTCATTCACAAAGAAAATATGGCGTAACGATGTAAAGAAGCTGCGGCTTCCAGGGGGATTGTCCCTCCTGAAAGCCGCAGCTTCTAATCATTATTATATAGTTTAGGCTTCTGCCATTACTTTAAAGGATTGCTCGGCCGCTTCAATGGTGGCATCAATATCTGCCTCTGTATGCGCGGTGGTTAGAAACCATGCTTCATACTTGGAAGGTGCCAGATGGACACCGCGGTTCAGCATATGGCGGAAGAATGCCGCAAACGCTTCTCCATCCGTATCCTGTGCCTCTTCATAATTCGTGACCGGATGATTGCAGAAATGGGTAGAGAACGAGCCGCGAATCCGGTTAATGGTCAGCGGAATACCGTTTCGATCAGCAGCAGCTTTAATCCCATCTGTCAATTTAATCGTCAAGCGTTCCATTTCCTCGTACACACCAGTCTGACTGAGCACCTCAAGACAAGCAATTCCTGCGGAGATCGAAGCTGGATTACCAGCCATGGTTCCGGCCTGATAGGCGGGACCCAGCGGAGCAACCTGCTCCATAATCTCCTTCGATCCCCCATAAGCTCCGATAGGGAGTCCTCCTCCGATGATTTTCCCGAGGGCAGTCAGGTCCGGTTTGATCAGATCATGGTTATCCAGCCCTGCATAGGTTTGCGTCGAACCGTAGTGGAATCGGAATGCGGTAATGACCTCATCGTAAATAACAAGCGAGCCATGCTCATGCGCAAGCTTAACCAGTCCTTCGAGAAATCCGGGCTTTGGCATTACCATACCGAAATTGCCGACAATCGGCTCAACCATGACGGCCGCAACATCATGGCCCCATGTCTTAAGTGCTTCTTCCAGACCGCCAAGATCATTGTAAGGTACAGTAATGACCTCCTGAGCAATGCTTGCAGGAATACCCGCACTGTCCGGTATTCCGAGTGTCGCAGGACCAGAGCCTGCGGCAACGAGTACCAGATCCGAGTGACCATGATAGTTACCGGCAAACTTGATGATTTTGTTTCGCTTCGTATAGGCACGGGCTACCCGGATTGTCGTCATGACTGCCTCCGTACCGGAGTTGACGAAGCGCACTTTATCCATGGAGGGGATGGCTTCCTTCAGCATTTTGGCTAGCTTGACCTCAAGTGTAGTCGGTGTACCGTATAATGTTCCATTCACTGCTGCATCCGTAATGGCTTTCGTAATATGCGGATGGGCATGTCCCGTAATTATTGGACCATAGGCTGCCAAGTAGTCTATGTAGCGGTTGTCATCCACGTCATAGAAGTAAGCTCCTTCTCCACGCTTCATAAATACAGGTGCACCGCCTCCAACGGCCTTAAAAGAACGTGAAGGACTGTTGACGCCTCCAACAATATGCTCAAGAGCCTCAGCGTAATGATGCTCCGATTGCGTACGATTCATTTGTATCATCCTTTCTGCATTCTATATTGTAAAGTTAAGTCTCCAGGCGGACAACTCAAAAGGGCAGCTTTCGCTGCCCTTACTTGTTCTTATCTATTATAGTATATCACTTCGTGAATGGTTATGGCAGGGAGACAGCAGGATTGAAAATAACTTCTGGCAAGCTGCCTACTGACTGTCGCCGCTGGCTGATTTGTCGATGGTCGTTGGATCATTAACCTTTTCCGTTTCTGTTGGGTTAACAATCTCTTGAACATAGGTTCTTAATTCCTCTTCATTTCTTACGCTAAGAACAGCAGCGCCGCCGATTTTCTCTTCAACAAGCAGGCTCATTGGCGGTATCTGCTCACTGCCCTGAAAATTGCTCTGATATCCAAGAGAGGCCAGCTTCCACATGTCATTTAAGGTGAGATTCGTATCGATATATGGATTCACCTCATTCAAAATGGTTGGCAGCTTGGCTATTGACGTTGTTGTCTGCATTTTATCCGCAATGGCACCGATCAGCTCACGCTGCCGTTCGGTTCTTGAGAAATCCGACATGGCATCATGCCGGAATCGGACATACATTAATGCCTTTTCACCATCCAGATGCTGCAGCCCTTGCTTAAGGTCAATATCATATTCATGATGATCTGCCTTGCTGACATAGTGCATATCTTTTTCAACCTCAAATTCAATGCCGCCGATCGCATCGACCAGTGCGATAAAGCCTTGGAAGTCCGTATAGACGTAATACTGAACAGGTATGCCGAGCAGATCACTGGCTGCCTGCATCGCTACATTAGGACCATGGGTAATCGCAGTATTGATGCGATCGCTGCCGTATCCGGGAATTTCGGTGTATGTATCACGAAGGAGAGAGAACAGTGAAATCTTCTTGGTAACCGGGTTGAGGGAGGCGACCATCATCGTATCTGATCTTGGTATTTCACCTTCGGCCATGCCTCTGGCGTCAACGCCCATGAGCAGAATGTTCACAGGTTCTTTACCTTCCCATTTTGGTGGCTCGGGTGTTCTCTCCTGGTCTACCTTCTCGACGTTATAGAAAGGGGACTCCTCACCTTCCTTCTGCAAATCTTGAAGTTCATTTACAACCGAAGTAAAATAATAAGCTGCAGGCAGTAAGACAGCAAGGATCACAACGGTAACAACGGTCCACAGAATTCGTTTGGTCTTCTTGGTCATCTGGAGCTCTTCCTTTCACAGTCACATGAGTTATATAAAGGTCAAGAAGGCGTTGATTTACAATAATATACATATGATATCTTGTACATTATAAGTTCTTTTAAGGATACAAATCAATTCTGGATGGCTGTGCACATGAAGGCAACATAATAGAAGAAGGGATTGCTGCAACATGGAACTAACTATTGGCGCAAATGCGCCTGATTTTGTGCTTGAAGGAAGCGGAGGACAGAAGGTTCGGTTGTCTGACTATCGCGGTAAACGCGTTGTACTCTACTTTTATCCCAAGGATATGACGGCCTCCTGTACGGATGAAGCATGCCAGTTTCGAGATGCTCACGAATCGTTCAGCACACTGAATACTGTGATCTTAGGAGTAAGTACGGATCCAGCAAGCCGGCACGATAAATTTATTGCCAAGTATGAACTTCCATTTACACTGTTGTCAGACGAGGACCATCAGGTGTCTGAATTATACGGTGTCTGGCAGCTCAAAAAGCTGTACGGCAAAGAGTATATGGGTATCGTTCGCTCCACCTTTTTAATTAATGAAGAAGGGATATTAGTGAAAGAGTGGCGTAAGGTTAAAGTGAAGGGCCATATTGATGATGCGCTTGCGTTTATTCAGAACAATATGGAGAAGTAGTCTCGATCCAAGAAGTCGAGTATATCTGCCGGTCCAATTAAGGATCGGCTTTTTTTATAGGAAATAACCCTAAATGCCCTTTATGAATCCGACTTCATACAAAAATATGAATCTAGCAATTTGCAATTGTATAGTCTTTTTTAGCCGCCCGTTTCATAAGATAGCATTGTGAATCTCAAAATCTACTTATTGAATATAAAAGATGGGGGCAATGAGGATGAAAGCGAAAATGAATATCGTAGCAGGTATGATTGTCTTGGTTATATTGGCAATAACAGCGTACATCGTTCCTTCCCAAATCATTAGCTCGGCCAATTCCTCTGCGGAAAAAGAAAGCAGATTAGATAACAGCTCTGTAATCGCTGAAGATAGAGAAGTGAAATATTCGCCACAGGCAGAAATCACTCAAATAGCTTATGCAGCTCCCCGTAACCTCAACCATTCGAAGCCAAAAGAGACAGCTGTTCAGGCAGCAAATAAGCAGGAAGCAAGTGCAGTAAAAGAAGCTAATCGTCGTCTGAATGAAGTATCCGCAGAAACAAAGGAGAAGTCTGATCCTCAACCCAGTCCAAAGACCGTTTACTTAACCTTTGATGACGGTCCGGGCAAGCACACTGCTGAAGTACTCGATATATTGGAGAGTTACAAGGTGCCTGCTACTTTTTTTGTACTTGGAAAATATGTAGAGACGTATCCTGAACTGATCTATCGAATGCATGAAGAAGGGCATGCCATCGGCAATCATACGTATAATCACAATTATGATGAACTTTATGATAATTTCCCTGATTTTTGGTCACAGATTAAAGAAACAGAAGAAGCAATTCGACATATTACCGGCAGTAGACCGCAGCTGGTTCGCGCACCTGGAGGAACGTTTGGTCATTTCGACGAGACCTATTTTGAACTGATGAAACAGGCAGGTTATTCCGTTGTGGATTGGAATGTGGACAGCGGTGATTCGAAGCGCAGCGGAGTCCCGGCAGCAGAAATCACTCAGCAGGCAACAGAGGTCAGCTCAGATAAAGACCTGGTTATTCTGCTGCATGATGGAGGAAATCATGGCGAGACCGTTAAAGCCTTGCCGGACATTATTGAATACTATCAGAAACACAAGTACCAGTTTGCCGTGCTCGATCCTGCGGAGAAGCCGGTTCAGTTCCGTGTGAAAAATGACGAATCCACGAAGAAGAAGTTTCAGCCGAGCAGCAAATGGATAAATAATGTTATCGCTCCTAACGCTGAACTATTCGAGGAGGGACCTGCGCTTGTCATTGAGGCAGGTAAACAGGTGGCAGAGCTCAAGTTCGGCGAATACCGATTAGAGAATGGACAGTATATCGTTCCTCTCAGAGAGGTGATCGAGAAATTCGGAGGCTCAGTGAAGTGGAATACAACTGAGCGCAGTGCTGAAACGGTGTTCGGAAATAGAGCAATTACGGTAAGAGCGGACGAGCAGATGGTCACTGTTTCAGAACACGGATATACAGCAGAGACCGATATTTATATGGAAAACGGAGTGTTGTGGCTTCCATTAAGATCCTTACTGAATGCTGCCCATTTCGAGGTGAAATCCCTGGTCCGTGGAACAGGAGAAATTGTCGTCTACGCTAAGTAAACAGTAGGAAATTCCAATTTTATGCATACAAATCCGGCAAACCGTTGATAAGACTTGGAATTCATGCGTTGTCAAAAAATGCTTGACTTCAAGCTCTGATTTTAATATGTTTATATCACGGTTTAGCTGATCATCATATCAGTTAAGCAGGAACGTGATTAAAGGGGAGTAGCTGTACAGCAAAGTCGTCAGTTCGGGAATAGTCCCCGGCTTTGTTGGCAACCATTCGTTGTTAGCGAGACCTTTACCACAGACTGTGGTAGAGGTCTCTTTTTTGTGAGACCTTTGCCGGCCGGTGAAGGTTTTTTTAATTTATTTTATTACTAGGAGGATGTTACATGGAGCTGTTTTTAGAGTATGCATGGGTACTGCTTGTGCTCGTTGCTCTAGAGGGATTACTTGCGGCAGATAATGCCCTGGTTCTCGCAATCATGGTTAAGCACCTGCCTGAGGATCAGCGTAAGAAGGCGTTGTTCTACGGTTTGCTTGGTGCATTCGTATTTCGTTTGGGGTCACTGTTTATTATCTCGTTCCTGGTGGATGTATGGCAGGTACAGGCTATTGGTGCGCTTTACCTCTTATACATTTCCATAAATCATGTGGTCAAACACTTTGTTGGCAAGAGGCAGACAGAGGATGCGAAGCCTAAGCCGGAGAAGCAGAAGAAGCAGTCTGGTTTCTGGATGACGGTACTCAAAGTGGAAGTAGCCGATATCGCTTTTGCGGTTGACTCCATTCTTGCAGCGGTAGCTCTTGCTGTTGCCCTGCCTCCAAGTGGAATACCTGCAATCGGCGGTTTGGATGGCGGACAGTTCATCGTTATCTTCTTAGGCGGATTCATCGGGCTTGTTATCATGCGTTTCGCAGCGACCTTCTTTGTTAAATTGCTGCAGCAACGTCCAGGTCTTGAGCTTGCGGCCTTCGTTATCGTAGGCTGGGTAGGTGTTAAGCTGGCAGTAATTACACTGGCTCACCCTGATGTAGCTCTGATTGATGAACACTTCCCACATAATGCAGCATGGAAAGCAAGCTTCTATATTGTGCTTGTGCTGATCGCTGTTGTTGGATGGTTCGCTTCTTCGAAGAAAGAAGTTCCTGCTGAGGATGTGGCAACGAAGGAAGTCGAGGAAGTACAGCCTGGTAAAGATACATCGAATTAATTTTATAGAGCACTAACTGAGGATGAGATCCGGAGTTCAATATGAACTCCGGGTCTTTTTTTGTACCTATAAGCACTTTAGCTGTACTAGTGTCTATATCAATTGTGGATTGGAAATAATAGAAGTAAACCAAGTGAAAATTAACATAGAACCAGCGCCAAATAAGGAGGGATAGCGATTATGGAATTCTCAAAATCTAGCGATTATGCTGCCAGTTTGCTTGAAAGATTGGTGCAGCGAGTCGAGACAGTGATGGTTGGAAAGACACAGGAAATTCGTTTAATCCTGATCGCGATGTTATCGGGAGGTCATATTTTGCTGGAAGATGTTCCGGGGACAGGCAAGACCAAGCTCATCAAGACGATTGCCTCATGTCTCGGCGCAAGCTTCGGGAGAATACAATTCACTTCAGATGTGATGCCTTCGGATGTGACAGGCACGTCCGTGTTTAAGCCGATCACAGGAGACTTTGAATATAGATCTGGCCCCATTATGGCGAATATTGTGCTCGGCGATGAGATTAACCGGGCTGCCCCAAGAACCCAATCGGCCCTGCTTGAAGCCATGGAAGAGAGAAGTGTAACGGTGGACGGCTCCACTTATGCATTGCCTAAACCCTTTTTGCTGATGGCTACACAGAATCCTTTACAATTTGAGGGTACGTTTCGTCTGCCAGAGGCACAGCTGGACCGCTTCATGATGAGGCTGAGCTTGGGTTACCCCACAGTCCATGAGGAAGTGGAAATGATGAACCGGCAGGGTGGATTCGGCGACGAATTCATCAGACCAGTTATGCTGGCAGAAGAGCTTGTCAAAATGCAAAGAGAAGCATCGGCTGTTTTTGTGGATCCCGTGATCAAGGAATATATCGCCGGATTTGCAGCTAACTCGAGAATACATCCAGAGCTCGTACTTGGTATTAGTCCAAGAGGAAGTATTGCTTGGATGTGTGCTGCTCAAGCAGCGGCTTACATGAACGGCCGAATGTACGTCATTCCTGATGATGTCAAGGAAGTGGCTATTCCCGTACTGTCTCACCGTATTCGGAGTCGTGCAGATTTATCTCATCCTTATAATTCAGAATCCATTATTCGATCTTTGCTTCAGGAAATGCCTGTCCCTGTTCAGCCTGCACGGGCAAGAGGGTGATGGAAGATGTGGAGGACATATCTTAACTGGCTGTTCATGGCGTTGCTGTTAGCTGGTTTGTCACTTGCTTACCTAATCCAAGGTGGAGGTACGTTGCTGTTTCTCTTGATTTGCTGTGCAGCCATAGCGGGTTATGGATTACTGATTCTATGGGCAAAGCCCCGTAATATACGGATCGTTCGGACTTTAGAAGCGGACAGAGTAGCAGCTGGAAATATAGTGAATATGCATGTTCGCTTTGAGGCAGATATACCCATATTACTGCGCTGGCTTAGGATTGAAGAGTCCGCAGCTTATTCTCAGCTTGAACACAAGCAGTTCATTTTTACGGCACGATCACGTTCTTATCAATATGAATATACCATTCGTGCAGTCCATAGGGGAGTATATGAATTTGACTCCTGCAAGGTGGTATGGGGAGATGTGTTCGGATGGTTTACAGGCAGCTGCCGGGTTGAGGCACCTTGTACATTGATTGTTCATCCATCGCTCCAGGCAGGCCCAGGTCATATAAGTACTGATTTCACCAGATCCTGGGAAGGAGAGGTTTCAAGATCACGCTATCATCCGACCTCATTAGGGACTGAAGTCAGAGAGTATGTGGAGGGTGATCCGATGCGCTATATCCATTGGAAGAGCTCGGCTCGCAGCGGGAAGCTGCAGGTACGTATTCCGGAGGAACAGAGATGCGGGCAGGTTTATCTCCTGCTGGATAACAATATCCATGCCTATATGTCTAAACGGGCAGATGGCGGCAGTCAGTTTTCATGGGATGCCTATGAGGCGGCAGTTTCTACCTGTGCGAAGCTCCTCCGCTCTTCATATGAAGAGGGAATAGATGCTCATCTGAATGTTTTTCATTTGGATACGGTTGAGGGTGAAGGCGGAGGCGAGAATAATTCTGTGCTGAAATGGACTGTTTTACCTGATGCTGCTGCCGGAGAAGGGAAGGGTTACGAACAGTTGGATTATCTGGCCGGTCTTGAACCGACAGGGACCTGGACAGATCAAAGTAGGAAATTCGAGATTCAAGAGACGGGAAGCAGGATCTATGCGCCCTCTTTTTACGGCAATCTTGTTCCAGGCTCCCAAGTCTATATAATTACTGGCTTGTCAACGGAATTGAATAAAGCAATTTGTCAGCATTACAGCATGCAGCATATACAAGTTATTTTATGTGAAACGTCCGGAAACGGCCCGGATCAGATGAATTCAAGTGAAAGTGCCGTGTAATCGGAACTAAGGGAGGAGGAATGACAAGATGTACGATCGTAACCGTCTTGAGCAAAAAGAAGTCGGTTCGGCAGTGACGGCAGCGCAAGCAGCAGCCTTTCATGAACCATGGTATTTTCGCGCAGTGGCTTCTATCGCATTATTTATTATGTTCCTGGAATGGCTCAGACCCGGAGGGATAAGCGGAGATTTATGGAGCCCCTCCTCCATTAGTTTGATGGTAATGACTTTTCTCTTGCTGCTGATTGGCACATGGAATATGTCACTCGGCAAGTCCCTTATGATCCGGTGTGTCCTTTCATTCGCAGGCTTGTGGTGGATGGTGAAGGAGGTTTCAGGTGCAGATTGGATGCTTCACTATCCGTTGATCCTAAGGCAGGATATATTCATTTGGTTAAATCGCGATGGCTTCTGGCTCATCAGTGATCAGACCAAGACAATCTTGGTTGCGCTGGGCTGGTCCTTGTTCGTAAGTGCTGTACAAATACTGGTCATCCAATTAAGGACCGTCCTATTATTCGGTGTGATAACGTCCTTGTATATCTTTGGTGTTGAATTGGTAAATGGAGAAAATACGACAGGTGCAATGATTCGAATTATCAGCTGCTTTTTATTCTTGCAGACACTTATGCAGCTTCCGAAGCTTAACAGTATGAGCTTCTCGGTTCGTGGAAAAGACAAGCATCGCTATCTGTTGTGGATAGGCATTGCTATGGGATCTGTGCTCCTAGCCGGTGGTGCGGCTGCTGTGTCTTCGGTTCTTCCTGCCAAGTCCCCAGATCTAAATGCTCTGGCTAATACGAGGGACCGCCTCATCAACTGGGCGGAAGGACTGCAATCATCTCCATCTGAAGCCGCCTTGGCGAGGACCGGGTATGACAATGGAGGAAGTGAAATGGGAGCCCCCCTCGTTGCCAACAATGAAGTGTTTTTTACGGCATATAGTCCGGTGGCAACTTACTGGAGAGGCCAGTCCCGTTCAATTTATGATGGACGAAGCTGGAAGAGTGAATACAATGATGCCGAATCTAAGCATTACATAAGTACCTCAGGTCGGATCCGGGAGGATGAGATCGAAGAAAATCCGTATTTTCGCCTTATTCAACAAACTGTTGAGCTGCAGACACCAGCCCAGGGCGGCGCAGACATTTTTACAGGTGGAGTGCCTGTTCGTTTGACTCTTCATCCATCAGAGAATGTCGATGCACCACAGAATGAGAAAGGGATCACTGGACAAAATAAAGGCAACCAGCAGTTTCCGTATATAGTAAGCGATTATGTCTCAGGGAATTTAAGGTTTGATGATATGTATTCAAGCGGCTATAAGTCTGTGACCAGCTACAGTGCTGATGTCTTGATTCCCGTCGACGATCTAAGCAGCCTGTCCACAGTAACGGGCAGTGATCCGGCAGAGATCAAGCGCATGAATTTGCAGCTCCCTGAGGCTCTTCCAGTCAGGGTTAGAGAACTCGCTGCCAATATAACGGATGGATCAACGAATAGATACGATGCTGTAACTAAGGTTGCATCCTATTTGAGATCGAACTACTCGTACAGTCTAGATACCCGAGTGCCTCCGTCAGGCAAGGATTTTGTAGATGACTTCTTGTTCATCACGAAAAAGGGTTATTGCAATCATTTCTCCACTGCCATGGTTGTGCTGCTTCGCAGTCAAGGAATTCCAGCGAGATATGTACAGGGATTTGGCCCTGGCGAACGTAGTGATCCAGAGTCCAATGAATATACGGTGACTCATGGTGATGCTCATGCATGGGCTGAGGTGTACTTTCCGGGAGTAGGGTGGATTCCTTTTGAGGCGACACCGGGATATAGCACAGAAGAGCTTGTGGCTGCGGGAGCTGCCGAGACTGACGAAACTGTACCATCAGAACAACACAATGTAATCAGCATGGTGGTGCAAAAAATCGCCAGCTCACTAAAGAGCGGACTAACATTAATCATGCAGCCATTGACACTGTCTGTGGCAGCTGCCTGCGCACTTCTGCTTGCAGCAGCGGTGCAGGCGGGGCGAAGCTACAGCCCCGCTATAAGGATGCGGCTGATGCTGAGCTGGCCGCACAGCCCTGCCTTTCCAGACCGTGAGCGCCTACTGCGTGTGGGGGCTCCGGTCTGGGAACGGATCGCGCAGAAATATGGTGTGCGCGAGCAGGGCGTGACGCTGCGTGAGTACACTGCAGCCCTGCCTTTAAGCGGTACTCCCGTACATGATGACGTGCGACAGTTCGCTGCTGATTGGGAGAAGCTGGTTTATGCATCAGTGCCGTTCTCCCGGTCATCGAGCGTAGCGTTTCTGAATCGGTGTCTGCGGATTTCGAGGTCACTTAAATGAGTAAATTATTTACGATATAAACAGTTTGTACCATGACATTCTGATTTACATTATTTCTTAATGATGAAGAGGACGAGCTATCCTTGACGTTAGGTTTTGTCGTTCAGTATAATTAATCTCATTAATTGAGGGAGGCTCGGTAATGATAAAGCCAAATGAAATTGTTGTCGTTCTTGATTTCGGGGGACAATATAACCAACTAATTGCGAGAAGAATTCGTGATCTCGGAGTATACAGCGAACTGCTTCCATATAACACGCCTGTTGAGAAGATTCGTGAAATTGCACCTAAGGGGATTGTTTTCTCCGGTGGACCGTCCAGTGTTTATGCAGAAAATGCACCACATGTAGATCCAGCTATCTATGACCTGGGTTTGCCAATCTTCGGTATTTGTTACGGTATGCAGCTCATGGCGCATCAGCTTGAAGGTAAAGTAGAGCGTGCGCATAAGCGTGAGTACGGCAAAGCGGACGTGTTGTTCAATGAAGGCTCTCATCTTGCCAAAGGACTTGAGGCGAACCAAACGGTATGGATGAGTCATGGGGACCATGTGGTTACACTGCCTTCCGGCTTCCGTCTTGACGCAGGTACGGAAAGTGCGCCAATCGCGGCGATGAGCCATCCAGAGCGTAACTTGTTCGCGGTTCAGTTCCACCCAGAGGTACGTCATTCTTTGAACGGTAACGATATGATTCGTAACTTCCTGTATGAAGTGTGCGGCTGTGAAGGCAACTGGAGCATGGAGACCTTCATCGAGGATAAGATTCGTGACATTCGTGAAACGGTTGGTGACAAGAAGGTACTGTGTGCACTAAGCGGCGGTGTTGATTCTTCAGTGGTTGCGATCCTGCTCCATAAAGCGATCGGCGATCAGTTGACTTGTATGTTTATCGACCACGGCTTGCTGCGTAAAGGTGAAGCTGAGAGTGTTATGGAGACCTTTGTCGGCAAATTCGATATGAAGGTTGTTAAGATTGATGCTCGCGAGCGGTTTATGTCCAAGCTTAAAGGCGTTGACGATCCTGAGAAAAAACGCAAAATCATCGGTAACGAATTCATCTACGTATTTGATGAAGAGTCCAGCAAGTTCGACGATTTCGATTTCCTGGCACAAGGTACGCTGTATACCGATATTGTCGAGAGTGGTACAGCTACGGCACAAACCATTAAATCTCACCATAACGTAGGCGGACTGCCTGAAGATATGAGATTTAAACTGATCGAGCCGCTTAACGCTCTGTTCAAGGATGAGGTGCGTATCGTAGGATCTGAGTGCGGATTGCCGGATGAGATTGTTCATCGTCAGCCTTTCCCTGGTCCAGGTCTCGCAATTCGTGTGCTGGGTGAAGTAACAGAAGAGAAGCTGAAGATCGTTCGTGATTCGGATTACATTCTGCGTGAGGAAATTGCCAAAGCAGGCCTTGATCGTGAGATTTGGCAGTATTTCACGGCCCTTCCGAATATGAAGAGTGTTGGTGTAATGGGTGATGCGCGTACGTATTCCTACACTGTAGGTATTCGTGCAGTAACGTCCATCGACGGTATGACTGCAGACTGGGCACGTATCCCTTGGGATGTGCTTGAGAAAATCTCTGTCCGCATCGTCAACGAAGTCGATAACGTAAACCGTATCGTTTATGATGTGACGAGCAAGCCGCCAGCAACCATTGAATGGGAATAGGATTACTTGGTAGGATTAATCCACCTTGTATTGATGCGAAGAGTCTTCGACATAATGTCGGAGGCTTTTCTTTTTTTAGGAAAATTGTGTTAGAAAAAATGTGAAAATAGATGTCAACATTTTTCTGTGAATTTTCATGAATATGAAATTACCGAACATTGCTAACGATTAAAGTTTGTATTATTCGTATTTTTATATTGACAATTTTACATATCCCTCCTAGAATGAGACAAGGAAAACCAATAAACACATGCTTTTTCGTATAATCTCGGGGATTTGGCCCGGGAGTTTCTACGAGATCACCATAATGATCTGGCTACGAAAAGAAGAGAAGTGCAATTCGGAGCAAAAGGTACTGACACTGTCCATATTGACCGGAATAAAGTGTAAGCTGCTTTTTGGTTGCTTTTGCGTCTCTTTTTAGCGTAAGCCCATGAAGATCAATCATCTTTGCGGGCTTTTTGTCGTTTTAAGGTAACCGACTTATCTCTAAGGAGGAATATTCGGATTATGGAGCGGTTCTTTAAATTAAGGGAACACGGGACAAATGTCAGAACAGAAGTAATTGCAGGTTTAACCACGTTTATGACCATGGCTTATATTTTGGTGGTCAACAACGTATTCCTTGGACCAGACGGAGCAGGGATGCCGGCTAACGGTGTATTTTTTGCCACAGCAGTGGGTGCAGGTCTTATAACCATATTGATGGGGCTTGTAGTCAACGTTCCGATTGCGCTCGCTCCAGGGATGGGTCTTAATGCATATTTTATGACGGTCGTACTTAGCTCGGGTGGCGCTATTACTTGGCAGGCTGCGCTCGGTGCGGTATTTATTTCAGGTTTGATCTTTATCTTGCTTACGGTAACGAAAGTTCGTCAGATGCTGCTAGTAGCTGTACCTGAGAGCATTAAGATGGCTATAACCGTTGGTATTGGTTTGTTCGTCGCTGTGATCGGTCTGAAAATGGCTAATATTGTAGTAGCAAATGTTAATCCGGGAACTGACATTGCTGGCCCTGTGCCAGGTGGCAGCTTTAACCTTGCTTTTGGTAACTTGACACATGCAGACGTTATTTTGACGCTGATTGGACTCTTAATTATTGCAGTACTCATGGTAATCAAAGTAAAAGGTGCGATGCTTATCGGTATCGTTGCAACCACGCTGATCGGTATTCCGATGGGTGTAACCGATGTAAGTGGATTGTCATCTGCAAGCTGGCTTCCTAGCTTTGACGATTTGACATTTGGTCAGCTGGATTTGGGAGCAGCACTCCAGGTTGGACTCTTTGAAATTATCTTTGTATTTACCTTTGTGGAATTGTTCGATACCTTCGGTACTTTGGTTGGAACAACGACACGTATGGGACTGTTTAAGAATAAAGAAAAAGGTGAGAAAATTGTCGGCAAAGCAATGCTCGTTGATGCTGTCGGCGTAAGTGCTGGTGCGGTTATTGGTACAAGTACAATCACTTCTTATGTAGAGAGCTCTTCTGGTGTAGAAGCAGGCGGACGTACTGGGCTAACAGCTGTAACAACAGGGATTATGTTCCTGCTCGCCTTGTTCATTGCTCCTCTGGCTCTTATCGTTCCTTCAGCTGCGACATCTCCTGCGCTTATTATTGTAGGGGTTCTGATGATGAGTCAAGTTCGCAACATTGATTGGGATGATTTCCTTTACGCATTCCCAGCTTTCTTGACAATCGTTATGATGCCGCTGACGAATAGTATTGCTAACGGTATATCTCTTGGTATTATTTCTTATGTAGTACTTGCAGCCTTCTCTAACATTGCAACAAGCCGCAAAGTGAAGATCCATTGGTTGATGTGGGTGCTGTTTATCATTGTATTGATTAGATACATTTTTATTGGTGCAGAATAACACATATATATAGAAGATATAGTAGAGTGCTATATTACGAATGCGAAACCCTGTTCATGATGAACGGGGTTTTCTTTGTTTGTTGCCTTGCTATCAATAGCGACTGATCTGAGAGAGAACGATATGAGTGCCGGTCCATTTATATAGCCGGTCCATTTATATAGATAGAAACTAAATGAAGAACTAATTTTTTTTTAAAAGTGTTGCATAATTTTTATGTGCATGGTATATTCTAATTCCGGCCAAGAAATAAGCCGTTCCAAACAAGAACGTGGCAAGTAAGCTTCGATCAGAAGTTAAAAAAACTTTTAAAAAAAGCTTGCATTTCGAAACTGGACATGATATGATATAAAAGTTGCTGACGACGAGAGTTGAAACGCAACGAAGTTGATCTTTGAAAACTGAACAACGAGTGAGCAGAATTTTGCA
>NZ_FNNT01000021.1:0-31537 GCF_900106725.1 Paenibacillus sp. PDC88 | reverse complement strand
AGATCAATCGTTGCAAAATCTTCGTACACCCTGACTGGATCAGAGGTGCTTATTATTGTAGATGAGCTGCCTATTTTCATTGTAGTTGTAGCCTGTGCTATGGCTGCCAGGACAACACTGTGGGCCTGAGTTGCAAAATATTCCTGATGGCTCTCTCCAACACTAAAATGTTCAATGCCTGCTTGTTCTGCTAGCTTCGCCAATTCAATGATTTCCTGTATACGCTGTTTGGCAGATATCCGCTTACCCGTTTCAGGATTAGCTAAATGATCCCCCAATGTATATAGTCCAAACTCTAAACCGTTGTTTGTATCAATCAGGTATTGTTCCATATGTTCATCCTCTTTTCTCCGCTCTTGTGAAATCTATGTTCTATTAATAAATCTTTGTTAATATATTTTTGTTAGTTACTATATTAAGTATATTTAATCATGCAACTCCTGTCAACTTTGATGCTGGGACAAGAACTTGTGTCGATAAAATAAAAAAGCCGCTAAAATGAACTGCACCCCAATTGTTAGACACACTCTAACAGTTGGAGGTGCATTTTTTTATGACTAAGTTTACTGGCGATAAAAAATTGGCGATAGTTCAAGGGTATAACGCTGAACATTTATCGCAAACAGAATACTCAAATCAAATGGGAGTTACCAAGTCTCAATTTCAATATTGGTTGAAGCTCTATGAGATGCATGGTGTGTCTGTCTTTACTAACGGCTATACAAATTATTCGACAAGCTTTAAACTGGACGTACTCAATTATATGGCTCAATCCAACGCCTCTCTCATGGATACCGCTGCTCTGTTTAAGCTCCCGGACTTCTCCATGTTGTATTCCTGGCAGAGAAAGATGGAGACAGGCGGTCTAGAAGCCCTTGAGCCAAAAAAGAAGGGGCCATGAAAATTCGTCTACCAAACGATCCGTAGTTGAAAGGTCTGTGGAAGCACTCGAAGAGCGTATCAAGCATCTTGAAATGGAAAATGAGTATCTAAAAAAGTTGAATGCCTTAGTTCGAAACAAGGAAAAGTCACCAAACAGGACAAAGCACAAGCCGTCTGGGAGCTAAGGCATAAATATCCGGTGGTGGCACTCATACAGCTGGCTGGTATTCCGCGCAGCACCTATTACAACCTTATAAAAAGAATGAGTCAACCCGATTCGAATGCTGATTTAGAATCTGAAATCCAGTCCATTTACATGGAGCATGAGGGTCGTTACGGATATCGCCGTATTCGTGATGAACTGGAAATCCGCGGAAGGAAAGTAAACCACAAAAAGATTCAGCGGCTTATGAAGAAGATGGGCCTTAAATGCCTGGTGCGCATGAAAAAGTATAAGTCATATAAAGGGACAGTCGGCAAGACTGCACCGAATCATCTGGATCGCCAGTTCACGGCTGAGGCGCCAAAAATGAGAAGTGGGTGACGGACATCACGGAGTTTAAGTTATTTGGAGAAAAGCTGTATCTTTCCCCCATTTTGGACTTATTCAACGGAGAGATTATCACCTATACCATCGGTTCACGACCAACCTATTCTCTGGTATCTGAGATGCTGGATACAGGACTGAAGCGTCTGCAAGAGAAGCACCGTCTTCTCCTTCATTCAGATCAAGGATGGCATTACCAAATGAAGACGTATTGCCATGTGCTGAAGTCGAGAGGCATTCTTCAAAGCATGTCACGAAGAGGGAATTGTTATGACAACGCCGTCATTGAGAATTTCTTTGGCATTCTCAAGTCGGAGTTTTTATACTACAAAAAGTTTGAAAGTGTAGAGCATTTCAAGAAGGAACTGGAAAAATATATTAAATACTACAATACCAAACGGTTGAAGGCAAAAATCAAAATGAGTCCGGTACAGTACCGAACTCATTTTGAGAAAGCTGCCTGAAGAAATAACCGTGTCTAACTTTTGAGGGTCACTTCATTTCCGCGACTTATTTGCTGCACCAAGTTCTTCTTCGCCTTAACGCTGTTGAGCATAATAAGCTGAACTCTGGCCGGAGTCCTCCTATTTTTATCAGTTCTTGTAAAGCCGCCGGTTACCTTTTGGTAAGTACCTGAAAAAAATGTGCGTACTTATAATTTGAGGCAATCGCCATTATACTCATGAATAAAGGAGGGGTCACATGAAAACCCTGGTGATTGTAACGCACCCAAACTTAGAAACGTCAACGATTAATAAACGGCTGGTAGAAGAATTAAATAAGTTTCCGGAGAAGTATACCGTCCATGATTTGTACAAGACATACCCCGACGGGAACATTGATGTAAAGAGCGAACAGAGATTGGTAGAATCGCATGCAAATCTAGTATTTCAGTTCCCAATCTTCTGGTTCAATTGCCCGCCACTGTTGAAAAAATGGCTTGATGATGTACTGACTTACGGCTGGGGCTATGGTTCAAGCAGCGGTAACCAAATGAAACATCGAAAAGTCGCTCTAGCCGTGTCAACCGGGATAAGACGAGAGGAATATAGTTCTGACGGGAAATACAAATATTCGTTAGAGCAACTGCTAGCACCATTTGAAACAACGTTCCACTACTGCAATTCAGACTACCGCTCGTTCTTTGCTGTTTATGGTAAGGAGGGCGACGAAGCGTCAACAGTCGAAGACAATAGACCGACGACCAACCTATTGGAAGTGAGAGCACATGAATATCTTCGCTTTATAGACACTCTGTAAGGCATACACTCTTCAGGAGGTTTAATCAAGCCTCCTGTTTTTCTCTCCCCACTCACACATCATATGTAAAATTGGAATGATCGATTGCCCTAGTTCCGATAAGGAATATTCAACCTTCGGGGGAATTTGGGCATAATCTTTGCGGAGAATCAAGCCGTCAGCTTCGAGCTCTTTTAGCATCATACTTAACGTCTTGAAAGGAATGCCGTTAATTTTACGCAACATTTCATTGGGGCGCAGAACATTGTATTCGGCCAGACAATATAGAATGGTCATTTTATACTTGCCACCAATAACGGACAGCGTATAACCGAACCCGGTTTCTTTCTGATTCACCCCATGCGGAACACAGGTTCCACGATTTACATCCATAAAGATCACACTTCCTTTGTTGTATTTTTATATTAAACTTCCTGAATCCTTATCATCTCAGAATCAGTCGACATGGAGAATTTGCCGGAGATGATGATTCATATGCTCGACATAATCATCCACTAGCCACAACAAGGTTCGGATCTCCCCATCCGGCAGCAGCACCTGACTTGAAGATAACGATTCTTCAGGGATAGAGGAAACGACTCTAAGAATAGAGAGATTTACACTCTCCCAGAGCGCCAGGACCTCCTCCACCGAAGCCGTTTCATAGCGTTGCGCCACAACCCAAGCATCTTGGTTATATGAAGTTACCGTATATCTTCCCGATGTATGCTGGGCGTCAATGAACCGAATCAAATTATGAATGGCCGAATCGCACAGATGACCCAGGATTTGCAGTCTGGACCATTTCCCTTCAGACCGTGGAACCCTCATATGCTCGCAGCCCAATTGTTCGATTTTAGCGGGAATTGCTTGGACGAACCCTTCAAGTCGGTCGATAGATCTCTTTTCCAAAACGATCTCTCCTTTGTGTCAGTTATATACGTTATTATATTCGGGTATAATCCGCTGGCTGTCTAGGGCTGATTCAAAAAATGATATTTATAACTACTAACCGATTTTTGACGCTGATACACTAAGGTTGTAATCAAAACCTTATGAAGTGGGTGACGAAATGAACAGAATCTTTAAGGTTGGTATAAGTGTAGGATTCCTTTCCGGGATCATGTGTATTATTCTATATTATGTCTTGTGTGCGCTGCTGGATCTTCGGTTTGAACAGCTGAATCCCTTCTCAATCATGATTGCGTCAATCGTCGTCAATCTAATAGGCGCCTTTATTTATAACAAGATCCAGGATAGGACTTCTAAACCAAGGTTCTACTATGGGCTAGTCACCGTTCTGGGGGCACTACTTCTATCGCTGTATGACTGGGCTTATCCATCTGAACCCAATATTGCAGGGATTGCAAACACGCTTCATGCGCTAACAGCCTCCCTGTCGATTGCGTGGATTCCAACCTGGCTTACTAAGCGGCGCTCTCCAAATTAAAACGATAGGAATGTGTTATGAATACGATTTCAAGAAAATGGCTTGCCTTCGTACCTCTGATTATACCGGCAGTCTATTTATATGGTTTCACACCGCTTCAAGAAGCATGGCTGGATAAATTCCTATTTTTGCTGCTTGCCTTCTGTTATTGGAGGAGCCTGCTATATACGAAGCATCGTGAGATGAATATCTGCATTCAGCTTATTGTCGTTTCCTACTTCATCCTTGTTCATACTCCTTGGCATATGAGCTTCGGCTTTTACCCTTCCTTAGCCATGTCGATGCTTGTCTCGTATCGCAGAATTTCCTGGATGGTCGGTTCCATGGCAGGATGCTTTACAATCGCAGTCTGCCTGTCCGCTTACCTGTCCGGCGAACCTCTTCGGTTCGAATGGCTGCCCATCTCTATCGCTTTGATTGTCCTTCCCTATGTGTCCAAACTGTACCAAGTCTCTTACGAGATGCAGATGAAGCTTTATCATGCCAGCGCAGAAAATGTGAAATATGCAGAGAGAGCACGCATTGCAAGAGATTTGCACGATACGCTGGGCCAGACGTTCTCCATGATTACTGTAAAGAGCGAGCTGGTGGAGAGACTTATTCGATCTAGTCCCGATGAGGCTATTATTGAAGTCGGTGATATCCAGCGGATCTCTAGAGCGGCCTTGCTGCAGGTCCGGGAAATGGTTAATGATATGCAATCCATCGATATCCGAGATGAACTTCATCGTGCTGTGCATATTCTTCAAACTGCCGGCATTGAGGCCGAAACGCACGTACGGATGGACGCGGAAAGAATGATGCCTATCGTACAGAATGTTCTTGGCATGTGCTTGCGGGAATGTATAACCAATGTCGTCAAACATAGCGGGGCAGGAAAATGTTCCATTCAGCTCCTGGAAGATAAGGAACGCTATTTGTTACTCACTTGTGACAATGGGATCGGCATCGCGAAGGGTCAGAATCAAACGGAGAAATGGGGTGCCGGTCTGCTGGGCATGAAGGAACGGTTATCTTTAATAGGAGGAACACTGGAACTGGATTCTGATGCTGAGAATCGCACGAAAGTGACGATTGCCATCCCTCATCACCGAACGCGGGCCAAGGAGGAAACAGGGTGAAAATTGTCATTGCAGAGGACCAAGGAATGTTAAGAAGCGCCATCAGCCGGCTCCTCGGTATGGAACCGGACATCGAAATCGTCGGAGAATCCGACAATGGCGAGCTTGCTGTGCAGCTGATCCGAAAGCTGTCGCCGGATATTGCCGTACTAGATATTGAAATGCCGCTATTAAGCGGACTGGACGTAGCTGAACAGCTTATGGCAGAGGGCAGTAAATGCCGGATCGCCATCGTGACGACTTTTGCCAAAAGCGGATATTATCAGCGAGCAATTCAAGCTGGAGTGATGGGGTATTTCCTAAAGGACGCCCCCGTATCGGAACTTGCCGTATCTTTACGCAAAATTTATAAGGGTAGTCGCGTATTCAGTCCACTCCTCACCTTCTCCATGAGCGAAGAACTGAATCCTTTAACGAATCGGGAGTCTGAGCTTCTATCCTATTTGAGAGCCGGATATTCGGTGAGCGAAATTAGCAAGCTATTATATTTGTCTCCCGCTACCATCCGTAATTACATCTCAGAGATCCTTCAGAAACTCGAGGCGAAGAATCGGATCGATGCCGTTGCAATTGCTCTAAGCAAGGGTTGGATTTGAGCCTCGGAAGAACGTATAACCGAAAAAAGGAGCTGCACATGCGGTAATTGCTTCGAATAAACGAAAGTGGATACCTATTGTAATGACTGCTTACCATCTAAGATGAATGTAACTTTCGGAATAAGCAGTCTATAATATTTTCTTACTCTTACTGAATTCTCTCCCGCCACCACAATAATGCTCTCCTTTCCAAATCTTTTACAAATGCATCTTTACCAGCACTATATCCTTCGATGTCTTTGGGAAATCTCTTGGCTAAATGTACTTTCAACTCTCCGTATTCTTGCACGTCCTTTAGATGCGATTTTAAATAATCCCGAACAGCGATATGGCGTTCGATCTCATATACATGATCAACTTGAAAAAAGTGCACCTGATGAGTCCTGTTTTCTCCTCCTTTACGAAAATATCTCCTTCCAGCCATCCCAAACTCTCAAAGGGGTTCATAACCGATATCAATCATCTTTGAATTAAATCCATCCACGTTTTCAATCTTGTTAACCACCGGCATGATATCAATGATTGGTTTAGCCTTGAGACCTGGAACGGCTGTGCTGCCAATATGATAAATTTCTAGGATTTCACCTTCAAGAACATTCCGGATCAATCTTGCTTCCTTTTGAAATTGATGAACCCAATTGGCATCATATTCTTTTACGACAATGTTCATTGCAGCGATTAGTCATTCTAACTCAACATCCTTTAACTATTTTTTCTTACTTTATTTTCATAAAATCATAGATGACAGAGATCCATTTCATTTAACTGGCTAATGTAGTGGCACAACCGATTTTTACATAGGTAGGTAGTTTACTTATGAGTTTTTATCTGAGCTAACCTGTTCGGGCGGCGTTGGACATTTTGAGTGTGGTCGCTGGCTGCTCAGAGTGACCAGAATCGTAAAAATTCTGTTAGCTGAAGGAAGTTCTGGAATCAGCCATTGCATTTAAGGCGTTCTCAAAATAGCTATATACTTCTTCTGCAATTCCCAGAAACTCTTCAACAGGTACATTACTATCCAAGTAACATGCATACAGATATTCAACTAAAGCGGAGTCAATCTTACAATAGTTTAATATGGCATTCTTCATCTTAATAATGTCATCTTGCCATACACCTGTATCTTCTAAAACCAAAGAATATAATGCACGAATTAATCTCTTAGAGTAACCTTTAATATATCTTGATTTCATTGTGTTATCACTAGCATTAGAAAGTGAACGATGTATACGATCTACTTCCTCCTTAGTCTCTGTATTTAAGTCTAAAATGAACTCTGGAGAAATAATGATCGGTGGTACTTTCTCGCCAACGTCATCACCATATAGGCAAACACAAATGATCTTAACCCAAAAACCCCACTCATTTGGTTTACTTAATACATCGTCGATCGAGCAAATGATCGTATCAATCTTAGTTATAACTGGATATTCTTCCAAAAGCCTGTCTTTAATAGCTGACAATCTTTCGTAATCAATATCTTTGGGATTTACACATACAATAGTAAAGTCTGCATCTGACTTAAAAGGTTTAGCAGTTCCTTTTGGAATCGAGCCACACATATAAATGCTATGAATCTTACCTTTAAATTCGGTAAGTATATGATCTATATACTTATCAACAAAATCCTTATATTCACTTTGTATTACAATTCTATTTATAACTCTTTCTAATATCATATAGACACCTCCTAAACTTAGAACTTCTTTCGGCTATCGTCTTATCTACGAGCTTCGTATATAACTTCATTTGTAGAGTATTCGCTAAGTCAATAAACTCTCCTGCATCACTGTTCTTGATTATAACCCCGTAAAAAAAGACTGCACCCCAATAGTTAGATGATTTCTAACTATTGGGGTGCAGTTCGCAGTAATTAGACTCGTATGTGATCCCTCTAGGAGAACTAATCCCCTACTGCAATGATATGCTTCTTTTGTTGACAGGCAATATTGCATAATTTCATAAGGGATATAAAAAAGTTTATCATCTGCTCATTATCTCTATACACCAACTGCAACTCGGAACAAACGATCTTAAGATCTTCCACTTCGGAAGCCATAAAACATTTAACATCGAAGGGGTCTAGACTATACAATATTTTTGCGATCTCAGGTAAGTTTGCTTTGTCATTCCAAATGATACTATGAATATCTTCATCAAATTGTACTAACTCATAATTATTTATACACTCAGCTAAAGAATCTGCAACAAAAAAGGTTACTGCCAAATCATTCAACACCTCAATATTGTTTTAAGACAAACACTTCATTAATCACTAACTGAGTTAAGTATTTGTTTAATGTCAGTTTTCAGATTTTCGGATAATTCATAATCTTTATTTATCTGAATACCTTCCATTTTTTTATCACTCGAATTAATATCAATCCATTTGATGTAAGTGATATCAGGGTCTACTAAAATTCTAATATCGAATGTTTTTAGGCTGTTCTTATCCTGTGCACTTATTAACATTTCATAATAATATTCAGGTATTTGGGGCTTATCAACGACTTCATTAAGAGAGTCAAGTTCATCAACGATCCTATATATATTTCCGATATCATCACCAGGATCTCGATGAGATCCTATAATATCTCCACTCTTCCCTTCCAAATCAGTTTTTGAAACTATTGTATCGATGACTGAATTTTCTTGATTTAATTGTTTCATTTGATTCATATAAGTTCGAACAGTATCTTTGTCAGATTGTGAACATCCTATAACACCAGTTATCAGGATAAATGAAAAAAGTAAAGTTAATAAACGCATAATTATGGATTTCGTCCTTTCATTTTTTCATCCTTATAAAATAGTTTTTCAAACCGCCCAATAATTCCATAAATTAATACGTTATAAAAAATGGAAAGTTGCGTTAAACATCCCGTCAATCACTTTGTATCCATCAAAATTAGCACCGGCAGCAACGACCGCACCATCTCCAATGGTCACACCAGGCAGGATCGTTGAATTCGCATCTCTGAATCAATAGGATTCAGCAGCCAAAGTTATTTTATTGAATCATTCAAAAAAAAGACGAGACTCAGTCCTCTTGCCTACAGGAAATTAGTAAAGGGAGTCCCCAAAGGAAAATAGTTTAGTATCACCTTGATCTTTATACGGCGGTGGCGTCGTACTTTTGTCTTAACCCTGTCAAGTAGACATTACAAAAAAAGCCAAGAATTAAGTTGCGGCCGTTTCCCGGTACTTTACCGGGGAGCGGCCGTTTAGTTTTTTATGAAACCTGCCCTGGAACCTCAGGCTTTCGGAATTCAGGGAACTATAACTCCCCAAGACTCATCGTATTGATATGAATATGGAATCCATTTTTCTCCGGACCTTTTCAATTTAATCTCAATATTTCCAGTTCTGTAAGAGTAGTCTCCGGTCTTCCATTCAACAGAATAATTAACCTTAAATTTATTGAACCCTTCCCAAGTTAGCTCTCCAGTAAGTTCTGCACCGTTCGCTTTCTCAACTAGCTCAGCGCGTTCTTTTTTGTTGGAAATGGATGCCGAAGCCAGTTTTAATGCGGTACTCGTTTCTAATGGAGCAACTGAGACATAAAAATGATTATTACTTGCCATAAGATGACTTGAAGACCATCCAATGGGATCATGATCAAAAAAAGTATCATTCACTTCACGGAGCTGAACATAAACACGTCCGTCTAGTATTTTGACATATGGACCAACTTTAGCAACTAGTTGATTCCCGTCTTTCTGGATAACAGCAGTCTTTGTTTTTTGATTCCAAGATATTTTAGCTCCTAACTGCTCGCCAGTTTCTCGGATGGGCACGTATACTCGATTATCAAGCATTTTGCCATCGACAGTAACGTAATGATTTGCATGAGCAGCAATCGGGCTTAAGATTAGCGCAGCTGATATTATCCCAGATATAAGTTTGTTCTTCATGTTGATATCCTCCAAAAAAAGTGAAGCTAATGAATATGTCTTAAATAGATACTACAAATGCTCGGATTTGTTTCGTTATGATCACGTTCGGTCAATATGATTCCAGATTTATTGAATTTCCACCTAAACGAACGATTGAAGATATGGAAGTACCACCCGTTAGATCTATGGCATGATTTGAGAACAAATGAAAAACACCTCCAAGGTTGTTCTCCATATCTTTACGATAAGATGTATTCCCTTGAAAGTGTTTTATTTTGTTTCACACACGTCTATTAAAGCACATGTTCAATTCATTACCAAGGGAAATTCCCTATTTGTTCTAGCACGCTATCGATCTTTTTAAGTTCGTCTTCGGTTAATGCTGGGAAAGATAAGGATGCTGCATTTTCCTCAATCTGGCTTACCTTGCTTGCTCCGATTAACACGGAGGTAACTCCACCTTTTCGCAAAGCCCACGTAAGTGACATTTGTGCCAAGCTTTGTCCGCGGTGAGCTGCAATGGATTCTAGTTCACGAAATTTAGCGAGTCTTTCTGCAGTTACCGCCTGAGGCTTCAACGTGAGTTCGCCGGAATTCAATTCATGCTCCAACTTGTCTACATATTTGCCTGTTAATTGGCCACGACCAAGCGGACAAAATGCGATGGATCCTATGCCTTGTTGCTGCAGCACTTCAGTTAGACCCTCCTCAATCCACCGATTCAGCATAGAATAGTTAGGCTGATGAACAAGGAGCGGTGTTCCAAGCTCCTTAAGAATTTCAGCAGCTCGTCTTGTTTCTTCCGGACCATAGTTGGACAAACCGACATATAGTGCTTTCCCTTGTTTCACGGCTTGTGCAAGAGCGCTCATCGACTCTTCCAAGGGAGTATCTGTATCAGGTCTATGGTGATAAAAAATATCAACGTAATCGATTCCCATTCGTCTCAAGCTTTGATCCAAACTCGCGAGCAAATTTTTACGAGAGCCCCATTCTCCATATGGCCCGGGCCACATATAATACCCCGCTTTTGTTGATATTAGCATTTCATCGCGATATGGCATCATGTCTTTCTTGAGTATTCCCCCAAATGTTTCCTCAGCTGATCCTGCAGGAGGACCATAGTTATTGGCTAGATCAAAATGTGTGATACCCAGGTCAAATGCACGCCGTATCATCGCCCTTGATTCTTCGAAGGGTTTATTGCCTCCAAAATTCTGCCATAATCCAAGTGAAATAACAGGGAATTTTATGCCGCTTTTTCCGGACCGCTCATATTCCATTCTATTGTACCGTTGATCATTCGCCTGATATATCATGACTATTTCTCCTCTGTGTACAAATTAACTAACAAATACTAGGTTCGTATTACTAGTTAGATCTTACAAGAAAAGAAAAGTGTTTATAATGTCACAATGTGTTTCTCTTATGGTTTTATGTATGTTATCTCTTAGGGATTAGATGCGAGATCTATTCGATCATGTACGTAATGTGGTACTGTTAAATTTATATATCAAAACGTTTAAGCTACGACAAAGGAGATATCTGCATGACCGAATTTATTTCACCGAACCCTCATTTGCATGATCTCTATTTAATCCAATTCGGTATGGAAGCCTGTAAGCCTGGACACTCCTTCGGCCCGTCCATACGTGAATACTACAAAATACATTATATTCTAGATGGTGAAGGTGTGTTTCAGTATGAAGGAAAGAGCTACACACTTAAAAAAGGTGACGGATTCCTTCTCTGTCCTGAAAAAGTCGCTTTTTATAAAGCAGATCATGAGCGTCCATGGCATTATTGCTGGATTGGATTTAATGGAACATCTGCTGAAAATTTGCTCTTTGAAGCAGGACTTTCAAACGAAGTGCCTATTTTTTATATGAATAACGGCTCCTTAACTCAATATGTTGAAACGATGTTGAGGACAAATACGAATGCTCAGGGACGCAGCATCTATTTAAATGGACTTTTGTATATGTACTTTGGTGAACTGGCACAAAGAAGCACTGAAGTTAAAAATGTAGTTTCTCATAACCCAAAAGAAAAATACATAAACCAAGTCATTGATTTTATTAAATTAAATTATGACAGTAGAATTACGGTGGAAGGCATCGCAAGGAGCATCGGTTTGCAGCGCAATTACTTAGGCACTGTATTTAAAGAGTACACGGGTCATAGCATACAAGCTTTTCTCATCATGTATCGAATGAACAGAGCATGCGAACTTTTACATCACGTTCATTTATCGATTGGTGATATTGCACGCTCGGTGGGCTACGAGGATCCACTTTTATTTTCAAAATTATTTAAGAAAATGACAGGTCATTCTCCTTCAGCTTATCGGAAACAAACCTCTTCGTTTTCTACTGAAGAAAGTTCATAGTTCAAGCTCATGTGAATTAAATCTTGGGGAGAGAAGTAAGCTTTGCTATTCTTTCTTGTAATATTGATAACCTGCTTGCTAGCTTGAATTTAACGTGTGGAAACCGATTAGATATACATCTAATCGGTAATCAGAATATATTATTGTCCCCCGGTAACCCGTTCTATGTCACAGTCTTCTGGTTACGCCTTGCCATCGTTTCAACAATAAACTATTCATCTAATTTCTCTTTTAATCTGCCTAGCTCCTCTAGTGCGCCAGAAGCAGAATAATAAATCATTTTTTTCTCTAAGATTTCTATTTCTTCTTCTTTTGTAAGCTCATCAACAGTCTTAGTTACGTTTTTTAACCAATCGAATGTTTCGCTTTTTAATTTTTCAATCTCTTCTAATCTCTCGTTAACGTACTCTGTCACTTTAAAACTCATCATTTCATCTCCCCTTTTTTTACTTATCATTACTTACTTCATGTCATCCCAAAGAACAAGAATATCTTCTGGATTCGCGAACTTAAATTTTGCTGGAATCGCCTCAGGTTGTTTGCATCCCCATAATGCTAATCCAAAGTCTACTCCGGCGCCTCTGGCACATTCGTAATCATAGATCGTATCACCGATGTAAATGCAGGTTTCCGCCTTTGCATCAGATATATCTAGAAATTTAACTAGTGGGTCAGGATGAGGCTTGTGCCGATCTGTATCATCTGCACATACCACATACGGCAAGTAAGAAGCGAGACCAAAAGGAACGAAGTCATCTTGATACTCTCGTTTAGTCTTGGACGTCACAACTCCAGTTGCAACGGATTGTATCTTCAGATTAGCAAGCAGTTGTTGAAAATCCTCAAATACGTGAATGGTATGCCGGAAATCATTCATCAGATCATTCCAGCATTTATTCGCATATTCAATATCTTCGATACCGAGTTGCCCCAAAGATACGGCTCCCGGTATCCCAAGCGCAAATGCGAGATCTTCCTGTTTCATTTTCCGATTATAGTTCTTCTCCAGCAGCTTCTGTAATGAGCCTAACACCGCTTGTTCTGTGTTGATTAATGTTCCGTCAATATCAAAAATAACGGTGTTGTACATCATTTCATCCTCCTTAGCATGATAAGTAATGAACCCTATTCGTATGCTAAAGTATGAAATCCTTTTCAGGTCAATAGCTAAGTAGACTGACGTATAATGATTTGGTAGGGAATCTTTACTTTATTGTTGGTTCTATCCATTGTAAGATCAAAGGCTTGTTCACCAACTTTTACTAACTGATGATCAACGGTAGATAGGCTCAGTCCAATCCCAACCGGTTGATTTTCTTGGCCAATAATCGCCAGATCCTCCGGTACACTTAAATTCATGTCTTTTGCAAACTGATACATTCCTGCCGCGACCTCATCACCGTTAGCATATATAGCTGTGGGTCTGTCTTCCATATTAAGCAGTCGCTGTGCTGCTATAAACCCGTCATCCATCGTTTGACAATCATTCAAATGATACACTGGTGACAAATCACTGAATACTTGCTTGTATGCTTTTATCGTCAACTGTGTGCTGCTACTCTCTTCGTCTCTTGCTGTTGTAAACGCGACGCGTGAATGACCTTTGTCCTTCAACAACTGGAATGCGTCCACGAAAGATGCATACCGATCAATATAGGCACACCCAATTTGGGGATGATCAGTGAACTCGCATGCAACGATAGTTCCATATTTACTATACGGAAGGATTGAATTCCAATCATTAGAACGAGAAGTGATAATGACTCCGTCCAATTGTTTATTTTTCAACATGTTTAAGCAGCGAAGCTCTTTAGCAGGATCGTATTTCGTAGGAAGCACCATTACAGAATAATCATGCTCAATCGATCGATTGAGTACGCCATGGAGCAGTTGATCAAAGGCTTGATTGTTGTTGTATGGTATGATCACACCGATGCATTTTGTTTCCTTACGGATTAAATCAACAGCTAACCGGTTTGGAGTGAAGTCAAGCTCATCAATTACTCGCTGTACCATTTTCCTCTTCGACTCCGAGACATAAGGATGATTATTTATTACCCTTGATACGGTGGATACGCCTGCTAGCTTTGCGATATCAATAATATTTGCCACGGGTACACACTCCTGCACTTTTTACTAAACCAACTTGAATATTTCCATCAACGTCATCTGTCCGTCTCATAATGAACGTTATAACAACTTCTCATTTGTGCCCTTTAATCCGCTTATTCTTTCATTCGTTTATTGAATATCACAGCCGACACAACAAACTGCCGTGCTGCGAACTTTCACTACTAAAATATGAGAATATTTTACATGTAAGGAATTTAACAGAAGCTACTTGAACATATTTGTCTTTTTCCTGCCCGGGTACTAATCCGTTTTCGATTGTTTCCATATAGCCGACAAAAGCATTAGAACAGGAACATTACTGGTTTCTCTAATTTTTTGAAGCACTTGAAAACCATCCAAGCCGGACATCATTACATCAAGAATGACAAGCGAAAGAGGTATCGCGTTTTTCATCAGCCAACCTCAGCCCGGCTGCACCACCGGTAGCAGTCACAGCAGTTAGATTTTCCTGCTCTACACATTTTTTTATAAGAACGCAAAGCTCTTTGTCATCTTCTGTAATCAAACACTAATCATGTTTTTGTCCCATGCTCTAAAATAGAGATTGTACAACGTATTCTCCTATTATTCAATTTGGTGAACCGTCAATATAACAATTGACTTTCATGCCTTCGTTTGCTCTTCTACATATAGAAGCTCTTCGTTTAACTTGATATATTAAAAGTATAAACAAGCCTGTCTATTTATAAAGACAGGCTTGTTTAAGTGTTTTTAAGTTATTCAGTTTTAGTGCAGAATGCCGTCCGTCCCACAGTGAATGGGAAAGATTAATGTAGAGGCTCATTTAAGTCCATAATGCCGATGCAGACAAGCCCTTAACAAAGGAATACAGCCTCTCATTGTGATGACCTTTGAGAAGCCCTATTCTTAGCCTTAATAAGTTAACTTTCAACCAATCGTCTCTACCACATTGTCTTGCTGGTCTTTAATATACGTTTTGGCTACCTGAACGGTTAGACCCTTAAAGGAGGATAGCTTAATCAGCTCCTCCTTCGGCCGCAGCTTGCTTGACAGCTCGGCAACGGTTGCCGCATCCAGCACGATACGAATGTGCTCCGGACCTTCTTCAATCACCGGATTATCTCCCGGCTCCAGCGCTACCCGAACGTTCGGACCTGAGAGATACAGAGGGTTTTGCTTCAAAATGCGGCCCGAAAGCATCTTGCCGATAATCTCTGCCTGCTTGGCACCAAGCGTAAGCACCGCCGGCGATTTTCTTAACAGCCGTTTCACGGGCGGCTCCCAGCCTAATTGGCTGACATACAGGAAGCCCGTATTCGACCCGTCACGCTTCAAGCCTTCCTCCACCGCTGTGGCAACCGCAGGCAGCATCAGCAAAGATGACCGCTCGAGATCCGTTATATAGTAAGGCATATATGGCTCGCAGATTTTCAGCATGGCATGCGAATTCCACGTCTGCATTGCATCTCGTTCATCCCCTGTAATGCCAATCATTTGGATAAACTCCATACGCCCATTTGGCGTTTCTATCGAAGGCAGCTCCGGATCCTCCGTATAGCATAGCGCTTTAAGCTTCGTATCCGAACCCAAGCAGATTGGACCATTGGTATCCAAGTAATCACCCGACCGGAATCGGTTTCCGCTTTTGTATATATACCTTCCCATATTTTGCAGTAGGTCAAGCGCCCATGCCGGAGGCTGCTCCTCCGTCTCGCTGCGCTTCAGCCTGAAGGTCAGCTCAAAGCCGAAACCGCTATGCTCCTTATCCTCCTTCTCCTTGCCGTACAGCTCCGTAAATCCAAAAGTCACCATATGCCAATGCGGCGCAGGATGCTCCGCTTTATATACACTGATGCCGTCCAGCGGATCACCTCCGAACATAGCAGGCAGCGACGAGCCGTAGTGCATAGGCTTCTGATCTCCGTATAGCTTGGTCATCGCATCTTCAATGGCATCCCATCCTGGGGCCATATCTTCTTCCTCTTTCATCCGTATTCCTCCTCAAATTCGCCCTCATTAAAATTAATATAACATGCAGAAACCGATTAGTTATATACCTTATCGCTGATCGGAACATTTTTTTGTCCCTCCATACCTTTTTCCAGTACCCAAATTCCGTTTTTTAAGCTTTTATTTGACCATTGTGCCAAACAAGCGATTTGAATTCGGCCTCCTACTGAGCTTGAAGAGTATGATATAATTCAGTCGATTCCGTGAATGAAAACAGGGGGCAGTTACCATGCGGCAATCTGCTCCCTGTATATTAGGCTAAAGTTTCCCGTTAACTGTGACATAGCGGTCAAATTAATGTGGAATTCTCGTGGTGCATCAATCTTCCCCAAGCTAAAGCAGTAGTTTACTCGGTGTTAATCGTTCACCAAGTGTTCCGGCCGTTGTCCAAGTAATCCGCGAATTAAATTATCCGCAGCTAACTCAGCCATTAACGTCCTGGTGCGAATGGAAGCACTGCCAATATGGGGCAGTGTGACTACGTTCGGCAGCTTGAGCAGCGGATGATCCATCCGGATGGGCTCTTGCTCGAATACATCTAAACCGGCAGCCCAGATCTCGCCCTGCGTCAACGCATCATACAGGGCCTCCTCGTCCACGATTCCTCCACGCGCGGTGTTGATCAAGACAGCCGTGGACTTCATCAGCTCCAGTTCTCGCTTCCCAATAAGATGATACGTCTCATCGCTCAACGGAGTCATCAAGCATACGAAATCGGACTGGGTTAGAAGAGCATCCAACTCTGCGTATTCTATGCCGTTCTCCTGCTCTGCATCAAGCTTGCGACTCCGATTAAAGTAGAGCACCCGCATATCGAATCCCTTCGCCCGTTTCGCCAACGCTTGGCCAATCCTTCCCATCCCGATGATTCCCATGGTCGCTCCATATATATCTTGTCCCGTCAGCTGCATGGGAGACCAGGTTTTCCATTCGCCTTTCCGTAGATATTGGGAAGCCTCCACAACCCTTCGCGAGGTCGCCATTAATAAAGCAAAGGTTAAGTCCGCCGTAGTCTCCGTAAGCACACCCGGGGTATTCGTGACCATAATGGCTCTGCTGCTGGCTTCGGCCACATCAATGTTGTTGTAGCCGACGGCCATGTTACTAACCACCTTCAAACGGTGCGCTTTCTCTAACAAGGGCTGATCTATTGCTTCGGTAAGCAAGCACAGCAAGCCTTCGACATCCTTAACCTTTTGCTCTAACACATCTCTGGGAACAGGGATCTCTTCTTCGTCCCACAGGTCCACTTCACATATCAATGCAAGCTTGTCCAGTGCACTGGATGGAATTTTCCTTGTAATAAAGATTTTAGGCTTCATTTTAATCAACCCCTTTATCCCTTGCGATAATCCCTCGGTGATAAGCCCACTTCCCGCGTAAAGAGCTTGGAGAAATATAGCGGATCTTCATAGCCAATATCACGCGCAATCTCCGAAACAGGAGCGAATCCATTGCGCAGAAGCATCTTGGCCTTCTCCAGGCGCACTTTATGTAGGTATTGAACATAGCTGTATCCTGTATATTTCTTAAATAATAGAGAAAAATAACTGACCGACAAGGAGCAATATTGTGCCATTTCTTCTCTGTTTAATGGTTCTCTGAAGTGTTCATGTACATGCTCCATAGCACGGTGAATCGAGTGCTCTGCCCTTAATTCAGATAATGGCTTAGACGCCTGCATACCTTCCAGTTGATCCAATAAACGAATAAGAAAATTACGGGAGCGCCACTCATACCCCGGCCCCTTATCCTTCCACAGCTGAAGCAGCTGCCGAAACTGCTCTTCTGCCCGCGTCACACTCTCTAACTCAAGCACATGCGGAAGCCGCAAAGAAGTACGAGATACCTTGGAAATTAACTCTCGTCCTTCCCACTCCATTAATCGATAATCGAAATGCACAGCAATATATAATAGCGGATTACTTGACTCCGTAGTAAACTTCAATCGGACACCAGGCGGAGAGACGTGATAAAAACACCCTTTGCGCAGCTTATAGCTCTCATCATTAATCTCCAGTTTCCCTTCGCCGTTGAAGACATACCCCATATTACACATTCGTGTCAAAGGGATTTCCACCTCATATTGGTGATTGCTCCAGTGCTCCTTATCCCGAATCAAAACATCGATAACTCTCGGCATAAACCGATTCATGAAATCCTGATCCATCCCTGCACCTCCAACCCTGATTTAATAGGAAAAATGGCCTTTCCCTATTATAAGAGATAAAGCCATTTGATTCCTATTAAATCCAATGCTGGACTCGCTTTTCGTAAATGTAATTAACCCGGTCATTCATATTTTTCTTCAAAAATCCATTCGCTTCTTTAATATGAGTTTTTAGAGTAATGACTAATTCTAATTCAGGGTCGGCGAGCCGATTAGTTAACAACTCAGTCACTTGACTTCTCCATTTCGGGAAAGCATCCGCGATTCGAATGGCAGCTATCATGGAGAAAGAGAAGAACTGGAAATATAACTCCTTGAGATCAAAAATGAATTCATCATTGCTTCGATCTACATCCATTTTATCAATGAAAGCCTCACTTCGTATGAAAGAGAGCAGCTCTGGCATGATGTCCTGATCCTCTAGCCGGCCCAACAAATAAATGGCTGCAAATACATGAGGTTGATTGAACTTACGGCTAGACTTTGGCACATAGAGATCTCGGCTATATACCATCTCCCGCAGCACAGGCAAACAAACAGAATCTCCGATCAAACCAAGTGCCAACGCACAGTTTTTACGAAGCAAGCCGTAATCCTGCTCACCCATCCACTCCTGTAAGGTTCCCCTCATCTGATCTCCCAACCGCTTAGCAGACCAGATAGCAAAGCCCGATTTATCCGAACTTAAGGCAACCTTTATCTCTTGCGGATCGTTCAGCCACTTCATAGCGGGGACAGCTAGCTCTTCATTCGATTCTTGCGGTGTCATCTCCTTGAATTCAGGTCGGTCTCCTGCTCTCATGCACCCGGTCTCGAGCTGCAGCTCTACCAGCTGTTCATAGGAAATCTCTCTGATTGGAACTTCCTCCGAAATGGACAGATAGGCCATATTCGCAGCGGTCTCCCCGCATTTCTCCATATCCCGCTTCTGCCTTATGGCAGAGGCGATGTCATGATCAAGCGAAATACAGCGGCCAGCGGCCAGCAACCCGTCAAATCCTCTTGGGATCAAGGCCTCTCTAGGGATTGGAACGTTGAAGCAAGGACCGAACAAGCTTGCTGCGACAAGCCAATCCTGCTGGGTATTGCTTTCGAACGCCATATCCTTCCCATGGTTATCCAAGTTGGAGAAGCCTTGAAATACAGGTTCCCTTGTCACCCGGCCTTCAAGAAAATCTGAGAAGGTAACTCTCTCCTCCCCCACGATATTGCGACTTTCACGTATACCTAGCAGCTGACAGATCTTCAGCAGCATTGATTCTGCATCATAACGCTCTTGCAAATGGGTACCTAACAGATTCGATTCGAAGATCGCACGGGTCACATCCTCCGCCTTACTGATATCCATGTAGCCTGAATCCGTATAGAAGTTGCCTACTTTATGATTAGGGTACAATCTCATCTGCACATTGGAGAAAGGCTGGCAGGTCCCATCCATTTCCCTGCCCATATCGAAGGAGCAGCCAGCCAGCTCACAAACCTCCGCATTTCCGGTACTATCGATAATGAACTTAGCTGAAGTCTGATGAACACCCTTCGGTGATACCCAACGTAAACCCTTCACCGCCTGGCCCTCCAGGTACACTCCTATAACATAAGATTCGTATTCGACATCGACGCCTGCCTTCATCGCTTCGGAATCCATTACCCAGTTTTTAATCTCGGAATGCACACCTAGGAAAGGTACGAAATCATCTTGCCTCTGGTAAGCAGCCACTTGACTGTCTATGGATTCAAAAACCCCGCCTCGATTGCCATAGTAATAGCCTACAACACCACCTGTCGTCCCTGTCCCTCCCATGCAAGAGAGCTTCTCAAGCCCTAGCACCTTCAATCCTCTTTGGGCTGCACGAATAGCGGCCATGGATCCCGCCGTACCGAGGCCTACTACGATAACGTCATAGTGATCCTCGAATACGCCCTTACTAGCAGATGGCGTAATCACCCCAGCATGTTTCTCCATTAAACGCATCATCGTCTACCCCCAATCTCAAAGTTGTATCCCTGATCATAGGCTTCCAGCGGATTCGCATAATAGGCGGAAGGCAGCCAGTCCCATCCTGGTTGAATCGATGCTTGCATCGTATCAAGCTCTATATCGAACTCATCTGCGTGCGTCACGAATGAGCAGTGACGCAATGGCTCCGGACGATTAAGCCAAAAATCGAACAATTTGCTTCTTGCCGTTATCCAGTCATCCATTGGATCTACAGCGAATTTCAACACCGTTTCGTTCGGGAAGCGCCCTTGGTATATCGTGTACGCTGAAGATTCCTCTGAGTGATGAGTGCCGAAGGTACCGAGCAGCATCATATTCAGGCTCTTGGTCTTTACACAGCCCTGACCATTCCTAGTGACACACTGCGAAGTCGTGTCCACCAGACGGTCAGCAACGAAATAACGAAATCCCGAGGCATCATAGCACACGACTTCGAATTTTCCGTCACGAAGGTGCACCTCCACAACTTGCGTCTGCATTCTCACATGCAGCTTCTGTCCGGTGATATGCTGGATCATCACCGGCATCATCCCCGGCAAATGAAGCCTTCCCTCCTCATCCGTTACATTCCTGAGGATAAGCTCCCTAAGCAGTTCAACACCGCTTGCAGTCACAGGCGTATACTTGCGGTCCGACAGCCGGAAGCTGCGAATGAATTCGTTCCCCACACCATTAGAAGGCTCGATAACCAAAACATCTGGGCCAAGACGAGAGGCAAGCCCCAAACCTAGGAATGAAGCGCCTATGATCACCGTTGATACCTGTTCGATCTGATGCAACCTTATCACACCCTTCTTCCCATACAAACATATGGATGATTTACTTTCGCTCACCTATGATTATACTCTCTTGTGGCATGGCCTCAATGGAGAAACCTCTATAAAACATGGTCAATTATCTTCTCGTTCCAGACCCTATCTTTTCTAACATGAAACTATCCAAGTAGTCCTACTTCATCCGGTAAATATTTTTAATATAATCGGTCGGCGACTCGCCCATCACCTTCTTGAACACCCGACTGAAATAATAAGGACTATTGAATTGAAGAGCATAGCTCACCTCCGTAATATTCATTGATGTGTTCTTCAACAATTCGGCCGCCTTCATGATACGCTGCCGTTCATGAAAGCAGAAGATGCTCGTCCCGAGCTTGGCTTTAAACAAAGTGCTGAGGTAGTTGTAGTTACGTTGAAATGTTGATTTTATTCGCTCTATATCCAGTTCTTCCTCACAGTGCTCCTCCAAATATCTAGCCAATTTCTGAACGAGCGCATCAGACTTGCCGGGAATATGACGCATGAGTGAGATGCGGTAGATCTCCAGGAACAGAGACATCGTCTCCAGGGATACATAGAGATGACGAAATGGCCGTGATGACGAATATAGCTCATAAAGCTCTCGGGCTTTTCTGTTCATGTGCGGGAATCCTTTGACATTCATCAACTTCGGCAGAACGACTGTACACTCGTACTGACTTTTTGAGAATAGTTGATCAGTAGGAGCGAACAGCATTTGATGAAGAGATGTTTGTTCCGTTGCCGGCAATTCAACCTGGTTATTCGGTGAATCGTAGAAGTGGATCCATAAGGTCGAAGTACCGGGAAGCGTTCCTTCGCCACCCCAATGATGAACACCTTTCTTCAAAAACATAATATCTCCGTCTCGCAGAATGTACTCCTTCCCATCCTCAACAACCTGCATTTGGCCTTGTATGCAATAAATACATACATGGTAGTCCGCAACACGTTCCGGATGTATCCATCGGCCTTGGGTATACGTCGTACCTATGTCGCGAACAAGCGGGTACTCGCTTCCCAGAAGTATAACCTCGTGCAAGACTCCACCCCCAATCTATGAGTCTGTTTTTTTTACTTACTTTCGACTTCATTAAAAACCTGAACAAAGTATATTTATTCTGCGAATCGGTTCATTCTCAACGGTTAAACGTTTCGTAATAATAGAATTATTCATAACATCAATAAAGGAGAGATCACCTATATGAACAACCAACAAGGCAGAAAATTACGGGTCGCGCTTGCAGGCCTTAGGTTTGGAGGTGCGTTTGCCCCGATCTATCATGCACATCCCGATGTAGAGCATGTAGCCATATGCGATCCGGACGAAACGCTGCTGCAACAGTACGGGGATAAGTTCGGCTTCGAGCGCCGTTACACGGATCTGCAAGAAATACTTCGTTCCGATGAATATGACGCCGTCCATTTAGTTACTCCGATTCCCATGCATGCGCAGCAATCCATAGCTGTATTGAATGCGGGCAAGCATTGCGCCTGCACTGTTCCTATGGCCACAACCATTGATGAACTGAAGGCTATCGTTGCGGCCCAGAAGCTCAACAACCGAAATTATATGATGATGGAGACTGCGGTCTATACTTATCAATTTTTGTATGCACAGGAGATGATGGATCGCGGCGAGTTTGGTCCGATACAATTCCTTCGCGGCGCCCATTATCAGGACATGGAGAATTGGCCTGCCTACTGGATGGGTCTTCCCCCGATGCACTATGCAACACACGCCGTTTCTCCTCTTCTGGCCATAACCGGTGCGCGTGCGACCAAAGTGCACTGCTTTGGCTCCGGTACGATGCGTGAGGAGCTTGTACAGCGATATGGCAACCCCTATCCGGTGGAGACGGCGATTTTCCAACTGGATAAGGAGCCGATCAGTGCAGAGGTCACACGTACTTTGTTCCACACGGCAAGAGCATATATGGAGAGCTTCAATATCTATGGGGAGAAAGCTTCAATGGAATGGCATATGGAAGATGAAGCGCCTATCCTGTTCAAGATGGGCGAGCTGGAGGAAGGCAGGGGCCGTAACATTCATACGGAACGTGTTGCTCCGCCTGCCCGTCCCGATTTGCTGCCTCCTGAGCTAGCTTATTACATTACGAATCAAGATGAGCTGGATCCGAACAACCCGCATCAATCCGTACTCCAGGGAAATGGCCATCATGGTTCCCATCCGCATTTGGTGCATGAGTTTATACGGAGTATCGTCGAGGATCGCAAGCCTCGTATCGACGCCGTGACTGCAGCCAACTGGACAGCTGCCGGCATTTGCGCGCACGAATCCGCCATGAAAGGCGGAAAGGAAGTACTGATTCCTTCGTTTGAGGAGTAACAGCAGAATATTTGGCACAAAAAGACGGCCTTAGCCCCGATACCAATGGACTAAGGCCGTCGATTTCGCCGCCTCCTAATAAAGCGGATACTTCTGACGCAAATCTTCACGATGAAGCACGCTGGAATCTTCGCGAATGTAATGACACACGTATGACCTCCGCCAACGATTTAAGCTCCTATTTTTGTTCGAGGAATGAATGAGCAGCTCGCTGAAGAACAGGATATCCCCTTTCTCCATCAGAACCGGTACCTGTTTTGTTGTATCTACCCCTTCGGTCTCCTCCGTCCAATGCTCGTGCTCCTCGATATTTTTTACAGCACCATGCGGAAGCAGGCCAAGCTTGTGCGTGCCGGGCATAACCCACAGACAACCATTCTCGACATCCACCGACTCCTCCATCGCGATCCATGCCGCAATCATCGTCATCGGATCATTCTTAATGTAATAGTAATCTTGATGAGCAGCTTGCCCCGGGGAACCCGGCTCTTTGTAGAAATACATGCTCTGCACGCATACGGCTTCCTTGCCCATCAACTGCTCCAGCGCTCCGCGAACGATAGCGTTTTTCATCAATTGCCTCGAGAAGCTGTCGTGTTTATGCGGGTTAAATAGACGAAGGGAATACTTCTTGCTCTCTTCGCAAGCTGCCCACTCCGGCATAGGCGATTGGTTCCGAATATCGTAGACGTGTCCGTTAAAGGCCTCGATTAAATCCTCCGACATGCCTTTCTTAAACAGAATAAATCCTTGCTCCCGGAACTGCTCGATTTGCTCATCCGTCAAAGGCTTGAGCGGCGGAATAAATGTCGTGTTCATCTCATTGTCTCCTTTGTTCGCTTGGTGTCTTTCATGCCTTAAGCATACGTCGACGCCTACTTCCGAACAATGGCTGCAATTCACCTTATTGTGTCTGTCCTTGATATTCGAGTATAAACCACGTTATAGGAATCGCCTTCCACTGTAACGGTCATCGATCCTGTGTGAAGCATCACGAAGCTGTTCATCTAATAAGCAACTGCAAACAGACTAAAGTGAGAAGTTGTAAACGTAACTTTCCCGGATGCGGTATCATATTTTCCAGATGGTAATTTGACAACCTTACCCTTGGCGTCAATATACCACACGAAGATATTCTCCGGTTTTTCCAATTCCTCAGCTGTTGGCTCGTAATCGACGGATACGGTTACGGGTGACTTGTTGTTTTTCCATGCGATTAATTGACCATCAACCCGTACGGAGAGATCCAGAACGGGCTTGCTGCCGATTCTTTCCTTCAATTCCTGCTTCAGGCCGGATGTATCTGCAGCTGTTATAACAATCTGTACGCTTGAAGCGTCTGCTAAATCATTCGCCTTCAGCATATCGTTAGATAATGTAATCGTACCAAGCTCCGACTGTACCGTCAGTGAGATCTTGCCATCGCCTTCCTTGACATTTGTGCCGGCAGGCTTTGACTATACGATTTGGCGTTAGCGATCGGGTTGAGCTTAATTCTTACGTTTTTCTCGCCTCTTGCATCGCTTTCCGCTTGCTTGAGCAAGTCGTCGAGCAGTTCCTGTGAGAGCTCCGCCTTGGCCGTATTACCTGTGAGGGTTGGTGTCAACTGAATCATAGAACCCTCCACAACCGGCGTCGGTGCTGGCCCCGGCGTTGTCGGAAGATCCCCCGCTTCAACAAAGGTTACATCCCCATACCACTCCGTGGATTCATGGGAATTAAAGCGTTGGTTGCTCCACATGGTTGCATTATCGCGGATGCCATCATCATTGTTGTCATCGCTTGCTCCAGCATCGAAACCAATAACTTTCCCGACGGAGCCTGTTATGGTTGTAAGCGGCAGCTTAGCTTCAATAATGTATCCGCCATCTACTACTTTCGCTGCTGAGGAGAAACTGCTCGCGTTAATGCCCTTACCGCGGGATCCCCCCGTTCTCAGATTCTCGTAATTCACTCGATAGTGACCGTCATCTAATTGAAATGCTGTCGAATTTCCATTGTTCTCATCCATGAAGAACTCCATGGAATCGTGTTCCCACAAATTCGCACCTCTGACACTTAGGTTGTCATCCTCAACCTCGGCCAGAACATAAAGATTATGTTCATCCCATAGCAAACGCATAGTTGCCATAGGCGCTGCCTTGGTAGGGTCACTGATCTTCATCGCCTGGAAGCTTTCTGTTGTTGACCAGATCTCGTCAATCTCGCCATCTAATTCCGGTGTTCCTTTCGATGCCTTTGCTTTCAGAATTTCATCCGGAATCGGCGTCTTAAACTCAATAGAGTCATCTACCAAGTATTCTGGATTATTATATTCAGTTTCATAGGCTCCGATATCAATTCTATTATTGGATCCGACTCCGGCATAAGGACGATCATTGCCTAAAAAGTCCTTTGAGAATGGAGAATCGATACCCACTTCATCTCCAAAACCTTCAGCAATCCGCGGCAATTTAGAGAATATCTCGCGTGTACCGGTATCGATTGCTGGTGAATCTGCTTGCAATGTGAAATCAAAACTGCCATTTGCCTGAGAAACATTTACGAATTTGGGATTGATAACCTGTTCATTCTGATCCAAGAACCGAACATTGCCGCCGTAAATGTTGTTGGCAAACATATTATTCCAGCCACTGTTTAGATTGGCATATTCACCCTCTTCATCCCTAGCAATCGAGATATTGTTTATCAAGATGGAATTGTCACTAGATTGAGCATCCATATTGGGATATTTCAGATGCGGGCTTCTACTGTTATGATATATCGTGTTGTTGATGACATGAACATTATTGCTTCTATAAATGTGGATACCACCGCCGCCATTGTTATAGACAATATTATTGAAAGCTAATTTCTTTCCGTAATAGCCGTCATCAACATCAAAGATAATGCCGTTGCCATCCGAATAGCCTTTGGTTTTTTCCCACTTCACTTTAGCTTCATTATCATAAATAATGTTATTGCTCATGATAATTTTGTAATCCGCCGTATTATCATCGAAAGACACATTGTTTATCGAACCCATGCCACTGGTTGCATGCATCGAGTACCAGCTGTTGCTGTGACTGATATTATGATCAAACCACATATAGTCGCCTGCTCCGCCAATGCCGCCGCCAGCCATATGATGGACATACGAGTTTTTGACAATGATGTGATGTCCTTTAACATTAATCCCATTGGTGTTGGTCTTTGCATATTCGGCCCAGTTCGAGCCGCCCGCTATTTTGTGCTCATAGTTTGCCTCTGCTTGCTCCAACGAAATGTTCATATTGTTGCCTTCGACTTCAAGTCCATCAATAATAATGTAATTCGCTTGAATATCGACCATATTCCATATGCCCGGAACGTTATCGGCCAGCTTAAGCTTGGGCTTGTTGTTAAAATCATAGGCTTTGTACGTAATATAAGCTGTTTCGCCCGTATTTTTATTTTTGGCGCCTGAGCGTGTAATCTTTAACCATTCACTTCCGTAGCTCGTGTTACTCGCTGTATAGGTACCCGGCATAATATATACGGTATCTCCCGGGTTTGTTAATGCTGCGGCCGTTTGAATGTTTTTGAATGCGGTTTCTGGCGTCAAACCATCATTGGTATCCAAACCCGAGGGACTAACATAATAATCCACAGGTTCTCCAATATAAGGAAAGTCAATATAATACTCTCCAGGATTCGGATTTACTACCGGCGCAGATCCAGCCTCATTGGAACCAGAAAGCTTAATGTTATCGACGATTACGGCAGTCTCCTCATGCGGCCCGTCCTTTACTTGCAGATAAAAGGCTTTCAGGCCGCTAGAGTAATTTTCATTTTTCATAGGTTCATTATTTACAATTTGGGTGTCATTAAGGTAGAGATCATAGCTTTTTGTATCGACATGAGCTATCATCTTTATCTTATAGGAAGTATTAATTTCCCAGTCCGTCCTAGCTGCCAACGCACCATTTGCGCTGTTGTCTGAACGAGCGTACATCTTTCCGTCCATACCAAATACGAGCATTGGATTATGAAGCGAACCGGAACCATTTACGAGATTAAACAAATAATTAGCCTTTTGATCTTTAAACATCAGGTTAGCTTCGATGGTGTAGCTATTCATGGAAACAGGGGTTGTCCAGCTGCTATGGAACGGAAATCCAATGGTTCCCGTACTTCGTGCAGGGATTGTAACCTGCGCCATCCGGTTGCCATTCTCTTCAGTTAAAGTAACAGCGGTATTAGAAGAAGGATCCACCGGTTTGCCATCTAATAATGGAGTAACCAGATTTGCTCCAACAGGAGTCGCTGCAATGACAGGATCTACATCATCTGCCTCGAAGGTTGTTGTTCGAAAGATTTGATCACCTATGACCGGAATGGACTCCGGATGGATTTCAATTCGATCAATATTGGGCATAGCTGCCGTTAGACCTGCTGCTGTTAATTTAGGCTCTATTTTTATCGAATTCGTTCCGGCATTTAAGGTAACATTCTTGATTTCTTGAAGCTGCCAATTACTCCAAGCGCCTGTACTTGCTCCCGTAAAACCTGGAACCTCTACATCATTTACTTTAAGATTTACGGGTCTGGCTCCGTTATCGGCATTATTATATCTGAATTTAAGTGTATAGCTTCCTGTTTCTGCAATAGAAATGTTATCCCATAGTAAGTATGCGGGCGGTGTTCTGCCGCCTGGAATAATGACATAGCCTGTACCGGAAAAGCCTGGCGCAGCAGCTGTGTTGGCTCCAAAAGTATGATTCACATGCGTTGTGCCATGACCCGATTCACCTTCAATAAATTTCGTGAATGGTGTGACATCCAGATAATCGACCAGAGGACCGCCTTTCCCCTCCGATGTCAGTAGAATGACATTAGTGCCGGGATGAAGCGTAACAATGGCGTTCAGATCGCTCCATACCGAGTTTTCTTGTGTTCCCTCTTGTCCCGTTGTAAATGAGGCAACTTCTTGACCGTTGACATGGAGCTTTACAATACCACTTGCACTGCTGCTGTATTTAATGTTCAAATTATAATTCGCATACACGGAAGCACTCACTGTATCCCAAGTGATGCTGGATGCTTCATTGGACATGTCCACGTAAACAGCATCTGTTACAGAAGCATTCTCTAGTATTGCAGCCTCCGCTTCGTATCGTTTGGACCCGCTGTCGGCGAACACCTTCTCCGCAGGCACAGCCGAATAAAATGAACTAATAAACAACGCGAATATCAAGATCTGTCCTACTATCCTCTTCACTTCGTCAACCTCCTGTTGTATTGAAATGATCTTATAGAAGTTCGGCACTATTATTCTACTGAGATATTGTCAATTCCGACCCAACCGCCTGAAGTCTGTGGTGCGGTAATGGATACTTTTATCGTGTCATTCGCATTCGCTGAGAAGGTAACCGTCGCCTTCTTGTACCCGCCGCCTGCAGCAACTGTCTGCGTACCTTTGGCTACACCGTTGACCTCGATGTTCAATTTGATGTTATCTGCAATATTCGTGGTTATATAAGCGGTTGCGGTATATGTTTTAGTTGCTGGTGCGGTTCTGGATTGCGATAATTTTGTGGCTGCAGTCGTGTCGAACGCCACTTTATGGGTTCCGCTATAAGTCCCATTTGAGACGACCGTTATCCCAGCAGCATTCTGCTCCTTGTCCCAGCCCGTCAAGCTGCCCCACTCGAAGCTGGGATTCCCGATTATATTTTGGCTTTCGTAGGCGCCACGGTCCGGCGCAAATCCTCTTGGACGCGAATTGTCGCTAAAGTCATGGTTCGGTGCTAGACTAGAAGTCCCGTTGTCGATCGCTTTCGAACCGATATGGACACGGAAATCTCCGGCTTCCGCATTATAGAATAACGGATCAGAGGTAATATCGTTCGGCCCGCTTACGGCAGGGGTTCCATTGTAATAAATATTGTAGTTATAATTCACATTGCTGTTATTGGAGTTCGACGTTATATGTCGCCCAGTGCGTGCATACATGATATTGTTGAACAAGTTAACATTTGTGCTGTCATGCGCGTATATTTCACCGTAGTTAAGCTGGGAGGCATTCTGATAGGACGTATTATTCATAATATCGACCCTTGCGCTGGAGTAGGCGTGAATGCCCGAACCCCCGTTGTTGTACGTAATATTGTTGGTCACCAGCGTCTTCCCGGTATACGGCGCCAATCTGCCATTCAGCTGCGTGTTTTTGTTGTCATCGATAATAATACCGTTGCCATCCGAATAATCTTCCGTCTTCACCCACTTAACAAGCCCTTTGTTGTTATACACCTCGTTGTTGCGTACGATGTTTTTATAATTACTGGTATTGTTATCCGAATTATAAGAGTGAAAGACGCTGATACCGCTATTTGCATAAACCGCGTACCACGCGTTGTTATAGACGTTATTGTTCTGGATGGTAATATAGTCGGATTCCTCTGTGAGGATGCCTCCGCCGGGCACATCGTGAACACTATTATTTTCGATAATGATATGACTGGGTTTTGCGCTTGTCGTACTGGCAGGCTTGACATTAATACCGTTCGTATTCGTTACAGCCATGTAATCCCAGTCAACCGTGCCGGATGGATAGTTCTGCAGATAATGATTATAACGCGCTTCTCCTTGACTAACGGTAAGGTTGGCGTTGTTTCCGGCAATTTCAAAGCCTTCTATCCGGATGTAGGATGCGCTTGCTACGAGGATGTGATTCCAGGCAGAATCCGTTGTCAGTTTCGGGCTGTGTCCGGGATAATTTTTGTACGTTATGTAGGCATTTTCATTCCCGGATCGAGTGACTTTTAAGACGGCTTCATTGTTTGTTTCGGAATAGGTTCCATTCATGACGTAGACGGTATCACCCGGATTAGTCCGGTCGGCCGCATATTGGATCGTCCGGAAAGGAGTCGAGGGATTCGTACCATACCCGCTGCTATTCTGGCCTGTCGGACTCACATAATACGCCGTATCCGCATGTGCTTTGTCTAGCGACGCCCCTAATAGGCTGGCGCTTATCAAACACATGGCTGCCGTGAATAGCTTAGCCAAACTTTTTTTCATCATCATGAATTCCTCCTTTTTGATTGAGCCTGCTGCGCCATCAAATGATGCCGCTTACAATTTTGTGCTTCTCATGACTCTTCTCACCTCCCGGATAGATTTCTGACGAGACTCTTTCATCATACTTCGTGTGCTCGAATAATCACATATTATAATCTTAAGATTGACTATGTTTGTTTAAGCAGTTTCATTAAAAAATGATGCTATACAACAATAGCCTGCTCCCGAGTCTTTAAGTACGGGAAACAGGCTATTGCCCTTTAGAAGGTTATTTCTCAGTTCGTAGAGAGCCTCCATTTGTTTCTAAAAAGATTACTGTCACATATATGAGAATCGTATTATCGTATTAGCAGATTCTTCATGATATCACTGTTTATTCAGTAAGTTTTTATGGCTAAAGTAATCTCTGGCGTGCTGTTCATCTAATTTCATTTGTATGATTAACTCGTCAAGATTGGCAAACGTAATTTCTTCCCTCACATATTTTAAAAATTGAAGTGATACATTCCGACCGTACAAATCGCCAGAATAATCTAATAAAAAGGCTTCAATAAAATAAGATTCTCCACCTACTGTAGGACGGTAACCAGCGCTTATTATGGCGTTATATTGCTCAGTCTCCCGATCTCCTTCAAATATTACTGAAGTCCCGAAATAGATTCCAGGTTTTGGAGATACATAGAGGTCAGCTTCCCCTCCAAGATTTATGGTTGGATAGCCTAACGTTCTTCCCAGTGCTTGACCATGTACCACGGTCCCTTTAATCGTATATGGGTGTCCATACAGTTGTATAATTCTCTCCATATCCCCCTGTATCACAAGCTCACCAAGGGATCGATTCTCAGGCGTCAATGGTTTCTTAATCGTAATCTCCTTATTAGTCATCATCATTGGCTCCTTTAAAATCCATATTTCGCTTCTTCAGCCTCTAGGATCTTAGTGTAAGTCTCCGCTAATAC
>NZ_FNNT01000032.1:0-1815 GCF_900106725.1 Paenibacillus sp. PDC88 | reverse complement strand
CCTCGTATAGTATCTTTTGAAAGCTCTTTTCTTTCAGCTTCCAGCCCCGTAGGGGCTGGAGAGATTCCTTGAAATTTTCCAGCAAATCGTTCTTTGAAAATTGAATGGGGACTGGACTTTCTGGAATGTCTCTGGACAATGGAACTTAGGGTCCATTCGGGGAAATTCGTATCCCTCCTGTAGCCACGTCTACATTAAAAGTCTGTTTCTCCGGTACACGTCTGAACTTCTTACCCGCTGGCTGTTCCCTTCGGCAACCCATGCCCGGCTATAGCAGTGCCGGGGCAGCTCATGGACTGAAGTGTGTTCTCATAGGCGAGGGTGATTGATCTGCGTGTGCGCCGGAGGCATCCCGGAGCGTCCATTCCCTGAATCCCTCAACAGAAAGGAGGAACTCCATTTGAAGTTATTTGTCGGTATTGACGTCAGCTCACAAGAACTGGAAGCGTGCTTTATGAATCCCGACGGAGACAAGCTGGAAACGCTCACCGTCAAGAATAATCTCGACGGCGCTTCTCATCTGAGAGATCGCATCGTCGCTGTAGCGGACAAGCATTCGTCTTCCGAGATTCACATTGGCCTTGAAGCGACTTCGGTCTACAGCTGGCATCCTGCCATGTTCATGCATGAGGATCCGGCGCTCAAAGCCCGTAAAGCCAAAGTGTTCACCATCAACCCGAAGCTGGTCAGCAAATTCAGAGAAGCCTACCCGGATATGGACAAGACCGACCGTCTTGATGCCTGGGTGATTGCGGATCGCTTGCGCTTTGGACGATTGACCACCACCATCGTCATGCAAGAGCAATATGTTGCGCTCCAGCGCCTCACGCGCATGCGATTCCACCTGATCCACAACCTGGCGCGTGAGAAGCAATATTTTTTGCAGAACCTGTTCTATAAGTGCAACGCCTTTACGACCGAAGTAGACAGCTCGGTATTCGGTCACGCGCTCATGGAGATGCTCTCCGAGAAGTACAGCCTTGACGACATTGCCACGATGGATGTCGCCGAATTGGCCGACTATTTAAGGGACAAGGGACGCAATCGCTTCCCTGATCCGGAGAACGTCGCACGCTGCATTCAGAAGGCTGCCAGAGCCTCTTATCGACTTTCCAAAGTGGTTGAGGACTCCATCGACCTGGTGCTTGGCACATCCATTCAAGTGATTCGAAGCATCCAGGCACAGCTCAAAGATTTGGACAAAGCCATAGAGCGCATTCTCGAAGGCCTGCCTGAATCCAAATGCTTGCGCTCCATCCCTGGGATTGACCGGGTGTATGCCGCCGGTATCCTCGCGGAGATTGGAGACATCGATCGCTTCAGTGATCAAGCGGCTGTGGCCAAGTATGCCGGCCTTTCCTGGCGTAAACATCAGTCTGGCCCTTTTGAAGCCGAAGATACCAAACGCATTAAATCCGGCAACCGATTCCTTCGCTATTACCTGGTTGAAGCTGCCAACTCGGTGAAAAACCGCGATGAGGAATTCGGTGAGTATTACCGGAAGAAGTACAAAGAAGTTCCTAAGCACCAACACAAACGCGCCCTCGTCTTAACGGCAAGAAAACTTGTGCGTCTGGTCGATGTGCTGCTACGCAACGGCCAACTCTATACGCCACGGAAGAAGGTAACGACTGCGAAGGATTGACGCCCCCTTTGCCAAAGTCCTTACTCATTCCCAGTAAAAATCTGGAATTATCCTTGATTTGGGCTGGGATTAGTTTGATATTGTCATTTTTCTAGACTCAAAGCACTTTTCACATAGAAAATTTCCAATTTACTCGAATCTAGGACTTGACATCATACCGCTGGACTTTT
>NZ_FNNT01000006.1:0-416825 GCF_900106725.1 Paenibacillus sp. PDC88 | reverse complement strand
CGGACGGACGGGAAATTATCCACATTTTTGCATGGCTGATGCTGACCTTCTAGCAACAATGCCCCGTTATTATAGGCTTTCGAAATTCGGGTTTATCTCTTCTGAACGGTCTCACCGTAAACCAGCTCGGGCTGATAGTACGTGCTGTCCGGCAAGTCTCTTTTGCCTTGTAATTTCCTAATGATCCAGTCGGCGGCATCGCGTCCCATCGTTTCCTGAGGGTGAGTCAGCGTCGTTAACTGGATGTTCGCATTCTTGGCGATATAGGAGTTGTCCTGACCGATGATGGATAACTCCTCCGGAATTGAGATTCCCAATTGTCTGCACGCATGAACCACTTCAAGACCAACCTCGTCGTTATAGCAGACGATAGCGGTCAGTACTTCTCTATTCACATCCAGAAAATCCTTTAGATTGCTCGATAGCGCCTGCTTCGTCTCCGTATCAAAGGAAAAAACGAGCTCTGGGTGAAAGCGTAATTTGGCTTCTCCAAGTGCTTTGATATAGCCTTTCATCCGATACTTTCCTTGCAAATCATCCATTTTGGAGATGAGTCCGATCTGAGTGTGTCCGTTCGATATCATTTCTTTTGTCGCCAGATAGCTGGACTGCACGTCATCGAGGCACATAAAAGGAACATCAATCTCCTCGTAATAGGCATTAATCATAATAAAGGGGATGTCCTGTTCCTTAAATGACAGGTAATATGCAATATTTGGGTTGTACAGATTGCTCTTGGTAGGCTCAATGATCAGTCCGTCCACACCGTAGGAGAGCATCATCTCCAGCGCCTTTTTCTCCTGTGCCACATCATTGTTAGTGCTGGCCAGCAGGAGTGAATAATTGTCCTCATTCAGTCTGCTCTCAATCCCGCGAATGATAGAGGGGAAGATGTAGTCAGAGATGTAGGTTGTGATGACACCGATCGTCTTTTTACTAGAGCCCCCGCCTGTTCTCAGCCGATATTGGTTGCTGACATAGGTGCCGGACCCCTTTTCACTCCGCAAAAAACCCTCGTTAGATAGCTCCAGGATCGCCTTCCGAACCGTTTGTCTGCTGACCTCATACATCGATTGCAGAGCAGACTCCGTAGGAATTTGTTCTCCTACGCTATAATCTCCGGATAGTATTTTACTCTTTATATCATCAATGATGACTTGATACTTTGGTTTCATGTAACTCCTTCTTCCACACTTGTTCGCTATGTTAATCGTTCTTTTGTCAAATTTGTATGTACAAATTATAGCATGAATGTGAAATAAATAAAGAGAAGGCCCTATTTTAAATTACCGTGCGCTGTATTTAGGTAGAACTAGCAAGGTATCACTATATTTGTAAACTCATGCCAGAACGCTTCGATAAAGCTTTTTATATGACCGATTTAGAAGAAAGCACAAAAATATATTATGTCCATATTTGTATGTATATATAACTAATAATATTGACAAATGTACGTACAAAAAATATACTATACCTGTCAATTTAGAAAGCGCCTTCTTACAATGATCTAATAATGAAGCGCTGCCAGAGAGGTGACCAAGGTAATGTCGAGTCAAGTAAGCATCGAACAAGCGATTGCTAAGGGAGAAACGTCGCTTGGTATTGAGTTTGGATCCACACGGATCAAGGCTGTTCTTATTGATGGACGGTTTCAAACGATCGCATCTGGAAGCTACGAGTGGGAGAATCAGCTGAAGGATGGTTTTTGGACGTACAGCCTGGACGATATTATTACAGGTCTGCAAGAGGCTTACCGGGAGATGAAGCAGGAGGTTGAACGGAATTACGGAATGACCCTCCAAACGGTCGGTTCGATCGGCTTCTCTGCAATGATGCACGGATATATGGCTTTTGACGATTCAGATAAACTGCTCGTTCCGTTTCGGACCTGGCGCAATGCAACAACAGGGGCAGCGGCGAGAGCATTGACGGAACAATTCAAGTTCAATATTCCTGAACGCTGGAGCATTGCTCACCTCTATCAAGCGATATTAAATGAGGAAGAGCATGTGCCTCAGATTCGATTCGTGACAACTTTGGCCGGCTATATACACTGGCTGCTGACAGGAAAGAAAGCACTTGGCATCGGGGATGCGTCAGGCATGTTCCCCATCGATGAATCTACGCAAAATTATAACGAATCCATGATCCAGCAGTTTAATGAGCTGGTTGCAGATAAAGGATATCCGTGGAAGGTAAGTGACCTGCTGCCTAAGGTATATTCTGCAGGCGAAGCAGCAGGCGCGCTGTCCGAAGCGGGGGCCAAGATTTTGGACCCAACACTAGATTTACAGCCAGGCATTCCTTTGTGTCCACCGGAAGGGGACGCGGGTACAGGGATGGTGGCGACGAACAGTGTAAGAAAGCGTACGGGTAATGTCTCGGTAGGCACATCTGTTTTTGCCATGATCGTCCTGGAGAAGGAGCTGTCCAAGGTTTACCCGGAGATCGATATGGTTACGACGCCAAACGGCAGTCCAGTGGGTATGGTTCATGCGAACAATTGTTCAAGTGACCTCAACGCATGGCTCGGATTGTTCCGTGAGTTCTCTGAAGCAGCCGGGCAAAAGATGGATACAGAGAAGCTGTACAGCGTGCTGCTGAACAAAGCGCTGGAGGCTGATCCTGACGGTGGAGGCTTGCTGAGCTACGGCTATTATTCCGGTGAAAATATTACAGGTCTTGAAGAGGGACGCCCGCTGTTCGTACGTTCCCCGGAGAGCAAATTTAATCTCGCCAACTTCATGAGAGTCCATCTGTTCACTGCATTTGGCGCTCTAAAAATCGGGATGGACATCTTGACGAAGGAAGAGAATGTTGCGATCGACAGCATCCTGGCTCATGGCGGATTGTTCAAGACGCCGGTTGTCGGCCAGAAAATGATGGCAGCCGCACTTAACGTGCCCGTATCGGTTACATCGACGGCCGGAGAAGGTGGAGCTTGGGGGATGGCGGTTCTCGCTTCATACCTCCTGAACAAGAACGGTGAAGAGAGTCTGGAGAATTTCCTGGATGAGAAAGTATTCAGCGATGTGGAAGAAGAAGAGATTCGTCCGGATGCAGCGGATGTGAAGGGCTTTGAGGTCTTTATCGAGCGATACAAGAAGGGGCTTGTCATTGAGCAGGCTGCTGTAGACAATTTAGTGTGAAATAGGAGGGACCAAGGTGTTAGAACAACTGAAAGAAGAAGTGTTCCAGGCGAACCTCGATTTGCCGAAACAAGGTCTAATAAAATATACATGGGGTAATGTTAGTGCAATTGATCGGGAGAGCGGATTATTCGTCATCAAACCGAGCGGTGTCAGCTATGAAACGATGAAGGCCAGCGATATGGTCGTTGTGGATCTGGATGGCAATGTGGTTGAGGGAGAACTGAGACCTTCTTCTGATACACCGACACATGCCGTGCTATATAAGCACTATGCAGAGATCGGCGGCATCGTACACACGCATTCCATGTGGGCAACGGTCTGGGCTCAGGCTGGACTTGATGTACCTGTGATGGGAACAACTCATGCGGATACTTTTTATGGATCGATTCCATGTGCGCGTTTCTTGACCCAGGAGGAAGTGGATCGTGGTTACGAGGCAGAGACAGGTCGCGTCATTATCGAAACCTTCGAGCAGCGTGGTATTGATATCATGTCGATCCCTGGTGTATTGCTCCAGGGACATGGACCTTTTACTTGGGGCAAGGATGCCAAGTCCGCGGTGATGAACAGTGTCGTGCTGGAGGAAGTATCCAAGATGAATCTGTTTGCCAGAGAATTAAACCGTTTCGCTCCAGAGCTGCCACAGCGTATTCTTGACAAGCATTATTTGCGCAAGCACGGTAAAGACGCTTATTACGGACAGAAGTAAAGCAGGGGGCAGAGCCCGAAATTATAAAATACAACTTATAGAAAAGAGGATGAACATATGTCAGCAGCAGCAAAACAATTTTGGTTTGTCGTAGGTTCACAGCACTTGTATGGAGAAGAAGCTCTATCCGAAGTGAAGGCACACGCACAGGAAATGACAGATGCGCTGAATAACAGCGGCGTATTGCCTTATCCGCTTGTACTGCAGGATCTCGCAGTCAGTGCAGACAAAATTACAAGCATTATGAAGGAAGTCAACTATCGTGACGAGGTTGCCGGCGTAATTACCTGGATGCATACGTTCTCACCTGCAAAAATGTGGATTCGTGGAACGAAGCTGCTGCAAAAGCCTTTGCTTCACCTGGCTACACAATATAACGAGAGCATCCCTTGGGCAACTATTGACATGGACTTCATGAACTTAAACCAGGCAGCACATGGTGACCGCGAGTATGGATTTATCAATGCACGGCTGAACAAACAAAATAAAATTGTAGTTGGCTACTGGGAACGTCCGGAAGTGCAGCAGCAAATTGCAGATTGGATGGACGTCGCTGTTGCTTATAACGAGAGCTTCAACATCAGAGTAGCCCGCTTTGGCGATAACATGCGTAACGTTGGCGTTACAGAAGGGGATAAGGTAGAGGCTCAAATCCAATTTGGATGGACAGTGGACTACTTTGGCATCGGCGACCTTGTGCAAGTGGTCAATGAGGTAACTGAAGAAGAAATCAATGATTTGTTTAGTGAATATGCGGAGCTGTACGAATTTGATTATGGCACTTACAGCAAGGAAGATTGGGAAGCCAGTGTCAAAGTCCAAGCGAGCTATGAGATTGCCCTTAAGCGTTTCCTCGATCAAGGAGGCTACAATGCCTTTACTTCGAACTTCGAGGATCTGCATGGCATGAAGCAGCTTCCGGGTCTTGCGGTACAGCGCCTGATGGCCCAAGGCTACGGCTTTGCGGGTGAAGGCGACTGGAAGACAGCAGCCTTGGATCGTCTGCTCAAAGTCATGAGCCATAACGAGTCTACCGGCTTTATGGAAGACTACACTTATGAGCTCGCGGCAGGTCAGGAATCCATACTTCAATCTCACATGCTTGAGGTAGATCCAACACTGGCGGTTAACAAGCCTAAAGTTGTCGTTTCTCCACTGGGTATCGGCGATCGCGAAGATCCAGCACGTCTTGTGTTCGATGGCAAGGCAGGAGAAGGTGTTGTCGTATCGATGGCTGACTTCGGCACACATTACAAGCTGCTCATTAACGAAGTATCTTTGTTTGAGCCAACAACGCCTGCGCCTAAGCTTCCTGTTGCCCGTGTGTTGTGGAATGTGAAGCCGAACTTCCAGGATGGCGTCAAAGCGTGGATTGAGAACGGCGGCGGTCACCATACCGTTGTATCCTTGAACCTCACCACCGATCAGATCATAACCTATGCGAAGCTTGTGAATTTGGACTATGTTGTTATTAAATAGGGAGCTTGTATAGATTAGCTAGAACTAATGATGCAAAAATACCCAAATAGAATTGAGGAATTGGCAGTATGCCGGTTCCTCTTTTTTTAATGCAAAAGAGCGGATTATAACAGGAATGGAACGAAACCTTTCATATCTGATAATCGTCTATATAACGAAGATGGAATATTTAGAAATTAATGGAGCTGATAGAGTGAAGAAGTGTGTAATTGCTATCATCGCAGCTGCGCTATTGATAAATTTTTATGGAGTTTTCCATGCAGACAAGGCTTTTGCCTGTAACTGTGTAAGCTTTGAACCAAATGAAGCTTATGAACATGCTGAAGCAGTATATACAGGTAAAGTGCTTGAGATCAAGCAGGAACGTATTCAGGAAGGCGTCAGAGGGACGATAGAATACAGGGATGCGAATCTGATGGATATTGAAGAGACATGGAAGGGTGTTAATGAATCACAAATCATTGTATACGATGAGGGTGAGGAGAATTCGTGCGGCATCAATTTTGAGGCAGGAAGCACCTATCTTGTGTACAGCTACAGAGTTGAGAATAGCGATCTCTACACAAGCCTATGCAGCCGTACAGCAGAAATATCGCAAGCTGAGCAGGATTTGGAATTTTTGGGCCAGGGGAGAAAGGCAGGAAATGAAGTCAATCTTGCAGATGAGATGAGTCAAATATCGAACAAAGACTATGACATGGAGATGTTTATCGGCGGCATACTGGTTGTTATATTGGCGGTAGCAGCGATGATCTTTTTGAAGAAAAGAAGAGGGGGCAAACATAGGTAAACAAGGAGGACCTGGTATAATTGAAACATCATATATCGAACAGAATCAGGAGCTTGCACCATGAACAATCAACAATTGCTTGAGCTGTTGTATCAAATGTCAGGCCATGAATTAATGTATAGGGAAGACGAAAGAAGTTGGACTAATGAGGGAACCCCCGCTTGGAATGCAGCCCGAATTGCTGAAGGCTTAACGGATGCAGCTGTGATCCCATTTCTCCATCGTTTGTTAGAAGAGAACAGCAAAGAAGAGAGTTTTAAACGTAATATATATTTTATGCTTGGTAAAATCGGATCAAATACGGGTGATAGCCGTGTTGTTGATGTTCTAATAGAACGGCTTGATACCGAAACAAACAAGTATACTTTGAGCTCAATACTTGATCAAATCGCTGAGCAGGATAAGGTTCCGGAATGTACACCTATTATAAAATGGATTCAAGATAGTCGTTGGCTAGTTCGACACTCAGCAATTATGGCTTTGAAAAAATGCAATTGTGAAGCCAGCGAGACAGCTCTTCTGGGAGTAATAATGAACTCGAGCGATGTGAACGATCTCTGCTATGCAATGGCCTCCTTGTGTGAGGCAGGCTCTGCCAGATCGATTCCTCATCTTCTCACTCGATTGGAGCACGATCAGGGTGAGGTAAGAAGTTCAGTAATTCGCGCACTGGATGCGCTGGGAGATTCTTCGCATCTTCCGATCTTTGTTGAAGCCTTAAAGGATCCTTCACCTGCTGTAAAATCCTATGCTGTGACTGCTATTCATCATCATGGTGACGAGAGAGCTATTGATGCGGTTTGTAATCGGGTTAAGAAGATGGTGAACAGAAAACGAAAGTGGGCAAGTGATGATTTGATTCTTGCTTTGGATTTTTTGAGTCGTTATAAAGATGATCATCATCAAATTCAGAACTTAATTTTATGGATTAAGACTAAAAAGTACGATTATCTCTTTGATGAAGAGAAGCAGCGAGTGTTATCTTTCAGCTGATAAGTACTCTGATTATCTTGAGGAGTGATGGTATGAAAGTGAGACTGAGTGATTACGACGAGGCATGGAGCAGGCTGTTTCAAGAAGAGGCCGACTTTCTAATGACAATATTCAAGGGTGAGATTATAAACATTGAGCATTTTGGAAGCACCGCAGTTCCCGGTTTAATGGCCAAGCCTGTAATTGATATGATCTGTATCGTAAATCAGATTGATCGAGTTGACCGCTTCAATGATACCATGCTCTCGCTAGGATATGATGTTGCCGGGGAATGGGGAATTCCGGGGAGAAGACTGTTTCGCAAGGGCGGAGAGCATAGAACCCATCATATTCACTTTTACGAATCAGGCAATTCGCATATAGATAGGCATCTTATATTTAGAGACTATTTGAGAAGTCATCCTGAGGAAGCAGAAAGATACGGCAGATTTAAAGAGGAACTGGTTCAGCGCTATGAGCATACAAGTGAGTACAGCCCGGCTAAAAAAGCTTATGTAACAGAAATGGAGCAGCTTGCGCTTGCTTGGTATAGAGAATCGCAGCATTAAGCACATAACGGTGACTTTGGAAATCATGTTTGACGGTGCAATGATGAAATTGTGCGCTTACGGCTAGCATACGCCAATGAGCAGTGTCGCACCAGGAGGGGGAGGTTGCTTGATATTTGTTGTCGCTGCACTACTGTTAGCAGTTGGAGTATTTCTTATTGTAAGATCAAACAAAGAGGACGAAAATCAGTGCTTCTTCGCTGGGTAGGTATCTCCATTGTCATCATGTCTCTATTTTTTATAGTGAACGAAGCCTATCAAATCATTGAGATAGAAAGGCATAGAGTAGGGCATTAGGCTATAAAAGTGTGGGAATCGTTCGTGTGGATCTTCTTTCATTAGATACTAAGCTAGCTGAGCAATAAGTTATGTTAATGACATTGTACAGATTGAGAGGGCCAGCCCAAAATGATACAAAGTGAAGAGGAATTCCGTCGTCTATTAGCAAAAAGAGATGGAGGCAAAGTCACATACGGTTATGAACTAAGAAGTAAACTGGAGAAAGATCGTATACTGGAATCGTTCATAGAGCAGATGGGACATAATGGCGAGAATGTATGGAATTTCAGACACATCGGGAAGGCTTATGCAGCAAAAATTCTTACTTACGCCATTTCTACAAATATGACTCACAATATTGATTTACCGAGTAAGCCATGGGCTGAGAAGTTAAGTGCCTATTTTGTAGATCAATTTCAGCCAGAAGTGATGTTTTATACAAATGGACATTTTGACTCGAACGGTGAGCTTTTTAAGCTCTACTCTTGGGCAACCATAAGCAAATCTAAATGGAATACGATAGATACAGGTGTTATCGCTTTAGATAATGATAAAATTGGAATCTTATGGGCAATGGACCCTTTATAATGGAATTAGAACATACATATAGGAGCGATGAATAAAAAAAGAAGAAGGTGAGTATTTGCGGCTTCGATGGTGGATTCTGATCTGCATAGTCGTTCTGACAGGGTGTATAAGTGAGAAAAATGAGCCTTTACCCGAGATTCCGAACACTACGAGCATACATCTGACTCCGGTTGATCTGTCCCAAGGAGAAGTGAGAAAGTTAAGACCTTTCCTTGGCATGATGTCTGGCGCTTTTAAATTAGAGTATGAGGGGGAGAAGCCGAATGCTCGCCTGGATATAGACATCTGGGAGAAGGGCCAGAAGGTGGAGACGATAGGATCAGTGGGGCATTTGTTTTCCAGTCTGGATGGACAGAGTATTAAAGAAACAGAGATCATAATTTCAATTGAATCGTTGCGAATAGAGAAAGATAAAGAAACGGCTATTATTAAAGTGAACAACGCTAGCAACTCGGGATCGAGTCTATCCACCTTCAATATTGAGTTGGATACCGAATTGGCCACAAAGGGGCTGGTGGATCATACAGAACCACAATCGTATACTTTCGATCAGCCAATCTATGTATTCGCAATGCAAGCGACAAGCACCAATGAAATATATATGATGGATCTGACACAGGAATCCTTAGGCGAGACAGAGTGGGCGCTAGTCTTTACTTTACGTTATGATGACTGACATAATATAGGTTACACATGGTTCGATGACTGTCATATTCATATAATAAAAAGGAGCACTTGCCGGATTGGCAAGTGCTCCATTTACTATTCAAGCATCCTAATTATACTCGTTTCTTGTAAACTCGTATGGCAAAGAAGTAGGAGACGATGGTAATCCCGACACACCATGCAAGAGCAACCCAGATATCGTTGCCTACGGGTGTACCGGACAATAACGCACGGATGGTTTCGACGATCGAAGTCACCGGTTGATTCTCAGCGAAGGCGCGAACAACCGTCGGCATCGTATCGGTGGGAACAAACGCCGAGCTAATGAATGGCAGGAAGATCAGTGGATAGGAGAAGGCACTTGCACCTTCGACTGAATTTGCGGACAGTCCGGCAATCACCGCGACCCAGGTTAGAGCCAGTGTAAACAAGATGAGTATTCCGGCAACTGCAAGCCAAGGGAGTATACCCGCCTGCGAGCGAAAACCCATAATAAGCGCTACAAGAATGATGACGATAACAGATAGAACATTGGATACGACCGAGGTTAGAACATGCCCCCAGAGTAAGGCGGAACGGGAAATGGGCATCGTGTTAAACCGCTCAATAATGCCTCGCTGCTTATCCAGGAACAGACGGTAAGCCGTATAAGATATACCGCTGGCGATCGCAATCAGCAGGATGCCGGGCAGCAGATAGTTAACATAGTTATCGGTATCGGTTTGGATTGCACCGCCAAATACATAAACGAACAGCAGCATCATGGCAATAGGTGTAATGCAGACGGTGATGATGGTGTCCATACTTCGGAAAATATGCCGCATGGAACGGCCAAGCATAACACCCATATCGCTGAAAAAGTGCTTTTTTGTCATTTCCATTTTACTTTTCCCCCTTAGTTCCGACGATGGCGAGGAAGATTTCCTCGAGTGAAGGCTGTTTCTCGACATACTCCACCTTTGCAGATGGGAACAGCTGTTTAAGCTCGGCAAGCGTACCGCTCGCGATGATCCGGCCCTCGTGCAATATGGCAATTCGGTCGGCAAGCTGTTCTGCCTCCTCCAGATATTGCGTGGTGAGCAGCACCGTCTTGCCTCCGTCAGCCAATTCTTTTACCGTCTTCCACACTTCGATGCGCGCCTCCGGATCAAGTCCGGTGGTTGGTTCATCCAGGAAGATAACCTCCGGATTTCCCACAAGGCTCAGGGCGATGTCCAGTCTGCGCCGCATTCCACCGGAATACGTAGACACTCTGCGGTCGGCTGCATCGGTCAGGCCAAAACGTGTCAGCAGCTCAGCAGCTGCCTGGCGTGGATTTTTGAGATATCGCAGCTTGGCGATCATAATCAGATTTTCTCGTCCGGTCAAAATTTCATCCACGGCGGCAAATTGTCCGGTTAGACTGATTGACTGGCGTACCTTATCAGGATTAGCAGCTACATCGAATCCGTTCACCTTCGCGGTTCCGCTGTCTTGATTAAGCAGTGTTGTGAGAATTCTGACCGTTGTTGTTTTACCAGCCCCGTTGGAGCCGAGCAGGGCAAAGATGCTGCCCTTTTCAACCTCAAAATCTACCCCCTTTAGGACTTGATGCTGCTTGTAGGATTTTTGAAGACCTGTAACCTTAATAGATATGCTGCTCATACGTTTTCTCCTCCTTATTTATCGAACTGTCACTTTGGACAAATCGGCTTCTAGGCCTTTAAGCGATGCGTAAGTCAGTTTATCCATGACTGCACCTTCAAAATTGATCGTTTTGATGGCTCGGTAATACTTCTTGGACAGCGGGAACCCTTGGAATGACACATTCCTCAGTGTAGCGCCCTTGAACGAGACCTCGTGCAGCCCCGCTTTGTCAAATTTAACGCCGATAAACGTTTGCCCGTCAAAGCACATGCCTCCCAGATCCGATTTACTGAAGTCCGCTCCGTCGAAGATACAATTTTGGAAAGTAGTTTCTCTAAGGTAGGCCATACTCAGATTGACGTCCATCAGTCTTGTATTTAAGAATTTGGCACCGGCCAGCCACGACTTGCTGAAGTTGGTACGTACAAGGATCGATTTATGGAAGCGGCCATTCGCAAGATCAAGTGTGGAAAAGTTACAGTCTGTAAGGTTTGCTCCGTCAAATATCGCATCGCGTACATTGCTAGAATGAAACGAGCTGCCGGCCAAATCTGCATTCGTGAAGTCAGATCCTTGCAAAACGCTTGATGAGAAATTTCCTTTGTGGGCGGTGACGCCGGCAAAATCGCTCTGAGGCAGGTTGCTCGCCTTTAAGTTGGTCACTACCTGCCGCTCCAGCGAGCGGGAGAGGTTAGCCACCTCGATCACGGTTTGTTCAATATCTCCGATGCTGTCAATGGTCAGCGCAAAGGCAGTTTCATCATCCTTGCCCTCAGCCTTTAGTTCACGGTAACGCTCCTCCAGATCGAAGAGCAGATCGCTCTTTAATTCGGTAACGCTCTTCACTCCATCATAGGGTGCAAACACACTGTTCAAGTAACTCGTCAGCTTCTCGTTCATAACAACCATCTCCTTATAATAAATTTTCAAGTACTCGCTTGGCGTATTCCCAGTTGTCTTTGTTGCGGACATAGATCGCCTTGCCTTTCTCGGTAATTCTGAAATATTTACGTCTTCCACCCTGAGATTCGTCACCCCAGTACCATTCGATCTCTCCATCATTCTCTAGTCGCCGGACGCTTGAATACATTGTCGCTTCCTTTAATTCGTACTCGCCTCCCGAGCGCTCGGCAATCATCTTGACGATCTCATATCCATAACGGTCAGCTTCAGATAGTAGTCGTAATATCATGGTATCCGTGTGTCCGCGAAGTAAATCTGAGGTAATCTTGTTCTTACTCATATTTATCTCCTCCGTTAACTGTATAGTACATCAAAGTACTTTGACAGTCAAGGTAGTATTTTAAATAAAATACTTAATTCGTAATAAATGTACTTCTGTCATGGGTTTTATGCAGAACTGCGGTTGTTGAAGCTGGGGTAGTCGATGGATGAATCATATGTCTGCTGCAGCAAAAGAAAAACATCTGCATTAGAGCATGGAGAGAAAAGACGAGAGAGGTAAATTATGTTTTAATGATTGAATAAGAGATATCCATTCATTTCATTGTCAGAAAGGATTCATTTATTAGGAGGTGGGTTTGTTGCTATATATATTTAGCGGTTTGCCAGCTACCGGGAAGTCGACGTTGTCTTCCATGCTGGCTCGTGAGTTACGTGCAGTGTATCTCCGGGTGGATGTTGTAGAGCAGGCTATGCGGGATGCTGGAGCGAAGGTGGATGGACCGGAAGGCTACATTGTGTGTTATGCCTTGGCCTCCCAGAATCTCAGGCTTGGTCTCGACGTCATTGCAGATACGGTGAATCCGATCCCAATCACACGCGAAGCTTGGCGCAATGCAGCTGAGTCGGTTAAAGCTCCTTTTGTAGAAGTTGAAGTAGTCTGCTCTGACGAAAATGAACATAGGCAGCGAGTCGAAACGCGTGTAGTAGATATTCCGGGCCTCGTTCTTCCAGCGTGGGAGCAGGTCATACATCGGGAGTATGACGCTTGGGACAGAGACCGCATCGTTATCGACACAGCTCATCAAACGGCAGCAGATAGCTTTGAGCAGTTGTGTCAGCAATTAGAAGGAGTTCGCAGGCAAATTAGTTGATGGTTGTGTTGGGGACAAAAATAGAGAGCAGCACACCGTGACAGTCACTGGTGCTGCTCTCTTTTACTAAGCGCCGGGCTTCTTCACGACAGGAATCCACACCTCAATCTCATATAAGCGGTTGCCGCGATCGTAGGTCATCTCAAATTCAGGACCATGCTTCAATATACGGGATTATGAAGGAAGTTACCTTGCAATCCGTGCACCGAAATATCATGCTATTAAATAAGCTGCTGAAAAGATAAGATAGTAAAAACTACGCCATAAGCAAGAAGAAAAATCCCCCTAAATTTCACATTAACCAGATCAGTTTCGCCATGTTCATCGACAAATCTATTGAATGGCCAAGAATTAGGTTTTCTTAAGGCTCGAATCCCCATGACAAGTGCCAGAATACCAATGAGGAAAAACCATATAAAGAAAAACAAGTTGATCACTCCTTTCTATACAAAACGTATGAAATGAGGAAAAGTTAAAATTCCTATATGTAAAAAGTTTGGAGGCCATATGAACAATAAAGAGTTTGAAGCGGTATTCAAATTACCTGCAAAAAAGCGATACGAATATTTTATTAAGAAAATCGCTGATTATGAAGAAGTATGGGGGCTGTACGATAATGGATGGGCTGTAACAACGGACTTAAACGGGAATTTGTTACTTCCCTTTTGGCCTAGAAGAGAATTTGCAGAGGCATGTGCCATTGAGGATTGGAAAAATTATAAGAGCAAGGCAATGGACCTAACGGAGTTCATTGATGAGTTTCTGCCCCGAATCAAAGAGGATAGCATTAAACCTTCAATTTTCTTTAATAATGAAGATTCTGCAGTATTGGACATCGATCCTTTAATTCAAGATATAGAAACAGAATTGGAAAATTACTAACAAAGAGAGGAACTAAGGTTATTGCATAAATATAAGTTAATTTCTTCCATATGTGTTAGTATAGTTGGTGTTCAATTTTAGCTTGCTTGAAAGAATAACTAACCTAACCACGTTGAAATTAGGGGGAAGAACAATGGCAATCTATTTTGTAAGGCATGGTGCCGATGATGAAGGATATCGTGGGGGCTGGAGTCAAAGAGGTCTGAATATTGAAGGCTATAGGCAATCAGAGAAACTGGGCAGGTATTTAAAAGATAACAAGAGCACTCATCCAATCCATCGGATCGTTAGCAGTGACTTGCAGAGAGCACTGGATACGGCAAATGAACTGGCTAAGGATCTGAATTTGTCCGTCGAAAGCAGCATGGATTGGAGAGAAATGAATAACGGAGTTATTGCCGGAATGCCTCATGAAATTGTCAACGAACGATTCCCAGGGCTGTATTTTTCAAGCTTAAAAATGGATGAGAGGTATCCTGGCGGTGAGAGCCCAATGGAATTTCACATGCGAATTCAAGAGACCTTCAATTCCTTATGCGAAGAACAATCCAAGCAGCATACGGAGAACATTCTTGTGGTAACTCATGGCGGGGTTATTAATATCGTATATCATATTTTGAAAGACTTAGAATGGACGAATAAGAATAATAAGTTCCCGGCTTCCTATACAGGCATTCATAAATTGGAGAATATCAATGGCCAATGGCAAACAACAATTGAAAATGATACGGAGCACTTAACGGAGCGGGATTAGACCCTGCTCCGTTTTTTATGATTTTCTTATGTTCCGATTTGCTTTTACATATTTCAGCTGAGCCACAATGATGACGCTGATAATCACAAGGAGAAACCAGGAGCTGATCTTGCTGAAGCTCACAAGCTGCCAGGTGTCATGCTGATCAGGGTACTTCCATCCATTGAAGAACGTTGCAATATTTTCCGCTGTCCAGATGAAGAAGCCCACAATAAGGAAGGCAACCGTCAAAGGCATTCGGTAGGTTTTAGCCCGTACCCGATAGATGATCCATGTCTTCCAGAACACAATGAACACAAGCAGAGTCAGCCACCAGCGAAAGTCGGGGATGAAATGATGTGTGAAGAAATTAAGATATATGGCTCCCCCTAGCAGCATCGACGACAGCGTTCCCGGCCATCCTGTCATGTCCATTCGCAGTCTCCGCCATATTTGACACATAAAGCTGGCTACACTTGCATACATGAATCCACTGTAGAGAGGAACACCAAAGATCTTCGTATATCCAGGCTCGGGATAGGACCACGATCCCATCCATACCTTATACAGCTCCAGTACTAAGCCAATGACGTGAAATACACAGATGACCTTGATCTCGTCCATCGTTTCCAGTCCGCTGCGGTACATGAAAAATTGCACAGCGAGCAATATCAATAGAATGGCGTCGTACCGGTAGAGGAAAGGAATCTCAATAACACTGGTTATGGCCAGCGTTGCAAAGATCGCGACAGGGAAGATACAGCTCATCGCCTGATGATATCCAAAATGGAGCAGCTGTACAATCGATTTCAAGTAATGTTGCCTCCTTTCCTTCCATAATCAGATGAGTAGGATGCATTCAGATGAATGTAGTCATCGGGGCTTTCTCTTATCTTTAATTCATCATACAGGTGTTATATGCTTGGAAAAATAGAAACTTGGTTAATTAGAGTTTCTTGTTTTTAAATGCAGATTCGTGAATCGATGATGGAATCAACGCTTATGTTGCTGTTTATATTCTGTCAGGAAATAAAGGAATGCAAACAACGGTAACAGAACACCAAGCCACGCACTCCATATCCAGCCGCCGAATGCATAGGTTAGACCGCCAAGGAATGAACCGGCTGCCCCGCCAATGAAGAAGATAGCCATGAATATTCCGTTCAATCTCCCACTTGCTTCATTTCCGAGAGAGTATATTATCCTTTGGCTGACAACCAGGTTGCCGGACACAGCCATATCCAGTGTGATGGCTGAGATGAATAGCAGCACGAGTGCGACGTAAGAATGATCATGGAGCAAGGCAATGAGTAGAAAGGAACCCGTTGCGGTTAAGAGTGCTGTGAGAGTCAGGTTCTTAGTTAGCCCTTTATCGGCTAATCTTCCAGCAAGAGGAGCGGCTATTGCTCCTGCAACACCGACCAAGGCAAATAAAGCAATACCGCCTTGTGTAAATCCGAAGTCATTTGCGAGTCTGAGAGGGACGACGGTCCAGAAGAGACTGAAAGCTCCAAATAAGCAGGCTTGATAGAATGCGCGCCGTCTTAATATCGGATTCTTTCTGAATAATTGAATTAACGAGGCGACAAGGCTGAGATAGGTTAATTTATTTTCTGGTTTTCTGCGGGGTAAAGAACGCGAGAGCCAAATGGTCAATAGAGTCATGAGCACAGCAGACAGAACATAAATCATCCGCCATCCCCAGATGTCTGTAATGAAGCTTGCGACAGGCCGGGCCAGCATGATCCCGAGTAAAAGCCCACTCATGACGTTGCCTACCACACGGCCGCGTTCTTGTTCACTGGACAAGTGTGCTGCAAGAGGGACAAGAATTTGTGCAACGACGGAACCCGTTCCGATGAAAAAGGTTGCTGTCAAAAACAAAGGGGATTGCTTAGAAAAGGCTGCTACGATGAGTGCAACGACTACAATAGAGAGAACAGAGATCATAAGACGGCGGTTCTCAAGCTTGTCGCTTAGAGGAACAATGAATAACAGCCCGGCCACATAGCCTATTTGGGTTAAAGTTACGATGAGTCCAGCAGCTTCAGTGGATAGGCCCAGTTCTGTACTGATGGGACCTACAAGAGTTTGAGAATAGTATAGATTAGCGACAATCAGACCGCATGCGGCTGCGAAAAGAATCATCATCGCAGTAGAAAGCTTGCTTTGTTTGGTAATAACGTCCTCATTCATCATCATTCTCTCCTTTAACATGCTTAGATTAAGTAAACGAATCGTTCACTTAATCGTTGAACAAAATATATACTGAACGCAGCGTTTTGTAAATACCCAATTTTTCATTTATACTGGAACAAAGAACAAAGGATTGAACGGGGGGATTGGATTGGCGAAGAAGGGACGCCCAAGAGATGTGACGATTGAGCATTCCATATTGACTGCGGCTTATGATCTGCTGCTTGAAAGTGGATTTGAAGAGGTAACGATTGAAAAAATCGCTCAGAAAGCAGGAGTGAGTAAAGTCACCATATACAAATGGTGGCCTAATAAAGCTGCTGTTGCTGCGGATAGTTTTTTTAAGGGAGCGGCTAGCAGACTGCCTGTACCGGATACAGGATCGGTTAAGGAAGATATATTAATTCATGCGATGAACCTATTATTATATATGGCGGGCAAGGAAGGAAAAGTGATCTCTGAGCTGATTGGGCATGGACAGGGGAATTCAACACTGAGCGAAGTATTTAGGCAATACTATGTTAAGCCTCGACGCGCGGAAGCCGCAGGAATATTGAGGAAGGGGATCGAACGCGGTGAGCTGAGTGCAGAGCTGGATGTAGATTCTAGTATTGATCTGCTTTACGGTCCGATATTTTACCGTCTGTTAGTTACAGGAGAGCCGTTAGCTGAGGACAAGGTAAGACCCATTTTGTTAGCAGCGTTCGAGGGTATGAAATATTTAGTTGGCAGGGCATAAATTTAATTCAATTCAATATACAGGATGTTGCCGGGCAGAAGCTGTTAAAGTACTTTATGAACAAAGTTATGGGAGCAATCACTCTATCCTCGAAAGCACTAGACTATGGCTTGTCATTGTCCGGTGCTTTTTTTGCTGTACATCAAATTTAGGAAGAGACTTATGAAGTGAAACTGTCGCGCATTAATGGTATCATTGCAGTTACAAGAATTGAAACGTGAAGGCCAGAAGGAAGGTAACAAAGCGACATGACGACAATGCTGAATCGGAAGAAAATTAAACTGCTGTGCGGCAAGAAGTTCTATGAACGTGGTGAGGAATACTATAATGCGGGCATGGTTGGTGTTACGCTATCGGACGCATCGGCTGGCAATTTTCAGGCGGTAGTTAAAGGCGGCGGCAAAAATAAATATGATGTCTCGATCCATATGAATGCCGGAGGCGATGTGGAAGCGCAGTGCACTTGCCCTGCCTACACCAATTACAATTATTATTGCAAGCATATTGCGGCTGTCCTTCTTCAGATCAGCGAGATGCAGCAGGAGGGGCGGATTGAAGTGAAGTCATACCCTTCGTTGCTTCATCCCGAGACCGTCGTTCCAGAGGGACGTTTAACCCCGCGCTTCCACAGAGAAGCGAGTGAGGAGCAGCTTATAGAGGATGTGCTTGCCCTCTTCAGCAGCACGAGCCGAGTGAGTCCGGCAGCCAAATATATTATGGAGACAAGGGAGCCTCTTCGCATAGAGTACTTGATCAGGCCTGTTCCTTACGGTTTGAATAAGCAGATGATCGGGCTGGAGATGAAGCTTGGAGCGAAGCGCTTGTATATCGTTCAGCAGATGAAGCAGTTTCTTAGCCGGATGCAGCATGGGGGATCGTATGTCTTCTCGAAAAATTTTACTTATAACCCCGAAGCTCATTATTTCAGACCTCATGACGAAGCGGTGTTGAAAGAGCTCATCCAATTGGAGCGTCAGGAGGAGATGTATCACGAATCGATTAACTCTTATCCCGGACGTGGCAGAAATCAGGACAGGCTGCTGCTGATACCTCCGCTGGCATGGGAGCGAATCGCGCCCCTCCTTCAGAAAGTACCAGAGGCATATACGCAGCAGGAGGAGCAGATCTTCAGCGGCGTATCCTGTACAGACAGCCTGCTGCCCCTGGATTTTGAATTTACGAAGACGGACACAGGCGCAGGCTATGAGCTGACGGCTATGGGGATTCGCGATGTACTGATCCTGCCGGAATATCGGATGGCGTTAAAGAACGGTATTTTCTACAAAATGTCGGAGGAATCCGTCAGCCAGATCGCGGGATTACAGGAGAAGCTCTCACGTGTTCATATTCCCAAGCTTACGATACCTGCCAAACAGATGAGCCCTTACATGGAGAAGGTCGTTCCGGGTCTGATGCGGCTTGGGCGAGTGCACCTGGCAGAGGAAGTGTCCAGCCATATGATTCAGGTGCCGCTGAAAGCAAGGCTGTATCTGGATCGCGTTCGGGACAAGCTGCTGGCGAGTCTCGAGTTCCAGTACGGAGATGTCGTGATCAATCCGCTGGAGGAGAAGGCAAGGCTCCCAGAGAACAAGATCATTATTCGGGATAAGCCGCAAGAGGAACAAATTATCCGGCTCATGCAAACGAGTGATTTTACCCAGACGGAATCCGGATATTACCTGGAGAATGAGGATGCGGAATTTGATTTTCTGTATTACACGATGCCTCAGCTTGAGCAGCTGCTGGATGTGTATGCCACTTCAGCGGTGAAGGTAAGGGTAATGTCCGAGCCGATTGCTCCAAAGATTCATATGGATATGGATGAGCGTACCGACTGGATGGAATTTAAATTCGATATTAACGGGATACCCGTGAATGAAATCAAGCATGTGATCGAGAGCGTGGAAGCCAAAAGAAGATACCATAAGCTGTCGAATGGGGCGCTCATGCCCTTGTCAGCACCTGCCTTTCAAGAGATAGTGAGACTCATGAACGATATGGGCTTTCGCAAGGGAGAGATCGAGAACGGAATCATGAAGCTTCCAGTCGCTGCAGGACTCCGTGTGATGGACCGGGATCTGGGAGACCAAGTACAGTTTGGCAGCAGATTGAAGGAATTCATGGAGAATCTCGCCCATCCTGAACATATGGATTTCCCTGTTCCTGCCCGGCTGGCTCCTATTCTGCGAGACTATCAGAAGCAGGGATATCAATGGATGAAGACGTTAGCCTCCTACCGGTTTGGCGGTATTCTGGCAGACGATATGGGACTCGGCAAAACGCTGCAGAGCATCACCTACATCGTGTCTGAGCTTCAATCCATTCGAGAGCATAAGCAGCCTGTGATGATCGCAGCGCCTGCCTCTCTTATTTACAATTGGAAGAATGAGCTTGAGAAATTTGCGCCAGAGCTCACGACCGTCATCGTAGACGGAAGCAAGACGGAGCGGCTGAAGCTCATCCGCGAGCACACGGCAACGGATGTACTTATCACATCTTATCCGCTTCTGCGTATGGATGCGGAAATGTATGGAGAACGGCATTTCCATGCTTTTATTATGGATGAAGCGCAGGCGTTCAAGAATTATGCAACACAGACCGCACATGCGGTAAAAGCGATAAATGCGAGACACCGGTTTGCACTTACCGGGACACCAATCGAGAACAGCCTTGAAGAACTGTGGTCCATCTTTGACGTTGTATTTCCGGAGCTGTTCCAGGGGCGAAAAGCCTTCAACGAGTTATCAAGAGAAGCTATTGCCCGTAGAATTCGTCCATTCCTGCTGCGCAGAGTCAAGGCCGATGTTCTTGCGGAGCTGCCGGAGAAGATCGAGTCCTTGCACACTTCCGAGCTGCTGACCGAGCAGAAGAAGCTCTATGTTGCCTTTTTGGCCAAGCTGCGTGCTGAGACCGTGAAGCATCTGAGCGAGAAGCAGTTCGACAAGAATCGAATCAAGATTCTGGCCGGCTTGACCCGGCTAAGACAGCTGTGCTGCCATCCAGGGCTGTTCGTGGAGGGCTATCAGGGCAGCTCAGCGAAATTTGAGCAGCTGATGGAGCTCATCGAAGAAAGCCGGAGTGCAGGCAAAAGGGTGCTGCTCTTCTCTCAATTTACTGAAATGCTGGGCATCATCGGCAGGGAGCTCGGAGCTCAGGGTATTCCGTTCTTTTATCTGGATGGACAGACACCAGGCCAAGAGCGTGTTGAAATGTGCCAGCGCTTTAACGAAGGGGAGAAGGATTTCTTCCTTATATCGCTCAAGGCCGGCGGTACGGGACTTAACTTGACGGGGGCTGATACTGTCATTTTGTATGATCTGTGGTGGAATCCTGCGGTAGAGGAACAGGCAGCGAGCCGGGCACACCGGATGGGACAAAAGAATGTGGTTCAGGTTATCCGGCTGGTGAGCCGCGGAACCGTAGAGGACAAAATGTACGAGCTTCAGCAGCGCAAGAAAAATCTCATTGAAGAAGTGATTCAGCCTGGACAGGAATCCTCATCCGCCTTAAGTGAGGAAGAAATCCGCGAAATACTAGCGATCTAGCATGGATAATCCTGCATAAAAGAAAAGGATAGAATCGGCACATACCCGCTGTTGAACGGGTACTCGATTCTATCCTTTTTTACTTTAGTTCAGCTTGGATTTATCCTGTTGCTGCTCGAGCTTGAGCTTCTCTGGTGTAACGTCGTCTCCATTCGGATCTACAATGGTCAGTCCGGATATGGTGGACAATACCTGTCCGCGGATGGCCTTCAAATATTCCTCACGAAGTGCCTTCTGTTCGGTGATTTCCTCCGGTGTAAGGCCTTCCTTCTTCTGTTTACGACTCAGCTCATTGATTCTATTTAATGAAGGGATCTCCATGGTATCAGCCTTCCTTTCAAGCTACATTGTATCCTGACAGTTTACTGTATGATACGGCTTATTGCAACCCGAAGGGTAGAAGATAGGCTGTTATCTGCTACTCTACAGCTTTGGTTCTGAGCAGCGTAATACTCATTGCAATAAATATGAACCCTGTAGCTTTGTTAAGGATCGTCTTCATCTTGACGTTATTTCTCAGTTTACCCGTTGCTGTGGACGAGAAGGCGGCGATCAGGATGCTCCAGATTCCTCCGGTCAAGCAATATGTAAGACCAAGCACTACAAAAGGCAGTGGCGAAGCATCGCTGCCCGGGGCAATAAATTGCGGCATAAATGCGAGAAAAAACATGGCGACTTTAGGATTGGTTACATTCGTGAAGAGGCCTTGCGTAAATATTTTGGAATTCGATAACTCGGAAGGCATATCTGCAGGTCCACCATGAGACTTAGCCTTAGGCGATGCCTTGTCGATCAGCATTCGAATGCCGAGATACGCTAGATAAATTGCACCTATAACCTTGATGACATTGAACAGAACAGCAGAGCTCATCAAGATCACGGATAAACCGAACGCAGCAAGCAGTGTATGCACAACGCCCCCCGCGGTAATGCCAAGCGCCGAAACAATGCCCGCCCGCTTCCCCTGAGCCACACTTCTGCCAAGAACATACATCGTATCAGGCCCTGGCGTAATATTGAGCAGGATGGACGAGATCAGAAATACTTCGAAGTTAATAATACCCAGCATGTGGAGCCCTCCTTTGTTGTAAATATCATAATTCATGTTTAACAATTTGTGTAGACAATCGAGTCTTTACAAAACAGGAGAAAGCAGTATAATGGGTTACGATTGGAACAGCATAATCGAAATACAGCACTAGGGGTGCCTTTACTGGCTGAGAGACCAATACGTCGATGATATGGACGATGGCGGTTAACCCTTTACACCCGATCTAGATCATACTAGCGTGGGGAAGTGCGGGGATATGAAATGATATAGGCCCGGAACCGGCATCTGATCTGGACATAAGCTTCAGTTCAGACGAAACCATATTCTGGGCATCACATTTTATTGAGCTGCACTCACTTAGGGGTGCAGCTCTTTTTTGTGTTGTTTCAACAATTCAAACTTGAGGAGATGGAGAAATGAGTACAGAAGTATGTGGAACAAGTCGGATTGTGGGCTGTCGTTTTTCACTGTATCCGATGAGTGATCGATTTGTTGATATTATTCTGGGTGCAATCCAAGAGGCGGATACCTCCAAGGTATGGACAGAGACCGGTGATGTAAGTACCTGCGTACGCGGCAGGCTTGAGCATGTTTTTGACGTTATGAAGGCGATTTATCTGCATGCAGCCAAGACAGGCGAGCACGTAGTGTTCAGCGGCACCTTCTCTATTGGCTGTCCGGGTGATTCGGCGGGTGATGTGTACATGTCAGAAGATGCCGTTCGGATGAATGAAGATATGATCTCCTCCATCCGTATCGAAGGAGCAGCGGAATATGCCTTATATGCTCTCGGAGAGCCGGAATACATGAAGAAGATTGCGAACGTCGTTGATATTGCGAAGAAGGATGGCAGCTACGGCGGAGGTATTCATTACGCTACACGCTTAGAAGGGGATGTACATACCATTTTTAAGACACTGGAGCAGTCCTTTGAAGTGACGCAGGAATCGGTGTCCCATGTCGTAATGACCGTAACGCTGTCCTGCAACAGTCCTTCTAATAAGAAGCAAGGGGAGGCGGAATAACGTATGGGAGCCTGGAAGCTGCGTGACATTATCGTATTAAGCTCATTGTCCGTTGTTTTTGCCGTCATTTATCTCGTGTTCTTACAGATTGGAAACCTGCTCACCGGTGTCATGGGACCGATGGGTTATGAGGTGATCTTCGGAATCTGGTTCATTGTCTCGATTATTGCTGCGTACATTATTCGCAAGCCAGGGGCGGCCTTTCTGTCCGAAACCATTGCAGGCATTATTGAAGTACTGATTGGAAACACGACGGGTCCCATTCTTATCGTATCGGCGATGATTCAAGGTCTTGGAGCAGAAGTGGTCTTTGCAGCGGTTCGTTATCGTAAGTATTCGCTGCCCGTCTTGATGCTATCAGGAGTAGGGGCAGCAGTGTTCAGCTTCGCCTGGGGCTACTTCCGATCCGGCTTTGCTGCATTATCACCCGAATTTGTAATCGCAATGCTGGTGGTTCGGATCATCAGCGGAGCAATTCTGGCCGGTCTGCTCGGAAAATGGATTGCAGATGCGCTGGTTCGTACGGGTGTGCTGCGGAGCTTCCCGGTTGCCAGAGCAGCAGCCCGGTCACACAAAGCATAATGGTACTCCAAACACATAAAGATCGGCCGGCTGATGAGACACTTAGATCTTCTGCTGCCATTGAAGTGAGAGATTTGACTCTTCAATATGAGGAAGAAGCTCCGCTTGTATTAAATGGGATCACATTCGACTTGATTCCAGGTGAGATGCTGCTGCTCCTGGGACCTAGCGGGAGCGGCAAGAGCTCGCTCGCGCTGTGTCTGAACGGAATTTATCCGCAAGAGATCGAGTGTCTGGTTACGGGAAGCGTCAGGATATGGGGCAGGCCGATGGTAGAGCAGAGTGCAGCATTGCATGCGCAAGCTGTAGGGATTGTCTTTCAAGATGTCGACAGCCAGTTCTGTATGCTGACAGTGGAAGAAGAGGTTGCCTTCTGCTTGGAAAATGTGGAATGTCCACATGAGAGGATCCGCAGCCGAATGGATGAAGCGCTTGAGATGGTTGACCTGCTGCCGTACAGAACGGCTCAGATTCACACACTCTCCGGCGGCATGAAGCAGCGTCTGGCGATTGCCTGTGCACTCGCGCTTCGCCCCGGCATCCTTGTGCTGGATGAGCCGACGGCCAATCTTGACCCGGTGGCTACTCGTAATCTGGCTCAGCTCATCTCATCACTTCGCAAGAAGCATGGAATAACAGTGCTCCTAATCGAGCATCAGCTGGATGCCTGGATGGCAGACATCGATCGTATTGCGCTAATGGATCACGAAGGGCGGATATGCCGAATGGATGAACCAGGCATGTTTTTTTCCATGCATCACGCTGAACTGGAGCGAATGGGGATATGGGTGCCTGGTCCAGTGACCCTGCAGCGGCAGCTAAGTGAATGTGTACCGGGATCGACTGAATTTCTTCCACTCACCGCTGAAGAGCTCATCAATTACTGGATATCACGTCCTGCGCCTGAGCAAGGGCAGGTTAGTCAATACTTGCGGGAGAGGGCTGAGCAACCTCTGTATTCTAGAGGAGAGGAGAGACGTGTTCCTGTGCTGGAGGCACATGGATTGACATTCTATCGACACGATCGGCCTGTCATTCAGAATGTCACTCTGCGGGTAAGAGCAGGTGAATTCATCGCCATAACCGGACCGAACGGAGCAGGGAAATCTACGCTTGCCGGGCTTCTGTCCGGATTGCTCACACCTAAGGAGGGACGGGTGCTTGCTGGCGGAGAGGATATGACTCTGCTGCCGGAGTCTGTCATCCGCAAGCGCGTCGGCCTCGTCTTTCAGCATCCCGAGCATCAGTTCGTTACGGATAAAGTGAGCGAGGAACTCGCATTTGGACTGCGCCTGCAGGGCAAGTCCGCAGAAGAGGTTCAGCTGAGGACAGCAGAGCTTCTAGCCGAGTTCCGGCTGTCCCACCTTGCAAATTACAGTCCCTATGCACTGAGTCAAGGCCAGAAACGAAGGCTCAGCGTAGCAGCGATGCTTGTGGAAGAACAGCAGGTGCTTATATGTGATGAGCCCACTTATGGACAGGATGCCTATGCATCTCTAAGGCTGCTTGAAGCATTGAAGGCCAGAGTCCGGCAAGGGCTTACGGTCATTATGATTACACATGATATGGAATGGGTCCGCGCTTACGCTACCCGTGTGATTGTAGTGATGGATGGAAAGATAGAGCTGAATGACAGACCTTCAGCACTGTGGCACTGGCCTGAGGAGCGACTTGCCGAGGCGAAGCTGGTGCTGCCGCTTGAGGTACAGCTGGCAAGAGCGTTAGACACGGACACTAGCATCCGAACGGAGAAGTTCCCGAATACAGCTGAAGCCCCTGTCCATCATTCAAGTGTGAACGAAGCACTTACAAGTTCAGACGAACCACTTACAAGGACAAACGAAGCAAACGCAAGCACACTCGAAGCTGGAAGTGCAGTGAAATCAGCCGGGAGTGCTTCCGATCCTGCTCAGCGCGGCGGCTGGAATCTCCATCATATGAATCCAAGTATCAAGGCTCTAGCCGTCACCCTTGGCGTCGTTCTGTTGTCCTTCGCCTTTGATCCCGTCACGCAGCTAAGCGCCTTAATGGTAACGATACTGCTTACGGCATGCTTTGGTCAGGTATCCTGGCGCAGATGGGTGCTGCTGTTTGCACCATTCTTGATCATGGCCCTCGGCTATGTATGGACAGCGATTGTCTTTCCCAGAGAGAGCATCGTTATGAATGATGAAGTATGGATCAGGATCGGCGGATTTGAGGCGGGACGAGAAACGGTGCTTACCGCTCTGTCTCTCGGGCTTCGTACGCTCACCTTCTCTGCGCTTTCACTCCTGTTCATTCTTACGACAGATCCGGTGAAGCTGATGTTTAGCCTGATGCAGCAGTGCAGGCTGTCTCCGAAGCTGGCTTACGGGATTATGGCGGGATATCGCTTCTTGCCGCTGTTCCGGGAAGAGCTGGCGACCATGCAGCAGGCTCACCGTATGCGAGGGATTCAGCGGGAGAAGGGTATTCGCTTTATTCTTCACGCGTTCAAGAGGTACTCGATTCCGCTGCTGGCCAGCAGTATCCGCAAATCCGAGCGAGTAGCCGTTGCCATGGTATCCAGAGGATTCACGGGGAAACGCCATCGTGATTTTTATTTGAAGCTTCAGGTTAGGTGGCAGGATTGGACTTTTCTATGCGTATTGCTCGCTGCAATCTCTATATGTTTTATTCTCGCTGATCAGCTTGGTTATTTGGAGTGGTATGGAGGACAGCTGTAAGTGGATCAACATGCGAAATAGGAGAATACATGACATTTGTCATACTCATGAGTTGACATTTATGACTTCAAGGGCTGACATTCTTCTTTTACAATGGAAGGAGAATAAGGACACGAGTCCAGAGGATCGTTAAGCATCAATTCCTGTACCTGTCCTGCTGTGAAGGAGACGATGTCATGTCTGCATCATTTAAATCCCAATTGAAAAAGGAAGTGGCTCCTTACGAAAAAACGGAGCTCAAATCAAGCATCATCCAAATGGTAAATACGCTTATTCCTTTATTTGTGCTTTGGTATTTGGCATATGCAAGTTTGTCGGTATCCTACTGGCTCAGCTTGCCTATAAGTTTGATTGCTGCCGGTTTTGTCATTCGGACATTCATCATATTTCATGACTGCTGTCATGGTTCTTTCTTCAAAAATAAAAAAGCAAACAACATTGTGGGTACGCTGACCGGTGTGATCTCACTTACCCCTTATATGCAATGGAAATACAGTCATTCGGTGCACCATGCCTCCAGCGGTAATCTGGATAAACGGGGAATCGGCGATATTTGGATGATGACTGTCACCGAATATAATGAATCACCGTGGTATACCAAGTTCTATTATCGTGTCTATCGTAATCCAATCATTCTGTTCGGGATCGGCCCGATCGCGGTGTTCTTGCTGCAATATCGATTTAATCGGCGCGGCGCTAAGCGCAAGGAACGCTTAAATACGTATTTGACGAATCTGCTGATTGTAATTGTATACGCGCTGCTTATTCTGGCCATCGGCTGGAAGGCATTCCTGCTTGTACAAGTGCCGATATTCTATTTTGCAAGCATGCTTGGCATTTGGCTGTTCTATGTTCAGCATACCTTTGAGGATTCCTATTTCGAGAATGAGGATGAATGGTCTTATATTCAAGCTGCTGTAGAAGGCAGCTCCTATTACAAGCTTCCGAAGCCGCTGCAGTGGATTACGGGTAATATCGGATTCCATCATGTCCACCATCTGAGCCCGAGGGTGCCAAACTACCATTTGGAAGAAGCACACAATGCCACTCCGCCTTTGCAGCAAGCAACGACGATTACCGTCCTGGAGAGCTTCAAGGCCATGAGATTCCGATTGTGGAACGAGGATATGAAGAGATTTGTTACGTTCAGGCAGTACAAGAAAGGGCAGCGTCTTAAGGAGCGTGCTCAGCGCGAGCTCGCAGAGAAAAAGGCAGCAGCTATTTAAATAGAAAGCATAAGACTTCAATGCTTATGGTAAGATGACTATAGATAATCATATCTGTAGTCTTTTTATTATTGGGATTGCAGCGGATGATGAACTCTCGGAAATGAGCAGGTGAGCTTAAATGAACAGCATGCATCGCTGGCAGGATATGTTCCGCAAGAATACGGGTCTGAACCCGTATGTATGGCTGGTCTGTTTTATATTGCCGTTTTATTTTATTATCGGATCTTCTTCTAAGGGATATGTAGTATTTGGTGTTCTGCTGATCATCATCTTCTTTGCTTCAAATCTGCTTGGCCTTGTGATGAGGGGATGGCCAGTATATATCTGGTATGGTGTGCAAATTGCGATTTCGGTGACGATGGCGATCATCTTTGGCTTTGTTTATTTTTCGCTGTTTCTGGCGTTCTTTATCGGGACGATTCAAAATAAGGCCGGGTTTATTACCCTCTATACCGTACACCTCGTAAGCACCTTTATTACGATTAATTACTCACTCGCTTCTGCGAATGAAGTGGTCATTAAGCAGCTCCCCTTCGTGTTGATTAGTATGATAGCTGTTATTCTGCTGCCTGTCAGCACCTATAACAAAAATAAACAAGATCGGCTCGAAGGCCAGCTGGAAAATGCCAACAAACGAATCTCTGAGCTCGTCAAGCTCGAAGAGCGGCAGAGGATATCTCGTGATCTGCATGATACGCTGGGGCAAAAACTGTCGCTCATTGGCCTGAAGAGCGAACTGGCGGGCAAGCTAGTTGTCCGTGACCCGAAGCGTGCACAGAGTGAGATGGATGATGTACGGCAAACGGCACGCACCGCACTGAAGGAAGTGCGCGAGATGGTCACCCAGATGAGAGGGGCGCGGCTGGAGGACGAGCTGTTTCGAATCCGTCAGATTTTGAAGGCGGCTGACATTGAGCTTCATATTGAAGGGGAAGAGCATCTAAGTGACCTCTCTTTAATGAACGAGAATGTGCTCGGGATGTCGTTGAAGGAAGCCGTAACCAATGTGGTGAAGCATAGCGAGGCAACCAGGTGTGTTATAACGATTCAACCTGAGCGAACCGAGCTGGCAGTCATCGTGAAGGATAATGGGCGAGGGATTGGAGACGCGGCTAAGAAGTCTCGTGGCAATGGGCTGCGGGGGATGAGGGAACGTCTTGAATTTGTGAACGGAAGTCTCCATATTGCGACACATGAAGGAACCGAGCTGCGTATTGCTGTGCCACATGCAGTACTCGCGGCAGAGTGAAATAGGGGTGAGTTATCTTGATACGAATCGTAATTGCAGAAGATCAGCGTATGCTGTTAGGAGCTCTCGCATCCCTCTTGGATCTTGAAGAGGATATGGAAGTGATCGGCAGGGCAAATAATGGAGAGGACGCAATCAAGCTCGTCCATCAGTATGAGCCGGACATTTGCATCATGGATATTGAGATGCCGGTCAAGAGTGGGCTGGACGCCGCAGAGGAAATCAAGGGCAGGGACTGCAAAGTCATTATACTGACAACATTTGCCCGTACAGGTTATTTTGAGCGCGCTCTAAAGGCAGGTGTCAGCGGATACTTGCTCAAGGACAGTCCCATTGAGGAGCTGGCTCAGACGATTCGAAGTGTCATGTCAGGAAGAAGAATTTATGCGGCTGAGCTGGTTGACGAAGGATATGGCGAGAAGAACCCGCTGACCGATCGGGAGAAGGCCGTGCTTGAGCTGATTGCAGATGGAAAGAATACGAAGGAAATTTCGGATGAGCTGTACATTACGACAGGAACGGTGCGCAATTATGTGTCGGTCATTCTGGACAAGCTCGGAGTCAGCAACCGGATTGAGGCCATCAAGCACTTTAAGGAAAAAGGATGGTTTAAGTAAAAAACACTTCTAATGATTATTGGTGTTACGGTGATATGCAGTATATAACCTCGCTTGTGAACTATCTGATAAAACAGTTATATAGAAGACACATGACTCTTAGATACTCATTAAATGAGCTAACTTGTCTAATGATTATTCCGGTACTTATAAGTCCTTTGATATGCTGGGACACACGATGCAAGTGAAGGTGCACATTCGCGCTGTATCGTGAGGACCAGTATTCAAATTCTAAGGATAAGGACGGGATGAATGATGAAGACAGTGTTGAAGAAGCGTTTAACGGGAGCTTTGTTGTCTACGACTCTGGTCGCGGCTGCATTTGGTATACTGCCAGGAAGTATGAATGCGGCTACAACCGTAAATGAAACCATTATTGTACCTGCGGGACAAACATATGACGGTCAGGGGCAGACCTTCGTAGCTAACCCGAATACGCTCGGGGATGGTGGACAAGGTGAAGGACAGAAGCCGGTATTCCGACTGGAAGCCGGAGCTACATTAAAGAACGTTATTCTCGGCGCACCTGCAGCGGATGGCGTACACTGTTATGGAAACTGTAATATTACGAATGTAACATGGCAGGATGTGGGTGAGGACGCATTAACCTTGAAATCCTCCGGAACGGTGAACATTACAGGCGGAGCAGCCTACAAAGCCTATGATAAAGTATTCCAAGCCAATGCAGCAGGTACATTCAATATCAAGAACTTCAGAGCCGACGATATTGGCAAGCTCGTTCGTCAGAACGGTGGAAGCTCCTATAAAGTAGTGATGAATGTGGACAGCTCGGATATTTCGAACGTTAAGGATTCCATTCTGCGAACAGACAGCAGCACATCCACTGGCAAGATTACGAATACCCGATATCATGATGTACCTACCTTATTCAAGGGCTTTGCTTCTGGAAACACGTCACAGTCAGGGAATACCCAATACTAAGGCTTAAGACTTTCAACATTTTGACCTGAAATGTTGAAAATGTATGAATTTCAAACTCATATATGCTATGATTTATAAGGTTGTATTTTTTGAAAAAGTGTTACACACGCTCGCCCGGGTCATGTATATCGAACCGGTGCGGGCTCTTTTATGATTAAGGAGGACTGAATTTTACGTGATTTCGCTAAGCCATGTCAGCAAGACATTCGGGGCAGGGCATCATGGCAGTGGCTTGACCGTCGTTGATGATGTGTCTCTTCATATTGAGCAAGGGTCCATTCACGGCATTATCGGAGCAAGCGGCGCGGGAAAGTCTACTCTTCTTCGTATGATGAATGTATTGGAAAGGCCGGATCAGGGACAAGTCTATATGGGGGATCGGGAGCTGACCCGGATGAAGGAAGGCGAACTGCGGGAAGCGAGAAGAAAGATCGGAATGATCTTTCAGCATTTCAATCTGCTGTCTAATCGAACCGTGCATGGGAATGTCGCTGTTCCGCTTGAGCTTGCTGGCGTTTCACGAGAGGAACGGAATCAGCGCGTTCAGGAATACTTACAGTTTGTTGGACTCTCAGACAAGGCCGCGCAATATCCGGCTCAGCTCAGCGGAGGGCAGAAGCAGCGGGTAGCCATTGCCAGAGCGCTTGCGAATAAGCCCCAGGTACTGCTCTGTGATGAACCGACATCTGCACTTGATCCGAAGACAACAGGCGGTGTGCTGGAGCTGCTGGAGCATGTCAACAGGGAAATGGGTATTACCATCGTGATTGTCACGCATGAGGTATCTGTTGTGGAGCGGCTGTGCCAATCCGTTTCCTTCATGGACTCGGGCCAGATCCTTCGGACCGTAAAGCTGGCTGAGGGTGCGCTGCCTCCAGATATGCTGGCCTGGTACGAGGAACAGGAAGCAGGTGACGAGCGTTGAGTGATTTTTTTACAGGACTCTATGATTATGTCGTTCATTTCTACCCCAATTATGTAGAGACCTATTCTTCTGAGATGTGGAAGTCGATTGGACAGACTTTTCTAATGGTCGGGATCTCACTGGCAGCAGCCATATTGCTCGGTCTTCCGCTCGGAACACTGCTGTATTTGACGCGCAAAGGACAGAAATATGAGAATCGGACACTATTTGGCATCCTCGACTCTATCGTTAACATTGTCCGGTCCTTTCCATTCCTGCTGCTGGTCGTCTTCATGATTCCTTTTACCCGGATGATTGTGGGGACCGCGCTTGGAACCGTCGCTGCTTCCGTACCGCTTGCCGTAGTGGCGATTGCCACTTATTCGCGTCTGGCAGAACAATCACTGCTTGAAGTGCCAAGAGGGGTTGTCGAGGCTTCCTCGTCTATGGGAGCGACACTCCCGCAGTTTATATTCAAATTCTTATTTGTTGAGGCACGTTCCGGCTTGGTTCGGGGTCTTACCACTTCAACCATCAGCTTCATCTCGTACTCGACCGTGGTCGGCGTTGTGGGAGGCGGTGGAATTGGAGATTTCGCCATTCGCTATGGATATCAAAGATATGAGACTGAGCTGATGGTGTTTACGATTTTGATCATGATTGTGCTTGTACAGTTGGTTCAGTATTTGGGTAATCTGTTATCGAGAAGCTTGGACAAACGCTAACTAATCAAACTTGGAAGGGAATTTGTAATTGATGAGAACATTAAGCAGCAAACGAGTTATGAAGTGGACAGGGCTCCTATTAATAGTGACAATAATGCTGGTCGCGGCGGGCTGCGGCTCGAATAGCGGCGATACAGCTGACAATAACGAAGGCGCATCAGGGGCGGGTGAATCCCAGACTCTGCGAGTGGCAAGCAGTCTTCCGGCCATGGTTGATATGATGGAAGCCTTGAAGCCAACCTTGAAGGAAGAAGGAATCGAGCTCGAGGTTGTGAACGTGTCAGATAACATTCAGCCTAATGATGCACTCAAGAATAAAGAAGTGGATGCGAATTTCTTCCAGCATCAAGTATTCATGCAGCAGTACAACGATAATGCCGATGCGAATCTTACGGTAGTCACTCCGATTTACCATATTATTTACGGCGGTTACTCCAAGAATTATGACAGTATTGATGCGCTTCCGGATGGTGCAACAATTGCCATTCCGAATGATCCGGCAAACATCGGACGCTCGCTTGCCATGTTTGACCAGAATGGGATGATCAAGCTTAAAGAAGGCGTCGGCACTGACGGACTTCAATCCGATATTGTGGAGAACCCGAAGAACTATAAGTTCCAGGAAGTGGATCTGCTGATGCTTGCTCGTGCATATGAGGATGTGGATCTCGTAACGATGTATCCTGCCTATGCGTCTCCTCTTGGCCTGACACCGAAGGATGCGATTGTAACAGAGGAAATGGATGAGAAATATGCGATTTCACTCGTTGCGCGCGAGGATAACAAGGATTCAGAAGCCATTCAAAAGCTGGCCGAAGTGCTTACCAGCGATGAGGCAAGAAAATATATTGAAGAGAAGCACCCGGATACAATGATTCCGGCGTTCTAATGAAACAGGAGGTCCCATCTAATGGGGCCTCCTTCTTTTTAGGATAGGTATGCTTTTCATTTTATTTACTCAAACTTTTTATTTCTCTCGCCGTCCGTTTTACACCTGTCATACACAATGCTGCTGCTCCCTTAACAGTTCGTTTATACAATGGCAAAATGCAGCTTAAATCATTGATTCATTGAGGAGAGAGAATATGAGAATTAAGGCACGGAGATACATAACGATGTTACTGGCCGCAGGGCTGACGCTGGGGATGGTGCCGGCAGGACCGGCAGATGTAGATGCAGCCAGCAATTCGGCAGCACCTGCTGTGGCAAACGCAGCTAATGGCTTGAATGCGCTTCAGATCAGCAAGATCGGGAGCTATGAAGTAGGCGTAACCAATGCCGATGGCGGTATTGCTGAGATCGTCCGATACAACAAGGACAATGGCAGCTTCTACTTGGTCAACGGAGCTACGCAGCCGCCAAGTCTGGATATTGTAAAGCTTGAGGAAGACGGCAAGACCCGCAAAGTGAACAGCATTAATATTGAGGCGCTTGCGGCAGCAGGTGATTTTGAAGTCGGCGACTTGACAAGTGTGGATGTGAACACAGCAGGTACATATGTTGCTGTAGCAGTACAAGAGAAAGCCTCCATGAAAGCAGGCAAAGTGCTGGTGTTGGATTACGATGGCAAGCTGCTCAGGGAATATACGGTAGGTGTACAGCCGGATATGATCAAGATCAGCCCGGATGGACGTTATATTTTGACTGCGGATGAGGGAGAGCCTCGTGATGGCATCGGGGCAGATCCGAAAGGTAGTGTTACGATCATTGATACACGCACAAATGAAGTGAAGCAGGTCTTGTTCAATGATCCGTCCGTGATCGGAGATGACGTACATATTCGCGGTGATGTGAATGAGGATGGAATCATCGCTTCAATTGGTACGAAGGCGAAGGCAGAAACGGATTTTGAGCCGGAATATATTGCTCTGTCTGACGATAATAAGACGGCATATGTAGCTCTGCAGGAGAACAATGCCATTGCTGCAATTGATCTGGCAGAGGCAAAGGTAGTGTCTGTGCAAGGACTTGGAGCCAAGGATCTGAGCAAGCCTGGAAACGAGGCCGATCTGATCTCAGATGGTCAGGTGAAGCTTGAGAATGCTCCGCTCAAAAGCCTGTATATGCCGGATGGCATTGCTTCGTATACCATAAATGGCCAAACGTATCTCTTCACAGCGAATGAAGGAGATGCTACAGGATGGGAAGGTCTTGAGAATGAGCTCAAGATATCGGATATAAAAGAAGACGACAAGCTGTCTTCATCCTTATCCGAGTGGCTGGGTCAAACGGAAGACTACGATGATGTTCGTGTCATTTCCGAAATGGGCCTGAAAAATGACGTATACGAAGAATTGTACTTATACGGAGGACGGTCCTTCTCTATCTGGAATGCAGATACAATGGAGCAGGTATATGACAGCGGAAGCGATTTAGAGCGCATTACAGGAGAAGTGAACCCGGAATTCTTCAATGTAAGCAATGATGATGAAGAGATGGATGACCGCAGTCCGAAGAAGGGCCCTGAGCCGGAATATGTAACCGTAGGTGAGGTAGGAGACAAGCTCTATGCCTTTACGGGTCTCGAGAGAACCGGAGGAGTCATGGTGTACGATGTGACGAACCCGGAGAAGCCTGTGTTTACAAGCTATGTGAATACCCGCAAATACGCTCAGGAGGACATCCTGGCAACAGATACGGGACCGGAAGGGCTGGAGTTCATCCCTGCTGCCGACAGTCCGACAGGCAGCCCGCTGCTTCTGGTAGCCAATGAGGTTGGTGGTACAGTTACCATTCTGGAAATGAATACAGAGGTTGAAACGAATCCTGGCGAGCTTCCGGAAGACAATACACCAGGTGAAGCTCCTTCATTCACAGACCTGGATGGTCACTGGGCGGCTCACGGCATTACTGAACTAGCCGCAAGCGGAATCATTCATGGGATAACCAGTGAGCAGTTTGCTCCCAATAAGTCCGTGACCCGGGCTCAATTCGCTTCCATGCTCGTCAGCGCACTGGATCTGACTCCAGTCTCGGGTGAAGCAAGCAGCTTCACAGATGTCGCTTCAAATGCCTGGTATGCAGACGATGTGCAGGCTGCTGTCGAGAATAATCTGATCTTCGGCAGAACCAGCAGCTCGTTTGACCCAAGTGCTCCTGTTACACGGGCAGAGATGGTCGTAATGGTTAATCGAGCAGCCCGTCTTGTGGATGCCTCAGAGGAAGGAGCGATCTCTATACTAAGCAAGTATAAAGACTTCGCAGACGTGCAGGAGTGGGCGAAGGAGAGCTTCGCAAACCTGGTTCACAGCGGGATGATCAAAGGCGATCAAGCGGGTCGTCTTAATCCAAGTGCACACACAAGCCGTTCAGAGGCAGCCGAAGTGCTGTACAGATTGTTAAGCAAGGCAGGGACTATAGAATAAGTAAGACTTGAGGTTAGTGAAGATGGGCAGCGAGGGAGTGCAGTGTGACTTCGTGTGACGCATAAGGGTGGTTTCGCTTGTACAGCGAAGCCGCTTTTTTACATTTCAGAAATTAGAATCTATAAATTTTGTCTATTTTCTAAAAACGATCTCCTCCTATGTTGACACCTCATGTATAATATTTGAACGAGGAGGGGCGATAAATGAGTGATTTCCTGCAATTTGATCAGCAAGTGATAGCAAAGCATATTTATAATCAAGCACCGGTAGGCATTGCTCTAGTATCGACCCAGGGCAATTGGATTCATGCGAATGCTTCCGCCTGTCACATCTTAGGTTATAAGCTGGAGGAGCTCATGACCCTTCCGGCGATGGATTACATTTTCTCCGAAGCGGTTCATCCATCTGCGCTGCTGGAGCGGGCTTCTTCTTCAATTAAATTTGAAAAGGAATATACACATAGAAACGGAAACAAGGTATGGGCCAGTGTCCACGTGTCTTTGGTACTTGATGAAATATCAGAGGAACCTATCTATTTCATTGCACATCTTATAGATATCACTGCAAATAAAGTAGCAGAATTAAAGCTGAATGAAAGTGTGGAAAGATACACTTCACTAAAAAAATACAATCATGATGCCATCATCTCATTTGGCCTGGATGGCAACATCATCAATGGCAACCAAATGACAGAAACACTAACGGGTTACACCATTGCCGAATTAATCGGGACGAGAATTGCCAGGCTGATTGACGAGCAAGTGCTGGCAAATCTGAAATCAGACGAGCTTGATCATGCGCTCATTGAAGAGGGGATCGATCATATTAAGCACAAGGACGGTCATCTTGTCGAGGTCCTTGCTTCTCTTGCTCCAATTATTATTCACAATAACCGTGTTGGCTTCTATCTAATTCTGAAGGATATTACCGAGCAGAGGCGGCTTCTGATCGAGAAAGAAACGGCTGAGAAAACGAATAAGGCAAAAAGCGAGTTTCTGGCGATGATGAGTCATGAGATCCGTACCCCGATGAATGGTGTCATTGGAATGACGGACTTGCTGCTGGAAACCGAGCTTGAATCGGAACAACGCCAGTATGTTGAAATTATTAAGCAGAGCGGCAGTACCTTGCTGAACATTATTAACGATATTTTGGATTTTTCCAAGATTGAATCCGGTAAGATTGATCTGGTTCATGAATTGTTTAGCATGAGAACAACCTTGTCCGAGGCTTACTATATTAATCAGCCAAGAGCCATTGAGAAAGGGATCGAAGTTACGACATCGATCGCGCCGAATGTACCTGAGTATCTATTTGGTGATGGGACCAAGGTAAGACAAATATTGATGAATTTATTGAGCAATGCAGTTAAATTTACGCCAAGCGGCAGTGTATCGGTAAGTGTTGAACAAGTCGAACAGACATCCAGGCATGTGAGGCTCAAAGTTGAGGTTGAGGATACAGGCATTGGTGTGTCTGCAGATAAGATGCTCCGGTTATTTGAGCCCTTCTATCAGGTCGATAATTATATGACTCGAAAGATTGAAGGTACGGGTCTTGGACTTGCGATATGCAAGAGGCTGGTTGAGCTGATGGAAGGAGAGATTTGGTATGAGCCGAGACCGGATGGTCCGGGATCCAGATTCATCTTTACGGCTAACTTTAGACTTCAGCCTCCTTCCGCAGGTCCAAGGAGTGATCAGACAGAACAGGATCATGGAGCTTCTGTTGAACCACTGAAGATTCTAGTGGCTGAGGATAATGAGGTGAATCAGCTGGTGTTCATTAAGATGATGGACAGGCTGGGGTATCGGGTAACGGTAGTGCCAAACGGGGAACAGGCAGTACAGGCTTGTAAAGAACAGGATTACGATATGGTGTTTATGGATGTCCAGATGCCTGTCGTGGATGGTCTGATGGCAACAAGGATGATTCGCCAAGAGATGCCTGGCACTGAAGGTCCTTACATTGTCGCCGTCACGGCACATGCCATTCATGGGGATCGCAATAAATATTTGGAGCTTGGCATGGATGACTATGTGAGCAAGCCGCTCAGCATGACTGCCGTTTCAGCTGTTATTCAAAAGTATATCGCACAGCGAGAGGCGTAAGGAGGAACGGTGATGAGAGGCAGTTTTTTTCATCATGAGCTCTCTCCTTCCGAGGCTGGCCCTGGCTTTTATGCCTATTATTATAAACAGTGGCAGAATTATAAGATGGAATATCATGAGCATCGCTGGACCGAGATCATGTATATGATCCAAGGAACAGGTGCCATTGATGTTATGGGGGATGACGGCAGTACCGAGCGTATTGTGCTGCGTAAAGGTGAGTTTATTATTCTCGATGAGGGGGTTCCTCATCGGTTAATCGTGGAGCAGGCGGGTCCCTGCCGAATGCTGAATGTAGAATTCGGCTTCCAGCCGTATTCGGGCCCCTTCTCTCTTGGACATATAGCAAGGGAGGAGCAGGAGGTCGCTGTGTTTCTGGCGCGTCCGTTCAGGCATCTTGTGTTATCTGATCCGGAAGAAGTCTATTATGTGCTGAAGAGTCTGGTGCTGGAGCTGGATCGGCAGCCTTCCGCAGATACCAGCTTCATGATTGAGCTTCTGTTCAGCCAGCTGCTCGTGCGGATCGCCAGGCTGAGGAGTACAGCAGAAGGCAGTGAACCGCTTGCGGACGGATACGTTACAAGGAGTATCCAATATATGCGTCAGCATATTGATCAGCCGCTTCAGGTTAAGGATGTGGCGGCATATGTTAACCTGCATCCAGGCTATCTGCACCGAATATTCAAGAAACATACCGACCAAACACTGACAGAGTATTTGACCAGGGTTCGGATGGATAAGGCGAAGATGCTGCTGTCCCAGACGGAAATTCCAGTTCAGGATATTCCGGATTATGTGGGGATCAGCAGTCGTCAATATTTTCACACTTTGTTTAAGAAGCATACAGGCTTAACGCCTGTTAAATATCGGGAACTGGGTGAGAGAAAATCCTGGGACTAGAGAGGAAGAGGTCTTGCGATCTCTTCTTTTTGGTGTTCACAGGTGAGGATTTTGTACATACGGCAGATGAAGAAGTCACGATATTGGTAACGCTTCCTGAATAGATATTGCTACAATGACGAAGAGAATATCAAGGGTCTTAATATGGAAAGGTGGATGAGAAGCTGATGTCTTTTAAGGTAGCATTTATTGGAGCAGGAAGTATTGGATTTACTCGGGGATTATTGCGTGACCTGCTGACCGTACCTGAATTTAGCGATATCGAAATTTCATTTACAGATATTAGTCAACATAATCTGGATATGGTAACTGAGTTATGTCAACGTGACATTCGGGAGAATGGACTATCCATCGAGATTAAGGCGACCACGAATCGACGTGAAGCGCTGAAGGATGCGAAATATGTCATATGTACAATTCGTGTCGGTGGACTGGAAGCTTTTGCGACGGATGTCGATATTCCACTAAAATATGGTGTCGATCAATGCGTAGGAGATACGCTGTGTGCGGGCGGCATCATGTACGGACAGCGCGGAATCGCTGAAATGATGAATATTTGCAAGGATATCCGTGAGGTATGCTCGGAGGATGTACTGCTGCTGAACTACTCTAATCCGATGGCGATGCTGACCTGGGCCTGCAACAAATACGGTGGTGTAAATACAGTAGGCTTATGCCATGGCGTACAGCATGGACATCATCAAATCGCACAGGTGTATGGGCTTGAGATGAAGGATGTCGATATCGTCTGCGCCGGAATCAACCACCAGACCTGGTATATCAAAGCAAGCCATGAAGGCAAGGATCTGACTGCAGGACTGCTAGAGGCTTTCGAGAAGCATCCAGAGTTCAGCCGTACAGAAAAAGTGAGAATCGATATGCTGCGCCGCTTCGGTTATTACAGTACGGAATCGAATGGCCATCTTAGTGAATATGTACCGTGGTATCGCAAGCGTCCGGATGAAATCCAGGAATGGATTGATCTGGGGAGCTGGATTAATGGGGAAACCGGCGGATATCTTCGGGTGTGTACAGAGGGAAGAAACTGGTTCGAGACGGACTTTCCTAACTGGATGAAGGAGGAGCCGAACCAATTTGTGCCGGAGAAACGTGGACAGGAGCATGGCTCCTATATCATTGAGAGTCTGGAGACAGGCAGAGTGTACCGGGGACATTTCAACCGAGTGAATAACGGAGTTATTTCCAACCTTCCGAATGACGCCATTATCGAGGCACCAGGCTATGTCGATCGGAACGGGATCTCGATGCCGCATGTCGGGGATCTCCCGCTTGGACCGGCAGCTGTATGCAATGTGAGCATCTCTGTACAGCGTCTTGCAGTCGAAGCGGCTATTCATGGAGATGATCAGCTGCTCCGTCAAGCCTTTATGATGGACCCCCTCGTAGGAGCGGTCTGCAATCCGAAGGAAATATGGCAAATGGTTGATGAGATGCTGGTCGCTGGCGAGAAGTGGCTTCCGCAATATACCGAAGCGATTGCTTCTGCCAAGGAACGGCTTGCTGCAGGCAACCTGATTCCAACCCGGGACTATCAAGGGGCTGCAAGGCTTAAAGTGAAGACCATTGAGGAAATGCAGCAGGATCGTGAAGCGGCAAATAAGAATGCAGGTGAATCCGACAAAGGCAAGGATCGCGAGAAGATTGGAAGTTAAATCTAATCCATAAGGTATAGGGCAACACAGCGAAGCTGGCGTTGCCTTTTTTTTTTATTTAGTGCAGTAAGGCGTTAAAAAGTAACGGTCATTATTCGATATATAGTATACAAAAGGAAAACCAGCTGTTAAATTTAGGATAAAAGCATATTGGAGGAGAAAATAATGGTAAAAAGTATGGATATGGTCGTAATGTTTAGTTATTTATGTTTTCTCCTGCTAGGAGTACTGCTCAAAGAAATACCTTATTCGGTAAGACGAAGATCGTAAACAGCAATCACCATACATAATCTGAGAGCTTGTCCCTAAAGCGGGGGCAGGCTTTTTTCATTCCTTTCATTATTGACCGTCTGTTTATTCTGCCATATAATTATTAACAAAAATGTTAATAAAAAATTGCTCGATTTACGTATATTCTGGGCATATCAAGCCATACATATTTATATGATCTGCTGACAAAAGCATTACAAGTATGAGGAGTAAAGGAATGAGTGTAAATGATCAAGACTGAAACCGCTTACCGAAGAGCTTTGGAAAAAATGAAGGATCATAAGGCTTATATTGCGAATGAGAAGCTGCGTTATCAGAGCAACGGTATGAGTAAAGAACAGACAGACCTGGCCCTTCGTCCACTGTTGTCTTTTAAAGAGGAGCTGGCCGAAGAGATTTATGACTATGAAATGATCAAGAAGGGATCATTTGGTCCGCTGGAGAGCATAACGGATCTCGGAAAGAATCTGATTGCATACCGGATCTTTATGAATATATCGCAGGCTGAGCTTGCCAGGAGATTAGGTGTGTCCGAGGCACAGGTATCAAGGGATGAACGCAATGAGTACAGCGGGGCTACAACAGAGAAGATTCAGTCCGTCATGAATGTCCTGGGACTAAGAACAACGATCAAGATTGAAACGAGTGTAATGCAAGCATAGGTTATTAAGCTAAACGGCGAATCTCCATTAAAGTGGAAGATTCGCTTTTTTTTTCGTCACCTGAACCAAAATTTTTACATAAACAGCTATTGGATGTGATTTCCAGATAACATTCTCTTCCTATACTTGACCTAAGCAAACGCATAAGGAGAGTGTTAGAATATGAAGCTGGCGATCCTGGGAGATTTGCATTACCACGAAGCGGACGAGAGTACTGAGGCGTGGGTTACGGCAAGAGATGCGTTTTATAAAAAAATGCTGCACCATTTCATGAGCGCTGAAGCCGATATGCATATATCGCTGGGTGATCTTACGAATTTCGGTACAGAGAGAGAAATCAATGAAGTGTATGACATTATCGAACAATATGACGGAAGCTTCTTCCATGTGCTCGGTAATCATGATACCTATTCCCAGACCAAGAGGGATCTGCTCACTTTGACCGGACAAGCCCGCTACCAGGCACTTACGATGGACAAAGCGATTCTTGTGTTTCTGGATACGACTAGAGAGATGGATCTGACCAACTGGGGAGGCTGGATGGATGAGGAGCAGCTGAGCTGGTTTGAGAATGTCATTGTCAGCTCAGGCACGAAGCCGATGCTCGTATTTGCTCACCATCCGGTTCATTTGACGACAACGGGGTCAGATCGGGATAAGGGTTCAATCGACCCATCCATCGATATGTGGCGGATCTTAAGCAAGAAGCAGGGAACGGCTGTCTATTTTAACGGACATACACATGTGGATTCCATTACCAAGCAGAATAATTGGACATTTGTTCAGCTGTCCGCCTGCCTGGACGAGCATGCATTCCGGATGGTGGAGCTTGGAGACGATTATATCGACATCACGGCAGTCGACATTGAAGATGCTGAGCTTCCTAAGCAGCTCCCGGAAATTCATCTTCACATGAAGCATTTCTCCCCGTCCGTCCATGCAAGAGGAACAGAGCTTGAGAGAGGCTGCCGTGTGATGCTGACGAGTCAACAGGCTTCATTCGTATCTGCAGATACAGCAGCACCTGGTCAAGGTCATGTCTAAAGAGCAGACGAGTGCCGTTAAGCAGCCTTATGTAAAGAAGAGCCTGACAAGCACCAGGACAAGGGCTTCGATCAGTACACTGCTTGAGCGGCTTGAAACTTATAGAAATGTAGCTTCCATTCGTGATGTCAGACAGCTGGAGACGGCACTTGAGCATAAAGACCGTTTAAGCTGTGTATTCCTGCTGACAGGAAGCATCGGGGTCATCAAGGGCTATGTAGATCTGTTTCGCAAGCACGAAATTCCGGTATTCGTGCATGTTGAGAAGATCGGGGGCTTATCCTATGATCAGCCGGGGCTGGATTACCTCGCGAATGCAATTAAACCGGATGGGATCATTACGACGAAGATTCAGGTGGTCAAAAAGGCACAGAAGCTTGGACTTTTGACGATTCAGCGCTTTTTCCTCATTGATTCGGAAGGGCTTGATAACATTGCCCAATCGCTGGATCAGGCACAGCCTGACGTCATTGAGATCATGCCGGCCCGTATTCCTGAAGTGCTGGGTAAAGTGAGGACGATGACAGAGCTGCCCATTATCTCAGGAGGACTGCTTACCGAGCGCAGACATGCCAAGGAATGTCTCAAGTATGGGGCAACAGCTGTTTCCTCGTCGAGCACCTCCATGTGGAAGGAAGCCTTTAACTTAACTCATGTTTAACAATTGCAATTAATACCGTTAACAATGAAGAGATAAGATAAGTGCAGGATGAAGAGACAAGCATCCACTTATATATAGACAAGTAAATAGCCAGTGGGTTGGAGTGATGGAGAAACCTGAACAGACCAGAGAGGCCTTGTATAGAGCCTTGAATGGTTTCGTTCAGGTTTCTTTTGTCATGTCCAAGAGCGGCTTTAAAACGATTAGGAGGAAATAGAAAATGAAAAGAAATAAAAGACGGGGGTTCTTATCACTCATGCTGGGAATGGCGGTTATGCTATCCGCCTGCGGCGGTGAATCCGGAGAAAGCTCGGCGACGAATGCGGGGGCAGGCTCGGCAAGTGCAAGTGAAGGCACAGGAGAGAAGATTCAGATCAAATACTGGTATGCCTTCGGAGACAAGATCGAAGAGGCGAAGCAGGAGCTGGTTAAACGCTTCAATGAATCCCAGGATGAGATTGAAGTCATCGCTGAATACCAAGGAAATTATGACGACCTGCATGCCAAGGTTCAGGCTGCATTTGCCGCAGGGGATGCACCTGCCGTTTCCGACCTGGAAATCGCATCAACTGCAACATTTGCCAGATACGGAATGATTCAAGAGCTTGGTCCATTAGCAGAGCAGGATGCTGAGGAAGTACAAATGGATGATTTTAACCCGGGCCTTATGGGAAATGCCTATGTAGACGATAAGCTGTACGGACTTCCCTTCATGCGCAGCACACCGATCATGTATATGAACGTAACTGTGCTTGAAGAAGCAGGCCTTGATCCTGCCGGACCAAAGAACTGGCAAGAATTCGAGGAATATGGACGTAAACTTAAGGAAAAAGGAATCTCACTGATGACCATGCCGGTCGATATTTGGTTCTACGAAGGACTTGTTGCCCAATCCGGAGGACAAATTTTGGCTGAAGACGGTAAATCGGTACTGTTCAATTCCCCAGAAGGTGTTGAACCGGTGGAATTCTGGAAGAAGCTTGCAAACGAAGGCTTGATCAAAATCCCGGTAGGGGACGAGGCAGGGGCAACGGCTGACAAGGACTGGGCTAACCAAACGTCGGCATTCAAATTCGGTTCTACAGCAGGCGTAGCAGGAGCAATTGATATTTCAGAAGGAAATAATTTTGAGTTCGACACTGCCTTCATGCCGGCAAACAAATCCTATGGTGTACCAACAGGCGGTTGTCAGCTCGTGATGACGTCCAAGCTTACAGAGGAGGAGCAGGCAGCAGCATGGGAGTTCATCAAGTTCATGACAACGACGGAGAGCACCATCTATCAAAGTGAGCATGTAGGATACCTGCCAACTCGTCTGTCCGCACTGGAAACAGAAGAAATGCAGTCCCTGTACAAAGAATATCCGCAATATAAAGTAGCTGTGGATCAGCTTGAATATGCAAGACCTCGTCCAATGGAGACGGCTTATCCGGAAGTTGCACAAATCATGAAGAGCGCAATTGAAAAAACAATTCTCGATGCTAATGTGACGCCTCAGCAGGCGCTGGATGAAGCGGCTGAGAAAGCAAACGCGCTGCTCAGCAAATAAACGGGAGGTGGCTCTACTATGGGCAGAATTGAGCTGAAGGGAATCAGCAAATTCTTCAAGGAAGAAGAGGTTATCAAGGATTTGGATCTGACGATTCGGGACGGTTCCTTCACCGTCCTCGTCGGACCCTCGGGCTGTGGTAAATCGACGACACTACGAATGATTGCAGGTCTGGATGAGCAGACAAAGGGTGAGATCTGGATTGATGACATATGCGTCAACGGAGTGGCTCCAGGCAACCGCGATGTGGCCATGGTATTTCAGAATTATGCCTTGTACCCGACAATGAACGTGTATGACAATATCGAGTTTGGACTCGTCAATCGGAAGGTGCCGAAGAAGGAACGGGAGAAGCTCATCAAGGATATCGCTGAGATCGTGGGTCTCAGCGATTACATGAAGAAGAAGCCGGAGATGCTGTCCGGCGGGCAGAGACAGCGGGTAGCGCTGGCACGTGCCATGGTCAAGAAGCCGCAGGTGTTCATCCTGGATGAGCCGCTCTCTAACCTCGATGCGAAGCTGCGTCACCAGATGCGGACGGAGCTGATTCAGCTGCATAAACGGCTCGGCACGACCTTTGTATATGTCACTCATGATCAAGTGGAAGCCATGTCTATGGGGGATGAGATCGTTATTATGAACAAAGGCGTCATTCAGCAGGCAGCATCGCCGATGACGCTGTACAACGATCCGGCTAACGTATTTGCAGCCCAGTTTATTGGTACTCCGGCCATGAATGTGCTTCCATACAAGGGATTCAAGCTTCATTCGGCACAAGGAAAATCACAGGACATAGCAAGCTTCGGCTTCCGGCCAGAGCATGCCCTCTTGAATCCACAGGATTCCTCGGAAGGTCTTCGCCTGGATGGAGAGATCATGACACGGGAAAGTCTGGGTGCAGAGAATATCTATCAGATTGGGTCTCCATTCGGCGTGTTCTCAATCAAGACCTTTCTAGAGCCGCTTGTACCGGATAACAGAGTCAACATTACGGTTCCGTATGAGCGTCTGTACTATTTTAATACCGAAGGTCAAAGACTGAAGCAGTATGAAATCAGGCAAGAGCATGAAGGGGCCAAGCCGAATGCTCCGGAATTGATCTCGATCGGTGGAGGGCTGTAGCATGACATCTCGTTTCTGGGAGAAGCTTAGACCTTATGGAATGATATCTCCATCGCTATTGATCTTTGGTGTGTTCTTTATTTATCCGATCTTTTATATGATCTATCTTAGTTTTTTTGATTGGAATTTTGTCAGTCCGACGAAGAATTATGTAGGCTTGCAAAATTTTTCAGATCTTTTGTCGGATTCAGAGTTTATGCAGGTTCTTCTGAATACGACAATTTACACCTTTGCCACCGTGGCACTGACACTCAGCTTCTCACTGTTGATCGCACTATGGCTTAACCGCTCGGGGCTGTTCTATGGGTTTGTTCAGGGCGCGATCTTCAGTCCGCATATTATCTCGTTGGTATCCATCTCCCTGCTGTGGAGCTGGCTGATGGATCCGGAATACGGGCTGCTCAACTGGGTTATCGGGCTGTTTGGAATGGCGCCGCTGGATTGGCTGTCGCATCCGGATACGTCGCTCATGTCACTCATTCTGGTGGCCGTGTGGAAAGGGATCGGCTTTAATACACTTGTCTTTATCGCAGGACTTCAGAGCATACCGCCAAGTATCTATGAAGCCGCTGCACTCGATCGATCCAAGCCGCTGCGGACCTTCTGGAAGCTGACGCTGCCCATGCTGTCACCAACGCTGTTCTTCCTGGCGATTATGAGCATGATCGGTTCGTTCCAGGTGTTTGAAACCATTGCCATTATGACGCAGGGCGGTCCGGTGAATTCGACCAATACACTCGTCTATTACATTTATGAATACGGCTTCCGCTTCTTCAAGATCGGTTACGCTTCTGCAGCGGGTGTCATACTGCTTATCATTGTCGGCTTGCTTACCATCATTTATTTCCGTATGTTATCAAGACGCGTCCATTACCGGTAAGCATGAGGAAGGAGAGGAAATGAAGTGAATGCAATAGATCCTACAGCTAGAACGAGGGAGACCGCGGGGAACACAGGCAGACAGCAGAGCTGGAGTGGGCTGAGCGCAATGAACAGCGTCCTGAAGGTCGTCAACGTTATCGGCTTGCTGATCCTGGTCCTGATCTTCGCACTGCCCTTTGCGTGGATGATCTCCACATCTCTAAAAACACTGCCGGAGACGATGATCTTTCCTCCGGATTGGATACCAAATAATCCGCAATGGCAGAATTTTATCCAGGCCTGGAACTCGGGTCCGTTTCTCCATTATTTTATGAACAGTGTACTCATCGCTGTCGGGATCTTGATTCTGCAAATGCTGACGATTATCCCTGCAGCCTATGCCTTTGCCAGATTTCAGTTCAAGGGCTCGGGTATTTTGTTCGGACTTGTAATGGTTACCTTGATGATTCCATCCCAGCTGATCTTTCTTCCCGTCTATTTGCAGCTCAGCTCCTGGAACATGCTGAATACCCATCTGGGTCTGATTCTGCCCTTTGCCTCCAGTGCTTTTGGCATCTTCCTGCTCCGTCAGTCCTTTAAACAGGTTCCCGAGGAGCTGATTGAAGCAGCCAGACTCGACAAGGCCAAGGAGTGGAAGATTATGTGGAAGCTGATGATTCCGATGGCACGTCCAGCACTGATCACCATTGCTCTGTTCAGCTTCATCAGTCACTGGAATGACTACTTCTGGCCGCTTGTCATGACGACGAATGAAACAGCAAGAACGCTGCCGCTCGGGATTGCGAAGATCCGACAGACGGAGGGAGTCGCGACTTGGAATATTCTTATGGCAGCCAATCTTATTCTGGTTCTGCCGATTCTCGTCGTCTTTTTCTTCGCCCAGCGTTCGATCATCAAGGCGTTTGTGTACAACGGTGTGAAATAGTTTAGCTAACTTTTGATAGATAATTGTATACATGAAACGACTATATCTAAATTGAAGTCCGGCTGACAGCCGGACTTTTTTTACGTTCCAGGATGTTACGTAATTTAGTTGTACTTGAGCAGCTGACTGGAATGGATCCACAACAATCGTGCAAGTGTGTTATTTTCGGCCCATATGTTATTTTTGCTCTTATCTTCTACAGTCAGATCAAAGCTGATATGGTGTTCGCAAGGATAGACCTCAAGGTCTCTCTTATAAGAATAGATTTGATGTGAATGCTGATGCGACAGACAAAGAGGAGATGAGCTGGCATGATGATCTATAAAGATGCAGCAAAATCGGTGACAGAACGTACGGAAGACCTGCTGAAGCAAATGACAATGGAAGAGAAGATCGGACAATTGGTGCAGCCGTTCGGCTGGAAAGTGTACGAGAACGCAGAAGGTCAGATTAATTTAACAGAGGAATTTCGCAGAAAGGTGCATAAGGGCGGCATTGGCTCACTCTATGGTGTTCTCAGGGCAGATCCATGGACAGAGGTAACGATAGAGAACGGACTATCACCTGAGCTGGGGGCAGAAGCGGTCAATGAAATTCAGCGTTATGCGATCCAGCACTCGCGGCTCGGAATTCCGATCTTGTTCGGAGAGGAATGCTCTCATGGTCATATGGCCATTGGTGCAACTGTATTTCCCGTCCCTCTGTTAATCGGCAGTACGTGGAATACCGAGCTATACAGCAAGATGTGCCGTGCTGTTGCACTGGAGACGAGAAGTCAGGGCGGAGCAGTGACGTATTCGCCGGTGCTTGATGTGGTGCGTGATCCGAGATGGGGAAGAACCGAAGAATGCTTCGGTGAGGACCCCTATCTGATTGGTGAGTTTGCAGTGGCCTCAGTTAAAGGACTGCAAGGTGATTCACTCGATCAACAGACCTCTGTTGCGGCTACACTGAAGCATTTTGCCGGATATGGCAGCTCGGAAGGCGGAAGAAATGCCGGCCCTGTTCATATGGGGATGCGTGAGCTGCGAGAAGTTGATTTGTATCCATTTCGCCGTGCAGTCGAGGCAGGAGCCGCTTCTATCATGCCGGCTTACAATGAAATTGATGGTACACCGTGCACGTCGAATAAAGAACTGCTAGAGGACATTCTTCGCACAGAGTGGGGCTTCGACGGTATGGTCATCACCGACTGTGGTGCAATCAATATGCTGGCCTGGGGTCATGATACCGCGGAGGATGGTCTGTCTGCCGCAGCCCAAGCGATCACAGCCGGTATTGATATGGAGATGTCCGGGGAGATGTTTGCGAAGTATTTGGGAGAAGCCGTGGAGACAGGAAGGGTAGACATAGAAGTACTGGATCAGGCGGTGCGGCGGGTACTGACGCTGAAATTCAGGCTGGGTCTGTTCGATCATCCATATTGCGACCCCAAGAAGGCCGGGGAAGTCATCGGCAGCGCAGCGCATAAGCGGCTGGCAAGACAGGTGGCAGCCGAAGGAATCATAATGCTCAAAAATGAAGGCCAGGCTCTGCCGCTGTCAAGGACGCATGGTGTAATCGCCGTCATCGGGCCCAATGCGGATCAAGCCTATAATCAATTGGGTGATTATACATCTCCTCAGCCGGATGGGGCTGTAACGACAGTGCTGGACGGAATCAAGGCTAAGCTCGCTGATCATCCCGAGCGGGTATTATATGCGCCTGGCTGCCGAATTCAAGGGGACAGCCGTGAAGGCTTTGAGGCGGCACTTGCCTGTGCGGCCCAGGCAGATACGGTCTTGCTTGTGCTTGGCGGGTCGAGTGCAAGGGATTTTGGAGAAGGGACCATTGATCTTCGGACCGGTGCTTCTGTCGTTACTGATACATGGAATGACATGGACTGTGGAGAAGGAATTGACCGGATGACCTTGACTTTATCCGGTGTACAGCTGCAGCTGGCGCAGGAGATTCATAAGCTTGGCAAGAAGCTGATCGTGATATATATTAATGGCCGCCCGATAACAGAGCCTTGGCTCGATGCACATGCGGATGCTATTCTCGAAGCCTGGTACCCTGGACAGGAGGGAGGACATGCTGCAGCCGATGTATTGTTCGGTGATGTTAATCCGTCAGGCCGGCTGACCGTTTCGATACCGAAGCATGTCGGTCAGCTGCCTGTACATTACCGGGGCAAGCGCTCACGCGGTAGAAGATATTTGGAAGAGGATAGTAAGCCGATGTATCCCTTCGGATATGGACTCAGCTACACCTCGTTTACATATAGCGATCTCCGTTTGTCTGCCTCCGAGATGTATATAGATGATACGGTCGAAGCCGAAGTCATCGTAAAGAATACAGGAGATTGCCGAGGGGCAGAAGTCGTTCAGCTGTATATTTCGGATGCAGCAAGTCTGTATACAAGACCGAAGCTTGAGCTGAAAGGATTCCGCAAGGTAGAGCTTGAACCCGGTGAGGAGAGACGCATCACGTTTCCTATCGGACGCGGAGAACTGGAGTATGTTGGAGCAGATTATAAGCGGGTTGTTGAGCCCGGACTTTTTCACATCAGGATTGGCAGACATGTAGATGACACACTGACCACAGAACTTACTGTACTGGAGGGTTAAGCGAAATGCAGCGAATTCAAAGAATGATTCGGGAACTATCCGAGAGACAGTGGCTGGAGAGTACAGAGATTAACGATTGGGGAATGACGAGCACAACGTATCACAAGCCTGGTGAATATGATGAGGAAGTAACCCTTCCAGAGGGGACTACGCTAACGAAGTTTCCCGGTCAGCATGGAATCACCTATTTGTTCAGAAAAGAACTGAATTGGCCGGAGGCTTGGGGGAAGGAAGGCATTGGCCTTGTGTTTAGCGCCGGGAGCGGGGAAGGACTCCTCAGAGTCAATGGGGCTTCCTATCAAGGCTTGGACCGGAACCATACCTATGTGACACTTGACCCGGCATATGCCGGGAAGAATTCAAAGCTGGAATTAACGATTGAGCTCTATGATCCGATTCCAGAGCCGATTGACCCGCTAAACCATCAAGCGAACAGACCTGCACCGATCTCCAGCATAACCAGCCTGCTTGTAAAGGTGAATCGTCCAGTTCAGAGCTTAATGTATACCCTTCGAACACTACTGGGGACGGCACAGCAGCTGGCGGAGAGTGATATGCGGAGAGTCAGACTGCGTGAAGCGATGTACCGGACGCTGGATGGCTATCTCGGAATGAGTGAAGCCGACATTCGTGAAGGAAGCCGGATAAGGGAGCTGGAGGAGCAGCTCATTGCTCTAGTGAAGCAGATCGGTGGAAGTGCGGAAGGGATAGAGCATATGGTCGGTCAGTCACACATTGATATTGCCTGGCTGTGGCCGGTCAGGGAAACGGTACGCAAGACGAGCCGAACCTTCTCCACCGTAGATCGATTGATGGATGAGTACCCTGAGTACCAATTTGCACAGAGTCAGCCGATCCTGTATCAATTCCTGAAGGAGCATGACCCTGAACTGTATGAACGTGTTAAACGCCGCATTCAAGAAGGCCGCTGGGAGCTGGTCGGGGGGATGTGGGTGGAACCGGATCTGAATATTCCGAGTGGTGAGTCACTGATGCGGCAGATGCTCTATGGACAGCGATTCTATGAACAAGAATTCGGACGTACTTCGGAGATCGAGTGGCTCCCTGATACGTTTGGTTATTGTGCCTCCTTGCCCCAGATTCTGCAGCATGGCGGTATTCGCTATTTCATGACGACCAAGCTGAACTGGAATGACACTAATGTATTTCCGTTTGACCTGTTTCAATGGGTCGGTATTGATGGTACACCGATGCTCTCTTATCTCAATCATGGATTGAATGAGGATACATCGCCGAAGGATATCGAAGAGCACTGGCAATCTTATCGGCAGCGGGCTGTTCATCCACAGCAGATGCTTCTCTATGGACATGGAGACGGAGGAGGCGGCGTAACCCGGGAGATGCTGGAATACATTGACCGCAGTGAGCTGCTCGTTGGACAGCCGGAGGTTCGGTACAGTACTGCTGCAGCATTCTTCCAGACGACGGAAGAGGCCCGGCACCGGCTTCCCAAATGGCATGGGGATTTATATCTGGAGCTGCACAGAGGTACCTATACGACTCATGCCAGGAATAAACGGGCTAACCGAAAGGCAGAAGTTCTGTATAGAGAGGCTGAAGTATGGCACAGCCTGAGTAAGCTGGCAGGGGGAGAGCATAACAATGGTCATATCGAATCCGTGAATTTGGAGCAAGGGTGGAAGCTGATTCTGCTGAATCAATTCCATGATATCATCCCTGGCTCTGCCATTACGGAAACTTACGATACCTCTTCTGAGGAGTATAAACAGATTTTTAACATCGGCTCGGAAGTGTTAGCTGAACGTTTGCGGCAAATCGCAGAGCACGTTTCACTTGATGGAGCTGGAATTCCCTATATCGTATGTAACAGTCTTGGATGGGCCAGAAATGCGATCGTGGACCTTGATGTGCATGGTGCAAATATGATTCCTTATGATGAGACAGGTCAGGCTCTGCAATATGAATGGAATGAGCAGCCGAATAATGAGCACGAGGAGCAGGATGATCAGCCGGATAGCGAGCACGAGCAGGATAATCAGCAGAAGGAGCAGGGACAACCAGCTTCGCGTCTACATGTGCTTGTGAAGGATATTCCAGCCTTTGGTTATCGAACCATTTGGTTAAAAGAGAAGGAAATTGTAACCGGGAGCGGCCTTGCTCAGGAACAGGTAGCGTCGTCTCCACTCGCAGAATTCCCTGATCAGTGGGAAACGGACTATTATTCCGTCACATTTGGAGCAAATGGAGAAATAACGAGTCTATGGGATAAGGAAGCTGCACGTGAAATTGTAAGGCCTGGAGAGCAGCTCAACCGATTGGAGCTGTTCCATGACCGGCCGACCTACTGGGATGCTTGGGATATCGACCCTCGGTTTGAAGAGCAGAAGGCGGATGATCCGAGACTTGTCCATCGGCAGCTGCTCAGTCATGGCAAGGTAAAGGACATATTCCGGTTCACTTGGAAGCTGAGCCAGTCGACGATTCGGCAGGACGTTATTTTTTATCATCATGACAAGCGTATTGACTTTGAGACCCATGTGGAATGGAATGAAGCGCATAAGCTGCTCAAGGTTGCGTTCCCTGTGCAGGTCGTGACGAACAAGGCGGTCTACGAAATTCCTTTTGGCACCATTGAGCGTTCTGTTCATCGGAATACGAGCTGGGAACAAGCTCAGTTCGAGGTATGCGGACATCGCTTCGTTGATCTGTCAGAGCATGGATATGGTGTCAGTCTGCTGAATGACTGTAAATACGGATATGACATTCAGGAGAGCACGATTCGATTGTCTCTCTTGCGGGCTCCGAAGTGGCCGGATCTCACAGCGGATTTGGGAGAGCATAGCTTTACCTACTCTCTATATCCGCATCTAGGAAGCTGGCAGGAGGCAGGGACGCTTCGCAAGGCAGCGGAGCTGAATACGGATATTCAGGTGAGTAAGGCACGCCCCAATGCTTCTTCCGGTACTTTGCCTGAAAGATATTCATTGCTTCCATTTCAAAGTCAGCATGTCATTCTGGATACACTCAAACCGGCAGAAGACGGCACGGGGTGGATTGTCAGAATGTATGAAGCTTCTGGAGGAAGTGGACAGGCACGCCTTACCTGGCCTGCCAAGCTGAGCGAGGTGTTTGAATCCGATGCACTGGAGAAAGAACGGAGTGTGCTGAATCATCAGGAGCGAGTCATTGATCTCAGCTTCCGGCCCTACGAAATTAAGACGATAAAAATAAAATAGTCTTGGACAGTATCTTCGGTCATGTTAAGTTAATTACGGGCCGAAGATATTTTTTTTGTTTTTTAAGTATGTATGTCACTTACTTTTACACCGTAAAATCGCTTACAAATAAATGAAGTCAAATATATGTAAAGTTAGATCAAAATAAACGGTCATTTTCTATTGGTATTTTTCCGTTTTTACATATGTAATCGCTTTCTTTTGTGCGAAAATAACACATTTTTGAATTGTAAATTATTGGTCAAAACCTGAAAAAACCTTGATATATCAACGCTTTTGCCGTGTGCCAAAATGACATGTTTACGAAATGATGCCTTATCCACTATCGTTATCCTAAAGCTGCGCCAACAAAACTGACATAGCAGGATTTGTATTTGGAGGCTTGCCCCTGGCGCAAGACCAAGATGAGTGATGACAGAAGGAGGCGAACCTGTGTGCAGGAGATCAAGACGGTCAGAAGACAACAGACGATGTCGAGGCCAAAAAGCAGCAGAAAGCAATGGCAGAAGATCTGGAGAAACTGGGAGCTGTATTTGTTTATTGCACCGGCATTTTTGTATTTTCTTATATTCCATTACGGACCCATGTATGGCATCCAGATTGCGTTCAAGAATTACAATCCGGTTCGCGGGATATTCGGCAGCCCTTGGATTGGCTTCGATCACTTTATTCGATTCTTTGACTCTTATTATTTCTGGGATTTGATGTGGAATACGCTGACGATCAGCTTATATGAGCTGGCTGTTGGTTTTCCGATTCCGATTATTCTGGCGCTGGCATTCAATGAACTGAAGCACAAGCGCTTCAAGAAGCTTGCCCAGACCGTCACTTACGCACCTCATTTTATCTCCATGGTCGTTATGGTCGGGATGATCATTTCATTCCTATCACCTTCAACGGGGATTCTAATCCATTTTATTGAATGGCTTGGTTTTGATGCCCCAGCCTTTCTGACAAGTCCAGCCTGGTTTAAGACGGTATATGTGCTGTCCGGCGTATGGCAGAGTGCCGGGTGGGGAACGATCATCTATCTGGCTGCGTTGTCAGCAGCAGACCCTGGCCTTCATGAGGCAGCCATCATTGATGGGGCGAACCGGCTGCAGCGGATATGGAACATTAACATTCCTGTATTGGTGCCAACGATGACCATTCTGCTCATTCTGAACATGGGAAGTCTGCTCGGCGTCGGCTTCGAGAAGATTCTCCTCATGCAGAATCCGCTGAATATGGAATCTTCGGATGTCATTTCGACCTTTGTATACCGTTCAGGGCTTGAGAATGCGCAGTACAGTTTCTCAACGGCTGTCGGGCTGTTCAATTCTGTCATCAATGCCATATTGCTCATTGTAGTCAATCAGATCGCACGCAGGACAAGTGAGAATAGTCTGTGGTAGAGGAGGGGGCTGGACAATGCTAACCGGTATTAAAGAAACGAGACAAGACAAAATTTTTCTGGCACTGAATTATCTCTATGTCACGATTGCATTTCTTGTTGTCGCTTATCCGCTGGTCTATATGATCAGTGCTTCGATCAGTGATCCAAAAGCCGTTGCTTCCGGAGCGATGTGGCTCTTTCCCAAAGATATTACCTTTGAGGGGTATCAGCGCGTGTTTCAGGATACACGGATCTGGTCAGGTTACGCAAACACCATTTTATATACCGTAGTTGGTACCGCGGTGAACCTGATGGTCACCATACCTGCAGCTTATGCACTCAGCCGAAGAGATTTTGTAGGAAGAAACTTTTTTATGGGGATGTTTATGGTCACGATGTTCTTCGGAGGAGGCCTTGTGCCAACCTATCTGCTGATCAAGGAGCTGGGTATGATCAACAGCATGTGGGCGCTGATTCTTCCATCCGCCGCGTCGGTATGGAACATTATCGTCTCCCGCACCTTCTTCCAGGGGACAATCCCGGGTGAGCTTCATGAAGCAGCGCAAATCGATGGATGCTCGAATTTGAAGCTGTTTCTCAAAATTATATTACCGCTCTCGATGCCAATCATTGCCGTCATGGCGCTCTTCTACGGAGTAGGACACTGGAACAGCTACTTCTCCGCTATGATCTATTTCAATGATTCGGATAAATATCCACTGCAGCTCGTGCTCAGACAGATTCTCGTTCTGCAGGAAATGTCGGCCCAAGGCTCTGGCATGATGGACAGCACATCCGCTACGGCCCTCAATAACAAAGCGGAGGTAGCAGCGCTCGTCCGATATGCCGTTATCATCGTCTCTACGCTTCCGGTCATCATTATCTATCCATTCTTGCAGCGCTATTTTGTACAGGGTGTTATGATCGGCTCCGTAAAGGGCTGATCGTTACCATATAAACCATCAGAAAAGGGAGTTGTTGTCATGAAGAGAGTTCGTAAGAAGTCAGCGGTTCTTCTCAGTTTGATCCTTTCCGCAAGCATGCTTGCCGCATGCGGAACCTCACCTTCTGAATCAGGCGAGACGGCGGAGCCCGGTACCCCGGAGGAGACTGGCGTTAAGAAAGAGGGCTTTCCAATTGTGGACGAGCCGATCACGATGACCATGATGTCCCAGGATGCTGGTGTAGCGGACTGGAGTAATATGCCGGTCCTGCAGGAAGCAGAGAAGCTCACGAACATTAAGTTCGAATATCAGCTCACACCGATTGACAGCTTCGCAACAAAGAAGAACCTTGTCTTTGCAAGTGGTGATCTGCCAGACGTCCTGTATGCAGCGGATCTCACACCGGCAGAGCAGGTGACTTACGGGACTCAGGGTTCTCTTATCCCGCTTGAGCCTTACATTGATGGAGGTTACGCACCAAATATTAAGAAATTGTTCGATGAGAATCCCGACATTCGCAAATCCTTTACAACACCTGATGGACATATATACGCCCTCCCATTCATCGACAGTGCTGCTGTCTGGTACCGCAGTCCAATGTGGTATAACGGCAAAATGCTGGAAGCCCTGGGTGTAGACAAGCTTCCGGGTACAACGGAGGAGCTGTATGAGTTTCTGAAGAGAGTGAAGACAGAAGATCCGAACGGCAACGGACAGGCTGACGAAATTCCGCTGACGTCGGTTAAGCTGGATGATCTGCGGATGTATTTCCTAGGCTTCTGGGGCATTTACGATCCGGTCGTTTATGTAGATAAACAGGATCAAGTTTTTTACAGTCCGATGCAGGAAGGCTACAAGGGTTATTTGGAATTCATGAACCGTCTATGGGAAGAGGAACTGTTGGATCATGAGACCTTCTCCCAGACGCCTGAGCAGAAAAAAGCTAAAGGCGAGAATAATCAGATTGCGGTCTTTAACGATTACTACTCCTACTTTACCTTGGGTGGAGATCCGAATGACGCGATGAATAATCCGCTGATGACTCCGGTTGCGAGCGAGATCGAGGGTTCTCCAGTCTATGGAATGCATCCAGGACTGTCCGCTAACGGCACCTTTGCGATTACCAGTGTGAATGAGCATCCGGAAGCAACTATGCGCTGGATTGATTATCTGTATACGATCGAAGGGCAAACCTTGTTTAACCAAGGCCCTGAAGGAACACTGTGGAAGTACACCAATAAGGATACGTATGAAAAAGAATGGCTTCCTGTTCCAGGCGGTGGAGATCGCGAAGAGTACAGAGGCACGATCACACCGAACTTCGGCATGCTGACCCCGGGATATAACACACCTGAGCTGACCAATGGGCTTAGAACAGAGTTTGATGATTGGATTAACAAGGAGAATGAGGAGAAGCTCGTACCGATTGGTAAAGCGCCTTTTCCGAATGCTTACTTGAATAATGAACAGCAGGATGAAGCCTCAGCGCTGCTCTCCGACCTCAACACGTATGTAACACAGATGGAAGCAAAGTTTGTAACCGGGGAAGAGCCTATGTCCAATTGGGACAGCTACGTGGAGCAGGTGAAGAAGATGGGCGGGGACCGCATTCAGGAGATTTATCAGGAAGTTTACGATACATGGAATGCCGCAGGACAATAAGACAGATTCTTGCTCTGCTCTAATGTGAAAAAAGAAGAAAGCCAGCATCCTCTACGAAAGACCGTAGTTTACGGATGTTGGCTTTTTTCGCACACTAGCTGGCGGAGCCGCTTTCCTCATCATTATTGGTGCTGCGGTGCTGCTTGCGATATTGTCCTGGCGTAAGCCCGGTTTCCTTCTTGAATTTGCGGATAAAGTTCGGTGTATCCAGATAACCGACCTCCTGAATGAGATCCTTCAGCGGTGTATCGGTTGTCTTCAGCTGGTGGATCATTCGATCAAGTCGTTTCTGCCAGATGTACTGAACGAAATTGATGCCTGTCTTGTCCTTGAACGAACGGCTGACATGGGACGGTGAGATTTCAAATTCACAGGAAATCGTATCCAGGCTCAAGTTGTGATCTGTAAAGTGAGTATCAATATATTCAATAATCCGGTCAATTAAGGATTGTTCTTCCTGTTTGGAATCCTGCTCCACCTCGGTGCAGACCTGGGAAGCAAGAGAGAGCAGAACGGATTCCAGCTCTTTAAGAGAACTGCTGAATACCATGCCTGGAGCGATTCTTTGCAGCATATGATGCTCTCCCAGCTCGGTAGCGGTCTTTAAGATCGTGTTCAATAGATCAAAGCTGATGCATCGAACGAGAAGGGCCGGCAGCTTGGAAGTCGTAAGACTGTCCACGGACGAGCGGATCATCTGGGAGGCAATCTCATAGTTGCCCTGCTTGAGACTCTGTGTGAGCTTGAGCTGAACATGATTCGGTATCCAGAAGGAATGGCTTGGTGTCTTCGATAAGTCTGCAAACAGCGCTACAGACCCGAATTCCCCTGGTACGAGCAGATCAAAGGCAGAGCAGGCTTCGATATAAGATTGATTCAGCTCGTGAAGATGTTGATAACAGCTGCCTGTACCAATCATGGGTGTAATGGCAAATGTATTTATCAGCATGCTCCGTATTTGCTCAGTAATCTGCTTCACTTGCGCCAGTTCATCCAGTGCTTCGACGGTATCAAAATTAATAATGATAGCGAATTGATCCAGCTGTGTCAGTTCTACTCCATAACCCGTTGCCTGCAGCTCGGGCAGTTCAAAGCGAGCCAGGTGATGAATAATACGGCTGCGATGATCCATATTAGAGGGCTTAGCTTCATTCCAGCCGATAACCATCACGAACAGACTTTGTTTATTTAGATTAAGATCAAACAGCTGTGTGAGTTCTGGAGACAGATGCTCGGTATTTCCAACCTTTATCAGTGTGGACAGATAGTGATTCCGGGCAAAAGGCTCCTGTATATCCATGCGGGAGCTGTAATCCTGCAGAGCAGAGCGAATTCGCTCCAGCTCGTTTCGGTAACTGTGCTTTCCATTATTCTGAGTCTCAGGATAGCGTGAGGATGCGAATTCGACCAGCGACGAGATCGGACGATACTGCATTCGTGCCAGAACGAGCGCGATGACAGCTCCGATAAGCAGTACGAGCGCACTGATCATAATCATGACGCTTCGGACATCGATCACACTGCTGAAGAACTGGGAGCTCGGCATGACCGTCATATAAGTCCATCCATTGGATTCGGATTGAACCGATACAATGGAATGCTCTTTTCCATCTAGTGTTTGTTCATGGATGCCTGGAGCCGTTTCTTTAAACAGGGTTTGGGAAGCTTCCTCACTCAGGGTATCACCTTGACGATTCGCAGCCAGTACTTGGCCTTCTGCGTCCAATACGAAGGTGAGACCTTGATAGTTGCCAAGAATCGAGTCGATCAGATTGGTTATCTCTGCCTCCTTAATGAAGTACATGACGGTGGCATGAGGATTAAGGCTGTTGGGTGTGATTGGAATGAGGAAGGCCAGCTTGCGGTCCTGCACACCTCCGGTCCTGGTTACCAGATCAGCAGGTCTTACCGTCGGATGCTTCACTTCATTCAGATCACGATACAAGGACGGCTTGTCCCAGCTTGCAAAGCTGAAATTGTCTGCAAATACTTCAAAGTCAGTCAGACCTTTGCTGGAGTATATGCGTTTGTCGTTGTGGAAGTATAAATGAATTTCATCAATCATGGAACTGGTCGCCTTGTACTGATCCAGAGCGCGAATCGCTTCCGGGCTGGTCCGTGTGTTGTTCACACGATAAGACGAGAGCCGATCATCATAAGAGATCCGTGAAGCAATGTCACTGAGCTCTTTCATTCGGCCATCAATGGTTACTTTCGTTTGAGAGAGTTGGGCTAGACGCGAGCTTTCAATTTCAGTACGGAGGGTTTCTACAGCATTTTCATAAATAAACACGGTCATGATTACGAGAGGGATTAGCAGAATGAACAGATAGGACAGGATGTACTTCAGAAACAGCTTGGATTTGAAATAGTCCATTCTCAAGGTGAAATGCCGCCTCCTTTTCCTATGAAATGGTCATTTCTTATACATGATAGCAATAAAAAAAAGATTTGGACATACAAATCTCGCTAAATAGGAGGAGTACATGATGAGTCAAGATCAGACGCAGACAGAAGCTTCACCTGCCGTAGAGCAGGGAGTTCATAATTACAGCAGCGAGGATAAGTGGGTTAAGCCCGAAGATCCGTTATTGCTGGAACGTTTGGAATGGTTCAAGGATCAGAAGCTCGGACTGATGATGCACTGGGGTCCTTACTCTCAGATTGGCATCGTGGAGTCCTGGGCTCTTAGTGATGAAGATGCGGATTGGTCCCGTGCCGATATTGAGTGGGATATTGACGGTGATGAGATGAAGCGGGAGTATTTCGAACTGAACAAAACTTTCAACCCGATTCGTTTTGAACCAAAGAAATGGGCGGAGCTTGCCGCAGATAATGGATTTAAATATTTGAACTTTACAACGAAGCATCATGATGGGTTCTGTATGTGGAATACCCGCACTACCGAATATCGGATTACTGGGAGAGATTGTCCCTTCTCAAGGCATAAGTATGCGGATATTACAAAGCATCTATTTGACGCTTTCCGTGCGCGGGGGCTTGGCATCTCGGCTTATTTCTCCAAGGCAGACTGGCACTCTCCCTATTATTGGACGGAAGGGATGGAGCGAGGAAACAAGACATCACGGGGTCCGAGCTATAACCCTAAGGAGTACCCTTGGCTATGGGAGGAATTTGTACAGTTTACGCATGAGCAGATTATGGAGCTGATGACAGACTACGGACGAATCGATGTTCTATGGCTGGATGCCGGATGGGTTAACGATTACAGGGTTCAAAATATCCGCATCGGCGAAGTGGTGGAGAAGGCCCGTCAATTACAGCCTTGGCTCCTGTCTGCGGATCGCACGGTGGGAGGACCATACGAGAACCTGATCACACCAGAGCAGACGATGCCGGAACGAGCACTCCATGTACCGTGGGAGAGCTGTATTACGATGGGTACCTCATTCTCTTTCAGATACGACGATGACTACAAAACCGTTCGGCAGCTGATTCATATGCTGATTGAGATTGTTGCAAAGGGAGGAAATCTGGCGCTGAATGTCGGACCTCAGCCAGACGGCCGATTGTCCAGAACAGCCATAGCCCGGATTGAGGGAATGGGGGCATGGCTGAAGGCTTATGGAGAATCCATATATGGAACAAGGGTCTGTGAGCCCTATTCGATCGGTAATGTTCACTTTACGCAAAAAAATGTGCAGACCTATGCTTTTTATCTCTATGGGGATGAGAAGCAGGAGGTTAAGCGCACGGTGCTGCTGCCACTGAATAATCAGGATATTGCCCGGGTTGATCTGGTGGCTGGAGCTGAGGGTCTCCCGTTCACGAAGACAGGGGAAGGGATTGAAGTTGAATTGCCGGAAGGCGAGCTGACCGGTGCCGCCCCGATCGCTCATGTATTCAGAATCTCATAAATCGAGAGGTGCGGAATCCATATGCAGAAGTGGTTTGAGGATGCGAAGCTGGGAATCTTTATTCACTATGGAATTTATGCAGTAGACGGCGTTGCGGAATCGTGGTCCTTTTATAACGGACGAATGACTTACGACGACTATATGAAGCAGCTGGACGGCTTTACAGCCTCCCAGTTTGATGCCGAGGCTTGGGCTGATCTCATCGAACAGTCGGGAGCGAAGTATGCGGTGCTCACTACCAAGCATCATGATGGTGTAGCCCTGTGGGACACGCAGTATAGTGACCTTAATACAGTGAAGAGAACGCCTGCGCGCCTTGACATTGTAAGGGAATATGCGGATGCAATCGCGGCTAAGGGACTGAGACTGGGGCTCTACTATTCGCTGATCGACTGGTCTCATCCAGATTATCCAAGCGTATACGAAGGAGGCAAGGTTCCAGAGGACACGGCTTCTGTGAATAAGTATTCTTATCCGGTAAATGGAATTCAGGACGAGGCGAAGTGGAGCCGATTTCTCAAGTTCAACAATCATCAGCTGGAAGAGCTGCTTACCGGATATGGCCAGGTAGACCTGCTGTGGTTTGATGGGGATTGGGAACGGAGTGCGGAGCAGTGGAATCTGCCTGCATTCAAGCATTACCTGCAATCCCTTCAGCCAGATGTCATTATCAATTCACGCCTTGCGGGACACGGAGATTATAAGACTCCGGAGCAAGGGCTGCCGATTACGCGTCCGGAAGGACCGTGGGAATTCTGTACGACGATCAATACCTCCTGGGGTTATGTACCGACGGATCAGCATTACAAATCACTGCATCAGATTGTCCGTATGTTCTGTGACTGTATCTCGATGGGCGGCAATATGCTGCTGGGTATTGGACCAAGAGAAGACGGTACCATTGACGACAGACAGGAGGCTGTTTTGCTCGGACTTGGGAAATGGATCAGAGCTCATGAGGAAGCTGTATACGGGACAAGGGAAGGAATTATGAGCCGATACTACGGTGAAGGGAGTACGCTCTCCGCAGATCGTAAGACGCTTTATTTATTTGTGCATGGAGATCCGAAGGACAGTATTTGTCTCAAAGGGCTGTGTAACCAAATCAAGAAGGCATCGGTGCTCCATTCGGGCAAGGAGCTGACGTACGAAATTCATGGCGGAGTTCCGTGGTTTCAAATTCCGGGTACAACCTGGATTCATCTGACACATGAGGATACGCATGAGCTGACTACCGTCGTCAAGCTGGAGTTCGATGAAGAAGTTGAAATGTACGGCGGTTCTGGTGCGGTGGTCACTCATAACTAAATGGGTGAGCGGTACTAGGGCTGCATGGTTAAGATACCTCACGATACGGTCGAGAAAGGAGCTTTATTCTTTCATGGATTCTTTTCAACTACCAAGCATACACATTCCAAAAATTCCGCTGCCTGAAGTTATCCAGCAGGTGCTGGGTGAGGCGGAGCAGGCGCTCTCCCACAGGCCCAAGCTCTCCAGGCTGTTTCGAAATTGTTTCCCGAATACATTGGAGACGACAGTCAAGCTGTTGGATGACGGGACGACATTTGTTATAACAGGAGACATACCGGCATCATGGCTTCGGGATTCAGTCGAACAGGTCATTCATTATGTACCCTTCGCGAAGGAGGATGCCGATCTTCGAAGAATAATAAGCGGTCTCATTAAGAAGCATGTCGAGTACATTCATCTGGACCCCTATGCGAATGCATTTAATGAATCAGCCAGCGATTGGCATTGGAACACAGCGGACGTCACCGACATGTCCCCATGGGTGTGGGAACGCAAATTCGAGATTGATTCCCTCTGCTTCCCGATGCGTCTTGCCTATCGTTATTGGCAAGAGACAGGAGATACGGCGGTCTATAATGCTGAGTTTAAGTCGGCAATGCGGATTATATATGATCTCTTCCGTACGGAGCAGCATCATGAGGCGCGGTCTCCCTATCGATTCATGCGTCATAATGGAATACCGGAAGATACGCTCGCAAATGAGGGACTCGGTATGCCGGTCAACTATACGGGGATGGTCTGGTCCGGCTTCCGCTCCAGTGATGATGCCTGTGATTTTCACTATAACATTCCCGGAAATATGTTTGCGGTTGTGGTGCTGCGCTATATGCAGGAGTTCGCAGACCGGATCTACCGTGATTCAAAGTTTGTGTCGGAGCTAAAGCAGCTGGAGGCAGAAATTAACCGTGGCATTATGTTGTATGGTATTTATCGACACCCGGAGTTTGGCCCAATCTATGCCTATGAGACAGACGGTTTCGGGAACTACTGTCTGATGGATGATGCAGGAACACCGGGGCTCTTATCTATCCCTTATCTTGGATACTGCACTTCAGATGATCCGATTTATCAGAATACACGCCGATTCGCTCTCTCCAAGGAGAACCCGTTCTATTATGAAGGGAGTCATGCACGGGGGATAGGAAGCCCGCATACGCCAGACCGATTTATTTGGCATATGGCACTGTCTATGCAGGGAATCACTGCGGGGTCTGCTGAAGAGAAGCTGGAACTTATACAAATGCTGGAAGCAACAGATGCGGATACAGGATATATGCACGAAGGCTTTCATGCCGATGATCCGCACAATTATACGAGATCCTGGTTCGCCTGGTCGAATAGTCTGTTCTCCCAATTTATTTATCAGGCCTGGCAGGATGGAATTCTGGAAGAGGAGGGGACATCATGAGACTAAGCGGGGTACCTGTCCCTCAGATCGGAGCGTATGAACCGAAGCATTATATTTGCCAGCGTGCGAAGGGGGAGGCGACACTTGACGGAAGACTCGACAAGCCATTCTGGGACAGAGCAGCGTGGACGGATAAGTTTGTCGATATTGAAGGCGATATCCGTCCCCAGCCAAGGCAAGATACACGAGTGAAGATGCTATGGGACGATGACTATTTTTATGTAGGGGCTGAGCTCTGGGAGGACAGTATCTGGGCTACGCTGACAGAACGTGACTCGGTGATCTTCTATGACAATGACTTCGAGATTTTTATTGATCCGGATGGAGACAGTCACGGGTACTATGAGTTTGAGATCAATGCGCTGAACACGGTGTGGGATTTGCTCCTTATCAAGCCTTATCGAGACGGTGGCCCTCCACTGGACAGCTGGGACATGAAAGGGCTGAAAACTGCGGTGCATATTGACGGCCAGCTCAATAATCCGGAGGCAGTAAACCGCAAATGGTCTGTTGAAGTGGCTATACCTTGGACCAGTCTGAAGGAATGTGCGAAGGAACACCGCGCTCCGCTGCCAGGTGAGTTCTGGAGAGTAAATTTCTCCAGGGTGGAGTGGAAGACAGAGGTTGTTGATGGAGCTTACCGCAAAGTGATTCATCCGGATACGGGCAAGCCTTACCCGGAGGATAACTGGGTCTGGTCCCCTATGGGACTGATCAATATGCATTATCCTGAGCTGTGGGGATATGTCGTATTTGCAGATGATGGGGGTCCAGATGTGTTCTGTATCTCTCAGGATGAACGGATAAAGTGGGAGCTGAGAAAGCTGTACTACCTGGAGCGTAATTTTGCAGAACAGACGGGGAGCTATACGGAGGATTTAACACGGCTTGGCTGGTCCTCGGAGCTGGATATCAATCCAGAGGTTTATGCAGCGAAGCATTTGTTCCAAATTACGGCTGCGGCAGCAGACGGAAGCGGCACGTGGATTATTCGTGAGGACGGTAAACTGTGGAAGGAGAGTCATCGGATATGAATACACATACCTCGGTATTTTCACTTACACCTGAGAGAATGCAGGATATGGAGAAACAGCTTCGTATGAAGCAGCAGCTTGTCAGAACCAGAGCGGATGAGATATTTGCTGTTTTTCAGGAGCCGATGTCTATAGAAGAGGAATGGGCGCTGAAGTATGTGTATGCATACAGCCCGCTGCAGGATCTTGCAGATGTTCCAGGCTCGGTGTTTCTGAGTCATGTACGGTCTGTATTACGAATCCGGCAAGAGGTTCCGTGGGGGATGCAGGTCCCTGATGAAATATTTCTGCATTTTGTGTTGCCGGCGCGGGTGAATACCGAAAATATCGAGGATTGCCGGGCCCTATTTTATGCAGAGCTTGCGGATCGAACCCGTTCATTATCCATGAAAGACGCTATTCTAGAAACCAATTACTGGTGCTACGAGAAGGCAACTTATATCGGCAGCGATCTGAGAACTGCTTCTCCCCTGACCATGATTCGAAGTGCGCGGGGGAGGTGTGGTGAAGAATCTACGCTTGCCGTTACTGCCCTGCGCAGCATCGGCATCCCTGCTCGTCAGGTATATACGCCGAGGTGGGCCCATTGTGATGATAATCATGCCTGGGTAGAAGCTTGGGCGGATGGTACTTGGTATTATATTGGTGCATGCGAACCGGAAGCACGCCTTAATCAAGGATGGTTTACACCGCCGGCACGACGCTCAATGCTGATGAACACAAGGGTGCTGGGCAGCTACCATGGATCAGAAGATATTACGATAGCCAAGCCGTGGTTTACGGAGCTGAATCTTCTTAAGAACTATGCTCCTGCGAAGGAGCTCGCGGTTACAGTCAAGGATCAGGATGGAACGGCCGTGCAGGGTGCGGAGGTACGGTTTGAATTATATAACATGGCGGAATTTTATCCGATTGCAGCGCTTACAACAGATGAGAGAGGGGAAGTCTTCTTCAAGACAGGCTATGGTGATCTGCTGGTTCGTGCTGTATATCAGGATCACTGGCTGGAGCGCAAGGTGAGTGTTGCCGAAACGGACAAGGTAGAGCTGGTACTGAGTCTTTCCACTCCACCGGTACAAGAGAGCGGCGTTATGGATCTGGATCTGGTTCCTCCTCCTGAGCTGGAAGGCGAGGTGCTCCCGGAGCTGACGGAGCAGGCGGAATCCATGCATCAGGAACGAATGAAGGAAGGTGCTGCTATTCGTGCAGCATTTGAAGGCAGCTTTGTCTCCCCGGCCGAGAGCAGAATTCTTGCTGAACAGCTGGGTTTACCAGAGTCAAGAGTGTGGGAAGTCATGCAGAAGGCTCGCGGCAACAGTCACGAAATTGCGGAATTTCTCAATGAAAGCTCTCCCGAGAACGGAGAGTGGCCCCTTATTTTGCTGGAATCGCTCAATAGCAAGGATTTAATTGATACGTTCCGTCCTGTGCTTCACGAGCATCTGAGAAGGACTCTCTCGCTTCGAAATATGCTGCCTGACAGCTTGTTCATTCCTTATGTGCTCTGTCCGCGTGTATCTTATGAGATGCTTGGTCTATACAGAGAGCAGTTCCAGACTGCCTATAGCCGGGAAGAGCAGGACTCCTTTATTGAACAACCTGAGCTTCTGGCCGAACAGCTGAAAGAACAGTACATGAGCTCCGAAGATCTGCCGAATCTGAAAGGAAAAGGTACAGTCGCTGGGACTTACCGTTTGATGGCTGGTGATGAGGATTCCCTCGCTATCCTGTTTGTTGCCATGTGCCGCAGCTTCGGAATTCCCTCTCGTCTGCATCCGAACGAGCGAAAACCGCAGTATTGGCAGAAGGGGAGCTGGATCTATGCGGATCTTGGCAGTAACGATGAGGTGAACAAGCGAATCGGAACCTTGCGTCTAGACCTTGGAGAGACACCAGAAGGTACGACGGGAGCTGCTGCTTATTATGAGAATGTTTCTATCGCTCGGCTTGTCCATGGGAAATATGTGACTCTGCATTTTCCGTTTGGCGAGAAGGACTGGTTTGCGGAACCATTGGAAGTCGAAGCAGGCTTCTACCGTATGGTTACCGGAGTTCGTCTCAAAGATGGTACCGTGAGGGCAAGATGTTCTTACTTTGAAGTGGAGGAAGGTAAAGAAACCCAAGTTAATATCACCTTCCGCAGCAGCGAGGAAGAGATCCCTGTTCTGGGGACGGTAGACAGCAATGTTCCACTGGGCTTGCAGGATGGCACAGCAGCCAGTATGTCTAATAATCTGCGACCTGATACTGCTCGAGGCATCCTTGCTGCCTGGATCGAGCCTGAGAGAGAACCGACGATGCACTTAATTAAAGAGCTTATCGATCTTAAGGTGGAGCTGGCGGAACGAAATATTCCAGTCGTATTAATTGCAGGCTCTACGGGGAACCCAACGAACTTGAGAAATGACCAACTGGAGAAGCTTCCAAGTCAGGTTCATCTAGCAGAAGGTGATTCAACTTCATTGCCCGAGTTGTTCCGGAGTCCTTCTGCCATAGAATCCGGGTACCCTCATCTAGTCGTGCTGGATGAAGCCAGTCAGATTCGTTATGCTTCGTCCGGCTACCGCATCGGAGCTGTAAGGGAAGCCATTCAGGTCCATTCACAGCTGAACCGGCAGCTTCGCGAAGTGAAGCAGACGGGAGGATAAGCGGAAATGAGCAGTAAATGGATCATTGGATATGTCAGTCATCATAGTCTGGATGAAGTCACAGTAACGGATCTAGGCCGGATGACACACATCAATATTGCTTTTGGCATCATTCAGAACGGCGTAATTCAAACCAGCCATCTGCACAATATGGAGCAGATCCCGGTCATGAAGGAGAAGTATCCCGATCTGAAGATCATTCTGTCTGTAGGCGGGTGGAGCAGCGGCGGCTTCTCTGAAGCAGCAGCAACCGAGGACGGCAGGCTGAGGCTTGCAGCATCAGCAGCCCGCGCCGTGAAGACCTATTCGCTGGACGGCATAGATTTGGACTGGGAATACCCATGTTATGGTCAGGCAGGCATTGCTGCCTCTCCCATGGACAAGCAGAACTTCACGCGGCTGCTGAGTACGATCAGGGAAGAGCTGGATCAGGTGGGTGAACAGGAGAACAGGCATTACATGCTAAGCATTGCTGCCGGTGCGGATCAATATTATATTGACGGTACGGAGATGGAGCACATCGTGCCCTATGTTGATTACGTGCAGCTAATGACTTATGACATGCGCGGAGGCTTCCAAGTGTTGACCGGGCATCACACGAGTCTCTATACGGCGACAGGGGACTTGTACCGAATCAGCACAGATGCTTCGGTGAACATGTTCCACAAGGCAGGTGTTCCGATGGATAAGATCGTCATTGGAGCCGCGTTCTATTCCCGCAAGTGGGCAGGCGTGCCGGCGAGGAATAACGGTCTGCACCAGATGGCAGCGACAACCGGAGGATTTGGACCGGATTATACGGAGTTGTCAGCAGATTATATCAATAATGATGGATACACGAGGTACTGGGATGAGGAGGCGAAGGCGCCGTATTTGTTTAACGGCAGCACGTTCATCTCTTACGATGATCCGGAATCTATTACAGCAAAATGCGAGTATGTCATTGAACAGGGGCTTGCGGGCATCATGTTCTGGGAGTATAAATGTGATGCTTCCCATACCCTCCTTGAGGCGATGAGTAAAGTACTGAGACGTTAGGCATTCGTGTCAAAAGCATGATGCTTACAAACAACCGTTCTTCGGGCATATAGCAGGTTTTTTCATGCTATACTGCTTGTTTGGAACGGTTGTTTTTTTGTTAAAGGTGAAGACGACTTGAAGCAGGTAAAAAGCCTTATGTAGAAATGGTATAATTGGATTTAATCATGGGTGATCACCATTCTTCAGCATAAGGGGAGACTAGAGCATGGCCTATAAAATTGATTTATACAAAAATGGAACACGATTTAAGGAATTCCATGGGTTTCAATCTGCATCGGTATCTAGCGAAGAGGAAGGCAATGAAATCGTGATCGTAGGGACTGGAGGACAATCAGAAGCTTCTTTTGCCGGAGAGAAAAAAACGTATAATAAGCTCGTACGCGATCAAATTCCCACGATTATAGCTTCGAAGGGGGATTCTTGCAGAATTACAGTGCTTGATCACGAACAATATAGAGCTGAGCTGAGGATCAAGCTAATGGAAGAAATAGAGGAATACTATGCCACAGATCATGATGAAGAAGCTCTTGGTGAACTGGCAGATGTGCTTGAAGTTATTAGGGCATTGTCAAAGGTACACGGCTCTACGCCTGAAGAATTGGAGAACAAAAGGGTGGAAAAGCAAAAACTACGTGGCGGATTTGAGGGTCGAGTGTATTTAATAGATACGACGGTTCAATAAAATGACATCATGAAATTCGCTGAGGAGGTGATTTGAATTTTTAATCCGAAGGACAAGAAGGAGCGTAATCCGATGCTGGCAAAGCTGGAGGCAGGGCTGACTGTGCTTGCATTTATCATGCTGGTTATTGGTTTCATGAATGCGGGATTCTCAATGGGCTGGTTCTTTGTTGTGATGGCGCTGGTGTATGTAATTCGATACATAGAGTATAGAAGATGGACCGCAGTTGTGTCGTTCCTACTGCTCGCCGTGGGGGCGGTCGCACTATTTTTTATCGGAAGTTAGGCAGAATAACTGCAGTTCAAGTTGGACCATTTCATGAGGATGGAATATGGAATATTAAATGGTCGGTAGTATAGTCAACTGGCAGAAACAGCTCATTAGGAATGAGCTGTTTCTTCATTATAAGAGCTTAGATCATGTGTAACGATTATACAGACATGGGGATGAGTGTCGAGCAGTGCTTGATCTCATGGAAGGGAACGGTAACAATGCCTCCACGATACTTTAGCCTAAGCTTCATTTGACCCATATTCAAACTTACGATACCGGAATAAGTAGATCCGTCCGTTAGAGATAAGTGTACATTGTATCTTTTTCGTTCGGCCTTTCGTAGTTCTTGAATCATATGGATTCCTCCATTCGCGCATACTTTTAGTTCATAATAACTATGTCGGTAGAAGGGAGAGAAAAATGAAGACTTATTTTTGAAATCGCTTACTTTATATTAAATCATTTTCGCTCATATGAAACAGTATGACTTAAGGCCTATAATATATACATGTGTATTAGGAGATTCTGTAATTTGTTGAGTAAGCAGTGGAGTGTACTAGATTCGTATGCAGGCAGTGCAGTGGAATGAGATTCGTATGCATAGGGGAATTGAATATATTATTCATTCTGCAGAAAACACAAATCCCCTGCAAAATTGCAGGGGATAAGATTTTTCTCATAAAAACAGGCTAAGTATGTTCTTGCCCTATTACAAAAGAGAAACAGCGATCTCAATAAGAGCGTCGGGACAAGCATTATTATGCTATTCTTTTTCTATTAGAAAAGTAATGATGGCAAACAACAAAAACGCCAAGAGCAGCAGCGAACCACCTACGATGAAGAGAATCATTACCAAGGTCTCGTCCCATTGGAACGGATTCATACTGTACATCCACATTCCAAAGGTCAAGCCGAAGGCGCCAAGCATAGCCAGCCAGCCTTGAACTGCAACCAGCATTTTAGATCTTACTTTGTATACTTTATAAAAGATTCCAAAGGCAAATACGGACAGCCATCCCACCAGCAAGATGTGCGCATGAATGGGTCGCATGGAATAATCCATACTTCCGGACATTTGGGACCCGATAAAGGTCCCAAGTATGCCGAACAGCGCTGCAAAGCGTATTAATCGAATGCTCCAGATTTTCTCCATGTATTGATCAATTCCTTTCGTCTCTAAAAATCACGGTAAAGGTGGTGCCCTTCGACAGCTTGCTCTCAAGCGTGATACTTCCGTTTAATAGCGTAATAATCTCCTTTACAATAGACAGACCAAGGCCCGTCCCGTCTCTTTTGCGAGTCGTATCCACGCGGAAGAAACGCTCGAACACCTGACCCGCTGACTCTTCCGACAGGCCCACACCGCTGTCCTGAAAAGTGAGTATAATCTGATCTTGATCTCTACTGCATGAAATAAAGATATGTCCATTTGGCTGATTATATTTGATCGCATTCGTAAGCAGATTGTCCCATACGGTCGCAAGCAGCTCCGGGTCCGAGAAGAACATGACTTCGTCCAGCTTGTATGAAATGGTCAGGTTCCTGTCCTGCAGGCTCCATTGATGCTTCTTAATGGATTCCTTAATCTGCAAGTCCAGCCGGATACAGCTCTTCTTTATGGGGTAGCCGGATTGATCCAGGGACGTAATCAGCAGAAGCTGCTTCGTCAGATTGGATAATCTTCTGGCCTCATCATTGACGATGCCTGCATATTGAAGCCGCTCCTTTTCATCTATTTTCGGATTGAGGAGCAGCTCCGCATATCCCTGAATATTCATCAAAGGCGACTGAAAGTCGTGAGACACATTATTGATGAAGGATTTTCTTGCAACATCATTATGCATGAGCTGCTGCTGCATTCGCAGGAAGTTATCGGCCAGCTGGCCAATCTCATCCTGCCGGTTGATTTTCAGCGTATACGTAAAATCTTCATTGGCAATCGCTTTGGTCGCCTCCGATAATTCGGATATGGGGTGAATAAGCCGCTTGGTCATGATAATCACACCCACTACGCTTACAAAGGCAATGGCAACAATGAATCCGGCCAGCATCATATGAATATCAGAGAACAAGATCTTGCTGTTCGGCTTTATAAACAATGCGTAAGACTGGTCATCAATCTGTAAGGGGAGGCCAACCGTGTTCCTGATATCATTCGAGAAATGGCCCATCATCCAGAGCTGATTCCAAAAGCCTTCCTTGCCCATATAGTTCTCCCCCTGCAGTACCCGCTCCAGCGTCTGATCGGGCAGGCTGCTCTTTTCAAAGGGCTGGCCAAAGGTAATGGCATTTCCAGCTCGGTCAACAAGATAAATCTGGTAGCCTAGTTGTCCAACAGACTGCAGATAGGGCTGGATGGAAGGGGACTCCACATGCATTTCTTCAAGAACGTAAACAATTTGCTCGGCAACCTCTAAATTTTGCTCGGTCATTTCGCCCTTGGTGAATACAAGGTAAACAATGTTAGCCAGAACAAACCCGATGAATACACTGATTCCTAGAATAAGCAGGATCGCTGAAATAAACTCTCGGTATAAGGTTCTCATTCGGTCGCCTCTAGCTTATAACCGACCCCGCGGATCGTCTGAATTTCAATTGCAGCACCATATCGCTTCAGCCGCTCGCGGATCCGGTTCATATGTGTATTTAATGTCTGCTCATTGCCCTCATAATCCTCGCCCCACGCCTGATCGAGCAGAAGAGTTCGGGGTGTAACCTTGTTAACTCGGGTCGCGAGCATCGTCAGCAGCTCAAACTCTTTTAGTGGGAACAGAATCGTTTCTTCATTAATGACGACTTCAAAATCGTTTCGGTTGATTTTGACATTCCCGACCTTCAGGATACTTTCCAGGGCCCTGCCATAGCGCCGCAAAACTACAGCTACCCGAAACAGCAATTCCTTCGGCTCGAACGGCTTCACCAGATAATCCTCAGTACCCGATTTGAACCCTTGCTCCTTATCGGCCAGCTGTCCTTTTGCAGTTAGAAGAATGACGGGGATTTCCAGCTCTTTTGTTAAAATTTTAGTTAAGGAGAAGCCGTCCATCCCGGGCATCATGACATCCACAATAGCCAGGTTAACCTCCGTCTCCTCTAGCAGCTTAAGGGCAATCTGTCCGTTCTGGGCTTGTATAACCTCGTAGCCTTCACGGGTTAGATGAATCGTCACGAGCTGCAGGATATCATAATCATCATCCACGACTAAAATTTTCACGAGAATCCCCTCCATACCTTCTGCGCTTAGGATGAGCGTTGCTGCATATCCTTATCTTTTTCAAAGAACAAGATTAAGGATGGCAGCAGCATACCTCTTACCAGAAACGTATCAATTAATATTCCAATCGCAACTATAAACCCGAACACAAAGAGATCGGCAATCGGCATCGTCGTCAGGGCGGCAAACGTTGCAGCCAATATGACACCTGCCGAGGAAATAACACCTCCGGTATTGCGAATGGCTACTTCAAGAGCATCTTTAACTTTCCGTGTTTTTCTCTCTTCGAGAAAGCGTGAAATCAAAATAATGTTATAGTCAATGCCGAGCGCCACCAGGAAAATAAACGCATAAACGGGAACCCGGGTACTGATTGCATCATATCCAAACAGCACATCCACCAGGAATAGACCAAGCCCCAGAGCAGACACATAAGAAATTAGAATGGTCGCTATCATGTAAATCGACATTTTTAATGAACGAGTTAATACGATGAGAAGTACCAGAATCAGAATGGTTTCCAGAATGACGACCCTAACGATATCACTATTGTTTGTAGTCCGTTCATCGACTAGTTTGGCTGTGACACCGCCGAAGTAAACGTCCCCCTGCAAGGATAATTCGTTAAGGATTGCTTCGGATTGGCTGCGAAGTTCTTCAACAAAGTCTATGGCCTCTGTAGAGTAGGGGTTCATCGTCAGAGCAACACTGAACTTGGCTGCCGTTGTATCCTCCGTGATGCCAGAAGTACGAACCGAGCTAATCTCTTCGTAGTTCTCCAACTTCCCTAGAAATTGATTGATCTGATCCTCAGACAGAGCAGCCTCGGATTCCAACAGAACTGTGGAAGGGGCAAGCTCGCCCTTGTTGAATTTCGATTCGACGATTTCATAGCCTACGCGTGAAGGCAAATCCTCGGGAAATTTCTTGACCGTGTCAAATTCATATCTCAGGTTAAACACATTCAGCGCCGTAATTACCATAAAGACAGCGACGATTCCGCCAATTAACAGCGGCTTGTTGACGACAAACTTGGCGATCGGGCCCCAAATGCCGTGCTTAATTTCTTGCTCCTGCCCGATTTTAGGAGCTCTAGGCCAGAAAGCTTTACGCCCGAACAGCGTAAACAAGGCAGGTACCAGGGTCACGGAAGCCAGCATAATGATAAACATGGCCAGCCCAAATACAGGCGCAAAGTTTTGATAATCGCGGAAATCCGTGAAAAATAGAATGAGCATAGCTGCGAGTACAGTGCCACCTGCAAAAAACACGGGTTCACCCGTGGCCCGCATGGCGTGCTGCATCGCCGTATATTTACTTTCATATTTGTTCAATTCCTCACGATAGCGCGAGAATACGAATAGCGAGTAGTCGATTACGGCCGCAAACAGCAGGATGCTCACGATCGAGGTCGTCGAGTTGTTAATTTCCAGCCCGGCTGCACCCATCAGAGCGATCGATTGATTCGCTACTTGATATACAATGACCGTAGCAAGCAGCGGAATGATGGCCAGAAGCGGAGAACGGTAAATGACAATCAGTAAAATAAGAATGATAAAAATTGTGGCAAGCAGCAGGACGAGGTCAGCCTGCTCAAACAGCTTGACGGTATCGCCGGCAATTCCGGCGGGGCCGGTGATATAAAACTTGGTGTCAAGATCTTTTGCAATTTCACTGCCGATTTCATAGGCTTCATCATTAATCTCTGAGTATTGGCTGTTGCCAAGTCCAGCCTCCAGGCTCATGGGAACAATCATGGTGGATCCGTCTTCCGAGGTGAAGCCTGACAGCGCCTGATCCGGCAATGCGCTGATATCGACAATGGAATCGACGCCTTCAATATTAGCCGAGATGATTCCACTCAGAATCTGCCTAACTTCATCAACGTCGATTCCCCCTGATTCGTTATGAAAAACGAGGATACCTGGGGCTCCTTGTTCATTAGGAAACGTTTCCGCTAATTTTTGCTCCGCTATGATGGATTGGGCTTCATCCGGGAGCGACTGGAAGTTGGTCACCTTGTATTCACTCAGCATAGGGCCTGCGCTTAAGCCAATCATGGCTACCAGCCAGACCACAATGGTAATCCACATCCCTCGTTTGGTCGAGACCCAGTCGGTGATGGGACTTAGTATTCTTCTCAACTGTAATTCCCCCTCCTATATTGATCGCTCTCACTCTAGCACAAGTAAATAAACTTAATATAAACTGCCGTACATAGAAGCTTGTGGTCGGTGCTTGGTAAGTCATGGAAGGAAGAGAAGAGGGAGGGGCCGATATTGTCATCGGCATGTCATTATTCCTTTATTTGAGGGGAGGAGGTTCAGAACGAGGTATAGCTTTGATGCGCATGGAGAAGAGGTCATTGGCTCAAATACTAGAATAGAGTTGTGATACTGCCGCCCTTGATCTCAACAGGCTGTTCGTCCAGCAGCACCCATACGCTAGAAGCAGAAGGATTATACACCAGATGCTGATCGGCCGAGAATCTTAAGCTCTTATATGCTTTCACATAATCCACAATTTCGATATTCGTGGCATACCAGATGTCCTCGCGTCCACCAATAAACTTGCTGAATTCTTCAATAACATACCAGTTATCCTGATCATCGAACTCATAGCTGTGGCCCCAGACGTACATCAGGTGGATGTTCTTCCGCGGTAGCGAAACGAACGTCTCTGCATGCTGCATCAGGTTCTGGTTATGGTGACAGGTCGCCTTCCATTCGAGAAAATTCTCCGGCAGCTGATAGCCTCCCGATGTCTGTACGACACGTGCATATTCAATGCCGAACACGGGGAGCATCTCGATAATTTCCTGACTATAGGAGCCGTTAGGATAGGACATGCCTCGGACAGGATAACCAAACAGCGCCTCGAGGTTTTTGCGGTCCTCCATGATCTCATAGAGCACCTGCTCTCTGGGACAGCGCGCAATAGATGGATGAGTCACGGTATGTACGGAGACTTCATGACCTTGATAGACTTCCAATGATTCGTTCTCTGTCAGACGGGCACGATATCTAGAATCACCAAACATTCCCGAATTAATATGAAAGGTACCTCTGATCCCATTCTCATTAAAAATAGCGGCTAATCGCCGATCCGAGAGGACACCGTCATCATAACTCATCGTTAGCGCTTTCAATTTACCTTCTGGATAACAGCTGAGAATCTTAGGCATGAATGAAATAAACCCCTTCCAATAATTGTAATACCGCCTCTTTCAACAGTTTACCATAGTTCAAAAGAAGCGAGATATGCAAAAATCAGTGGAGATCCAGCTGCGTAATCATAAAAATAACCCTCCTGAACCGCAGTTCAGAAGGGCGTTCCTAATAACAACTTAGTTGGTTTGTTCTAAATATTTCTTATGGATGGCCTGATGATCCTCACTGCCAGAAGCAATTCCCGTCACTTCTGTGATGGCAGCTTCAATTCCTTTGGACTTGATCAGACTTTGCAGTTCAAGCGATTGCGGGTCCTGCGGATTGTCATAATGAAAGGCCGCAGCAATGCCGGTCAGCAACCCCTCGTGCGGAAGCCCATATTCAATCGCCATGTTGGCTGGACCTACGAGACGGTCATTAGCACCTAACTTGCGCAGCGGTTCGCGTCCTACGCGGATGACTTCATCCCGAATATATGGGTTTTTGAAGCGGTTCTCGATTTTGTCGATGTATTTGTAATGCTCATCCTTATCAAACCCATGCTTCTTGATCAGAGCTTCGCCGCTTTCTTCCATCGCCTGGCGAACGACCGGACGGATTGCTTCGTGATTAATGCTCTCCTCAATCGTGTCTGTACCTGCCAGGAAACCGAGATAAGCGGTGATGGCATGCCCCGTGTTCAAGGTGAACAGCTTGCGCTGCACATAAGCCAGCAGATTGTCTGTCAGCTTCATTCCTGGAATGTGAGGTGTTTCCCCCTTGAGGGAAGGCTCTTCAACGATCCATTCATAGAAGGATTCCACGCCGACATCCAGTATGTTCTCTCCCTCATAAGGAGGGACGATCCGGTCTACGGAGCAGTTGGCAAAGCCGACATGCTCATCCGCATAAGCTCTTGCTTCAGCCGATAGATGCGTATACACCTGTTCCTTCAGATGACTCGTTGCACCCACCATATTTTCACAGGCAATAATATTGAGTGTGCCTTGTCCAGAAGCACGGCGCGCTTCAATACCAGCAGCCAAGGTTGAGGCAATCATCTTCAGCACATTAGGACCTACCGCAGTCGTAATGATGTCGGCTTCTTCTATTGTGTTTACGATGTCTGGTCCATTGGACAATACGCCGGATACATTGGTAATCGTCTCTTGTCTTTGCTCCAGATCTAGGATGTGGATCTGATAGCTCTTCTTGTTGTTCAGTTCATTGATCATTTCTTCGTTAATATCGGCAAAAACGACATGATAATCTGCCTGGGAGAGAAGGGCGCCGATAAAGCCGCGCCCGATATTACCTGCCCCAAATTGTATTGCTTTTTTCATTGTTATTCCCGCCTTTATATGAAGATTGCGTTTCTGTAAGTCTTATACCCTTATACCCCGAAAGTGTTATACAGTTCGTCTGGATCTGTAACTTTGGCCAGTCTTGTCACGGTAGATTCATCCTCGATAGCCTCCGCAATTTTGGTGAGAATCTGCAGATGCTCACGGCCTGCTCCAGCAATACCGATGACGAGATATGCCGTGCCGCCTTCGAATTCGACACCTTCTGGATACTGATGGATGACGATTCCGCTCGTCTTGATTTCCTTCTTCGCCTCACCTACACCGTGAGGGATAGCTACACCATTGCCAATATAGGTCGTTGCTACACCTTCCCGTTCAATCATGGCATCCACGTAATGCGGCTGTACATATCCGGCGGATACAAGGGATTCACCCGCACGGCGGATTGCATCCTCTTTGCTCACAGATGGAAGCTGAAGAACGATATTCTCTTTGCGAAGCACTCCGCTGCCATCGGTTTCGCCGTTATTCTCTGTGTTCACGGCATTCTCAGGGAAAGTCTTATCCAGACTTTCTGTTACATCCTCCTGTGCGTATTCCGGAACAGGGGAAGTTTCAGGCCGTTCTGCCTTTGCTTTCAATTCTTCAATCAGCTTATCGTAAATCGGATTGTTAACAAAATTATCAATCGATACGTGTACTGCATTTGGAGCCTTAGCCTTCGCTCTCGGTGTTAAATTTTGCTGCGTGACGACAAGGTCTGCATCTTGCGGAATATTTTCGATAGCCGTGTTGGTAACCTCAATGGGAAGACCTGCATTCTTCACCTTCTTACGGAACGAAGTAGCGCCCATTGCGCTTGATCCCATACCTGCATCACATGCAAAAATGATTTTGTTGATTTGTGCTTTATTATTCAAATCAGCTGTATCCGTTGTGTGATTCGTGCTGATGCCTTTGCTGCTGTTCTTCAGATCCGATACCGCTTCCTTTGCCTTGTCGAGATCCTCATCTGTCGCAGCAGATCTGCGAAGGAAGAGGGAAGAGAGCAGGAAGGATACGACAGCAGCTACAAGCACACCGGCGATAACCGGAATGTAGCCGCCTTTTGGAGACATGAGCATAAGAGCAATGATACTGCCGGGTGAAGCTGCAGCAATCAGACCTGCATCAAGCAGGCTGAAGGTAAATACCCCTGCCATACCGGATACGATGACAGATACAAACATAATGGGCTTCATCAGGACATACGGGAAGTACACTTCATGGATACCGCCAAAGAAATGAATGATGGCTGCACCTGGTGCAGAGCCTTTGATGGAGCCCTTGCCAAAGATCGAGTAGGCCAGTAGAAGACCAAGACCAGGGCCTGGATTCGCTTCGAGCAGGAACATGATCGATTTGCCGAACTCACCCGCCTGCTGAATTCCAATCGGGCTGAGTATGCCATGGTTAATCGCGTTGTTCAAGAACAGGATTTTGGCCGGCTCGATAAAGATCGATGCGAGCGGGAGCAATCCCCAGCCCAGAATAGCATCCACTCCGGATGCCAGCAGATCAGTAAAGGCGGATACCACAGGACCAACGCCGTAGAATCCGGCAATGGCCAGCAGCATACCGATAATTCCTGCGGAGAAGTTATTGACGAGCATTTCGAATCCGGAAGGAGTCTTGCTGCCAATATACTTGTCAAATTGCTTAATAACATAACCGGCGAGCGGGCCCATAATCATGGCACCGATGAACATCGGGATGTCTGCACCGACAATAACCCCCATCGCTGCAATGGCACCAAGCACACCGCCGCGATGATCATGGATTGCTTTACCGCCGCTGTAGGCAATTAGCAGAGGAAGCAGGTATTTAATCATGGGATCTACGAGAGAAGCCAGATCTTCATTAGGCAGATATCCGGCTTCAATGAAGAGTGCCGTCAGGAAGCCCCAGGCAATAAATGCACCGATATTCGGCATGACCATGGCGCTGAGGAACCGGCCGAACTTCTGTGTGGCCTGCTTGACTCCTCCGGTCTTCTTCGGAGCCGGAGCGCTTTGTTCGAGCGTACTCATAATTGTTCTACCTCCATTGTATATTGTTCTATTTTTCGTAAATACAGGTCTTTCATAATGCCCTGGATATCCAGGCTTAATGCTGCCGATGTGCCGTCTGTCAGGCGGGCGGCAAAGCCGGGACGGTCAATCAGTGACTTGCTGACTTCACTGGCTGCCTCAAGGTAGGTTCGGTCACTGCCGCGCGGAGCGAGCAGTACGATGGCTGCAGACAACCGAGCCTCCTTATCCGCACCGTACGTGATCGGCTCCGTGAATCGGAGAACGCTCAGCGCCAGCTTCGAAATGACAGTGGAGCGGCAATGAAGAAGGAAGATGCCTTCCTGGGACAGAATCGTCTCGCCGAGCTTCTCTCTCTCTTGCAGCTCTTGAATTAACTGGGACGTTCCGGCTTCATCCTTGGCATAATTCCCGGCGATTCTCTCAATTAGCTCATCAATCGAACCAAAGTGAGCTCCATCCTGGATCACAAGGTTATTCAGAAGGTCCTGAATGCCTTCAATCAGCCTTTTTTGCTTCTGCAGTGATTCAGCAAGTGAACCCGAGGTTTCCTTACTCAGCGGTACCCGGTCCGTATGTGGAGATGTATCCTCAAGCATGGCTCTGACTTTCTCGATGTCTCTTTCACCAAGCAAGGGGGACACGCGCACGACGGGCAGCCGGCTGACGAGATCCACTGTTGAGATGATGAGGTCAACCTGATCTTCATAGCTTTCCGTTTCAGCAGCAGATACCACAGCAGCAATGTGAAGCGTCGGAAATTCCTTGCGGATTCGGGTTTGGAGCAGACTGGAAGTCCCAATCCCGCTTGCACAGACAACCAATACCTGAACAGAATTTTTCATGTATTTGGCTTCCGCATATTCCAGCATGGCTCCAAGATGGAGCGCAATATAGCCAATTTCGGCATCTGGTATGGGCAGCCCGACATATTCTTCAAGTACCTTGGAGCAATTACGTGCAATATCGTATACACTTGCGTATTGCTCTTTAATCTGTCTAAGCAGGGGGTTACGTATATCCAGACCCAGCTTTAGCCGTTCAACAGCGGGACCGAGATGATTAATGAAGCCAAAGAAGAGGCGGCTGTTGCTCTTCAGCTCAAGACCTGTGAGAGCCTCGGCCTTTTTCAGGATATCTCGTGCCAGCCGTACCAGCTCAAAGCTGACATTTTCATAATCCGCTTCCTTTTCGGCATCGAGCTTAATCTCCGCACCCTTTAAATGCATCGTAATATAGCCGGTCTCATCCTCGGGAATCGAGAGGGAAAAAGCATCCTCAAGCCGATTCACCAGCATTTGAGCAGCCTTGAATGAAGGATGACGCTTCAATTCATGAAGCACCTGAGACGGAATGGTAATCCGTTGACCTGATCTCATTCGTTCAATCGCAAGTGCCAGATGGACGGCTAGGCCGATAAAGGCGCTGTCGGTCAGCTTCAATTGCATATGCTGCTCCAGCTCGGTCAAATATCTCTCAAGCTGCACAATCGTGCTCTCCTCAACCAGGTTTAGGAGACGATTTCGAATATGAGACTGCACTTTACTCAGATTGTCTTCACTTTCTTTATCCCGATCCCTGATGAGATGAATTAATTCATATTCGTCCAAATGCTCATGCAGCAGGTGGATTAAGGCAGTACGGACGTCTTTTTCATTGCCCTGAACGTATACGCCGTATCCCGGTTTACGTATGAGCTCCATACGGAAGCTGCTGAGCCATTCCTCAATCCGATCCAGATCATTGCTCAGTGTGCCTTCCGTTACTTTGAACCTGGAAGCAAAGGCATACAGCTTAATAGGCTCAGAAGCAAGGAGCAGCTCCGATATAATAAAATAGCGGCGTTCCTCTCTTGAGAAGGAAGGACTTACCGATATCGAATCCATCTCCGTCTCAAGTGCAGCTAAAGTATTGCTGTCTCCCTCGATCATAAGCCCGTAGCCCGGTTTACGTGTCAGGGTTACTCCTTGCTTATCCAGCCACTCTTCAGTAAGGGGCAGCTCGCGTTTAATCGTTCGTTCACTGACATCAAGTGCATCCGACAGTTCACGGACAGTGGTATAACGGCCGGGTGAAGCTAGAAGAAACCTTACGATGAGCACGGTTCGCTTACTGGGCTTCTTCATATCTTCACGCTCCTTTTCTGTTTACTGCAGCTGATGCAGACGATTACCCTATTTTGTAAACGGTATCATTAACTGACTGGAAATATAAATGCAGAGCTAGCTAAGCTGCTAACTCAAATTTTAAGGAAAGATTATCTTAATATCAAAGAAAAGATGGCCTGTTTTGTCCTCTAGTCACAAGGGCCATCTTTAAATAGTATTCTTTGATTCACATAAAACATTCATTCAGAAGCTTAGTATGAGAGTTTAGGGAAGAGTATATTAAGATATTACGAAGATGAGGAGTTTTTGAATCAGAAGATGTTATTCTATGTATGGAATCAGCGTGCTACATTTCAAAAAAACGATCCCTTTCCACTAAGGCCACACGGAGCGAGAAGGAGCGATACCATTCCTTTTTGCCGCGTTCCTGTGCGATCTGATGCGCCGAATGCTCTTTCCAGGTACGAATGGATTCGAGATCCTTCCAATAGGATACGGTGATTCCCAGCTCTTCATCACGGGCCGATTCAACACCAAGAAAGCCGGGTTGACGTGAAGCAAGCTCTACCATCTTGTCAGCCATAATGCCGTACCCGTTATCCCCTTCTGTACGCTTGGAGGAGAAAATGACGGCATAGTAAGGCGGTTGAAACGGTGTGTTCATGATTTCAATGCTCCTTTTTATGTAAAATTTTTATATCACATTCCTATAAAGCATTTCTATGTAACAATCAATAGCATACAACATTCTATTCTATTCAGCGATAGGAGCAAGCTGTTCTTTTTGACATAGGCAAGACCGCGTAACAAATGATAAAAATAATGGCATTACATCTTTAATGGAGGAGGATTTACATTTGGATATGAGTTCTGTTCGATCAATCTGCCCTGTCTGCGGCGGAGAATTAAAAATATTGAAGCACAGCATCTCTTGTAAATGCGGCAGCCGGATGAAAGGAATCGTAGGAAAAGCGCGGAGACAGAAGGTAGGTTAATTAGAAGGTAGGTCAATAATAATGAAGAAGAAGGCACGGAGGCACTCATAGGGTTATGAGAGCCTTTTTTGTCATTTAATATGGTATAATTTGGATATAATTCCAAAATGAAAAGAGGCTGCTGCCGTGTCTGAAGAAGAACAAGAGCGACTGAGAGAGATATATGGACTGGAAAAGCCAGTCCCGACTAACGATTCGATAGTATCCTTTATAGGGGATCTAGGAGCAAGCCTCTCAATGGTGGATCTGAATTTGACTGCGTGGGCACAGTATATCAAGCATATGTTCACCTTGCTGTTCTTCATCTTATAGTGCTCTGTGTTCTTTGTTTTAGTTACACACGGGTTTCTGCTAGAATAGATTCGACTACATAAGTATGAAGACAGAATGGATGAACTCATTTGATGTTAAAAAGAAAATGCACCGCAGTATTTATGACACTTCTATTATCCGCTTCCCTTGCATCGGGTGTTCATGCAGATGCATATGGAGCGGATCAGACCCAGGCAGTTTCTGTATCAGCTGATCAATCGACCAAAGGCCCGTTAGGTCTTGAAGAAAGTGAAATGTCGAAGGAAATTCAGCAGAGATTAAAAGAAACGTATGAGGTTGATCCTCCTGCTCCCGAGCTTCCTAAATTTACAGGTGATTTTGGATTCAGCATTAATCTGTCTGAATTCGATCCCTCCGTGTTTGTTCGCTGGATGATGATTATGCTGACAATTGCTTTCTAGAGAATTCATCTAAGAAAGTTAGTCTTCAGCTGTATCCTTATCCTTCGCTGACTCATAAGCAATAAGGGTAATCGGCGCCCCGTGCTGTTCTGTAAGCAGCTGCTCAGTGCGTTGAATCAGTTCAACAGCCTCCGATTGATCATTCAGCTCAGCAAATTTGTAGCTGTCTTTGTTCTTCATTATCTTCCCTTCCTTCTTCGGTGTTTGTTGTATCATGGTTTGTGAAACGACCACACATTATGCATATGGACCTTTTTAATAAGTGATGAAATGGATTCGAAACAGCAAGATTTTGAAAATATTGAGCGAATTAGCTCAAGCATTTGCAGGCGGATCTCCTTTATACTCTAGGTAGCACATAATTCTGTTCCATAGGAACAGACGATTAGGGAGGATACTATGCCGGATATGCTCGTTAAGCTGTATGATTTGCCTGAGGTGGAAGGGAGAGCCAGCTATGAGGGGCGAACAGGAGTCACCATCCGCCGGGCAATTGCACCGGAGAAGCATGTTGTAAGTGAATGGGTCGGAGCCCATTTTGGAAAAGGCTGGGTAAGTGAATGCGAGGTTGCATTTGCCAGATCACCGATCACATGTCTTATTGCTGTCGAGAACGGCAAGCTGCTTGGATTTGCGTGTTACGATGCAACGGTTAAGGGTTTCTTTGGACCAACTGGAGTTGATGAGCATGAACGTGGGCGCGGAATCGGCAAAATGCTGCTGCTCTATGCTCTTGACTACATGAAGCAGGATGGATATGGCTATGCGGTGATCGGAGGAGCAGGACCCGTCGATTTCTATGCCAAAACTACGGGAGCCACTGTTATTGAAGGCTCAGTACCCGGTGTATATAAGGGAATGCTATCCTAGCAGTGGATGCTCCTGTGTACATACATATGATCTAAGTTCATACACCTTGTGCTCAAGCTCGGTACTCCGGGGTTGGGAGCAGGGTGTTTTTATTTTGACGAAAGCCTGGTCCTAAGACCAGAAATTAGCGAATACCGCCTCTTCCTGCTCCTTGGTCTTAGTATCCAGATTAAGGAAGAGGGACAACTGCAAAATACGGTAGTCCAGAGTGAACCAATAGAAGGTATCATACAATAATTCCCATCTCAATCCTCGGCAAGGGGTAAAAGGATTAGCACCTGGTACTAGGACATGTTATAATAATCCAAACACATGGTCACGAAGGAGAAGATGAACGTGAATTATGAACATTGGGTTGCCCCTGAACTATATAATATGACTTCGGAAATGGAACAGCATCGTGAGGATAAGATTGCACTCAAATGCTTAGATGAGCATGGACAATATGAAGAGATTACATATGGCGCGCTGATCAAGAAGGCGAATCAGATTGCCGGAGGACTTGAGAAACTGGGTCTGACGAAGGGGGATCGCGTTCTGGTCATGGTACCTCGAAGAGTCATCGCCTATGCGATTTATATTGCTTGTCTCAAGCTGGGTCTCGTTATCATCCCTTCGTCGGAAATGCTGCGAGCGAAGGACCTGTCTTACCGTCTGGAGCACTCCAAGGCTCGGGCTGTTATTGCATGGTCTACGGTAACAGATGAAGTGAATCGGATCGAAGAGCCGCTGCCTGGGCTTGATTTCCGCATTGCTGTCTCGGCTGAGGGAGGAGAGCAGCAAGAGGGCTGGTCCATGCTGAGCCAGCTGATGGAGAATCAGCCTGAAATGCGTCCAGCCGTGGAAACACACCGGGATGACATTGCAATTCTGACTTATACCTCCGGTACGACGGGCAACCCCAAAGGGGTTGTGCATACACACGGCTGGGGTTATGCCCATCTGCGTATCACGTCCCCTTGGCTGGATATTCAGCCAGAAGACACGGTGTGGGCAACCGCGGCACCGGGATGGCAGAAGTGGATCTGGAGTCCATTCCTATCTGTACTCGGTCATGGAGCAACCGGCTTTGTATTCAGCGGCTCCTTTGATTCTTCCCATTATCTCAGACTGCTGCAGGAATACCGGATTAATGTCCTCTGTTGTACACCAACGGAGTACCGATTGATGGCCAAATCCGATGGTTTGGAGCAATATGACTTGTCTGCTCTCCGCAGTGCGGTATCGGCGGGTGAACCGCTGAATCTGGAAGTCATCAGCACCTTTGAACGATACTTCAACATAACGATTCGCGACGGTTACGGACAGACAGAGAGCACGCTGCTCATCGGGAATCTGAAGGGGATGCCATTCCGCAAGGGTGCGATGGGGCAATCGATCTCGCCGGGGCTCGTGCAAGTGGTGGACGATGAAGGTCAGCCGGTGGCACGAGGCACGGTTGGAAATATCGCGGTTCATATTGAAATGCCTGCCTTGTTCCGCAGCTACTATCTGGATCCGGAACGCAAGCCGGCCAATACTCTCGGAGAGTACTTCATCACCGGCGACCGGGCTAGCCTTGATGAGGACGGTTATTTCTGGTTTGAAGGCCGCGGTGATGACATTATTATCAGCTCAGGCTATACGATTGGTCCATTCGAGGTAGAGGAAGCCTTGATGAAGCACACAGCCGTGAAGGAGTGCGCGGCGGTAGCGAGTCCAGATGAAACCCGCGGGAATATTGTCAAAGCCTTTGTCGTATTGAAGGATGGTGTGGAAGGCTCAGATGCGCTTGTTAAGGAGCTGCAGCAGCATGTGAAGAGCATTACCGCTCCATACAAATATCCGCGCCGGATTGAGTTTATCTCAGATCTTCCCAAGACAAGCTCAGGTAAGATTCGCCGGATCGAGCTGAGAGAACTGGAGAAGCAAAGAGCGCAGAAGTAATGGCTGCTGCTGAATCTGTAGCATACTTAGTACCCTAGTGCTGATTTTCCAGCAATAGGCGATCCCTCAGGGTTCAATAGGAGCTGTCCAAACGATGATTCGCTTGGACAGCTTTTTTGCTAAGATAAGGTTGAAGCAGACCCTGCACAATGCGTGCAGCATAAGTCGAGAGAGTCTCTCTATGTTCCTGTTAATCTAAATGCGAAGGAGGAAGCCAGTGTGGGTATGGATTTTCTTGCAGGCATGAACTGTGCAATGGAATATATGGAAGAACATTTATTGGATGAGCTGGATTATAAACAGGCAGCAAGGGCAGCGGGCTGCTCTGAATATCATTTTAAGCGGATGTTTTCCTTTCTCGCCGGACTTCCGATCTCTGAATATATTCGGCGCAGAAGACTGACGCTGGCAGGGCAGGAATTAATGGAGGCAAAGCCGGGGCTCAGAATTATTGATGTAGCGCTCAAATACGGATATAACTCGCCAGATTCATTCACTCGTGCTTTTCACAGCATGCATGGCATACTGCCGTCGGAAGTCCTCCATACCGGAAAAAATCTCAAAGCCTATCCCAAGCTGAGCTTCTACTTGTCAATTAGAGGAGGAGAAGAAATGAATTATCGAATTGTAGAGAAAGAGGCTTTTCGCATTGTCGGGCTGTATAAGCGGGTTCCTATCGTCTTTCACGGAGTGAATCCAGAGATTGCTTCCATGTGGAGCCAGCTTAATGAACAGCGAATAACAGAGCTTAAGGCATTATCGAGCATAGAGCCTGCAGGTTTAATTAGTGCCTCCACGAGATTCTCCGAGGGAAGAATGGAGGAGCAGGGAGAGCTGGATCATTATATTGGAGCAGCCACAACACTCGCACCGCCTTCGCACTATCATGTGCTTGAAGTACCTGCCCTGACGTGGGCTGTGTTTGAAGCGGTGGGTAATTTCCCGGATAAGCTGCAGGAGGTTTGGGGCCGAATCTATGCAGACTGGTTCCCTTCTTCTAATTATGAAGCAGCGCCAGGACCCGAGATGCTGTGGAATGAGAGCAAGGATACCTCCTTGCCGAATTATCGGAGTGAGATCTGGATTCCTGTTGTAAAAAAACCGTAAATCAACCGAATGGATGAATTCGTGCACAGGAATAACCGCACCCTACGTAGGGGTGCGGTTATTTTTTTACTGATAGAGAGGTAGAGAACAATCAATCTACGTTATAATATACATATGAGTGTATTTTTGGGAGTAATCAGTGAATCATCGGAGGAATGTACATGGCTCTAATATTCAGTTATTTGCGGAAGTACAAGGTAGCGGCAATTGCAGCACTATTCATGCTGCTGCTTGAGCTTATGGTTGAGCTGATTCAGCCCTATCTGATCCAGAAGATTATCGATGACGGTATTCAGCAGGAGAATCTCTCTGTGGTGTGGACGTGGGGAGGTGTGCTGCTGATCAGTGCCTTCATTGCATTTGCTGCTGGGATCTCAAGCTCGTTTTATGCTGCCCATGCAAGCCAAGGCTTTGGAGCCGATCTTAGGGAATCGCTGTACAAGAAGGTTCAGTCGTTCTCTTACGCTGTATTCAACCGGTTCGCTACCTCTTCGCTGATTATCCGGCTGACAGGGGATATCACCCAGCTTCAGGACACGGTGTTTATGGGGCTGCGGTTTGCGACCCGTGTTCCGCTTGTCGTGATCGGAAGCGTTATCATGGCACTGGTTGTCAACGTGAAGCTGGGATTATTTCTGGCGGTTACGGTGCCTGTGCTGCTGCTGTTCATTTTTTACATTATGAAGAAAGTATCCCTCATGTTCCGTACCGTTCAGAAGAGATTGGATGAAGTCAATGGCGTCGCACAGGAAAATTTGATCGGCATTCGTTTAATCCGGGTGTTCGTCCGCATGGGCCATGAGATTGAACGATTCGGACGCTCGATTCGCCATTTGATGAATTCAACGATGGCGGCCCAGCGTTTCGCAGAAACGACGATGCCATTCATTATGCTTGTTATGAATGCAAGCATTCTGACCATTCTATGGTTCGGGAGAAATGATATTAACATCACGGGTGATGCGACAATGGGAGAGGTTGTAGCGGTCGTCAATTATGCGGTAAGAACGATGGGCTCCTTATCCATGCTCTCATGGATCGTCGCAACATTATCACGGGCAAGTGCATCGCGACACCGGGTTAGTGAAGTGCTTGATACGGATCAGGCTGGGTTCGATTCTGTTCAGGCAGCGGAAGGAAGCAGTGCTGCTAAAATAACAACAGAAGGCAAGAACTCTGCCGTTAAACAGAGTGTGCAATACGAGCAGGTAAGCTTCAGTTATCCGGGAAGCGACCTTCATGTGCTGGAGAACGTGTCCTTCGAAGCGAAGGCTGGAGAGCGTATTGCGATTATGGGAGCAACCGGCTCAGGCAAGACTTCTCTTGTACAGCTGCTCCTTCGTTTATATGATCCGGATGAAGGAATAATCCGCATTGACGGGAAGAATGTACAGCAATATCCGGTGGACGATCTGCGCGGCTTTATCGGTTATGTTCCCCAGGAAGCCGTACTCTTTACAGGTAGTGTCAAGGAAAATATTGCTTGGGGAAATCCGCAGGCCAGTGATGAAGAAGTGAAGGAGGCTGCGCGCAAAGCCCAGATCCATCACACGATTGAGTCGCTCACGAACGGCTATGATACGATGCTTGGCCAGCGTGGAGTCAACTTGTCGGGTGGGCAGAAGCAGCGCTTGTCCATTGCAAGAGCTCTTGTCCGGAATCCACAAATTTTAATACTGGATGACAGTACAAGTGCACTCGATGTCAAGACAGAGGCAGCACTACTTAACGAGCTGTCGGAGCTGTCATGCACGACATTTCTAATTACGCAGAAGATTTCATCAACCTTGTCGTCGGATCTGATTCTGCTGCTGGATGAAGGAAGATTGATCGCACAAGGGACACATCAGGAGCTTCTGCAGGATTCGGAATTGTATAGACGGATATACGAATCCCAATTTGGACAGGAGGCTAAGCATGCTTAAACAACTGGTTGAACCTTTTCGACAGCCGCCTTCCGAGGTGCTCAGGAACAAAGCAGGGCTCGGAAAGGGAGCGGCTAAGAAGACCGCCAAGGCCAAGGATTGGTCCTGGACGCTAAAACGAATATGGTCCTATCTTGCGAAGAGACGGCTTAAGCTTACTCTGGTTCTATTTATGGTCGTTCTTACTTCAGCTCTTGCCCTGCTGGGCCCCTATCTGATTGGTGTTGCCATCGATACTTATCTTGTCGGAGAGTCGGGTCAAGATTGGATTTACTTCCTCTGTGCGCTAGGGGCAGTGTATCTGCTGCATCCGATCTTTGCCTTTCTACAAAGCATATGGATGATTGAGGTCGCACAGGAAACGGTCTATCGTATGCGGTTTGATCTATTCACCCATTTGCACCGGCTGCCAATTCCGTTCTTCGGCAAACGGCAGCAAGGGGAGATTATGAGCCGGCTCACGAACGATATTGAGAATGTCAGCGCTACGCTGAATGGGTCCATTATTCAGGTGACTTCAAGTATCCTTACGCTGGTGGGAGTAGTGACCGTGATGCTGACACTCAGCCCGCTGCTTACTTTGCTTACATTTATCGTGATTCCGCTGATGGTGCTCGGCATGCGCTGGATTACCCGTCGTACGGGACCTTTATTCAAGGAACGTCAGAAGAATCTGGGTGATCTGAACGGTTACATAGAGGAGACGTTATCGGGCCAGAGAATTATCAAAGCTTTCTCTCAAGAAGAACGAGTGATTAACTCCTTCCAGGAGAAAAATGATAAGATCAGACTCTCAGGCTTCTGGGCGCAGACGATATCAGGGTTTATTCCGAAGCTGATGAACAGCCTGAACAATCTGAGCTTTGCGATCATTGCCGGAATCGGCGGCATCATGGTCATTAACGATATGATAACCATCGGTGTAATCATTATCTTTGCAGAGTATGCACGCCAGTTTACCCGACCGCTTAATGATCTCGCGAATCAGTGGAATACCGTTCTGTCTGCCATTGCAGGGGCCGAGCGTGTATTTGAGGTCATGGATGAGGATGAGGAGATGAAGGATGAGATCGGTGCAGAGAAGCTGAATCATGTCGAAGGGGCGGTCAGATTTGAGCAAGTGTCCTTTGGTTATGAGGAAAAAGGGGCAACACTACAGGACATATCCTTCTCTGCCAAGCCGGGAGAGATGGTTGCGCTTGTGGGGCCAACCGGTGCTGGCAAAACCACACTGATCCAGCTGATCTCGAGATTCTACAATCCCGATCAAGGGCAGATCTCTGTTGATGGACAGGATGTAACCAAGATATCGCGTGAGAGCCTTCGTTCTCATATGTCCTTTGTGCTCCAGGAATCCTTCTTGTTTGAAGGAACGATAAGGGAAAATATTCGTTATGGCCGGCTGAGTGCGACCGATGAAGAGGTGGAGGAAGCTGCCAAGCTGGCGAATGCGCATTCCTTTATTACTCGGCTTAAAAAGGGCTACGATCAAGTGCTGAGCGCAGACGGCAGCGGCATCAGCCAAGGACAGAAGCAGCTGCTTGCCATCGCCCGTGCCATGCTTGCGAATCCGGCAATTATTGTACTCGATGAAGCGACGAGCAGTATTGATACGGTGACGGAGATCAAAATTCAGGAAGGTCTTGCAAGGCTCATGAAAGGGCGAACCAGCTTTGTTATTGCCCATCGCTTAAATACAATTCGGCAGGCGGACAAGATATTGGTGCTGAAGGATGGACGCTTGATTGAGCAGGGCTCGCATGATGAGCTTCTTGCTGCAGAAGGATTTTACAGTGATTTGTTTCACAGTCAGATCAAGAAAGAGGCCATGACATAGATCGATTGGATAAAAAATGACAGGAAAGAAGGTGAAGCGGTGTGGGAGCATTAACACTAGATCAAGTGATGAGCACTCTGGAGGAGCTGGGGACAGAGCAGACCAAGAAGACATTCCTGCGGCACGGGGCTCGAGAGCCATTCTTCGGCGTCAGAGTCGGTGACATGAAGAAGAGGCTCGTAAAGGAAGTGAAGAAGGATCAGGAGGTTGCGCAGTCGCTATTTAGCACAGGTAATAGTGATGCCATGTATTTGGCAGGTCTTACCGTGAATCCAAAGCTGGTCTCCAAGGAGCTGCTGGAAGCTTGGGTACAGCAGGCTTACTGGTACATGATTGCCGAGTATCCGGTGGCGTGGTTGACCGCAGAGAGTCCATTCGCCAGAGAACTGGCAATGAAGTGGATTCAATCGGACGAAGAGATGGTTGCAACGGCCGGCTGGAGTACCTATTCGAATTATGTATCCATCACACCGGACGATGAGCTTGATCTGGCAGAACTGGCTGGTTTGCTGGAACGTGTAAGATCGACGATACATGAGGAACAGAATTGGGTGAGGTCTGTAATGAATGGCTTTGTCATCAGCGTGGGGAGCTATGTCCAGCCACTCCATGAGCAGGCAATGAATGTAGCACAAGAGATCGGCAAAGTCCATGTAGATGTAGGGAATACGGCTTGCAAAATACCGCTGGCAGAGGAGTATATCCGCAGAGTGGAAGAGAAGGGCAGGCTGTTCAAGAAACGCAAAACCTGTATCTGTTAATACAGCAGATTCACATCATTATAAGGGTTCATGAATAACGGCTTCCGCAGATCCGATCGCGAGGCCGTTATTTTTTGTCATTTCATAATCATGCCTTTAATTAGCTCAGATTTACCCATTTTATGCGTTTTAAAGCATATATAACAAATTTTAAGAAAAATGTATTGAATTCATCAAACTCCTTCATTACAATAAGAGCAACCAACTACCATACTAGTATGACTAGTATGCAATAGCTTCACTTTCACAGCTTCATATCTAAGCTGCATATCCAGCTTCAATTTCAGCACAGATCGCAATTCCACTTGTTGCACCCATTCACGTTTTTTCATTTTAATGCAAATTTGTAAGCGCTTCAACAACAGAAGGGGGTTTAAATCCGGATTAGAACGAAATGGGTAAAAATAGCTCATTTCAGAATTGTAAGCGGTTTTATCAACTTGTTTATACGGATAGGAGTGAAATAAGCTATGGAACCGAAGACTGTAAATCCACCCATGCCGGAGATGAAGGTGGTGAGTAAGAGCAAACGGAGAACGATCCTTTATCTTCTGCGTAAAGACTGGCAGCTCTACTCTCTATTGATTCTGCCGATTCTGTACCTGCTCATATTCAAGTATGGGCCAATGATTGGTAATGTTATCGCTTTTAGAAGATTTGTGCCCGGGGGCAGTATCTTTGGAGAGCAGTGGGTCGGACTTCATTACTTCCGCATGTTTATCGAGGATCCAACCTTCTGGAGAGTATTCAGTAATACGCTCATTCTGGGCGGACTTACGATGCTGTTAACCTTCCCGATGCCGATTGTATTCGCACTGCTGCTAAATGAGGTCAAGAACAAGAAGTTCAAGAAGTTTGTTCAGACGGCTTCGTACCTGCCTCACTTTTTATCCATTGTCATTGTCGCAGGGATGATCTTGCAGCTGACGGCTTTGAATGGCTCGATCAATTCACTGATCCAATTTTTCGGTGGAGACCCGATCAACTTTATGCAGCAGGCTGACTGGTTCCGCACCATTTATGTCACATCTGAAATATGGCAGGGAATGGGCTGGGGAGCAATTTTGTATCTTGCTGCACTGACAACGATCGATGATTCCCTCTATGAAGCAGCTAGAATTGACGGCGCAAACAGATGGAAACAGACGCTGCATGTAACGATTCCGGGGATATTGCCTACGATTGTTACCGTACTGATTCTGAATATGGGCAGCTTCCTGGCTGTCGGCTTTGAGAAGATTCTACTCCTGTACAATCCGCTGATTTATGAGACATCCGACGTGATCTCGACTTATCTGTATCGCGTAGGTCTTGGATCCAGTAACTTCAGCTACGCGACAGCGATCGGATTATTTGAATCTATCATCGGACTTATCCTTGTATTATCCGTCAATGCGATCTCACGCAAGGTAACGGAAAGAAGCTTATGGTAAGGAGGCAGCCACATGAAGGAATCTGTATCGTATAAGGTCTTTAAGGTATTTAACGCATCAGCTCTTATATTCATCGTGTTCATTACGCTATATCCTTTTCTCAACGTTGTTGCTCAATCTTTCAGCAGTGAAGCCTATATCAATTCCGGTCAGGTCAATCTGATTCCGAGAGGCTTCAATATTGAGACCTACAAGAAAGTTGCAAGCGATTCCATGTTCTGGACTAACTATAAGAACACCATCATATACGCTGTCGTCGGAACTCTGATATCGATGTTCTTGACTACAATCTTTGCGTACGCCTTATCCAGAAAACGGCTGATGGGACGCAAATTCCTGACGGTGTTCGCTGTGTTCACCATGTTCTTTAACGGGGGTTTAATCCCGAACTATGTCCTGATCAACACCCTTGGAATGGCAAACTCCATGTGGGCAATTGTTCTTCCCGGTGCGATCAGCATCTACAACATGCTTATTATGAAATCCTTCTTTGAGAATATGCCGGAGGAGCTGGAGGAAGCCGCTGCGATTGACGGACTGAACACATACGGGATATTGCTTCGCATTGTGCTTCCGTTAAGTAAAGCCGTGCTGGCTACCATGATTCTCTTCTATGCGGTAGCACACTGGAACTCCTGGTTCCCAGCCTTCATCTATCTGGATAAGAAGGAGCTGTTCCCTGTCACCATCTATCTGCGGAACATGATCGCTGCGGCAACAGGCGGTGCAGCAGTTGGTGCGACTTCCGCGGATAATTTGACTCAGATATCAGCAAACATCAAATCGGTGACCATGGTTCTTACCATTTTACCTATACTAACGATTTATCCTTTCGTTCAAAAGTACTTTGTTTCTGGTGTCATGCTCGGATCTGTCAAAGGGTAAGGATTCCTATCTCTCGGTCACAATGGCTTAGAGAACCACAAATTGCGAGATTACAAATCGTAGGGGGATGTTGAGATGAAGAAAAAATGGGGTAAAGTATTGCTCACAGGATTACTGAGCTTGTCTCTGGCAGCATGCAGCAATGGCCTTGGCACTCAGGAAGCGGAAATTCAGAACAAGGGCGCGATGGAGTCCTACGATATAGGCGATACGTTCAAGGCGACGGAACCTTTTAATCTGTCTATTATGTATAACGACAATCCGGCTTACCCGATCAAGCAAGACTGGACGCTCTTCAAGAAAATCACGGAGATCACAGGCGTTACATTGCAGCCTACGATTGTGCCGATGAGTGATTACAGCCAGAAACGTTCACTGCTCATTAGTTCTGGAGATGCTCCGCTCATTATTCCGAAGACTTACCCAGGAGAAGAAGCTCCCTTTGTTGCTTCGGGGGCAGCACTTCCTGTAAGCGATTACGTAGATCTGATGCCGAACTACAAGGATAAAGTGGAGAAATGGGGGCTTGAAGACGAGCTTGAGGGACTCAAGCAGGAAGATGGCAAATACTATGTACTTCCTGGTCTTCATGAAGCTGTATGGCCAGACTACACTCTCATCGTGAGAACGGACATTTTCGAGAAGCACAACATTGCGATTCCAACGACTTGGGATGAGCTGTATACCGCACTTAAACAATTGAAGGAGGAGTATCCGGACTCCATTCCATTCTCTGATCGCTTCAAATTCAATAGTACGTTGAGCATTGCTGCAATGGGCTTTGGAACCAAAGCCGGCTGGGGTTTTGGCAATGGACTCACTTTCAAGGAAGATCAGGATCAATTCGTATATACAGCAACGACACCAGAGTATAAAGAAATGCTGGAGTACTTTAACAAGCTGGTAGAGGAAGGGCTTTTGGACAAAGAGAGCTTCACTCAGGATGATGATCAGGCGGTTCAAAAATTCGTTTCCGGCAAATCCTTTGTCATCAACGGCAACTCTCAAACGGTGGTCATGCATCGCAGCGATATGGATAAGACGCTAGGCAAAGACAACTATTCCATTTCCAAGATTACAGTGCCTGGCGGCCCAGCAGGGCAGTTAATGTCCGGTTCCAGACTGGAGAATGGTGTGATGATCTCTTCCAAAGCATTGGAGAGCGAGAACTTTAAAGCCATTATGCAATTCATTGACTGGTTGTATTACAGTGATGAAGGTCAGGAATTTGCGAAGTGGGGCATAGAGGGCGAGACGTTCACTAAGGAAAATGGAGTACGGAAGCTTGTAGACGATATTAACTATAATGGCTTGAACCCAGAGGGTACACAAGATTTGCGTATCGATCATGGTTTCTCCGGCGGTGTATTTGCTTATGGTGGTGCGACAGAGCTGCTTCATTCCATGTTTAGTGAAGAAGAGCTTAAATTCCAAAATGATATGAAGGAAGTCAAGGAAGTGATTCCTGCTGAACCACCAATCCCTTATTCTGTTGAAGAACGCGAAAGAGTCACTCTCCTCAGCACACCGCTGAAGGATTATACCGATCAGAATACGTTCAAATTCATTCTTGGCGAGCGTGATCTGTCCGAATTCGATACATTTGTATCGGAACTGGAGAGCCAAGGTGTGTCTCAATATCTAGAAATTGCGAATGAAACGTACAAGGAGTATAAGGCACAAGCTGGTGAGTAAACGTTCAGGCGAGTAAAAGTTAAGGTTATCGCAGGAGGCAGCCGTTTCGCCTACGAAAAGGCTGCCTCCTCTTTTATTGATGACGACTGAACCTTCAAAAATCAAGACACTGGAGAGTGAGAATATTGGATGTCACCGTACAGGATGTGATCCGCAGCTTGGAGGAGCCGGCCGGTGTGCTTGAGTCGACAGTAGACAAGATCATATGCGGCCGTTCGCATGAGCTCGTCCAGGGCATTGCAGTATCATTCTCCGCAACTTATGAAGCACTAAATAGAGCGGCAGAGCTTGGAGCCAACCTGTTTATTACCCATGAGGGATTGTTCTACAGTCATCATGAGGGAGCACATGAAATGCTGAAGTCAGATCCGGTATACCAAGCGAAGCAGGCGCTTATTGAGGCGAGGCATCTAACGGTTTATCGATTTCATGATTATCCACACCGATATACTCCTGATGAAATTACACTTGGGCTGATTGAAGCGATTGGATATGACAGATATGCAATTCGGCACTTGTCTTCAGCATCCATTATTCATCTGCCATCAGGTCAAACGGTAAGGCAAATTACGGAGCATCTCAAGGCGAAGCTTCAGCTCTCTCATGTTAGAGTTATTGGAAATATGGATATGATATGTGACCGTATAGGTATCACTGTGGGATACAGGGGTGGAGGTCCGCACCTGATTCCTATGTATGAGAATGAACAGCTGCAGCTCATTATTGCAGGTGAGGGACCGGAATGGGAGACCCCTGAATACATACGGGATGCGTCAGCCCTTGGAGGCAGCAAGTCACTGATCCTCACAGGCCATGCGGCCAGCGAAGAGCCGGGGATGAGGCGAGCCGCAGACAGGATTCGTCAGCAATTCCCGAATGTGCCGGTTCACTTTATTCCAGTTGCCCCCATCTTTCAGGTAGTATAACAGCAAGCGGAACCAAATAGCTTCGAAGAAAGAGGTAACGGTATGTCGACTGAGCAGAAGATCAAAGGCTCAACCAGAGCCTACTCCTATGATTTATTGAAGGATCGTATTCTACGCCTGGAGCTTCCGCCAGGGACGAAGATCTCAGAGAAAGAAATTGCGGATGAACTGAATGTAAGCAGAACTCCAGTCCGCGAAGCGTTTATGAAGCTGGCTGAAGAGGAGCTGCTCGATATAATTCCGCAGAGCGGAACCCTTGTCTCCCGTATTCATCTTGCTCATGTAGAGGAGGGCAGATTCATTAGGGAGAAGCTGGAGAAGGAAATCGTAGAGCTGTGCTGTGAGCACTTTCCAGAGGAATTCAAGTTCAAGCTGGAGACGAACATTGCGATGCAGGACGTATGTGCAGATAAGAAGAACTACCAAAAGCTGTTTGAGCTCGATGAGGAATTTCACCAGATTCTTTTTCATGGCACTGGTAAGCAGCGGACCTGGAAAATGCTGCAGCAGCTTAACATTCATTTCAATCGTCTAAGACTGCTCCGGCTGTTGACGGATTCCAACTGGGAGAACATCATTTCGCAGCACAAGCAGATTTATCAATTGATTGTGAACAAAGAGACGGAGCTGGCCGGAAAGATGATGGAAAATCATCTGCGGCTTGTCGTTGTAGATCAAGATATATTGCGTGAGAAATACCCGCATTATTTTGTGTGAGGGACTTTTTAGGCTAGGTATAATTTAAAGCAAGGTAAGGGAGAGGAGTTTTTACGTCATGGCACAGATCACACAGCTTCCACATTCTGCTGCAGACCGCGGCTGGCTTAGATACGAGAGTATGGCATCCTGGCAGGGTTCTTTTGAAATTTCCAAAATTGGATGTATGGAACGTTCCCACATTACAGAGTCAGCCCTTCGGGAGCTGCAATATGGAATCTCGGAAATGTTCGGTGTACTGCCTGAAGTGCTGGACTCCAGCGATAAATTAACAACAGACTGTATTCGTCTAGCTGTCGTCCAAGAGGAATTGCCGCCAGAGCTTGATGCAGCTTCATGGGCACAAGAGCTGAATGAGGAAGGATATGTCCTTAAGTCTTTTTCTGATAACAGTACGGCAATTCATTCTCTTTATGTTGTGGGAAAGACCGATAAGGGGCTGCTGTATGGAGCATTTCATTTGCTTCGTCTGCTTCAAATGGGAGAGGAATTAAGAGATCTTCACATTATAGAGAATCCCAAGAACCAGCTGAGAATGATGAACCATTGGGACAATATGGACGGTTCCATCGAGCGGGGTTATGCGGGCAGATCCATCTTCTTCAAGGATCATCAGTTTGTTCAAGATGATGCACGAATTCGTGATTATGCCCGCTTGATGGCCTCGATTGGAATCAATGGTATTGCGATTAACAACGTGAACGTGCATGAGGTGGAAACGCGGCTGATCACACCGGAGTTTTTGCCGGATGTGGCGAAGGTGGCGGGGATTTTTAGAGCGTATGGGATTAAGACGTTTCTTAGTGTCAATTATGCCAGCCCGATTCAGCTTGCAGGGATAGCTACGGCTGACCCGCTCGATGAGAAGGTTGCGGCTTGGTGGAAGGATAAGGCACAGGAAATATACAGCTACATACCTGATTTTGGGGGCTTTGTCGTCAAGGCGGATTCTGAGGGTCGCCCTGGGCCGTTTACCTATAACCGGACACATGCTGACGGTTCCAATATGCTCGCTGATGCACTGGAGCCCTTCGGAGGCATTGTGATCTGGAGATGCTTTGTCTACAACTGTCTTCAGGACTGGAGAGACCGCAAGACGGATCGGGCCCGCGCCGCATACGATCATTTCAAGCCGCTTGACGGACAGTTCAAGGATAATGTGATTCTTCAAATCAAGAATGGGCCGATGGACTTTCAGGTTCGAGAAGGGGTGTCCCCGCTTCTCGGAGCAATGCCGCATACGAATCAGGTTCTGGAGTTCCAGATTACTCAGGAATATACCGGCCAGCAAAGACATCTATGCTACCTGATTCCACAGTGGAAGGAAATCCTTGATTTTGATACTTACGCCAAGGGAGCCGGATCAGAGATCAAGAAGGTAGCTTCAGGTGAATTGTATTCGTATAAATACAGTGGAATTACGGCGGTCATTAATGTGGGCGATGATCATAACTGGACGGGTCACACGCTTGCGCAGGCGAATTTGTACGGCTATGGCCGTCTGACATGGAATCCGGATTTAGCCGAGGAGCAGATTACCTCCGAATGGATCAAGCAAACCTTTGGATCAAACCCTGAGGTGCTTGAGGCTGTAAGTACGATGCTTCAGGATTCGTGGCCCATCTATGAGAGCTACACTTCACCGCTTGGCGTAGGCTGGATGGTTAATCCGGACCATCACTATGGACCTAATGTGGACGGCTATGAATATTCCAGGTGGGGAACGTATCATTTTGCAGACTGTAATGGCATCGGCGTCAATCGGACGGTCAAGAATGGTACCGGTTATACAGCGCAATATTTCCCGGAAAATGCTCATAAGTACGAATCACTGGAGACCTGTCCGGATGAATTGCTGCTCTTCTTCCATCATGTACCGTATACGCATGTCCTGAAGTCCGGCAAGACGGTCATCCAGCATATTTATGATAATCACTTTGAAGGTGTGGAAGGTGTCGAAACGCTGATTGGGCGCTGGAGCAAGCTTGAGGGACAGATTGATTCCGAGCGCTATCAGGGTGTAATGGAACGGTTGGAGGGACAGCTTGCTCATTCGAAGGAATGGAGAGACATTATCAATACTTATTTCTATCGTAAATCAGGAATTTCAGATGAGCTTGATCGTACCATTTATTAGATTTACAGAGGAGCTTATCTGATTCAGAATGGTGCTCCCCTCATTTGATATGATAAGGATTTATGTATAATATAAATTTGGAAAAATATGCTATGATAGCCATCAGGCCCTTCCATCAGGAAGGGCCCTTTTATAATCTTTGCAAGCTAATCGCTTAAAAATGCTGCATCATGAAATTACTGCTCTTGCTTCAGTAATGACTTGTACGCCGATTTTACCGTATGCTCAATCAAGGTCGCGATGGTAACGGGGCCGACACCGCCAGGTACAGGCGTGATGGCAGAGGAGTGCGGCAAGCAGGCATCATAGTCGACATCACCGATGTTCCCTTTGTTGTAGCCTGCATCAACGACAACGGCTCCCGGCTTGATCCAATCTCCTTGTACGAAGTTCGGTTTACCTACGGCAGCGACCACAATGTCTGCCTGTTTCACAATCGCTTCAATATTTACCGTTCTGGAGTGGCAGGTCGTCACCGTTGCATTGCGATTCAGCAGCATCGCCGATACCGGTTTGCCAAGGATCGGACTGCGGCCGATGACTACGGCGTGCTTGCCCTCCATTGGAATGTTATAGAAGTCAAGAATGCGGATAATGGCCTGCGGTGTGCAGGATGGATAATCCGCTTCGCCAAACGCGTTCAGTGCATAGCCAAGCGTCGTTACTCCGTCTACATCTTTTTCAATGCTGATCGTGTCAAAGCATGCTCTTTCATCAATATGATGCGGGACCGGATGCTGCAGCAGAATGCCGTGAACGGAAGGGTCTTGATTCAGCTTGTTGATTTCTTGAATCAGTTCCTCTGTCGTTGTCTCGGCAGGAAGCACCACCTTGATCGACTCCACCCCGATTCGTGCACAAGCATTCCCTTTCATACGTACGTAAGTTGCCGAAGAAGGGTCATCTCCAACCAGGATGGTAGCCAGACACGGCTGGATTCCCCGCTCCTTCAGTTCTTTCACCTTTGCTCCCGTTTCTTCTCTCATGTAATCTGCTACCGTTTGACCATTCAGAATCAGTGTGTTGTCGCTCATCCTCACATCGCCCTTTCCAAGTAAAAAAGAGGCAAGGAAACCTAAGTTTCCTTACCTCTGCCCAGGCGTACGGCTATATCTAATCACATGCTCCCTCACGGTTCACCGTGTACGCCAGTTACATGTGACGTTCTTAATTGTAATGTATAAGTGAGACCTCATTATGAAAGAACAGTTAAAAAACGAAGCTCACCCCATGATGGTACTGCATTTTGTCGAATTGTTCAATAGGGATACACAAGATTTGGAATGATGAGCTATATCCGGCTTCGGTATAATTAATATAGAATTTGAAAAAGGACTCAATTAAACATTTTTTATAAAACGTGCTATAAAAATAAACCGTCGTCCGTCTTATGTATAGCTGCAGCTGAAAGGAGACGTTAAACATATGGAAGGACAGGAAATCGACGTTTTCCGTACAGTGTTTGAAGAGCATTACCCTATTGTACGACGAAAACTGATGGCTCTGATCCAGGATGAAGCCGCCGCGGAAGATCTTGCGCAAGAGGTATTTATTCGGCTGTATCGGAATCCGCCAGATGATCCGGGTGCGATAGGTGCATGGCTTCACCGTGTACTGACTCGCATCGGATATGATTATATGAGTAAACAAATACGAGAACGGAAGCTCAAGGAGAAGCAGGAGCAGTACTATGACAGCAGAGAGCAGCTCCTGTCCTCTGGAGAAGAGATTGTACTGAAGCGTATGGATCAGGAAGAAGTACGTGAATGGATGGATGATCTGCCGGAGCGCGACAGACAACTGCTGATGCTGAAGTATTCAGGCTACAGTTATGCAGAGATAGCGGAAGAACTGAATGTAAGGCCTCCCCTTGTCGGCTCGATGTTAAGCAGAGCTACAAGCAAGCTGAGGAGAAAGGTTCAGGGAAAGTCCGCGCCACAGTCCTGAGGATCATACCAATTAGCATAGTAAGGAGTTGAACGTGCACATGACATCAAAGCCGAACGGAAAAGACGAGAACAAGCAGCTTGAAGATGCTTGGAACAAGCTGGCGTCAAGGCTTGAAGAAGAAGAAATGAGCCCCAAGTGGTCAGCATGGTCCATGGAGCGTGGAAACGGGCCTAAGGCAGCACATCCATTAAAGGAAGATGTATTAAAAGGTGTATTAAAAAATGAAATCAGGGGAGAGAGATACGATATGACGGATCATCAGAATCAGGAGAAGCAGACCGCTGTTGTGAAGAAAAAGCATCATATGAAAAAGCCGGTTAAGAAGTGGCTCAGCATAGCAACGGCGGCGGCTGTGGCAGGAGTCATGATCGCGACTCCGCTCGGAGATAAGGCGCTTGCCGCGATACTAAACCAATTCCGTATGGATGAGGTAACGGTAGTTAATGAAGGAGATGTTATGGACTTCTTCAACTCAGTATCTGGAGGAAGCAATTCATCGGACTTTATCAACAAGCATGGTTCGTTTACGAATGCATATGGACCTGAACTCAACAATGAAAAATTAAGCTTACAAGAGATTGAAGAGCTAACCGGGCTCACAGCATATGAGAATGATATTTTCAATGTAGAAAGTTATTATGCATTTACCTCACAGACGATTACGATGAAACTGAACATTAATGAAGTTAACACGACAATGGCGCGGCTTGGTGCCAAGGAATTAATGCCTGAATCTCTCGATGGGAAGCCAATTACGTTCCATATCCCAGCGACGCTGCATCAATATTACCATGCAGATACAGATGGAGAGGAGCTGTACGCTTCGTTATCTCAACAGAAGCTTCCATCAGTAGAGGTTGATCCTTCTGTCTCAGTAGAGGAAGCAGTCAAGGCAGTGCTGGACTTCCCGATGCTGCCAGATAATCTGAAGACAGCGATTAAATCAGACAGTATCTTGTCTGGCAAGCTTCCAATGCCAGTGTTTACGGATGGAGATACCGAGAAGGTAGAAGTGAAGGAAGTGCCGGTCGTTATTATTGAACAAGATTATGTATCTTCAACTGGGAAGCCTGTTTATACAGCTACATGGACGCAAGACGGCGTATTGTTCAATTTGTCCGGCGACTCGTTGTTTGATTCCAAAGACAAACTGCTCGCACAGGTGGAGGAGATGATTACGGAATGACGGCCGCCATTCACACCGAAGGTTTAACCAAACAATTTAGCAACGGACGCGGCTGCCGTGACGTATCCATTACGGTCCAGGAAGGGGAAGCCTTTGGCTTCCTCGGACCGAATGGAGCAGGCAAGAGTACTTTCGTTAAGATGCTGGTAGGGCTTACCTATCCAACGGGCGGCAGTGCATCGATCTTTGGACATCCGATTCACTCCGTTGAAGCAAAAGGACAAATTGGCTATTTGCCTGAGCTGTTCCGATATCAGGAGTGGCTGACCGGCGAAGAGGTCATGAAGCTTCATGCCAAGCTGTGCGGCGTTAGCTCTTCCGATGCAAAGCGGCGCATTCCTGAGCTGCTGGATGAGGTTGGACTTGGCAGCCGGGGCAAAGGCAAGGTAAAGGATTATTCCAAAGGAATGCAGCAGCGCCTCGGACTCGCAGCAGCGCTCGTAAGCGATCCGAAGCTGATCTTCCTGGACGAGCCTTCCTCCGCACTTGATCCGGTCGGACGCAAGGAGGTTCGCTCCATATTGCAACGACTGAAGGCTCAGGGAAAGACGATATTTCTGAATTCCCACATGCTTGAAGATGTCGAAGCCGTGTGTGATCAGATTGCGCTGTTAAACAACGGGGAGATTTTACGTACCGGCGATGTGGGCTCTGTCCTGCAACAGAGGATCACTTATCGGTTTAAAGTGGGTGGCTATACGCCAGTGATCCTGACCTGGCTGCAGGAAGAGACCGGGATTGAGATACAGGTGGACAGTAAGACGGCAGGTTCGTTGCCCGCTTCTCAAGAACAGCACTCCACCTGGCTTGTCGCTGAGCTCGATAACGAGGAGCAGGCAGGCTGGATCAACTCCCTCATTATGGAGCAGGGGATGACACTCTATGAAGTGAACAGAGTAACCGGCAAGCTGGAGGATTGGTTCCTTACCGCCGTATCGGGACTTAGCCATCGGGGGGAACACGAATGATACTGATTATGAATATGACCTGGAAAGAAATGCTGCGCAAGCGTGTCATGATCCTTGCAGGCATTCTTTCCATTCTGTTTCTGGTTGCTTATTGGTTTATTGGAGCAGCGATTGCTGACAGCAATCGGTCCAGTGGCTTTATGTCAGGAAGTAACTTAATCACAGACTATGCCAGCGGTGTATTGATGATGATGATCGGTTTTTTCTTCGCTGGATTTGTTGTGGCACTACTGTCTATCTTCAGTTCCTTCTCCTCCATAGCAGGTGAGGCCGAGCAGGGTGTTATGCAAGCTCTTCTGCCAAGACCTATCCCAAGATGGAAATTTTATATCGGCAGATGGCTTGGTTATGTATCCTTGCTATTGTGTTATACACTCGTGCTCTACACAGCCATTATGATTATTACAGATATTCATGCAGCAATTCCGCAGGATCCAATGGTTCATATTCAGGCTTTCTCATTGTATGCGCTGGTCATTGTACTGCTGATCTCGTTGACCATGCTTGGCTCCACAAGGTTCTCTTCGCTTGGAAATGGCGTGTTTATGACGATGCTGTTTGGCGCGGGCTGGCTTGGCGGTATGCTTGAGAAGATTCGAAGCATAGGGATCATTGATATCATGGATGCGGAGGTAGCTGTCAAGCTGTCCAATATCTCCGGCCTGATGTCGATGCTGATGCCTGTCGATGCGCTTCAACGAAAAATGCTGCACGGTTTAATTGGAATGGATGAGCTAGGCGGGCTTGTCGATATCAGCGGCATGGTAGCCGAGTTTTTTGTTGGTGATCCGCCTTCTGGCACATTTGTTGTGTATGCTCTTATCTACACGGCCATCGTATTCGTCTGGGGCATTCTGCGCTTCCAGCGTAAGGATCTGTAAATTGATCCGTTCAGTTCAATAAGTGGTTCGTAATTAGATCGTTGCAAAAAGACCATCGCGAAGTACGACGAAGTGGTAATCCTTCCCGTTGCAGGGAAGATCGTTATTGATTCGGATTCTTCCCGAGGGTCTTTTTGTCGATTAAAAAGTAATTGCCTAAAATGGATCGTTTTGGTATGATAGTGTCCTTCTCTCGCATTTCACCTTGTCTGAAGTGGACGTATGGATCAGCGTCTCATCAAGCTTATCGGAGGTGTATCAAATTGCTCTATTTCACCCTGGCTCGAAAGGCCTATGCAAGAAACCTGCAATATCGCGGTGCACATATGGTGCACAACATTGCCAGCGTTATGTTCGGCTACTTGTATGCCTGTATCTGGATCGGCATCGGTCGTGACAATGCGCTCGGTGAATACGGAACCTACGGGATGGTCAGTTACATTGCGTTCACGCAAGCGTCTTTGTGGGTTACGACATTCTTAACGAGTGGACTCGGTATCCCTGAAACCGTACGGACAGGGCATATTGCCATGGATTTAATGCGGCCTGTCCACTTGTTCATGCATCTGATGAGCCGGGAATGGGGACAGGTGCTGTACCAGTTTATATTCAAATCCATTCCGATCTACCTCGTTTATCTCATTGCATTCAACCTGCAGCTTCCTACAGATGGCATGACTTACATATGGACAGCAATGAGTCTGCTTGGAGCTGCCTACATGGGAATATGCATCAATTACATCATTGGTGCTACAGCCATGTGGACGACGGAGTCGGCTTGGCTGCAGTGGACTCATCATGCACTCGTCAATTTGCTTGCCGGCTTCTTCATTCCCATTGAATGGCTGCCGGAATGGCTGCAAACCGTCGCCTGGCTCTCACCTTATCCTTATCTTCTGTATGTACCAACCCGAATTTATCTTGGATACCCGGATGCTCATCTGCTTGCCGGTACCGTGGTATGGGGTGTGCTGCTCACCTTGCTTGGATTCCTCGCGACCTATTTTCTGAGACGAAAAGTGGAGGTGCAGGGCGGATGAAGCAGAACAAGCTGACAGCATACTTTGAACTCTATTCTCTTCTCATCCGTACCAGCGTCAAAAGCTCCATGCAGTACAAATTTAATTTCTTTCTAGGCTCCTTGCTTGCCGCGCTCATTCAAATTGCGGAATTTCTCATGATTGCCATCGTTCTGAACCGATTCGGAGCCATTCAAGGCTGGTCCATCTATGAAGTCGGGTATTTGTTTGCCATGATGACCTTATCCAAAACGGTGTACCGCTCACTTGCCAATGAAGTGCACCATCTGGAGAGATATCTGGTCAGCGGGGACATGGATCAGCTGCTCACCAGGCCGCTGCCCGTGTTGTTCACGTTATTGCCTCAGCGCTTCCGGATTATGCTTGGTGAATGGCTGCAGGGAGGTTTTGTATTCGGCTGGTCAATATACGGCATGATGAACTCGGGACAGATCAGCTGGGTTGCCATCCCGCAGTCACTGTTTGTCATTCTTACCGGATCGGTCATCTTGTTCTCCATCGGTCTTGCTACGGCTACGCTCGGATTTTGGACGACACGGATCAGCGAGCTGCAGACGTTTACTGAGGACGCAGCCGGAACGGCGGCAAGGTATCCCATATCACTGTACCCCAACTGGCTTGCTTCGCTGCTCCTGGTAGTCCTTCCTGTGGGACTGGTCAATTATGTACCGGCACTTTACATTTTACGCGGTGAGGTCGGACCTTGGGTGCTTGGACTCGTTCTGGGTGCGGCATTAGTGTGCTTGATGGTAAGCCTCAGGTTCTGGAGTTTTGGCATAACGAAATATCAGAGCACAGGAAGCTAAAGGAGGAATCACTCACAATGATTGAAGTTCAGCAGCTGCACAAAGAATTTAAAATACCAATTGTACAGGAAGGCAGGTTCTCTGGCCTGCGTACCTTTTTCTCCAGGCAATATCATGTAAAAAAAGCAGTGACCAACATCAGCTTCACAATTCAACCGGGTGAATTTGTCGGTTATATTGGTCCGAACGGTGCCGGGAAATCGACAACCATCAAGATGCTGACCGGCATTCTTCATCCGAGCGCAGGTAAGGTAACGGTGAGCGGGATGAACCCGCATGAACAGCGCAGACAGGTCGTCAGAAGACTGGGTGTCGTATTCGGACAGCGCAGTCAGCTGTGGTGGGATCTGCCCGTCCGGGACAGCTATGATATTCTTGCCAAGATGTACCGGGTGGAGGATACCGATAAGAAGAGGCGTATCGATCAATTCTCCGAGCTTCTGGATCTGAAGGAATTCTGGGATACACCGGTGCGCAAGCTGTCGCTTGGACAGCGGATGAGGGCAGACCTCGGAGCAGCCATGCTGCATGAACCGGACATTCTGTTTCTGGATGAGCCGACGATCGGTCTTGATGTCAATGCCAAGCGAAATATTCGATCCTTCCTGAAGCTGCTTAATGAGGAGCTCGGCAAAACGATCCTGCTAACAACCCATGATATGGACGACATTGAGCAGCTGTGCAGCCGGGTGATGGTGATTAACCATGGACAGCTTACTTATGATGGAACGGTTCAAGCTTTGCGCGATAATATCGGACTTCCTACGATTATTAAAGTATCGTATCGGGGAGCGTGCTCTATCCCTCCATCTGCAGACGTGCATAACCATCCTATGATGAAGTTGTCACAGATCACGGAGAATACGATTACCGTTGAAGCCAATCGAAACAAGATCACCACCATGGAGATATTGAAGGAGCTGGGTGAATGGGGTGAGATTGAAGACGTGGAGATGCAGGAACCGGATTTTGAAGATGTGATTCATAAAGTATATTGAAGTGTCATAACACGAAATTTCATTTAAAAAAGAGGATCTCCCACAGCAGTAAGGCAGGGGATCCTCTTTTTACATTACATAGACCACTTATACGATCAAAGAGTTCTATAATGATGATTCACGCTCATACTTGTTGCTGCCGGGCAGACGTTTAATTTTGTTCCAAGCGTCAATGGCTTCCTTTCGACTCTTTCAACAGGATTGTTCAACATTTAGGGCTTGCTTTTTTGTCACTTTTTTAGGACGATAACAGAGGAGAGTGGAATCCGCTTTCATCTGCGAATTGAAGAGTAGAATCAAGCATTAGTGAAGCAGGATAGCAAGATTCCTAAAACGTTTTAGGTCAATTATAAGGAAGTAGGATGATGGCACCCCCTGCACACCTATTTCGGTATAAAAAAATACAAGCTTGGAGGAAAGCACATGTTCTTAACGTACAATCGTCCGGCCAAGGAATGGACGGAAGCTCTTCCCATCGGTAATGGCCGAATGGGCGCCATGGTATTTGGGCGGATGGAGCTGGAGAGACTGCAGCTGAATGAAGACACGTTATGGTCTGGTCCACCGAAGGAAACGAATAATCCGGAGTCTCTTGAAGTATTGCCTGAGGTACGCCGGTTGCTCAAGGAAGGCAAGTATGCAGAAGCGGACAAGCTAAGCAAGAAAATGATGGGTGCTTATACTCAGTCGTATCTCCCCTTCGGTGATCTGAACATCAGCTTTGATCACGGAGATATCGGCTGGAATTACAAACGCACATTGGAGCTGAATGAAGGCGTGGCTACGACTCAGTTCCAAATCGGGGAGACGGTGTATACCCGCGAAGTATTCGCCTCCTATCCAGATCAAATTATTGCCATGCGGATGGAGTCCAGCATCCCAGGAAGATTAGGGTTTAAGGCAAGCTTTAGCAGCTTACTTCGACATGAGCAGTCTTCCGATGGAGATCACGCCGTTCTATCTGGATATGCACCAGAAGTAGTGCACCCCAGCTATTATCCTGCGGATAATCCGATCCGATATGGTAAATCTGGAGAAACGGATGCCATGCGTTTTGAAGGAAGAATTGCAGTAATCCATGAAGGCGGGACATCCAAGGTGGATGCATCAGGTATTCGTATAGTGGATGCAGACAGCGCTACTATATACTTGAGTATGGCAACCAGCTTTAATGGTTATGATCGTTCACCGGGTAAAGACGGCAAGGATGAATCGGCCTGTGCGAAGGAGCATCTGGATAACGCACTGAAGTACAATTATACAGAGCTCCGCGCACGCCATGTAGAAGATTACCAAAGACTGTATCAACGGGTGGATCTGGATCTCGGACCAGGGCTTGCACCAGCTGATCTTCCGACAGATGAACGGATCGTAGAATATGGGGGCAGGGATCCTTACCTGGTGAATCTTCTCTTCCAATATGGCCGTTACTTGATGATATCCAGCTCCAGACCAGGAACTCAGCCTGCAAACCTTCAAGGCATTTGGAACCACGAAACAAGAGCGCCGTGGAGCAGCAATTATACACTGAATATCAATGCGGAAATGAATTACTGGCCGGCCGAGACAGCCAATCTGTCTGAATGTCATGAACCGTTGATGGATCTGATCAAGCGTCTGTCCGTCAACGGCAAGAAGACGGCCGAGATTCATTATGGAACCAGAGGCTGGACGGCTTCTCACAATACCGATCTGTGGGGACATACCGCTCCTGTAGGGAACTTTGGACATGGCGATCCGGTGTGGGCATTGTGGCAAATGGGCGGCGTATGGCTCTGTCAGCACTTATATGAACATTATGTGTTTACCAAGGATGAAGATTTCCTTAGAAATACAGCGTATCCGATCATGAAGGACGCCGCGCTCTTCTGCCTGGATTGGCTCATTCCAGATGAGAACGGGATGCTCGTGACCGCACCTTCTACCTCGCCTGAGCATCGATACAGAATCGACGGTGAGCTGTATGGGGTGACAACCGCAGCAACCATGGATCTTGCTCTTATGCATGATTTGTTCACCAATATTGCTGAAGTGACCGAGGTCTTGGGAGTAGATGCTGCATTTGCGCATGAAGTGCTTGCCGCAAGAGATCAGCTGCCGCCGCTGAGAATTGGCAAATATGGTCAACTGCAGGAGTGGCTCCATGATTATGAGGATGAAGATGTTCACCATAGACATGTATCCCATCTATTTGGGGTATATCCTGGACGCCAAATTACCGAGGCCCTTGCACCGGAGCTTCTTCAAGCTGCACGGGTATCACTGGAGAGACGCGGTGACGGTGGGACAGGCTGGAGCCTTGGCTGGAAGGTTGGTCTGTGGGCACGCTTCAAGGATGGAGATCGGGCGCACCGACTTGTGTCCAATCTGCTTCAGCTCGTTCGTGACGGCTCCGAAAGATACGAGAGCGGCGGGGTGTACCCGAACTTGTTCGACGCACATCCACCGTTCCAAATTGACGGCAACTTTGCAGCAACCTCAGGTATTATTGAGCTGCTGCTTCAATCACATCAAGGCTATGTAGAACTTCTTCCTGCTCTGCCGCAGGCTTGGGAGAAAGGTTCCATCCGTGGACTTCGTGCTAGGGGCGGCTATGAGGTTGATCTTGCATGGGAAGGCGGACAGCTGTCTGCAGCTGAGATTCGTTCCGATCATGATGGAGTGTGTGGGGTTCGGACGAGAGCTGCCGTCATTAGGATAACCAATAAAGCCGGCGAAGAAGTACAGGCAGAGGTCAAGGAGAACGGAGTTCTGGTCTTCCCTGTACAAGCTGGAGGAGCTTATATCCTCAGCATTCAGGGATAGAAGTAAGAACGGGCTATACAGAAAAAACGCCGACAACATCGGCGTTTTTTCTGTTACACCTCTATAATCATTTTACATAGGACGCGTTCCTATTCTTGCGATGCCTCTGTTGGATTTCTTCAAGAACGCAATGGTGTGTTCTTTAAACACGCTTTGAGGCAAATGCTCTATGGCATCCTGTGCAAGGGCCAGCGTCAGATTCTTGCGGAACAGGAGGGAATGAATTTGCTTGATCATTCGAATGTCGTCCCCGGACATGCCTTTGCGTCTTAAGCCGATGAGGTTGAGGCCGTAGATCCTGGCATGATCGCCGCTCGCGAGTGAATAGGGGACGATATCCTGAGTGACACAGCTCCCGACGCCAATCATGGAATATGCGCCAATCTTGCAATGTTGATGAACACCAACCAAGCCGCCAAGCGTGACCTCGTCCTCGATCTCCACATGACCTGCAATCTGAACACTGTTGGAAATGACGATATGATTCCCCAAGGCTACATCATGTGCAACATGAACATAGTTCATTATAAAATTATGATTCCCTACCCGTGTGACTCCGCCGCCGGAATCTGTTCCTTTGGCAATCGTTGCATACTCTCGAATCGTATTATAATCCCCGATGATCAGCTGCGTTTCCTCACCGTTATATTTAAGATCCTGGGGAGGGGAGCCGATAATGGCGCCCTGGTATACATGATTGTATTCACCCAGTGTGGTATTTGAACCGATTCGCACATGGCTTTCAATGGTACATCCATTTCCTATCCTTACGTGTTCCTCGATGATGCAGTAAGGGCCGATCTCGACTTGATCTCCAATAACAGCGGTCGGATGAATGATCGCAGTAGGATGAACCGTTGTAGTAGGGAGAGCCATGGTTTATTCCTCCTTTGTCAGCTTCTTTATGCTCTTCTCTAAGGAGTCTATTCGAGTGCTGAATTTCTTCAATGTATGGGGAAGACGTTCAATAGCGGCTTGCTTTCTCAGTTGTTCATGGTGGGGACGGGCATAGTAGCCCGAAATGATCGAATGTGCAGGTAAGTCCTTTGTAATGTTTGACTTGCCCAAAATCGTGGAGTGAGCCCCGATGGTGAGGTGACCAACGACTGCAGATCCACCGGCCAGCACGACATGATCCCCGATGGAAGCTGAACCTGCAATTGCAGTTGTACCTGCGATAATACAGTGTTTGCCGATGTGTACGTTGTGAGCAATCTGGACCAGATTGTCGATCTTCGTGCCCCTTTCGATAATAGTGGGGTCGATTGTTCCACGGTCTATCGTTGTATTGGCACCGATCTCGACATCATCATGAATGACAACATTGCCGGCATGAGGAATTTTTACATGCTGCTGACCATCCCACTCATAGCCGAATCCATCAGAGCCAATAACGGCACCGGAATGAATAATGACGTTGCTCCCGATACAGGTATCTCTCAGAATCGTGACATGAGGATGAATGAAGCAATGATCTCCAATCGTAACATTTTCGCCAATAAAACAGTTCGAGGAGATCAGGGTTCCCTCACCAATCGATACGTTCTCTTTGACAACGGTACCTTCATCAATCTGTGTACTTTCCCCGGCTTGAAGTGAACAATCGACCATCGCAGAAGAGATCAGACCGTTTGCTCTGGTAGCCTGATGAAATAGGTTCATAACATGAACAAAGGCCAGCCGGGGGTTTTTTACCCGAATACCAGGCAGGTGCGCATCGGTAAGCTTCTCGGGAACCACGATGGCTGAGGCACGGCAGTCTGTTAATTTGCTTATATTTTTCTCCGTTACATAAGTGATTTGTCCACTCTCTGCACTGGATAAGGAAGCGATGCTATGTATGGTCACTTCTCCGTCACCGATTAACTCTCCATTCAGTTCCTGTGCAATGGCTTTAAGCTTGTACTCCATCTTTGCTATCTCCTTATTAATGTAGATTATTCATGATCTCCCGTGCCAAAAGAGTATTCAGACGGTGGGAAGTTCGCACGCCTCTAACTTGGGCTAGAACTGGAGGCGCCAGTGCCAGATCACCCATCACATCGAGCAGCTTGTGGCGGGCAAATTCATCCGGGTAGCGCAAGTCCGACAAAATTCGGCTGTTTCCGATGAGTACTGCGTTGTCCATGGATGCGCCTTGGATTAGGCCTTTGCTTCTTAGAAGGTTTACTTCTTGTTCAAAGCCGAAGGTGCGTGCCGGAGAAATTTCACTTCGGTAATCGTGGATGGCAGGGTTGAAGTAAGCAATCTGATTCGTCAAAAAGGGGAGCTCGTGATCATTCGTAAACTGGATTTCATAGCTTATCTCTTCGGAAGGAATGGCTTCCAGATACGAACGGCCGATCTGTACCCGGATGGCTTGGGTTAAGCGCCTGTATTTCTTGAGGGCATGCTGCTCTACGAGTCCGGTCTCGGCGATTCTGTCGCTGATCATTACAGAGCTGCCGTCGAGGACGGGGATCTCTTCACCATCTGCTTCAATGATGGCATTATCAACTCCCATGCCGCGAAGGGCTGACATAACATGCTCGACCATTGAAATGGAATAGTGATGTCCATTAGTGAGCTGTGTACAACGATCCGTCGATGATACATGATGCGGCACGGCGCTGATGATCTCTACAGGTGATAGATCAGCTCTTCTGAAGAGAATTCCACTGTCAGCTGGAGCAGGATGTATGGTCATGGATGCCGGGATTCCGCTGTGCAGGGTAATGCTGTTCATTTCAATAGGCTGGGCGAGAGTGCGCTGATACTCCATTACATCCTCCTTTCTATTAGAATATTATAGATTAATTATCGAATATTGGTAAATATTATATGTCTTTTTTGCAACATTTGAGAGATATGAAAATAAGAGAAACACTGATTTTTGAACAATAAACTCTGTTATTTGAATGGTGGTCCGGGAAGGGCATGTCTATAATTTGGGGGTGGCTGATCACTATAGGATGAAGAGGTGTTAAGATGGCATATTTCAATATGGGACTGTTCAAAAAGATCGCTGTGACAGGAATGAGTATGATCTTGATCACTACAGGAGGAATTGCATCCGCAGCTGAAGATGTAAGCAGGAAGGGGAAACCGAGCATGGAACGGCCCATACAAATGGAATATCTGGATCGCGGGCTTATTGCAGTGCCTGCGAATAACGGCGTATTTCTGAGCTGGAGACTGCTCGCTAACGAGGTAACGGGCAGTAATGAAACGGGACTCACGGGTACGGACTTCAATATATACAGGGATGGCAAAAGGATTGCCCAAGTGAGTGACAGTACGAATTATCTTGATCCAGCGGGAGAGACAGATTCCAGCTATTACGTATCTGCCGTTGTGAAAGGCAAAGAAGTCGATCAGAGTGAGGCCGTTATTCCGTGGGGGAATTCTTATTATGATCTTCCACTCCAGAAGCCGAAGGACGGTGTTACACCAGCGGGTGAAGCTTACACTTATTCAGCTAACGACATGAGTGTTGGGGACGTGGATGGGGACGGCAGGCTCGAGTATTTTGTGAAATGGGAGCCGAGTAATGCGAAGGACGTCTCCCAAGTCGGCTATACAGGCAACACTTATATTGACGCTTATACTTATGAAGGCAAACTGCTGTATCGCATAGATCTGGGTGTCAATATCCGCTCGGGAGCGCATTATACTCAATTCCTCGTATATGACTTCGATGGGGATGGTAAAGCCGAGCTTATGTTCAAGACTGCTCCGGGTACCAAGACTCTTCGTTATAATGCCCAAGGTGATGTCATATCTGAGCAGTATATTACGATGCTGAAGGAAGACCTTGCCGCTGGCTACTCTAATGAAGATGATTATAGACTTAGCGCGGAGGGCTACTATGAACATATCGTTGATATGTTTATGAACTGGCATGAATATGAGGAGGTTAAGGATGGAAGCTGGCCGCAAACGCTCGAGGAAGCCTTCGGAATCGATCCAGCATATGACTATCCTTTATCCCGTGAGGATGCGGGACATCTAGCTGATCACTTTATGGATGTGTTTGCTCCTTCCAAGGACGCCAATCGGAATAAATTGCGTCAATTTGAAGGTTTTATATTATCGGCTCCCGAGTATTTGAGCGTATTTGAAGGAGAGAGCGGAGCAGAACTTCAGACCATTCGTTACAAGCCGGGTCGGTATGATGATGGACTGCGCTGGGGAGATTACGCGATGAACCGAATCGAGCCGGGTAACCGGGTGGATCGCTTTCTCTCGGGTGTAGCTTATTTGGACGGAGAACAGCCCTATGCGGTATTTGCGAGAGGCTACTATACCCGGACAACCCTGGTCTCATACAGCTGGGACGGGAACAATCTGAATGAACATTGGTACGTAGATAGTGGATGGACACCGATGACGAATCCGTTCAGAGATGGTCCGCATGGTAGAGCAGGTACAGATCCTGAGTACGGGCAGATTACAACGCAAGGAGCTCATTCACTCAGTGTAGCGGATGTAGATGGTGACGGCAAGCAGGAGATTGTATATGGCTCGGCTACCATTGATCATGATGGTTCTGTCTTGTCGAATTCGTCGGCTGTGATGCCGCCGCAAAGCGCTAATCCTGGAGCTGTAGCAGGCTTGGGACATGGAGATGCACTGCATGTTGCTAATATTGATCCAGCTCGCGAAGGTCTTGAAGTGTATATGGTGCATGAAGGCGGGGCCTATGCTCCCTATGGATATGCGCTTAGAGATGCGAGGACAGGTGAGGTTATCTACGGCGCTTATACCGGACGTGATACCGGACGCGGCATGATTGGAGATGTAGATCCGGATCATCCGGGACTTGAAACATGGGCTGTCGGATTGTATACAGCAGCGGGTCAGAAGATTAGTGACACGGCCCCGGGTACCAACATGAGCATCAAATGGTCCAAGGATATGACGACCCAGCTCATAAACGGCTCATTAGAGAATACGCCGACCATTGATGATTGGAAAAAAGGAACGGTGCTTACTGCAGAAGGAACCCGTACAAATAATCATACGAAGGGCACGCCGTCCCTTGTGGCGGATGTGTTTGGCGATTGGCGGGAAGAGATGTTAGTCCGTACGGCAGATAGCAGCGCAATCCGTATTTATTCCAATACGGAAGTGACAAGTCACAAGCTGCACACCCTGCTGCATGATCCGCAATATCGTGCAGGTGTAGCTACGCAGAATACGGGCTATAATCAGCCGGTGTATACAAGTTACTATTTTGCGTCCGATATGGATTTTGCTCAGGTGAAGCTTCCGAATCTATCCATTGCCGGGCTGCTGCCTGTGCTTGAGCAATTGCATAATCAATACGTAGAAGAAGGAGATTTGTCAGGAAATGTGGTGAAGCAGCTGGCCAATACGCTAAAACAAGCAGTGCATCATTATAATAAAGGAGCTTATAGGCAAGCATCTTCCTTCCTGGAAAAATATATGGCACAGCTGGACAAGCGAGGCGGCAAGGACAAGATTAGCGAGCGGGCAAGGCTGAACCTGACTCATCATGCCGAGCTGTTGTTGGATGAATGGAAGCAGAAATAAGGTAGTGAATATAAGGTACCCCATGGTCGGGATGGACAACAGCGTCCATCCGCAATACATGGGGTTATTTTTTATGTGGAAGTAATCCCTGGATCAATGATCTGTCTATCCACAATCTCAGCCCCATTTCAACAGATTTCAACAAATTTCATCAATGCAGTGGCGTAATCTCTCATCCTATGTTATGATGTTTTCATTCTGCTAATATGGTAGCGGACTAAAGCGTTTGGGAATGGATGCAATTTATTCTATCTTAATATACATCTAGTGGAGGGAAACTCGTGAAAAATTCAGCATGGCTAATAATGATAAGTATGTTCGTTCTTGTACTGAGCGCCTGCTCAACAAGCGGACAGGATGAGAATACACTCGTCATCGGGATTGATGATAAGTTTGCACCGATGGGATTCCGTGATGAGAGTAATAACATTGTCGGATTTGATATTGATTATGCAGCAGCAGCGGCCGAGAAGATGGGCAAGGAAGTAGAGTTCCAGCCGATTGATTGGTCTTCCAAGGAATCGGAGCTAAGCAGCGGACGCATTGATCTGATCTGGAATGGTTATACCATTACTGATGAGCGCAAAGAGAAGGTGCTGTTCACGAAGCCTTATATGTCAAACAGTCAGGTCGCTGTTGTGCTTGCGGATTCACCACTGGCTTCATTGGAAGAGCTTGAAGGTAAGAATATCGGATTGCAGAAGCTCTCTTCTGCATCGGATGCGCTGAGTGCACACCCGATTAACGAGAAGGTTGGTACGGTATCCGAGTTCCCGGATAATGTACTTGCTCTAAGTGATCTGAAGAGCGGCAGATTGGATGCTGTTATTATAGACGAGGTCGTTGCAAAGTATTACATGTCTCTAGAAGAAGGGACTTACAAGCTGCTGGATGAATCACTGGCTCCTGAAGAATACGGAATCGGTGTGAAAAAAGGAAACGAAGCGCTTCTGAATGAGCTGCAAAGTGCTCTTGACGAGCTGAGTGAAGATGGAACAGCGGCCAGCATCTCCGAGAAATGGTTTGGAGAGGACAAAGTATTAAACTAGGCAATAATAAAAAGATAATATGCTGGAAACCGGGTGATGGTTTTATCCCGGTTTCTTTTACTTCAATGAATGGAATCATGAATCCATAATCCGGATTGTAGGAGTCGAAGATAACGATGAGTTTAGAATATTTGTGGAGTATTACGCTGCCCATGCTGGAAGGGGCAAGAACGACCGTGCTGTTATTTTTTACAGCCATTATATTATCTATACCGCTCGGCTTTGGCATTACTTTAATGGCAAACAGCCGATTTAAGCCGGTGTCCGCAATTGCGCACAGCTATATTTACGTCATGCGCGGCACGCCGTTGCTGCTTCAGCTGCTGTTCTTCTGTTACGGCCTGCCGATGCTTCCGGTGGTCGGAGAGTATCTGGTACTGGATCGCGGCGTTGCGGCCGGAATTGCCTTTGTACTGAATTACGCTGCTTATTTTGCAGAGATCTTCAGAGGCGGGCTGCTGTCGATTGATAAAGGTCAGTATGAAGCTTCACAGGTGCTTGGCTTAAGCAAATGGCAGACAATGATCAGAGTTATTCTGCCCCAGATGATTCGAGTGGTGCTTCCCTCCACAGCGAATGAATCTATAACCCTGGTCAAGGACACCGCGCTTCTCTATGCCGTTGCTGTTCCCGAGGTATTGCACTTTGCACAGACAGCAGTCAATCGGGATGCAACCATTATGCCTTTTGCCGTGGCAGCTGTTGTTTACCTGTTAATGACGCTTGTACTTACTCTCTTCTTTAAAGCGCTGGAGAAGCGGTTTCGGTTTGAATAAACTTTAAAAGGAATGTCGCGTGATGACCAATATGATAGAAGTCGTGAATCTGCAAAAATCGTTTGGAGATTTGCAGGTATTAAAAAAAGTGGATTTTGATGTAAAGCCAGGCGAAGTTATCGCAGTGATCGGGCCGTCAGGCTCAGGCAAGAGTACAATGCTTCGCAGCCTGGTTAACCTCGAATCGGTGAATGGCGGAACGATACGCATCGGGGGAGAGTCACTCGTGAGCGAAGGCAAATATGTGAGTGCACCTGAAATCAAAAGAATTACCTCCCGAATGGGAATGGTATTTCAGCACTTCAATCTGTTTCCGCATCTCACGGTTCAAGGAAATCTGGAGCTTGCTCCCAAAATGGTCAAGAAGGAGAATGCAGCGGCCATTAAACCGCGGGTGGCAGACCTGCTCGCTAAGGTCGGTTTATCGGATAAAGCGAATGTGTATCCGGCTAGCCTGTCCGGTGGTCAGAAGCAGCGTGTTGCCATCGCTCGGGCACTCATGATGAATCCCGAGATTCTCCTGTTCGATGAGCCGACATCGGCGCTTGATCCTGAGCTCACGGGAGAAGTACTGCGGGTTATCCGCAAGCTGGCCGATGAGAACATGACCATGATCATCGTTACGCATGAGATGAATTTTGCGAGAGATGTTGCGGACCGTGTTATATTCATGGATCAAGGTGAGATTGCCGAGGCGGGTACACCCGAGCAGATCTTCGGGAATCCACAGCTTGAACGGACGAAGGCATTTCTTATGCGTAGTGAGTAGCTTGCTGTAAGCCGTGTGATATGAACCAGGATATTGCATAATTCAGTTCAATATGTGGATCTAAAACAGTAAATAACCTTTGCTCTGGCGAGCAAAGGTTATTTTTGTGTGGGAGGGATACTAGGGGAACGTGAAGAGGTTAACGCATCCTATTAAGAATGCTGAAGAGGCTGTTTTGTACTTCTTGAAACGGGTCTTCTCAGACCTAAATGCTCCCGTAGTGTGCTTCCTGTATACTCTTTCCGAAATAAATCTCTACGCTGCAGCTCCGGTATGACGAGATCGACAAAGTCGGTTAAGCCTCCAGGCAGATACGGGGCCATGACGTTAAATCCGTCAGCGGCCCCCCCTTTGAACCAAGCTTCCAGCTGATCTGCAATCTGAACGGGCGTTCCCTTGATGCTCCAATGTCCGCGTGCACCTGCGATGTGCTGGTACAACTGGCGGATCGTGTAGCCTTCGCGGTCAGCGATGTCTTTGAGAAGTAGGAAGCGGCTCTTCTGACCATTGATTTGCGAGAGATCAGGTAGTTCAGGCAAGGGACCATCTACAGGATAAGGGGAGAGGTCGTAGCTGATCAGACCTGATAACAGTGCTACACCGACCGTAGGATGAATCAGCTCTTTCAGCTTGGCTTCGAGTTCATCAGCCTCTTCTTCGGTTCTTCCGATGATAGGGAACACGCCCGGCATGATTTTTACATCCTCGGCCGTTCTGCCATAGTGCTGCAGCCGGCCTTTTACATCTGTGTAAAACTGCTTCGCTTCATCAAATGTCTGCCAGGCGGTAAAGATCGCCTCCGCGTACTGTGCGGCAAAATCCCGGCCAGATTCCGAAGCTCCGGCTTGAATGATGACAGGGTTGCCCTGCGGAGGGCGGGAGATATTCAGCGGTCCCTGCACCTGAAACCATTCTCCCTTGTGATCGAGGGCGCGGATCTTATCAGGAGCGGAGAACACGCCCGATTCTTTATCCTTAACAACCGCATCGTCATCCCAGGTATCCCACAATCCGGATACGACATCTAAAAATTCTTTGGCACGATCATATCTCAGCTCATGGAGCAGATGATTCTCTTTCCCAAAGTTCAGCGCTTCAATTTCACTGCCGGAGGTCACCACATTCCAGCCTGCCCGGCCATTGCTGAGATGATCCAGGGAGGCAAACTTGCGGGCAACATGGTAAGGCTCGTTGTAGGTGGTGGAGACGGTGGCTGCCAGTCCAATACGATCTGTAACTGCAGAGAGAGCAGATAGTAAGGTCAGCGGCTCAAATGTTGCATTCACCGCCCGGCCTTCTATTGATTTATTTCCTTTTGCGGCAAGACTGTCTGCCAGAAACACCATATCGAATTTACCCCGCTCAGCGGTTTGAGCAAGCTCCTTGTAGAACGATAAGTTCAACACACCATTCACATCTGCATCGGGATGGCGCCATGCAGCCACATGATGACCTGGAACCATCAGAAAGGCGCCTAGCTTCATTTCTCTCTTGGACATACTTTGCCTCCTCCTGACAACCAAAAAAAACCGAAGATCAGACTCTTTCCTAAATAGAAAAGAATGATCTCCGGCTGTCCGGTTGAATGTAGTATATTCCGACTGGAATAGTTATAAATTTATTAAAAGCATAATAACATAGGAATCCAAAATTTAGCAACTATTTTTTGTTCGGTGACGATTCATCCTCATCCTTACTATCACCGACGAGATCACGAGCCGAAGATTTGAACTCGAACAAGGTCCGACCTACGGCGCGTCCAAGCTCAGGCAATCTGGAAGGTCCGAATAAGATCAGGACCAATACCAGAATCATAATGATTCCGGTTATTCCTATATTCTGGAACATAAGATGTCCTCCTCATGTAGTAATTGATTATTTTTTGGGAAATACAGCGACAGCCTCAATTTCGATCAGCCAATCAGAGCTTACGAGACTGGCCACACCAACAGTGGAGCGAGCGGGCTTGACTGGATTTTTTTCGTTGTTAAAAAATTCGCCATAAGCTTCATTCCAGCCTGCATAATCGAATATGCCTTCCTTCGCGGCGTCCGCCGTCAAGTAGGCGCGGAGATAGACAACATCCTTCATAGAGAGACCCTGATCCTTAAGTTGCTTCTCAATGGATGCCAGAACACCGGCCGCCTGAGTCTTGGTATCTCCGTATCGTTCATAGATGGTCTTGCCTTCCTTATTCAGTACGGGAGGCACCGTGCCGCTCGTGTACAGATAGGCAGACCCTTCCGGCACTACGACACCGCCCGAGATACTCGAGCTGGGATTACCGTAGAAGACAGGACTACTGCCTGGTACTGAGACCTGTGCTGGAGCGGGCTCAGGCACCGATACGGTTCCCTGAACTTCGATAGGGGCTTTATCTGCTGCATAAGCGGTTGCACTTAAGCTTGCCATGAGTATAGCTGCGAGCGTTAGACTTTTTATTTTTTTGTTCATCATAAACTTCTGCCTCCTCTGGACATTCATATACCTGGAACAAAATGCACTATTGATGATAACTGGGGGCTATCCCGTATGAATTATGCCTTCATGACACGTTGATGAATATCTTTGACGACGGCTCTTGCGGAATCAATGGCCCCAGCCTGCCAAGCGACGATATGGCTGATATGATCTCCTGCAAGATAGATTCGGTTGTCCGCCTGGCAGAGGGTCTTATACATTCCTGCACGCTCCTCGGCGTTATAGGATACCCAGGCACCTTCTTGATATTTAATTTTTTTCCAGTCAATGGAGAAGGAATTCTCGAATTCTGTCTTGTATTGAGGATGGATCTTGGCACCTTGATTCAGTGCGTGACGCTCCCGTTCTATGTAGCTCATATTGCCCAGCTTGTCCGCATTTGCCCCGGTTGCATAATAGCCGAGCAGGATGCCCTTCTTGCCAAAGTAGTCTGTAGGAGGATAGTAGATTTGGGTGATGTCCATATTAGTCAGGCTGTTACCGCCGAAGAGCAGCTCATCCTCTTCCCAGAACCTGCGTTTGAATTGCAGGCCGATCTTACCCGCAGATGCATATCTTGCATTCTGTATTGCACTCTTCATGGAGGAAGAGAAATCAGCTGGAATATTTCGAAGAACGGAGAGGGGGATCGTACAGATACAATAGTCTCCGGTAATTTCCTGTTCCTTTTTGTTCTGGGTGAAGCGAACCCGCACGCCATCAGCGGATTGACGAATCTCGGTAACAGGAGCATTCAGCTTGACACGGTTGCCAAGATGCTTCTCAAATCCCTTCACGATCATATCCATACCGCCGACAGGATGGAACATCATCATTTGCTGGTCATAACCATATTCATTGCTGAAATAATTACCGAATCCGGATTGAAGGATGGCTTTGAGATCAAACGGATCTCTGACAACGCCTGCATCCATGCGGCTGCCCGGCTCTTCCTTATATCCGCCGCGGGAGGAGCCGCGGTAGAATAGGTCTGCATTCAAATCACCTTCCCGCCGGAGATATTCAACCAGCTTTTCCTTTTCCTCCGGGGTTATAGGGAGATCAAGAGCAGATTGATTGACAGCCTTGGCGAGCATTTCGGAGACATAACCGCGCACATCGGCTTTGGCTGCTCGCTTGGTAATTTTTTGTCCAGAAAGTGCCCCCACATTCTCATTGTAATAATAGCCGCTGTCGTTCACATTGTTGAAGGGCTCAATCGGGATATTAAACTCTCTGCAATATTCGAGAGTGGAATGAAACTGGGGAATCCGCATTGGACCTGCATTGAAATACAGGTCGCTGCCGAATTGGGAGTATTGACGCGCTCCGCCGATTTCCTGATTCGTGGTTCCTTTGCGAATGCTCCAATTCCGGCCGCCCGCAAAAGGTTTGGCTTCCAGCACCGTACACTGATACCCGGCTTTGCCAAGCTCATAGGCCGCGGTTAATCCCGCTATGCCGGCACCCAGGATAATAATCTTCTTGCCGTTTCGATTGCTTAGCGCCAGATCGTTCTTCCCGGGAGGCGTATAATCCTGAGCTTTCATCGTTTCTGGAGAGAGAAGACCCAAGTTGCCCATTAGACTGAAGACGGCAAGAGAACCCCCGACTTTACCAACTGTCGATAGGAATTGTCTTCTCGTCATGTCTTGAGGCTGTTCAGCATTACTCATTCTATACTTCATCTCCTTTGTGCGTATTAAGAACCTTTGTGGAGAAGATATTAGCAGACAATGAGCTTTGTTGTCTCAATTTTTGTAAGGAAATCTAACACACTTTTTTATTTCAAGGAAATATAATCGATCAAATTCTTATCAATTTGCTTCGATCTATTGAATTTTGTTCGGAAAATCCTTAAAATTATTGCCATAACGATAGTTACTATCATCGACAGCTGAATGCCCTGCTAAATCTGTTCATCAAACATAGTTTCAGGAGGAGATACTCCAGTATTATGGTAAGTAATCTAACATTAGGGGTGTTTGTGATGAGTGATCAAATTATGAGTATTGGTATGGTGAAAGAATTGACAGGGTTGTCGGAGAGACAAATTCGTTACTATGAGGAGAAGCAGCTTGTCTTTCCAGCACGAACGAAAGGGGGAAGTCGAAGATATTCTTTTGAGGATGTAAAGAAAATACAAGAAATTCATCGCAAGCTAAAGGAGGGATATAATACCTACGAGCTTAAGATCAAGAGCAGGCGGCAGAGCAACGTGATTTAACATCCCGGCAAGATTATAGATTTTACAGCCGATTTTTTCCACTATTCGACAACAATCTTCACATTCATAGTATATAATGCACTTATCTATACTGCTATATCTGAAAACAGTCATAGGGGAGTGCAAAAACGATTGTTAATCCATCGACTCAAGTTGATTTTCTTTCCGATTAGCTGCTTGCTTATCATTATCGCATCTTCTATTTTGGGTCAGAGCACGCACCGTTTGTGTGCCATGATTGTCGTGGGCATTCTGCTATTATTATCCGTTACATTAGATCATAAGTATCCGCGTTTTCTCTGGATTCAGCTGATTCTGCTCGGTATTTTTCAATATACCACTCAGCTGAACTGGTGTGTACTTCTGTACTATATTATGATCATGACAATCTTCGATAAGAAGCAATCTTACAAGAAAACTTTGCCTGTCTCTGTACTGCTGATTCTGCAGTATACGATTATTCGTTTAAGTTATGTTCCTATCAGTGCGTATAATATTCTTGTTACAACTTTTGACTTCTTGACTTTGATATTTATCGTTTTTCTCTTTCATTATGTCATTCGTGCCGAAACAGAGAAGCAGGTCCTTCGCGACAAGAATGACTTTCTTACTACCCACGATCCACTAACCGGCCTTCTCAATTACCTTGGTTATATGAACCAAATACAAGCTTTGATATCCAAAAAAGTTCCTTTTTATTTAATACTGCTGGATTTACAAAATTTCAAATCTTACAATCATGATGGATTGGAGAGCGGGAATGAGGCGCTCGTTAACCTGGGCAAGGCTCTTACCTCCACTTTCCCTAATGCGTATGGTGTTTCCAGATATGCAGGAGACCGCTATGCCTTGCTGCTGCCCACTGAATATTATATACCGGATCATATCGGTGCTTTGCTGGAAATGGATTCACTCGGTTATCAGGTGTCGTACAGTATCGTTTCCCATCCTGAGGAGAGTGAAGATCATAATCAGCTCATTATGAAAGCAGAGGACAAGCTGTTTCAGATGAGGCGGGAGCAGTGGCTTCAGCGGGAGGAGGACTTGTTCAGATCGGAGAAGATGAAGGTTGTCGGTGAACTGGCGGCAGGAATGGCTCACGAGGTTCGCAATCCGCTTACTGCGATTCGTGGATTTGTGCAGCTGTCCAAGATTCAGTCCTATAATATTAAGCCCTGGTATGAGGTAATTATGAGTGAAATTACGAGAGTGACGGAGCTGACCGCCGAATTTCTTCAGTTCTCCAAGCCGCATGCCAGCAATATGAGGTCAGAGTCGCTTACGGTGTGTACTGAAAGGGTTGTTTCCTTGTCTGAGTCAGACGCGATATCACGAGGACATCAGCTGACTTTGGACATTGAGGACGAGTCGATGTACATCTATATGGACCGAGACAAGATTGTTCAAGTGCTGCTTAATCTTGTGCGCAACGCGCTTGAGGCGATGGAGACTCCAGGTGAAGTGAAGATTAGGGTGAGCCGGGCTGATAATAAAGCCGTCATTCAGATTCAAGACACCGGAATAGGAATCGCTCCTGACCAGTTTCAGCAGATCTTCAATCCCTTCTATACGACGAAGGAGGATGGAACTGGACTTGGTCTGTCTCTCTGCCAGAAGATTGCTCAGGATCACAAAGGCTCCATTACGGTTCATAGTGTGCTGGGAGAGGGTTCGACGTTTCGATTGATATTGCCTATATTGTTAACGGATTAATCAGGCGGCTGCTCCTGATCATCTGTTGCAAATAAGAAAGAAGCCTGACGGGAATAACCGTACAGGCTTCTTCTTGCTGTGCTCGATTTGGATGCAGCTATAAGTTATATGCTGAGCATCAGGTGTAGAACAACCGATCAGGAGTTCACTGTATTTAGCTTCTTAATTTCTCAAAGTCTATTCCAGGTACGAGACCTTCTGCAGCAGCACGGCCCAAGAGAGCTTCAATCGCACCGAAGCCTTCTTCACCCAGATCTCTGGTGAATTCATTGACATAGAGATTGATATGCTGCTGTGCAACTTCAGGATCCATTTCTTGTGCATGAGAGAGAATATAGGGTCTGGACTGCTCGGGATGCTTCCAGCCATAATCAACGGAAGCTTGAATCCAGGAAGTAATCTCAGCAGGATCAAGATTACGGCGGGCAACGATGGCACCGAGCGGAATCGGAAGACCCGTATCCGCTTCCCACCATGTACCCATATCGGCCATTAATGTGAGACCGTATGACGGGTACGTGAATCTGGCTTCATGAATGACGAGGCCGGCATCGATCTTGCCATCGCGAACGGCCGGCATAATCTGGTCAAAAGGCATCACAACAATTTCACCGATGCCGTCAGGTACATTCTGTGCAGCCCATAGTCGGAACAGGAGATAGGCGGTTGAGCGCTCACTTGGTACAGCAACTCTCTTGCCAGTGAGATCCTCCGGCTTAGTATTCTGATCGGCTGTTAATACCAGTGGACCGTTGCCTCTGCCAAGGGCACCGCCGCATGGAATGAGGCGATATTCATCAGAGAGCCATGGCAGGGCGGCGTAAGAAATTTTGAGGATATCATAGTCGCTCGGCTTCGTAACAAGCGTATTCGTCACATCAATATCTGCGTATGTAACCGTGAAATCTGGAGTGTTCGGAATCTGCCCATGGACTAGAGCGTGAAAGACAAATGTGTCATTCGGACACGGTGAGTAAATAATGTTCATATTACAAGACCTCCGATAAGTTCTGACTGGCTGTGGTTAGAGCTTGCAGTGCTTCTGGAATGCGCCACGCATCCCGGTTACGCGGACCCACGGTGTTAGAGATCGCTCTGATCTCGAGTACAGGTACATTCATATAGCTTGCTGCAGCAGCGACGCCATACCCCTCCATGGATTCTGCGCAGGCCTCAGGAATACGTCTTAACAATTCCTCGGCGGTTTGAGCCGTTCCGGTTGTAGTCGATACCGTAATGATGGGGCCGCAGTGGACAGGTATATCTGTTGATGTCTGCAGGGCGGATAGAATGGATTGAATTGCATCGGGATTGGCGGTTACTCGTGATGTGCCGAACCCGAGCTCGTCCACACTGCGGAATCCTTCTGCTGTCTCGGAGCCTAGATCGGCTTGTATTATTTCTGTAGAAATAACGATGTCTCCGAGTTCGGCACGCCCCGGGAAGCCGCCGCCAATTCCTGCATTAATGACCAGCTTGTACGAATTAGAAGCCAGTGCTGCTGCGGTTGCTGCCGCGGCGGACGCAGGTCCGGCTCCTCCTGCAATGACGTGATAATGCTCGGGGACTTTCAGGCCGTCCTCTATAGCCTTCCGCTCTGCCTCAACGGCCGTGACGATCAAGATTCGAGATGACATGATGCAGCTCAGCTCCTTCTGGTGACGTAGAGTCAGGTGTGTAATGCGATTTAATTATACCATTTTTAAGAAAGTGACATATCAAAGTGTTTATTGACAGTATCATGAATAACTGTATTATAAGTAATAGTACAGTTAATTCAGTGCTGTGCATTTTCTAATGTACTCTTCATCGTAACATTGGCATTGATCACTTATGAAGGAGGTATCCGATGTTTGAACTGGATGTGCGCAGCCGTAAACCGATATATGAGCAGTTAATTGAACGAATTAAGGAGTTGATCATGATGGAAATGCTGAAGCCAGATGAGCAGCTGCCCTCTGTAAGACATTTGTCAGCTGAGCTTACCGTGAATCCGAATACGATTCAGAAGGCTTACCGTGAGCTGGAGCGGGACGGATATATTTATTCTTTGCAGGGCAAGGGAAGTTTTGTTGCTAAGGTAGAGCATAGACCTCTTGATCAGCGAAAACAGGAACTGAAGCTGGAGATACATAAGCTGCTTACGGAAGCGGTCTATTTGGGAGTGACGGAAGGTGAAATCAGGGAGATTTATCAGAAGGCACAGCAGGATCGTCATTTGGATCGGGTAGAGGGGGAAGAACATGATTGAAGTATCGGGTGTAACGAAAGTATTTGAGACAGAGGCAGCGGTGAATCATCTGTCCCTTACTGTTCGGAAGGGCTCGATATTCGGCCTCTTGGGATCGAACGGAGCAGGCAAGACGACGCTGTTAAAAACAATGGCAGGAATCTATAAGCCTGACAAGGGAAGTGTGACCATTGACGGCGCACCCGTTTATGAGAACACGCAATTAAAAAGGCGGATTATTTTTATGTCCGATATTCCTTACTTCTTCCCTCATACTTCGATTCGCCAAATGGCTGCCTTTTACAAGAGAATGTATCCCGGGTGGAATGAAGAACGGTTTCGTCAGCTGGAATTGGTGTTCAAGCTGGACCTTACGCGGAAGCTGTACAGAATGTCTAAGGGGATGCAGCGCCAGGCTGCTTTTATGCTGGCTCTCAGCTGTATGCCGGATGTATTGCTGCTGGATGAACCTATCGATGGGCTTGACCCGGTCATGCGTAAGATGATCAAGAATTTATTATTTCAGGAGGCAGCTGAACGAGAACTGACAGTCGTTATTTCTTCTCATAATCTAAGAGAAATCGAGGATATGTGCGACCATATCGGGATCATGCATAACGGAGTGCTCATGGTTGAGAAGGATCTGGATGATCTGAAGGCCGATACCCACAAGATTCAGGTAGCCTTCCGAGATGACCGTCATGAGGAGACCCTGTCCAGCCATGTTCGCATACTTCATGGAGAGAAGCGGGGAAGTGTGGAAATTTATATCGTGAAAGGCAATGAGCAGGAAGTGAAGGAAGCATTCAAGGCATTTAATCCTTATGTGCTTGATATGCTACCGCTGACGCTGGAAGAGATCTTTATCTATGAAATGGAGGACGTGGGCTATGACATCCATCCGATTATTCTTTAACCGTGGAGTAATTCTCCAAGACTTGAGGCAGCATGGATGGATTGGGATATTGTATTTGCTTGCTTTGTCCTTTTTGCTGCCAATTGTTATGATGCTGCAGTCTATGACCGATGAACAAAGCAGAGAGATTGATTCTTTGTTTGATGTTTCAGGTGGCCTGACGCTTAATCTGCTGCTGATTTTTCCCATCTTTACTGTGACCTTTATTTTTCGATACTTGCATCGTAAGGCTCCGTCTGATTTATACCACAGCTTGCCGATTACACGAAACCAGCTGCTTACTTCTCATCTGTTCAGTGCACTGATTCTATTACTAATACCTGTGTGGGTGGTAGCTGTTATAACCGCATTAATACGTCCGCTTGCAAGCTATCACTATATATATGAACTGTCCATTGTGTGGGAGTGGGCGTTGATGTCTACTGCAATTACATTGTTTTTGTGTGGACTCACGCTCCTGCTTGCAGTAAGTCTTGGACAAACGATCCTTCAGCTGATTGTAACCTATGGTCTGCTCCTGACCCCGGCGTGGCTGCTTGTGCTGGGTGTGGTTCATCTGGACCGATATCTGTTCGGCTTCTCTAGAGAATATTATGAAAGGGGATATAGCACTGGATTTGAACTAGGTACCATTTCGCCCTTCCTCAGGCTGACGGGTCTGTCGAGTCAACCCTTCGGTTTGCGGGAGCTTCTTATTTACTTGCTGCTAGGTGTCGTATTTATTATAATCAGTTATTTTTTATATCGAAAAAGAGATACGGCCGCCTCCGGACGAGCTATTGTCTTTCCTTTCATGACACTGCTGTTCCGCTTGCTCGTTATGCTGTTTATTTCTATGGTGTTTGGCGCCTATCTGTTTGAGGACAATAGACATAGCAATGGAGTTTCAATCTTCGGGTATATAATCGGCGGTATGCTAGGATGTCTTATTGCCGAGATGGTCGTCCGCAAGACTTGGCTCATATGGAGCAAACGCATACTCGCAAGCTCCTTAGGTTATGGTCTATTGCTACTGCTGCTGCTATATCTGCCTGTATCCAATATAGATGGCTTTGAAGCTCGTGTCCCTAAGGCGACGGACATCAAAGGTGTTGCTGTATCTAATCAATTCAATAACCTTATTGATATGGATATGGTAAATCAAATGCAGGTCCCCGCAAAGCTGACCAGCGAGAGCTTCAGTCATAATCCTGCCTATATTGAAGCGGTCCTTCAGCTGCATCAAGATCTTGTTGCCCAATATGAGGCAGGTGAGATTACTCCTGTACAGGCTTCAGACCATTCCAGAAATTTAATCATTGCTTACGAGCTAGAGAGTGGGAACAAATGGGTCCGTGAGTATGTTCTGCAAGAAGGTCAACTGGAGGACAGTCTTAGAAGGGTCATGGAGCATGAAGAGTACAAGAAGCAGTATGTTCTGAAAGGTCTGACCGATGAAGATACGTTCAGAGCAACCATTTCAAGTTACGGTGCTGATAAAAGAGTTGTCATTACGGATCCGGAAGACCTTCAGGAATTCAAGCAGATCTTACTTAAAGAAATTATGAACATGAGCTATGAGGAACAGCTTGAGATGGGGAACAGCTGGGCTTCCATTGACCTCTCGAGTCCTAATCTACCTTATGGCAACTATCGGAGCATAGATTGGAGCAAATCCTATGAGGAGCTGGAAGCCTGGATGGAAGAGAAGGGTCTTGCCGATCAAGCGAGGATAACTCCTTCCGATATCCGTGAGATGACGATTACGAGAAACATTGCGAACACTGGGTTCACTGGAAATTCCGATGATCTGGAATTGGAGAATAAATACTACGAACATATGGCCCAGCTATCTGGAGAAGCGAAAGTGACCAAGGAAGAAAGTCTATGGGATGTTCTGAAGAACAAAACTTTCTTTACTGTACATTCTGATGACGATCTGGATACCCCCTATCTCGTAAAGATGAAGCTGAATTCAGGTCAAGTATTAATTGAAGGCATGGAGCATTATCCAGAGGGTATGTAGAGCGTGCTGCTTGACGCTAGATGGAAAATAAAGTATATATGAATAGATCCGATTTGAATATGAACGGCTTATGAGGAAGAACCCGTAAGAACAGGCAGGATGCCTATTCTTGCGGGTTTTTTTGTGTTTATGCGTTTTTATTTAAGTGGATCAGAGAAAACAATCGAAGTGAGAAGGGAGAATGAACGAACGTGAATAAGTCTAGTGAGATTCAAGCATCAGGGATTAGGAAGGTGGGCGTGCTAAGTACATGGTGGAAAAAAGGCGGGCTGCTGCTCGCCTCCATCGGCCTAGCGATAACGCTAACTGTACCTTCAGCTCTTGCGGCAGGGTTCGAATTGTCCATTACGGGCAAGAAGATGCTGGATCAAACCGTATCGTCGTCGGGCACGACCATGTCATCCGAGCTCCGTAAGCAGGAGAGCAGGCTGAAGACCCTCCAACAGCAGGATCAATCCCTTGATCAGCAGATCCGGGCGATTTACTATGCGAATAAGGAATTAGAAACCAGACTGCTTGAACGACTCAGACAGCATGAAGCTGCACAGATTGAAATATTAACACAGGACGTGGCGAACACGAAGAAACGGTATGAACCACTGTTTGCACTCTATTCATCCCTGAACAAGGAGCTGACCCTTGTAAGAAAGCTGAAGAACAAGAATCTGACTGCTGCAGTGGAGTCGCAGGTAGATTCGACCAAAGTTGCGGTTACGCTCGCAAAGGAAGAGATCAAACGTAAACAGGACAAGCTGACCGGGGCAAAAAAGGCGAGAGACGCCGAAGTCAAGAAGGTCAGGACAGCACTCGCCCAGAAAAATCCGGTCCAGGTACAGATTAGAGCGGCCAAGAGCAATATATCTGCAGCGAAGAAACGATTTACAGAGGAAATGAAAAATTTTAATCTGGTGGTGAAGAAGAAGGAGGGTACAGCGGTTCTGTCATCGATTACAGCATTATGCACCATTGCAGAGGACATTGTAAGACAAAAGGAAGAACAGTATAAACTGGAGTCGAAGGTGAAGCAGGTAGTCACAGGAGCGGGCAAGCTGCTCTAATACTCTCGTATCGATTCTATATTGAAGCTGAAGCAAGGCTGCACGTCATTCATCACCATTCATGTAGAAGTGGTGACGATGTGCAGCCTTGCCTCATGATTATTCTTTAGAGGTTTGAAGTTCGATCACGAGCTTATTTATGCTCGTCAAACCAGCGGACAATATGATTCAAGCGTTTGACACGCAGACCTGGATGTCCGCCGCGTGACAGCTCATGGCTGGATTTCGGGAATCGAATGAACTGAGTCTTCTTGCCAAGCCGTTTCAGTGCAATGAAGAGCTGCTCTGCCTGCTCGATCGGACACCGATGATCCTCTTCTCCATGAAGAATTAGAAGTGGAGTCTCCACTTGTTCGACATAAGCCAGGGGAGAGTGCTTCCACAATAGCTCGGTATTCTTCCATACGTCACCGCCAATTTGATCCTCCGTGAAGAAGAATCCGATGTCGCTGACGCCGTAGAAGGAGATCCAGTTGGAGATGGAGCGCTGCGTAACTGCTGCCTTGAACCGGTTCGTATGCCCTACAATCCAGTTGGTCATAAATCCGCCATAGCTGCCACCTGTTACGAAGAGCTGAGATTCATCCACAAAATCGTATTCAGTCAATGCATAGTCTACAGCTTCCATGAGATCTGCGTAATCTCTGCCGCCATAATCTCCACGCACGGCATTAACGAATTCCTGGCTGTATCCGTGGCCGCCGCGTGGATTCGTATAAATGACCGCATAGCCTCTAGATGCCAGCAGCTGAAATTCCAGCATGAACGTAAATCCATACATGGCATGCGGACCGCCATGAATTTCGAGCACGGTCGGGATTTTTGTTCCGTTTGGTATTCCTGCGGGCTTCATCACCCAGCCTTGAATAGGTTGCCCGTCCGATGCCTTATAGTAGAATTCTTCCGGCTGAATGAGTTCAATTTCTTGGAGGAAGGCCTCATTGTGCTGTGTAAGTCTGCTCTCAAGCTGTGATTCGGTATCGAGGAGGAACAGATCTCCCGGCTGAGCCGGATCTGCAGCAGCAAGGATGAATTTCTCGTCAGTAAACTTCTCAAATTGATAAATATCTCGATTGCCTTGCGAGATCCATTCGCAGCCAGAACCATCTGCTGCAATCTTTGCCAGGTGTACACCGCCCTCACGCGAGACCAGACTGTATACCGATTGACCATCCTGACTGAACACAGGTCCGTTAGAACGAGTGCCGGATCGCATGTCGGTTACCATGGAGTTGCTGAGCTGGATATCATGTGCTTTCGTTACGGACAGCCATTCACCGTCCTGAACAGGACGAATGAACAGATTCACTTGGGTCGCGTTATGATGAGAACGATCACTTCCGAAGATGGCAAGCTTCTTCCCATCCGGGGAGTAACTGACAGCATATACTGACCATTCGGAAGAGGTGAGCTTCCGGCGATTCTCTCCACTTGCATTGATGACGTAGACGTCGGTAATCAAACTGAGATCCGGGTCTGTGTCATCCTCTGATATTTTCGCAACGAAAGCGATATTCTCTCCATCCGGTGACCAGCAGAAATCTCCGATGTCATAGTCTCCACCTGTTAACGGAGCTGCGGCGGCATTGGACTCTAATTGTTGTATGTATAGATGAGATCTGCGTCCGTTCCAGCGTCCTGTCCCGTCGGCTTTATAACGAATTCGATCAATGATTTCTTCTTCCAGCGGCTTCTTGGAATCTGCTGTGTCTTTCTTTGTTTCTTTCGATTCTTTTGATTCATTCGAATCTGTCTCAGCGTCTGACTGTGGTTCAACTTGCGTACGGAACAACAGCTGGCTGCTGTCCGGTGACCACGCAAACCCGCTTACGCCATGCTCAGCATGGGTAACGATCTGCGCCTCACCGCCATTAGCAGGGATAACCCAGACCTGTGGCTTGTCTTGATGGTTACGTATAAAAGCAAGCTTCCCTCCATCGGGGGACCATATCGGCTGACGATCCTGTTCACCGCTTGTAAATGCGATATCCTCATGACTGCCCAGCTCTACCATCCGGATATGAGAGCTATATCCGTCACGATCCTTGTTAACGGTCTTGGATACATAAGCCACACGTTCTCCATTGGGAGAAACAGAAGGATCGCTTGTCCAGACGAATCGATACAGATCTTCTGCTGTAATGCCTCGTTTATCACTCATACCTATAATCCTCCTAAATCGAAGTCGTTGGAAAGTATTGTCGTTCTTTACTATCATATCTCAATAAATTGAGTGATCACAATGTAACTTTAAATGATAGATAAGAAGGAAGGAGGGGAAATATCGATGGGCTTGGAGAATTAATGTGCCTGGAGAACCGATGTGCTAATTAAATTCTGCCGGTGCAGCAGCAAAAGAGCCTAATCCCTTATCGAGATTAGGCTCCACACACATTTATACACTGACTGTAATGGAACGGTCAGCCAGCTTTTTCTTAACTAAAGGCATCAATAGACGACCTGAAATTTCGGCTTCTTCCAAATGTGGATATCCGGAGAGAATGAAGGAGCTGACACCCGCATCCACAAATTCCAGCAGTCTGTCTGACACCTGCTCTGGTGTTCCGACGAAGGCTACGGCGCCGCCGCCGCGGACGGCAGATAAGCCTGACCATAGGTTAGGTCCGATAATATAGTCCTGCTCCTTCGATTGCTCATACAGATCCATCTGGCGTTTCTGGTTCGTCGCATCTGTCTTGGCATGAAGCTTCTCCTGATTCTTCAGTTGATCGGGTTCGACCTTGCTCAGAATATTCCAGGCGGCTGCCCAAGCTTCTTCCTCTGTCTCACGCACGACAAGCTGAGCTCTAATTCCGTATCGAAGCGTGCGTTCGACACCTGTGTTGTCTTTCAGTTCCGCAAGATGCTGCTCCATCTCGGCGATTTGTCCTTGAATCCATTCCAGCGGCTCGGCCCACATCAAGTAGACATCCGCGCTCTCCGCTGCAACCTTCTTGCCTGAAACGGAGCTTCCTCCAAAGTATAGGGGCGGGTGCGGATTCTGCACAGGAGCGGGCTTGCTTACACCGCCTTCAACCGAGTAATGCTTGCCTTCATAATCAAATCCTGCTCCGCTGCCATCTTCGCCCCAGACACCTTTAACGACATCCAAAAATTCCTTCGTCCGCTCATAACGTTCGTCGTGGCTTCCATGAAGCGGGTCGCCGGTTGCCTTGAGATCCTGAGGATAGTGGCCAGTAACAACATTGATGAGCGCACGGCCGCCGGACATTTGATCCAGAGTGGAGGCCATACGGGCTGCAAGCACAGGTGAGATAAGCCCTGGACGCATGGCAATAAGCGGCTTCAGCTTGGTGGTATGAGCCGCGACCCAAGAGCCGACGATCCATCCATCCCAGCAATCTCCTCCGGCAGGAATGAGTGTGAACTCGTACCCTGCCTTTTCTGCGGCTTGTGCCACCTGTATGAAATATTCCTGGGAAGGCTTGCGCTCGAGTAGGGTACCAATATATCTTCCATCCCCATTCGTGGGAATAAACCAACCAAACTCTACGGATTGTGCTGTTGTGCTCATTATCATGCACTCCTTTCAAGGTATGCTTGCAATATTGTCAATCACTCTATATATTTGGTATAAAAATAATTACAACTAATACGGTAGGAATAGTACAGTAATTAGTTTAACAACCTTGAACGAATTGAACCATATCAATAGAAGGGAATAAGATTTATCATTTTGTGGGTATCGGAGGGGTTAGATGTTTACAAATATGAAGGAAGACGTTCACGAATTTCTGGAGATTCATTTTTTTAATCCCTCTGCTTATGAGAAGGGGAGTGCTGCATGGCCCATCCGTTTAGGGGCTAATGCTGCCAAACCAGCCTATCGTATTGGACCAAGGGTAACGCCATACTACTACCTGCTGATGGTGCTTGAAGGCGAGGGGACGTTCATTCAGAGCGGAAAGACCTACTCGCTTCGCCCGGGGGACTTGTTCTGTCTCTTTCCTCAAGTTACACACGAATATTACACCGCAGAGGACAAGACGTTACGGAAAATCTTTTTTGCCTTTGACGGAAAGCACGCGCTGTCCTTGCTTGCAAGAGCAGGTCTTGGGCCGTCAAGACCCCATTTGCAGGGAGGACTGAATGATGAAGCCGTTGAGATCATGAAGTCGTGGTTCGATCACTGCCGAATGGAGCTGACCGATTTATCGCGGCTGACCTATCTCCAGAAGGTATTTGATGCACTTGCTGTGAATGAATCGAGTCTGGCTGAGACGTCGGAAGAGCCTTCTTGGGTCCAGCAGGGTAAAGAGTATCTGGAAATTCATTACGCTGGAGGCATTACCATCAAGAGTGTAGCTGATTATGTTGGCGTTGAGCGCACACATTTTACTAAAACATTCCACAAAACGTATGGTATTTCTCCGATGAAATATATGCAGGAGCTGCGGATGAATGAGGCGAAGCTGCTTCTCACAGGTACAAACTATAAGCTCGGTGAAATTGCCCAATCTGTGGGATATCCTGATCTGTTCTCCTTCTCCAAAGCGTTCAAGAGCTATGAGGGCATCTCACCAGCCAAATACCGTGAAAAACACACAAAAGGACAAGCTCTGAGGGGATAACCCTTGACTTGTCCTTTTGTGTGTTTTATTTAACCTTTGAGAGAGCCGGCCGTCACCCCTGAGATGAAGAACCGCTGTAGGAACAAGAACATGACCAGCATAGGCAGAGATATGATGACTACGCCTGACAAGAGTCCTGGATAATTCGTAGAATACTCACCCTGGAACTGCAGCAGCGCCAGCGGGAGGGTCATCTTCGATTGATCCGTAATCAGCAGGAGCGGGAACAGCAACTCGTTCCATACCGAGACGAACAAGAAAGTAGCCGTCGCTGCTAGATAAGGGACCGAGAGCGGCATCGCAATCTGGAGATACATGCGTGACTCTCCAGCTCCATCGATACTGGCGGATTCAAACACCTCTCTAGGCAAGGATTTCATGAAGCCGTTGATCATGAACACAGAGAGCGGCATAAGAACCGATACGGAGACGAGGATGAGACCGATTCGGCTGTTCGTCAGCCCCAGATCCCGCAGGAAGGAGTGTATCGGAATCATGTTGACCTGTGAAGGGACCATGAGACCAATGACGAACAGGAGCAATATTGTTTGTGATATTTTATTCTTAAGACGGTACAGTCCGAACGAGATCATGCTTGCAAGAACAAGCAGTACAGCGACTGTCGAGAACGAGACGATGACACTGTTGCTGAAATACATCAGCATCGGCTGGCTCTGAAATAAATGAATATAATTATCCAGCGAGAAGGAGGAAGGCACTCCGATCGGATTCATATAGAATTGCTGCTGGTCCTTCATCGTTGCCATGACGACAACAAGCAGCGGAAGCAAAATAATAATGGCGTATAGCGTGAGCAGCAGCTTGCCGAGCGTTCGAGCAAACAAGGGATACACTCCTCCTTTCACATGCTAGGCTTTGTTATACAGCACGGTCTGAGCGAATCGCTTTGAACTGCAAGAAGGTGACCAGTGCAATAATAGCTAGGAAATAAATCGATGCTGCCGAAGCATGCCCGAAGTTGTAATTTTGATAAGCCGAAGAATAAATATACGTCGATAAGATCTCGGTAGAGTAAGCCGGACCCCCGCGGGTCATGACATATATCAGATCAAACGCCTTAAATGATTGAATCGTTGTGTAGGCGATGACCAGTGTAGCTGCCGGTGCCAGCAGAGGCCAGGTGACGAATCGGAATATTTGCCAGCGGTTGCCGCCATCTAGTCTGGCCGCTTCATTAATTTCTTCCGGAATTCCATGCAGACCGGCCACGAACAGAATAACCATCTGACCAATATGCGCCCATGCCTGGATGCCAGCAACGGAATAAATCGCGATGGACGGATCACCCAGCCAGTTGTTAGTAAGGAAGGACAAGCCAATGCGATTCAGCACCTCATTGAGCAGTCCCAGATTTGGATCATAAATGTAAGTTCCGATAAACCCTACTGCCGCTGACGACAGAATCGTCGGGAAGAAATACAGCGCCCGCAGGCCGATGTTGGCTTTGGAATTACGGACGAGCAGAAGCGATAGGACCAGTGATACAAGCGTCTGCACAATAACTACACTGAACATGAACTTCAGATTGTTGCCGATGGCTTTGTGAAAGATCGTGTTTTCCGCGACATTGACATAGTTGCTGAGCCCAACAAAGTTCATCGTATCCGACATGCCGTCCCAATCTGTGAAGGAGTAGTAGAGCCCCTGTAAGGTGGGATAAATAAAAAACACGAGATACAAGAGCAGGCCGGGTACGAAAAACCAGTAGATTGATTTGCGTACACCCATAATTACAGGTTCAACTGCTGGTCAACAATGGCTTGGGCATTCTCAGCAGCCTTCTCCGGTGTAATTCCTGACATCACTTCCTGAATCGAGCTGGTTACCGCTTTTTGAATCTCAATATTGGTAATGAGGTAACGAGGCTGGAAACGAGTGTTCTTTGTACTCCAGTCACTAATGGCTGTCAGTGCTGGCGATGTATATTCAATATCCTTGACAGGGACATCCTGCTCGGTTTCGTTAGCTACCTTGCCCGCAGCTTCTGCTGTACTTAAGAATTCAAGGAATTTCTTCGCTTCATCTGGATGCTTCGATTTACTGTTTATGCCCAGCATGAACGTTGTTGTATGAATGCCTTCGTATGTCGCTTCGTCAGCAGGCACTGTGATCGGTGCAAGCAGGTTCAGATCTAATTCGGGGTTACCCGCGAGAATGGCAGACATGGAATAGGAGCCTGTTGCAATCATGGCTGCTTTTTCCTGAGCCATTAGGGCGATCGCACCATCCGTGTTCGTACCCAGCGCACCTTCCTGGAAGTAACCCTTGTCATTTAACTCCTTAAACTGAGCAAGCGTCTTAACCCACCATTCATCTGTCAGCTTCGCTTCTCCAGACTCCAGCTTGGCAAAGATTTCTTCGTCCGGTGCATTATTCATCATCATCGGGTTCATGAATTGACCGGGACCGATATCTGCGCCGGGGAAGGCAATGGGGATAATACCCTCGCTCTTCAGCTTCTCGCAGAGGGCGAGGAAGCCTTCCCAATCGGTCGGCGGCGTAAGACCATATTGTTCAAAGAGTCCGGCATTATATACTGGCACATTGTAGATCAGATTGTAGGGCAATGCATACTGTTTGCCGTCCTTTGCACCGGATTCAATCAGATCAGGCTTGTAGTTATCGACGAAGGCCTCACCTGTCAGATCCGTATATAAACCGGCCTTCAGAATGGATTCGAACTGGGCTCCCGGGAAGGATGCGAACACATCACCGACCGAACCATCCATGAGCTTGGCTTGCGCCGTCGTTTGATACTGCTCGGACGGGAAGGTCTGCATGGTGACATCAATATTAGGATTCTCGGTTTCGAATTCACTGATAAGCTCGTTCCATACAGCAGCTTCGCTGTTCCAATGAATAAAGCTGATTTTTACTTTACCGCCTTCCGAGCTGCTGTTGTCGCTTCCGCATGCGCTGACAACCAGAGACAAAGCCAGGGTAATTATAGCCATCGTGGAACGTTTTTTCTTTTTCATGAATAAGCCTCCTCCGTAGTCTACATAAACAAAAAAACGACAGAAGGATAGATCCTTAGTATCCATTGTCGTAGAATTCAAACTTCAAAAGAGCATAAATAAATAACCTACTAAATTAGTTGGAATAGTGTGCATTAGCATCATACCACTTCCCGGTATCATTCAGCAATGTAAATTCGTGTTGTTTGAATTTTGTAATTTTGTGGTTTGCAATGATATTTATCACTTATAATATAAATTCTTCGGTACAACTTTTTATGGAAAGTTACGTTTATATTAGGTAAGGTAGAACTGGTTTGTTAGACACTTTGTCGTAGAGAAATAGGGGGCATTAGTAATGACTGATAAAAATGAAGCACCAAAGAAGGGGGAAGTTAAATCCTCCAAATGGGGGTTGTGGTTTAGAAAAAGCATCGTATTCTGCTTAATGTATGTTGTCTTGTCTTTCTTTTTTGGGGGAATTATAGGTGTTCCGGCGGGAAAGCTGCTGTTACATCATCAAGTACCTGATCTTGGTGTGTTTCTGATCGCGGCGGTTTACTTCTATTTAATGGTTACCGTGTTTGTGAGTTTTGGTGCGTATGTATCCAGAGAGATAGGGGCGTATTCGCGAATTCTTCTACTGTCGATTATACCTCTGCTAGCATTCGCTCTTTATTATTGGGGGCTGGGAATGCAGCTGTCAGACGGAGATGCGAGGGAGCTGTGGAGCTCGTCCTGGATGTGGTATTCACTGAATCTATACTGGGCAAATCCGGTATTGAAAGTATTATCCGCATATGGTGCGGGAATGGTCGCTGTTACGTTAGTTGCGGCACTTGTCCCGAGTATATGTTTCATGCTTGGTATTGTGATGCAAGGGAGAGCTAAGGTAGCCGTGAAGCATCGCACCCGAATGCTCGTATGGGGGGCGTTTCCTGTACTGGGCGTTCTCGCACTGCTGATTTCCATGGCGGTTCCAAAGGGGAGCTATACGGTGGATCAATATCCACAGATTGATGGCGCGACGGCGGCTATTCCTTTTGCTGAGAAGCTGAAGGCTGAACTAACCGGTGTTAATCAGCTGAGAGCAGCGGACGATACCCGGTTTAACACGACCCATGAGGCCTATCTTAACCTAATTGAGGGACGGGCGGATCTGATCTTTGTTGCAGGCCCTTCTGAAGATGAGGTCTCCACAGCAACCAAAAATGGGGTGGAGCTGGAGCTTCATCCTGTAGGGAAGGATGCATTTATATTTTTGGTGAACGATCATAATCCGATCAGCGGTCTGTCAACAGAGCAGATTCAGGATATATACGGCGGGTTTATTACGAACTGGAGTGAGGTCGGAGGGAAAAATGAGCCGATTCTAGCTCTGCAGCGCGAGGCCAATTCCGGCAGTCAGACCTTTATGGAAAAAGGAGTCATGGCCGATGCGGTACTCACCGAGGTGCCGAAGGAACAGAAGGTCAGCCTGATGGGCGGCTTGATTGACCGAGTGGCCGCATACAACAATGAAGAGAATGCCATCGGGTACTCGTTTCATTATTATGCGAGTGAAATGTATCAGAAAGAAAACGTCAAATTTTTGGCAATCGATGACGTGATGCCGAGCAGGGACACCATCCGTTCTGGTACATATCCGTACACTGCTGAGCTCTATGCTGTAACCCGATCGGATCTGCCGGAGGATCATGCAGCACGGGAGATAGTGGAGTGGCTTCAAGGAGAGGAAGGCCAGCAGCTTGTGGAGGAGGGGGGCTTCATTGCAGTTGGTGAAGATGAGTAAAAGAATAAAAGATAAAAAGAGTAAAAGATTAAAAGATTAAAAGATTAAAAGATTAAAAGATTAAAAGATAGTGCTGGCTCAAGGGTGCTGCGTTCGCGAAAGTTTCGTCCGATCGTTCTTGTCCGGGAATGGCATAGGATTAGATAAGAAGGAAGCCATTCCCTCCCAAATACGAGCGCTACGCTTCTCCCGATAACTTTTCGCTCCCTCCGCAGGGGAGCCAGCGAAGAGAGCCATTCCTTCCTCATCTTCGATTGGAAGGGGCGGCTTGTGAGAAGTCCGGCGTGTGAGGCAGCCGGACACTCTTGGGTTGGGGGTGAAGCTGCGAAGTAAAGAACTTGTGTGCTGGCTCAAGGGTGCTGCGTTCGCGAAAGTTTCGTCCAAGCGGCTACGCTTCTCCCGATAACTTTTCGCTCCCTCCGCAGGGGAGCCAGCGAAGAGAGCCATTCCTTCCTCATCTTCGATTGGAAGGGACGGCTTGTGAGAAGTCCGGCGTGTGTGGCAGCCGGACACTCTTGGGTTGGGGGTGAAGCTGCGAAGTAAAGAACTTGTGTGCTGGCTCAAGGGTGCTGCGTTCGCGAAAGTTTCGTCCAAGCGGCTACGCTTCTCCCGATAACTTTTCGCTCCCTCCGCAGGGGAGCCAGCGAAGAGAGCCATTCCTTCCTCATCTTCGATTGGAAGGGGCGGCTTGTGAGAAGTCCGGCGTGTGTGGCAGCCGGACACTCTTGGGTTGGGGGTGAAGCTGCGAAGTAAAGAACTTGTGTGCTGGCTCAAGGGTGCTGCGTTCGCGAAAGTTACGTCCAAGCGGCTACGCTTCTCCCGATAACTTTTCGCTCCCTCCGCAGGGGAGCCAGCGAAGAGAGCCATTCCTTCCTCATCTTCGATTGGAAGGGACGGCTTGTGAGAAGTCCGGCGTGTGAGGCAGCCGGACACTCTTGGGTGGGGGTGAAGCTGCGAAGTAAAGAATTTGTCTACGTAGAATGGCTCTCAGCCCAAACGGATGTAAAACAGAAGATACGGCTAAACAATCCATTTACCAAAGTACCTCAAACCCGCATATCGGAAGTGCTGATTCAATTAGTTAATCACGGAGCCTATCACAGGGGCTTGTATCGACTAGGCTATCGACAATAGGCTTAAAGAGGACAAAAGTGTATGTGAGAATTTCATCGCTTTTGCAGCTCTCTATAAAAACTATGACTTGGTTCACCATCATAAATACCATTCTTTGAATAGATAGCAGCGTCGGGTGGTGAGTATTCATGCTCTCGTGGGAATTACTACTTTGGAAACTCGAAAATCTCCTCAATCTGCACACCAACAGCACGCGAGATGTCAATCGCCAGTTTCAGCGATGGGTTGTACTTTGCCGATTCAAGCCGGATAATAGTTTCGCGCCGGACACCGACCTTGTTTGCGAGTTCCTCCTGAGTGAGTTCAGCAAGCTGACGGTACTTCTTTAAATGGCTGATGTACTGTTCCATACATATTCCTCCGTTAGTGCTTTTCATAATACCAAAACGCCACAGCGTAGGTGATAAATGTCCCTGCCCAGCCGAGTGCGGCTATCAGCACGATAATTCCCTCTGGAATGTTCATACAAATGCCGAGGCCTATCGCAAACAACCCGATAGCGGGAATGAACATCGTCGTCGCTTTCGCTTTTAGTCGGTTCTCCTCGTAACGCTCGTCTGGCATCTCGGCGGCGATCCGTGCCGTAAAGTAGAAACTAAAAAAGCTAAAGAAACTGAAATAGAACAAATCGGGCGTTTCGTTGGTTAAGAAGTATCGGAATCCTAAGAACCCTCCGAAGCCCAACAACCATATAAAAGATTGATATTTCCTCGGCGGTCTTCTGCTTTTGAACATATCAAAACCCTCCTGTCAAAATCGCTATCAGTAACGCCAACAACAGCATAAAGCCCGGCACAACGTATTTGCGCGGGTGATGCCACAAGTCGCTCTGAACCTTCCAGTCGAGGAGCGGATACTTCATTTCCAGCCAGACGGAAAGACCGGCGCTGATGACCGCAAACAGCAGAGCGACCGGTATCATTATTGGAGCAAAGCTGCCTACCGCGAACCACCAAGCCATCAAATATATCCCACAAGCGACAACGTTCACTGTCGTAATGAACAGTGCGTATGGGAGCAAAACGCCCCCAGATTGCCGGGGCAAATGCTTAATTTGCCTGTATAAGTCTCTATCGCTGGACAACAAGATGCCGAGTGGAGTATTTAGGCACATCAGTGCGAAGCCAAGTGGCAGGACGTTTGGAAACTCACTCTTGCCCGCGATTGCGGCGAATACGCAACCGAAAGCCCACAATACGACCGTGTTACCGAGGTAGGTCTTGTTGTTCAGCAGATACCGAAGTAGATAGACGGTGAAGTTATGCCGTCTGTAGTTGATGTAGCGATATGCTGACACCCTCTTTTCAATGCGGAAAACGAGTGGATATGTCACCAACCCGCTGACAATAAAACACACGAAGAACCCGACCAAAGCCGATAAGCGAAGATCGCTAACCGCCAAATACCCAATCAGTAACAACCCCGTCTTGGTGAGTAGTGTATAAAGCGCAACCGCCATATAAAATGCCGCGTGAAACTGAGTGGGGCTTTCCGGTAGCATAAGCTGTCCGCGCAAGCTGTTCACGGTATCCTCCGATGACAGCACCTGCACAAACCCGCCAACCGTTGCTACAATGGTAGCCAACCACAACACAATCGGTGTGATTTCGAGCACTAACCCTGATGAACGCAAGGAAAACAGCACAATAGCCCAAACCACCAGTGTTTTCGGGACACGCTCATACTTCGAGCCCATAAACTTTTTCAGATTGGCGTTAAGAATCCGTGTCATTGAGTGCCTCCCTGATTTTCTCCGCGTCAATCTGTCCTTGGAAAAACTCACGGCTTATTGCACCATTTTCAAGCACTAGAACGTGGTCGGCGGTCAGGCAAATGCTCTCCAAAACGTGGGAGGAGAACATTATTGTGCCGTGTTGCCGATAGGCGTTTATCAGCGAGTACAGGTATTCCGTGCTTTGGAAGTCCAGACCGTTCACAGGTTCGTCAAGCATAAGCAGGGGTAGGCGTAGCGCAAAGCCAGTAATAAGAAATACCTTGCGCCTATTTCCGGTGGACAGATCACGAATCAGCACACGACGGTATTCATTAAAACCGAAGCCGCCCGTCAACTCATCCACTACAGCTTTATCGACTGTCTTTCCATATGCTGTAAAAGCGTGAGAGAGGTACTCGTTGAAAGTGTAATATTGAAACGAAGCGTCCTCAGAGAAAACAGTGTAGCGGCTCGATTTGAAAGTGAGATTTGTGAAGTCTACACCGCCTTTATACTCTTTATGAACACCTGATAATGTATTGATAAGCGTGGATTTCCCCGCTCCGTTCAAACCGATAAGTCCAACGACTTTATTTCGTTCCAGTCTGAGCGATAAGTCTTTAATGACTGGGCTGCCTTTGCGATACCAGATACTTAAGTCGTTGATGTTTAGTAATTCTCCCATAGTACTACCACCTATTGTTTTTTGTTGACCTTGAATGCTGAGTATAGAAATAACACACCGACGAGGATAGACAATACGCCGTTCCACCATTCAAGGTTACCGCGAACGAGAACAACCACACCTGAAATAACCAAAATCACGCCGCCCAAGATGCGAATAACCTTAAGTCTCATAATAAACCTCCCTGATTTCGTGACAAATAAATCACTTAATGTTACAATTACATCACATTTTTATTCCAAATACAAGAGAAGATTTTTTATATACGAAACTTGCGACCAATCATGTGATTATTAAGTATTACGATAATATAGCTGCATGATAGCTGTGATATGGAGGGGACTCATGAAAAATTGGTCGTTTGAATAGGATGACACAGGATGCCGTTATATTATTCAGTCTTGCGAAACGCCTGACCTGTCTTTAGATGAAATTATAGAAGACTTTGATCGTCGCTTTCCGGATGCGGTTAGAAAGACAATCTATATTGATACGTGTGAGCTTGAACTTCACAGTGACTTTAAACCGATGTCTATATTTAGTGAGAGGGACGCCTATTATAGTAAAAGGAATTACACAATTCTTACCTACTTTTAAATTACAAAAAGCCTGGATCGACCATCAAGTGTCGATACCAGGCTTTGCTTCTGTTTATGCAAATGATTTTGCTAATGCGATAAGTCCGATTAGGGTGATGATGTTAAACAATGTAGAGATAAGCACGGTCTGTGCTGCAAAATCCGGTTCGTTCTGATACTCTTCCGCCAGAATGGAGGAGTTCACGCCTGTCGGCATCCCAGACGCAATAATCAGGGCCTGAGCCGTAATGCCTTCAAGTCCAAGTGCAAACACCAGTGTGATACCGATGGCGGGACCCACAAGCAGACGGATAATCATACTGATGTATACGCTGAGTCTGCCAAACCGGAGTGGATATTTCATAATCTGGGCTCCAAGCGTCAGGAGAGCAACAGCTACCATAGAATCTCTGGCATAATCGAGCGGCATGGAGAGGAAGGTCGGCAGCGGCGCATCAAGAACATTCCACAATATTCCGAGCAGCAGCGCATAAGGAACCGGCATTTTTAAGAAGCCGATGATGACACTTCGGTAATTCCCTTTCAGCTTGGCCCCTTGAATAGACAGGACCCCGTACGTAAAAGTCAGCAGGCTTTGCATCGACATAATGAAGGCCTGAACCGATGCAGCCATTGGATCTCCCTTAAACACAAGTGCACTGATGGGCATTCCGTAGTTTCCGGCATTATCCAGCATAATACTGTTGTTGAAGGCCGCCTTCATGCCTTTGCTGAATTTAAAGGATTTGGAGACGATGGACCCGATAATATATAAAATGAGTGCATAGAAAAAGTAGAATAAAACGATGGTCCCGAGCAGCTTTCCGGACATTTCGGATAGATACATGCTCATGAACACGGCAGCAGGTGTAATAAAATAAAAGTTTATCTTCGAAAGTGTGTAGAGATCGAGATTGAACGCGCGCTGCATCAGTGACCCCACTGCAATAAGTACAAATACAGGCAGAACCACTTCCAGCAAGATGTCTGCAATCATGAAGTTTTCAGCTTCTTTCTATCAAGTTATGTAACATTTCTGAATGTTTTCAAAACACTCGTTACATTATAGCACTTTAGAGAAGCTGTGGAGACGGAAGTTTGTTACTTTTTCGTTTTAATATCGTTTACATTATAATTTATTGGTCTCTTCGATTAAGTCTTGAAGCTTCGCCGCCGCAAGCGTCAGCTGATGTGGATCAGGGGAGAGCAGCTCTATAATCTCATCAATGCGCTGCTTATAGTGAGCAGGCTTCAAGTCAAAACCTTCAATCAGCTGAACCGCCCGTTTTTCGTTGATGCAGTGCTGTTCATTCTTGGCGAACAAGATCTGGTTCATGCAGGACAGGCTTCTGAACACATGACCCATCACATAATAGCTGTCGTCTTTGGTGACATATTTCTGAGCAAGCATTAAGGAGAAGGAAGCTTCAAACGAAAAGAAATCGATCATACTCTGTTTATAAGCCCCAGGATAAGGGGTAATTTGTTGTTTCAGTGAGGCAAGATGGTGGTCAGAATCAACCAAAACTTGAGCAATCGCAAGTTCCCCCAGTACATCCCGTTCATATAGGCATGAGGATGTCCTGGCTGATAATTCGCATTGATTTTTCCGCCAAGACAATCGTGAATGACTTGCTCCACACGCTCCATATCCCGCAGGATCAAATCGACATGACAGCCATCAATAACAAACCAGCCTCCGGCATTGACCCATGGACCCCAGCCCCCTATCGGTGTAATGGGATGGTCAACAGGCTCATCATTTAGATCCTTCACAGCCTTATTGATCTCATCAATGCTAAATCCTGACTTCAAATCGTAATATACGCCGATATCTATATCCGAGTCCGCTTGGTGGGTTCCTCTCGCACGAGAGCCGCCGAGAACGACACCGACGATGCCGGGAACAGGGGATAGAAGGGCTGTTATCTTATTCAGTAACGGAGTGATATTCATTTTAATCAGCCTCCAGTTCAATTGTTTTATATGGAATGTATTAGCATAGGGTTAAATGAGAGAGATCATTGTGATAATAATAAGCTGTGGAGATTACATTCTCCTCCTCACAGTCACTTGGTTGCGAATGAAGTTGGTAGCAGCTTGGGTTCTTTTATCATCGTTCGGGTATTGTGTATTATGGAATCCAGAAACTTTATTTCACTATACTTTACCAAAAAATACAAGAAGAGATCTACTAGTAGATGATTGTAGAAATTTTAGCTAAGGAGCTTGTTAAATATGGAGGCAATTCTAGATCATTTGGAGCCGGGCCTACAGATCGTATTTATCGGCTTTAACCCAAGCATACGTTCAGGAGAAACCGGACATCATTATGCCAACCCACGGAACAATTTTTACCGGATTCTATATCAGGCGGGTCTAACACCTCGTCTGTATCAAGCGGAGGAAGACCAGGATTTGCTGAAGCTGGGTTACGGGTTTACCAATATTGTGGCAAGACCGACGAAAGGCATTGAAGATATTACGAAGGAGGAGTATGCGGAAGGCAGAATCCTTCTGAAAAATAAGCTGGAGAAGTACAGACCGGAAGTCGCCTGCTTCGTCGGCAAGGGTGTATATGCCCAGTATTCCAAAAAATCAAAGGCGTATTGGGGCTTCCAGCCAGAGCCTTATCTCTCAGGTATGCACGAATTTGTAGCCCCTTCCTCCAGCGGGCTGGTGCGAATGCCAATGACGGAGATTATTGAGATCTATAAGCAGCTTGGCGATTATATTCATCGGGAGAGAAGCTGAACAGAATGAGGGCATCTTGCAGAAGGAGTCTATTGCAGGGTGCTTTTTTAGATGGGATGAAAGGAATATGAGGACTGATGTCGAAATACGGACATGATGGACAGAAAAAAAACGATCTCAGTAAAGCGTAAGAAAACGGAGTAACGCCCGGTTATATTCTAGCGGAGGTGGATAAACATGAAAGCGCTTTTTATTGGAGGCACGGGTACCATCAGTTCTGCGATCACTCGCCAGCTGCTCGAACAAGGATGTGAGCTGTATCTGCTCAATCGAGGGAATCGGAATGAAAGCTTTGCAGCAGGAGCTGCGGTTCTGCAGGCCGATATAAACGATGAGGAGCAGGTTGCCAGCCTGATTCAGGATCTGCAGTTTGATGTCGTGGCGGATTTTATTGCATTTCATCCAGCCCATGTTGAGCGGGACTACCGCTTGTTTAAGGATAAAACCAAACAGTATATGTTTATCAGCTCAGCTTCAGCATATCAGACACCGTTGTCGGACTACCGTATTACAGAGGGAACTCCATTGTCCAATCCGTACTGGGAGTATTCCAGAAACAAGATCGCATGTGAAGAGTATCTAACACAGCAGTATCGGGAGCATGGATTTCCGATCACCATCGTTCGACCAAGCCACACGTATGATGAAAGATCAATTCCGCTTGGTGTTCACGGCAGCGGCGGCTCATGGCAGGTTGCAAAGCGCATGCTTGAGCATAAGCCGGTTATTATTCATGGAGACGGTACAGCACTATGGACGATGACCCATAACCGTGATTTTGCCAAAGGCTTTATTGGTCTGATGGGGAATATCCATGCCATTGGTGAAGCTGTCCATATTACCTCGGATGAGACGGTCACCTGGAATCAAATCTATGAGATTATAGCCGACAGCCTTGGTGTGAAGCTGAATGCCGTTCATGTGGCGTCAGAGTTTCTGGATGCGTGCAGCACCCAAGACTTTAGAGGAAGTCTGCTTGGCGATAAAGCCAACTCCGTCGTGTTTGATAATTCCAAGCTGAAGCGGCTGGTCCCTGATTATGTGGCTACGACTCGGCTGGATCAAGGAATTAAGGAAACGGTCCAATATATACTTGCGCATCCAGAGCTGCAAAAAGAGGATAAGGAATTTGATATTTGGTGCGACAAAGTCATTCAGGCGCTTGAAGCGGCTGCAAATATACTCGCTGAAAAATAAGCGGCGCAGCCAGCCAACACGAATTTCATAAAAAAGGGTCCGACATCTGCTTCTGCAGCATCGGACCTTTTTCATAATCCCCCCACATCAGTTAATAAGAAGTGTGGGGGATGCTCTTAACGGAGGTAGGCTGATAAGCGAAGAGAGCGAAGGGGTACAGAGAGAAGCGCCAGCGTTCGTAACCAAGAACGATCGAACGTACCTTTCGCTATCGAAGCGGCACAGCCGCCAACATCCTGCTTTTCGCCAACTCCATACGATCAGCTCAATATCCCCTAAACTTCTTAATAAACTGTACCGCCTTCTTAATATCTTCCTCCGGTGTACTGCCCACCTCACGCTCAATGGTCAGATAGCCTTTGTAGCCGATCTCCTGTAAAGCGGCAAAGTAAGCGTCAAAATCGACCTGACCTTCACCAAGAGGCACTTCCAAAAAGGCCGCTCCCGAGGAGGCCATCTCGGCAATCTTCTCATGCGTCATCCCTTCATAGCCGAGATAACCGTATACCTCCTTAGGATCAATCGGTCTGATCTGCCGGCCGTCCTTCACATGCGTATGAACGATGTAATCCTTAAGCAGCTTTACACCTTCGACGGGATCATCACCAGTCACCATGACCATATTGGCAGGATCAAAGTTGACCGATACTCCGTTTGTACTGAGAGAATCAAGGAAGCTCTTCAGATGGGCAGCGCGTTCAGGGCCGGTCTCGATCGCAAAATAGGCATTCATGCTCTTCGCATAGACACCGAGCTCTTCACAGGCTTCCTGCATCGTGCTGTAAATAGAGCCATTAACATCATCCGGGACGATGCCAATATGTGTGGTAACCACATCGGTGCCCAGCTCCACAGCGAGGTCTAGAATGCGCTTCGAGCGTTCGATCTTCTCACGGTTTGCAGCCGCATCTTGAAAGCCATGTCCGCCTAAATCGCCGCACAGTGCTGAGATTTCAAGTCCTAAGTCGGCAATATAGCTGCGCAGCTGCTTGCGGTCTGAGCTTGTTAAGTTCTCAGGAGCCATTTCTCCGGATACCGCATAGATTTGCACGCCCTCTGCGCCAACCTCCTTGGCTTTCACGAGCCCGCCCTTGAGTCCTGCCTGGAAACTGTCCGATATGACCCCGATCTTATTTGAAAAAGACATATAGTACCTCCTTATCTACATTCGTTCTTAATTAAAGCTGAGGATTTCGTCTGCTAGACTTCGTCCCATATTCTTCTTACGTTGGCGAGTCCTGCTCTCGAACCCAATTCGCAGTCTTCCAATCCTTCGAATTCGAGGCTCAGATAGCCGTCATAACCGGAGGATTTGATAAGCTTGATAATATCACGCATTGGAAGATCTCCTTGCCCGGCGACGGCACCACGCAAATAATGGCCTGCTGTGGATGTGAAGAAGCCCTCGCCTGGATGCTGCCCTGCCGGACGAACATAGAAGTCCTTGATATGCACAATGGAGGCATAAGGGAGGTTGTTCTTCACAGCAGCGATGGGCTGCTCGTCGGCACACAGGAAGTTTCCGATGTCCAGTGTTGTTTTAAAATTAGGCAGCCCTACAGCATGGATCAGTGCCTGTACCCGATCGCTCTGCTGGATGAAGAACCCATGATTCTCCACACTCGTCGTAATTCCATATGGAGCTGCATATTCTGCAATGCGGCGGCAAGCATTCGCCAGCTGCTCCAAATGAGCATTGAAATTAGCGATGGATACATCCGGGGATGAGGCCACATCATGACGCATTAATTTGACGCCAAGCTGATTTGCAATATCTACCTCTCGCTTCACTCTGGCGATTTCCTGTTCATAAGCGTCCGCATCATTCAGCAGAAAATTAGCACCGATCGCATAGTTAGAAATTTCGAGTCCCCGGTCAGCAGCTTTGGATACGATGGTATCGATCAGCTCAGGCTGCTCCGTGAGATTGAAGCCGAGCGGGACGATCTCCACATGTTCTCCGCCATGATCGGCAGTGAAGTCAATGACATCCTCGATCGTCATTTTACCGCTGCGCAGTGCCTGATACAGGCTGTAGGTGCTGAGTCCGAGCTTCATAGATACACTTCCTTCCCTGTGCTGGCAGATTCGTAAATGCCGCGAAGGATCTTCATTATCTCTACGCCGTCCTCAACAGGACTGATCGGCTGCTTGCCCGTCTGTACACACTCCACAAAATGGTCGATCTCGCTCTGGAATGCTTTCTCAAACTGGAAGCCCTTGCTGTCGGTCTGAGGCTTGATGTTAATAATCGTATCGTGTTTCTCAGTGACAATGACCACTTCCGGATCGATTTCGAATCCACCCTTGTCACCGTATAGCTTAACAACACCTTCATTTTCCTTGGCATGCAGCGTGAAGCTCACATCAACGAGCAGCGTTGCCCCATTCTCGAACCGGATTAGTGCATTGGCCAAATCCTCGACATCATTACTTTCTGCACTGTAGTCTGCTGCTTTATAAGAAGATAGATTTTTAATATTGGAACGGTTGCCTAATTTGCGGTAAGTGTTGCCGCTGACGGATTTTACTTTGGGTCTGCCCATCATATACCAGCATAGATCAATGACATGGACGCCGATATCAATCAGCGGACCTCCGCCGGAGCGTCTTGAATCCGCGAACCAGCCGCCTGGATTCCCGAGTCTGCGGATATAGGAAGCCTTGGCATAATAAATCTCACCGAATTCTCCGTTGTCTGCAAAAGCTCTGAGCATCTGTGCATTCGGATCGTATCTGCGGACAAATCCGACTTGAAGTATTTTGCCGGATTCTTTAACCGCCTGCTCGATCTTAAGAGCTTCGTCCACCGTCCGGCAGAGGGGCTTCTCCACGAGGACATGCTTGCCAGCCTTGAGAGCGGCGATGCTGATCTCGGCATGGGTATCATTCCAGGTACAGATGCTGACAGCATCGATCTCCTCATTGGCCAGCAGCTCGTTATAATCGCTGTAGGCATGTGGAGCTCCGTATTCTTCAGCTGTTTTTTGTGCTCTGTCCAGATTCATATCACAGACCGCGAGAAGTGTTACATTCGGATTATTTTTATAAGGAGTTAAGTGATATTGAGAGATGCTGCCTGCACCAATGACGCCAACTTTAAGTGTACTCATATGTAATTTCGTGCTCCCTTCAAGCTCTGTAATAGGATATACTGGATAGAAAGAACCGATCTTCGCTGCATCCATTCTAAACGCTGAAATGCTAAGAAGTATGCGCTGTCAGCTTCATGGCTCATTCTATTCCCGATTCACAACTATTGTATTTTGGGACCCATAAGAAAGCCATGCAGACGGATGCTGAATATTTGAACAATTGTGCGGTCAATGGAGGGGTGACATGCTTAGAAACGCTGCGTTGCGGGAACCTATGGACATGCCGGATCCACACTTTCCAATCAAGCTTCATCATTGTGAGTACAGAGAGAAGGGGCAGACGCTGTTCCCTCCACATTTTCACGAGCATATGGAGATTTTGTATTTTGTACACGGCGAAGCGGAAATCGAATGCAATTCCCAGGTCACTCATGCTAAGGCTGGAGACTTAATCATTCTGAACAGCAACGATCTGCATTATGGGATCAACTTGTCCGGTGACCTGCTGTATAATGCCCTCATTGCTGATTTTTCGTTGCTGCAGAGTCCATCGCCGGATGCGGTGGAGACCAAATTCATCACGCCGATGACACAGAATAATGTGATATTCAAGAATCATATTACAGATGATGAGGAGCTGCGAGGTGCGTTTGAGCTGATTAAACACGAGTTCTGCAATAGAGAGCTGGGATATGAGCTTGCGATTAAATCCAGCATGTACCGTATGCTGACGATCTTGTTTCGTAAATATGTTGCTGAATATATGCCGCTGTCGGTGTTTAACAGCCGTACCAAAAATCTGACGCGGTTTGCTCCTGTCTTCAAATATATAGAGGAGCATTATCTGGAGGAGCTGTCGGTAGAGCAGCTGGCCCGGATGACCAATTTGTCGCGGTTTCATTTCAGCCGATTGTTTAGTGAGCTCACGAACAAGACAGTAACCGATTATATTAATCAATTTCGAATCAACAAATCAGAGTATCTGCTCCGTAACACGGAAATGACGATCTCGGAGGTCGCTCTGGCGGCAGGGTATAATGATATTTCGTATTTCAGCAGAACGTTCAAGAAGTATAAGCACGTACCGCCCTCCAGCATACGAGGATCTGTAAAAACGAATGAATAGTACTATTAAACCTCTTATAGTTCGTGAATAAGTGTGAACAAATCATGGTTTTATTGACATCGCATGTTGATTTCTTTAAAATACGAAATGCGCATCAGGTTAAAAACATAGATATCTATCCTAATATTTTGGTTTAAAGCTTATAAAATAGAGCTGTTAGATCCTAATGACGAATATAGGAGCGACATTTTAACAATCCTATAAGAGTAGATTAGGATTTTTTGTTTTTAAGCCGTATGCACAACTATGAAAGCTGGAGGCAGGCTATTCCATGGAAAGATGGTTCAAATTAAAAGAAAGAGGCACTAGTGTCTCAACCGAAATTATAGCCGGAATTACGACATTCTTTACGATGGTCTATATCGTTGTTGTCAATCCGGGTATTCTGAGCAGCACAGGGATGGATTTTAACGGTGTGTTTATTGCGACCGTGCTTGCAAGTATTGTGGCCACACTGATTATGGGATTATGGGCTAACTATCCGATTGTTATGGCGCCTGCCATGGGGTTAAATGCGTTTTTTGCATATAGTGTAGTCGCAGGCAGCGGCGTTTCGTGGCAAATTGCACTCGGTGCAGTATTTATTGCAGGGGTTCTATTCATTATCCTATCACTAACTTCATTCCGCTATATGCTGCTTAATGCCATTCCTGAAAGTCTGAAGCATGCAATTACAGCAGGAATTGGTTTGTTTATTACAACGGTTGGACTGCAAAATGCAGGCATCATCGCAGCTTCCGAATCTACGCTGATTACAATCGGTAATCTGTCTGAGCCGATGGCGTATCTGACGATTATCGGTCTGCTCATTACTGTTGTGCTGATGGCTTACAACGTTAAGGGTTATCTATTCATCGGTATGGTGATTACCGCGATTATTGCCTGGATGATGGGACTATTCCAAATGCCGGAATCCATCGTGTCCCTGCCGCAGGGCTTCTCGACCACGGCATTCCAATTGGACATAGCTGGTGTATTCTCAAACGGTTTATATACCGTGATATTTACATTCCTGCTGATTACTCTGTTTGATACAACGGGTACGATGCTCGGTGTCGCTGAACAGGCAGGGCTGATGAAGGACGGGAAATTCCCGCGGTCCCGCGGCGCACTATTGGCTGATGCAGTCGGAACGACCTCAGGAGCATTGTTTGGAACAAGCCCGACATCGGCTTATATTGAGTCAAGCACAGGGGTTGCTGCCGGAGGAAGAACAGGACTCACGGCTGTAGTCGTATCCGTTCTGCTTGCATTAACCTTGTTCTTCTCACCTATTATTAGTGTGATCTCCGGCATTCCGGCCATTACTTCGCCGGCACTGATTATCGTCGGTTACTTTATGATCAACATTATTAGTAAGATCAAATGGAACGATCTTGAAGAGGCCTTCCCGGCATTTCTCATTATCATTCTTACTCCGCTGACACATAGTATTGCAACAGGGATAGGGGTAGGATTCATCTTCTATCCGGTACTTAAGCTGCTGCGCGGAAAAGGCAAGGATGTTCATCCAATATTCTACATCTTTGCGGTTCTGTTCTTCATCCAGCTTGTGTTCCTGGATCATTAATCAACATAGAAATTTAACTAACGAGGAGAGCTCCTGTAATGAGGCTGCTCTCTTTTTTTATGCAGTAAGATCGAATGAGGTAAACGCCTATAATATCTAATTTTTATATGAGTATAGAAAGAATTTACAGGGTATTATTGGATGGTAAATTATGATAAGTTATTACCGAAAGCGCTTTCAGACGATTGGCACATATGCTGTTGCGCTTGGATTATGACCTAAAATTACATAAGGAGAGATGCAAATGGTATTGCACAAAAAGCGTCCGAAGAGCTTACTTGCACTTGCAATGGTTCCAGCACTTGTCATTTCTTTATTCACATCCGCTGCCTCTGCGGACAAGCAGCAGGAAGCAGAGCCGGTGGCCAAAAATAAACTGCAGGCTTATGTAGATGACATGCAGCCCGGATGGAATCTGGGGAACTCTCTTGATGCGGTCGGAGCGGATGAAACAGCCTGGGGCAATCCGAAAATTACGAAAGAGCTGATTGAGGAAATTGCAGACCAAGGATATAAGAGTATTCGTATCCCAGTAACCTGGGACAGCCATATCGGTGAGGCTCCGAACTACACCATTGAGCCTGCTTATCTGGACCGGGTTGAACAAGTTGTAGATTGGGCATTGGATGAAGATCTGTATGTCATGGTTAACGTCCATCATGATTCCTGGTTATGGATCAGCCACATGGAAACCAAGCACGACGAAGTGCTTGCTCGTTATAATGCAATATGGACCCAAGTGGCAGACCACTTCAAAGATCATTCCAACAAATTGATGTTTGAAAGCGTTAACGAGCCGCGCTTCTCGGATGGTGGAACGACGGATGAAGAGAAGATGTTCGATATGCTGAAAGAACTGAATTTGTCCTTCCACAGCATTCTGCGTGAATCCGGCGGCAAGAATACAGAAAGACCGCTTGTTCTTTCTACTCTAGAGGCTTCACCTACACAAGAAAGAATGGATGAGCTGTATGCAACAATTACTGAGCTGAATGATCCGAATATTATCGCAACCGTTCATTATTATGGATTTTGGCCGTTTAGTGTGAACATTGCGGGTTATACCCATTTTGAGAAGGATACGAAGAACGATATTATCCAAACCTTTGATAATGTCCACAATACATTTGTTGCCAAAGGAATTCCGGTCATTCTTGGTGAGTATGGACTTCTTGGCTTTGACCAAAGCACGGCTGTAATCGAGCAGGGTGAGAAGCTGAAATTCTTCGAGTTCCTGACGCATTATCTGAATGAAAAAGATGTAACTCATATGCTGTGGGATAACGGTCAGCACATGAACAGAACAACCTACGAATGGTCTGATCTGGACTTCTTCAATATCATGAAGGAAGGCTGGAAGGGACGCTCGGCAACGGCTGAGACAGACCTGATCTTTGTCGAAAAAGGTGCAGATGTGAAGGACGCTAACATTCAGCTGGAGCTGAACGGCAACAAGCTGACGAAGCTCAGCGTAGACGGCAAGAATTTGAAGAAGTTTAAAGACTATGTGGTAAGTGATCATGTTCTTACGATCAAAGCAAGCAAGCTTGAAGAGCTGACCGCTTCAGGTGAGTATGGTGTAAACAGCGTCATTACGGCTGAATTCAACAAAGGCGCAGACTGGAAATTCAGAGTCATCACGAACAGCACACCGGTGCTGCAGGATGCAGAAGGAACGACAGAGTCCTTCGCTATTCCGGTATCCTTCAACGGTGATCTGCTGGCAACAATGGAAGCGAAATATACCGATGGCACCGTAGCTGGACCGCAGAACTGGACTTCCTTCAAGGAATTCGAGTATACCTTCTCTCCTTCCTATGATAAGGGTGAAGTCGTATTGAAGCCTAACTTCTTCAATGAAACGAAGGATGCTGAAGTGGTTCTTACCTTCCATTTCTGGAGCGGAGAAGTGATCACTTACAAGATTACGAAGAACGGCACAAGTGTAACAGGATCGGCTTCCTAAGATCATGAATTGAAAATAAGGCCCTGGCATTCGTTTGCCGGGGCCTTACTTTTGTATATAAATGAGATGAGACATATCCGTAATCCTAATCTTGCATATTGAAGATGAACATTATACAATCTGCGTCTAACTGGACGGGTGCCGTTGATCATCGGCGGGCGACGCTGCGTGTATAGGCTTCCGGCGTTTGGCCGACGATGGTTTTAAAGTCTTTAATAAAATGGGACTGGTCGTGGTAGCCAAGCGCAAGGCTAAGCTCAAGTGTATTTACCGCTTGTCCATGATCGAGCGCTTCCGCTGCATTTTGAAGCCGGTACAGCTTGATTACATTCTTCGGACTGATGCCTACATACTGTTTAAACATTCGCTGCAGCGTTCGTTTATTCATATTAAACTGTTCACACACGTGATCTACTCTCGTAATTTCGTGATGAAGCCGAATATATTCTGTCATTTGCTCTGCGAGATCGGTAAGCTTGTCTTCCGGGGGCAATAGGGCCAATAGAGCTTCGTTCATACGTGATATAAGCTCCATGTGTTCAGCCGCTGTGTTGAGAAACGTCGATTCCAGCTCTTCGCGGGGTACGCTGAATATCTCTTCTGCCGGAAGTGGATGATCAATCAGCTTGGATATGGACTGCCGATACCAAGGGAAGAATCCGCCTGGTTTAAATTTGATCCCGAAGACACGTCCTTTGGAATTCAGCTGATAGCTGTATTTACGGGTTGCGGGCCCGTAGAAGAAAGTGCGTCCTGACTCGATGACCAGATTGACACATGGATTCGGGATGACCTCCTGAATATGCGTCTTGTCTTCAGCCAGCTCCCATTCCACAATCCAGTAGTGCTTGATGAATTGCTGAAGCTCTATACTGGGCAAAAAGCGTTCCAAGCGAAAATGCTGCTCGCCTTTCTCCAGGTTCATAATACCCATACTAGGTTTCTGTGAGAACAAAAAGCTCATTTCAGCTCCGCTCCTGTCTGTCGCTTTTTTACAATACGCCTTCATGCCCAAGCTGTAATATCAAGTTATCAGTAGATCAAATCTTGCTCCTGTCTTATTTTAACAAATTTTGGACAAAGTGAAGAGGGATATTGTCAAATACTTCGCTGTTCACAAGAAAGAGAGGGACTTAAATGGAAGCACTTCGCTATGAGCTGTATATTGGAGCATCACCCGAGAAAATATGGGACACGCTATTCAAACCGGAAGGAACTAGGCAGATCTTCTTTGGCTCGATCTTTGACTCTTCCTTCAAAGTAGGCGAGGGGTATCGATATGTCGGCCCTGGGAATGAAGGAGATGAAACGGTACATGTATATGGTGAGGTGCTGGCCTGTGAACCTGGCAAGTTGTTCAGCTGCACAGAGCATCCGGGGCCAAGCTATGCGGAGAATCATGCGGAGCTCACGACCCGAATGACCTATACTCTTGAGATTGTAGGGGGCTGCACGAAGCTGACATTTGTAAATGATGAGTGGAGCGAAGGGCATCCATCCTATGAACGAACGAAATCGACCTGGCCCATGGTTCTAAGTAATGTGAAAAGTATAGCTGAGACAGGTAAGGCGCTGGACTTTGGTTTTTGAGGAGCTATTTTCAGGTTATGAGCAGAAATAGCGGCAAGGCGCTGTTTCTAAGTTCTGAGCAGAAATAGCGGCAAGGCGCTGTTCTCAGGTTCTGAACAAGAATAGCGGCATGCAGCATCTCTCTGGATGGCTTAGAGATGCACATGCCGCTTTTTTTTGTGGACAGCTTATTATTTCATTAGCTTATCAAACAATCGGATCACCTTGGAAGAGAACTCCTCCAGATTCAAGACCGATTTATTCCGGCGATGATACCACTTTTTCACAGCATCAATGACCCAGAGTGGAACCTTGATTTCGTTAAATCGGGGATAAACATTATAGTAGGCCCATACTAAGTGATCCCAGCGCTGGTCGTCGCCCTCCTTCACATATTCAGAGACGTCGAGCACTTTGCCGCGTCCATTCTGGTTCACCACGTTCTTCAGATGGATGTCCCGAGGGTTTAGGCCTACGCTTCTTACATACGTGCGAGCCTCTTCCACATCAAGGATAACCTGTTCCGGTACCGGAATTCCGAGGGTTAGGCAGTCCTGAAGCGTCGGGCCATCTTCAAAGCTGAGCACCAGGTAATTCACTCCGTCTCCGTAACAAGCTGCAAAATATGGAGAACCCTTCAGCTTCGCATAAACTTCTTTTTCTGTATTCTTCTTGTCTAAGGCCTGCTGTGAATAGATCTTGAAGGCATATTGAGGTAATTCCGGCATAATAAATACGGCGGCATCTGTACCGACACCGATGCATTCTAATCCATCTGTATTACCTTCAATGCTGACCAGATCATTCTCCGCATTACCTATAATCTCAACCTGCGCAAGTAGGGAGTCGGCCTGCAGCCAATCCTTCCTTACTTCTTCCTGCTCAAATTCAGTACTCATGTCTGTTTGCCCCTTTAACGTGAACAACCCTGCCTTGTCTTCCATTATATGCAGGAGTGGCTTCTCATTGCTTTGTTCTTAGTACGCTCCATAATATGAAATGTTTCGTTAGATTCTGCGGGTTATGATAGAATACAATACAATAAAGCGATGATAGATTGCAAAGAAAGGCGTCTGATGGATCATGATAACAATGTATCCCCCGTGGTCCTATTCAGGTTCACGAGCAGGTATGTTTAATGAATGCCTTCGTAAATATTATTACCATTATTACGGTTCGCATAACGGTTGGAAGCCGGAGTCGGCAGATCCGGACCAGGTTCAAACCTACCGGCTGAAGCAGCTCAGCAGTCTGTATTTGATATTCGGGAACCTTGCACATCAAATGTGTGAATCGGTCATACGAAGCTGGGAACGTAACAGAACAGCGCCGGAGGTGCCCTTTTTACAGCAACGAATGCGAGACCTGTTGAATAAGGCCTATGTGGAATCCAAAGATATGAATGGATGGCATCTGAACCCCAAGTACCACACCATGCTGTCTGAAATGTACTATGACGAAGATGCCAAGCTTCAGAACCGGATCACCTCGATTAAAGCACGGATGGAGACCGTGGCAGGGAAGCTGTACGAGAGCAGAACATGGAAGGAGATTCAGTCTGGCATTGCTCATATAATGGAGGTTGAGAAATGGGACCACATGATTCTGCACGATACGAAAGTATATGTGAAGATGGACGTGCTGTATCGCAATGAGAAAGGCCATACCGTGATTGTGGATTGGAAAACAGGGAAGGAAGACGATTTTACAGATCAGCTCTACTTATATGCGGCCTATGTTCACGAGCATTATAATATTCCATATGAGCATATTGAGCTGAGAGTGGAGTATCTGCTGACCGGAAATAGTGAGAGCTATCAAGCATCTCAGACTGAAATTAATGAAGTCATCGCCAAGGTGGGAAGAGAGATTGAGGAGATGAAATCCTGTCTTGCCGATGATTACTACAACCGGCCGAAGGACGTTGGATATTTTACGCCAATGCCTTCGGAAAGAGTGTGCGGAGAATGCAATTTCAGAGAGATATGCAGTTATAGAGCGGTTTAAAATAACACGATGAGATCTAATTCTTGTCGTGTTATTATTTTTAACGCTAAATAAAATTACATAGATATTAATAAAGTGCATTATGTTATTATATTAAAAGGTTTGTTATTATAGAATATTTCTTGGTTCATATGATCAATGGATTGTTTTGTTATGGTGTTGTTAGTATGGATTGGTCAGATGATCTGCGAGTGAGAAAGATCGAGGAGGAAGGGTGTATGGAGAAGAGCTTGAACTTGCATGTCTGGCTGGAGGAGGTAGAATCCGAGCTTAAGAACAATATTTTGGGCTTCTGGAAAGCACGGACGATCGACGATACCCATGGCGGATTTATCGGGGCGATGAATGCGGACGGTGAGATTGATCATGGAGCGGATAAATCCCTTGTGCTTAATGCACGCATCCTGTGGACATTTGCTGCCGCTTACCGAAAATATGGGCAGGACGATGATCTTCATATGGCCGAGCGTGCGCTTGAACAGCTGAAGTCCGGTTTTGCGGATAAAGAATATGGCGGCTTCTACTGGATGATTCATCCGGAAGGGACACCATCAGAGGATAAGAAGCAGGTATATGGTCAGGCGTTTGTCATATACGCACTCGCTGAATATATTCGGGCTACGGACAATCGTGAACCGCTGCAGCTGGCAGAAGATATTTACCGTCTGCTCGAACGCTATGCTTATGATCCGGTACATACAGGCTATGTGGAAGCTTTATCACGAGAGTGGAGCGAGACAGATGATCTCAGCCTCAGCGGCAAGGATCTGAACGAACGTAAATCCATGAACACGCATCTGCATGTGCTTGAGGCTTATACGAATCTGTACCGGATATGGAAGCCGGAGGGGCTGCGCCTGAAGCTCAAAGAGCTGATCGAAGTTCATTTGAATCTAATACTGGATGCGGAGTCAGGTCACTTCAAGCTGTTCTTTGATGATGAATGGAATTCGCAGTCTGCTGATGTCTCCTATGGACATGATATTGAGGGGAGCTGGCTGCTATGGGAAGCGGCAGAGGTACTCGGGGATCGTGAGCTTCTGGACAAGGTTCGAGCTGCTGCGATCCAGATGGCTGTGGCGACGCTGGCGGAAGGTACGGATACAGAGGGTGCCATCTATAATGAGCTTCATGCAGACGGCAGACTGGATGACAGCAAGGACTGGTGGCCGCAGGCAGAAGCGATGGTCGGATATCTTAATGCCTACCAGATTAGTGGGGAGGTCCAGTACTTGCATGCCGCTCATCGCAGCTGGAGCTTTATTCGGGATTATATTGTTGATCGTACAGGCGGGGAATGGCACTGGCAGGTATTCCGTAGTGGTGAACCTAACCTCAGTCAGCAGAAGGTCGGTGCATGGAAATGTCCGTATCACAACAGCCGGGCTTGTCTGGAAACGATAGAGCGTTTGGAATCCATTCTTAAATTACATGCAGTAGTTTAGTGTTTTTCTGCATAACAAACAAGCATAACAAATAGATGAGAACAGATCTTGGCGGAAGCTAATGATCTGTTTTTTTATCATCCTGTTTGATAAACATGCCCTCAGCATAGGAAAGGTTTTGGTTATGATGCTCTCGATACTGCTTAGGTGACATGCCGACGACTCTCGTAAATAGTATGGAAAAGTAGTTGGGATTCTCATATCCAGTAATCTTGGCAATCTCCCATACTTTCATCTCGGACTGAACGAGCAGCCGGGTTGCTTCGCCCATACGTCTCTGAATCATGTAATTAATCGGAGAAGTGCCATAGGTGTTCTTGAAGATATGAGCAAGATAGTAGGAACTGATATTAAACTCGTCAGCGATTTGTTTGAGACTCATAGACTGTGTATAATTCCCGTCGATATATTCCTTGATCTCGGTTGCCAGCGTATTTTTTGTCAGGCTTTGAGCGTGATTTTGCAGTTTAAGCATACGGTGTACAAGCACCAGAATGGAACTCAGCAGATGCCCTGCGATTTGTTCATATCCTTCCTCCTGCATGGAGGATTCTTCAAATAGCAGCTCCATGAGCGTGATCATCTCACTCGAGTATTTGTTAGCACGAATTACAGGATGGGCGTCGAGCGGAACAATATATTCACGAGCTGAAGAGAAGCCGCAGTAGCAGATAAACACGGGATGCTCCTTGGAGGATTTCTCTGCGTGCAGAATGCCTTTGTTATAGATCAGTACGTCCCCTTTGACCGCATGATAACTCGTTTCCCCTATGGTAAAATCCCCTTCACCTTCCTTGATAACGAGAATTTCAAACAGATCATCATGCTTGTGGCTTGGGAACTGCCAGTCTGGATTATTGCTTATGCTCCCGGCATATAGCAGCTGTTCAGCAGGCGGTGCAGCGTTCTTGTTCACCCAGATCCCTTCCTTCTGTGTCCATTGAATCATGGTTCACATCGTAAAGCCAAGTTAAACGTTCTGTCAAATATAAGAGCAAGATATATAACAAGGAAATAAAACCCAGCAACATGTTTAATTGTAGACATCCTCTAATATCCGTATGCTGTTAAAGGCGGATTCTAAGAAATCCGTCGCACATTGAAATTATATATAGATAGAGGGAGAGAAACATGTCTTACTCCAAGGAAAAAGGACTCGTTTTTTCTTTTACACTGATGGCATTTATCCTAGGTACGACGGAATATGTTATTGTCGGTCTGCTGTCAGACATTGCCCATGATTTTGGCGTTACGCTTACGGCAGCGGGAATTTTAGTATCTGGATTTGCCATGGCCTATGCTGTGGGTACACCCATTGTACTGAGCATCTTCGGTCGGTTCCCCAAGCGGATGCTGATATTAACCGGGATTACACTCATCATACTGTTGAACATACTTAGCGCATTATCCGGTTCATTTGCATTCCTGATGGGAACAAGAATTGTCACAGCGATTCTGTGCGGCTTGTCCTTATCTCTGGCCATATCGGTAGCAAGTGATTATGTGGCCCCTGAGCGCCGCGGCCGTGCAATCTCTTATATTTTAGGCGGTTTTACCATTGCTAATGTATTTGGGGTTCCGATCGGCACCTTCGTAGGACAGTTTTTTGATTGGCCCGCTACATTTATTCTCGTCAGCATTTTGGGCGTAGCTGCACTCTTATTAAACGCGGTGTATATTCCAAGAGGTATTCCCGTTGTGAAGGTGTCCGCCAAAGAGCAGTTTGTCCTGCTCGGGAATCCGCGAATCATTCTTGCTTTTTTGATTCCTGCCTGCGGAACAGCAGCCGTATTTGTAGTGTATACGTATATTGAACCGATTATGGGGGAGGTCATGGGTCTTCCAAAGGCGTGGTTCAGTGTTATTCTGTTCATGTATGGACTGGTTACCATCGTCAGTAATTATATTGGGGGACGAGTCGCGACGGGGGATTACATGGGTAAGCTGAGGATTGTCTTCATGGCTCAGGCAGCACTCTTTGTTCTGTTTGGTTTGCTTGCTTCTGTGACTGTTGCCGGGCTGCTGAGCCTGATTATGATTGCACTCGTCTCTTATGTGCTGAACGCATCTACACAGCTGTACCTTATTGATCTTGCTCGCCGATATGTGCCGCGGGCAAAAGATTTTGCGACTTCTCTGATGCCGGTTGCGAATAATACAGGAATCGCAGTAGGGTCTTTTATCGGGGGACTGGTGGTGAAAAGCAGTGGACTTGCCGCTCTTCCGTGGCTGGCGCTTGCATTCACGGTGGTCGCCTTTGTTATTACAGCATTCTCTTATCAGCTGGACCGGAAGCATAAGGTAGAAGTGCAGGATGAGCTTGCACCGATTCATAGCTGACATTTGAACAAAAGCAAAAGCAGAGCCTGCATACGCATGAAATTAAGTATGCAGGCTCTGCTTTATTTTATATGAGTAGTCGCTTGCTATATCTCTTGCAGCATCAGGATTACAGACGAGTTAGTTGGTAACTGCGGTTCTTAATGCTTCTTCTGCAGATACGAATAGGTATCCGAGATCTTTCGCTACTGCCTCATAGGTAACCTGTCCTTTGAATACATTCAGACCTGTTAGGATCGCCTTATCCAGCTTAATGGCTTGAAGGGCGCCAAGATCAGCCAGCTTCAAGGCGTATGGCAAGGTGGCATTTGTAAGTGCTAGCGTAGAAGTGCGCGGTACCGCACCCGGCATATTGGCTACTGCATAATGGACAACGCCGTGCTTCACATAAGTTGGATCGTCATGGGTTGTAATATGATCGATCGTCTCTACAATTCCGCCCTGGTCAATGGCAACATCGACGATAACCGAGCCGGGGCTCATATTCTTCACCATGTCTTCGGTTACGAGACGAGGAGCCTTAGCGCCCGGAATCAGCACGGCGCAGATCAACAGATCAGAAGAAGCGACCGCTTCTGCAATATTTGCAGGTGTGGATACCAGGGTATGAATGCTGCTGCCGAAGATGTCGTCCAGCTCGCGGAGACGATTCACGCTAAGGTCGATGATCGTCACATCTGCACCAAGACCTACTGTGATTTTGGCTGCATTCGTACCCACAATTCCTCCACCGATGATCGTAACCTTACCGCGGCTTACACCCGGAACTCCGGATAGCAGAATCCCTTTACCGCCTTTGTTCTTCTCCAGCAGCTGAGCACCGATCTGAGCAGCCATTCGGCCAGCGACTTCACTCATAGGCGTCAGCAAAGGCAGGGCTCCGTTCACCGTGATTGTCTCGTAAGCAATCGCAATCACTCCGCTGTCCACGAGAGCTTTGGTAAGCTCAGGCTCGGCTGCAAGGTGAAGATACGTAAACAGAATGAGGCCATCTCGGAAATATTTGTATTCACTGGACAGAGGCTCTTTGACCTTCATCACCATATCTGCTTTATTCCATACAGAGGCAGCATCCGTCAGCTCAGCGCCAGCTGCAGCATATTCAGCATCGGTAAAATTGCTGCCGTTTCCGGCACCGGACTCCACGTAAACCTGATGTCCCTTGCGAACAAATTCTGCCGCTCCTGCGGGTGTAAGAGCTACCCGGTTTTCATTGTTTTTGATTTCCTTTGGTACACCGATGATCATGCGAATCACCTCGTAATTAGAGTAGGTTGATAATGTCAACACCGAGTTTGTATATTATTCAATGTCAGCTATACTACAATTCTATGTTGGATAATACCAAAATGCATCTTACTTTTTGTCTATAAATCATGTATTTTGCATAACAATATGTCATAATAGTCGAGTGTCATGGTAGTGGTTATGAATGTTAATGTAAGTATATTTTACATGGTGGTGAATTTTCTGAAAAAATCACAATCTCTTACCATAAAAGAGGTCATGAACAGACCGATCTTCAAAAGAGCCCATATTGCTGCAGGCGAAAAAGGTCTTCACCGTCAGGTAGGCTGGGTTCATGTGCTGGAAATAACGAAGATTTCACCTTACTTGAGCAGAGGTGATCTCATCTTATCCACTGGACTCTGGCTCAAATTTGAGCAGGAGCGGAAGGAGTATCTTCTTCAGCTCATCCAGAGTGAGGCTGCAGGGCTGTGTGTTGAATTCGGAACAAGCATTGATCATATCCCTGCGGATATTCTTGAGCTAGCCGATGAGCATGGATTTCCCATTATCGTATTTGACAAGCCTGTCCGGTTTGTAGAAATTACGCAGGATATTCACTCTTATCTTATTAACCGTCAGCATCAGCTCCTAAAGGATCTGGAGAATTATTCCCGCAAAATTCAGCAGCTGACACTTCAAAGCACGGATATATCCAGCATTCTCCGTCTCCTCCATGAATATTCATCCCAGCAGGTTGCATATATCTCTACGCTTGAACATAACCAGTTCTATCCCAGTGTAGAACCGGAAGATGCAGCCGCAATAACAGAGCTGTACGCCCGTGAAGTAGAGCATCGAAGCCTGGGGGGTCGGGAATCAAACATTCATGCTGCGCTCGATGAGGACACAACGATATTGTTCCAGCCTGTGGTCATTTTTGGACAGGTGTTCTCGGGGGTGGGCATTGTGACCAGAGAACAGCCGACGGAAGCCGTATCCCTTCTTCTGGATTACACGGTAAAAGCCGTAGCCACGCTACTGCTGCGGACTCAGTTTCTGGAGGAGAAAATGCTCCGTAATCAGAACGGCATTCTGCAGGATCTGCTCAGCAATCGAATTCATAATGAAGAACAGGCACAGACGAGCATGGGGCTGCGCCTCTTGGTGAAAGGTCAATATCTGTTCATAGGCGGTGTGATGGAAATTGAGCATCGCTCGAAGAACGTGGCGGAGGAGCGGAAGGAAGCGGGGCATCAAGATATTATGGTGCTGCTCCGTTCACTGCTGAAGAAAAATAATGTGCCTCATCTAGTGATGATGAAAATGAACCAAATTCATGTGCTCTGTGCCAAAGAGTCCATTACGAAGGATACGGGGCGTAATCTAATGCTTACACTCCAGACGATCACAGCGGATATCAGCCGTTTTGCTACCCAGCAGCTTGAGGGTGTGATGATTCATGCCGGTTTTGGCAAAGCGAGAAGCAAGATGATTGAATCCTCGCGCAGCTTTGAGGAGGCTTATCAAGTCATTGAGGTCAGTAGAAGTGTGCCTCAGATGAACCCGTGTTTATTTTATGACAGGCTTGGAGTCTATCAATTGTTAAAGGCTGCGCCGAACGAGTTCTTGAAATCCTTTGTACAGGACCATCTAGGAACACTGATTCAATATGATGAGAAGCACGAGCTTCAGCTTCTGTCGACGCTCCAGGCTTATATGAATGCCTTCGGGTCCAAGCTGGAAACCGCCAAATCTCTATATATTCATAGACAAACCTTGTATAACAGGCTGGATAAGCTGGAGGAGATTCTGGGAGAGGACTGGCTGCAGCCGCACCGACGAACGTCAATTGAAATGGCTCTGCTGGCCCACGATATGCTTCAGCACAGCCGCTAGGGAAGCAGAGCGTATAATTTCAGAGCTTATATGATGGAGGAACTAACATGCTGCATATTGTGAACGGTGATATTGTCGCAAATAAATTGAAACAGTCTGGAATACAAGGCGAAATTCTCGTGTGGCGCGAAATCTACTCGTGCGGACCCTTGTTTGAGCATATGGAGGATGAGGTGAATTCCTCTGTGCGGGCAGAGGCCTTGGAACGTCAGCTTGGTATTCCAGCAGGAGAGTATATGGCCCAGTGTCGAAGTCAGGAGCTTGTGCTGAAGAGACTTGGTGCATTTGATGAGGTCGTGCTGTGGTTCGAGCATGATTTGTTCGATCAGACCATACTGGCGTATCTGCTCCACTGGTTTCAACAGAATGAGACAGCCCGTGTTAAGCTGAATCTGCTCAGCATCGGATCTTATCCTGGAATTCAATTGTTTCGAGGACTGGGACAATTATCTCTACCTGAGCTCCAAGCATTATCCGGGACGTGGCACCTGCTGAGCCGTGATGAGCTTGAGCTGGGAAGCGCGTGGTGGCGGGCGTATATCTCGTCTAACCCGAGTGAGCTAGCGCAGTTGCTGGAGAAGACCGAAGAAGAGACTTCGATTCTTCCATTTGCCAAAAAAGCCTTTACTGCTCATTTATATAGACTTCCTTCGTTTCAAAATGGTCTTGGCTGTGTTGAGCAAGAAGTACTCAATACCTTAAAGAACGGCGGGAGAGGACCGCATTCGCTGTTCAGGGAGGTCGGAGATCGACTGTATCTTCTTGGCATGGGCGATCTTGAATTTTGGTCGATTATGAGACGAATGGCTGCTGGTTCCGCTCCTGTTCTGCAATTGGCAGGAAGTGATCGCTTCCCGGATTATCAGTTTATCCCTGCAGGTTTTAAGGAGGCTGTACTCACAATAACAGAGCAAGGCGAGAAGGTGCTGGGCGGGAGCGTTCATTATATGCCGGACTTAACTGAAGAGGTATGGTATGGAGGGATTCCTCTGCATGGGGAGGTCAAATGGGGCTTCGATCGAGTAACGGAGTCACTTGTGAAGCTAAAATAAAACTTGAATTATGCAGATTGATGCCGAGCTGACTACATATTCAAATGAAGTGTTACTGAACGATATCTGTCCGGATCGGATTCAAATCTCGTCCTAATAGAAATCTTGCTCTGATCAACAATCTCGCTCTGAAATAGCAAGACCCGATTCACAAGCCAGCTGTGAATCGGGTCTTACTACTGTCGTTTACAGACTTCAAAACAGTGGCGCTACAGCATCATTAGAATGCCCAGTTGCCCTGCTTGAATACCGCCTCTTCCTTGCCATCCTTCGTAATTCCAATGATGTCGAGCTCACCGGAGCCGATCATGAAGTCGGTATGGGCCACACTTGTGTTCAGCCCGCGTTCACGCAGCTCCTCTGGGGAGAGCTCCGTACCGCCTTCAACACAGGCAGAGTAAGCACTGCCGATCGCCAAGTGACAGCTGGCATTCTCATCAAACAGTGTCTTGTAGAACAAAATGTTGGAGTCCGAAATGGGTGAATGATGCGGAACCAATGCCACTTCGCCAAGATAGTGGGAGCCTTCGTCCATTCCGACAAGACCTTTCAAGGTTTCTTCACCTTTCTCAGCTGTAACCTTGGTTACGCGTCCGTTCTCAAACGTGAATGTGAAGTTATCAATAATATTTCCGCTGTAGCTGAGCGGCTTCGTGCTGGATACCGTGCCGTTCACGCCTGTACGGAAAGGAGCGGAATATACCTCTTCGGTTGGCAGGTTCGGTACAAACCATACGCCTTTTGCATTCTCTTTGTTGCCGCCAAGCCATACATGGTTCTCAGGCAGATCGAGCTTAAGATCGGTTCCTGGACCAACGAAATGAAGCTGCTTGTACTGCTTGTCGTTCAGATAGCTGGATTTTTCTTTTAGAGTAGCAACATGCTTCTCCCAGGCGGCAACCGGATCCGGCTGATCTGCACGAACCATTTGGAAGATGGCATCCCACAGCTTCGCCACAGCCTCTTCCTCCGGCACATCAGGGAACACCTTGGTTGCCCATCCTGCAGAAGGAGCCGCTCCGAGTGTCCAGCTTACCTTGAAGGATTGCGTCAGCTGGCGGAAACGGCTAAGAGCATTACTTGCTGTTTTGTTAGCATTAATGATTTTTTGTGATGACACACCTGCTAATAGGTCTGGATCATCCGATTTGATCGTAATGAAGGCAGCTCCATTCTCGGCCTGCTCGATCCGCTCTGCTGCGGCATGCGTTGGAACATCCAGGAAAGACTCCTCAGATCCCATGTCATATTGAATGCGGGATACGGCATCATCTGACCAGTTGACTTTGACTTTGTATGCACCGGCTTCATACGATTTCTTGACAATGGCACGAGCAAGCTCAGGAAAATCAATCGAAATATTAAGCACAACGGTTTGTCCTTTTTGTACATTGACACCGACCTTAACGAGCAGCTCGGCATAGTTATTGAGTTTGGTTTGAAAGTCCATATCGAAATCTCCTCCTTATTCCTGCCTGGTAAAAATGGTTCTCTTCTAGTGTACTGCTAATCCTCTCAAAATCAAAATAAAGATGCTTGTAGAGCCATGTACGCCCTAATTTGATATGATGAAGCAAAGTAGTGGAATGGAAATTGATCTCGTGTCAGGAGGCTGTATTTGTGTATGAGTATGAGTAACCAACCAGCACATGAATATCGAATTGATCTAAATTGCGATCTGGGGGAGGGATATGGAGCTTATCCTTCATCCTCCGATGCCCAGATCATGAAATACATAACGAGCGCAAACATTGCCTGCGGCTATCATGCGGGGGACCCGGGGAAGATGAGAGAGGCTGTTCAATTGGCGTTAGCTCATGGCGTTGCGATTGGGGCGCACCCAGGTTTGCCGGATCTCATTGGCTTTGGCAGAAGAGAAATGGCAGTGACGCCTCAGGAGGTATACGAGCTGACCTTGTACCAGATCGGTGCGCTGACTGCGATTGCTAAGGCAGAAGGAGCCGAATTGTCTCATGTGAAGCCTCATGGAGCACTGTACAATATGGCCGCTGAGCGCGAACCGATCGCTAGAGCCATCGCAGAAGCTGTGTATCGTGTGGATTCAAGGCTGATTCTGTTCGGGCTGGCAGGAAGCCATTCCATTCATACCGCAGAAGAGGTCGGCATCAGAACAGCTAGCGAGGTATTTGCAGACCGTACCTATGAAGCCGGGGGGACGTTGACCCCGAGACATATCAAGGGAGCAGTCATTCACGATTCTTCCGCTTGTGTGCGGCAGGCACTAAGGATGATACAATCCGGGGAAGTCATTTCACGGGAAGGAACCCCCATTAAGATCAAGGCTGACACATTATGTATTCATGGCGACACACCGGAGGCTATTGAGCATGCTCTGCAATTAAGGGAGGCTTTTGAGATTCAGGGAATCAAGGTCCGAAGAATGGGGGAGCGGTAAATGAACCCAGATCAAGTGAAGGCTATAGAGCCAAGCATCGTCTCTATGGGTGACTCGGCTATCCTTATTGAATTTGATCAGAGAATTGATCTCGATATTCACGAGCAAGTGCGTACATGCTTGATTCAGCTGGAAGCGCAGACTTTTCCGGGGATGCTTGAATGTGTACCTGCATTTGCAAGTATTACCGTTCATTACGACCCTATCGTCGTGATGCGTGACACAAGCGGTGCATTTAAGCATGAACCTTCATACGACGAGGGACCGGGCCCAAGTGGGAAGTATGTTTCTCCATCACAGCGGGTTAGGAGCTATGTTGCGGCTCTGATAGGGAAGCCTACTCCACTTTATCGTGAAGAGCCAAGATCGATTACGATTCCCGTATGGTATGGAGGAGAAGCAGGGCCAGACTTGGAGGAAGTCTCTCGTCATTCTGGACTATCTGCTGAAGAAGTGATTCGAGAGCATACAGCTCCCGAGTATACGGTATATATGATCGGCTTCTCGCCAGGCTTTCCTTATCTGGGCGGGATGAAATCGAGTATTGCTGTACCAAGAAGAGTCACACCTCGCTTGCAGGTTCCGGCAGGAAGCGTCGGAATTGGGGGAGGGCAGACAGGTGTGTACTCACAGTCTACGCCTGGCGGATGGCAGATTATCGGCAGAACGCCGCTGTCCTTGTTTAATCCGATGGAGAAGGAGCCTTCCTTGCTTCAAGCCGGAGATCGGGTGCGATTTCAGGCTGTAACGGAGAAGGAGTTCAGAGAAACAATGAACGGCAATTGCTCATTTTTTCAAGGAGGCGGTGAAGGGTGAGTATCCGTGTGATGAAGCCTGGAATGCTGACGACAGTTCAGGATCTGGGCAGATGGGGATTTCAAAAATATGGTGTTCCTGTGTCCGGTGCTATGGATAAGGACGCAGCCAGAATCGCAAATATGCTTGTCGGTAATGAAGAGACAGACGCAGTGCTGGAGGTGACTTTATCCGGAGCTGAATTCAGAATGGAGCACTCGGGCCTGATCGCCATTTGCGGAGGGGACCTTAAACCGGTCATGGACGGTGAGGCCTTGCCGATGTGGAGGCCGCTTTTCATTAATGAAGGAAGCAGGATCAAATTCAGAGGCCCCGATTACTCTAGCAAGAGAGGGTGCAGAGCCTATATTGCCGCTGCAGGAGGGATGGATATTCCTGTTCTTATGGGAAGTCGGAGTACTTATGTAAGAGGTGGGTTAGGGGGTTATTCGGGTAGGATGCTGCAGTCGGGAGACTCGCTCCCCATTCTTAAGCCTGAAGTACGTAGTCGTTTGCTTGAGCAGCTGATAGCTGATAAAGGAGAGAAGCGCAGCGGGTATGTTACAACGTCTTGGTTCATCAATCCGTCTCTTATTTATTCCCGAGAAAATGTCATCAGGGTCGTGGAAGGCAATCATTTTACATGGATGTCATCGCATAGTCAGATAAGATTTGAACAACAGAAATATGTAATTGAGCCAAGCTCAGATCGGATGGGATACCGGCTCCGTGGAATGGACGGTCCCTTAGAACTTCAAGGTGAAATTGAACTTCTCTCGGAGGGGGTAAGCGAAGGGACCATTCAGCTGCCGCCAGTTGGAGAACCTATTGTGCTGCTGGCTGACCGGCAGACCACCGGAGGATATCCTCGAATAGCGCAGGTCGCAAGTGTAGATCTCGCACTTATTGCCCAGCTCCCTCCAGGCGTTCATCTGTCCTTTCGCCTCATCCGTGTACAGGAAGCGGAGACCCTTCTGATCATGAAGGAGATCCTAATGAATCAGCTCAGAAGTGCCATCCAATTAAAGCTGCTCCTCGGTCACTAGACGGTTTCTTCTATGTACATAGTTTATGACCATTCTGAGTACTGGAGGAACTGCAAAAAAAATAAACAGCAGGCGGAACAACTGATAGACAGCAACAATGGACAGATCTGCTCCAATCTCATGTGCCATAATACTCATTTGATCCATTCCTCCAGGAGCCAGGCTCAGCAGCGCAGTTGGAAGGCTGACAGAACTAAACACAGACAATAAGAAGCTAAGTATTGCTGCGCCTGTGACGAGCAAGAGACTTGAAGTGATGGAAAGAGATAAGATTTTAAATCTCTGCGTAAACTGTCCGGGCTTGAGCAGCAAACCAAGATAGGCACCAATAAGCACCTGAGCCCCATTAATGACGGAAGTAGGCAGGATAGGGCCGATTAGCCCCGTCATTTGCAGCAATGCAGTTCCAATCATGGGGCCGAGCAGCGGCGCAGTTGGAAATTTGAATTGCTTGGCTGCCCAGGCGCACACCATACAGACCACAGCGTACAGTCCATAGTTCAAAATGATACTTTGACCGCTGCCGATTATCGCAGCAGTGCCTTCATTGAGACCAGCACCAGCTGAACGTTCATGAGTCTGTCCAATGATGGGGCTGAAGAGCAGGGCGGGAACGGATATGATAATGGTAAATAAACGAATGACCTGCATAACGGTGACGATCGTGACATTAACTCCCTTGGTTTCCTCCGCAAGCGTGACGACCTGGCTTAAGCCGCCGGGGATGCTGCCCATCAGCATCGTCAAGAAATCGGTTCGCGTCAGTCGGGACAAAATAACGGCCATGCCAGCACACAACAGGAGTAACAGCACCGTCATAAGCAGCATCGTGGGCAGATGCCGGGTAATTTCCTTAAGCGCGGAGAGAGTGAAGGACAAGCCCATCGTATAGGCAACGATGATCATTCCTGTATTTCGCAGGGAGGCGTTCCACTCAAAATGGGTTCCCCATTTACTGGAGCCGATCAGCACAAATACCATAGGACCCAGCAGCCAGGAGAGTGGAATGTGAAGCAGATCAAATATCCAACCGCCGAGTAGGGCAGTGAGCAGTGTTAGGCTAAGGCGTGCCGCTTTATGCTTACGTAATATGCCTTGCATAGCGAAGATCATCCTATTCTATATTGGATTCATGGAGCGTAAATCGTTCTTGTATGTCATGATCCTGTTAAGCATACTACTCCTTGCCTACATTATGAAAGTGATTAATAAATTCAATCGGAGATTTATGTTAGCTGCAGATCATAATTAACTAAGACTCAATACCATTTTATTCTGGCGTTCAGATACAAGCTGACAATGATGCTAGCGTCAAAACAATGAGTTCATTGAGTTTAGATCATGTTCTTATAAAAAAACAAAAAGGATGAAGAACTTACAAATTCTTCATCCTTTTTGTTTAGTGTATGTTATTGTTTTTGAAAAGGAGGTAAAACATGAAAAACATATATTTTATGTTATTTATTGTATTTATCTTATCTGCTTGTAGTAATAGTGAAGTATCACCAGTGACGCATGAAGCACAAATTCAAGATTTACAGGCCGAGAATCAACAACTTATTGAAGAACTTGATGCTACTAAAATGGCTCCTTCTGAGAAACATATGAATGTGATTAGAGGGACACTGAATGCGTCTTTTAAGATTATTGGTGCGATCAATAACAAAGACTATGTGACGTTAAAATCCCTTTCTGTTCCTACAATGGAGTTCGATGAGCAGGCAGAGACTTATACACTAAAAGACGAGGACCACAAGCAGGACGTTTCGATGTTGTCCTCTATTGAAATAGGCAATTTAGAATACCGAGGGTATAATCAAACGAATGAAAATGAAGTCGAAGTATTTCTCGCTAATGTTTACCATGAAGGGCACGTGGCTATATATATGCATTTTGAATTAATTGATGGACAATGGTTATATAAAGGACACTATACGAATTAAAAGTAAAGAGTCCGATGGAATAAGAACATCGGACACCTAACAAGCCCATCCCCCAAGAGAAGAATAGGGGAAGGGCACAACCAGCCAGCTGGCCCCCAGGCTCAGTAAGCGAAATGATTCGGTAGAAGCGACAGCGTTCGTATTTGGATTGGAAAGAATACCGCTGAGAAATAATTCAAAGCTTTCCAATCCAAGAACGATCGGACGAACATTCGCTTATAGAGCCCTCCAAGGCCAGCCACAGCCATCTTTCCACTTCCAGATTAAGCCCCAGCGAGCTCTCCAAGCCAAAGAGTCCGATGAAATAAGAACATCGGACACCTAACGAGCCCTTCCCCAAGTGAAGAATAGGGGAAGGGTACTGCCCAGCCAGCTGGCCCCCAGGCTCAGTAAGCGAAATGATTCGGTAGAAGCGACAGCGTTCGTATTTGGATTGGAAAGAATACCGCTGAGAATAATTCAAAGCTTACCAATCCAAGAACGATCGGACGAACATTCGCTTATAGAGCCCTCCAAGGCCAGCCCGCAGGTATAGAGCCCCAAGGCCAGCGCAAGCCACACTATTTTTTCAACTACTTCATCTGACCATATTCTTCAACACCAGCATTAGATTGCCCGGCTTCTCCGCAAGCCGCCTCGTATAATACGGGTACCACATCGTCCCATAGGGTACATAGCATCTTACCCGATAACCTTCGGCCGCCAGCCGTTCTTGTTCCTGTATTCTCAGCCCGTAGAGCATCTGAAATTCAAATCGTTCCTTGGAAATGCTATGCTCCGCTGCGTATCTCTTCGTAAATTGAATGATCCGATCATCATGCGAAGCAATTGCCGTATAAACGTCCTGATCCAGATGCAGCTGAATGATGCGCTCAAACTGGCTGCGCACATCCTTTGCATTTTGATAAGCAATAGCGGCAGGTTCTTTGTAGGCGCCCTTAACCAGGCGAAGTGGAATATGGTGCTCAATACAATGCTGTACATCCGCTTCCGTCCGAAACAGATAGGCCTGGATTACAGTACCGACATTGGTGAGCCCCTCGCGATGAAGTCTCTCAACGATTTGAAGAGTCGCTTCAGTGTAAGGCGAATCCTCCATATCAATCCTGACAAAATTACGATGATACTTAGCCTCGCGAGCGACAGCCCGAATATTCTGATAGCATGCTTCCGGATCCAGCGCGAGCCCCATCTGGGTTGGTTTCAAAGAAACGTTGGATTGAACCTTGCTCTTCGATATCCCTTCGATGAGACGAATGTACTCATCCCGGTAGCCTGTTGCCTGTTCCAGCTCCTGAATGCCCTCGCCAAGATGATCCAGCGTAGCCATGATTCCAATTTCATTTAGTTTCCGCACTTCCGTAAGAGCACCATCCAAGTGTTCACTGGCAATAAATCGTCTCGCGAGCGATTTTCCGTATTTTATCGTAAGCCGTTCAATACGTGGATTGCCGGCAATCGTAAGTAACGTTTTTCGATACAGCTCGTTCGTGGTTATCATGGGCAATATCTCCCTTCTCTCCTAATCATATGTATGGGGAGAAGAGGGGTTAAATAACAATTCTACACGGAAAAAGCCGTATTCTCGCAAGGTGAGAACACGGCTTGTTCGACTTGAATTAATTGTTATGCAGGAAACGTTCTCCGGCAATACCGGGTGTCGTCATTTGTTCAGGATGAAGAATTTCATCCAGCTCCTCCAGGGTCAGCAGTCCGCGTTCCAGAATAATCGCGGTAATGGTGGAGCCTGTACGCAGAGCTTCCTTAATGACACCGGCCGCTACATCATATCCGAGATGTGGATTGAGTGCAGTAATCATGCTGAAGCTTTGATCGAGCACTTCTTTGATCCGTTTACGATTTGCCTCTAAATCCTTCACCAGGAAGTCATGGAAGGCACTCATGCCATTATTCATGATTTTCAGAGATTGAAGCAGATTAAAGGCGATGACCGGTCCCATGACATTCAGCTCGAATTGACCTGCTTCACAGGCCAGCGCAATGGTATGATCGTTACCGATGATTTGGAACGAGATCTGGTTCATCACTTCGGCCATGACCGGGTTCACCTTGCCTGGCATAATAGAGGAACCTGGTTGTCTTGGCGGCAGGAGCAGCTCGGAGAATCCCGCTCTTGGTCCTGAAGCCATCATACGAATATCATTGCAGATCTTGGACATGTTCACGGCACAGACCTTGAGTGCTGCCGAGAGTTCAAGATAACTGTCTGTATTTTGGGTAGCATCCACCAAATCCTCTGCCGTATAAAGGGGGAGTCCGGTGATTTGTGCCAGATGACTGGTGACCTTTTCGATATATTCAACTTTGGCGTTTAGTCCTGTACCAACAGCAGTCGCTCCAAGATTGATAGAGAGAAGACGTTTGGTTGCATGATCCAGCCGTTCGATATCACGAGCGAGTACTCTCGCATAAGCGCCAAATTCTTGTCCGAGCTTAATTGGAACGGCATCCTGAAGATGGGTACGACCGACTTTAACGACGTCATCAAATTCCTTCTCCTTGCGTTTAAAACCCTCTGCGAGCTCCTTCATCGTACCCAGCAGATGCTCACTTAGGCGATAAGCTGCAATACGGAGAGCGGTTGGAATGGCATCATTGGTCGATTGCGACATATTTACATGATTGTTAGGATTGCAATGGAAGTAGTCGCCTTTATTCTGATTAAGCAGCTCGAGGCCGCGATTTGCGAGAACTTCATTCATATTCATATTGATCGAGGTGCCGGCACCGCCTTGAATGGAGTCGACGATGAAATGATCAAGGTGCTGGCCTTGCATGACTTCTTCAGCAGCGGTAATGATGGCACTGCCGATCGGCTGAGGAAGCATTTTTAAATCCATGTTGGCAGCAGCGGCGGCTTTTTTGACGGCAGCTAATGCAGTGATCAATTCCTTTTCAATAGGAACTCCTGTGATCGGGAAATTCTCGACGGCGCGCATCGTTTGGATACCATAGTATGCATTTTCGGGGATGGCTTTTTCGCCGATAAAATCTTTTTCAGTTCTAATTAATCCTGACACTTTTATTCCCTCCAATAGGAAACGGTTATGATGTGCTTGCCGGGTGCACATAGCTGGATTGCGAACAAGCACTACTAGTATACCTCAAAGTATCCAAGATTTTCACGAAAAAGCAGATAGGGTCCACTTTGTTCCAAATTAGTATATGCAGTGAACAGTGAATTGGACAGGAATAGGTGTTTACTCGATGAAAATAAGATGTCTACAGAGGAGAGACAGTATGATACATAAAAAGGCACAGTAACCATATGTATCTATGGTTACTGTGCCGTGGTTTATTGGCTTTAAGATTGTTTAGTATCCAGCGGTTTCAGCATTTTCTCAATCACACTGCGTCTTTCTTCAAGGAAAGGCGGAAGGGCCAGAGATTCTCCCAGATGAAGAAGGTCCTCATCCGTATCAAAGCCCGGGCCGTCCGTAGCCAGCTCGAAGAGGATGCGGTTGCCTTCACGGAAGTACAGGGATCTGAAATAGAATCGATCCACAAATCCGGAATTTGGAAAGCCATAGCTGTTGATGCGAGGGATCCACGCCTTCAATTGCTCTTCATTCTCTACACGCAGTGCTACATGGTGTACACTTCCGCGTCCGGGGCGTTCAACCGGCAGATCGGTTCTTTCTTCAACATGAATTTCCGTGCCGCTGCCGCCTTCACCAACCTCGTACACTTCAATATCCGGCTGACTAGGAACAGAAGAAGGATAGCTGCCTTTGTGACGGAAACCCAGCACCTCGATCAGCACAGCTGCAGTATGCTCGCCTTGTTCCACTGTCAGCTGTACCGGTCCGAGTCCTACAATGGCGTGCTCCTGAGGAATGATACTCTTCTCCCAAGGTACTCCGCCGGCGACCCCTTCATTATGCTCATCGGAGACAAGAATGAGGCGCTGTTGTTCAAAATCACGAAATGCCAGCGTCTTGCGTCCTGCACGTTCCACGATCTCATCATGATCGACCTCGAGCTCCTCAAAGCGCTGCTTCCAATACGTAAGGGAGGCATCGCTGGGTACACGGAGCGAGGTTGCCGAAATACTATTTGTCCCTGTCCGGGTCTGTCCTGCATTTGGCATTTCGAAGAAGGTCAGCTCGGTACCGGGATTTCCTTTTTCATCACCATAGAAGAGATGGTACATTGAGTTGTCGTCTTGATTTACCGTTTTTTTGATGAGACGAAGGCCCAGGGTCTTGGTGTAAAATTCGAAGTTTTCTGGTGCTTTGGCTGTAAGTGCAGATACGTGATGGATTCCTTTGATTGCAGCGAGTTCCGTCATAATAAGTCAACCTCCCTATAATTTATATCGTAGTTTTATAAAAAATCCGCCTGGATTGGCAGTTAGTCTTGCAGCTTCTTGAGCAGCTTAAGCAGCTCCTTGCGCTCGTCTTTGCTTAGTTTGCTGAATTGGGATGCTTGGAATTGCTCTTGTGCAGGTACAACCTCGTCATATAATGCTCTGCCTTGATCGGTAAGGGATACATATTTGGTCTTCCAGTCTGTTTCCCGCTGGATCAGTCCTAGATCCTCCATTTTACTCAATAGCTGAGTAATATTACCCTTGGTAACAAGCAGCTTGTTCGCCAGCTCCTGCTGTGACATCCGCTCTTCGGTGCCCACCTGAACGAGGACGTCGAATTGAGCTGTTGATAAATTCCAGGCCTTTAAATGCTGATTATTTTCCCGGATGTTATGGTTATAGATGCGGGACAGCCTGAACCATAGCAGCAGACCGAGCCGTTCTTCCGGTTTAGACAAGTGGGGAGGAGTGAAGTTTGCTTCATTCATTCGGAGTCCCTCTTTCAATAAATATTGAGTTTAGCACTAAACTTATTATCATCAGTTTATAGTTAAACTGATGATCTGTCAACTGTCTTTTTTATGTTAAATTTGATGAGTTTCTTCTATATGATGGCTGTTCATCCTCATAGAGATCCATTATGATCGAATAAACTTTATTCTCGAAAGGAAGAGGAGAGATCCGTGCATACCATTTTTGCTGACCTATCCATCTTCAATCCTTATAATGCACCGAGGTTTGAATTTATGTCTCTTGCTCATGCAGGAGCAGTGGCTGTCCTTATTGTTCTTCTGCTCGCGATGTTTATGTATCGACAGAAGCTGAGGAGCTCCGAATCGGCTAGATAAACACTGCGCTACATATTACTGGCATTGCTGCTTCTATCGCAGCTCATGCTTGAAGCGTGGTATCAGATCTATGATCTATGGGATCCGGCTTACACGCTGCCGCTGGAGCTATGCAGTATTACGCTTCTTCTATCATGTGTTATGCTTGTGACCCGAAATCGCGTTCTGTACATAATTGTGTTCTATGCTGGAATCTGCGGTGCGCTGGCTGCACTGATAACGCCTGATTTGGTATATACATTTCCTCATTTTCGATTTATACAATTCTTCATCGCGCATGGTTCTATTATCGCTGCCGCGTTATATATGACCTGGATTGAGCAGGTCAGGCTGACAATAACCTCGGTTCCGCTCTCCATGCTGCTGCTTAATCTCATTGCTGGCATCGTGTGGTGCTTCAATCAAGTATTCGGGGCAAATTATATGTTCCTGTCCCACAAGCCGGAGTCACCTTCTATATTAGATATGCTCGGACCCTATCCCTACTATATTCTTGTCGAAGAATGGGTCGCATTCGTGTTATTCACCATGATGTATATCGTCTTCTTCTATCTTCCATCACGAGCCGCAAGCAAGGCGGTAAGCAAGGATCATGTATCGCTCTAAAAATTTGCAAATGAAGATGCTTAGCTTGCAAGTCTTACAGCAAATAAAAACCTCCAGACTCGCTGCTAATAGCAGTAAGTCTGGAGGTTCTTTCATGCGTCTTGCCTTATTATCCGCGAAGCAGGGATTCGGCTCCATCAATATAGACTTCGGTGCCGGATATGTGGGAGGCTTCATCTGAAGCCAGGAACAAGACCAGGGAAGCGACTTGGTCAGGCTTGCCCGACTTGCCGGCCAGCGGCTGATCTCCCTCAGGGAATTCCACCGGAATTTGAACCTGATCCAGATCCTCAGAGCGCTCGGTCTTGGAATCAATATTCGTGTCAATGGCCCCTGGATGAACGGAGTTGACCCGGATTTTATATCTCGCGAGCTCCAGAGCCGCCATTTTCATAAATGCCGCTTGACCGGCCTTTGTCGATGCATAAGCAGAGAAGCCGATATTCGAGAATACGCGGTTACCATTAATGGAGCTGTTAATAATGATACTTCCGCCATTCTCCTTCATGTGAGGTATCGCGTATTTTACCGTGGCGAACGTACCTCTCATATTAATGCACATCGTTTGATCCCAATCTTCGATTTCCATCGTTTCAATGGGCGCCATTTTTCCGTTTACACCGGCGTTGGCAAAGACAACATCAATTCGACCTGCCCGTTCTGCAACGGTGTTAATCGCATTCTCCACCATCTCGGGCTTAGCAATGTCGCATTCAATGACTTCCGCCGTTCCGCCGTTTTGCTCAATCCTACTTTTGGTTTCTTCTGCTCTTTCGACGGTTCGATCAAGCATGAATACGTGAGCACCTTCCTCCGCTAAACGAAGGGCAGCGGCTTGCCCTATGCCGGAACCTCCCCCGGTCACAATGGCAATCTTATTCTCAAAACGAAGATTCGGCATAACGATTCCTCCCTAATCCATAGTCTATAATTCGTGAAGCTTTCTAACGTAGAAATACCCCTGTCGGAGGTAGGTTGAATCATAGGGAAGAGGGGGAGTGCAACATTTTGCAAAATCCCCAAGTACAGGACCTGTCTTCACAGGTCAATACTTGGGGACTTCGTCATTTTATTTATATTTGTGCCAATCGAGGTTGCTGTTGTCAAGAAGATATTCAAAGTTGTTATCTAATTTTTTTTGCTCTGCCTTCTTCTTCTCTTCTGCCAGACGGCGAGCTTCTTCCTGTCGCTGCAGATCGGCTGCCTTAATTTCCTTGGCCTGCGCCTTGAGCTTGCCGAGCACTTCATCGCTCAGCATGTCCTTCAGCGTCGCTGCTCCGGATTCTTCACGGCTCGAAGTACGGTTAGTCGACTGCCGGGACGGCGTGTTTCTTTTTTTGACCATGATGATCCCTCCGTTTCATCGTAGCAAAATTATAACAGGTACACAGGGTGAATTGGAAGTATAAGTAGCAGGAATGTTGAATAGGAATAAATTAATGATAGCGCTTTCTAAAAATTGGTGTAATATAAAGTAGAGGAAGAAATAAGCGAACTAGAGTATATAGCTCATTTTGAACACCGATACTACGACTAATTAAACAGTGAAGGGGTCGTTGCTATTGGAACTAAACACGCAGCTATTAAAAGGGTTAATGTGGGGCATCCTGCTCAGTGTTCCGCTCTGGATTTCGATTATGGGATGGATTAGCTTAATATGGCGATGATTTGGCATAAATGGCATACGTAATAAAGACCGGACATTCGAAGGAGTCCGGTCTTTTGCTGTTTTTTCTATTCAATTTTCTCTGGTTCCGGATAGTCGACACCCAGCGTGTCTACAGTGACTTTAGTCATTACTGGCGGGTCAACTGGCCGGTCATTCTGGTCTCTCTCGAGATTCGCTATTTCATCGACAACGTCCAGACCTTCGGTCACTTTACCGAATGCGGCATAAAGATTATCCAGATGCTCTGAATCCGCTTGTACAATAAAAAACTGGGAGCCTGCGGAATCCAGGTCATTGGACCGCGCCATGGATACGACACCGCGAACATGCAGCAGATGATTCTTCACTCCGTTGCTTGTAAACTCGCCCTTGATGCTGTAACCAGGACCGCCAGTCCCTGTTCCTTCAGGATCGCCGCCCTGTATCATAAAGTTCGGGATAACCCGGTGAAAGATCGTTCCATCGTAAAAGCCGCTGTTAGCGAGGGAAATGAAATTGTTCACGGTATTCGGAGCAATTTCGGGGTAGAGTTCCATTACGATCTGCTTGCCATTAGACAGCTCAATGGTAGCAACAGGATGAGACTTCGCAGGGTCAGGAACACCAATCCCTCCAAATTCAAGCTCGTCATTCTCTGCATTATCCTTTCCACAGCCTGCCAGAATAACGACAAGTGCAGTCAGGAGAAAGAGGAATTTGAAGCCTTTGGATCTGAACAACATGCTGTTTCCTCCTTGATATAGTTTAAATATGTTCTCATCATACCTTTTTTCTCTCCATTTAGAAACGTTCATCGGAATAGACACGAAAATGTCATAGCTGTAGAAGAGAGGAGCGTGATTGAACAAAAAACAAGCCGCTGCAATGAAGACACCGCAGCAGCTTGCACAATATCCTATTTTAAATTCATTTCTCTGGACTTCCGCCAGCGCCATTAATCAGATCTGTACCATGCATGGCATCCGGGTCTGGAGCAGCCGGATCGACCGGGCTGTTTGCAGCGATCTCATCTGCATCGGGTACGGCTGCTAGATCGGGCTCACTGGATCGGATCAGCACATCCTGCCGATCCATGAAATCCTCGTCCGGTGCAAATTCAATGGAGGAGGTACTGCGTACATCCTGCATCGGTTCCTTTTGAGCCGTTTCGGCATCAAGTGGTGTTGTGTCTTCATCCAGACTTACGGTCTGTTCTGTATACGTATTTACATAATCCAAATCATCTTCAGGCAGGGTATTCAGCGGATCCGGCTCCTGCATGGATTTATAACGTTCATAGGCAAAATCGGCTTCGTTCGTATGTGGTTTATTCTCCATTTGATATCTCTCCTTAAAGTCTTATTTCTTCAAGTTCATGGGAATGCATAGCAGTTCATAGTTACGGATAGCGTGTCCATCTAGAACATAGGGAATACAAATTTAACGAGAAAGTATAGGAATCCGAAAAATAGGATGATGTAAGCTGCGTATTTGATAAATGTAGATGCGACTAAACTGGAATCAGATTTCTTCTGAACATCCTTGTGCTCGACTTCCACATTTCGATGTGTGTTATTCATTTTTTTATCCTCCTTCATGAATTTGAGAGGTCTAACCAAATGTACTTGACTATTTCTTAAACCGAGCTTTCGCTCCCGAATCAATTGGATAGAATGAATATAGTTTCTAAAAATCCATGTTAGCTATAAAATATAGAGAGTCATTAGGATTGGAGGAAGACAGGTGATGGAATGGTGTACATTCTCGAATATGATCGGATCTATTAAGATCGGTCAAAAAGCATCTACACCTGGTTACTCACGGACGGTCATTCGTAAACCTGACGGCCTCTATTGGTCTTCCGGCTTATGGAACGGCAGGATTGTTGAGATCAAGGACTACCTATTCTCAGATATATGGACCATCTACGAGGATGAGGAGAGTCTGGTCTGGTTTGAATATCGGGAGGAAGCAGAGCAGAAGGAACTAGAAATGATCAAGAATCAGTATGAGGCAGAGCGCGAGAGACTTCGGGATGAGCGCGATAATAGTATTGTAGATATCAATAAAGTGTGGAAAAATAAGGATGTGTATTAATTTTATCGAGTCTTGAGGTGTTCTAATGAAGATCGGGCCCAGAGTATCGGCGGCTATCATCTTGTGTTTACTAGGGGTACTCTTCATCCTGCCGCAAGCTGTCTTGCATGCACAGGATAAGGATATACAGAAATTGTCGCGGGACATGCTCTGGTTTAATGATAGTGTGAACGTCAGCTATGAGGAGCTGATGGAGGGAAATTATAAGTGGACAGCGATTGATGACAGATATTCTGCTGAGGACATGGATCCATCTATCGCTCGTGCCGCATGGACTAGAATCAAGCTGCCAGCCGATCTGGATGAGAGGTCGGGTCTTTTGTTTGAATATATTTATGGACAGCAGATTGATATCTATATAGATGGAGAGCGTATATTAGGAGAATTCAACAATTATCCGTTTGATCGCAATCATATTCTGTTGTCTCTGGATCAAGAGGATTCAGGCAAGACCGTGTACATCTGGACACACAGCAGTGATAGAACTGTCGGATTGAGCGAGAACGCATGGACAGGTTCTTATAAAGACTTAAGCGGCATGTATCTTAGAGATGGTTTATCGTCTGTCCTAATGGGAGGTATCCTGCTGCTGATTGCCGTCCTCATAGCGGTAACCTGTTTATTTATGACCCGGGTGAATACAAGACAGTGGTCCTCAATGATGGGGGTCATTATCTGCTTCGGTCTCGCTATCTTGTTGTATTCACCGACTTTGTATACGCTGTACCCTGATTACAGCTGGATTCTGGTTACAGGCTTCGAAACGGCTTTAATTCTGCTGCTGCCGCTCTTAGCCTATTGTTTTGAACAGATGATCGGACCTGGACCAGGCGGATTAATCAATAAGCTGTGGAAATCTATGCTGGTATACATCGCATTGTGCATGCTGGTTAGAGTGGTCAATGCATTAACGGGTGATTTCATTTATCCGTTTTATGAATTCCTGACCCGGCCTGTGTTTGGGGTTGTGTTTATTGTAGAGCTTATCTTGCTGACCTATTTTGCCATCCTGGAGGCACGCAAGGGGAACCGTAAAGCCTATTTGCTATCATTCGGTTCTGGAATACTTACAGTCACAGCCGTTGTCGAATGGATTCTATATTACACCTTGAATTGGTATGATTTCTGGATGATGAAGTGGGGGATGGCTGCATTTACGGTGTCTCTCGTGATCATCAAGACAAATCCCTTATGGGGCAAGCATGAACAAGTAGAGCTGTATACGAAGGAGCTTGAAGTATTCAATAATGAGCTGCAGCGCTCGGAAAAGATCAAGATTATAAGTGAATTAGCGGCTTCTGTTGCACATGAGGTCCGGAATCCCCTTCAGGTAACCCGCGGATTTCTCCAGCTGATGAGCAAGCAGGAGAATTTGAGGAATCGAAGATATGTCAGTATTGCGATTGAGGAGCTCGATCGGGCATCCGAGATTATTAATGATTTTCTGACCTTTGCCAAGCCGGAATTTGATCAGATCAGGCTCATTAATCTAGCGGAAGAATTCAATCACATCGAAGGTGTGCTGATCCCGATGGCAAATCTGGAGGGCTGTGTCATCACGATGGATGTACCCGAGAACCTGTGGGTTCGAGGAAACACCTCCAAGTTTAAACAAGCATTTATTAATATTCTCAAGAACAGCATAGAGGCGATTCAGGGCAGCGGCGAGGTTAGAGTCAAGGCATATTCGAGAGGGAAGGAAATTTTTATTCATGTACAGGATACCGGAATAGGCATGGATGAGCAGGAGCTCATGAGACTCGGTGAACCTTATTTCTCCAATAAAACGAAGGGTACCGGGCTTGGCATGATGGTGACATTCCGAATCATTGAAGCAATGGATGGAAGTATAGAATATAGCAGCGAGAAAGGGATTGGAACGGAGGCTGTTATTCGTTTTCCTTCCGGTACTTGAGCTTGCAGCTCGTGTAGTTCATGTGTAATGGATAAAAAAGGGTGTATTCGTCCACACTAACGAAGTGCAGACAATTTATTGCAGCTAGAAAGGTGGACAGACACATGAACAAATATATTTCGCGCATCGCTTCTGCCGCTCTTCTGATTTCGATCATGACGGGGTTCGCAGGACAGGCCGGAGCTCAGGAAACGAAAACCCCGGATCCGGTATTTACGGAGTTTGAGGTAGATGCAAATTGCGGGCAAGGACATCACCTCTATTTCATGGATGAGACAGCCAAGATTCTGAATATGGATCTGAAGGAACTGGCATCCCAAATGGAACAAGGCAAGACCATTGCAAGCATTGCCCAGTCGAAGGGAATAACAGATAAGCAGCTTGAGAAGAAGCTCATTCCTGCCATCGATAAGCGGGTGGATGCCGCGGTCAAAGAAGGCTGTCTCACAAAAGAACAAGGCACCTCTATGAAATCGAATATTCATGCCCGGCTTGCCAAAGTGATCAACACGCCCCTCAGTGAGCTTCGCGGGCGGCATGCACATCATGGCAAAGGACATCGCTTAAATCGCGAGGAAATTGCCAAGTTTCTCGGTCTCACCCCGGATCAGCTCAATCAAGAGCTTCGACAAGGGAAGTCGCTGGCTGAGATTGCCAAATCAAAAGGCGTATCCGAGAAGCAGCTGGTGGATAAATTGAAGGAAGAGTTAACACCTGATCTGGAGAAGTTTATCCATCGAAAGATCAAGATCGAAAGGGCACCGGGAAAAGAAGCCCTTAAGCATGATCATAGCTAAAATCTAAATAAAAAATCCCCTCCAAGCAGGACCGTCATACATCGACAGACGAAGCTTGAAGGGGATATTTAATTACAGGGGAGAATAAACTGAAAATGGTGCAATCTCTTACGTCAGAGCACAGCACCTTCTGCTGGAACCGTCTTGTCCTTATTTCTCGCAGTCTTGTTCTTGGGTTTGCGCGCAAGACCTACCAGATATCTTGATCCAGGCAGCTTGGACAAGCCAAAGCTGATGAGCAGCGATATGATGACGGTAAGCAGGAATGTGATGATCGTTACCGGCAAATGATATCCAGACAGTTCCATCGGTCTAGTGAAGAATGCGATGCCGTAGATGACCATAGCATGGACGAGATAACCGCCGTATGAATATCTTCCTACCCATGTAAACAGCTTACGGAAACGGCTCTGCGGCGAGACGACGAGCATGAATCCATATAGCAGGAACATCTGTGTCAGAATCAAAGCAAAGGTCTGAGGCTTCAAATAGGTAGATATGTTCAGGTTCATCACATCAGAAGAGCCGCGAAGCACATCATATGCGAGCAGAGTGAATAATGCGATGGACAAGAACGCTGTCCAGGGCATGATTTTGAGTACCCATTTGCGAAACTTTTCGAGCATGAAGGCAACCAGAGCACCAAGTATAAAATAAAAGAAATACATAACAAAAGAATAAGATCTGTAACCAAGCAGTGTTTGCGTTATCCCGCCTGCTTCTTCTGCCCAAGCACCCATCTCGTAATACGACAGATATAACAGATAAGCATAGGCGACGCCAGTGAGTACGATAATAGTGACAACCGTACGGTTCTGTCGTTTCGGATCCAGAGGCGCCAGTTTGCTCTTCAGAAACTGAGCAGCTTTCCGGAACAGCGGAAACAGCAGATAGAACTGGAACACCATAATGACGAACCACAGCTGATAACCGGCTTGAGGAACAAACCATTCACTAACAAGGCTTGTCCAGGTGTCAGCACTCAGCCAGTTCGTGCCAGCCGTCAGTCTTACACTCAGCCAGTATAGTACCGTCCATAACAGGAACGGGACATAGATATCTCCGAATCTTTTGCGAATAAAGCTCGGATAGTGCAGCTTCTTCTCATAGTTATAGAACAGCAGTACGGCAGACAGGAACACGAAGGTCGGCGTTCCGAACCTTGTCAAATGATACACAATCATAAGCATGGTGGAATCAGGCGCGAGAATATCTGCCCGGTATATATATTCTGCGAGGCTGTGCTGCATCACAATCGCGAGGAATGCGAGTCCCCGCAGAGGTGTCAGCTCCTCGATTCTAGGCTTTTTCAATATTAGATAACCTCCTATCGTTGTTTCTGATGCCAAGAAGGCAGGCACTGGAGTCATTATTGTAACGAATCAACATTAAGAATAGATGAAATGACAAACAACATGAGCAAGTATACTACAACTCGGGACTGTGTGTGCTTGTAATTATTGTCTGTATATATTATCGTTCATGAAGAATCGTCAATTCCAGATATATAGAGTAGAGGAATGGAGGAGAAGCAATAATGAACCATCGTGAAGAAAGTAAGAACCTGTTTCAGACCCGAAAGTCTCACCGCAAATTTGACAAGAGCAAGCCGATCCCGCAGGCGACACTTGATAATATATTAACGGATGCACTGCGTGCACCATCCTGGGCGAATACCCAGCCTTGGGAAGTATTTGTCGCTACAGGCGACACCTTGGAAGCGGTCAGAGAAGCCTATTTGGCTGCATTTGATCGTTCAGAGCCATACCATACGGATGTTCCAGTTCCGAAGGAATGGCCTGAATATATGCAGGAACGGAGTGTCCGTAACAGCATACATATGTTTGAGTGCATGGGGATCGATCGTGAGGATGAGAAGGCAAGAGAGCTGAATCGACGCAATAACATTAAGTTCTTCGATGGAACAGCCCTGGTTATTATCTGTCAGGAACGATCGCTGACGGATTGGTCCACCATGGATCTAGGCACCTTCGCCGGCTATCTTGTGCTGGCCGCTGAGCATCATCATGTGCAGAGTGTTCCCGCCTTCAATTCGATTGCTTATCCTCAAATACTTAGAGAGAAGCTGTCGATCCCGGATCATCTGATTATCCGCTCTGGTGTTGTTCTTGGCTATGCTGTTGAAGACAGTCCTTATAATGAGCATACATCGGATAGAGAAGCGCTGCACCAAATGGTTCATTTCCTAAACTAGGCTCTTCCATAATATAGTGTGGTGACAGACCTTCAGCGATGGGGGTCTGTTGTCATGAAGCTCACAGTCTTGACAGCTCGATTTATAATGGTTAATGAAAGCGGTTTAAATACCGGCATTGTAACGCACAGAGGAGGCGTAGCTACGTTGAAGAAGATGATGCTGATCTATGCGCTTTTGATATTCGCTTTTTTGGTTTATATATTTCAATATAAAACAGAGGACGTGGACAATAGAGGAACCGCGGGTGAAGGACTAAGAGGAGATATTTCGGAGCGTTATGTGATGGTCACCTTTCAATCCGGCTCGGAATACTGGAAGAGTGTCCTGAAGGGCTTTGAGGATGCGGCTGATGCTCTGAATGTGTCCATCGAATATAGAGGAGCAACCGAGTACGACCTGCAGGAGCAGATTATGGTGCTGGACCAGGTGATTGCCAAGAAACCAGCAGGCATTGCCATCTCTGCTATTGATACGAATGGACTCGATGGCGTTATCGACCGCGCGATTGAGTCAAACATCCCTGTCGTGCTGTTTGACTCAGGAGCACCGAACAGCAAAGCTTACTCATTCCTGGCAACGAATAATTATAACGCAGGATCGACAGCAGCAGCCCAGATCGCAAAGCTTACAGGAAGAGAGGGGCAGGTAGCCATCGTTACTGTACCTGGACAGCATAATCATACAGAGCGGATTCAAGGATTCAAGGATACGCTGGAGGCCGCCTATCCAATGATGGAAGTGGTCGACACAGTCAACGGAAAAGGAAATGCAGTAGATGCAGAGCAAGTGACGGCGGCACTGCTTGAGAAGTATCCGGATCTTGCCGGAGTATTTGTCACCGAGGCAGCAAGCGGTGTCGGTGTCGCTAAAGCGGTTCAGCAGCAGGGGGGTCCGGTTCAAATTGTGAGCTTTGATACGAACAAAGCCACACTTGATCTGATTAAGGAAGGTGCTATTGCGGCAAGCATCGCACAGGGAACTTGGAATATGGGCTACTGGTCCTTACAATATTTGTTCCATCTTCATCATGATCTAACGATTCCAGCTCCTTCTGCGACAGACGAGGTGTCACCGGTTCCAGTCCAGGTCGATACCGGAATTAATGTTGTTACTAAACAGAATGTGGAGCAGTATTATGCGAAATGAACGCAGATCTCCACGGTTATGGAACCGGCTTCAATTCAGTCAAATGCCGCTGCGTTATCAGCTCTCCATTCTTTTTGTATTGATTGGTATCGTACCAGCGCTGGGTCTTGGACTAATTGTAAATTGGACAGTCGATCGAATTGTGGAAAGGCAGGTCGAAGACAATACACTGCAGCTGATCGGAAAAGTGAATCAGTCGCTCGACAAGTCCATTGAGAATTTGCAGAACATTACCTATCTCACCGAATTTGATGAGGATGTTCAGCTGTTTATTGATGGTGATCCCGAAGCAAGAGAGCAGGTGAAGAGCTCAGGAAGTGTTCAGGCTTTTTTGCAGGGATTTACGACACTTCATCCCGACATTGCAGGCATACTGATTATTAATAATGAAGGGGAATATATAAGCAACGAAATGTATGCTGTAGACGATACAGATCTTACTCAAGAGAGCTGGTATCAGGATGCCGTGGATCATAAAGGGATCTTTACGGTCATCGGGCACCCTGGAGAGCGGAGAGTCACTACCCATGTGAACTATACACCGGATGAAGTGGTATCTGTATCCAGGGCTTTGGTTGATCCGGAGACCCGTGAGACGCGAGGTGTTATTTTGATTGACTTGAAGTTGTTCTCGATCGCTGGCATTGCAAGGGATGTCACGCTAGGTAAAGATGGATATTTAATGATTCAGGATCAGGATGGGAATAAAATCTTTGCACCGGATCAGTCCATCATTACTCAGCTGGAGGGATCCTGGTTTGAAGATGCCTCCTATGGAACCTTTACGAAACAAGTCGGAGAACAGAACTTTCAGTTTCAATATCAAACCTCTTCTTACACAGGCTGGCGTACCATTGGGGTGTTCAATACGGGTGATTCAGCAATTGCCGTAAGAGAAATTCACTTTTATGTGATTTGCTATTTATTTATTGTTTGCTTGTTTGGACTAACGGCAGCCTATGTGCTGTCACAATCCATCTCAAGGCCGATTCATCACTTGATGAGCTTGATGCAGAAGGCGGAAAAAGGTGATATGACGCTGCGAAATCTCGGTAACCGTGGGGATGAGGTCGGAATGCTCGGTGTCAGCTTTAACCGGATGCTGCAGGAGATCAAGAAGCTGATGGCCATGAATCGGAGAAAAGAAAAACAGAAGCAGGCAGCTGAGCTGCGCAGTCTTACCGCCCACATCAAGCCGCACTTTTTGTATAACACACTGGATACCATCCACTGGATGGCACGCAAGCAGGGGGCAGAAGATGTATCCGAAATGGTGAAATCGTTATCCCGATTGTTTCGGATCGGGCTCAGTAAGGGCAGCAGCATGATTCCGGTATCCGAAGAGATAGATCATATCACCAGCTATTTACAGATCCAGAAGACCCGTTATCGGGACCGGCTGAACTGCCAGATCGAGCTGCAGGAGGAGGCCAGAAAATTCTATGTCGTCAAGCTGATCATGCAGCCGATTGTGGAGAACGCAATCTATCATGGGATCAAGGCTAGGCGCGGTGCAGGTATCATTCGAATTCAGGTAGAACAGCAAACCGACTATCTTCTGATGACGATCACAGATAATGGGGCGGGTATGGATGAAGAGCGGCTTCAGCAGCTGAGGGAGAAGCTTGCCAATCCATTGATGACCATAGATAAGCAGCATGAAGAGATGGAGTCACAGAAGAGCTATGGCCTGTTAAATGTGCAGGCCCGAATTCAGCTTGCATTCGGAACAGACTATGGGGTACAGCTGGACAGCACGCTGGGGGAAGGAACGACGGTCACAATTAAGCATCCTTTGTTGACCGAGCCTCAAGTCATGGCTGACCACGAACAGGAGGAGGAGCTATGAATAAGCCATATCAAGTATTGATCGCTGATGATGAACCCATCATTCGTGAAGGAATCAGCGATTCGGTAGACTGGGCCTCACTTGGCATGGAGGTCATCGGACTCGCCGAAGACGGAGCGGAAGCACTGGAGCTTGTACTAGAACGGGGAGCTGATCTTGTGCTCGTCGATATGAATATGCCGATCATGAATGGTATCTCATTCATTCAGGCCCTTCGAGAGCAGAAGCAGGAATGCAGATGTATTATCATTACAGGGTATGATGAATTCAGCTATGCGCAGCAAGCGATTCGGCTGGGTGTGGAGGAATATATATTGAAGCCGGTTGAAACGGATGAACTGATGAGGGTGCTGCAGCGAATTAAGGCCTCACTCGATGAGGAGCAGCTGGAGAAGGAGAAACAGGCATCTGCCAGGGAGCATCTCCACAAGAGAAGGGAGGTGCTGCGAGAGCAGCTGGGACAGGAATGGGTACAAGGCAGACTGAATGAAGAGGAGCTTAGAATGCAGCTCAGTCTGCTTTCTCTTCCTGCAGATTCTCCCGCAAGCTGTCTCGTGATCCGCTGGCCGGAGGCAAGCATGCCGAATACGATCTTGAAGGAAGGCGATCGCCAGCTGTATCTGTATGCGGTCAAGAACATTGTTGAAGAGCTGATTGGCACCTCGGAAGCGCTTGTGTTTAGAAATGGATCTGATCTGATTGTGGGGATCAGCTGGAGCAGGTTCACTCCAGAGCTGCTCATGAAGATCGAGGAGGCGGCCAAGGAGAATCTGGGTGTAACCATTCACACCGCGTCTGAGGATGTTGGAGTGGAGATGGAACTGCTGCAGGCATACAATCTGTGTAAGGAATGCATCTATCAGGAGGCTTCGCTATCTCCGCTCGTACGAAGAGCCCGGCAATACCTGCAGGAGCATTATCACAACCATGCTTTGACGCTGGAGCTGGTAGCTTCCGAGCTGGGAGTTTCACCGGTGTACTTAAGCCGTATGCTGAAGAAGGAGCTCGGAGAGTCGTTTATTGCCCTGCTGACTGGAATTCGGATTCACAAGGCGATACAGCTGCTGAATAGCAGCAGTCTTACCATGCATGAGATTGCAGATCATATCGGATATGAGAGTCAGCACTACTTCAGCACGGCATTCAAGAAGGTCATGGGCATTTCCCCGAATAAATATCGTAAGGGCGAAGCCTTTGTATAGAGGACCAATATAGATTCATGGAAGACATAGCTCTTCTTTTTAAAAAAGCGCCGCAAGGCGTTTTTTTTGTTGCCACAGGACTCCTGTCTGGACATGACCAAGAAAGGTTTGATTTTTATAAAAACGGTTGCAAATGTGCAAAGACGCTTCAAGAAGGGATGAGATATCATATAGAAGAAACAAGGGATCAATGGATATGAAAGCGCTAACTATAAAAGCTTTAATCCAGGCACAATCGTATAAGCGAAAGGGTGGAAACGATGAAGAAAGCATTAACCTATCTTCTTCTCTTCGTGCTCGTTATCTCTTTGAGTGCATGTAATCTTGCGGAGACGACAGGCGGCAGCGAAAGTCAGGGCTATGTCGGTATTGCCATGCCAACGAAATCGGCGGAGAGATGGGTAGCCGATGGGAATAACATGGTGAAGCTGTTTGAAGAGAAAGGCTTCAAGACCGATCTGCAATATGCGGAGGATGTAGTCGAGAATCAGATTGCACAGATCGAGAACATGATTACTAAAGGCGTGGATGTCATCGTGATTGCATCCGTTGACGGGAATACATTAACCGATGTGATCAGCAAGGCTCATGACCAAGGCATTCGTGTCATTGCTTATGACCGATTGATCCGTAATACAGAGCATTTGTCCTATTATGCTACATTTGATAATTTCCAAGTCGGTGTACTTCAAGGATCTTATATAGAGGAGAAGCTGGGCCTGAAGGAAGGCAAGGGACCGTTTAATATCGAGCTGTTTGGCGGATCACCGGACGATAACAATGCTTACTTCTTCTTTGACGGTGCCATGTCTGTACTACAGCCGTACATTGACTCCGGTCAGCTGGTTATACGAAGCAAACAGAATTCAATGAGTCAAATCGCTACGCTCAGATGGGATGGAGCGGAAGCGCAGAAGCGGATGGATAATTTGATCAGTGCGCATTACTCGAATGAGAGGATTGATGCAATTCTCGCTCCAGCCGATTCGTTGAGCCTTGGCATCATTTCTTCCCTGAAAGGTGTAGGGTACGGAAGCTCGAACAATCCGATGCCTGTAATAACCGGTCAGGATGCTGAGCTGTCCTCCATTAAATCCATCGTTAGAGGAGAGCAGACACAAACCATATTTAAGGATACTCGCCAGTTGGCGGAGCGAACGGTTGCCATGGTTGAAAGCGTTCTCTCTGGCACCGAAGCAGAAGTGAATGATACGGAGAGCTACGATAATGGAAAAATGGTCGTGCCGTCCTACCTGCTTGAGCCGGTATCTGTGGATGCGACGAATCTGGAGGAAGTAGTGATTGATTCCGGATATTACACCAAAGAAGAAGTTGGGCTGAAATAGAATGACTGTTAACTTTTGATGCGGGAAGGTGAAATCATGGCTGAATATATACTTGAAATGCGTGGGATTACAAAGGAATTTCCCGGTGTTAAAGCACTGGAGAATGTAAACCTGAAAGTGAAGGCAGGCGAGATTCATTCCTTATGCGGAGAGAATGGTGCGGGCAAATCAACACTCATGAAGGTCCTGAGCGGAGTATATCCTTACGGTTCCTACGAGGGAGATATTTTATTCGAGGATCAGGTATGCGAGTTCAAAACGATCAAGGACAGTGAGGAGAAAGGGATTGTTATCATCCATCAGGAGCTTGCGCTTATCCCGTACTTGTCTATTGCCGAGAATATTTTTCTAGGTAACGAACGGGCAACCAAAGGGGTGATTAATTGGCAGGAGACAATCTCGAAGACCTCAGAGCTGCTGAAGGAAGTGGGGCTGGATGAGAATCCTAACACGCTGGTCACGAATATTGGTGTCGGTAAACAACAGCTTGTCGAGATTGCGAAGGCACTGTCCAAGAAGGTGAAGCTGCTTATTCTGGATGAACCGACAGCAGCGCTGAATGAGACAGACAGTCAAAATCTGCTCAGACTGATGCTGGAGTTCAAGAGGCAGGGGATCGCTTGTATTCTCATTTCACATAAACTGAACGAAGTATCCGAGGTGTCGGACTCCGTAACAATTCTGCGAGATGGCAAGACGATCGAAACACTGGATATGAAATCGAAGGATATGAGCGAGGACCGAATTATCCGCGGCATGGTTGGCCGTGATCTAACGGATCGCTATCCGGAACGCAAGCCAAACATTGGTGAAGTGATGCTTGAGGTCAAGGACTGGACTGTATACCACGAGCATCATGCCGATCGCAAAGTACTGGATGGAGTCAATCTCAATGTACGGCGCGGAGAGATTGTAGGAATTGCTGGTCTCATGGGAGCGGGACGGACGGAGCTCGCGATGAGTATTTTTGGAAAGGCCTACGGACAGAAAATCTCAGGCGAGCTGCGCAAGGAAGGACAGGTCATTCACAATAACACAATCAATCAGGCGATAGATAATGGATTTGCCTATGTAACAGAGGATCGCAAGGACTATGGGCTCGTACTGATCCAGGATATTAAACGGAACATTTCGTTAACCGGGATCAACAAGCTGCAGAAGGCTTCTGTTATTAATGAGAATGAAGAAGTGATCGTTGCAGAGCAAATGCGTAAACGCTTGAAGATCAAAACGAACAGCATCCATCAGGAGGTCCAGAACCTCAGTGGGGGTAATCAGCAGAAGGTTGTGCTGAGCAAATGGATCTATTCCGAGCCGGATATTCTCATACTCGATGAGCCTACAAGAGGAATTGACGTAGGGGCCAAGTTTGAAATTTACTCGATTATTCAGGAGCTGGCAAATGAAGGGAAGGCGATTATCGTTATTTCTTCAGAGCTTCCAGAGATACTCGGCATCTGTGACCGAATCTTCGTTATGAATGCAGGAAGGATCACAGGTGAGGTGGATCGGAGCGAAGCGAATCAAGAGCTGTTGATGAAATACATGACGAAGACGACCAGATCGGGAGGGCATACAAATGGATAACTTAATGCAGCTGCTCAAAAATAATATTCGCCAGTACGGCATGATAATAGCATTGATACTCATTATGATCTTGTTCGGCGCCCTTAGTGGAGGACTGTTATTTGAGCCAATCAATATTACGAACCTCATCTTGCAAAACAGCTATATTCTCGTCCTTGCCATTGGTATGGTGCTGGTTATCATTACAGGTCATATTGACTTGTCCGTAGGCTCCGTAGCTGCCCTTGTAGGTGCATGTGCCGCGATAATGATGGTGGATATGAATCTGCATCCTGTCGTAGCGGTCATTCTGTCGCTTCTGCTCGGAGCCCTAATCGGCGCATGGCAAGGGTTCTGGATTGCATATGTCCGCATACCTGCCTTTATCGTTACTCTTGCCGGGATGCTCTTGTTCCGTGGTCTAACGATGATTGTATTGGAAGGTCAGTCCATCTCTCCTCTCCCGGAAGGATTTCAGAAGATTAGTGCAGGCTTCATTCCGGACTTCGGGAATGCGGGGACGAATCTGGTAGCGATCCTTGCAGGGATTATTGTAACCGTACTCTACATTATTAATGAAGTGAAAGCACGTAAGAATCAGCAGAAGTATAAATTCGAGACCAGTTCTACGCCGCTGTTTATAACGAAAATGGTGCTTATCGCTATCGTCGTTAACGTATTCTTCGTAGCGCTTGCCAGCTATGCAGGGATTCCGAACATCCTGGTGCTGCTTGCCGTGCTTATTATAGGTTATTCCTTTGTTATGAATAAGACCGTTATGGGACGTCACATTTATGCGGTTGGTGGTAATGAGAAGGCTGCAGGCCTGTCCGGAGTAAAAACGAAGAAGGTCACCTTCTGGGTATTTGTTAACATGGGTGTTCTTGCTGCGATCTCTGGTTTGATCTTTACGGCAAGACTGAATGCGGCTATTCCAAGAGCAGGTACAAACTTTGAGCTTGATGCCATCGCGGCTGCGTTTATCGGCGGTGCTTCTGCCTCAGGCGGAATCGGAACCGTATTTGGCGCCATTATTGGTGGTCTGGTGATGGGTGTGCTGAATAACGGGATGTCGCTGATCGGGCTCGGTATCGACTGGCAGCAGGGAATTAAAGGTTTAGTACTGTTGTTAGCTGTAGCGTTTGATATCTACAATAAAAATAAGAGATCTGCATAATTTGTAAACGATTTAAAAGGTTACAAAAAGGTTAATAATTAAAAACAAAATTTATTGACGGATATAATATCCAATGTAGCTACTAGTAAGTTTATCCAATTCATATAACAGCCTTTTTATTTATAGGTCTATATACCTAATAAATTTAAGGCTGTTTTTTCTTGCTTATTTGTAATAATGTGTTGATATATAAGGATATTTTGATTTGTTTATATCATTATAATGCAGTTTAGAATTAAATCATATAACGTATTTATATAGTTTTATATACCTATATTTATAAAGGGGTGATTAGGACTAAAGTCAGATGATTTAGGTTGCTTGCCTGTCCTACAATGGGGACAGTTGATGGCAAGGTGATGTCATGAGGAATTAACAAAACCTAAAACTTCAGGAGGTTCTACAACATGAAGGTTACAAAAAAGATACTAACTGCAACTATAGCATCAGCATTAATGTTCGGCTCAGTGAGCATGCCTGTATTCTCAAGCCAGGCTTATGCAGCTACAACAACTAAGGAAGTACTCTACGGTGTTAACCTGAGAGAGAAAGCAACCACTTCTTCATCCGTCATTCGCATGCTGAAAAAGGGAGAAACCGTATCTGTTCTTGGAACATCTGGATCCAGCTGGCTTAAAGTCAAAGATACAAAAGGAAACACAGGATATATTTCTTCTTCTTCTAAATATACAAAGACAGTAAGCAGCGGCAGTTCTTCTAGCGGCGGCAGCGTCTCTGCGAACAGCACAAGTTCAAAAACTGTGGAGAAAGTGATCGACGCAGGTGAGAAATACCTTGGAACGCCTTATGAGTTCGGTGCACCACGCAGCAGCACCAAGACATTTGACTGTTCTTCTTTTGTAAGACGTGCATTCATGGATGGAGCGGGTATTACGCTTCCAGCGGATTCTCGTCAACAAGGAACATATGTTAAGAACAAAGGGAATGCAAAATCCAGCATTTCTTCTCTGAAACGCGGTGACCTGATGTTCTTCATGTCTTACAAAGGTTCGAGCAAATCCTCGTACTCCGGAATCAATAAGAGTTCAGCAAGAATTACGCATGTCGCGATTTACCTGGGTAATGGCAAAATGCTTCATACGTACTCTACGGAATCCGGCGGTGTTAAAGTCGATACTTACAAAGGCAAGCATTGGGAATACCGCTTCCTGTATGGCGGCAGCGCGCTGTAATATAATATCTAAGACAAGCCTCTTCCTGGCGGAAGAGGCTTTTTTTAGTGGTAAAGTCTCAGAATGATGTTCTGATTATAATTACCGAAGCCTTCACCGTATAATGTTAATCCACCGACATGCTTCGCGTCCTGTTCAACAGCTAGACGGAATGTCCATTGATTACGTTCTATCGGAATATCTTGTATGGTCATCTCCGACATGCGTTGTCCATCAATAAAAGTAGCCTCGTTTGTGATGCGAATGACCTTCAAGAGTCCATATTGATTCACTTCATCATGCCACCATTCCGGTGTGAAGACACCTCTGCCATGTCCCGAGTCTCCGGGGCTTGTCCATTTTCCGAGCGGTATGCCGTTTAAAGTAAAGGAAATGTCAGAAGGCCAATTGGGGTTAACGCCAGGAGCCTCAGAACCGATCTCAAATGAAATTTCAATCTCTGTTATATGCTCGTTTTGCAGCAGGTAATTAGGGATTTTATATTCTACATATCCTCGGCCAAACCATAAGATGTGTGCATTCACACGTTCGGGATCGAGAAAATAACGCGGATCATCATACTGTCCAATGACTTTTTCTGTTGTTGACAATCCACAGGTCGGATACACCTCAAACTCGGTATAATGCCCAATCGGAATAGAGGTTTCCTTATACTTGCGTGCTAGCTGCTGAACCTTATTCGGCATCACAATCTCAATCCAATCGACGGCCAGAGAATTGATCTTATGTGTTCCGCCATCCTTGCGAATCATTTTGGATTCAACAATACCGACATCCTGCAGTTTGCGGACGTGGCTGGTTACAATTGCACTGCTTAAGTCTAGAGAGGCAGCAAGCTCCTTAATATTCATAGGCTGCTCTGCAAGAAGCCGGATGATGGATAGCCGGACACCGCTGGCTAACGCTTCATACAGAGGAAGCCATTTATCCTCAGCATTTGCTCTTATCATAAGTTCTATTCGCTCCTGAATCCGTTGATTAATTCTTAACTCTTATTATAGGATTAACTATTAAATAAATTCAATTATATTTTATAAAATTCAAAATTGTTATTGCATTTAAGTTTTATTTGGATTTTAATAAAAGAGGGAATTATGAGTTACTTAAAGGATTAATAATTAAATTAATTTAAGGAGTTGGCATAATTCATGGCAGATAAGGCAAAGATGATCGTCGACAAAGATTTTCGAATTGCAGAAGTAGATAAACGAATTTATGGCTCATTTATAGAGCATTTAGGGCGTGCGGTATACGGAGGAATTTACGAACCAGGTCATGAGACTGCGGATGAAGCAGGTTTACGTCAGGATGTAATGAGACTTATCCAGGATCTTCAGGTTCCGATTGTCCGTTATCCAGGGGGGAATTTTGTATCCGGTTACAATTGGGAAGACAGTGTAGGTCCGAAGGAAGATCGTAAACGCCGTCTCGAGCTGGCATGGCGTACAGTGGAAACCAATGAGTTTGGCTTCAATGAATTCGTTGATTGGGCGAAGAAGGCTAATACCGAGGTCATGATGGCCGTTAACCTGGGTACACGTGGAGTAGACGCTGCTCGTAATATTGTCGAGTACAGCAATCATCCTTCCGGCTCCTACTACAGTGATCTGCGTATTAAGCATGGTTACAAGGATCCGCACAATGTTAAGACCTGGTGTCTTGGTAATGAGATGGATGGCCCATGGCAGATTGGACATAAAACGGCAGAAGAATATGGTAGAGTCGCGCTTGAGGCGGCCAAGGTCATGAAGTGGGTAGATCCGACCATTGAACTCGTAGCCTGTGGAAGCTCCAGCATCAACATGCCGACTTTCCCCGAATGGGAAGCGACTGTGCTTGATCATACCTATGATCATGTAGAGTATTTATCTTTGCACCAATATTACGGAAATCGTGAACAAGACTCTGCGTTGTTCCTGGCGAGATCCCTTGAAATGGATCGGTTTATCGAGACTGTAACCGCAACCTGTGATTATATCAAAGCGAAGAAGCGCAGCAAGAAGAAGATGCTCCTCTCCTTCGATGAATGGAATGTATGGTTCCACTCCAATGAGAACGACAGCAAGATGGATCCATGGCAAATTGCTCCTCCACAGCTCGAGGACGTCTATAATCATGAGGATGCACTGCTTGTTGGCTGTATGCTGATCAGCTTGCTCAAGCATTCCGACCGTGTGAGAATGGCATGTCTCGCTCAGCTGGTCAATGTCATTGCTCCGATTATGACTGAGAATGGCGGTGCTGCTTGGAAACAAACGATCTATTACCCTTATCTGCACACTTCTGTATACGGTCGTGGTCAAGCCCTTGTGCCGTTGATTCAATCTCCTAAATATGATACGAAGGAAATTACAGACGTTCCTTACCTTGAAGCGATTGCGATCCATAATGAAGAATCCGAGGAGGTTACCGTCTTTGCTGTAAACCGTCATCTCGATGAGTCTTTGCCTGTGGAAGTGGATCTGCGCAGCTTCGGCCAATGCCAGATCATTGAGCATATTGTACTCGAAAGCGATGATCTGAAAGCAGTGAATACAGCAGGGCAGCCAGATCGCGTAGCTCCTCATAAGAATGGAAATGCAGTCGTCGATGGTACGACGGTAACTGCACAGCTTGCTAAGGCGAGCTGGAATGTCATTCGGTTGAAGGTGAGTGCGAAGTAAGAGTTGAGGTTTTGAAAAAACTGAACATAATTTACTCCAGCTAAGTGCGCTGCGAGGTGAATGTGGGTTCGGATCGTAAGTTGTCTGCTGATTCCCGGAATAGATGCAGGCAAGGAAGGAATCAGCAGACAAAAAACGAGCGCTGACGCTTCCTCTCTCAACAATCACCTCTCCGCTAATCGCTGGAGGCAAACCTCAAAGGCACCTTCGCATCCCCTTTTATGGGGGGGCGGGGGTGAGGCCAGAGCCGCAAGTATGCGAAGCTCTGGCCTTTTTTTGTAAGTAGCGCTGCGAGGTGAATGTGGGTTCGGATCGTAAGTTGTCTGCTGATTCCCGGAATAGATGCAGGCAAGGAAGGAATCAGCAGCCAAAAAACGAGCGCTGACGCTTCCTCTCTCCACAATCACCTCTCCGCTAATCGCTGGAGGCAAACCTCAAAGGCACCTTCGCATCCCCTTTTATGGGGGGGCGGGGGTGAGGCCAGAGCCGCAAGTATGCGAAGCTCTGGCCTTGTTTTGTAAGTAGGGCTGCGAGGTGAATGTGGGCTCGGATCGTAAGTTGTCTGCTGATTCCCGGAATAGATGCAGGCAAGGAAGGATGGCAATAATCCTTTTTCTATGATTCAAGTAACGTATATACTAGTTAAGATTGGAGTGAAGTATTATCTTAAAGAGACAGGCTCAAAAAAATTAGTGAGAAGGTATAAACATGAAAACATACACTTGTCTTGTTTGTGGATACAACGAATTGGAAGAACCTCCTATAGATGAATATGGATATAAATCATTTATCGTATGTCCATGCTGTGGATTTGAGTTTGGCTTTCACGATGATGATCAAGAATACACCTACGAGGGTTATCTAAAAGAATGGATTCAAAATGGAGAAAAGTGGGCTTATCTTCCTAAGCCCGTTAATTTTGATTTACAAAAGCAGTTAAAAAATATTAAGCAGTAGCTGAAAATAGAAAGAAGCTGCCGTAAGACCGAGCGCACGAAACACTCGGCGGATCCTAGGCCCATTCGTATATTCATTTATGATGTTGATTGCTTCTTTCTCAAATGCAAACGAATTCTACCGCAATTCTGAGTTCAGGGCTTTTTTATATAAAAACATACTTGACAGGTTGGATTAATTGGTTTAATCTTGCAACAAGACATTTACACCACAACTCATTAAATGAGTGGTCATTAAGTAAATGTTCATTAATTAAGCAATCGTTATTTTAATACTGAAGCATTTGGTATGAAGCGAAAGATCAGCATTTGATTCATACCATTTGCCTAACTAACTCAATACATAACGGTCAGCCGATTGGACCAACCAAAGGCTCCTAACCATCTCTTCCTTCGTGATGCGAATGCATGCGTGAAGAGGTGCTAGGGGCCTTTTTGCATTCCATGGTATGCACCTGAAAGGAGCGATATGCAGGAGAAGGATTGGATTCTGATGGAAGAGGTCGATTATTTGTTCCGCAAAGTGGTACGAAGATTTGTGAAGGAGAGAGACAAGGTATCGGTGGAAGGCATCTCCCTCCCAGGTCTTCTTATCCTGAATACGGTCTTGCGTGAAGGGGATCAGCGGCTTGGAGATCTTGCAGAGCAGCTTGATTTTACCTCAGGAGCGGTGACTGCCTTATGTGACAAGCTGGAGGCAAGTGGTTATGCCATACGCAAGCGGAGTGATACCGACCGGAGATCTGTAGTTCTTGGAATTACTCCATCGGGTAAGGAAATGATTATGCGGAACAAGGATAGCGGCTCCATTATCATTGATGAGATTTTTGGATGCTTTACAAACGAGGAGCTTAAGTCTGCTGTCACTTTTCTGAACCGACTGAATGTACAGGTAGAGGGGTTGTCAGACAATGTAATTAAACGGATAGAAGCGTCCGTGAATCAGACAACCGCTAAATCAGTGAATGAGTCAGAGAGTCAATCAGACAGTGAATTAGACAGACCCAACCGATTTATATCCTACTAAAAATAATAAGAATTGCTGCAATTATATGATCCTTTGCTAGTTAAACCACAAATATGAGGGGAGAAATGAATATGGGACATCCAACGATTTATCCAACAGGGGCAACGGTATATTTGCCAGAGAAGGCATGGGGAGGGTACACGATTTTTCAGGCGGCGGATACGGGAGCACTGCTTATTGATATGAACGGCAGAGAAGTGCGGCTGTGGAAGGGATTAAGAGGATTTCCGAACAAGCTTTTTCCAGGCGGATATGTGCTGGGAAGCACGAAGGAAAGAGATCCAAAATACGGATTTCAGGATGAAGCAAATCTGGTCCAGGTCGACTGGGATGGCAATATTGTCTGGAAGTTTGATCGGCAGGAGTGGATTGAGGATCCAGGTCATGAAGGAGAGTGGATGGCTCGCCAGCATCATGATTACCAGCGCGAAGGGAATCCGGTAGGCTATTATGTCCCTGGTCAGGAGCCGAAGATAGACTCCGGCAATACGATCATTCTCGCTCACAAGAACGTACACCGCCCAGAAATATCTGATAAGGAGCTGCTGGATGACATCATTATTGAAGTGGACTGGGAAGGAAACATCGTATGGGAATGGTCAGTGAGCGACCACTTTGAAGAGCTCGGATTCGATGAGGATGCCAAAAGATCACTTTACCGCGATCCGAACTCCCGAGGCTTTGGTAGTCATGCCGGAGACTGGATGCATATCAATTCAGCATCGGTTCTAGGACCTAATAAGCACTACGATGCGGGCGATGAACGATTCCATCCGGATAATATTATATGGGATGCGCGGGAGACGAATATTATCGCCATTACGGATAAGAAGACAGGCAGCATCGTATGGAAGCTGGGACCTGACTATGGGACAGAGGAGCTTAAGCAAATCGGATGGATCATTGGACAGCACCATGCTCATCTGATACCTCAAGGATTGCCTGGAGAAGGAAATATTCTTGTGTTCGATAACGGGGGCTGGGCCGGCTTCGGAGCTCCGAACCCAGAAGCACCGGACGGCGTAAAGGTAGCACGTCGTGACTACTCCCGAATTCTTGAGATCAACCCGCTTACGCTCGAAATTGAATGGCAGTATACACCGGCAGAGGCAGGATATATTGTACCTCTTGATGCTTACCGGTTCTACAGCCCCTATATCAGCTCCGCCCAGCGCCTCCCGAATGGAAATACGCTTATTACCGAAGGAGCAGATGGGCGAATCTTTGAAGTCACACGAGAGCATGAGATTGTGTGGGAGTACATCTCTCCATACAAAAATAAAATAAATGCCAATATGGTTTATCGTGCTTACCGAGTTCCTTATAACTGGGTTCCCCAGCTCGAACAGCCTGTTGAAGTGGAAATTGCTCCACTGGATGTCGCGGATTTCCGATTGCCTGGTGCAGCTCCAAGAGGAGCGGTCAGTGCCGTTGAAATACTGGGAACGGAATCCTATGGTGAGGGAGCCTTCTGCGTAGCGACTCAGGACGAAGTCACGCAGCGAAAGGACGGGGATCAAAATGAGTAAATTGAGAGCGATCATCCGTTATGTAAGCCTTCTTGCTGCCCTTGTTCTTACGGTCTCACTGCTTAGCGGCTGCGGAACTTCTGCAGAAGGGCAAGGCAGTAAGCTTAAGCTCCGAATTGCAGATATTTCAACAAATCCGATATTTCGTGTGGCCAAGAGCAAGGGGATCTTCGACAAACACGGGATTGACGCAGAGCTTATCACTTTTGCAACACCTGCAGAAGGAATTAACTCGCTCTTCATTAAACAGGTAGATGTTGCTTTTGGAGCGGATTATCCGCTTATTAATGCAGTGAGCAAGGGAGACTACTCCATCTTCGCTTCTTCAGGCAGCGCTACCGATCAAGGCGCCAAGGAGTGGAAGCTCTATGTGCGCAATGAGATCAAGAGTGCGGAGGATTTGAAGGGGAAGAAGCTGAGCTTCTCCAGAGGTACCTTTATTCCTTACTTATGGGATGTGTATCTATCCGAGAATGGAGTGTCCTTATCCGAGGTTGAGCTCATAGGCCAAGGGGCATTTGACGAAGCTTATGTTGCTCTTCAAAAAGGAGAGATTGATGCAACCTGGATATACGGGGCTGTGCTGAATGAGAAATTCAGCGCACTGGAGGAAGCTCATGAATTGACAGATATGTCACAGACGCCTGTGCGGCTGGGTACGGGATTAATTGCAACCAATGAAGTGTTGGAAAATAACAAAGACGGCATGGTTGCTTTTCTAAAAGCGCTGGACGAAGCTTCCAAATACGCCCAAGCTAATCCCGATGAAACGGCTGATATTCTGTATGAGGAAGTCAAGCAGCCGAGAGAAGCTACGCTGAAGGACCTGCCCAATAATCCATGGAACGTTGGGTTTAGCGAGAAGGCCTATGAAGGACTGGTCGGACAGAAGGAATACATGATAGGTTCGGGTACGATTGAAACGGATTTTGATCTGAAAGAGAAGATAAATCTGGATCTGATTCGCACCGCTTTTCCGGATCGGGTTGAAGTGGAATAAGGAGGGGATACGTATGAGAGCAGCAGCAAGTGCCAATGAGATCTATATCGAGCAGCTTAATAAGAGTTTTACTCATCAGACTCAAGGGGAGCTCCATTACATCATTCAGGACGTTAATTTGACCGTCAAAGGAGGAGAATTCTTTATCCTGCTTGGTCCAAGTGGCTGCGGTAAATCTACACTGCTCAGTCTGATCGCAGGATTCGTGTCCAAGACATCCGGGCAGGTCAAGGTTGGGGAGAAAGAGGTTGAACGACCGGGACAGGATCGTGCGGTTGTATTTCAGCAGGCGGACTCTTCCCTGTTCCCTTGGCTTACGGTGAGGGAGAATGTGGAGTTTGGTCTTCGAATGAAGCGGATACCGGCTGCAGCACGCAAGCAAATTTCGGATCAATATATATCCATGGTAGGGCTTGCGGGCCATGAGCACAAGTTCCCCAGGGAGCTGTCAGGCGGCATGAAGCAGAGAGTTCAGCTGGCCAGAGTTCTATCCAATGACCCCGCTATTTTACTGATGGATGAACCCTTTGGTGCGCTGGATGCGATGACGAGACGAACGATGCAGCGAGAGCTCGTGAAGATCTGGCAGGAGACAGACAAGACGGTGATTTTTGTAACGCATGATATTCAGGAAGCGCTGCTTCTTGGGCAGCGAATTGGTATTATGTCTGCAGGTCCCTCCTCCAAAATTACGGATGTGTATGATGTCCCTTTTGCCTATCCTAGAGATCTGTCTGCACCTGAGTTTCATGAAGTCTATAACCAAATTCAATCCCATTTTGATGAATAAAGCGGATATCGGAAGGCGGAGATTTTTATGAACAAGTATAAAAAAGCTGCACTGCATATCACCTTCTGGTTCGCACTTATCATTCTGTGGCATCTGCTGTCACTTGTATATGAACCGGAAATTCTACCGGGACCAATCTATACACTGCAAGGCGGTTATGAGCTGTTCATGGATGGTACACTGCTCCAATATATAGGAATCAGCTCGTACCGGGTGCTTCTGGGCTGGACTCTTGGCAGTCTCCTGGCTATACCTGTAGGCATTACCATTGGGAAGGTGAATGCGATCCGGCTATTCGCCGAGCCGTTTCTGAATTTTATCCGGTTTATTCCGCCGATTGCCTTCATTACACTGTTCCTTGTCTGGTTTGGCATCGGGGAGACGTCCAAAATTATGCTCATTCTGTACGCAACCTTTTTTATCGTCACACTGAATACGCTCACGGGTGTTCTGTCTGTGGAAGAGGATAAGATTCGTTCAGCCAGAAGCATGGGGGCGTCAGAGTGGCAAATTGTTCTTCATGTCATTGTTCCAGCGACCGTGCCTTATATGTTCACAGGCATTCGGTTAGCTATGGGGACCTCCTTCATGGCGATTATTGGAGCAGAGATGATTGCTTCCAATGAGGGAGTGGGTTACCTGATCTGGAACTCACGGCTCTTCTTCCGCACCGACTGGATCTTTGTTGGACTCTTGTGCCTGGGGCTCATGGGATTTCTCACGGATCGAATCGTAGGACTGATCGGACGAAAACTTCTGTCCCGTTATGGGGTAGTCAGCTCCAATGCGCTGCGCAGGTAATGTGAAAAAAAGCTTCACGGCATAAGGTGGCCGTGAAGCTTTTATTTTGGTATAGAGAGGTTCAGCTCTGTTGAACTACAGATTTGGATCCTGCTCCAGATTGTTATTTTGGGATGAAGGCTGCTTCTCAAACACATGAGCTGCTTCTTCAGCAGAAAATTCAGTGTCATTCTCCCCAGGTACCGGCAGCTTGTTCAGCTTCGTGGAGTTGACCTCGGCTTTTGTAGCTTGGTTCTTAGACTTGCTCATCAGTAACACACCTCCTCCCATCTTCGCATACTCAAGTATTTTTTCAAGCAAACCTGAATTTTATACCTGTTCATGCAGGATAAGGAGGTGAGCTATACAATTAGGTATTACTGATTGGCAAATTGCTTGATCATGCCCTGAAGCTGATTCCGGAGGCTGTTCTCACCAGTACGTTCAATCGTGATGAGCGTTTCGGCATCTGATTCCTGTGGTGCATCATATACGCTCCAGAAATGGTTGTCTGTATGGAGCAGCAGCAATATGCTCTCTGCAGCCGGCAGCTCTTCCTGTGAATAATTCATAATGCTGAGGTTATCCAGGCTTCGTCCGGATGCTTGAAAATCTGCGCACCAGGATACAATCAGATCCTTATCCGCGGCATTGACAGACCATTCGTTTATTAAACGATCGGCATTTTCAAGAGAAGGGTTCTCTGTCAATTGGCTCCACTGTGATTCAGGCAGCTGGAAACGGGAGGAGGTGTCAAGCGGGAGAGTGCGTGCTTGTCCCACGTATAGGCGATATAATTCCTCTTCCCATTCACTCGGCTCTGTCCAAGTAAATAGGTGAATGCGCTGATCAATAGATAAGTGATAGAGGTACGGATCACCGGATTCGGTTCCTTTATGAATTGTCAGAACTTTCTCCTGGCCGTCCCAATCGGTGTAGCCTCTCAGCATGCTCCGGCTCTTCGCAAAATGAACAAGCATATCCAGAAGCTCAGGGACGAATTCAATTTCATTTTCTTCCATACGTACGATGAGGCCTTTGGATAGAAGACTATGAGATGCTGCTCTCAGCACTAGCTCCCATTCATTTTCTTTAAGTTCACCGTACATCGGTTTCAGCAGGCCGGCTGCGACATCATCTGCGCCCAAGGAAGCCAGTGCAAAACCAAACTCTTCGATGGATAACGTAATTAATGATTTGTCCATAAGATCTCCTTTTGCTAACGATATTTTGGCTGATTAATAGATGATTTTTGCAAGAAATGCTCTGGATAAGAAAAAAGAGGAGACATATCAAGGTGTGAATAATAGCATTTTTACGATGATAAGTTACTTTAGTCATGATCTGCCTCCATAAAATATAGGACAGTTTTGAATGGGTTCAAACTTTTGGAGTGGTCATGATTTTTTGTGTTTATTTTGATTCCAAGCTGAACGAAGCTCTTTTAGTACCTCTCTGTCCTTGTCTTTCAGCAGACTGTAAGTATAAATCCTTTTTTCGGACTTGTCGTTCAGTACAACAAGAAAGTGAGAGGGTACGGGAAGCAGGAATTTATTCATTTTCCCCTCGATACTCTCAAGCTTCTTGATCTGATGCCAAGGAATGGTCTGATTGTCGTTTAACACAATGCCTTCTTTATTATAGGAAAACAAAATATTGCTGCCGACCATCCTGACAGCGCTCCAATAAAAATGAGGGCCCATAAACCAAAAAGCTAGGAAAGCGCCAGAAGCATAATAAAATCTAAAGATCATACTATGCCTGCCATTAATGACTTCCCAGGTAAGAAATAAACCGACAATAATGAACACGAAGCAGATCAGAGTGTTACGTATTGCAGTTTTGCGTTCAAAGGTAACAGAAGTCATGATAGTATACTGCCTCCAAAAGGAAGTTGCCCAGCTCGGTTACATTCTTTTTTGCAGAGCTATGTGCGACATGCCCTTCGGCATAAAACTCGAATGCACTTCCTAAGCAGAGTAGCTTATAGATTAGGTTTTGTTTTTATTTTGATTCCAGGTGGTACGGAGCTCTTTGAGCACAATGCTTTCCCTTGTTCTCAGCAGGTTATGAGTAGTTATTTTGATTTCTCCATGACTTGTAGTAAGCAGGAAGTGAGAAGGGACGGGCAGAATAAATCGACTCATTTTGCCGTCAATATGCTCAATCTTTTTAATATTGCTCCAGGTTATTTTCTTCCCATTGTTCAGCTGAATACCCTCTTCATTATAAGAGAACAGAGTGGTACTTCTACTAATTGAGTTAAGTAGGTTCCAGTAAAAAAGGGGTCCTATAAACCAGAAACAAAGAAACGCGCCAGATAAATAATAAATACGTATTAGAAAAGTTACATCATCAGTTATAGTTGACCAAATGAGAAATATACCGATACAAAAAAATACTAGTGCTATAAATGTAAAAAGTATAGCGGTTTTACGACGATAGTTAATAAGAGTCATAAGGTGCTTCCTCCAAGGGTCTGGGTTATTCTAATGCTAGAATGAGAGACTCTTTTATCAGATGTTATTCTTTTGATGAAAAATTGATTTAAGTGATTGGAGTGATGGCTTAGATTATTTAAACAATCCGCTCACCCATTTTATTCCTTTTTCTGCTACTCCTGCAGCGATGCCACCTAATGCTGCTCCTGCACTTCCTCCAACGTATGCACCCACAGCTGCACCTACCGGCCCAAATAAAACTCCACCTATTGCTCCAACAGCAACTGCACCTGCTCCAGCTGCAGCGGACTTAATCACGACATTGGAAGCAGATACGGCGATATCCGTACCGGTAAGAGTTCCTGATTTAATTTTCGCAGCGGTCTTAATCCCTTCATCCAAGACATTCAGTCCTACGTTAATCGGAAATAGTCTCTTTCCTATCATCTTAGGAATTGCGGAAATTTTCATGCCGTATTGCCCTTTAGGTACGCCGGCTACGACGTTGCGAGTCCACTGAGGGAAGCTATTCGCTTTGCTGAAGCCGAGCCCAAGCTTACCCATCTTTAATGTCCCTGCCAACTTATCGAAGCCTTTAAGTCCCTTCATGACAAGTCCAGGATTGCGGAACTGTTTATCCATTCGGCGTGCCAGGTTGCTAAGAAAAGTATTCGGACCCTTGCCATTGACCCACTTGGCATTATGGACAACTGCCCGCGTAGGATTCTTTGGACTGCGCTTGAATTCAACGGTTTTGGTCAGCACAAGCGTGCTCGCCAGAAGACTGTACATGCCAGTTCCCGCGAGTGCCAAGTTTCCACGTATGCCATTGGCGGTATTCCATGTGTCTGACCCCTGATCAAAGAGGTTGGACAAAGTTTCCTTTACCTGTTGTCCTTGAGAATTACCGTCCGTATGTATTCCGTTGCCTGCCGTCTGATCGGTTTCGGCAAATTTAACAGCAATGGAGCGAAGCTCAGTTCCAATGGATGCAACAGAAGTGGTGAAGCTCTCCATTTGTCCGCGAGCGACCTGAAATTCTTGAAAGAAACGTTCTTGCGTAATGCCTGCCCATCTGCTCTGCAAAGACAGAATCTGTCCGTTCAGGTTAGAGATCATACTGCTAGTGAGCGTAGAAGCTTGAGCAAATTGCTGTGATATTTCCTGAATTCGTTCAGGAGGGACAACAATTCTAGTCACCTTGTTCACCTCGTTTGTATAGTGGGTTCTTACTTATATAGAAGCTGTGAAGTCATCAACTTGGTATATATACCCATTAATTGTAAGGTCAGAAACGCTGCATTGGCAACGAAAGTCGGATAAAACAGGACTTTTGTAAGAGACACATCACGGAGAACTGCATCCAAAGTCCAGCTTTTGCATCATGAACCAATAGCCGACTTAGCAGTAAAAACTGCCGGTCGGCTCTAGTGGACAGCAGGTCTATCCTGCATCATTATGCGTATGTTCCTTAGAAGTCGTACCGGATTCCAGGGCATGATCGTATAGTTCTCTATAATAGCCGCCAAGCCGCATAAGCTCTGGATGGCTGCCAGACTCGACAATGGAACCATCCTTCATGACCAGAATACGGTCTGCATGCATCACGGTGGACAGCCGGTGCGCAATGACGATCGTCGTCCTTCCGGCGGAAACCGAATCAAGTGCAGACTGAACCAACTGCTCGGTATGGGAATCGAGATTTGCTGTTGCTTCATCCAATATGAGAATGCGGGGCTTGAAGACAACAATCCTGGCAAAGGATATAAGCTGCCGCTCTCCCGCAGATAGTCCGCTTCCTCGCTCTGACAGATGCGTATCATAGCCCTCCGGCAATCTGGAGATCATCAGATCTGCACCCACATAGCTGCACGCCTCGATAACTTCTTCACGGCTGATCTCCTCACGGAACATCCGCACATTGTCAATGATTGAGCCTGAGAAGAGGAAGGGCTCCTGTTGAATGAGACCGACCATCCGGTGGAGGCTCTGCTGTGGCAGCCGCCGAATATCGATATCATCGATTAGAATGCTGCCCTCTGTTACATCATAGAAACGGTTCAGCAGAGAGATCACCGTACTCTTGCCCGCACCGGTCGTGCCTACGACACCAATCATTTCTCCAGGCCGTATCGTAAGATTCAATTGATGAATGATAGGCTGGTCCGCTGAATAACCGAAGGACACATCGTCGAATGTGATCTTGCCCTTCACTTGATCTGCAGTCAGACTTACGGCATCCACATCCTTCGGATCTGGAATTTCGGGCTCTGTACTGAGAATGCTCCATATTCTTTCCATGGAAACGGTGGTGGACTGGAACGTATTCCATTGCATCGTAATTTGGTTAATCGGCTGAAAAAACTGACGGATATAGCTGATAAAGGCGTATAACACACCAACTTCAAGAGATTTGCCGAGCACAGCCTGCCCCCCTAGCCAGACCATCAATACAAGAGCGATGTTGCCCAGTATATCAAAGGTCCGGTTAAATATAACGTTGGAGCGGACCTGACGAATATTGGCCGAATAGTAGCTTTCATTCTGCTTGTTGAACTGCTTCAGCTGCTCCTTCTCCTGATGAAAAGCCTGAATCAAGAACATCCCCGACAGGTTCTCTGCAATAAAGGCGACAAGTCTGGACAGCCGGGTTCTTGCTTGTTGATAAGTCTCCTTTAAATAATTACGGAACAGGACGGCGACGATCGCAATGACCGGAAGCACAGCCAAGGAGTATGCCGCAAGGGTAACATCCAGCTGGAACATAAAAAAGAGAATCATAATGAGCATCATGCCGTCACGAATCAGACTGAGCAGCACCTGAGTAAAGAACTGGCTGATCGTCTCGGTATCACTGGATACGTTCGTGACCAGGCTGCCGCTGTGTCTGCGGTCAAAGAAGGACATGGACATTCTTGTGATGTGCTTGAATAGATCCCTGCGCAGCGATGCGACGATGCTCTGCCCGGTGAATTGGAGCAGATTGTTCTGGATATACGTAAATATGAAGCTAATTATGGATAGAACCAAATAAAGAACAGCAATGTAGATGAGAAAACGAAGCTCTGTATTTCCGATTGCAAGATGATCATCGATTGCGATCTTGATCAGATATGGCTGTGACAGCTCAGCGGCTATACCGAGCAGTGAACAGAAGAAGATGAGTACAAACTTCATCCGGTGCGGCCGGCCATAGCTTAATATTTCACGAAATGCACTCCGATTCGGTTTAGATGCCATGATTTAACCCCTCCTCCTGAATGCGGGCAAGGGATGCATATTGTCCGCCTAGTGACATGAGCTGCCGATGGCTGCCTTGCTCCACGATCCGTCCTTCCTCCAGAACGACGATGAGATCGGCATGCTTGACCGCGCTGATGCGGTGAGAAATGATGAGTGTGGATTTGTTTTTTCGTTCCTTCTTCAAGCTGTTCAATATTCCGGTTTCGGTTACGGCATCGACAGCACTCATACTATCATCAAGAATCAGCAAGGGTGCCTTCTTCATCAGTCCTCTTGCGAGACTGGTCCGCTGACGTTGTCCTCCAGATAAGGTGACTCCGCGTTCCCCGAGAGGGGTATCGAATCGCTTCGGAAACTGGATGATATTATCAAAGATCATCGCCTGCTTCGCCGGAGCTTCTACTTCAGTCTGGGATGCACTGCGGTCGCTGAAGGCAATATTATCCCGAATCGTCGTACTGAACAGGAACCCGTCCTGCGGAACATAGGACAATTTGGAACGGAGACTCTCAAGCGTTAATTGCCTGATATCAAGACCGCTGATAAAAACGGTGTTAGCAGGCGGCTCGTAGACTCGCAGCAGCAGCTTGACGAGTGTACTCTTGCCGCTGCCTGTGCGGCCCACAATGCCGATGGTTTTGCCAGCGGGAAGGGTAAGATTGATGTTATGCAGGGCATGTTCCTTGCTTCCAGGATATTTGAAGGATAGATTACGAATCGTAATATCCTCCACCTTGCTTAGAGGAACAGCATCCGGCACTTCTTGGACATCCGGAATTTCAGCCAGCAGGTTATTTACCCGGTCGAGCGATGCGCTGGACCGCTGCATCATATTGATCACATTCCCAATCTGCTGAAGGGGACCCATAATCATGCGCAGATACAGAGTTAGCGCGACGAAGCTTCCCAGGCTGATCGTATTCTGTATCGTCATATAACCGCCGATGACAATGGAGATGACTAGAGACACGGCCCCGAGCAGGGGCAGAAGGGCTTGAAACAAAGAGGACAGCCTTACGAGCCGCAGCTGCTTATCCCGGATGGCATCAACAGAGGCACCGAATCGGTTCTGCTGGGTCTCCTCTATGGCAAAGGTCTTGGTTACTCGAATCCCGCCTAGCTGCTCTTCAGCAGACTCGGTCATGGATGCAAGTGCTTCCTGCACATGCTTGGATCTCTCGCGGATCCGTGGTCCGAAATAGACAACGAGCACCGGAATGGCAAGCAGTGGACCGACGCTGATTGCAATCAGAGTTAGGGGGATTCCGTCAATCATCATCATGACAATGCAGGACAGGAGCAGGAAGACAGCGTTCGTTGTCTGGTTAATTCCATTTGAAATCGCTTCACGTACCGAGGTTACATCGTTCATCACATAGCTGAGCAGTTTTCCCGTACCTTGCTTGGCAAAATATTTCTCACTCAGCTCAGAAAATTTACCGAACAGCTTCTCACGAGTGACGTACTCAAATCTGCGTCCGAGCCGCATTATCATAAATTGACCCAGGCCAAACAGCGCATTATAAGAGATGGCAATGAGGAGCAGCTGCAGGCTGTAATAAATAATTTTTTCCATGGTGAGTGTTTGAAGCTGGAGTTCATCTGTAAAATTACCAACCACACGGGGGAGTAAAGCCTGATCAATATTAGAGATGATAATCAGCAGGATGGCAGCGAGGTAGGAAGGCCAGTGAGAACCGACATAATGGCGAAGCATACTTCGATCTTGCATAAGGCAAGTCATCTCCTTATTTTTTTAGTTAGACACGGCAAGAAAAGGGCAGATGCCTTTTTTATCAAAAAAAAGCATGCATGCCCCTTCACATACATAAACGTTTTGTTCGCATTCCTAACCGAAAGCTAGAAGATTCATCGGTAAACAACATACATTTAATTCTTATGCATAATACCTTCGTTGTCAAACCATCAAATATGTAAATATCAGTGGAAATAATTTAAGAGACGGATGGAGAGACTTCAATCTAAGGTTAATTAAGGATATGGAGCGGAGAACCTGGGGCAAGTGAAACATTTTGGAGCCGGAGCTCGTTTAGAGTGTAAATCGAGATGGAAAATATAGATTGACTAAAGATGGAGGCTGGTTACTAATGAAGCGTAGAACGATTAAAGCATCTGTAGCTGCAATGAGTATCGCGATGGCACTGGGCGGAGCGTCCGCTTATGCATTTGATGATGTCAGCTCGAAGGAGCAGCTAAGTCTGTTGGATTCACTGAGAAGCAAAGGGATTGTGAGCGGAGTGACGAGCCAGCTGTTTCATCCAGAGCAGCGGTTGACTGAGGCGCAGGGTATTCAAATGATCGTAAATGCTTATGACTTGAAAGATGAAGCAAATGCTGAAGCCGTACGCTGGTATGATGGAGCAGTGAATGCTGCCAAAGCACACGGTCTGTCCGTTCCTGAACAATTCGATGCGAGTAACAGCTTGACGAGAGAAGTGTTTGCCCAGCTGCTGTATGAAGGGCTGAATACGACAGGAACCTATCCTGCGATTCTTCGTTACAACTTTATTGCCGATGGTGACAAGATCAACAAGGAATATGAGAGCTCAATTCAAACCTTGCTGAACATGAATATCGTCAGTTTGAACGATAAGGATGAATTCAGACCGGATGAAGAGCTGACCCGAATGGAGGCAGCGGAAATGGTATTTAACGCACTAGAGGTTGTAGATCGTTATGGAAACGGCGGGGGTTCTGAGGAACAACCAGGTACGGATATTCCGGGGAGCGGCCAGCAGGCTTATGTACCTGAAGTGACTTCCCAAACCGTAGATGAGAAGACGATTAAGGTCAAGCTCAGCTTGGAGCTGCCAAATCCGGGCTATGGACTTGAGATCAAGAAGGTAGAGCTTGGGAAGGATGGCAAAGCGATAATTAAATATCAGATTATCCAGCCTGACCCGGACAAGATGTATCCACAGGTCATTACGGAGCGTACAGCGGAAACCAATATCCCATCCGGATATACGCCGCTCGTAGAGCCTTTTTAATAAAAATGTTTCTGAATATAAAGGAAGCCTCGGAATGTATTCCGGGCTTCTTTTTTGTTAAGATGAATCAGTATCATCACTCAAATGTATTATAGAAAGCTGGAGGAAAAACATGATTTTACATAAAGGCGAGATTCTTTTTCGTCAGGGAGATACTGGGCCGCTGTATCATCTTCATAAAGGCTTGCTAAAAATCGTCCGAATTCAGGAGGATGGCAATGCCTATCTCGTTAATCTCATCGTACCCGGAGAAACCATTCCTCATCATAGCCTGATCAGTCCGGGTCCTTGTTTCGGAACGGCTATAGCTCTAACTACATGTGAGATTGAAGTGATCCCTTCCACAGCATGGTACCATGCTTTGTCGGAGCAGCCCGCGAAGTATCGGGATATCGCACTTCTGCTGCAAAATAAGGTTAGAATGATGCAGGAGAGAATGGATCAAATGACAGAGACCAGTCCCGCAGAACGACTTCGCCGGCTTCAGGGATGGCTGGAAGGTTACCTCGCTCCAGAGAAAATGACCGATGTGCTCACCCAATCCGAGATCGGACAGCTGATTGGTCTCCGAAGAGAGACAGTTAACCGTTTGCTGAGAGCAGGTACATCGGAAGTGCAGGAGCCGGACTTATAGCTGCTCTTTGGGTCCGAAGAATTCATAATGCAAATCCTGCTCCCGTACACCCCAGTCCAGCAGCATGCCCCGAAGACTCTTCATGAACAAGGTCGGTCCGCAGAAGTAAAAATGAGCATCTGTCGTCTGAACGACCTCTGCAAGCCAGGCTGAATCGATTCTCCCTGCTCTGTCGTAGCCCTCATCTTCGGATTGAGGATCGCTGTAACAGAAATAAGCAGACAGACGGTCATGCTCCTGTTCCAGTTGCCGGAGCTGTGGTCCCATGGCTTGGACCTTCATGTGCTGAGCTGCATGAATGAACGTAATGTCACGTTCTGCGCCGCTGGCCAGTTCAGACTGAAGCATGCTGATGAGGGGAGTGATGCCGATGCCTCCTCCGATGAGCACAAGCGGACGATCATCCTGGATCTCAAGCTTGAAGTCTCCTGCAGGTGCTGACAGCAATAGGGTGTCGCCTGCGTAAATCTGATCATGGAGATAGCTGGATACTCTGCCCGCAGGTGAATCCCCTCTGGCGGTCTCTTTCTTGACACTGATCCGGTAATGCGGCAGACCGGGAGCGCCCGACAAGCTGTACTGACGAATATGGGTATATGAATCACCTGGAATTTCAACTTTCACACTAATGTATTGCCCAGGATTGAACGGAGCGAGCGGCGATTGATCTGCAGGCTGTAAGTAGAAGGAACGGATAATGTCACTTTCGTCCACGGTTTTTACGACCTCAAATGCACGGAAGCCTTCCCAGCCTCCAGGCTGATCTGAAGCCTCCTCATACATTTTGGCCTCCATTTGGATAAATACGTCGGCAATGACCTGGTAAGCATTCCCCCACGCCTCAATAATCTCATCTGTAGCGGCTTCACCCAGTACATCCTTGATGGCCATCAGCAAATATTTGCCTACAATCGGATAGTGCTCCGGCTTTACGCCGAGGCTGCGGTGCTTATGGGCGACTTGGGTAACAGCAGGCAGTACAGTTTCAAGTCGATCAATATATTTGGCAGCAGCGTATACCATCGCGGCTAGTGCTGCTTGCTGCTTGCCTTGACTCTGATTGGCATGATTGAAAATATGGAGCAGCTCGGGATGATGTTCAAACAACAGCTTATAGAACCGCCGTGTAATCTCATTGCCGTGCACTTCGAGCACAGGAACCGTGGATTGAATGATTTTGATATCTTGAGTACTTAACATAAATAAAGCCCCCTCTGTTGAATTAGTTCAAGTATAGAAGAGACATAAGGGACGAATTGTGATTTGGATCACACCTAATGTGAACAGGAAATGAAGAATAGAAATGCATCTTTTCTCCATTCTAAATCGTATACATGTTGTGAAATTTAAGAGAAATGAATAGAAGGAGAACGTCATTATAATGAAGATGGAACATGCCGATGAATTGAAGAGCCAGCTGGCTGACATAGAGAAATGGGAGAACGAGCAGAAGGATATCTTTTTTTGGGAAAAGCTTGGCCGGCTGCCCTTTGTGATGCTGGATAAGCTGACGCCGAAGATTGTTCGCGACAAGCTGGGAGATGTCCTGAATGAAATGGGTGCTTTTATTCAGAATGGCGGTAAATTTCTGGTTAACCCAAAAACGGTGCTTCGCCGGATTAATAACATACTGCAAGGTGAAGCTCAGGAAGGTTCCACTAAGGAAGGTTCCACTAAGGAAGAAGACAAGAAAGGCAGTATGAAGACGCTGTTCAAACAGCTGAGCACAGCCGCTTCAAGCGTCACTGCGAGTGTAACAGGCAAAGGCCAGAAGCAGAAGGATGCTGACCATGAAGAGGCCTCTGCCATTTCACTTGAACAGGTATCACACCTGCCTGTCTTGGTAATGGACCAGGTAGCAGATGACATTATCTCGGAGCGCGTGAAATTTGCAGCGGCAAGCGGCGCAGCTACCGGGGTCGGCGGATTTATTACGATGGCTGCAGACATGACGCTGGTTCTTGGCAATTCACTCAAGACGCTCCAAGAGATCGCCATCTGTTACGGCTATGATCCGAATGATCCCATGGAGCGAGTATTTGTACTCAAATGTCTTCAGTTCTCTTCCGCCGACATCGTCGGAAAGAAAGCGATCCTAACCGAACTCGCTACCTTCGATGAAGAGCATACGAATGCTGAGGTCATATCCCAGATCCAGGGCTGGCGCGAGGTGGTCAATACGTATCGGGACAGTCTTGGCTGGAAGCAGCTGTTTCAGATGATTCCCATCGCAGGGATTATATTTGGGTCCATCAGCAACAAAGGAACGCTGTCCGATGTGTCTGAAGCAGGGAAAATGCTGTATAAGAAACGCCGCTTGCTCAAACGATTGGCAGAGCTTGCGTAGAGACTTACGCTCAGTCATACAGCAACCCCGCATGGGCATGTGGATAACGGCATGGGAACCACAGCAGGATACGAATCAATCCTATCGCTTGATGCATAACTTTTCTGTAACGTCAGGCCAGCTTGGCTCCAAGCTTGTGGATTTTACTCAGCCACTGCTGTTTCTTAACGTCTGTCGATGTTTTAACCGGACCGATTTCGGTAATTTTTCGTGTCTTGATTCCGCAGTAACCGAATATACCTTGTGTGACCACTCGGTGTCCTGCCCTTCCATATATGAGCCGATAATACAAGGATGGAGTGTCCATCGTGACAATAAGGTGGGCTGTCTTGCCGGTAAGAAGCTTATCCCAGAGCAGACTGCTCGGACGCTGCAGATAAGCATAGTGGGGAAGAAGAATCCGATCAAAGAAGCCTTTGAGAAGCGCTGGCATGCTTCCCCACCAGAGGGGATAGATCAGGACAATGTGATCCGATTGCTTGATCATCTCCTGAGCATACAGCAGGTCCGGCTCCAGCTCAGTCCGTTGTCTGTATCCGTATTTGAGGTTGGGGTTGAAGCTCAGCTCGCCGAGCTCAAGCAAGTGAACGGTTGCTCCTTGCTCTCTAGCTCCCTTCATATAAGCTTGAGCGAGTGCGGTGCAGTAGCTGTCACGATCAGGATGTCCTAGTATAATCGTAATTACGGGTAGTTGAGATTTACTCATATCATTTAATCCTCCTAATGGATGCGTGTGAAATGTTCTTCGTTACTCATCATATAGGAAGTTTGAATTTATACTTATGATCTATCACGCAGAATTCATGTTCTGTTCTGCTTTTTTAAGGGAGGTGGGGGAGATCGTCGATTACGGCATATCCATTACGATGCTATATACCATGATCAAGAGCGTTTCTTTATCCGGTTATGATGTGGACACCTTTTGCCGGGACAATGGTCTGGACCCCAGATTGCTGCAGGATCCGGAAGCCCGCATTGGGGCAGAGCAGCATGTGAAGCTTGCTTGTGCGGCGGCAGAGCTTCTGGAGGATGAGCATTTTGGACTTCACCAGGGTTCTCAGATGGAGAGATGGCGGATCTTGGAGTGCTGGGGTATACGATGGTGCATTCGGGGACCATTGGGGAATGTATTCACGCCTATCAAAGATATTATGCAACGGTCTGCAGCGGCTATGATATACGGCTCTCTAGGCAGGGTTCAGAGGCGGTACTCACTTTATCGCTGGAAGAGCTGTCTTATCCGCCATCAAGACATTGTGTAGACGATATGGTGAGCTCGCTTGTTCATATCATGATTCGGCTTAGCGGCAGAGCTATCGAGTTCAGCAGGATAACGCTCATGCATCCGGAACCGGACAGCGGAGATGAGTACAGGAAAGTGCTGGGTGTGCAGCCCGAGTTTAATAAGGAGCATACAAGTCTGTATTTTCCTCAGAAAGTACTGGAGTATCCGGTGCTTTATGCCGATGTCCGGCTTGCCGGATGGTTTGAAGAACGGACTTCAGATGTACTCCTTAAGCTGAAGGCCGGCCGTCATTTTACGGATGAGCTCACAAGGTGGATCATGGAGCAGCTCAGGGTCAGCCTGCCAAGTATATCGGATGCTGCAGCGTATTTTCATATGAGCACGAGAACGCTCCAGGCTAAGCTTCAGCAGGAGAATACGACATACACAAGGCTGCTCAATGATATTCGCAAGGAGCTTGCGCTTAGATATCTTAAGGAGCCGGAGCAGTCCATTGCGGACATTGCTTATTTGCTTCATTTTTCGGAGGACAGTGCGTTTCAGCATGCTTTTAAAAAATGGACAGGGCTCGCTCCAGGACAATATCGTACAATTGGCGCGAAGTAATTTTTTTTCGTGCAACCTTTGCGATCAATTAGCGTTATAAGGCTTAACGTAATATCGCTTTTTAAGTGAAGGGAGTGCAGAAGTGAAGAATACTAGGCGAAGGACGGGGAAACGTCTCTTTTATACGTTGATTGGACTGGTGATTGTGTTTTTTATGATGACGGCAGGTATCCCTGCTCCATTCATTATCATAGGTATTATATATATCGTCGTGCAATTGCTTATATCACTACTAGTAAAGAAGCGGCCTAAGCAATAAACAAGCCTCTTATATTACAGCGTGGTTGCTGCAGACAGAAATAAAGCGCCCGGGATGATTCCCGAGCGCTTTTCTATGTTACCTGTACAATTCTACGTATTTCCTTAGGAAGCGGTATGCTCCGTCCAGGAGGCGAGACGTTTATCGGTTGGCAATAGGAAGGTGAGTACCCCCAGCAGCGGCATGAAGCTGCAGACGAACATCACCGTGTTAATTCCTGCTGCGTCGATCCAGTTGCCAAGCACCAATGAGCCAAGGCCCCCGAGTCCAAAGGCAAGACCTGTGATCATGCCGGATACGGTACCGATCTTGCCGGGCACGAGCATTTGGGCATAGACGACGGTTACGGAGAAGCTGGACAGCATGATGAATCCGATGATGGTCAGCAGTACTCCTGTCCAGAACAGATTCGCATAAGGCAGAATCAGTGCAAGCGGAGAGGCCAGTGCCATAGACGCCAAAATGACATTACGTTTACCAAAACGGTCCGCCAGCGGTCCGCCCAGGAAGGTACCCACTGCACCTGCTCCCAGGAACAAGAAAATAAAAATCTGTGCATCTTCCGTCGAAAGCGCAAAGGTATCCTTCAGGAAGAAGGCATAGTAGCTGCCGATCGATGAAATATACCAGGACCGTACAAATACGAGCAGAACGAGTACGACAAAGGCATACATAATTTTGTTTTTTACTGCAGGGTTCATTACACCTGCGTTTGCTTTTTTCTTGGCGTATCCTGCGCTTCGAAGGGTTCTTCCGTACCATCTCGCGATGTAGATTTGAACGGCAATTCCGACCATTGCCAGGGCTGCGAAGCCAAGTGAGCCCATGAGTCCAAAAGGAATGAATACCCAGCGGGTTAGAAGCGGTGCCAGCGACTGTCCTGCATTACCTCCAACCTGAAAGATAGATTGAGCCAAACCGCGGCGATTGCCTGCCGCCATATGGGATACCTTGGAGCCTTCAGGATGGAAGGCAGCCGAGCCTAATCCGACCATAATCACCGCCAGCAGGATGGCCAGATAACTATTGGCAAAGGCAAGGAAGATCATGCCTGAGCAGGTAAACGCCATACCGATCGGAAGCAGTGCTGGCGTTGGCCGTTTATCGGAGAAATAACCTACGACCGGCTGCATGATCGAAGCGGTGATATTCAGGGCGAATGCGATCCATCCCATCTGACTGTAGCTGATCCCCATGTTATCCTGCAGCACCGGAAAGATCGCGGGAATGACGGATTGCACCGAATCATTGAGCAGATGCACTAGACCAATGGCAATCAGAATGGGGAAAATGGTAGTCTGCGGATCACTGCCCGGACGCGGCAGCAGCCGGGCGCCAGAACCGCCGGCTTTTGTTAACGAATTGAGTGACATGTGATGGTCTCCTTTGAAGTACAGGGAAGAAAAGATAAGGTGTAATCGATGCCAATCATCCCCTGCATAGTTAACTGAACAACCGTAAGCAACGAAGATTCTCTCATCATATGGCAAAAATTACTTAACCTGCAATAGCGGAATAACGGTAAATAGCAAAAGGAGCCCCTTCACTGCAAAGTGAAACGGCTCCATACACCTGTTAGCTTGGAATCTCGATTAACGGTTATCGATTTTCTCCGGGTACATATCATGCTGGAACAAGCGCTGCGTAGCCAGCTCTTCATACTTGGTTCCCGGACGGCCATAGTTGCAGTATGGATCAATGGAAATTCCGCCTCTTGGCGTAAATTTACCCCATACTTCAATGTAACGCGGGTCCATCAGCTTGATGAGATCATTCATGATAATGTTGACTACGTCCTCGTGGAAATCTCCATGATTGCGGAAGCTGAACAGATACAGCTTCAGCGATTTGCTCTCGACCATTTTGATGTCTGGAATGTAGCTGATATAGATGGTCGCGAAGTCAGGCTGTCCGGTAATCGGGCACAAGCTCGTGAACTCCGGGCTGTTGAATTTCACGAAGTAATCTCTGTAAGGATGCTTGTTATCGAAGGTCTCCAGGATGTCAGGGTCATATTCAAAATTGTATTTCGTTCCTTGATTGCCAAGCAGGGTAATATCCTGCAGTTCATCGGATTGGCGTCCGGCCATTGTCATCATTCTCCTTGGGTGCGGAACAATTTATCGAGGAAAAGCGTTCGGTTTTTGGCTGAATCACTCCGGTTGACTGCGTCAAAAGTCGTTCTTCATCCAAAAACCTCACTGCATATACTGAAAATTGCTTCCGCATTATTATTGTGTGCTGGTGGGCACTGCTCGCTGATATTCGGCTCGCAGGCCCGATGTAAAAGCGTTCGGTTTTTGGCTGAATCACTCCGGTTGACTGCGTCAAAAGTCGTTCTTCATCCAAAAACCTCACTGCATATACTGAAAATTGCTCCGCTAAACTCCGCGCTTATTGCCCCACACTAGCGTGTGCAGCTGTGGAAGCACCCTCACCTCATTCATATCAGGCAGCTCCATCGTTCGGTCGATCAGCCATTCATATCGATGCAGCAGGGAAGAGGCATGGTTCTCCACATCACCAGTGGTAACATCCGGGTTGCCTGTTTGCAAGTACATGGATACTTCCGGGTAGCGCTTATGCACCTTACGTGCATACTCCAGATCCTTCTCATCAAAAATGACGACTTTCAGGCTGTAAGCTGTGTCACTCGCCCGGTTAGCCAGACGCTGAACGATCTCATCAAGCTTCTGCCAGTCCGTTGTCATTCCTGAGCTTGGCGGCTTCGGAGATAGTGTGACTTCACTGATATCCATCAGCCAGTCCTGCCATTTGGAGCCTTGAGTCTCGACGGCCGTACGAATGCCTCTAGCCTGCAGCAGCTTCACGAGCTCTCCCATCTGAGGCAGTAAGGCCGGATTCCCTCCGGAGATCGTAACGTGGGAGAAACGGTCACCGCCAATTGAGGTAAGCTCACTCCAGATGTCCTCGCTGCTCAGCAGACGAATCTGATCCTTGGCACTGCCATCCCAGGTAAACGCCGAGTCACACCATGAGCAGCGGTAATCACAGCCAGCCGTTCTGACGAACATCGTTTTCTGCCCAATGACCATCCCTTCTCCTTGAACGGTAGGGCCAAAGATTTCGAGCACAGGGATGGGACGATGAGCGGGAGATTTTCGCTCGGACGGAGCAGTCGATAGATCTGTGCTATTCATCAAGCATCCACTCCCGTCTGACTTCCGCATAGCTGGTTGGAGTCTCAAACAGTCTCACAAATTCGGTCCGTCCACCTTCGATTTGTGTCTTATAAGGCTCACTCTGCAGCGCAGCCTCCATTTGTTCATAGATCCAGACCACCATATTTTCCGCCGTTGTATTCATCGCTGGCAGTGTTTCATTCAAATATTGATGATCGAGATAGCCTTCAATTTGTGTCTTCCAAATTTCTTTGACATCTCCAAAGTCCACGGTGATCCCCGTCTCACCAGGAATACCACTGATACCGAAGACGACTTTGTAGGTATGGCCGTGCAGATTCTTGCATTTACCCTCATAGCAGTGCAGATGATGCGCCGCGTCAAAGGTAAACTCCTTGCTGACAAGGACCCGCTTCCGGTGATAGCGGAGCTGCTCCTGCTGAATGTCCTCACCTATACGCTGCAGCCGTTCTACAATCCGAAATGTGCCGGGTTCTGGTCTCATCACTTTGCACCGCCTCGTTCAGTCAAATATTCATCAAGCCCTGCTTTGCGCAGCTTGCAGGCAGGACACTCTCCACAGCCGTCACCTTTAATGCCGTTGTAGCAGGTCAATGTACGCTCGCGTACATAATCAAATGCACCCAGCTCATCCGAGAGCGCCCATGTTTCGGCTTTGTTCAGCCACATGAGCGGCGTATGAATGACAAACTCATAGTCCATCGCCAGATTGAGCGTGACGTTCAGCGATTTGACGAACACATCACGGCAATCCGGATATCCGCTGAAATCTGTTTCGCACACGCCTGTAATGATATGCCGTGCGCCTTTTTGCTTGGCCATTACTGCTGCGAAGCTTAGAAAGAGATGATTTCGGCCGTCTACAAAAGTACTCGGCAGCTGTCCCTCTTCCTGTGTGATCTCAATGTCGCTGCGTGTAAGTGCGTTCGGCGAGAGCTGGTTCAACAGGCTCATATCAAGAACGGTTTGCTCTACATCAAGATCGCGGGCGATATCGGCAGCTACCTCAATCTCCAGCTTGTGCCGCTGTCCGTAGTCAAAGGTAACGACCTCCACTTCAGCAAAATGCTTCTTCGCCCAGAACAGGCAGGTCGTGCTATCTTGACCGCCGCTGAATACGACGATTGCTTTTTCATTTTTAAACATAAAAAAACCTCTCCATCTTCTAGAATTTGCGTGCCGTAAATACAGTACGCTTCAAAGGAAGAAAAGAGAGGTTCCCTAACTCGTTCAACAAAAAACAGGCCTCTGCTCTACGGGCAGGGCTCATATATAGATTGACGTTTCAAGATGACAGGCATAAGAAAAAAACAATCCAGGTAACTCTAACCAAGCTGTATTACAGCCATAGTCAGGTTACAGGCCCAGACAGTAAATTTAAAGTTCATCTTTGACAATCTGTATAGTTTTTTATAGAGGGAGTTCGCGAACCTCTCCCATGGATCTCATCCATGGATTTCAATTTTCAGTTGTCATATAAGCTAATCATAACAAAAGTTCCAGTAAGTATTATATCAGAAAAACCGAACATTAGAAGCTATTTTTCATTATCCACATTTTACTTGATCCACACATTGCCAAAGGGCAGCATTTCACGCATCAAGCGCTTAAAGAAGCCTTCATCATTAATATCGTTCTCCAGCTTCTGATTCTCCCGGCCGGCCTGGAACAGAACGGTTCCGTGACCGGTCATCTTCCAGTGGTAGTTCATATGCTGACTGGCAAGGTGATTGCCGTACACAGTAAGCTCTAGCTTCGCATTCTCCGGATAGGCAATGATGCTGCCTGCATCCACATATAATGGAGCGGTTGGATGAAGCTCTTGTTCACAGACCTGTCCTTGGGTCAGGATCCCGATCGTACCTTTTCCGGAAAATTTCATCTTGATCGCATCCCGGGTAATGAGCATGTTCTTCAGCTTGAGAATTCGGGTCTGCATTTCAATTCCATCGCTATAAAATAGTAAATGACGAAAATCGTACAGCAGATCGCTGTGCTCCTCCAGGTCGATTCTTTTCATCGTAATACCAGGCGGGAGGGCACATACAAACTGGCAAGGCCCGCTCATTTCAGAGCGGATCAGCTTTCTTTTGCGGTACATGCCCTGGATGTTTGTCAAACGATCGTTCCGACCGCTTGAGGGCCCCCGATAGGCAACGATTTGCTGAGGATGGAGGATATGAATCTTGTCCTGCTCCGTCAGTGAAAAGGTTGCTGCTTGTCCGGACATACCCGGCGCATCCATACTTTGTGAGATTTGCATTGATCGAGATAATCTCCTCTAATCGATTGATTGTCACTATGTGCATTGTAATCCTGGCGGGATCTAGTGTCTTGAAGCTCTGCGCATTCGGAACCGAATAACTCGGATGAGCACAAAATACCCGATGACGAGCAGGACACCCACAATTGCCGTATTGATGACCTTCTGCTGCGCAGCCTTACGGTCAGCCTCGGCCTGCTGCATCTGTGAAACAAGCTGATTCAGATTGGCATTCTGCTTCATGAGCTCCTCATTCTGCTGAATCAGGTCTTCGTTTCTCTCCTGGAAGGCCTCCATGTTTTGCTTGGCGCTGTTCAGCTCATTCATCGTTTGCTCATAGCTTTGCTGCAATTGATTGACTTCCTCAGGGAGCTTAGAGTACTGCTCGTAACCGTTATATAGATTCTCCCAGAATCCCGCATGTGTTCGGGCGTCGGATATGAATAGAGTGATACTGTATAGGACCATAGTGAGAAGTGACAGCTTGATTCCTGAATTTTTCATTCCATCACCACCTTATCTTGAGAATACATACAAGTGGTTGTTACCCGTTGTGAGTTCAGCGAAATCTGTTATTTTTATACGAGATTATTTTATTAATTGTTTCATATTTCACCATTGTTTGCTAATGAAAAGTTTGTAATGTTCTTGTTTAATCTTGTGGATAAGAGGGTAAGTAGAAGAAGGAACGACACGAACTTAGAGCTCATCACCGTCCATTTCATAATTGCCTAGGATACGAAGCGAATAAACATATATAACAAATGAGAACGCAAGGATAATAGAAGGAGAACGATAACAATGATGAACAATCAAATGGAAAAAGAAGTACACAAGACGATTATGATTACAGTAAACGGAAAACCAGTAGGAAGCGGATATGTATTCGACGGCTATACATTGGCTCCAATAGATAACGAGCGATTGAATACCGAGGATAATGTAGTAACAGTTTAAACGCATATATGAAGTCACTCACGATAACCACTGATCCTTTGAGATCGGTGGTTTTTTGTCGTTTTAAGTCGAATGAGCAAAGCTGGAACGCGTAAAGTCACATTTTTTTGCAATATTTTGTACCGAACATATGTTCCGTGACAATCAGTTGTCGATTTGAACTGTTAGTATTAAGAAAAGCCTTACAGGGGAGGAGAAATGATGAGTTCGATATTGGACGTATTTTGTACCTGGAATCGTGAAGTAATTTCTGTCTCTGGAGAAAACTCACTATATCTGCTGATGGAGTGGCGCAGCGGTCCTCCTGCCAAGAGACAATCCAAGCTCATGCCCAAGCTCTTATATCGTGATGTAGAGCTGCTGCTTAAGCCCGAAGACGGAGTTGTTATTAAAGCAGTACACGGAGCCAGAGCCAAGGAAACGGATGCCGGCTGGGTCTTGCAAATGGGAAGCGCTTATAAAGGAAAAACCAAAACATTACTGCTTGAGCTGGCAGTATCTTCACAATCTGCCGGTAAGAAGTCAGTGTGCTCCGCCTACTGGAGTGCCTTCAAGACGAAACAGGAACAGCGCGTTCTCTTGCGAAGGGAGCAGATCTATTTACAAATATCGGCTCACTTGGGGCTTATGAACAAGCAGCCCGATCTGAGAGTTCAGAAACATGTAAAGCTGAGCGAGACGACGGGGATCATGAAGCAGGCACTTCGTGCTTTTGAAAGAGGAAGAACAGAGGAAGGCTGCGAAATCATTAAGCGGCATACGGATGAACTGCTGATTATGGCTGTAAGATCCGGAGATCTAGAATATTACCGCGAAGCTCAGATCCTGATCCAGTTAGGCGAATATTATCAAATGACATACGAGAAATTAAATGATGAGCATAGCGACACCGTCAGAGAATCATCCGGTACCTATTATCTTGAAGAAGATGAGGAAGATTTTATGGAGAAGCAGGCCAAATAATGAGATTTGATGACGAACAGTCTAGAACGATATCATCCGTTGTCTGCAGCGTTTATTATCGTATGAAGTTATACATAATGAAATAAAGGGTAATAACCGATATAAGTCTAAAGTACTATGTGAAAGGATGACGATAAGAATTTTACTAGATAGAATGGACTATATGGATAGATAGCTATAGAACATGAGTTCATTTTAATATGTTGAGTTTATCGTTGCAGGAGGATACGCATGACAGAGCGACTTATTCGATTAATGCGCATTATTACCTTGGTACAAGCGAAGCCTGGTATCTTGGCGAGAGAGCTTGCTGAACGCTGTGAGACGACGGAGCGTACAATTTACAGAGATATGGATGCCCTAAGTGCGATGCATATTCCGGTTGTGAATATGGGACATGGCCGGGGCTATCAATTTATTAGCCGATTTGCACTTTATCCGCTGAACTGGACAGAGGAAGAAGATGCAGCCTTTGCAAAAGTAGCAGAGGAGATGGATCAGATTAAGCCGATCCTGCCCTCTGCTTTTGAAAGTGCTTATGAGAAGGTCATGGCTGCAAGCCTTAAGAAGAACAATGAGCGAGTAGAATGGGCAGAGCAATTTGCAGCGGTTATGAAGCTGGGAGCTGGTTATGACACTGAGCAGGATGAGAAGGTACTGGTATCCATTATCCAAGCTTCTGTCTATCAGAATACGATGGAAGTGGCGTACTCTTCACCAGCTGAAGGAACAGAGGGATATATGGATGGAGGAGCTGGCGATCGGTTAAGAATTGATCCCTATTATCTGCTTCCGAAGGAGCATCATTTCTATGTAATTGGTCATTGTCATCAAACGAATCGTGTTGAAGCTCTCCGGATGAGCTGTATCAGAGAGGTAGAAATCATGACACAGACATTTCGACGCGAAACAGCGGAGCTGCAATCGTTTTTTAAAGAAACATGGTCTGTACATAAAGGTCACGAGCACACTACATACAAGGTTCGATTTAAGGCGCATGCTGCAGATCGGGTTAGAAGAAGTGAGATGCTGGTACAACCCGTGTTAATAGAGGAGCCAGGAGGAAGCCTGCTTCTTGAGGTAACCTTGAATGATCATAAGGAGTTCATGGACTGGCTTGTCCAATTTGGATCAGATGCGGAAATTCTCGAGCCCCCGCAGTATCGAAATGAGTTGCGAGCGAGGCTCAAGACTTGGCTGGCGTTGTATGAGAATGAGGGTGGTATAGAGGCTTAATATTACGAATATCACGAATCGGACGATCCCAGCAATTTTGCCAGATCTCCAAATGGATTGTGCTTGTCTTCATCTCCGCTGGAATATACGAGCTTGGATTTGGTTCCTTCCTCTTCGGCTGCATTATTCTGCTCCAGCTTGAGTTGGTTGAAATGATGGATAAATACTTTGGCTGTATTCAGAGCGTCATCCAGTGCACGGTGCTGGGTTCCATCAAACTCGATGCCGCATAGCATTAGGGCCTGACTAAGGCCAAGCTGACGTGGACCGCCTTCTTTGCGAAGGATTCGCGAGATTTGTTTCTGTACATCGTTATGATTCATGATCCAGTTGACCTTCATTTGGTGTGTACGGCAATGGGAGACGAATTTGCTCTTATCATCCGGACCCCATGAGCATAGATAGTAGGACTCAGGAAGCCAGTTAATGAGCTCTTTTACTGCTTCAGGGAACAGCGGAGCTGCGTCGATATCCTTTTGTGTAATGCCTGTAAACTGGATGGTGTCCGCAGAGAGCACCGATTTATTAGATGGTCTTACATACGTGTGGAATGTATCCATTACAGCCAGTGTGCCTTCTTCGCCCACGGGAGCTACCCTGACTGCACCGATATCAATAATTTCAGAAGTGTAGCGTGTGCTTCGACTAACGGTAAATTCCAAATCATAAATAATATAATCTAACATGATTAATAACTCCTTTCTGCTTGAGATGAGGCCTGTATACTATATTACCTGGTAGCTGCAAGACTGTCAGCGTATTTTCTTTCCACTTGGTGTTTAGAATGATAGAAGTGAGCACGTTATATGGAAAAGGATTGACAATAATCAGTAAATCTATTATTCTGCTCTGTAAAATGTGAACAGCAATGAACAAGGACATGGTATATGGTAATAGCTTCCTGTCAGAGAAGAGATCCGTTAGTGCTGAGAGATCTCCAGGCAAGCTTCTTATACTCCTACCTTGGAGCTGCATGTGGATAGGTTATTTGTTTGTATCCATTTGCCGGAAGCTCGGCACGTTAAGCCGAAAACAGAGGATCTCGCTTTGAAGGAAGGGCATGCCCGGCTTGTTCGAGCAAGATTAAAATTAGGGTGGTACCACGACACTTTCGTCCCTGACGAGAGTGTCTTTTTTGCGTTTTAGCACACACACAAGGAGGATTACCAGTATGAAACAAAGTCAGCTGCTCGCCCCAACCTTAAGAGAAGCGCCTGCAGAAGCGGAGATCAGTAGTCACAAACTGCTGCTGCGTTCAGGCATGATTCGACAAACGGCTTCTGGAGTGTACAGCTTCTTACCACTGGGGAGAAGAGTGCTTCTTAAGATTGAGCGAATTATTCGTGAAGAAATGGACCGTATTGGTGCACAAGAGACCTTGCTGCCTTCCTTGCAGCCGCTTGAGCTATGGGACGAATCCGGGAGATCAGACGATTATGGACCAGAGCTGATGAGATTACAAGATCGGCATGAACGTCCTTTTGCGCTGGGGCCAACTCACGAAGAAGTCATTACATCTCTTGTACGTGATAATGTGCAGAGCTACCGCCAGCTGCCTGTGACACTCTATCAGATCAGTACCAAATATCGGGACGAGCGAAGACCTCGATTTGGTGTGCTTCGCGGCCGGGAATTTATAATGAAGGATGCATACTCGTTCTCATCGACATATGAGGATTTGGATACGACCTATACAGCAATGAGTGAAGCTTACTCCCGCATATTCACACGCCTGGGTCTGAGATTCAAGCAGGTCGAAGCCGATGCCGGAACGATTGGAGGCAGTGGTGAGACCCATGAGTATATGGCACTTGCGGACATCGGTGAAGATACCATTGTTTTCTGTACCCACTGCGACTATGCTGCTAATCTGGAGAAGGCGCGGTATGGAATCGGTCCGAATCAGGATAACAGCAAAGCTCTGGATGCCGAGCAGGAGCAGCATAGAACTACGGCTAAGGTGAAGGTACACACACCGGGTGTGAAGACCATTAGCGAATTAACACTTTTTTTAAAAATGGCAGCTCAAGATGTAATCAAGACCTTGCTATATGTGGCTGATGGCAGACCTATAGCCGTGCTTATTCGCGGCGATCATGAGGTCAATGAGATTAAACTGCAGAAGGTGCTTGGAGCACACACCCTTGAACTCATGCCGGAAGAAATGAGCAGAGAGCTAAATCTGCCTGTTGGATATCTGGGTCCATATGATCTTTCGATGACAGTCATTGCTGACCACGCGGTCGCGAAGATGACGACGAGTGTTACTGGCGCTGGAGAGCAGGACTATCATTACGTTCAGTCCGTGCCTGGACTGGATTTCACTTGGGATGAAGTTCATGATGTGAGAAATGCAGCCAGCGGTGATACTTGTCCCTCATGCGGTACAGCGCTGTCCTTCGAGCGAGGGATTGAAGTAGGGCATATATTCAAATTGGGTACAAAATATAGCGATGCAATGGGAGCTTCTGTCCTCGATCAGCAAGGGCAGCCGCAGGTGCCGATCATGGGATGCTACGGAATTGGAGTGTCGCGTTTAGTGGGAGCTGTGGCAGAGCAATATGCCGAGGACGGTATGATGCACTGGCCTGCATCGATTGCCCCGTATCATGTGCATATTATTCCTGTATCAAGCAAGGATTCGGTTCAGATGGAGCTTGCTAACGAGATGGAGAAAGCCTTGTCTCAGCTGGGACTCGAAATCCTGGTCGATGATCGCGATGAACGGCCGGGAGTCAAATTCAAGGATGCTGATTTGTTCGGGATACCGCTGAGAATTATTGTAGGAAGAGAGGCTGCCGACGGGCGAGTGGAATGCAAGCTGTATACCGAAGCGAAGCCTGAAGGAAGTCTTGCGTCCAGCTGTTCTCTAGCGGAAATTATTGATCTGGCGAAGCTGCATCTTATACCCTATTTGAGATAGTCAAAATGGATAATATAATATATTCGATTCTGCAAGATTTGACCCTGCCATATATCCTAACCTTGGTATAGAGGCAATCTATCATTTTCTGATAGCTGACATTAAATGGCTGGAAACAGAGAAAAGTCCTGAACCTTGAGTTCAGGACTTTTCTTGAATGGCATCAAGCTTAGATCAAAATCTAATGTCGTCATATGATATTCTTCGTCTTACTTATCTCGTGGGTTTGCTATAAAGATCATTCATAGGTTAGTGTGACTTAGTACCTATTCTGTACGTAAATTATTACATATGTCACACTCGATTCACTCCTAAATAATTACTATATAACTATAATATCGGATTCTTGTTAAGGATATTAATAGTTTTTTGAATATTTTTAGAATTTATTTAGAAGCCCAGTCCATATCATACGACTTTTGATCTATAGATAGTGCGTTTTTAAGAAGCAGAAGGTAATTTTAATGTTTGACCTGGATAAATCCAGTGAGCATTTTTAATCTTGTTGAGCTTTTGGATCGTTTGCCAGGTTGTACCGTGTTTCTTCGAGATCGAGTAGAGTGTATCACCAGATTTAACGACATATACCTTTGGTTTCTCGACAGAAGGTGTTGTTGGTTTCGTTGGTTTCGTTGGTTTGGTCGTTGTATCTGGTTGTTCTTCTTCCACTGGTGCTTCTGGAGCCGGTGTCTCTTCTACAGGAGTGGTTACTGTAGGAGCTGCGGCTTCTGCGATACGTCCGTCTGTCGTTACAGCCGCACTTCCCAGCTTCTGCAGATGTGTAATCAATGCTTCGTCCAGGGAGCCGTACATACCGGCTTGAGCATACTTGGTAAACATTTCATATTCGTCACCGCCGATAGCAGTGAAATCATTCGTTGCCAGTGTGTAAGTAGCTTCAGGATCAATAGGCTCGTTGCCTACCATTACGGAATGCACGCGGCTTCCTGGCTCCTTGGCTGGATCAATCTTAAAGCTGAAACCGGAGATTTGCGGGAATCCGCCGCTCGCTTCAGGATAGCTTTTTACTCCGTTCTCTAAGGCAGCAATGACGTCTTCACCTTTAACATTCAAAGTAACGATCTGATTACCAAATGGAAGAACCGTGATAACCTCTCCTTTGGTTACCTCACCCTTCTCAATCGAAGCACGAATTCCACCGCCATTGGTAAGGGCAATATCAGCACCAGATACTTCCCGAAGTGCATCTGCGATCAGATCACCCAGATTCGTCTCGCCTGCACGAACCTTCTCGCGTGTACCTTCCAGATCTGTGGAGATCGTAGCAACGACTTCATCCAGAATTGGCGCTTGTTCTTCTGTAACAGAAGCCACAAGAGCAGCTACTTTCTCGTTAGGAGCGATGCCTGCAGCTTCGGTCTCATCAATCAAGGTTGCTTTCTTGGAGACGACTTTGCCTTCATCTACCCATAGATCAACCACACCGACATAATTCGTATATTCGCCGGCGCTTGCAACGAGTGTACCATTGTCAGCAACGAATCCGTCCTCCAGCACCGTATGGCTGTGTCCGTCGATATAGATATCAATGCCGTCGACTTCGTCCAGAATGTCAAAGGTGTTGTCCATATCTGAATCATCTTGACCGATATGGGCGAGCATAACGACAACATCTACTTCATCGCGGATTTCATCTACATATTTTTGAGCTTCATCCGAAGGATCGGTAAAATCGATGTCATCTACGTTCTTAGGGTTCGTCTTATAAGCTGTCTCTGGCGTTGTTAATCCAATGATACCGATCTTAACTCCATCTACTTCTTTAATAATATAAGGCTCGTACAGGCTTGTCCCATCGCTTTTGAGTCTTACGTTAGCACTGATCGTTGGGAAATTAAGCTTGTCAGTCAGTGTAACGAGATGCTCCCAGCCATAATTGAATTCATGATTGCCGGGAACGAAGGCATCATAGCCCATCTCGTTCATGACTTTTATAATACTCTCTCCATTTACCAGTGTAGCAAAGGTCGTCCCGTGTACAGCGTCCCCTGCATCGAGAAACAGGGTGTTCGGGTTCTCCGCACGGTATTTGTCAAAAATCCCTGCTACCTTGGCGTAGCCCATATTCGGTGAAGACTCGACTGCGCGGGCGTGTGAATCATTCGTATGTAATAGTGTAATGTGTGTCCCGCTGTTGTTCGGAGTAGAAACAGAACCTGTTGTTTCTGAAGCGGCGCTGGCAAGTCCTAAAGAACTAAATAATAGTGCAGCAGCCGCAGCTGAAGAAATTGCTGTTTTCCATTTAAACATAGATGGCCAACCCTCCCAAATTTTAACTTAAGCACATTCTATCAAAGAAATTAAATATAATCTTCATCATTTATGTAAAATATCTGCCGCCAACTTGACGTGAGGGTCTTTTTTTCACAAATTGTTACAAAATAGCTCGAAGTATACCATATTATCCCTTTGCGGTAAGTTTCTATTCCAGGTCCTGATCTGTTCCTGTGCGATGTACGCGCATCTGAATAACGAAGCAGGAAGGGTTATGATGACTCCGTCTCGAGACCGATTCATTTTCATACTTGCAGTTCAGACCCTAAGCCGACGTTGAACAGCTGGATTACCGGTACAATGAGTTCAAATAGAGGAACAGGGAGAGGGTTACGGATGAGAGATGAATTGATGGTAAACATGGTACGTATGGAAGAACTGAAGCTGCATTATCTAGGACATGAGCGGCAGCCTTCGTTCTATAATAATGGGTCAGAGAAGTCAGTTGTAAATAAGACATTAAAGACAAGATTGTTAATTGCGATCTCAAGCCTGTTCGGAAGAGGGTAAGGAGCAGGGGGTTGCAGAGTACAGACGACATAATAGTTCATGTGGAGGCGAATCTTCCCGATAACAGGGATCATTCGCCTTTTATACGTTAATTTGAAGTTAGAATATATTACATGATATATATAATATTGAAAACCATGACAGATAACCTATTGAAATTTACCAATATTTACTGTAAAGTATGGACAACTTATCACAAAAACACCCTGCTTCATGTTATTTCTTAAATTTAAACCTCACTATGTCAAACAAATAGACATACTCCGATCTTAATCAACTAGACCATCATCAAATTCCACTTCTCTGTAATGAGCTGCGAAATGGGTTCACCAGACTATTATTTGACCTAAGTTCGATTATTGCAGCTGTCACACTCACCGTTAAATTTCACACTTGTATAGGTGATTTCGGCTATTTGCCGCTCACATAGATTAACTGCCATATTCATACTTACATTCAAAAAAAAGAGGGGATCAGCATGAGTGAACCTGTACTTCGAATTGAGAATTTGAAGACATGCTTTATGACAAGCAAGGGGGAAGTGCCTGCTGTAGATGGCGTTGATCTTGCTCTCTATCCCGGTGAAGTTGTTGGTCTCGTCGGAGAGTCCGGCTGCGGGAAGAGCATCACCTCCTTATCGGTCCTCCGGCTTGTGCCAAGCCCTCCTGGAAAAATTGTGGAAGGAGCGATCTATCTCAAGGGGCGGGATCTTGTTCCGCTGAAGGAAAAGGAGATGTGCCGTATTCGCGGCAAGACCATCTCCATGATTTTCCAAGAGCCGATGACATCCTTGAATCCGCTCTTTACCATTGGGCAGCAGATGATGGAGACCCTTCGTCTTCATGAGCGTATCAGCCGCAAGGAGTCGATGCGTAAGGCGGTCAGTCTGCTGGCCGATGTCGGAATCTCCCGGCCTGACAAGGTTATCAGCCAGTATCCGCATGAATTATCCGGCGGTATGCGACAGCGGGTCATGATTGCGATGGCCATCTCCTGCAACCCGGAAGTGCTGATCGCAGATGAACCGACTACAGCTCTTGACGTGACGATCCAGGCCCAAATTCTCGATTTGCTTCGAGCGAGGAACAAGAAGCACGGTACGGCTGTGCTGATGATTACTCACGATCTCGGCGTCGTGGCTGAAATGTGTGATCGGGTTGCGGTCATGTATGCAGGCAAGGTGGTTGAGCAAGGGACTGTAAGGGACATTTTCAGCCGGCCTCAGCACCCGTACACGCAAGGCCTGATTCGCTCGGTTCCGCAGCTTGCTGATTCCCGCGACCGTTTATATTCCATCCCTGGACAAGTTCCTGTCATGAGCAGTCAGATGAAGGGGTGTCGGTTCGCTTCTCGATGTTCGTATGTCATGGGAATCTGTACGGAACAGCTGCCTGAGCTTACGGAACGAAGCACAGGTCATTACAGCCGCTGCTGGCTGGAGGAGCTTCCACGGGAGGATGCCATATGAAGGAGCCTTTGCTGAATGTCACCAGCTTGAAGAAGTACTATCCTATCCGCAGAGGCGTGCTCGGAAGATTCAGCAAGCATCAGGAGGTCGTGCGAGCTGTAGATGGCCTTTCCTTTGATGTGAACCGGGGAGAAACCTTTGGCATTGTAGGAGAAAGCGGCTGCGGCAAATCGACGGCCGGGCGCTCGCTGCTGCGTCTCATCGAACCTACGGAAGGCAGCATACGTTTTGACGGAGTCGAGCTGACAGAGCTGGGCGAGGAAGCGCTGCGGAAGAAGAGGAGAGAGATGCAGATCGTATTTCAGGATCCGTATTCTTCGCTTGATCCGCGTCATCCAGTGGGCCGAATTCTGGAGGAGCCGCTCAAGGTGCATGGGATTGGACAAGCTGCCGAGCGGAAAGAACGTGTGCGAGAGCTTATAGATGTCGTGGGGCTGAACCCGTCTCATATTCAGCGCTATCCTCATCAATTCTCAGGCGGCCAGCGGCAGCGAATCGGCATCGCGAGAGCACTTGCCCTGCAGCCGAAGCTTATTTTGCTCGATGAACCTGTATCCGCCCTTGATGTCTCGATTCAATCACAGGTCGTCAACCTGCTGCAGGATTTGCAGGAGCAGTTTGCGCTGACCTACATTTTTATAGCTCATGATCTTAGTGTAGTGAAGCATATCTGCGACAGAGTGGCTGTGATGTACTTGGGGCGGATCGTGGAACTTGCAGATAAGAAGGAGCTGTTTGACAATCCTCAGCATCCTTACACGAAGGCGCTTCTGTCATCTGTTCCGGAGCCCGACCCATTCGTGAAGAAGGAACGGATTGTGCTCACCGGGGAAGTGCCGAGCCCTTCGAATGCACCTCAAGGCTGTGCGTTCCATACCCGTTGTTCCTATGCTGTACCCGTATGCCGGGAAGAACGACCGGCTTTGCTTGAGACGGACAGCCGGCATTTTACGGCCTGCCACTTATATGTTGAATCCATTCAATCAGATACATAGGGGGAATTCGTAGATGAGAAGACGTAAGCATCAGCGAGTATTAGGGTTTGTATTTGCGGTCATGATCATGCTTGCAGGCTGCAGCGGAGGGGGAGGGGGCACCGCAGATCCAGGCAATTCAACAGAGCCGGAAGCATCCGAAGAAACACCGGCTGCTGAAGTGCAGACGGAGCTCGTGATGGGAAGAGGCGGCGATTCAGTAGCGCTCGATCCATCGATTGTCACGGATGGCGAATCACTGAAGATTACGCAGCAGATATTCGACACACTGCTCGGGTATAAACCGGGGACGACAGAGGTGGAAGGTGAGCTTGCCGAGAGCTGGGAAGTATCTACAGATGGACTCAAATATGTGTTCAACCTGAGACCGAATATTAAATTCCATGACGGTACAGAGTTTAATGCAGAGGCTGTTGTCTTCAACTTCACCCGCTGGAACGATCCGGATAGTGAGTTCAAATTCGAAGGTGATTCGTTTGATTACTATGACTCCATGTTTGGTCCGGAAGGAAGCCGGATCATCAAGGAAGTGAAGGCTGTAGACAATCTGACCGTTGAATTCACATTAAATAATCCACAAGCACCATTCCTCCAAAATATTGCGATGCCTTCCTTCGGGATGGCCAGCCCGGCAGCGATTCAGGAGAAGAAGGAGAACTTCAAGAGTGAGCCGGTAGGAACCGGACCCTTCGTCTTCAAGGAGTGGAAACGTAACGATTCCATCACCCTGGAGAAGAATGCCGAGTATTGGAAGGAGGGCCTTCCTAAGCTTGAAAGAGTCATTGTGCGCTCCATACCTGATAACACGGCGAGATTCAATGCCTTACAGAACGGTGAGATCGATCTGATGGAGGACTTGAGTCCAGATCACCTGACAACGCTTGAGAGCAACAGTGAGCTGCAGAAGATTGAACGCCCGCCCTTTAACGTAGCTTATCTGGGCTTTAACTTTAACAACGAGCCGTTTAACGATCCGAAGGTAAGAATAGCGCTGAGCCATGCGGTGAACAAGCAGGGAATTATCGATGCCTTCTTCTCCGGACAAGCGGTACCGGCCGTGAATCCGATGCCGCCGACCTTGTGGGGCTATAATGACGAGATTCAGGATTACGAATATGATCTGGAAAAAGCAAAGCAGCTGCTTGCTGAAGCCGGTTATCCTGATGGGCTGCCAGGCGAATACACCTTCTATGCGATGCCTGTTCCGCGTCCGTACATGCCGGATGGTAGAAAAGTGGCGGAAGTAATCCAGGCGGACTTTGAACAGATTGGCGTAAAGGTAAATATTGAGTCACCAGAATGGGCGACTTATCTTGATGACCTGCAGGCAGGAGAGAAGGAGGATATCTTCATGCTGGGCTGGACTGGAGATAACGGTGATCCGGATAACTTCATCTACACGCTTCTGGACAAGGACGCCATTCCAAGCAATAACTATACCTACTATTCAAGTGACGAGCTGCATACCATCCTGGTCGAAGCACAGCAGGAGACAGATCAGACCAAACGTGAAGAGCTGTACAAGCAGACTCAGGTTATCATCAAGGAGGATGCGCCATGGGTTCCTCTCGTGCATACGACACCGCTGCTTGCAGCCACAGCCAATCTTAAGGGACTCGTACTTGCGCCGACAGGCAATGAGTCGTATGAATCGATCTATTTTGAATGAGATATCGCCTGACACGATGAGATTTTTACAGCTCGAAGAAGTTCAAAAATAGCATAGCTGACGGCCGCAGTTTACTGCGGCTTGTTCTTCTTCTCTCTTTATACAACATTTAAATTGACTACAGGCAGGTGAGAGAAATCGGTACATATATTGTCAAAAGACTCTTAGTTCTTATTCCTGTGCTGCTGGGGATGACGATTATCGTATTCTCGATTATTCACGCGATCCCTGGAGACCCTGCGGAGACAATCCTCGGTGAGAAAGCGACAGAAGAATCCAAGCAGGCGCTGCGTGATCAATTGGGGCTCGATAAACCATGGCTAGAGCAATATTTTACGTACTTGAGTGAACTGGTACGAGGTGACCTTGGGGAATCCATCCGCACCAAAATTCCTATTGCCCAGGAAATTGTCCCTTATCTAATGGCGACGCTGGAGCTTGCTCTGGCAAGTATGATCTTCGCCGTCGTTATTGGAGTGAACGCAGGAATTATAAGTGCTTGGCGGCATAATTCTTGGTTTGACTATATCTGTATGGTCATTGCATTAGTAGGGGTATCCATGCCAATCTTCTGGCTTGGTCTGATGGAACAGTGGTTATTCGCTAACGAATTGAAATGGCTGCCTTCAAGCGGCCGCATGAATGTACGGGATCCCATCGAATCCGTTACCGGTCTAAATGTCGTTGATGCGATCATCGCCGGACGTTCTGATCAAATATGGACAGCAGTGAAGCATCTGATCCTGCCAAGTATCGCACTCGGAACGATTCCGATGGCGGTTATTGCCCGAATGACACGTTCCAGCATGCTTGAGGTTATGAGCTCCGATTATATTCGAACTGCGAGAGCGAAGGGCATGCGACAATTTTTTGTCGTTTACAAGCATGCATTAAAGAATGCCTTCATTCCTGTCCTGACAGTTATTGGCCTGCAAATGGGAATGCTGCTGGGCGGAGCTGTGCTGACAGAGACGATCTTTGCCTGGCCCGGTGTCGGGAGATACATCTATGATGCGATAAGCTTCCGGGATTATCCTGTCATACAATCCGGCATTCTGATCATCGCTTTTATCTACGTTCTAATCAATCTGATCGTTGATCTCTTGTATGCGGCGATTGATCCTCGAATTCAGTACAAATAGGAGGGACGGATATGGGACAAGTCAGTCTAGGCAGCGGTAAAGCCGGAGTTGATGCAGCAGAAGAAGTATCCGGTCCATGGAGTGAGGCTATTCGGGGAATTCTTCATCATAAAATGGCAGTAGCAGGGCTCATTATCCTAGTGTTCTTTATCGGCGTTGCGGTATTGGCCCCTCTGCTTACTCCCTATGATTATAAAGAGCAGGTGCTCGCTGATCGACTCAAGCCTCCATCTGCTGAGCATTGGTTTGGTACGGATGATCTGGGTCGTGATGTATTTACCCGTGTGGTGTACGGGGCACGCATTTCCTTATGGGTGGGCTTTGCGTCAGTTGTAGGCTCGATTGTAGTTGGGACGATGCTCGGCATCATTGCAGGATACTATGGAAGATGGCTGGATATGCTGATCTCCCGGCTGTTTGATATCCTGCTTGCCTTTCCAGGTATTCTGCTCGCGATCGCCATCGTTGCCATTCTGGGGCCTTCCTTATTCAATGCACTGGTAGCGATCGCCATCGTCAACATTCCGACCTATGGAAGACTGGTCAGGGCGAGAGTGCTCTCTTTGAAGCAGGAGGAGTACATTACTGCAGCGAAGTCGATTGGTATGAAAAATGGCAGCATCCTCTTAAGTCATGTCCTTCCAAACAGTCTCACTCCCATCATCGTGCAAGGCACGCTCGGGATTGGGACGGGGATTCTGGAAGCTGCCGCACTTGGATTTCTGGGAATGGGAGCCCAGCCTCCTTCTCCGGAGTGGGGGAAGATGCTGTCGGATTCGAGACAATTTATCCAGACCGCACCGTGGACTCTCATTTTTCCTGGCGTATCGATCATGCTGACGGTGCTTGGATTTAATCTATTGGGTGACGGGATGCGAGATATTCTCGATCCGAAGATGCGGAGATAGAGGGTGAGGGTACAGCGGGAAGAAAGTGGCTATGATACTTCTAATATAGGTAGCTGAGATAAGTCGCCTCTCATATAGAGATGCGGCTTATTCTTGTAATAATATAGTGGAAGAAGTGTAACTAGTGAAATGATACGCATTGGGGTTATACTGGATACAATTTCACAATAAGAATTCTGCACATCGAATAATGTTCAATTGTAGAATTCTTGGCATTGATTACAGCAGCTAAAGGCATTATGAAATGATTTAGGGTAATAAATAGAATGAAGAGATAGGATTCATTCTTATATAAGTGGAACGTTCAAATCATTGGAGGAGTTATATGGAGAAGCTGAGAGAACATAGACAATATGCTGAACTTAATAAATCGGAAGGATCAAGGGCGACGTATGAACGCGACTATTCCCGTTTGATCCATTCCCCAACCTTTAGAAGACTGCAGGGCAAATCTCAGGTGTTTGGAGCCGGAACAGGTGACTATTATCGGACACGGCTGACACATTCACTTGAGGTGGCCCAGATTGCGCGCGAAGCAGCCAAGAGTCTCTTAAGACGCTACCCCGATGTTGAAGAGCTTCGTGCCGACAATCCGGGACTTGTTATCGATCCCGAGGTCGTCGAATGCGCCTCGATCGCCCATGATTTTGGACATCCTCCGTTCGGTCATAAAGGGGAGGAAGTGCTGGGGAGCATTCTGAACGACTTGATTGAGGACAAGACCTTGTCGATCGTAGATCCGAGCGGAACAGGGAAATCCTCGAACCATCAGTATCGGACCGTAGAAGAGACGATGCGCCGGAAATACGAGCACTTTGAAGGGAATGCCCATAATTTCAGGCTGATCATGTTTCTGGAGAAGCGTGAGAATATAGACGGCCTTAATCTATCGGATGCGGTGCTCCTGGGCATCAATAAATATCCTTATCCCGGCACGGAGAACAGGAAGGGCATGTACCATCATGAATGGAGCTACATTAAGGAGATACGCAGCGAATGGGGCATACCCGCAGGCCAGAAGACTTTGGAAGCGCAGCTGATGGATCTATGTGATGACATTGCGTATTCCGCGCATGATCTGGAGGATGGAATCAAGGCTGGAAAGATTGAGGTGCATGAGCACTTCCTGCACGATCCTTATGTCAAAAGACTGATCGTAGACAAGATTATGACCTTGGATGACCCGTTCTGGATGGGATGGATGCCTGAGAAGATTGAGCCCAAAGTAGATGAGGTACTGAACGAATTCCTGCGGATCTGGAATGAGAAGCTTCCGGGCTGCGATCATGACTATTCCCGTACTCGGCGGGAGGTCAAAGCGTATTGGGTCAGCTTATTCGTAGCGGCTCTGGGAATTATTGATACGGGCGACTGGAAGAAGGTTACCTTTATAAAGGAAGGAAAGGAAGACCTCGACATGCTTCGTACCGTTAGTGTGCTGAAGAGCTTCGCGTGGGTGACGATGATCAAGGATCTGAGAGTCCAGCGCCTGCAAAAAAGAAGCGAGTGGATCATCCGCAGACTCTGGCATGCCTTCAATGATCCGGTTACTTCGAAGGCCATTATTCCAACCGACTGGCTGCAGCGTTATGAGAAGGATCAGGCTCGTCTGAGCCCGATATGGACCTGGGAGCATATGATTATTGATTACATTGCGGGGATGACGGATGCTTTTGCCGAGAAGATATATAACGAGCTCTATGGACTGAAGGTCGGCTCTATATATGACCTGGACTAAGCAGATAAGGAGATTACATCATGATGGAAACGAAGCGAATTGAACTCGGCATACTGGATCTTGTGCCAAGTCTCATGGACAGCCCGCCGGAAGAAGCCATCCGCAGATCGGTAGAGCTGGCAATGGAAGGGGATCGTCTCGGGTATGCAAGGTATTGGACCTCTGAGCATCACAATCTGCCAGGCGTTGAATCGGCAAGCCCGGAAGTGCTGCTATCCCATATCGGGGCCCGAACCCGCCAGATTAAGCTTGGTTCAGGAGCAGTACTCCTGCCCTATCATCATCCAATTCTAGTGGCAGAAAGATATAACCTGCTCTCTACCCTGTATCCTGGACGAATCGAGCTTGGCATTGGCCGTGCTCCCGGCGGATCTGCCCATCTATCGATGGCTCTGGCGGGCAATTTTCTGCAGAAGGTGGTGAATTATCCGGATCGGGTCAAGGAGCTTCAGCAGCTCCTTCAAGGGGAGTATACCTATGAAGGGGAAGTAGTGGCTGCGAAGCCAGTCCCGGTCAGGGGCCCCAGTCTGTGGATGCTTGGCACGAATGTGAAGAGTGCAGACTATGCTGCAAGTTTAGGAACAGGTTATGTATTTGGCCAATTTATGAGTGAGCACGACGGGGCGGAGATGATTGAGAGATATAAGGCAAATTTTGTTCCTTCCAAAAGCATGGTTAGACCTCAGGCCTTTATCGCAGTCAGTGTAATCTGTGCTCCAACGACGGAAGAAGCCCATTCCTGGAAGGAACAAGCTTCCGTCAAGCATCAGGAGAAGACATCTCCAGGTCTCCCTGCTGCTGAATATCCAGTCATTGTCGGGAACCCGGAGGAGGTAAGGGAAGAACTCATCAAGCTGAGTGAGCGTACACAATCCAGCAGCCTGCTGATCGCAACCCGTGCCGCCCGTTACGAGCAGAGGCTGGTGACATATCAATTGCTGGCGGAAGCAATGCAGCTCTCCTGATTAGGCAGACTATCATTCTCTATTGAAATAGCCATTGAATTGTACTTTTGCTATATAGCAAAAGAGAAGTAATTACATAGAATGGATAGTAAAAAGGAAGGAGTGATAGAATTATGCCGACTTTTGATCAGGTACTTGTAACGGGAAATCAAACGATTCTTGGTCAGCTTCAGGTTGTCGGAAACTCTACAATTGGAAATTTGGATATCGCCGGCAGTATGAGTATATGGGGCGGCGGCATGTTTGTAGATGATAATGCAACAATCCAAGGGAATTTGGGTGCAGGTCTAAATCTGAGCGCAGGCCAAAATGTGGTGGCTGGATCCCGGCTTATGTCCGTAGGAACACCTACGGTTCCTCCAGTAGCAGCTAGTACTGTCTCAACGCGGTTTTATCCTGCAACCTTACCGACGCAGCCCGGCCTCATGCTTAAGGGTACGGACGGCCTCAACTATATGATTATTGTGGATACCAGCAGTGGTCTCCCTACACTTGCGATTCATGGCGCATAATTCAGAAGCGCGGTTCTGACCGCCTCCAAATAGGCGAAGCCGTGATCTTTGTCCGGCTCTAGATAGGTCCCCTCCGCCCATTCATTCCACGCATTGACAAACAGAAATGAAGAGTTGTATACCTGAGCTGCCCGCTCTATTTGTCTAGTCAGATAGTAAGCAAATTTCTCCGGACTGGATCCGATGCAGCTCTGCCCGTGGTATCCTCTGCGCGGGGTATTATCCCAATTCACATAAGCACCAGGTATAATTTGCTCTCCGCTTCGATGAGGAGAACGGGACAAGATCATCTCCCAGGCACCATCATAGTCAAATACCAGGTGCTCGTTCTCCTTCTTTTTTATCTTGCTCCACAGGCCCTGCGTATGTGCATGCGCAAAGGTATAATGCGGCTCAAATTCAACACTCGCCTCAAATCCGGCTTGATTCGGAATATCAAACCCGCCCAGCGTCCTTACAAAATAGATGCCTTGAAGTCCATGCTGCACCGCAAGCCTGTTCCAGTATTCGAGCATTTCCTCACACCTTGGAATCAGACCCGGACGATAGATTACGAATAAGGGCTTATTCTCAATACGAATATACCTCTTGTCATTAAATGCTTTAAGCAGCTCAATGAAGTGTTCAGCCCAATCGGCTTCATCTCCATAATCTTGGGGCATGAGGATTTCATCATCACTGCCATCCCATCTGCGTGTCCACGGCTCATTGGCCCAGGAGAGACAGAAGGGGAAATCAGGAGTATCCGACTGAAGCAAGGCTTCAAGCGGTTTTTCGAGCAGCCGTTTTCCTTTGAACCAATAATGGTAATAGCAGAACCCATATATGCCATAATATCGGGCCAAGCTAGCCTGCCATTCCCGAACCGACGGGTCCATCAGATTATAGTAATAATCCTTTAGTGGCTCCTTTGGCTGTCGGTGATTTGGATACAGCGGACGTGCTTTTTGTGTATTCGTCCATTCGGTAAAGCCTTCTCCCCACCACAGATCATTCTCAGGGATTTGATGAAATTGAGGTAAATAATAAGCGATCAGCTTCATGCAGGGACACCACCTAATCCTGAGTATGGTTAGCTAGCTAATAGAATAGATTGTTTAACTGCGGGATTAGTTCATAGCAGACTGTAGATTAGCTTCATAGCAGACTGTAGAAAGGAATAGTCGTATTTGCTGCTATAGAGAGCTCTTGAAGCAACCATTCTTTTTCGATCCGTGTTCTCGCTGTAGTATTGGAGCTTGGAGCCAAGCTGTTCGGGGTTGCTGAAGATGACAACATCCTCGCCAGGCTTCATCAGCTCGTGAATATCCGGAGAGTTCTCCACTATTTGAAATACCCCGCACGCTGCGATCTCATACAATGGACGACGTGCAGCATCCCAATGAACGATCATGTTGGCTCCGTTATAGTACGCACTGAGCATCATCTCGCTATCGGGCTGACAAATCTCAATCTGATCCACAGATTCCCAGTTTCGACCTAACGCTCGGATCTTCTTACCCTCACATCGCTGGCGGATGACATGAACATAGAGGAGACGTTCCTCTGAATAATCTCCAACAATGAGGAGATCGGAATGGAAATGGGGCTGTGGCTGATGAGGCTTGTAAACTAACGGATCCGCACTATATGGCATAACGACAATGTGTTTATAACCGTATTTCTCATATACAGGAAGATGCAGCATGTTCTGTGTGATGACAAGGTCCCAGTCATGGTATGCAAAAGCGATATTCTCGCAAGGCTCATAAGGATCATTCAACCAGATGGCTGTTTTTGTATGAATTGATTGTGATAGGAGTTCAGGCGTAATGAATTGTGCAGCTTGATTGCCGATACATAGTAAGAGATCTGGCTTATAAGTCGACAGACTATCTTGAAGATTCTCATTGATCTTGAGAATGATGACTTCTTTGACCAGCATGCGCAGCGAGTCTGCAATCTGGCTTTCCATTGACGGAGTAAACTGTTCTGTCAACGGAATCAGGAGTGCGAGCCGCATGGATTTGGCGTTTCTGGGATCATGGGTCTGGACGTCTGGCACAGGCTGACGCTGATGCGATAACCAACTTCGGTTTGGCTGTAGTGATAAATCCTCTTGAGCAGTTTCCATCCGGGAAGGACGCATGACTATTGGGGCTGCCGGTGTGGCATTGGCTGAGGCTCTGAATTTGGATTTGTGTTGGAGTTTGTCGTGAAGTGTACTCTGAAGTTTGTCTTGAGCGCTCTCCTGGGTTTTATTTTTGAATCTGCCTGGAGACTTACTCTGGGATTTACTTAGTGGCTTACTTAAAGATTTACTCTGTCTCTTATTAGAAGGGATCTGATTACGCCCAGTAGTAGTGCTTCGGATTTCCGATTTTTTTTCTTTTTTTCTCATAGTTGACCCGATCCTTAATCGTCAGATTTATTCTAGTCTATGATGTCAGCCCCGTTTGTTTCAGGACAATTACCTAAGTGTTGATAAAAAGGGCGTTCGAAACAATTTGAAATATACATAGTGGTCAAATCTTATCATTTGTAAGCTGATTACCGAAATAATAGTAGGAGAGAATCCATTTCATCGTTTAAGTGTCTTATGGAATGGCTTCAGACTACAATACAAAGAGCTTTGTATAGCTGCACAGGGGGAGAACAGGTGTTTAAATTAAAGAGTATCAGGCAAAGAATATCGGTTGTCATGGTACCGCTGCTTATCTATGTCGTCGCAATTGGGGTCATTACTTTAACACTGCTCGGAACGATGGAAAAGAACACGACGAGCATTACGAGAAACTGGATGCCGTCCATTAGCAAGATCGACGATCTGATCTTCACGACTGAACATATTCAATCCTTAAGCTACAGTTACTTCTTGGCGTCCGTCTCCGATCAGGAGAGCAAAGCGGCTATTGCCAAGGAACGTACGGATTACATACGACAGCTGACCGCTGTTCGTCAGGCATACGACTCGCTGATTGCAACAGATACAGAAAGGCAATATTATAACGCCTTCTCTGCAGCTTGGGAGGAATACTTCAAGATCAACACTTCAGCGATGAATCAAAGTGATGCGAATGATATTGAGCTGGCTTATGAAGTGCTCATGAAGGGCAAGGCTTCATTCGACAAAATGCAAAGTGAGCTGATGTCTTTATCCGCTTTTATTCAAGAAGAAGCAGATCGGTCCGCCCAAGAGCTTGAGGATAGTGCGAGAACGTCAGAAATTGTACTCTTTATCGGGATTGCCTTTATTGTGGTGATGACGATCATCAGTACTTTTGCGCTGATCAAGACATTGGTTAAGCCGATCAAGCAGATTGAGAACAATGTCAAAGAGATAGCCGCAGGTAATCTGTCTGTGGAGGATATCGAACGTGATATGGAGGATGAGCTGACTACACTTGGACAAGGAATTAACCAAATGAAGTCGAGTCTAATTCAGATTGTGAATCGAATTAAGAGCTCTTCAGAGATCATTGGTGAGCAGAGCACTCATCTGGCAGCCACATCCGAAGAGGTGAAGATTGGCAGTCAGCAGATTGCCTTATCGATGGAGGAATCAGCCAAAGCGGTGGAAAGTCAGGCAGAAACAGCACAGTCTTCTGCAAGAACCGTTGAGCGGTTGAACGAGCATATTCAGGACCATGCAGCCAAAGGAGAACAGCTTAGAGGGATGTCGGAGCGAGTACTTGAACAAGGTACACTGGGTAAAGAAACAATGAGTCAGTCCATTGCACAGATGAGACAAATCGCAAGTCGGGTATCCATCTCCATGGAGCAGGTGAATAAGCTGGATCAATCTAACGAGAACATTTACCAGCTGCTGCATGTCATTCGTGATATTGCCAAACAGACAAACCTTCTGTCCTTGAATGCTTCGATTGAGGCCGCGAGAGCGGGTGAACATGGGAAAGGCTTTGCTGTCGTAGCTGAAGAGGTACGCACACTCTCGGATGATGTTTCACAGGCAGTAGGTCAAATCAATGAGCTGACGGAAACAATTCAGCAGGAATCTAAGTCGGTCGTTCAATCGCTGCAAAGCGGTGTAGAAGAGACGAGAAGAGGAACGGCACAGATGGAAGCCGTAAATGAAGCCTTCAACCAGATTACGAGCTCAGTGCATCAGATGGTGGAGGTCATTCAAGAGATTTCTAATGGCCTGTCTGAAATGGAAGATCTCAGTGGACAAATGAACGATTTCAGCCAGCTGATCTCTGCGATATCTCAGCAATCCGCAGCCAGTGTGGAGGAAGTGTCTGCTTCTGCAGAAGAACAGTCGGGTTCCCTTGAAGGTGTGGCAGAGAATATCCAGCAGCTTAAGAAGCTGTCAGAAGAACTGCTCGCTTCGGTATCGGCGCTTCGAGTATAATAGGAGCGTAAGTAACAGTGAATGAGCAGCCCCCGGCTGCTGCATTCACCATTCAGAAGGGAATTGCTGAGATTGCTAATGACACATACACACAATAAAGAACATCATCCTACAGATTTAATATACATTTATGCCTGTCACGAGAGTGAACAGGCTCTTTGTCATTTGGAGCTGCAGCGGCTTCTGGGCACGACTGTCCCCCCAGAGCAAGCTTATCTTCGTTCCAGTCGCCTCATTGACCCGTCACGAAGTCCCTTCATGAAGCTGCGTCTTGAGGTCATCGCTGAGAATAAGGAGTATGACGGGCTGCTTGCAGACATCGATTCGCATTCAATTCAGGTGCCGCAGGATCGCACGTTTAAAGTTGTATATATTAAGGAAGGGGTTCACTGTCCGTATGATGAACAACGGAAGCTTGAACGCAGAGCAGGGGAATGCATTACAGGAACGGCTAAAATGAAGGACCCTGACATAACCTATGGATTAATGCAATTGGAGAACACATGGGTATTCGGTATCGTCCGGTATGCGGAGCCCATATGGCTGCAGCATAAGAATAAGCCTTATAATTATTCGACCGGCCTCAGCTCACGCATCGCAAGAGCAATCGTCAATGTGGCAGCTCCTGAAGGGGAGAAGGTCTCGATGATGGATCCTTGCTGCGGTATGGGGAATGTATTAATCGAAGCCCTCTCGATGGGAATTAAGATTAGAGGCAACGATCTGAATCCGCTGGCAATTCGGGGGGCGAGAGTCAATCTCGAGCATTATGGTTATGACGCAAGTCTTGTTACCTTGGGGGACATGAATGAACTGACGGGTCATGCTGACCGTGCTGTTCTTGATCTGCCCTACAATCTGTGTTCCGTATTGTCTATGGAGGAGCAGCTAGGAATGCTGCGGAGTCTGGGGAGACTTGCGGATGAAGCGGTCATCATAAGCACAGAACCATTGGAGGAGCAATTAAACAGGTCAGGATGGAGGATCCAGCATCATATCCAGGTTACGAAGGGGTCATTTACTCGAGATATATGGTTGTGTGAACATCAAGGATAAGCAGTGATCTATTCAAAATTGAAGTAAAAGGCAAATAAGGTCTGATACGAGTCTGCAGTTCACCGCAGAGAGCATCAGACCTTATTTTATTGTTCAGATTGAGCTAATGAATGAAGCACAGGTGATGGACGATTGACCATCCTCAGGCAGGTTAATAGGATCGGCTGTAATCTACCAGGTTACGTGGCAGATCCTCATTTTTGACATAGGCCTTTAGATTCTCAAGGAAGACCTCGAATGCGCGTTCAGAATAATGCGGTGTGCTGCCGGCAAAATGCGGAGTGATCAGAACATTGTCCATTCCCCACAGTGGATGATCAGCTGGCAGCGGCTCTTCCTCGAATACATCGAGTGCTGCAGCGGAGAGCTTCTTCTCTTCTAATGCTTTAACCAGAGCAGATGTCTGAACGGTTGCTCCTCGCCCTACATTGACGAAGCAAGCACCCGTCTTCATTGCACTAAAAGTCTGTTCGTTGAACAAATGCTTCGTATCCTCTGTAAGAGGGAGGATGTTAATGATGTAGTCACCTTCTGACAATACTTCCTCCAGCTGCTCCATCTTCACCATCTTGCTTACATGAGGGGCAGGCTTGCCGGATCTGCGTACACCGACCACGTTCATACCGAAGGCTTCTGCCAGTCTGGCTGTTGCGGTCCCAATCTCTCCTACACCTGTGATGACAATGGTCTTGCCATGAAGCTCGCTCATCGCAGTATCGGTTGAGTCCCAATTCCGACTTGCTTGATTGAGAATGGCTTGCTTCAGCATGCGGGACATAGATAGCAGCATACCGAAGACCATCTCAGAGATCGGTATGGCATGAATTCCACTTGTATTCGTCAGCAGAATATTTCGATCACTCAGCTCGGCCTGAGGCAGATAATCCACTCCGGCAGACCAAGTTTGAACCCATTTTAATTTACTGTCTGGATCAAGCAGCGTATCTGCATGGTTTCGGGCCCAGCCCACCAGGATTTCGGCGTTCTTCAGGATGGAAGGATCCAGCTCCTTGGCTTTACCTATTGTGAGTTTGTAATCAGGGGCTATTTCTTGAACTAGTTGTTGCTGTGACTCTGTAAATGCGTGTAAGCTTACAATACTGCTCATATCGAGATCTCCTCCTGCTACCATAATAGCTCTAGTGTAGCAGTGTTGCACCAAGCGGGCAATTATAACGCAGTTCGATAAACGGTGGGTATATATAATAGAAGAAGTTCATACGGTGATGCTAAATAGTAAAGCTGTTTCTAGATAAATATAAATTTATGTTTAAATGTTATATATTGGTATTGCTGTGAGTGAGGTGGTAAGTTCTGTATGCTTATATGACATGAACGGTAACATTGAACCTACTATGGCATTGGATACATATTATATAGTAAGAAAAAAATTTTAACGATGAAATAGAGAAGCGGATCATGGTTCTTATCTTCTATTTGGTGCGGTAAACTGCTTGTTTCTTTACATAGGATCAGATGGATAAGGAAATGATGAATTAGAGGTAAGGCAGATAATTTAAACCAATTATTTTGGTGTGAAATAGGCTGTAAGTCATATGTTTCTATGGAAAATATACCTAATACACCTCAATTAGAACCTGGTACTAGTACTAGGATATTGTTAATATATTATGGTGAATAATGGTTGTATGTGGAAGGCGTATGACGATAACTTATTGAATTCATTTTGCTAAAAAACATAAAGTGAGGATAAATGCATATGTCAGATCATAAGGTACGACTCTTTACCGCTGTCCGAATACCAGATGAAATAAAAAATAAGCTGCATCAATGGATGGAGCATCACAAGGATCAGCTTCCTTTTCGAAATCGGACTCATCAAGAGGATTATCATATCACTTTGCAATTCTTGGGTGATACGGAACCAGCGGTCATGGACAAACTGCATGAAGCTTTGCAGGAAGCGGCGAATCACGTGCAGCCTTTTCCGCTTAAGATTGGGGAACCGGGCATTTTTGGTTCCGATCAGGCACCGAGAGTATTATGGAGAGGGCTGGAAGGTGAGCTGGACAGCCTATTTTCACTGCAGCAGTCGATCGTACAATCAACGATACCCTTAGGGTTTGTACCTGAGGATCGTCCCTATCGTCCCCATATTACAACGGCACGCAAATTCAATCATGGCTCTTTTAATTTGAATGAGCTTATGAGTGGTGTATGGGATGACACTTGGCTGTTGGAAGAATTTGTATTATATAAGACAAATATGGGTCAGAAGCCGATGTATGAATTGATAGGAAAATACGAATTATAATGCATAAATTCATAGACTCCTTAATATGGTAATCTATAACCATTTATAGCTTTTACAACCAGAAAAAAGATATAATTTGAGTCGAAAAAAATAAAGCACAAAAAAATTATATTTTTTTATTTAGTATTTTTTGGGATCAGGTGTTCGGGTGCGAAAAAGCTTGATAGATCAACGGAATTTTTGATGTGGACAAGCACCCGCATGGAGCACTTTTCCCTGTTGTAGAGACGGTAATTGGTGTATTCTCTGTTATTCAAACCTTGCATTTTTGGTTACAGTTAAGTAGAATTGTGCCGATATAACAGGAGGTCATTATGAATACAAATAGAGAGATTCGCTGGGTAGCACCTCTAATGATCGTGCTGCTGGTGTTTATATTGGGGGCCAGCCTTATTGTAAAGGCTGTTGAAGTATATGGGGATAGTGCAACGAAAGAAATGCCCGAGACGGCTCAGAACGCTCATGATGATGCGGCAGATCGTATTCACAGGACAAGCTCTGAAGGGGACGGAGCCACTGCTGTGAAATCTATGACACAAACATCTGCAAGTCATGAAATGATGAATCAAACGGTGACTGCGGTTGGCACACCGCGTATTGCCACGGACTATATTTCGATCAAGGCAGCTGAACATTTGGAAGCAGAAGCTCTCAAAGAACAGCAAGCCAAGAAAGCGAAGAAGCTGGCGGCTCTTGAGAAGCAACAGAAGCTGGAGAAGCAAAAAGCACTTGCTCAATTAACCGCTGAAAAAATGAAGACCACTCCCCCCGAAACTTTATTCTTTACCCGTACGGAATTATTAACTCAGGCAGATAAAGACAAATCAACCTGGGACTACCCCGTGACGGATAAGGAACTGCTTATGCTGCAAAAAATTGTGATGGCAGAAGCAGAAGGCGAACCGTACGAAGGCAAAGTAGCTGTAGCTAACGTTGTCTTAAACCGGCTGCGGTCAGCCAATTATCCCGATACCATTAAGGATGTTATATACCAGAAATATCAGTTCAGTCCTGTTGCGAACGGCCGTATGGACCGTGTGACGCCTAACGAGGACGCTATTCAAGCTGTAAACGAAGCCATGCACGGACGCAAGGAAGTACCGGATGATACGCTCTTCTTCTTATCTATTACCCTGGCTGACGACCTTACCGTACACCATTCTCAAGAAAAGGTGAAAACAATTGGTCACCATACCTTTTATAAATAGGCAGATTCATTTCATAATACCTTCTTCATGATTTATGAAATGGATTCGACAAGTGATATAATGGATGTGATATGTCCGTTATTACACGGGATATAACCTATGCATAGGAGGTAATAATCAATGAAAATTACGTACTATGGTCATTCTTGTTTGTTAGTTGAAGCTGAAGGCAAACGGGTTATAATCGATCCCTTTCTATCCGGGAATCCGAAGGCAACGATTGCCCCGGAAGAGGTCAAAGTGGATGCGGTGCTGTTGACTCATGCACACGCCGATCATTTTGGTGATACCCTTGCTATTGCCAGAGCAAATGACTGCCCGGTCGTAGCCGTATACGAGCTGGCTGATTATTGTAAGAATCAAGGCGTGAAGGCGCATCATATGAATACAGGAGGCAGCCATCAGTTTGACGGCTTCAAAGTGAAGTTTACACTGGCCTTCCACAGCTCGTCCCTTGATATCGACGGCAAGCCCGTTTATTTGGGACAACCTGCAGGTATTTTGCTGACCATGGGCGGCAAGACTTTATATCATGCTGGAGACACGGCTTTATTTGGCGACATGCGTATCATCGGAGAACTGAACCATATTGATATTGCTGCGCTTCCGATCGGCGATGGTTTGACGATGGGACCAGAGGATGCAGCGATTGCAGCCACCTGGATTCGCACGAAGCAAGTCATTCCAATTCACTACAATACCTTCCCTGCGCTTGAGCAGGATCCGAATCAATTCCGCCAGCTTCTGAGCCAGAAGAGCCAGGAAGAGATTGAGACCGTAATACTGGAGCCGGGAGCGAGCACAACACTGTAACTTGTAATACAGATTATGAACAGATCTGAAGATATAATAAGAGCTGCATTTGCCTAATTCGCCGACCGTGGACGAATGGGCATGCAGCTCTTTTTTGGATATGGTATAGAATGGGATGACGTATTAGCGGGAAGCATATTGCATAACCGGAGTACGGCGGGTCGAGCTCTGCATCAGCAGCTCATGCACGGTTCTTGTGCAGGCCTCTGGCTCATACTCATTCAGCCGGGCGTCAGCACCGCTTGCTGCAATGCCGTTAGCATACAGATGGTGTAATCTTGAGAATTGCTGATGAAGTACATACGAGTTCTGAAGAACAGTACCATATCCGGATTTAACAAAATAATCACAGTTCTCTTCCTCCTGCCCGGGCAGCGGGGGAGCAAACAGCATAGGAAGACCTTTGGCCAGACCTTCAGTACAAGTCATGCCGCCCGGCTTCGTCACGAGAAGGTCTGAAGCATCCATTAATTTGCTAACCTTGCGTGTGTAGCCTATGATATGAATATCAGGATGCTGGAACATGGTGGATTCTCTTAATCGCTCGGCCAGCTTCTCATTGTTGCCGACGCAGAAGACGAGCTGAATCTTGCCCTTCCAGGAAGCGATGTTTTCCATGAGCTGATCCTGAAGCGGCAGCCCCCAGCCTCCCCCCATGATCATGACCGTAGGAATATTCCTCAGACCAAGCTCCTCTCGGACCGCATCCTTCGGCTGCTTGTTCCAGAAGTCGGGATGGACCGGTATGCCGGTAATGCGAATTCGCTGCGAATCTACGTTTCTCTCAAGCAGCATTCTCTCAACCTTGGGAGAAGAAACGAGGTACTGATTGACCTCCGGACTAATCCAGGTACCATGAGCATCGTAGTCCGTTATTAAGGTGTACAGCGGGATGTCGAGTCCAAGACGCTTCAATCTGGAAATCACCGCATTCGGAAAAGGATGCGTGCAAATAATAACATCCGGGTTCAGCTGAGTCAGCACCTTCTTGGCGTGGTTATAGAATAGCCGGTGAAGCGCGAGTCTTCTAAATCCGGTCAAGCTTCGGTTATAATTGGTTCGATAGATCATCCCAATCAGCTTGGGGCTCATCGTAATCGTTCTGCGATAGGCACCCAGAATGAAGGGCGCTACCGTAGGATTCAATATTTTGCCAAGCTCAATGACACGTGCATTCACATGAGGGTACAGAATTTTGAGCCCCTTCTCAATGGCATGTGCTGCTTGTGTATGTCCGGTACCAAAACCTTCTGACAGCAAGAGCACTCTCTTCTTCTTCATAAATTCACCTATTTCATAAAATGAGATTTGGCTGTTCGGTATGTATAAAGATCTCTAAATCATATGACGAAACTGCAATAATAAAACCCTGCAATACATTAAACGAATTTGGCATGTAAGAAGTCTCAATTAATGTGATTTTTCTTGCTAAAAAGAAATAAAAGTGATAAAGTTGTTTTTGACCGAATGACTAAAAATGATTTTTGGTCATTAATGAATAGATCACAGAGGGAGGAGACATGTTGGCACAGGTAGATCGCCGCAAGCTTATAGTTCAGGCCGCAGCCCAGTCCTTTGCTCTATTTGGATATAAAGCGACGACGATGGATCAGGTAGCGAAGATCGCAAATGTGGGGAAAGGCACGATCTATACTTTTTTTACGAATAAAGAAGAGTTGTTCGATGAGATTCTGCATGACGTCATTCTGGAGATGAAGGAGCTTGCAGAACGAGAGCTTGATTCGGAACAGACCTTTGTCACGAATTTGTATCGCATTCTTGATGCCCTGCTTGAGTTCAGGAAGCAGCATGAGCTGCTCATCAAGCTGTCTCAAGAAGTCAGAGAATTCGGTACAGCGCAGGCGAAGGCAGGCCATGAGAAGGTAGAAGCTGTTATAACGGGCTATCTGGAGAAGCAGCTGACAACCGCAATGGACAAAGGTGAAATCAAGCCGTGTGATCCGAAGGTTGTCGCATTTATTATGTTCAAGCTGTATATTGCGCTCACCTCCGACTGGAATCGGATCAATGAACCGCTAAGCAAGGAAGAGATTAAGCAATATCTGCAGCTGTTTCTTGTAAACGGTCTGTCGCAGGAAGTGATGGGATAGCGTTAGCAGTCAGGGCCGGTATTCACGCAGCAGGAAGTGGAAGCCGGCTTATTCATATTCAGCTTATTAAAGACCAAACATCTCTCGTGCAGAAATGTTTATTTTTTTCGATTGAAATGACCGAATGGGGATTCTGGTCAAATCGTATAATGGAGAAGGAGTAAGGAGAAATGAAATCATTATCTGTTTTTTCTAAAGATTTACTCAGGGCAGTCAAGAATCCCAAAGTACTAATTCCCATCATTGCGGTAATTTGTATTCCGATTCTGTATACAGGGATCTATTTGACAGCCTTCTGGGATCCGTACAACCATCTGGAACGGCTGCCCATTGCGGTGGTTAATGAGGATAAGGGAGCTGAATTTGAAGGCGAGAGTCTTACGATCGGTGAGGATCTGATAGAGGAGCTGAAGGAGGACCCCGAGTTTGACTGGCAGTTCGTCAATAATGAGGAAGCTCAGGAGGGCATAGATAACAATAAGTTTTACATGAAGATTACCATTCCTGAGGATTTCTCGGCCCGGGCGACAACACTGCTTGATGACAAGCCAAGTCCGGCCGAACTGATCTATGAACCGAACGGAAGCTATAACTTTGTCGGGGCTCAGATTGGAAATACGGCGATCAAGGAGATCAGCAAGCAGGTATCCTCTGCTGTAACCGAATCCTATACAGAAACATTACTGGATAAGTTCTCTGAAGCATCCGATGGATTTGGCGAAGCAGGGGATGGAGCAAAGGATATTAACGAAGGAGCTGTTAAGCTCGATGACGGTGCTGTGACCCTCCAGGATAATCTGAAGAAGCTGACGGAGGGAACCTTGGAGCTGCAGCAAGGAATGGATCCTCTGGCAGACGGGGTGAAGACATTAAATGACGGAGCAGGACAGCTTCACACGGGAGCTAATGAGCTGTCGGCCGGTTTGAACCAGCTTGTCACGGCAGAAGGTCAGCTGGAAGCAGGAACCGGCAAATTACAGAGCGGCGCTGTGGAACTGAAGGATGGCATTGCTTCATCACGAGATGGCGCAGCGGCGCTGAGCGAAGGTCTTGCTTCTGCGGAGCAGGGAGCCAGCGCACTAGACGAAGGTTTGCAAGGCGCGAAGCAGGGAAGTGCGCAGCTGAGCAGCGGACTCTCTGCTGCAGAGGAAGCAAGCGGTCAGCTCGCAGCCGGGGCAGAGACACTTGCGGCAGGACTTCAGCAATTGGCCGAGTCGAACCCGGAGCTTGCCGCAAGTTCAGAAGTGCAGAAGCTCCTTGCTGCAAGCCAGTCATTGGCCGAAGGAGCGGGGCAGCTTCATGCGGCAGATCAGCAGCTGCTCAGCGGAGCCCAGGCCTTGGACCAAGGGAATGAGAAGCTTGCGGCGGGCACGCAGCAGCTTCTCTCGGGGCACAAGGAGCTTGCCGCAGGAGCGTCTGCCTTGGCAGCCGGTCAGGAGCAGCTGCTTGCGGGTGCAGATACGCTGGCACAAGGTCAAGGAGAGCTGAATTCCAACCTGGCGTTGTTTGGTGAGAAGCTGTCTGAAGCAGCCAGCGGCGGAGAAACTCTGAGTGCGGGAGCATCAGAGCTGTATACCGGAACCGGCACGCTGCTTAGCAGCATTGGTGAATTGACAGGAGGCGTGACGACGCTGGCAGATGGCTCGGCTCAGCTGACAGATGGCGCCGGTAAGCTTCACAACGGGCTGAGTGAAATTAAGGATGGCTCAAGCGAGCTGTCAACCAAATTGAAGGATGCAGCGTCAGATACCTCTGAGCTGCAACAGACGGATGAAGTGGTCAGCATGTTTGCTGAGCCTGTCCAAACGATCGAGGATGAGACCCGAAGTGTAGCCAATTACGGCACAGGCCTCACTCCGTATTTTATGTCCATCGGCTTGTTTGTCGGGGCACTGATTACGACCATTATTATGAACTTGCGAGAAACAAGCGTACCGGATGCGGGGCCGTGGAGCCGGTTTGTAAGCCGCTTCCTTGCCTTTGGGGGAATGAGTGTGCTGCAGTCGGTGATTCTGGCAACCTTCATGCTGTACGGCTTGAAGCTTGAAGTCGCGAGTGTACCGTTGTTCTACGTATTTTCGATTATTGTTGGCTTTACTTCCATGATGATTGTTCAGGCACTGGTGACCTGGCTTGATCTGGTCGGCCGCTATCTTGTCATCGTACTTCTAGTATTCCAGCTGGCAACAAGCGGCGGAACGTTCCCGCTCGAGCTGCTGCCTGAATGGATGAAGCCGATCAGCTCCCTGCTGCCGATGTATCATAGCTTGATCGGGTACAAAGCTGTCATTATGAGCGGCAACTTCAATCTCATGTGGGATAAGGCGGCTACGCTCGGAATATATGCCGGCATCTCTCTGCTGCTGACACTGTTCTATTTCTTGTGGAGCGGACGCCAAAGAAAACAGAGCTCCGCTGCAGAGGATGCGCAGCATACCAGCGGAGATGCGGTGACGATCTAGCTCTAACTATAAGCATGATTTACAAGCGAAGCTGTGTCCTAATTAACATAGGATGCAGCTTTGTTTTTTTTGTTATTGAAGTGATACTGACATTGCCATCATTACATAGGAATCTAGGAATGATAGAAGCAGACGAAAAATGGCAGGGCTTACAAAGAAGGATTGTACAAATTTTTAGATAATTGCTCCATTCAAATGTGACAGGCGAGAGCAAATAATAAAGAACAATCAAAAACATGAGGGGCCTAATGAGTGTTCTGAAGTGGACTCGGGTATGAATAAATATCCAAAAAAATGCCGGAAATAAACGTTGATGCACTAAAGCTGTAATGCAAAAGATAAATTATCAAACCTATAGAAATTTTGAATTGCGCTGATGTAAGGTCGATGTTAAAATGATAGAACTATACTTATAAATCGGTTCTACCCTGTGTTTTATTTATGCAGAATCAGCTGGCAGCGAGAGCCTGAGCGGATCTTAAACAAGTTTGTTACGGCGCTGTCATCCAAGTGTTGCTTGTCCCTTCGTTGGTCACTTTTGTCACGGATGTTCACCAAATTTTTCGTAATAGAAAGGTTGCGTTCCATGAGACAGACTGGATTACCTCCTAAACAGGGTCTATACGACCCTCAGTTCGAAAAAGACGCTTGCGGTATGGGCTTTGTAGCTAACATCAAAGGCGTACCTTCCCATGATATTGTTAGTCAATCCCTGACGATGCTGAGTAATATGGAGCATCGTGGCGGCCAGGGAAGTGAGCCGAATTCGGGTGACGGAGCCGGAATTCTGATTCAGCTTCCACACCGTTTTTTTGCAGAAGAGGCTGTACGCCTTGGCTTTGGTCTTCCTGAAGCGGGTCATTACGGAGTAGGGATGATCTTTACTTCAAATGATGAAGAGGTTCGTAGTGCCCACCTTGCGATTCTGAAACAGATCGTACAGGAGGAAGGACAGGAGTTCCTTGGAATTCGTGAAGTTCCGACGTATGACGAGATGCTGGGTAAATCGGCTCTGGCTGCGAAGCCTTATGTATGTCAAGCATTTATCGGCCGTGCTGAAGGCATCCAGAATGAGCTTGATTTTGAACGGAAGCTGTATGTAATCCGCCGCCGGGCGGAGCAGGCGATCCGCTACTCGGATCAGGTGAAGGATGCGAACGCCTTCTATATCCCGAGTATGTCCTGCCGTAAGATTGTATACAAAGGCATGCTGACCACAGAACAAGTTGGCCAGTTCTATCTTGATCTTAAGGACGAGCGTGTTGAGTCTGCGATGGCGCTGCTGCACTCCCGTTTCAGTACGAATACGTTCCCGAGCTGGGAAAGAGCGCATCCATACCGTTTCATGATTCACAACGGTGAGATTAACACGATGCGCGGTAACGTGAACTGGATGCATGCACGTCAGTCGCTGTTTGAGAGTGAAGTGTTCGGAGATGATCTGTCCAAAGTCAGACCGGTCATTAACGCAGACGGTTCTGACACGGCAATGTTCGATAATACACTGGAATTTCTGTATTTGAGCGGACGCTCCCTGCCTCATGTGGCCATGATGATGGTACCAGAGCCTTGGAGCAATGACGAAGGAATGGATGCTGAGAAGAAGGCATTCTATGAATATCACAGCACACTAATGGAGCCATGGGACGGACCTGCTGCAATGGCCTTTACGGACGGTGTGCAGATCGGAGCCATTCTGGACCGGAACGGACTGCGTCCTGCACGTTACTATGTAACGAAGGATGACCGTATTGTTCTCTCCTCAGAAGTGGGTGTTCTGGATATTGCACCTGAAGATATCTTGTACAAGGACAGACTGCGTCCAGGACGCATGCTGCTTGTTGATACCCGGGAAGGACGCATTATTTCTGACAGCGAAGTGAAGGCACAGATTGCTTCCGAAGAGCCGTACCAAGAATGGCTTGACGAGCATTTGGTAGATCTGCACGAGCTTCCTGATGCTCCAGAGCTTCCGGAGCCGAAGCATGATAACATAAACCAGCTTCAGCTGGCATTCGGATACACCTTCGAGGAGCTGCGCAAGATCATTGAGCCAATGGCATCGACAGGCATGGAAGCGACAGGTTCCATGGGCTATGATGCACCGCTTGCGATTTTGTCAGATCGTCCTCAACGACTCTATAACTATTTTAAACAAATGTTTGCCCAAGTAACCAACCCGCCGATTGATGCGATTCGTGAAGAGATCGTAACATCGACGCTGACGACGATTGGATCCGAGCGCAACCTGCTCATTCCGGAACCGGAGAGTGCAAGACAGATTCGTCTGGCGACTCCGATCTTGTCCAATGAGGAATTTGCGAAGATTCGTCATATCCGCAGACCAGGCTTCCGTTCCATGACGATTCCGATCTTCTTCCCGGCGAAAGAGGGAGCCGAAGGTCTGAAGAACGCAATGGAGGTTCTGTTCGAAGCAGCGGACCGTGTAATCGAGAAAGGGCATAATATACTCATTCTGTCCGACCGCGGTATGGATGCGGAGAATGCAGCCATTCCAGCATTGCTGGCCGTATCAGGTCTGCATCACCATCTGATTCGTCAAGGGACACGGACCAAGGTCAGCATCCTGCTTGAATCCGGTGAGCCTCGTGAGGTGCATCATTATGCGGTGCTTCTCGGCTACGGCGTAAGTGCAGTGAACCCTTACCTCGCATTCGAGACATTGGATGATATGATTCAGCAAGGCATGCTGCGCGGCATCTCTCATGACAAAGCCGTGAAGAATTATATCAAAGCGGCTACCAAAGGGGTCGTTAAGATTCTGTCGAAGATGGGGATCTCGACCATTCAATCTTACCGCGGGGCTCAGATTTTTGAGGCTGTCGGTTTGAATAGTGACTTTGTAGACCGTTACTTTACATGGACACCTTCTCGTATCGGCGGTATCGGTATCGAGGAAGTGACAGAAGAAGCACTTGTGCATCATAACCGTGCGTTTACGGACAAAGACGGTAACGATAAAGTGCTGGATTCCGGTGGTGAGTATCAATGGCGTAATGATGGAGAGGATCACCTCTTCACACCGCAGACGATTCACACACTGCAGCACGCAGTAAGAACGGGAGATTATAACCTCTACAAGAAATATGCGAAATTAGTTCAAGGCGAGAATGAGAAGAAGCTGACCATTCGCTCCCTGCTGAAGCTGAAGTCAAATGGCGAGGCGATCCCATTGTCCGAAGTTGAATCCGCAGAGTCTATCATGCGTCGATTCAAGACAGGTGCGATGTCCTTCGGTTCCATCAGTAAAGAGGCGCATGAGGATCTGGCGATTGCAATGAACCGCATCGGCGGCAAGAGCAATACCGGTGAAGGCGGGGAAGATCCGGCTCGCTTCACACCTGACGCGAACGGAGACTCTCGCCGCAGCGCGATTAAGCAGGTTGCATCCGGACGTTTCGGTGTAACATCGAACTATCTCGTCAATGCCGATGAGATCCAGATTAAGATGGCTCAAGGGGCTAAACCGGGTGAGGGCGGTCAGCTTCCGGGACGTAAGGTATATCCATGGGTAGCTGAAGTCCGCGGCTCGACACCAGGTGTCGGCCTGATCTCTCCACCACCGCATCACGACATTTATTCGATCGAGGATCTGGCAGAGCTCATCTATGACTTGAAGAATGCCAATCCACGAGCAGATATTAACGTTAAGCTTGTATCCGAGGCTGGTGTAGGTACGATCGCAGCCGGTGTTGCCAAGGGCCGTGCCGATGTCATTCATATCAGCGGATATGATGGCGGAACAGGTGCGTCACCTCAAGGCTCGATCAGACATGCGGGGATGCCGTGGGAGCTTGGTCTGGCAGAGACGCATCAGACGCTCATGCTGAACAATCTGCGTGATCGTGTCGTCATTGAGACAGACGGCAAGATGCTGAACGGCCGTGATCTCGTGGTCGCTGCTCTGCTTGGCGCAGAAGAATATGGCTTCTCCACTGCACCGCTTGTTGCTCTGGGCTGTATTATGATGCGTGTATGTCAGATGGATACTTGCCCAGTAGGCGTGGCTACCCAGAATCCTCAGCTTCGGAAGAATTACATGGGTGATCCTGCTCATGTTGTGAACTTCATGCGTTTTGTAGCGGAAGACACACGTGAGATTATGGCAGAGCTTGGCTTCCGTACCATTGAAGAGATGGTAGGACGCACAGACTGTCTGGATGCTGAAGTTGCAGCTGAGCATTGGAAGAAGAAAGGCATTGATCTGTCGGCTCTGCTCCATGTCGCTGATGCTGCGAACTCTGCTCGAACTCGTATTCAGAAACAAAATCACGGTCTCGAAGAGACGTTGGATATGCAGAAGCTGGTTCCACTCGCTGCGCCTGCAATTGAATCCGGTAAGCTGGTTGAAGCTGTGCTTCCGATTACGAACGTGAACCGTGCAGTCGGAACCATTCTGGGCAGTGAAGTAACGCGCAAATATGGCGCAGCTGGACTGCCGGAGGATACGATTCAATTCAAATTTGTCGGCTCTGCAGGACAAAGCTTCGGGGCCTTTGTACCTAAGGGAATGACCCTCACTGTTGAAGGGGACTCCAACGACTACGTAGGTAAAGGTCTTTCCGGTGGTAAATTGATCGTGAAGCCTTCACCAAGCGCAACCTTTGCTGCTGAAGATAATATCATTATCGGTAATACAGCATTGTATGGGGCGACTAGCGGCGAAGCGTACATCAACGGAATCGCTGGTGAACGGTTTGCAGTACGTAACTCGGGAGCGCGTGTCGTTGTAGAAGGCGTGGGTGACCACGGCTGTGAATACATGACCGGCGGACGTGTTGTCATCCTGGGCGGAACAGGCCGCAACTTCGGAGCAGGTATGTCTGGAGGGATCGCATACGTATACGATCCGGAAGGCACAATTCTGTCACGTGTTAACCTTGAGATGGTACTGCTAGAGCGCGTCGAGGACTCGGCAGAGGAAGAAGATCTGCGTGGAATGATCAGTCGTCACGTTCAGTACACAGGCAGCAGCCGTGGTGAGCAGATTCTTGCGAACTGGCAGCAGGAGGTTGGCAGCTTCGTACGTATCATTCCTAAGGACTTCAAGCGCATGCTTGAACAGATTGAGAAGGTACAGGCAGAAGGACTTACAGGTGATGCAGCATTGCTTGCAGCATTTGAAGCCAACATGCGTGAACTGGCACGTGCTGGTCAGTAATTGAACTTATTAATCGAACAGGACTTTATAGCAGGACCTTCACTTAAGAAGGACGCTATCAAGTCCTGTTTTTTTATTCGACAAAATTAGAACCTCGAAAACCTGACATTCCGCCATGAGACGACAACATTACTAGGAAATTTTTCGTATAATAGGTCTAGTTAATTTAACATACATATAAAAAGGTATAGGAGAGGTTGTCCGGTATGAACATGGATTATCCAAGCAGGAGCGATGATCAACCGATGAACCAGAACAACCCGAGGAAACCGCTTGATATCGTGGATGTTTTGAAGCAATGTGGCATCGATCCGAAGGAATGGCAATCTCTTGTTCCCCCTCAGGATAGATAAGTTCGCTATAGGGAAGAGATGAGCACGAACCCAAGTAAGAGCTGTGATATATATTCCTTATGCATGAAGCTCATGTCGCAGCTTGCAATGTTAGTATTTGCTGGGTGGATAACTTACCTCTGTGAAACTGGCATAAGAGATATATTGAACATAAAAAAGGTCCCTCACATCGAGGGACTACAGTCAGAATTCTACAATGATAATTATTGATATGGGACTAAATGATCAGATACCAGAACGAGCATCACGAGTCCATATTACGTTCCATTCGTACGAAGGCGATAAATCTCCTAGCTTCTTCCTCTGACAACGGCTTGCCGTCAATCATGAGCTCGAATTTACTCAGTACCTCCCGATCGGAGAGCTCCAATGCGTCGACAAATCCTCTCACATCGTCATCGAGCACCATCTCCGGTTGACTCGTTCTTCCAAGCAGATAATCGACAGATACATTGAAGGTATCAGCGAGCTTGGTGAGGGTCTCAAAGTCCGGCTTGCGCCTTCCCTTCTCATAGTGAGACAGTGAAGCTCTCGTAATCTCCAGCACACTGGAGAGCTCCTCTTGAGTCATTCCCCTTTTTTCTCTTAATTCTGCAATACGGTGTCCGTAATCCATCTATTTTTATTCCTCCTGGTTACTAAATGAACGTTTACCGAATCTAGCTGCCTTTGTCATATAAGTTACGATGTGTCCAAAAATCTATTGACACGATACGATTTGTATCGTAAATTGGATACATCAAGGTTACAAATTGTATCATTTTATCGCACATTTCTAGCCTTGACCCCGATTCATTCATTCATACCTGGGATCGCAATTATGTAAGGGATGGAAATCTATGAAACAGGTCAGTAGTCAGGGCATTAACGCAAGTATGTATATTCACAAGTATGAAGAGCAAGTCATTAACAGCAGGAGCCGTCCCATTATTATTCTTGGGTTGAATCAGAAGTCCATTCACTTCTTAAGCGACCTCATCATTCCTCCTGTACCTGAGCTTCTCGTTGGGTTAGAGCTGGAAGGTCAGAAGAACAATGTCATTCATCTCGACTGTACATTGCAGTGGAAGCAGGAGTTAGGAAGTTTCACACTATATTATGCAAAGTTACATATTCATGAAGAACACAGACTATATATATATGGTCAGTTGAATCAGATGATTTATCAGCTGCAGTATCCGGTACATTCCTATTTCCAGAAGCAGCTGGAAGCTTGGACAATAGTCGAAGACATACCATATCCGTATTCACGGATTAATACTCAGGCTTAGCCTGTGCTAACGCCATTTTACTATATTTATCATGTTCCTGCATTAGTTCTTTGACCCCAATATAAATGTGTGAAACATATTTTGATGAGGGGGGACATAGTATTGAGGGTGCACGCTTATGATTGAAATTCATTGTCACATCTTGCCTGGTCTGGATGATGGACCAACATCCATGGTGCGTTCACTGGCTATGGCACAAGCTGCTGTTGCAGCAGGAATCACTAAGATTATTGCTACCCCGCATCACTTGAATGTGAGTCACGATAATCCGAGTCATCAAGTGGAAGAAGCCGTACAGTTGTTTAACTTGGAACTCAGGGAACATAACATCCCGTTGCAAGTTCGCTCGGGTCAGGAGATTCGAATTCACCCCAGACTTATCGATCTGTTGAATAATGAGGAGCTTCTTACCTTGGCTTCAAGTAAATATATGCTGCTGGAGCTGCCGAGCCGAGAGGTGCCTTCGTTCTTTCCCAATCTGCTTCACGAACTGAAGGTCCGCAATATCATACCAATCATTGCACATCCAGAGCGTAACGCTGTCTTGCTGCGAGATCCTGAATTACTCGGGCAATATATGAGTCAAGGTGCATTATGTCAGATCACCGCTCAATCGTTCTTAGGGCTTTTCGGTCGAAAAGTTCAGAAATGGTGTTTTCATTTTTGCAAACAAAATGGGTTTCATTTCATTTCATCAGACGCACATGATGTACAGCGTCGCAATTTTGCTCTAGCAGCCGCTTATGATCGCATCGAAGCAAGGTTTGGAACCGAAATGGTAGAGCAGCTGCAAACCAACGCACGAAGAGTATGGGATGACAGATTAGTAGAGCTTGCAGAGCCAGTGAGTACGCGGCGCAGGTTGCTGCTATGGTGAGACTTTTGCGCGCTACAAGAATGAAGGAGGAATGGATTTTGGAACTCAAGGAGTACATGAATATTATTCGAAAAAGGATTTGGCTTATTGCCATTATTGTGATCGTTGCTTGTATTGGTGCAGGAGTTAAGACCTATATGACGACCCCGCAATATCCAGCCGAGGCCAAGATCATCGTGAACCAGACCTATGACAGGCAAGGAACGGCGATGCTTGACTATACGCTGATCCAAACGAATGTCATGCTGATCAATTCTTATACGGAGATTATTAAATCCTCAGCCATTTTAGATAAAGTACTCGAGGCTTACCCAGATCTCGGTTTTACTACAGAGCAATTAGCTTCCATGATTACCGTATCTGCTGCGAACGAATCACAAATTATGAATTTGGCCGTGACAGCGACTTCCTATGAGAAGGCTGCCAAGACCGTAAACGCCGTCGCCAGAATATTCGAGCGTGAGATTCCTTCCATCATGCAGGTGGATAATGTCACGATCCTGAACCAAGCACCGCTGGAGGCAAATGTCCCTCCTGTGAATATTAATTTGATGATGAGCATATTAATCAGTTTTGTTGTTGGTTTGATGCTGTCCGTTGGTCTCGTATTCCTGCTTGAATATTTGGATGATACCTTCAAGACGGAAGCGGAGCTGGAGAGAGAGCTGGGATTGCCAGTTGTCGCCGTCATCGCAAGAATCAAGAAGGACGATGTCAAGTCATCACATCATACATCTATTTCACAAGGGCAGGTAGGTGAGGCGAACTATGCCACGATCAACCAGTAATCAGCATAATCTAGTAACTGCAGTCAATCCGAAGGCACCGATATCGGAAGCCTATAGAACACTGCGGACGAATATCCAGTTCTCAGCAATTGATGATCAGATCAAGGTACTTATGGTGGCTTCCGCTCAATCGGGAGAAGGGAAGACGACAACCGTTAGTAACCTGGCCGTGACCTATGCACAGGAAGGCAAGAAGGTTCTGCTGATTGATACGGATCTAAGAAAACCCTCCTTGCATCAAGTGTTCACAGTCTCGAACCATGCCGGACTATCCAGTGCAATTGCCGCACAGTATCCGGTTCAAGAAGTGCTGCAGAAGACCGCTGTTCATAATCTGGACGTCCTGCCATCAGGACCGATTCCTCCCAATCCTTCCGAGATGCTGGGGTCGAAGAAGATGACAGCTTTACTTGAGGAACTAAAAGGAATATATGACATTATATTGTTCGATACACCGCCAGTGCTTGCTGTTACGGACGCAATGATTATCAGCTCCTTGTGTGATGGTGTTGTGCTCGTCGTCAATTCAGGCAAAGTGAAGAAAGATCTCGTGAAGAAGGCGAAGGGCCACTTGGAACATGTGAATGCCCGAATCCTAGGTGTTGTGCTTAACAACATTCAGCTTAACAAGAATCAATCCAATTACTACTATTATTACGGCGAACGCTGATGAAGTAAGTGAATTATGTCAGTAACAGGTAATGCCTGCTGTACCTCTATCACTGCAGGCACTCGGTCACACTGTGGGTCAGTGTACCTTAGACGTTCATCGTCGAGGGTGTGATGTGAGGTGGGGTTTAATGCCCTGTTATGAAATTGAAAGTAAGAATTGTATCGCTTACATTCATATTTTTACGTAAACGGTACAACTCGTGCTTTTAAGTCATTCAATATAAATAGAGAAGGATAAGGTGATGATGTATGAAAAAAGTGAGAAAAGCCATCATACCAGCTGCAGGGCTAGGTACTAGATTCTTACCTGCGACAAAGGCGATGCCGAAGGAAATGCTGCCGATTGTTGATAAACCGACCATCCAATACATCATCGAAGAGGCGATTGCATCCGGAATTGAAGATATTATTATTGTCACGGGCAAAGGGAAGAGAGCAATTGAGGATCATTTCGATAATGCCTTCGAGCTAGAGCATACCTTACAGTCTAAGGGCAAGTTCGATCTGCTCGAAGAAGTTCGGAAATCATCCAATGTGGATATTCATTACATAAGACAGAAGGAGCCAAAAGGGCTGGGTCACGCCGTCTGGTGTGCGCGTAATTTTATTGGTGATGAGCCATTTGCTGTACTCCTAGGTGATGATATTGTTGAAGCCGAAGTGCCATGTACCCGGCAGCTGATTGAACAGTATGAAATGGTAGGCAGATCCATTGTGGGTGTGCAGACCGTAGCTGAAGAGCATACAGACCGTTACGGGATTGTAGACCCACTCAGCTCGGAAGGACGTTTGTGTGCAGTCAACCGGTTTGTTGAGAAACCGAAGCTTGGCGAAGCCCCTTCTAATCTCGCGATTATGGGAAGATATATTCTGACGCCTGAAATATTTGAACTGTTGGATGATCAAGAGGCAGGTACTCATGGAGAGATTCAGCTGACGGATGCGATCCAGCGGCTGAATGAAGCAGAGGGAGTATACGCATATGATTTCGAAGGGACTCGTTATGATGTGGGCGAGAAGCTAGGCTTTATCCTGACGACAATTGACTTTGCCTTAAAAAATGAAGAGCTCCGTATTCCGATTCTAAACGCACTAGGGGACATACTTGAAAAGGAATCGGTTGCGAGACTGGCAATCGGTGGAGGTGAATTCGAGTGAGCTCGAATCCGCGGACGAATGATGCAGAGATTGCACTAGAGTCTGGAGTCTATGAAGCAACGCTCGAACGAACAGAAGCAAATCAAGTCTACCTTATTATGAAGAGATTAACGGATATGGTCGCCTCGCTGCTAGGATTAATTATACTATCTCCGCTGTTTCTGCTGCTCGCCCTATTGATTAAGCTGGAGGATCCGAAAGGTCCGGTATTCTTCAAGCAGCAACGTGTAGGCAAGAATGAGAGAGTCTTCTATATGTATAAATTCCGATCCATGGTTCACAATGCGGAGGAGCTGCTAGAGCAGCTCTTATCTCAGAATGAAGTCAGTGGGGCCATGTTCAAGATGAAGAATGATCCGCGAGTCACCAAGATCGGACGGTTAATTCGCAAAACAAGTCTGGATGAGCTTCCTCAGCTATGGAATGTCGTTCGTGGTGACATGAGCCTGGTCGGTCCAAGACCACCGCTGCCAAGAGAAGTCGAAGAATATTCCTTATACGACAAGCAACGACTGCATGTAACACCGGGTTGTACAGGTCTGTGGCAGGTTAGCGGCCGTAACAGTGTTGGCTTCGCAGAAATGGTTGAGATGGATCTGGAGTACATTCGCAAGCGGAAGTATTGGTATGATATCGGAATTATTATGAAGACGGTAAGGTTGTTGTTTGGAGCAAAGGATGCATTTTAGCTAGAAAAGGGAGAATATTATGAGAGTTTTGCATTATTCACTCGGATTACCCCCATATAGAACTGGAGGATTAACAAAGTATGCTACAGACTTAATGCTTAAACAGAAAGAAGAGCATAATGTTTCTTTGTTATATCCAGCTGAATATAGCATTTTAGGTAAAAAAACTAGAATAAAACAAGAGTCAACATATCAAGGTATTAAAGTATTTAAAATGGTAAATCCGTTACCAGTTGCACTTTTAGGCGGTGTAGGTTCACCTGAAAAATTTATGATGCATAGCAAGGATAATAATTTTAATTTGTTTCTATCAAATGAACGACCTGATGTTATTCATTTTCATACTCTAATGGGCCTTCCTCCTGATTTTATTGAAGAGGCCAAAAGGAAGGGCATAAAAACAATATTTACAACTCATGATTATTATGGAATATGTCCTCGAGTAAATCTACTTAACCACAAAAACGAAATATGTTCAGACTTTAATGAAGGTTTTTCATGTGTGAAATGTAATTTTGGCAGAAGCTACAGCATCAAACAAATTGTAATTATGCAATCTTCGGCTTATAGAAGATTTAAGGAAAATAAATTAATGAAATTGATTCGGAAAAGAAAAAAAGAAAGTACAGCTAAAAAAAATAGTGAGGTTTCTTCTGGATTAAGTACTAATTCAAATTACAGTTCTAATTATAGTCAACTCAATGATTCGTCAGAAAAGAAAAGACAAGGTGTTTTATACGCAGAATTAAGATCTTTTTATAAGAATATGTTACACAAAATTGATACCATCCACTTTAATAGTGTAGTTTCAAAAGAAGTTTATTCACAACATTCCATCTCAACTGGAGAAGTAATAAATATTACTCATGGAGATATACGGGATCAAAGAAGAATAATTCCTTTGGATAGGGCTAAAGTGAACCTCGCTTTTTTGGGACCGATGGAAAACTATAAGGGGTTCGGACTTTTGGTTAGTACACTACAATCATTAGCGCAAAGAGGCGTTGTGAATTGGCATTTACATTCTCACGGAGATAATAAGCAATTTCAAGAAATTTACGATTCGAATTTTTTTAGCTTTCACGGTAAATATGAACATAGTGAATTGAAAAGCATATTTAGTAACATCAATCTGTTAATTGTACCAAGTCTATGGAAAGAAACCTATGGTTTTATAGGACTAGAAGCACTATCATTTGGAATTCCAGTACTTGTGACAAATAATGTCGGTTTTAAAGATCAATTAATTAATGGACAGAATGGATTTATTGTTGAAGTATCTGAGTTGGAAAAGGTACTTCAGTCTATTTTAGAAAATCCTATAGTTTTAACTGAAATGAATGAGCGGATTGTAAACAGCAGTTTTGAAGAGAGGTTATTTCATCATCATGCAGTAAATATAAATAGACTTTATCAAACTCAACTCACAGAAAGGTAAGGAGTAAGATGAAGAAAAAAATAGGATATTGCGGTACAAGAGGATTACCAGCTAACTACGGTGGTTTTGAGACTGCAGTTGAGAAAATTACTGAGAATTTGAATAGTCAAGATATTGAAAATATAATTTTTTGTAGATCCAATGAGCCATTCAAGCAAAGCGTAACATATGGAAATAGTAAATTACTATATATTAAAGGAAGTAAATCTCGAATTCTAGACACATTTATTACTTCGTTCAGAACTGGTAAATATATTTTGTCGCATAGAAATGAATTCGATTTTGTTTTTTGGTTTAACAATGCAAATTTACCAGGGATATTAATGACCCGATTATCAGGAATCCCTATGGCCGTAAATACAGACGGATTGGAATGGCGAAGAGCTAAGTGGTCGTTACCTTTTAAATTATATTATTTTTTATCCTCATTTTTAATAAGTATAATGTGCAAAAATCTAATTTCAGATTCTGAAGCTATACAGAATTATTATAAAAGTGTATTTAAGAAAAATACTATATTTATTCCTTATGGCGCACCAAAACAGCTGGAAGTTTCTACTTCAGTATCCAGAGAAGTTCTCAAAAAATATGATTTGATAACAGATAAATATTTCATTCAAATAACAAGGTTTGAACCAGATAACTTACCATTAGAAATAATCAAGGGTTTTCAAAAATCCGAACTATATAAGAAAGGCTATAAATTTGTCCTTGTTGGTTACAAAGGAGGGACAGATTATTCAGAAAAAATAATGAATTACCATAATAATGCAGGGGTTATTATATTGCCTGCTAATTATGATCAAGAAGAATTGGCTGTATTAAGAAGTGAAGCATTTGCATATGTTCATGGAAATTCAGTAGGAGGAACAAATCCTGCCCTGCTCGAAGCGATGGCTTATTGTAAAAGAATAATTGCTATTGATGGTCCATTTAGCTCTGAGGTATTAGGAAGTGCAGGTATGCTGTTCAATCGAGATAGAATTGATGAGGCATTTTTGAATTCACTCAATACTCCAAACCAATTATCGATTACAAGGATGAGACTTAATGAAAGATATTCTTGGAGTGCGGTGTCAGAAGCATATTTCAATGTTGCAAATTCAACTTTTACCCAATACCTCGATTATTTAGGTCAGGAAAGTAATGTCCAATCAAGTGCTATAATCAAAACAAGGGAGATAGCTATAAATGATTGACGTCATTATACCTGTATATAGTGGATTCCACGAAACAGAGGAATGTTTAGTCTCTGTATTAGAAAAAATCAACAAAATTCCCTTCAGAGTAATAATTATCAACGACTTTACTCCTGATCAGCGAATAAATGATTTATTAAACAGTATTTGTGATAATCGAGTAACCATTATTAATAATGCTAAGAATTTAGGATTCGTTAAATCTGTTAATTTGGGTATGAAGCAATCACTTCAAAATGATGTAATCATTCTGAATGCTGATACTATTGTGACAAACTACTGGATAGATAAATTACATAATGCAGCTTACATGCAGGACAAAATTGGAACCGTTACTTCCCTAACTAATAACGGTACAATTAGTTCCGTTCCTAATTTTAATGAGGACAATAGATTACCAGATGGTTACACTGTTGAAGGGTTCTCTCAATTAATTGAAAGGATATCTATAAAGAAGTACCCTATAATTCCCACAGGGGTGGGGCATGCAATGTTCATAAAAAGAAAAGTATTAGAAGAAGTTGGATTATTTGATGAAGAAACTTTTGGGAAAGGATATGGAGAAGAAGTGGATTTTTCTTATAGAGCTGCTAAAAAAGGATATTTAAATATCCTTGCAGACGATACTTTTATTTTTCATTATGGAAGCACATCATTTAAAGAAGAAAAACGGCTACTGATTGAGAACAATAGGAAAATAATAATTAAGCGACATTTCGTCAGTCAAATAAAAACTAAATTATTTGTACTTTTTAATAGAGAAGTACGAATGATTTGTGAAAATATAACAAATGAAATTAAACGAGAAAGTACAATGTAATCAATATGGGGTATGGAGATGGAGTTATGATAAAAGTATTGTACGTTGCACATGAAAATACTAAAGGAGGAGCAACATATTCCTTGATAAACTTATTAGATAGTTTACCTAAGGACATCGAAGCATTTGTACTGATACCAAAAACTCTTAGTTTCAAGGATCGATTTAGCAAGGAAAAAAAACCTCTAATGGCAGCGGGAACTTTAGACTCCGAACTAAAAAAAAGAGATATCAATTTTAGAAGTGCTTACTATTTTTATGACAACGTTAATTTCCCTATTAATATACTAAAGAAATTAGTGTTTAAACTCTTAAGAAAAAAAGAATTAAAAAGGATTGCGAACTTTATAACACATGAAAATATTGAAATAATTCATACAAACTCGAGTGTGGTTAGCTTTGGAAGTGACTTAGCTGAAATGACTAATAAGCCACATTTTTGGCATATTAGAGAAAATGCGGAATCTATGTTTGGATTCACAAGAGAGGATTTAATTGAATATTCAAACAATATTATAACAAAAAGTGATAAGATAATCTTCATTTCAGGAAATCTGAAAGAAGATTTTTTTAATTTAAATTCAAAATTTAAGTTATTTAGCGAAAAAATAGAAGTTATTTATAATGGAATACCTCTATATGAAGTTAACTTAACTAAATCAAAAGATAAAATTTTCAATATATTTTGCTTTGGTACTGTATATGAAATCAAAGGACAAGAAGATTTAATTGAATTAGCAAAAATGATGAGAGATGAAAAAATATTCAATTTTAAGATCTCAATAGTCGGAGAGCGTAAAGAACAGTATTATGAAATGTTAATGAAAAAAATTGAAGAATACCAGATTGTTGACTTTATTGAATTTGTAGACTATACGTCTGACGTGAATTCATTAAGGAATAAAGCGGATTTAGAAGTTGTTTGTTCTAGGGACGAGGCATTCGGCAGAGTTGCAGTAGAATCACTTAGGTTTGGAAATCCAATTATTGTTACAAATGTTGGAGGACTAGATGAGATAGTTGAGGATAGGATAAATGGACTGAAATATAAGCCTGGTGATATTAAACAATTATACAATTGTGTAAGTATGATTTTGAATAACGAAATAGATGTGCAGTTACTTGTAGATCGGGGAAGAAGTAGAGCGGAAGAATTCAATATAACTAACTGCGCAAATAATATCGCGCAGCTATACAGAGGAGCCAATGCGCATGAAAGTGGATATTCTTTTACCGATTTATAATTCAGTATCAGAAGTGCGTAATTGTATAGAGAGTATATTAAACAATACATCAGCAACACATTACGATCTTTATTTACTGGATGATTGCAGTACCGACCCAGAAGTGATGGAGATCAGTGAGTATTATACAAATGAATACAAAAATATATTTAGTTACAGACATAAAGTTAACTTGGGTTTCCCTGGGAATGTTAACTTTGGACTTAATCTTACTCAAAATGATGTTGTAATTTTAAACAGTGATACTATTGTTACTAAAAATTGGTTAACTAAACTTATTGATGCATCTAATTTGAATGAAAAGATAGCTGCAGTAAATCCTTTAACGAATTATGGTGTAATTTCATCTATTCCTACTATTTATGAAAAAGTTAATAATGAATTCACAATTGATGAAATAACGAATGCTATAGATAGTTTACAGGAAACAAACTATCCAGAGGTACCTATGCTTGTTGGGTTCTGTATGTATATGAAACGGAAAGCTATAAATGAAGTTGGTATTTTTGATGCGAAAACATTTAACAGAGGATATGGTGAAGAAACTGATTGGTGCCTGAGAGCGAAAAATTTAGGGTATAAATTAATTATATGTGATGATTGTTATGTAAAACATATCGGTGCTTCTTCATTTGGAGATGAAAAAACCAAATTAATAGAACGGTCAACTAAGATCATTAATAAAAAATACCCATATTATCATACTGAAATTATGCAATTTCAATATAATCACCCATTAAAATATATGAGAATAAATTTATCCAGAAAGCTTAGGGTTCCAATAAAAGATCGTTTAAGGTACGAACTTAGATTAAAAAAAATGCGTATTAGACATATCTTAAAGCCATTACATCACATGAGTCGGGAAACACGAAATGAATAAATTAATTAGTAATTATCTATTCACGTTATCTTATCAAATTCTAATAATGATTACTCCACTTATTACAATTCCGTATGTATCAAGAGTATTACAACCTGAAGGTGTAGGTATTGATGCATATGTCACATCAGTTGTACAATTGTTTATTCTTTTTTCTGTCCTAAGTATACCGTTATATGGGAGTAAACAAATAGCGATACAATCTGATAACCATGCTCTATCAAAAGAATTTTTTTCTATTTTCATTATTCAGGCTACTGTTTCTATATTCGTCATGATTTGTTATATTGTTTTCTTATTCGCATCAGGTAATCATAAAGCACTATATTTAGCAAACGTACTTTCCATCCTTGCTTCAACTCTAGATATTTCATGGTACTTTATAGGAAAAGAGCAAATTAAAAAAACTACATTAAGAAACTTGGCTGTGAAAATATTAGGAATTGGATTGATTTTTGCTTTTGTAAGAGATGATGAAGATCTGCTGTTATTTGTATTTTTAAATGCAATAACTCTTTTTGTAGGTCAATTGATAATGTGGGTTCCCTTACTTAAAGAATTGAAGTTTTTAAAGGTTGGAAAGGGTGACATTACAAAGCATGTCAAACCAATCCTCATATTATTTATACCTCAATTAATGATCCAAATATACGTTATAGTTAACAGAATCATTCTAGGAAATGTCTCAGGAGAGACGGAAGTTGGATTTTATGCTCAATCTAATAAAATTATACGATTAGTACAAGGGATTGTAACTTCAATTGGGATTATATTCTTGCCGAGAATGGCTACAGAATTTTTAAATCAAAATATTGGGACTATTAAAAAGTATATTTCCATCTCTCTACAATTTGTCTTAATAACAACAATACCAATGACTTTCGGATTAATTGCAATAACTCCGAATTTTGTAAACTGGTTTTTTGGAGCCGACTATATAGAAGTCAATCAAGTATTAATGATTATGAGTCCAGTTATTATATTTGTAGGGTTAGCAAATGTATTCGGAATTCAAACGTTAATTGCTACTGATCAACAAAATAAATACTCGATCTCTATAGCTTTTGGAGCAATATGCAGTTTGATAGTTAATTTCTTATTAGTAAAACCTCTTGCAGCTACAGGAACTACAATTGCTTTATTAGTAGCTGAAGGAGTTGGTGCAGTAATGTCAATGTATTTTGCAAGAAAATATTTTAATCTTAAATCTCTTTCAATTTCCTTTTTGAAATATCTGTCTGCAAGTCTTGTCATGTTTTTTGCTATCTACTATATTTCACCATTATTTAACGTTAGTTCTATTACCATGACTATTGTACAGATTTTAATTGGTACAGTTGTCTACCTTACTGGACTGGTATTATTTAAAGATAGTTATTTATTTATGATTCTAGATAAATTAAGAAAATCAATTAAAAGATCAAAGGTATTACAGTCTTGAAATATAGACTTAATAAATAAAATATAGGAGTGATATGCATGAAAGGAATAATCTTAGCTGGCGGAACAGGATCAAGATTGTACCCACTTACAAAGGTAACAAACAAGCACTTGCTTCCTGTTGGTAAGTATCCAATGATTTATCATTCAATCTACAAATTAAAAGAAGCTGACATTAACGACATCCTCATTGTCACTGGACGTGACCATATGGGCGATGTCGTTAATTTATTAGGCAGTGGGTTTGAGTTTGGTGTTACGTTCTCTTATAAGGTGCAGGATCAAGCTGGTGGAATAGCTCAAGCACTTGGATTGGCTAAGAATTTTGCTAAAGATGAGTCTATGGTTGTTATTCTTGGAGATAATGTTTTTTCAGACTCCTTAACAGAGTATGTAAACAACTTCAAGAAGCAGGGAACAGGTGCGAAGGTGCTATTGCAACAAGTACAAGACCCTGAACGTTATGGAGTTGCTGAACTCGATGGCAATACAATAACGTCAATTGAGGAAAAACCTAAATCTCCGAAAAGTCCTTATGCAGTAACTGGAGTGTACATGTATGATGCAGATGTCTTTGATATAATCAGCACATTAAAGCCTTCTGGTCGTGGAGAATTAGAAATAACAGATGTAAATAATGCATATATTGAGAAAGGCATGTTGACCTACGATATACTCTCAGGTTGGTGGACTGACGCTGGTACACATGATTCTCTAGCATATGCGAACGAGTTGATGAATAAAGAGGAACTTGATTTAACATTCGGTAGAGCTGTTGCATCCAAATAAGTTATTAAAAAAATTTCGGGAGTGAAATAATTGAATATCATACAGACAAAAATACCTGATGTTCTAATCATTGAAACCCCGGTGTTTGGTGACAACCGGGGTTTTTTTATGGAGTCCTATAACAAGCAAGTTTTTAGTAAAGCAGGGATTGAGCATGATTTTATTCAAGATAATCATTCTTATTCTGCAGAAGCTGGAACCTTAAGAGGCCTTCATTACCAATTAAGTCCCGCAGCTCAGACCAAACTAGTGAGGGTTTTGGCAGGAGCTATTTATGATGTTGCAGTAGATATTCGTAAAAATTCAGCTACCTACGGAGAATGGGTGGCAGTAATATTAAGTGAAAGTAATAAAAGGCAACTGCTAATTCCCAAGGGATTCGCTCATGGCTTCTGTACGATCAGCCCTCATACTCAAGTGGCTTATAAAGTAGATTCTCTTTATTCTAAAGAAAATGACAGGGGAATCTTGTGGTCTGATCATGAGTTAGGCATCGATTGGCCGTCTACTAATGTAATTCTGTCTGATAAAGATCAGCTTCATCCTACATTTAAAGAAGCAGATAATGACTTTTAAATTGAAGGGGACGAAAAATCATGAAATTGTTAGTCACAGGCGGAGCAGGATTTATTGGGAGTAATTTTATTCACTATATGTTAAAACAACATTCTGATATATATATAATCAATTTTGATAAACTTACTTACGCTGGGAATCTTGAGAATTTAACGACTGTTGAAAATCTTCCTAACTATTCTTTTGTGCAGGGAGATATTTGTGATTCTAAGTTAGTAAATCAAGTGATACAACAAGAGGCAGTTGATGTTATTGTAAACTTTGCAGCTGAGTCACATGTTGATCGAAGTATTTCTGATCCGACCATATTTGTACATACGAACGTTGTCGGCACACAAGTTCTCTTAGAGGCAGCTAGAATAAATAAAATTAATAAATATATTCAAATCTCAACTGATGAAGTTTATGGGTCTCTTGGAGAGACAGGATACTTTACAGAGAAAACTCCTATATCGCCTAATAGTCCTTATTCTGCAAGTAAAGCAGGAGCAGATTTGTTAGTGCGTTCTTATTATGAAACATATGGAATGAATGTAAATATAACTCGGTGTTCAAATAATTATGGTCCATATCACTTCCCTGAGAAATTAATACCACTCATGATTACGAATGCTCTAGAGGATAATCACCTTCCAGTTTATGGAGATGGTTTGAATGTTAGAGATTGGCTTCATGTTTCTGATCACGCAGCAGCGATTGATTTAGTAATTCAGAAAGGTAAACCAGGTGAGGTGTATAATATCGGTGGGCATAATGAAAGACAGAATATTGATATAGTGAAAATTATTCTAAGTGCATTAAATAAACCATATGATTTAATAAGGTATGTTGATGATCGCCAGGGACATGATCGGAGATATGCTATAGATCCTACAAAAATAACTAATGAATTAGGGTGGGAACCTAAATATACATTTGACCTAGGAATTGAGGACACAATTAAATGGTATCTAAACAACAAAGAATGGTGGACTAGAATTAAATCTGGTGTATATCAAGAATACTACAAATCTCAGTATGCAACTTCTCTCAAAGCATAAATTTGATTGTATTAGAAATTGGAGGGAACCAATTTGAACATTACCGTCATTGGAACCGGATATGTTGGCTTGGTATCAGGTGTATGTTTCTCGGATATCGGCAATCAAGTTATTTGTGTCGATAATAACCCTGCCAAGGTCGAAATGCTGGAACGTGGTGAAGTTCCAATATATGAACCAGGACTAAAAGAATTAATAGACAAGAACAAGGCAGCCGGAAGGCTGTCTTTTACTTTTGATACGCAAACTGCGGTTCAGGCATCGGATCTGATCATTCTTGCCGTAGGTACTCCATCATTACCGAATGGAGAAGCGAACCTGCAATTTATTGAACAGGCAGCGCGTGAAGTAGCCCTTGCGATGAACGGACGTAAGATTGTTGCAACGAAGAGTACAGTGCCAGTAGGTACGAACGAACGTATCAAGCATATCATCTCTGAGTATAGTCAGTATTCATTCTCTATTGCTTCTCTGCCAGAATTCCTTAGAGAAGGTACGGCCATCTGGGATACGATGAATCCAGACCGTATTGTTATCGGTAGTGAGGATCAAGAGACGGCAGATACGCTGATTGCACTTCATGCTCCACTCACAAATAATATCGTCAAGACTGATATCCGATCTGCGGAGATGATTAAGTATGCCTCAAATGCATTTCTTGCGACCAAGATCTCCTTCATTAATGAGATTGCAAATATCTGTGAGAAGGTAGGAGCCGATGTTACCCGAGTTGCAGAGGGAATGGGGTATGACCGTCGAATCGGAAGCTCCTTCTTGAAGGCAGGGATTGGTTATGGAGGGTCTTGCTTCCCGAAGGATACTCAGGCGCTTATTCAAATTGCGGGTAATGTGGATTATGAATTCAAGCTCTTGAAATCCGTAGTAGAAGTGAACAAGGATCAGCGGTTTAATATTATTCACAAGCTGCAGCTAGCCCTTGGTTCTCTGACAGGGAAGCGGATTGGGATCTGGGGACTCGCATTTAAACCAAATACGGATGACATTCGTGATGCGCCTGCGATTGAGATTATTCAGGAACTGGTTCGTGCAGGTGCTTCGGTATACGCATATGATCCCGTAGCTACAGAAAATTTCCGGCGTGAAGTAAATAATGACTCTATCTACTGGTGTGATGATGCTCAATCTGCTGCAAAAGACAGTGATGCCTTATGCTTGCTCACGGAATGGCAGGAGTTCGGTGAAGTGGATCTGACCGAGTTAGCCAGATCGATGTATCGGCCAATACTGATTGATGGTCGAAATGTATATGATCCTGCGAAGGTGAAGGAAGCCTCATTTATCTACTACTCTGTCGGACGTCCGAATGCGGACAATATTTCAGATTCTTATACTACAGCTATGTCCTAGGACATAGCTGTATTTATGTATTTTAAAGCAAACACCATTATGTAAGGAAAACCTATATTTTATGTTAGTAATGGCGAAAGAATATATTTAAGAAAGGATATGGTCAAAATTAAACGATGGTTCAAAGTTACACTAGGATGTATAGCTGCTGTAGTTTTGATAGGATTTGGATTTGTATGGTATACATACGATTCACTTAAATCTACAGCTAATTCTATATATGAGCCTCGTGAACCATTTAATCCGGTGTCCATAATTAGCGGTGGTCAAGAAGAAGAACCTAAAGAACTTTATGCAGAAAAAATTAAAGAGACCACTCCATTTTCGGTTTTGCTATTAGGTGTTGATGAACGTGAGAATGATATTGGTCGTTCAGATACAATGATTGTGCTTACTGTAAATCCAAAAAAGAAAACAATGTTGATGTTCAACATTCCTCGTGATACTAGAACTGAGATTGTCGGCATGGAATCAATGGATAAAATCAACCATGCATATGCCTTTGGTGGAGTGAATATGTCTATAGAAACTGTGGAACAATTTTTGGATACAACTATTGATTATTATGTGAAAATTAATATGGAAGGATTTTCCTCTTTGATTGATATATTAGGAGGTATAGAAGTGGACAATCCATTCCACTTCGAATATGAAGGTGAGATTTTTGAAAAAGGTACTATCAAACTTGATGGAGAAAGTGCTCTAAAATATTCGAGGATGCGATTTAGTGATCCTCGTGGTGATTTAGGAAGAAATGAACGCCAGCGTACAATATTGCAACAGGTTATTAAAAATGGTATGCAGATATCTACCGTGACTAATTTGGAAAAAATACTAGAGGAATTGCAGACATATGTTAAGACTGATGTTACGTTCGAAGATATGAAACACTTTATAATTAATTATTCTAGGAATCTAGAGAGATTAGAAATGGTTGAAATTAAGGGGCATGGACAAAGAATTAACGGATTATATTACTTTATTGTAGATGAAAATGAACGTGAAAGAATCACTAAAGTTATAAATAGAAATTTAGATCGTAATTAAATTTCAAAGATGAGATATATTGAGGTGTAACAATACATGGAATATGTATACAGAAGGCTTAATATCTATAACTATGATGATAAACAGCTAGTAAAACAACACATTAGAACAATTGATATGATATTATTTTATTTTATAATATCAAATTTGTTTCTGTTGAGATTTATTAAAGTTAATTATGAGCTGTTCTATATATTGGATTTTTTCCTCTTGATATATTCTCTAATTCATTTAAGAAATATTAGATTTAATATATCCTTTGTAGGTTATACTTCTTTTTTAGTGCTATTGATGATTATTGGATCGAATATCGAAAAATTCGGGTTTAATGAAAATGTAATAAATAATCTTTTGATGATATATACACCTTTATGTTATTTTGCATATTTTTCGTACCTGAAAAAAACTTACTCGCTAGATGTATTGGAAAAACTTTATAGTGTATGTTTCTATTTGCTCAACATTCATTTTGTTATAAATACTATAATTATATTTATTCAAATTAAGACTACTTCGTTTCTAATAGGTAGATTTTTAGCAGGGAATCCACATCCATTTGACCATTGGACTGGATTAGTTGGGATGAATGGAGTAAGTGTTCTAAATTTTTTATGGATAGTTACTGTGTTATTTAACATGTATAAAATCAAGAAGACTAAGTCACAATTAATGATTGTTTGGCTTGCAGTTCAATTCTCAATAATGGGATACTTGTCTATAGCAATAGATAATAAAATGTTAATTCAAACCCTATTGATATTCGTTTTTATATTTTTCTTAATAAATTTTTTGACTTCTGATAAATTCGTAATAACTAAAATTACACTGTTGACTCTTTTATTCATATCTATTGCTTTCGTTGGCATTACGTTTTCTAATTCACAATACGAATATGTTTCTGAAGATACTTTCATTAGTAATTTTATTTATGATCCAAATTCTGTCCCAAGTCCTCATAATGAACGAGCTTATTTAAACTACTTAGCTTACTATAAATTTGATGCCTCTAGTCAAGGAATTGGTTTTTCAAATGTTAATTTAAATAATCAAACAATACATGTACATTTAGGAATAAATAGTTCCTCATTATTATTAATACTGGGTGGCTTGTTTTTCTTAGGCTTTACAATTCATATATATACTTTAGTTTTGTATAAGTGCATAGAAATAAAAGGGGGAAGAATAAAAAAAATAATAATCTATTTGTCATTATTGATTACTATTACTACTTGTGCTTATGCTACACAAATTTTTAGAGACCAATATATTACAATAGCCTTGTTTTTAATAACTTTTATTTTTTACCTTACCTCTAATAAAAAAGAAACAAATACTGCTTGAAAATATTTTCGTAAGACAGATTGTCTATTCTAGTGCGATAGTTCAATATAATAAGATTTGAGGGTATTTCCAGCCTAAACAGTTTCTTAATTAGCTGTTTGGAGAGCGATCTACCAGTGGCTTTAAAAAGCCGTTAAAATCTAAATACATTTCAACAGCTAATACACAAAGGTAAATGACGCAAACCTCGCCCTTTATATTCTTTTGGAACTTCGTCTACACGAATCAGACATTTTGTCCATGTATAATTTTGAATTAGTTGTCGCAATTCCATTATAAAATCCGTCATTATTATTTAGTATTAGAGGTGGTTATGTTGAGCAGACAAAAGAATAGATCAAATATAAGAGGAATAAAGCAAGTAATAATCGTAGCTCTCTTCCTGCTATTCTGGGTTCTGTTCATTCTGTTCATGTCCACAAGGACATATCAGCAGCAGACCATTCGCCCTCTTCTCATCCAAACGGTTCAGAAGCTGGATATTGATTTCGAGCTGCCTGATATCCGAATCAGCTATGGAGGTCATACCAATTCGCTCCGCAATAATCCATATGGCTTCACGGAGTTCGTATTCCGCAAATGTGCTCACATGTTCGTGTATGGTATCTTAACGCTGGCCGCTCATATGATCCTGAAAAAGCGGTGGGGACCTGCCCTTAAAGTCTATTGGGTGCCGTTGGTCATTACTTTACTTATTGCATGTGCAGATGAGTTTCTGCAGCGATTCTCCGCAGGCAGGACGCCCTCCTTCGATGATGTATTGCTGGACTTGACCGGAGGTTGTATAGCTATTCTTCTATATGTATTGGTTCAGTATGTGCAGCACAAAAGGAAGGTCTAAAGCCTCTTCCTCTCTCATACCTTGAGTTACAAGGGACAAGAGAGGAGGAGGCTTATTTGATGTTGCGTAAACGACGAGCAAATGGTCTGCTTAAGATCGCGGCTACCTTACTCATCGTGGGTCTGTTAGCTCTGCTCTTCTTCAGTATTCAAGGGGTTATGAAGTCTAATGAAGAAGAAGATGCACGTAAAGCCATTGAACAATTCTATACATATGAGCAAGAGGGCGATTTCGGGAGCTCATGGGAGCTGTTTCATTCTCTGCTGCAGGAACGATATAAGAAGCCGGACTATGTCCAGACCAGGGCCCATGTGTTCATGCAGCATTTTGGTACGAATACCTTTAAATATGAAGTATCTGAACCGAAGAGGCTGTTTGATGTTCAGCTCATAGAAGGAAAAGAAGCGCTGGCCGAAGTCTATGAATTCACCGTGACCCAGATCTACCATTCTTCCTTTGGTAACTTTAAGATTGTACAGCCCGTATATGCTTCTCAGGAGTCCGGAGAATGGCGCGTCCTGTGGTCGTTTGATAAGGCACAAGAGTTCTAGCTTAGATTCGTATTTAATGGGGAAAAAGCACCTTATTGCCAAGAGCCTGTTCTCTCTTAGCAATGAGGTGCTTTTTGTCGTGTGCTCGTACATAGGTCATAAGACGAATATTTTTACAATTTGTCCTATTTCTGCAGAACCATACGTACAATAAAGTAGGTCAAGACCGGAGCCCCAACGATAACAGCGACCGGAACCACGGAGATCGTTCTTGATGCGCTTCTCCTTAGTTTACGAATCGTTTTCTTCAACACACGTTCCCCCTAGAGAAAAATGTACTTCAATACAAATTGTATCATTGGAAGTCCTGCTCTGTGAATGCTTATGGCATGTTTTTCATGAAAACAAGTGAAAATATCTCTTAGATAAGCGTTTTCCCGCCCTTTTCCTGGTTAAATATCTAGTAACCCTCGAAAATTCTTGACAAAAATATGGGACTCTATTATGTTCAAGATACAATTTGTATCGAAAAGAATCGATTTATGCGGTTGGTTGGACGATTGCCCCTGAAGTTGGTTTCACAGGAAATGAAACTATGTGTCTTTATGAATGGAGGACGGCTGAAGTGATCGTGACAAGTCGATTTTATTGTGTCGCCTGTGGGAGGATATTGTCGGTAGACACGGAATATCCAATGGAGTCGAGAGGAATAGAAGAGGCCAAAGTCTCAGGTAGTCTATCATATGAACAGTCCATATCCAGGATGAAAGACCTTCCCCATATCATACCTAATCAGGTCTTCCGGACCGGATTCTACAGAAATGAAATGCCGCTAGGCTATTGTATCTGCTGCCAGAACGGTGAAGAGGCTGTGGAAGAGCAGCAGGAAGCCGCTCCCACTGCAGAAGAGGAGCATTCGCCGTCTCCCGAAGCAGCGCAAGAGGAACAGAATTGCTTCATTCCCTCGAATACGCGGGACAGGTTCTCACAGATTATGTTACACTAGGCACGAAGCTTATAAGTGAGAATCCTTGCTCGAATTACGATTCGAGCATGATCAAGAGGGAGTGAACTATGACATGCACCAAGAACCTGTCGTTCGTATGCAAGGTGTAAGTAAGGTCATTTCTTCCCGCCATCTCGTGCAAGACCTGACTCTGGATATTTATCCAGGCCAGGTCTTTGGTTTTTTAGGGCCCAATGGCGCGGGGAAGACGACCACAATCCGCATGATGGTTGGTTTGATGTCCATTAGTAGCGGGGATATCTTCATCGCCGGTCACAGTGTGAAGACGCAGTTTGAGGATGCCATCCGTGAGGTTGGCGCGATTGTAGAGAATCCGGAGATGTACAAGTTCCTGACAGGCTACCAGAACCTGGTTCATTTTGCCCGGATGTCACCGGGCGTGACCAAAGAGAGGATCCAGGAAGCGATTGAGCTCGTTGGCCTCCGAGACCGGATCCATGACAAGGTCAAGACGTACTCTCTCGGCATGCGTCAGCGGCTTGGCGTCGCACAAGCCATTCTGCATCGTCCGAAGCTGCTCGTGCTGGACGAGCCGACGAATGGATTAGACCCGCAGGGTATTCGCGAGCTGAGAGATTATTTGCGCAAGCTCACCCTTACCGAAGGGACGACCGTCTTCGTATCGAGTCATTTGCTGTCCGAGATGGAGCTGATGTGTGATACGGTCGCGGTTATTCAGGATGGGAAGCTGATTGATGTTCGGCAGCTGAGACCGGAGAGTGGAGCTCTTGAAGTCCTAGAATATACGTTTGAGGTGAGTGATCCCGAGTCGGCATTCGAGCTGGCAGGACAGGGACGTACTGAGGGTCCGGTGCTGAGCATATCTTGTACAAGAGATGACGCCGCCGAGCTGAATGCAAGACTAGTCCAACATGGCATCAAGGTGTATGGTATACGGGCGCGAACAAGCACCCTCGAAGATCAGTTCCTGGCCATGACGGGAGGTAAGCGTCCATGAGTAACTTTTTGATGCTGGTACATAATGAGAATATGAAGATCTATCGCCGTGTACGGACTTGGGTGATGCTCGGGATTATTATTGTGATGTCGATTCTGATTCCTTATCTGCTGTCCAGCACAGGGGGTGGTGCTTCAACCCACTATTGGGAAGGCGCCATGCTGACGGTGTCGTTCATCAGCTTTCTGAATACGATCTTTGCGGTCGTCATTGCGGCAGATTCGGTGGCAGGTGAATTCTCTTGGGGGACGATTAAGCTGCTGCTGATTCGGCCATGGACCCGAAGCAAGATTCTGGCTTCCAAATATGTGTCGGTACTGCTATTCAGTCTGCTGACGACCTTGCTGATGACAGGGTTATCGCTGCTTACTTCCTCGGTGCTGATGTCTACAGAGCCTGTTGTGTCAGAGATGCCGGGGGATTACACACCTGCAGGCTATGCGCTCGTCAGCTGGCTGTATGAATATGTGGACTTGTTTATCACCTTGGCGATCGCATTCATGGTATCCACCGTATTCAGATCTGGAGCGCTTGCCATCGGGTTGTCTCTATTTATCTTGTTCACCCAAGGGATCTTTGGTCTAATCTTCGATCCGGAACGGTATTCCTGGGCGAAATACATTCTGTTCACCAATATGGACCTTAGTCAATATATGTTCGGTTCGAGTGACAGTGTAATGAGTCTGGGCTTCTCCATTACGGTGCTTGCTGTTTATTATGTTCTATTTATGGGTATAGCCTGGTATGTCTTTCACAAGAGAGACGTGGCAGCCTAGAATAGAAGTCTGGTCATTCGATTAGGACATGAATGGAGGAAGTGAACTTGGCTCAAACCAACAGGTTTTTCCGATTCTGTATCGGTATAATCCTGATCCTGCTTGTTATCTTCTTGGGTGACAAGGTCAAATTTATTTTTAATCCGCTGATTTCTTTACTCAGCGTAATCTTAGTGCCGGCGATGCTGGCAGGCTTCTTCTATTATCTGCTGAGGCCGCTCGTTGAGCTGATGCATAAACGAAGAGTCAATCGGACGCTCGCCATTTTCCTCATTTACCTGGTATTCGGTCTGATTATGGCTGGATTTATTATCGGGATCTGGCCGTCGCTGCGGGAGCAGTTCCTCGCGTTCATCGAGAATGCGCCGAATTTGATTAAAATGCTGACAGAGCAGGTCCAGGAGCTGGAAGAGAGCGGAATACTGGCTCAGTTCCTGCCGGAGGGAAGCAATATTTTGTCTCGGATCACTGAGGTTATTGATCAAGGGTTTACCGTGCTTACCGATTACATGTCCGGTGTAGTCTCCTTCTTCTCCAGCTTCATTATGGTCTTGTTTGTCACTCCGATTATTCTCTACTTCATGCTGAAGGAAGGCGGGAAATTCGGGGAGAAGATTGTGGGCTTCATGCCAAAGCGTTTCCGTGACGTGGGGACGGATCTGATGGATGAGATCGACAGCTCTCTCAGTGGATTCATCGTCGGGCGTGTCATCATCAATGTGGCGCTTGGCGTACTGATGTACATCGGATTTCTGTTTATCGATCTGCCGTATGCCCTGCTGCTGACCGTGATCGCGGTCATTATGAACTTCATCCCCTTCATCGGGGCATTCCTGTCATCGGTGCCGATTGTGATCATTGCCTTTATCCAGTCCCCTTCGATGGCGATCTGGGCACTGGTTATTATCCTTGCTGCACAGCAAATTCAGGATAACCTGCTGGCACCGTATATCTTCAACAAATCGCTCGATATCCATCCGATCACGACGATTGTTGTGGTGCTAGTGGGTGGCGACATTGCAGGCTTGATGGGGGTTATTCTTGCCATTCCGTTCTATATGACGCTGAAGATCGTAATCACCAAGGTGTATCATATCTTCTTCAAGGACAAATGGGAGAAGGCATAGCCTTACAGCGCCGGAATTCGTATTCTATTAAAAATAAAAACCAATAAGGCCCGCAGATCTGTCACGAACAGACATGCGGGCCTTATTCTTTATATAATAACGAATTACTCTGCGAGTGCGGCTTCTTCTTCGCCTTTTGCGGTAGTCAGAGGTTCTCTAGGAATAACAGCGACCTTCAGGAAGCGGTTCTTCTCTGCCTCCAGCAGAACGAAGGTAAGTCCTTCAAATTCGTATTCTTCTTGTTCATTCATTTCCGGCTGATGACTATACAGCCATCCTCCAATCGTATCCCATTCGTTTGTGTCCAGGTTGGCGAGGAGTAGATCATTCACCTTGGACAAGGATACCTTCCCGTTAAATATGATGTAGTTCTCATCCACGAACTGGATTTCTTCTTCCTCATCGGCGTCGAATTCATCCCGAATCTCTCCGACGATCTGCTCCAGCACGTCTTCAATCGTAACCATACCCGAGGTTCCGCCATATTCATCAACCAGGATGGCAATATGATTGCCTTCCTGCTGCATCTTGTGAAGCAGTTCTTTCACCGGAGTTGTTTCGTGAACTGCAGGAATCGGATGAATGAGGCTGGCGATATCAATGTCGGAGGAGCTGCCTCCGTAATATTCCAGGAAAAATTGCTTCGTATTAATGATGCCGATAATATCATCCTTATTCTCATTCACGACCGGGAACCGGGTGTACTGCTCTTCACGAATGATGGCAAGATTCTCTTCGACGGATTTGTTGACGTACAAGCATACCATATCGGTTCGGGGAACCATGATTTCCTTAGCGAGCATTTCATCAAAGGCGAAGATCCGGCTTACATATCCAAATTCGCTCTGATTAATCTTGCCGCTCTCGAAGCTCTCGTTAATAATAATCTGCAGCTCTTCCTCAGAATGAGCCTCTTCGTGCTCAGAAGCAGGTTTAACGCCAAACAGCTTCACAAGACCATTGGCAGAGCCGTTCAAGACGAAAATAAATGGGTACATGATTTTGTTAAACCAAATGATCGGTTTGGCCGTTAACATTGCGACCGTTTCTGCCTTTCGAATTGCAACCGTCTTCGGTGCCAGCTCGCCGACAACGACATGTAAGTAAGTAATCACCATAAAGGCGATAAAGAAGGACAATAATGATCCTACGGCCTCCGGTAACTGCATTCTTTCAAATAGAGGGTGCAGAATCTTCTCTATGGTCGGTTCCCCCAGCCATCCGAGTCCCAGCGAGGTAATCGTGATCCCCAGCTGACAGGCGGATAGATAGCCGTCCAGATTAGCAACCACCTGCCTAACCGCGGCGGCTCTTTTATTCCCTTCTGCGATCAGTTGATCCAATCGACTCGTCCTTACACGTACAATCGCAAACTCTACTGCGACAAAAAATGCCGAAAAACCAATCAATACGGCCACTAGGACCAGGTATAACGCGTACCTACTACCTTCTTCCATTTCACATCTCTTCCTCTTCATGAATTTAAACTATAAAGCGAATCAAATTCAACAGATAAATCATGTATGAACTTGATTCAGTTTATCGAATATTATAGCTCAATTCAGTGCGCGTGGAAATACGCCCTAAAGTACAGTGAATGTCAAGTACTTTAATTACAAAGCTATTTTTGTGCGGACAGCCTATATTTTTTCCTTCTGACATGCATGTTTCTTGCAAAAAATTGTCACACTGTATAGATGACTCCGAATCCTTACATAAGAAGGGGGCTGGCATATGATGTGGCTGGTCATCGTTATACTGATCTTATTTTATTTCCTGCAAACCGTCCTCTTGTTTGTACTGGAGTATGAGAGACCGGCCAAGGCAGGAGTATGGATTCTAATCTCCATCACCCTGCCTGTTATTGGAATAGCTCTCTATTTCCTGGCCGGCCGTCCCTACAAGCGAATGAGAAAGCATGTGAAGACGGAGGTGTGGGAGCACATTCATCAGCACCTTGCTTCGCAGACCAACGTAATAACGAAGGCAGAAGACATGCAGAGAGAGACATTTACAACACACACCAGGCTGTTTAACTTGCTGTCCCATACTCCGAACAGTGCGATTACGGGCTGCAACCAAACGAAGTATTTTACAGAAGGTGAACCGCTGTTTGCTTCCCTGCTGCATGATATAGAGAAGGCGCAGCATCATATTCACATTCAGTTTTATATTTTTCGTGATGACATTATCGGCACCATGTTTCAGGATCTCCTCATTGAAAAATCCAAGCAGGGCGTGAAAGTCAACATCATCTGTGATGGATTCGGCAGCAAAACCCTCCCTAAGCCCTTCATTCAGAGAATGAAGAATGAGGGGATCGAGATCCACTTCTTTCTGCCGCCCGGCCTTGCGATGAAGCTTCGCAAGCTGAACTACCGCAACCATCGCAAGATTGTTGTCGTCGACGGAACGATCGGATATACCGGTGGGATGAATATCGGGGATGAATACCGGGGTCAATCGCAGAAAATGGGATTTTGGCGTGATACGCATATGCGGATCAGCGGGGATGCGGTGTACTTCCTGCAGACAACCTTTCTCAAGGACTGGGAGATGGTATCCGGTCAGACCGTAGATGAGGAGCTTATATCTTCCTTATTTCCGCCGCATGACTGCCAGGTCAATGAGCAGGTTCAGATTGTGGAGAGCGGACCGGATGAGACGCGGCATCTGATTCAGGAGGTATGCTTCAGTGCCATTACACAAGCGAGCAAGCGGATCTACATTACAACACCGTATTTCATACCAGACGATGCGCTGATGACTGCACTGAAGACAGCCTCCTATGCGGGTGTGGATGTACGCATTCTAATTCCGTATGAGGCGGATTACGCGATTGTGCTGCAGGCAACGCTGTCTTATGTAGAAGAGCTGCTGACGGCGGGAGTTCAGTTCTATCGTTATAAGAAAGGCTTCATTCACTCGAAGGTTATTATCGTCGATGATTTGCTCGCTACAGTGGGCTCGGCCAACCTGGATATGCGCAGCTTCTACAGCAATTTTGAGCTGACGTCGGTCATGTATTCAAAGAGTGCGATCGATAGGCTGGTGCAGGATTTTACAGGCGATCTTACGCACAGCATGAAGGTCGAATTAAGCACGTTTAGTCAGCGTTCAAAATTAGGCAAATCCACCGAAATCCTATGTAGGTTATTATCTCCTCTACTCTAAGGATTTGGGATGATTTCTGTCATAAAAACCTGCTTTCTATTCCATTATCTCGTCTTTGCTTACTCTTTTAGTGTTTTATGGAGTCGGAATATGATATAATAAAGTCTCAGGTCATGTCTTGCGGACATAGAAAGCTTAAAAGAATAGGGGGGATTCTATGTCAAATATGACAACGAAGGAAATGATGCCGAGTCCGGGCAAACAGACGAAGGCAAACAGTTCTCCAATTAGCTTGAAGCTGCTGCAGCGTGCCATCATGATTTTGGTCGGTGCATCGCTTATGGCTATAGCTCTTGAGATTTTTCTAATTCCCAATGGCGTAATTGATGGTGGTATCACAGGGATATCCATTATGGTGTCACAGCTCTCCGGCCTGCCGCTTGGTGTATTGCTGACCTTGTTCAACCTGCCGTTTCTTCTGATTGGGTATAAGCAGATTGGCAAGACCTTTGCGGTATCTACATTGTTCGGTATTGTTATTATGTCGATCGGAACGCATCTATTGCATCACGTTCAGGCGTTAACGCCGAATGAGCCGCTTCTTGGTGCTGTATTTGGCGGTGTGATCCTCGGCGTGGGGGTAGGACTCGTCATCCGTTCAGGAGGTTCTCTGGATGGGACGGAGATTGTTGCCATTCTGCTAAGTGCAAGATCTCCATTTTCGGTCGGACAGGTCGTGCTGGTCATTAATGTGTTCATCTTCGTTATGGCAGGCTTCGTGTTTGGATGGCCGAACGCGATGTATTCCATGATTGCATATTATATTGCGATGAAGATGATTGACGTCACGATTGAAGGTTTGGATCAATCCAAGTCGGTATGGATCATTAGTGAGAAGTACCGGGATATCGGAGAAGCTCTTACAGATCGTCTTGGCCGAGGGGTTACATACCTGGATGGAGAAGGCGGATTCAGCGGGGATGAGAAGAAGGTGATCTTCGTCGTCATTACGCGTCTGGAGGAAGCCAAGCTGAAGAGCATCGTAGAGGACTGGGATCCACAGGCCTTCGTAGCGATTGGTAATATTCATGATGTAAAAGGCGGACGTTTCAAGAAAAAAGGCATTCATTAGCGAGCGATTCGTTCGGCTATTGGTATTTGTATAAAGAAACCCGGTATTCCTAACATTTTAGGAGTACCGGGTATTTTATTATGCGCGGAAGTCCGGTGTACGAGATACGTGATATACACACTTTTTGTGCGGTTGTGATCTACTTCTTATTCTTCAGGTGCTTCAATATATTCTCCAGTGGCTGCGGCGGCAGAGCGGAGAGGAGATCACCTTTTTCGGCCAGACGAGCGCCAATATTGAGCAAATGGAAGTCCTTCGGTCGTACGTCTGCGGCCACCTCATCCCATAACAGAGGCGTCGAGACGGAGGCGTGTTCCCTGGCGCGTGGAGTGTAGGGGGCGGCCAAGGTTTTACCACCATAATGCTGGAGATAATCAAAATATATTTTGTTGCCCCGATCCTTCTTCAGTCGTTCCAATGTGAATAAGTCTGGATGCTTCTGGCACACGTACATGCCGACAAAATGACCAAGCGTCCGAAGCTCCTCGAACGTAATCCCGCTCTGGATGGGCACAATAATCTGCACACCTGTAGCGCCCGATGTCTTGGGTACGGATTGAATGCCAAGTGAACTTAGGGTCTGCCCGACGATGTGCGCAGCTTCCATTATTCGGGGTTCTTCCGGCAGGCTGGGGTCGAGATCAATCATCCATTCACAGGGCAGCTGACTGCCTGCATAATGAAGCGAAGGATGAAACTCAAGCGCGGCAAGGTTGCCAAGCCATAGAAGGACTGGCAGGTCCTCCATTACGATGTAATTGATCCCTTCGTGGACAGCTGTCTTGACATAGGGAGGGAGGGGCTCAGGCGCATTTTTTTGATAAAAAAATTCTCCATGAATCCCATGCGGATACCGGATCGTCGTGAGCAGGCGGTTCCTGCAGTATTTCAGCAGATAGGGGGAGAGCTCTGCCAGCTTCTGCAAATACATGGCTTTGGTAACACCGGCTTCTGGCCAGAGCGGCTTGTCTGGATTCGTAATCGTAATATCCTGTCCTTCAATTTGAATCGTGCCCTTGATCGAACGCGGCATAGGTCAGCTCTCCTCCTTCTGTGATACTTGGCATTCTGCTGCAGGGACGTGAGGGGCGAGGCTCTCTATTGTAGGGTGGCGCATCGTTCCGCCGGGAGTCCATTCGAGAAAGGTAACACGTACGACCAGCTTGGGCTGTATCCACAGTGCCCCTTGATTTCTACCCGGTACATTGACAAAAGGCATATGCTGTACACCCATGCTCAGCACTTGTTCGGTAAGGTTCCGCCAGTCCTGCACTGTAAATCTGCCGGTTCCGGCATGTCCGATATACTCCAGCTCTCCCTGTTCGTTATACAGACCAAGCAGAAGAGAATTAACGACCTTGTCTCTGAATGTAACGCCGCCAATTACGGCATACAAATCTCCGTTCTTCTTGCGTTTCTGCCACCGATTGTCTTTGCCGTCTAGCGCGTAGGTACTGTTCAGATCCTTGACGACGACACCTTCGAGCTGCTGTGCTTTGGCCGCTTCAAACAAGGCATTGCCATCCGGAAAATTCTGTACCAGCTGAACCTGCGGATGAGGCTTGATTATCTCAGCGAGCAGCTGCTGCCGTTCCGACAGCGGTCTGTCCGTAACCCATACTCCATTGAGGTACAGAATATCGAAGACCATGTAGGTAACCGGAACACTCTTCAGGCCTTGCCGGATACTGCGCTCGCTTCGAAGACTGTCTCGCCTCATGATTTCATGAAAAGACGGCTTGCCCTCTCTGAATGCAATCAGCTCACCATCGAGGATAAAAGAAGAAGCGGATGAATAGACATCCGCTTGTGTGAATTCGGGATACTGCAGGGTTCGGTCATTCCGTTTGCGATTAATGAGCTTCACTTCTTGCCCGTCATAATACGTTAGCATCCGGACACCGTCCCATTTTACTTGAGCAATCCAGGGAGGGCCGACAGGAAATAGATTCGTTCGAATCGGTTCAAAAGGAATGACCGGTTTAAGTTCCATGCAGCTGCTTCTCCTTACATACTGAAATTATTTATGATTGATAGGTCAAACGAATGCCAATACCAAATGGATCGGTAACATAGCCTTCTGAATCCTGAGTAGTTACGTTATATCCGCCGGACTGAAGACGCAGCAGTGTATCTTCGAACGTTTCTTTACCCTCAAATACGATGGTGAAATAATCGATTCCTACCGCATCGTGAGGGGTAGCCGGAGCATTTTGACCCGCCCAAATATTAAGTCCGATATGATGGTGATACCCGCCAGCCGACACGAATACAGCCTGAAAGCGCGGATCATCCAGCACGATATCAAACCCGAGCAGCTTGTTGTAGAATTCGCGGGCTGCTGGGAGACTGGATATATGAAAGTGCACATGACCGATAACGGTGTCTGCAGGCAGTCCTGTGAACGGTTTGTCGCCCGCCAGCGCGAGCAGTCCGTGAACATCGACAGGATCGGTTCCCATAATATAATGATTGTTCTCATCGCGGCGCCATACACTTCGTGGCCGGTCAGCGTATATCTCAATGCCGTGCCCGTCCGGGTCATTAATATAGAGTGCTTCACTAACACTGTGATCGCCTTGCCCAATTTCAATTCCGCTGTCGATCAGGTGGCGAAGCGCAAGGCCCAGAGACTCACGGTCCGGCAGAAGAATTGCATAATGGTACAGTCCAGCGTGGCTTCTTGGGCGGATCGGCTTGGCGTCCGCAAGCTCTTCCAGTATGACAAGTGAGCGCACACCGTCACTGGTCAGTACAGCCTGATTCCCTTGTTGAGACAGCACCTTGAGTCCTACGACCCGTTCATAAAAATCAATAGAGCGTGTAAGCTCGCTGACGCGAAGCTTCACTTCACCGAGTGTCGTTGCGGGATGAATAGAGTATGTCATGTTTGTATTTGCCTCCTTGATCATGTCCATAGATGGAGTAGTTAAAGAAACTAAAATTACTAACCTACACTAAGTTACTTTATGTAAGTTAGTATATAGTGTACCCTTGGACGCGTCAATGGCAGCTGTGCTGAATATCCTGATGCAGAACCCGATTAATCTGCCTGTGGAACTGGAAACGCTTAAGCTCCGGTCTCTTTCTTTTTGGCGGTTTTTCGCTTCGTTGTCTTTGGCTTGACAACGGGTTCATCGCGATGGTTGTCTTCTGCGGAGGCGGCCTTTTTACGAGTCGTCCGTTTCTTGGCAGGCTTGGCCGGTCCTGGATCGGTAACAATCGGCGGCTGCTGCTGCGTGGCCTCAATACTAGCTTGAAGCGCAGCCATAAGATCGACGACGTTCGCTTCCGGCTTGGCAGGAGCAATCTTGTACTCTTCGCCTGCGACTTTATGATTAATGAGTTCAAGCAGTCTTTCACGATAATCGTCGGTATATTTCTCCGGGTCGAATGGCGTACTAAGCTGATCGATCAGCAGCTTGGCCATGTTCAGCTCTTTGTCGTTCACGGCAATATTCTCGGGCAGATTAGGCACCTGGGATACAGGGCGGATCTCATCAGGGTAGAAGATCGTTTCAATGGCAAGGCAATCCTCAAGCACCCGAATGGCGGCAAGGCTGCTCTTTGAACGGATGGAGATCTTGGCAATTCCGATCTTGCCCGTTTCCCGCATAGCCGTCATCAGCAGCTGGTACGCATTACCTCCGGACTGATCAGGAGATAAATAGTAGGTCTTCTGAAAATAAATCGGATCAATATCCGTTAGATTCACAAAATCCAGTATCGAAATGTTCTTATTGGCCTGCTCAGACAGCTGATCGAGCTCATCCTTCTCAAACAGTACGAATTTTCCCTTCTCATACTCGTATCCCTTCGTAATCTCCTCCCATTTGACTTCAACCTCACAGGATGGACATTTACGAATATAGCTGAGCGGACTGCCGCATTCGGTATGAATGTATCGCATCGAAATATCCTTGTCCTCCGTAGCAGAGAACATTTTGACAGGGACGTGAACCAGTCCGAAGCTGATGGCTCCTTTCCAAACGGTATGCATGACGATCCCTCCTTCAAATAATCTGTAGCGTGATCTTTCTTCATATTATGGGCAAAAAAAGACGTTTGTAATCTTATTCATGGAACGTGAAGAATGGCTTAGTCAGAGAATGATGCATGATTGGTGCTTCATCCGGACATATTACGGATTAAAAAGGGTGAAGGAGAGAAGACATGTCCAGAACAAGTGATATGTACGAGCCGGACAGAAGAGACAGGGAAAATGGAGATGCGGCTGGATCGGATCGATTCTGGGATGCGCTCAGCGGCACGGATATGCTCGCAGCCGATATGGTGGACTGGGAAGAGGTCACCACGCCGGAAGCAAGAGACGAAGAGAGTATAGAAGAGACGGCATTTGACGTGGATCGTATGGTGAACGAAGGCCTGGGCGGTGGCCAGGTCACTGACGACAATGGTTATATCGGAGACAGCACTTCAGATGCCCTATTTGATGAGCATGAGCTGGAGATTAATAATGAAGAAGGAGACCTATAACATGATGGATGCAAACCGTGCAAAAGCGATTTATGAAGCGAAGGAAAATATCTCGGTTAAGCTGGATGGTGAACAGCCTATATGGATTGAGCATGTGGATGTAGAAAACCAAATGGCAACCGTGCAGATCGGCAACAACCCGCTGGAGACACATACGGTACGAGTGGATCGTTTGGTCGAGAGCTAATCATATGATAGTGAATATGCACCCGGGGGCTATGGTACCCCGGGTTTTGTGTGTCTTCCTTACCTTGCTTGGACAGATGGGGAACTATATAATGAGGTGAAGGATTTGCCCTGATAACTAGCGAATGGTTTGCTTACGATAGATCGAAAGAAGGTTAGCATATTGAAATACGAGCATCAGGAGTGGGTGTACCACTCCAGTAGTGTACAGGATACGGAGCGGCTCGCTGCCCGTCTGGCCAAGCTCGCTGTGCCTGGCTCGGTTATCGCCCTTGATGGTGATCTGGGTGCAGGGAAGACGGCATTTTCCAAATATTTTGCACAGTATTTAGGTGTAGAGGGCGTTGTGAATAGTCCGACCTTTACATTGATTAAGGAATATGAAGGCAGACTTGCGTTATATCATATGGATGTCTACCGGATAACGCTTGACGAAGCCGAGGGACTCGGGCTGGATGAATATTTCTATGGCAGTGGAGTAAGCTTGATTGAATGGTCCAGCATTATCTCGGAGCTGCTGCCGGAGGCACATTTGCATATCCAGATGACGGTAACAGAGACGGGAGATCGTATCATTCGCTTGAATGGTTATGGCTCGCCGTACACGGATTGGTGCGAAGATTTGAAGAGAAGTGGAGTCGATTGAGGATGAAGGAAGAACGGAAGCCGCGTGAGCGGTTTTTGGCGTTGGATACGTCAACAGCGGTACTCGCTGCGGCATTAATGGAGAACGAGACGGTGCTCTCTGAGTCGAATTCACGTGCGGAGCGGAATCATGCCGTCCATGTGGTTCAGGCACTGGAGGATCTAATGAAAGAACAACATATAGAGCGATCTGAAATCGGCGGCATTGCCGTTGGGATCGGACCTGGTTCCTACACTGGTATTCGCATCGCTGTTACAGCGGCGAAGACGCTGGCTTGGGCATGGGATGTGCCTGTTGCAGCTGTGTCCAGTCTGGAGGCACTTGCTTGGGGAGGGCTCGGTTCCTTCAAGGGCAATAAGGGCATCGAAGCAGCTGTAACAGATTCCGGAAATCGGGCGAAGTCAGAGCAGTCCAAATACTGGGTCGTTCCCCTGATGGATGCAAGAAGAGGACAGGCCTACACTGCATGGTTTGAAGGGTCCGATGGTGATAAGCCGGTGCACCGGCTTGAAGAGGATGGCATCCGGCTGGTCGAGCCATGGACGCAGAAGCTTGCTGCGCAGTATGAACAGACCGATGCTGCGGGCCGGCCTGCTGGCATTATTTTTGCAGGGGACGTGTCGCAGCACGAAGAGACGATCGAGAAACTGAGAGAACGTTTGTCTTGCGAGCTTGTGTTGATGCCGTATGACATGGAAGGAAGATATGTGGGCAAGCTGGGTTCGCTGAAGCTTAAGGCAGGTCAACACGATGATGTGCATACGCTCATACCGAATTACACACAGCTTGCGGAAGCAGAAGCGAATCTTCTACGCAAAGGATGAAGGGAGTCGTACGTTGAGGCATGGAGAGCAAGGAGCAGACCGGGCGGTTAGAATTTAGATTCATGAAGCTGGAGGACATTCCAGATGTACTCGTCATAGAGCAAGAGTGTTTTACCCTGCCGTGGACGGAAACGGCTTTTGTGAATGAGCTGACACAGAATCATTTTGCAAAATATATGATCATGGAACTGGACGGTCAGGCTATCGGCTATTGCGGAATGTGGACCATCGTGGATGAGGCCCATATTACGAATATTGCGGTGAGAGAAGCCTATCGTGGACGCAAGCTGGGCGAGAAGCTGCTCCATGAGATGATGAAGACGGCAGCTTACCTCGGCATGACGAGAATGACACTTGAAGTTCGGATATCGAATACCGTAGCCCAGAACCTATATAAGAAAAAAGGATTCAAGCCATCAGGACTTCGTAAGGGGTATTATTCCGATAATAATGAAGATGCGCTGATCATGTGGGCGGACTTGCCTGCCAGCATCGATCATGGTTCTGATGGTAAAGAGGAAGGAAGTTTAAAGGATTCATGACACATTCATCCGATACATTACAATCCAGTTATATACTTGCAGTCGAGACCAGCTGTGATGAGACCTCGGTATCTGTCGTCAAGGACGGACGCGAGGTATTAGCAAATCTCATCTCCAGCCAGGTGGAGACGCACAAGGCATTTGGCGGTGTCGTTCCGGAGGTGGCATCCCGCAAGCATGTTGAGGTCATCACACTAATGATCGAAGAGGCGATTGCCGCTTCGGGAGTGAAGCCGCAGGATCTATCAGCCATTGCAGTCACTCAGGGACCAGGTCTTGTCGGGGCACTGCTCGTTGGTATTGTTGCCGCGAAGACACTGGCGATGGCACTCGGCAAGCCGCTCATTGCAACCCATCATATTGCGGGGCATATCTATGCGAATCGTTTGATCGAGGAGCTGCAGTATCCAGCTATGTCATTGGTGGTGTCCGGAGGACATACGGAGCTGGTTCATATGGAAGCGGAAGGGAAATTTGAAGTCATCGGCCGGACTCGTGACGATGCGGTAGGCGAAGCCTATGATAAGGTGGCGCGTGCACTAGGTTGCCCGTATCCGGGAGGTCCCCATGTGGATCGTATGGCGCATGAGGCAGATCACGCTGTGGCCCTGCCTAGAGTCTGGCTCGAGGCCGATTCCTATGAATTCAGCTTCAGCGGACTCAAATCCGCCGTGCTTAACGTGGTGAACCAGGCCTCTATGAAGAAGGAGACATTGGACCCGGCAGCGGTTGCCCGGGGATTCCAGGAATCCGTTGTTGAGGTGCTGGTTGAAAAAGCCATTCGAGCCGTGCGTGCCTACGGTTCGAAGCAGCTCCTGTTAAGCGGAGGCGTCGCTGCAAACCGTGGTCTTCGTAAGGCGCTGGAAGAGCGCTGCGCCAAGGAAGGTATTCATCTGCTGATTCCACCGATGGAATATTGTACAGATAATGCAGCCATGATTGGCGCGGCAGCACATCTGAAATGGCAGCGAGGCGAGCTGGCCGGTCTTGATCTGCAGGCTCAGCCTGGATTGTCACTCGAAGCGTGGTCCGTTAAGTCGTAAGTGTGGTAAAGTTTATATAGAAGACAATAGAAGCTCGTCTCTCAATACAGACGAGCTTCTTTGCATTTGTCGAGGAATCATTTCACTCGCCAGGATATTGGTTTCGGTTATTTTTGGTCCAATGTATGTGACTACGATTTTTTTGTTGTTGAAGGGCGGAAAATAGCATGGAGGATTGTGAGTTACGGCGGAATTGAACGAGCATTAGCTAAGATAATAAATAAGGAAGAATACAGCCTATAAACTAGCGAATTATAATAGCCACTTGCGTGTGCAATCACGCCATGTATTTTTTCTTATGTCGAAATTAAACACAGCAATTACTCAAAAGTCGTAAAATGTCAATATGTGCACAAAATTATCCACATATCCGGAAGATTTTGGGGATAAATAGCAAAAGTCGAAATTGGACGTGTTTTCGAAAATGAATGAAAATAACTTCATCCAGTAACCATAAAATTGTGGATAGTGTGGACAATTTAGTGGATAATATTGGTTTTTTCTATAAAACACCTACCATAACGCCAAAAAAACAGCCTCATCGGCTGTTTCAATGGATATATTATCCACTTTTGTTGTGGATAATGTTGTTAATTATTGGAATGCTGCAAATTGTGATCATAATTTGAAACCTTTTTTAATCGGCTAAAGCTTCCCATTCTTCATAAGCAGTGCTGAGATTCGACTTTAATGTCTCAATATGCTGTTGAATTTCCTGGAGCTTCATGTAATCCTGATACACTTCAGGCTTGGCCATTTCGGCCTGCTGCACTTCAATCTGCTCCTCAAGGGTTGCAATCTGTACCTCCAGGCTGTCCAGCTTCCGCTGCCGGTTTCTTTCCTCACGCTTCGCCTGCTTCTCCGCCTGGAAGGTGGCAGCTCCGGATTTCTCTGGTGTTGTCTCTACCACGACGGTCTTATTGGCAGCCGCTTGCTGTTCAAGACGTTCCTGGGCAATCTCCTCAAGATCCTGTTTCTTCTGAACATAGTCATCATAATTTCCTAGGAAATGTTGTGTGCCGTCCGGATTCAATTCAATGATCTGCTCTGCCATCTTGTTCAGGAAGTAGCGGTCATGTGAGATGAACAGCAGGGTGCCTTCATAGTCGATCAGAGCAGACTCCAGCACTTCCTTGCTGAACAGATCCAGATGGTTCGTCGGCTCATCGAGAATGAGAACGTTGGACTCTTGCAGCATCAGCTTGGCAAGCGAGACACGTGCTTTTTCCCCGCCGCTCAAGGAACTGATCTTCTTGGTCACATCATCTCCGCTGAACAGGAAATTACCAAGCACAGTCCGAATACGCGCCTCCTCCATGTGAGGATACTCGCTCCACAGCTCTTCAAGCACGGTATTTTGCGGATTAAGGCCGGTCTGCTCCTGATCGTAGTAGCCTACCTTAATCTTGGTGCCCCAGTTAATAGTCCCGGTTCGTGGATTCATCTGTCCGGTGAGACATTTCAGTAATGTAGATTTGCCAATTCCGTTCGGTCCGATGAGGGCAACTGTCTCGCCGCGGCGCAGATCAAATTGGGCATGCTCGAACAGCGGCTTGCTGGGATCCTCGAAGCTTACCGAGAGGTCTCGAACCTGGAGCACCTCTTTGCCGGACATATAAGCGATGTCAAATGAGAAGTGTGCCTTCTTCAGCTCGCCCTGCGGACGATCCAGACGGTCCATTTTCTCCAGTGCCTTGCGCCGGCTCTGGGCTCTCTTGGTCGTAGATGCACGGACGATATTCCGCTGTACAAAAGCCTCCATCTTCGCGATTTCATCCTGCTGCTTCTCATATTGCTTCAGCTGAGACTCGTATTCTGCAGCTTTGATCTCCATATAGCGGCTGTAATTGCCTGTATATTTCTTGGAGCGATGACGTTCGATTTCGACGATGCTCGTTACCAGCCGGTCAAGAAAATACCGGTCATGGGATACGACGAGCAGTGCGCCGGAGTAACTGCGAAGATAGTCTTCGAGCCAGGTCAGTGTTTCGATATCCAGATGGTTCGTCGGCTCATCCAGCATGAGCAGATCCGGAGCCAGGAGCAATATTCGGGCAAGTGCCAGTCTTGTCTTCTGACCGCCGCTAAGTGTAGATATCTTCGTGTCCGCCGGAAATTCGCCAAATCCCATCCCGTGCAGCACGCTGCGAATCTTCGTTTCAATCTCGTAACCGCCCCGGTCCTTGAACCAATCGGAACGTCTGGCGTATCGCTCCAGTAATTCTGCGTATTTCTTCTCGTCTTCCATATACTTCGGATCCGAGATCTGCTGCTCCATGCGCCGAAGCTCAGCTTCTGCTTCAATCAGATCCGCGAATACCTTGCGCATCTCCTCCCAGATCGTTCCGTCTGATTCAAGACCGCTGTTCTGAGCGAGATATCCGAGCGTGGTTTCCTTGGCTTTGAAGATCTGCCCGCCGTCGTAGGACATTTCTCCTGCGAGGATCTTCAGCAGTGTGGATTTGCCTGCGCCGTTGACACCGACGAGTCCGATGCGTTCACGCTCTAATATTTGTAGGCTGACACCTTCTAGAATACTGTCAATGCCGTATCTTTTAATAATTCCACTAGCCTGAAAAAGCATGATGGTTCCTCCGTTAATGTAATCTTCGTTCTGTAGCTGAATAGGGCTGTAAACATACTATTTCTAGTGTACATGAAAAAGGGAAGCTTTGCATCGCATAGAACAGGTTAAAACATTTAAGCACCGTGTTTTCTTCTGTTGATTCTCTCCTTGAGGCTTATAGTCTTTTCTTCGAATAGATGATAAACTAAAAAATGAAAAGAAAGCATGTAATCCATTTCATATTACTTGAAATGAACTTCAGCAGAATCATATGTATATCTCACTGAAATGATGAATTTGAACCTATATATAGACAAGCTGTACCGATTTGATCTATATATCCATTTGATCAGACCTGCTCAGGGGATTATGAAATGGATTTAAACTTTTTCATTCCATTTGATGAAGAATAGACTGGAAGGTGCGTAATCCAATGGAGATGGACCAACTGCAAGGCCTCAAGAAGCAGCTTCGTTCTAAGATGCATCAAATTCGAGATGCCCTATCCATTGACGTACGACTCCAAATCTCTGAGCAGCTCTGCCAACACGCGATTCATGAGATAGAGCAGCTGAGAGTACTTACGAATAAGGACAGACTGGTCATCTTCTCTTATATTGCATACCGCAGTGAAGCCGATACTGCCCCGATCCTTAAGTATGGTTTTGAGCAGCAGGATATTGTTCTCGTTCCTAGAGTAAACGAGAATTCCTCTCTAATGGAGCTTCGGCGAATTCATGGGATGCAGGATGTTCAGCCTGGCAGATGGGGGATTCTAGAACCTGCTGCCCACACGGAGGTATGGGAACGAGAGCGATGGACAGACATCGATCTCGTTATTGTGCCGGGACTCGCCTATGATCTTCAAGGCGGCCGAATCGGATACGGTGGAGGCTATTACGACCGGTTCGCTGGAGAGGTTCGTGCTAGAGTTCTTGCGTCCAAGTTGTCTGGTAAGCAGGTGCCGGAGCAGATGAAAAATCAGGTGACAGAGCCCGTATATGCAGGGCTTGTACTGCCTGGACAGCTGCTTCCTGCAGGAGAGATCCCCATGGAGCCGCAGGACTTCAGATTGAACCTGCTGTTCACGGAGCACGGTGTATTACATATACAATGAACGAAGGAAAGTGATGAGTCATGAATATGAATTCAGGAGAAGGACAGGCGGGGAACGGTTCATTTACGCATTTTAACGAGCAGGGCCGTGCACGCATGGTGGATATATCCGGGAAGGCGGTAACCGCGAGGACAGCCGTTGCCGAATCCAGGCTCACGATGGCAGAGACCACACTGCAGGCGATCAAGGAAGGCCGGATTGGTAAAGGCGATGTGCTCGCCGTAGCTCAGGTGGCTGGAATTCAGGGTGCGAAGAGAACCTCGGACTGGATTCCAATGTGTCATCCGCTTCCGCTCACAGGTGTGAATATCTCCTTCAGCGATAATGGCGTGAATGAATTGTATATTGAAGTAACGGTGAAGACAGAAGGAAAAACCGGTGTGGAGATGGAAGCTTTAACAGCAGCATCTGCTGCCGCACTGACCATATATGATATGTGTAAGGCATTACAGAAAGATATGGTGATCGGGCCTACACAGCTCGTATCCAAAACAGGCGGTAAAAACGGAGATTATTATTCCAAATAGGGGGAAGGGTGATCTTATGTTGTGGAAGACAGCGATCCTGACGGCAAGTGACAAAGGAGCGCGAGGAGAACGGGAAGATACAAGTGCACAGGTCATCCGTGAACTAGTGGAGGAAGAGCTCGGCGGAGAAATTATCGAGTATCGCATCGTCCCTGATGAGCCGGATGAGATCATTGCGGCGCTTATTGAAATGACCGATTATTTTCATGCGGACCTTGTCCTTACGACGGGCGGAACTGAGCTTGCAATAAGGGATGTCACGCCAGAAGCGACACGTAGAATCATAGACCGTGAAGTTCCAGGAATGGCGGAAGCGATGCGGAGTACGGTCCTCCAGAAGAATCGGGCAGCCATGCTGTTCAGAGGGATCGTCGGTATTCGCGGGAGAACGCTGATTGTGAATCTGCCGGGTACACCGAAGGGGGTTCATGAGAATCTCGCTGCGATTATGGATCAGCTTCCTGAAGCGCTGCTAATGGTCACAGGACAATTCAGACAACCAGATTTATAGTACAAATAGGACGTATGGCTGAATAAGCTCATTTTTCTAGATTGTTGAGATATGGTCTATGTATGTGTTTGCATTTATGATATGATTCAAATCAGATAGACTTGGATTTTATTGGATACATATCCATACACAAGAAGGAGGAGCAGGAATGCCGAATATCGGACCTACAGGCTTTATTCTCATCGTCGTTGTTGCTTTGCTGCTGTTTGGACCTAATAAGCTGCCTGAGCTTGGACGGGCAGTGGGCAGAACCTTCCGGGAATTCAAGAATGGCGCACAGGAGATTATGTCGGATGACAGTTCTTCTTCCAGGAAGGAATCTGGCACAGCAGCATCGAAGATAGAGGAGACGAAGGCAACTACGGTGGAGGACAAGCGTCTGCCGGAATAACGTGCCCATGACACTTTTTATGTACACAGAATGAAGCAGCACCCCTTCTCTTTTAGAAGGGTTTTGTTTTTTCTATCATGTGAGAGCAGAGAGGGAGTGTATTCAAGATGTCGGAACTCAAAGAGGGAATGTCGCTGGTAGATCACCTGGGGGAGCTTAGAAGACGTCTTGTTGCGGTGCTGGCCGTTTTTGTCCTGGGACTGGTGGGTGGTTTCTTTGTCAGTGATCCGATCTACACGTATTTAACGCAAGAGGGGCCGATCGCAAGTTATGATATTGAGCTTCATGCTTTGACCTTATGGGATGGACTTAGTATGTATATGAAGATTGCGCTGCTCTTTTCATTAATCGTTACGCTTCCCTTCACAGCCTATCAGGTGTGGAAATTTGTTAGTCCCGGTCTTAAGCCTCATGAACAGAAAGCCACGCTCCGCTACATTCCTTACGTCTTCTTACTGTTTCTTGTGGGGATCGCGTTCTCCTATTTCGTTGTCTTTCCCATGGCCGTAGGCTTTACCAATAAGATCAATGTCAGCTTGGGCCTGGTAGAAACGTACGGTATGGCACAGTTCTTCACATTTATGTTCAATCTGATCCTTCCTATATCGCTGCTGTTCGAGCTGCCCGTCATCGTCATGTTCCTGACAAAACTAAGAATTATTAATCCACTTCGGCTCAAGAAAATGCGCAAAATTTCATACTTCGTGCTGGTCGTCATCGCTGTATTCGTTACTCCGCCTGATTTTATCTCGGATGTTATTGTGATTATTCCTCTGATTCTTCTTTATGAATTCAGTGTGTTCTTATCTGCAGTCGTCTACCGCAAGCAGCTCGAAGAGAAGGAAGAGTATGAAGCGAGATATGTGAAGCTGGATTCGGGTGAGAAAGCTTAATTCTCCGGGCATATTTTAGACAGCGATGGATAGAATGGTAGAGGGCTTGCCAGCGGATGGACAAAACTTCATCTGAATTTGTTTAAAAGGACTTGAAATCAGTCTCTAATTTCAGTATCATGAAATTGGTTGTTAGCACTGACGACTGTCGAGTGCTAATAGTAAGTGCAGCAACCGTAACATATGTAACAATATCAATTAAGGAGGCTATTTTTCATGATCAGACCTTTAGGTGAACGCGTATTGGTAGAACCGATCGAACAAGAACAAACAACAGCTCTAGGAATCGTACTTCCGGATTCTGCTAAGGAAAAACCGCAAGAGGGCAAAATTATTGCTGTTGGCGCTGGAAGCTTGAAAGATGGAGTTCGTGTTCCTCTTGAAGTAAAAGAAGGCGACCGCGTAATCTTCTCCAAATATGCTGGCACAGAGATCAAATATGAAGGTAAAGAATATTTGATTATGAAAGAAAGCGACATTCACGCCATTCTTGGTTAATACAAGGGATCGTGAATAAGTTTGAATTCAGCAGCTTACTCGTAGTATTCGGTATTTGAACTTACACTTAATATGACCGCTCTTACGCGGCTGTACTTAGAATATGGTATATACATTATTAGGGAGGTTTTTCACCAATGGCAAAAGATATTAAATTCAGTGAAGACGCTCGCCGTTCCATGCTTCGTGGTGTGGACGCTTTGGCTAATGCAGTAAAAGTAACGCTCGGACCAAAAGGACGCAACGTCGTTCTTGAGAAAAAATTCGGCAGCCCGCTCATCACAAATGACGGTGTAACGATTGCAAAAGAAATCGAGCTGGAAGATGCATTTGAGAACATGGGTGCTCAGCTGGTTAAAGAAGTTGCAACCAAAACCAACGATGTAGCTGGTGACGGTACAACGACGGCAACTGTACTTGCTCAAGCTCTGATTACAGAAGGTCTGAAGAACGTAACTGCGGGCGCTAGCCCAATCGGTATCCGTAAAGGGATCGACAAAGCGGTTCGTGCAGCAGTAGAAGAACTGCGCAGCATCTCCAAGCCGGTGGAGAACAAGCAATCCATCGCTCAAGTTGCGGCAATCTCCGCAGCTGACGAAGAAGTAGGCGAACTGATCGCTGAAGCTATGGAAAAAGTGGGTAACGACGGTGTTATCACTGTTGAAGAATCCCGTGGATTCGAAACAGAGCTTGAAGTGGTTGAAGGTATGCAGTTCGACCGCGGATACATTTCTCCGTACATGATTACAGACACTGACAAAATGGAAGCTGTCCTCGACAATCCTTACATTTTGATCACTGACAAGAAGATCACAAACACGCAAGAAATCTTGCCTGTACTTGAGAAGATCGTTCAACAATCCAAACCACTTCTCTTGATCGCAGAAGACATCGAAGGCGAAGCGCAAGCGATGCTGATCGTGAACAAACTGCGCGGTACATTCAATGCAGTAGCAGTTAAAGCTCCTGGATTTGGTGACCGTCGTAAAGCCATGCTGCAAGATATCGCTGCTCTGACTGGCGGCCAAGTGATCACAGAAGAACTGGGTCTTGACCTGAAAACAGCTTCTATCGATCAACTGGGTACAGCTCGTCAAGTACGTGTGACTAAAGAAAACACAATCATCGTTGACGGTGCAGGAAGCAAAGAAGACATCGATGCACGTGTTAAACAAATTCGTTCCCAATTGGAAGAAACGACTTCCGAATTCGATAAAGAGAAATTGCAAGAGCGTCTGGCTAAACTGGCTGGCGGCGTAGCTGTTATCAAAGTCGGTGCAGCAACAGAAACTGAGCTCAAAGAGCGTAAACTGCGTATCGAAGATGCGCTGAACGCAACTCGCGCGGCAGTTGAAGAAGGTATCGTATCTGGTGGTGGTACTGCCCTAGTTAACGTATACGGCGCTGTATCCGCGGTTGCTGATCAATTGCAAGGTGACGAGCAAACAGGTGTGAACATCGTGCTTCGCGCGCTTGAAGCTCCAATCCGTACAATCGCTGCAAACGCAGGTGAAGAAGGTTCCGTAATCGTGGACCGTCTGAAACGCGAAGAAGTTGGCGTAGGCTACAACGCAGCTAACGGCGAGTGGGTAAACATGATCGACGCTGGTATCGTTGACCCTGCCAAAGTAACTCGTTACGCACTGCAAAACGCAGCTTCCGTAGCAGCGATGTTCTTGACGACTGAAGCGGTTATCGCTGATAAGCCAGAACCAGCAGCTCCTGCAGCTCCAGACATGGGCGGCATGGGTGGAATGGGCGGCATGATGTAATAAGGGCCTTGAAGCCTTGATTTATAAGGGTTTGTGAATGTGGGGAAGGCCATTTTCCACTTAAGGTAGTAAAAAATTAGAGACCTTTCATTAGTTGAGCAAACTTTTGAGAGGTCTCTTTTTTCATTTTTTCAGTAACGTGGCGATAAGTGTTCCTTGTAGTATCGTCTTCCGTGTGACCCAATCTTTCCATAATGTCTTCCAATACGACTCCTGCTTCTGCAAGCAAGGAGGTATGTGTATGACGATATCCTCTACAACAATGGTAGGAACAGAACCCATTGTTTTCGGTGTGCCTAATTCGAACTGCATGGTATTATTCCTTGGATTGTAGTACGTTTTGACAATTCTAATGCTGCTTTTCCTGAAATCAATATCTGACCACTGAAGTGACACTATTTCATCGACGCGCATTCCTGTGTAGGCCAGGACTAGGAAGATTAAATAATCCATCTCCAATCCTTTTTTGTCGGATGTATCGAGGAATAATGCGAGCTCTTCTTTTTCCATGTACTTTGGAACTTCAGGCTCCTTTAATTCTTCGAGGGTCTTTTCTAATTAGATCTTTTTCAATCGCCTTTTTGAAAATCATACGTCCCGTGCGATGTACCCCATCCACTGTGTTACCAGTGTAACTTTTCTTTAAAGCATATAAAGCCTGTATGTACATTTCTGCTTTCCTCGATATACGCTCCATGTCTTACCTCATACAAAAGTTCATTGGTTACGTCATGAGCTTCCTCTTGTGTTTGAAAGCCACTTCTTTGTTTTGTCTTCTTTCCCCTCATACTGGATCTGGGCCTAAGTCTACTGTAAAGGCATACTTAGCACCGCACGTGCATTTTTTCTTTTTTCCCTTGCCACCACATGTACAATGCTTGTATTCCTGAAAATCCTTATATGCCAAATAAGCAGAAGTCAGTTCCATTACGCTGGAATAGCGTTTGTTCACAATCTCCTTCAGTTCGTTGTTGATTGTCTGCCCGATCGCAACTGTTTAAAACCATATTGACAATAACCTAGTTATCCCATAGGATATAGTTAACTGACTGACTGATCAATCGGGAGGGTATTGAAATGTCCAAAGTAAATGATAAGGAACCTGGAGAAGAACGCCGGGATCAGATTATACGTATTGCGATGCAGCGATTTGCGACTCATGGGTATCACCAGACCAAGATATCGGATATTGTTCGTGAAGCTGGTGTAGCTCAAGGGACGTTTTATTGGCATTTTAAGAGTAAGGAAGCCATCGCTGAAGAGATTGTGTTAACAGGCAGAGAGAAACTGCTTGAAGCGATCGGTCAGGGTTATCGAAAGGATGCAGGATCGGTTGAGGATATGGTCAAGGCGTCAGAGCGATTGTTCATCCGCTTGTTCTCTTTTGCCGCAGATAACCGTTACTTTATGGAGCTGCTGCTGAAAGGTGTCGTGACCGAAGAATCGGTACGTCGTCTGGTCGAGGACACACGCGGTGCTGTGGAGTCGGCTTTCCGGCATAACATGGAACGTGCCATAGAGCTGGGCATGCTGCCACCTTCAATGGATGTGCCTGTACGGGCTGCTCTACTGGTGAGCATGATCGAAGGCATGATCTCCCGCTGGCTGTTTGGCTCTGTGGAGCTGCATGAAGGCATATCGGCCAAGACAGCTGAATCGCTCGCTGCGGAAGCATCCAGCTTTGAATTTTACGGTTTGCTGGGGACGTAATGATGTGCTGTATATAGGGCTTTTTTACATGATTGGACATAAGCAGGGAATAATGGATACAACTAATAAGTACATGAATGAGAGGAAGTTAACATGATGAATAATGGAACACCAAGTAACGGCAAAAAGATGCGCAAAAGTTGGATGCTGACGGCAATTCTGCTTATGGTTGTACTGGTTGTAAGTGCATGCGGAAGCAAAACAACCGACAATGGCAGCAGTAATGGAGCACAAGCAAGTAATGAACTGGAACAGATCAAGTCAGCGGGCACCATGAAAGTGGGTATGATGGGTACATACCGTCCATACAACTTCCTGAATGACAACAAGGAGATGGATGGTTTTGATGCAGATATCGCACGTGAGGTTGCCAAGCGCCTTGGGGTTGAAGTTGAGTTTGTCTCCCAGGAATTCTCTGGCCTGACACCAAGCCTGCAATCGAAAAAGATTGATGCCATTATCAGCCAGATGACGATCACCGATGAACGGAAACAGGCGCTCGATTTCAGTGAAGGGTATATTACAAACCAAGTCAAAATCATTGTGAAAAACGATAATAACGATATTACTAAACTCGAAGATTTCAAAGGGAAAACGATTGGCGTAGGTCTGGGCACAAATGATGAAACTTATCTGCGTAACGAAGTGCTGCCGAAAGTGGGAGACTTCACCATTAAGACGTATGACGATGTCATCACATCGCTTAAGGATCTGGATGCAGGACGCATTGATGCAACAATCAACAACCTCTACGCGCTTAAACCCATTATTGATTCCAACGGATTCAAGATTAAGGCTGTAGGTGAACCGATTAAGAGTGACCAAGCCGGTATTGCTGTTCGGAAAAATAATCCGGAACTTGTTGCAGCGCTGAACGAAGCCCTTCAAGGCATGAAAGATGATGGTACGTACAATACTATTTTCAAAAAATGGTTTGGTGAAGAGCCCGCGCAATAATGACCGGCAAGGCGAAGGGAAGTTTGATCCATGGAACTGGTATTTGAGAATATCCCCTTCTTTTTGAAGGGGGCATATTACACGCTTTATGTGACCATAATTTCAATGTTTTTTGCATTTTTGATCGGTGTAATTGTAGCTGTTGTCCGGCTGAAAGGCCCACTATGGCTTCGGATGATCGCACGATTCTACGTATCCATCATGCGGGGAACCCCGCTGTTGGTGCAATTATTTGTTATCTATTACGGATTGGTCGATTATGGTGTAACCCTGGGATCGCTCACAGCCGCCTGTCTAGGACTGAGTTTGAATGCAGGCGCATTCCTGTCTGAGACATTCCGGGGTGCCATTCAGGCAGTACCGAAAGGGCAGACAGAGGCGGCTTATGCTACAGGGATGACCCCTTTTCAAACCATGAAGCGGATCGTGTTTCCTCAGGCTGTCCGGATTGCCATTCCACCGATGGGGAATACCTTTATTGGTATGCTGAAGGAAACATCACTTGTAGCAACGATCGGTGTAACGGAGCTTCTGCGCTCAGCACAGCTTCTGGTATCGCAATATGCTTTGAATATGCCGTTTTATCTTGCAATTGGTGTGATGTACTGGATTATGAGTATCGGCTTCTCGGCCATTCTGGAACAAGTGGAGCGCCGGTTGGCCCGGGCTTACTGATGGAGGGAGAGAACCGATGATTACAACAACTGGACTGAAGAAACATTTTGGAAAACATGAAGTACTTACGAATATTGATCTGCACGTGAATGAAAAAGATATCGTAGTGCTGTTAGGACCGAGTGGTTCGGGCAAAAGTACGCTGCTTCGCTGTTTGAATGGACTTGAAAAACTGTCTGGCGGAAAGATCGAAGTGAACGGCATTATCGTAGACAGCAATGATCCGCTGCGAGTTCAGCGCTCACGGGTGCTTGAAATCCGCCGTCAGACTGGCATGGTGTTTCAGCAATTCAACCTTTATCCGCACAAAACGGTACTGGGAAATGTGATGGAAGGCCTCGTGACAGTGAAGAAAATCAAGCGCGACGAAGCGGCCGAACGCGGCCGCATTCTGCTGGATCGTGTAGGACTATCGGACAAGCAGGATGCCTATCCATCCCGTTTGTCAGGTGGACAACAGCAGCGTGTTGCGATTGCTCGTGCACTTGCCATGGAACCGGAAGTGATGCTGTTCGATGAGCCGACTTCAGCTCTGGACCCCGAACTTGTAGGCGAGGTTCTTTCGGTCATGAAGGAGTTGGCACAGGAAGGTATGACGATGCTGGTGGTCACGCATGAACTGAGGTTTGCCCGGAATGTGGCCAATAAGATCGTATTTATGGCAGACGGTTCGATCGTGGAAGAAGCCAGTCCACAGGCGTTTTTTGAATATCCGGAACAGGAACGAACACGAAGATTTTTGCAGCAAATTACTGAATTCTAAGTCTTCACGGATATGTACAGATTGTAAACCATTCTAAGAAAGAAGGATAACAACATGAATGTAACAACCGTATGGAAAGGCAAACGCGCTTTTACTTCCGAAGGACCCTCTGGCTATGCCGTAGGCATGGATGCCACAGCTGCTTATGGCGGTGACAGTAAGGGTGCTACACCGATGGAACTGTTGCTTGCTGGTCTTGGAGGATGCATGGGGATTGATATTACGATGATTCTGGATGCCTTCCTGGACAAAATCACCGGAATTGAGATTGAAGCTCAGGGTACACGCAGTGAAGGGATGCCCAAAGGTTTTACGTCCATTGACCTCATCTTCAAAGTCGACGGAGATATCCCGGATTATCGTATCTGGAAAGCCATCCAGATGGCTGAAGAAAAATACTGCGCTGTATCGGCTTCATTGAGCGCGGATATTCATCCTAAGCTGATTCTGAATGGGGTAGAGACACCCCGTCCTTAATTGATCAATAGCTTCAGCAAAAGGGTCGTGCGTTATCACGCCGTCAAGTAAAAAACGTAAATTCGCGTTCAAGATGTTATAGCTTTTCACCTTATGGGCGGCATGATGTAATATAGCCACCCAGTTGCTCAAGTGTTTGAGCAACATAGCAACATCAAAATTTAACATTTGTTTAACGGAGGCTCCTCATAAGTTCACTGAACTTGTCGGGAGCCTCTTTTTTTTGTGGCGGATTTGACGAAAGAGGAATGGCCGAAGGAGGAATAGAGTAAGGAGATGAAGAATGTCTTATTGCAGCGTCAGCATGCTACGAGTAATAGACGACCCTGAAAGTTAGTCTGTTATCCACCTGGTTAGGAAGCAGGAGGAGAAACAAGATCAAGGTGCTGGCTGAAATGGGACCGAATCGAGGCAAAGTAAATATATATATTGACGGACAACTTGTTACGGACTCGCCAATCGATTTATACAGCAGCAAATATAAATACAGATCCACCATTTTTGAATCGGACATTCTGGCATTAGGCGAGCATACGATCAGAGTGGTAAACGCGGGTGAGAAAAATGCACAATCCTCTGGAACCTACGTTTCAATCGATGCGTTCCTGGTCGTCGGTGCTTCAGACGATGAATTTAAGATAGAATAATTTATAAATCGCATCTAAAGCAAAACAAAGGCCGTTCGAATGGATAACGAACGGCCCTTTATTTTTATTTATCACGATTAGTTGCTTTATATTTCATGCCTTGGCTGTCATAAGTGATCCATTCTCCAACAGGCTCACCCTTGTCGAAATAGCCAGAGCGCTTGATTGTGCCATCGATACGATACCACTCCCAGTACCCCTCCGGCTTGTTCTCTACGATCTGCCCTTTTGACCACATTGTTTTTCCATTGGCATGATACTTGATTGTATATCCATCAATTTCTTCCTGTTTTTTTCCCTTAACACCAGTCGGGTGTATTGGTTTGCATTTATCATTCTCCATGCTCTTCCCCCCCTTGTGGTTATCCTGCGTATTAATACCTTCTATATTACCACAAAATTTCGTGATCTCAGGAAGAAGCCGTTGTATTCGCATTAAAATCAGGTGTGGACTTGTACCTCTCCATTTTCGTAAACGAATAAATTACAAAACTTTTTACATAATAAACAAAGCTGAATTGCTAGCTGCTTATTAACATCAATATAAGTGTAAAAGGGTTCGAAAGCGAAGGGGTGCAGTATGATCAAAGTGCGATTAGGGCTGGATAAACTTTCGCCTGCCCAAATTATTGTAGGGTATTATTTGTTAGCCATCCTTATATCTTGTCTATTGTTTAGCCTGCCTGCAGCGTATCGACCCGGAGTAGAAGTGTCTTTTTTTGATACAGTATTCATGGCTGTCAGTGTAGCAACAGACACAGGTATGACTCTGTTTAATATATCGGAGACTTATAGTGTATTCGGATATTTCATTATAATGATCGTATTGCATTTCTCAGGCCTTGGTATTATGGTGATGAACACAGCTCTTTGGCTATTTTTGGGACAGAAAATTGGATTTCGGCAACGGCAGCTTATCATGGTAGATAATAATCAATTCGCACATTCGGGACTCGTTCGATTAGTTAAAGAAATCTTGAAGTTGATCCTATTTATTGAACTCCTCGGGGCACTCATTTATGGAGTTTATTTTATCAATTATTTCCCTACATGGGGGGAAGCATTTCTCCAAGGCTTATTTGCATCCGTTACTGCGACGACAAACGCCGGAATAGATATAACCGGTGAATCTTATATTCCCTTCGCAAATGATTATTTTGTACAACTTCTGACCATTATACAAATTATTATTGGATCCATTGGATTCCCTGTATTAATTGAGGTGAAGGATTATTTATCGAGGAAAAAGTTGAAATATGAGTATTCTTTCCGGTTTTCATTATTCACAAAGTTAACGACGCTTACATATGGCATTCTTATAGTTATTGGGACAGGCCTTATCTTACTACTGGAATTTCAGCATTATTTTAAGGATATGTCATGGCATAAATCTTTTTTTTATGCTTTATTTCAGACGGTATCAACAAGAAGCACTGGATTCTCTACAATGGATATTACACAATTTTCAGTACCTACCCTTATAGTTATAGGTATCTTGATGTTTATAGGGGGTTCTCCCAATTCAATGGGTGGTGGGATTAGGACGACGACATTAGCTTTAAATTTGTTATTTATTTATACTTTTATGAAAGGAAGGCGTTATGTTAAAATTTTTAATCGGGAAATATATCAGGAAGATATTATAAAATCGCTAGCCATTACGCTATTAGCAGTTTTCATATGTGTAGCCTCGATTATTATGATGATTATTTCCGATCCGCAGCAGCAGCTTACGGCTATTTGTTTCGAAGTTTGCTCTGCCTTAGGTACAGTAGGCTTTTCTTTGGGGATTACGCCAGAACTCAGTCATTTTGCCAAAGCCATTCTTATGTTTCTAATGTTTATTGGAAGAATTGGTTTTCCTTCGATCTTTCTGTTCATCAGGGGAAGAAACAATAAGCAAGAAAAATATCGCTATCCGAAAGAGAAACTTATTATAGGTTAGTATCAATTGACTAGCATCATGTTCCCACTATACCTTAGCAATGAAAAGAAAGCCCAATTCCTCTATGAAGTGCACCCCTTAGAATGGACATAGGAAAAACCCCTGGGTTTAACCGATGAAATTTCTAGGGGGTGCATTTTTGCATGGCGATTAAAGGTCAGAAGTTTAAGACATATTCTGAGGAACTCAAATTAGAGGCTATTCGTTTGCACGTAGAAGAAAAATGGACTTATCAACAAATCAAACAATCATTTGGGAATTCAAGATGAGGGACGGATGAAGCGATGGATGCGTAAGTACCGCGATTTTACAACAAAAGACGGCCACAGCGTAAATTAAACAAACTGACGCCGATAGAATTTCGACGTCAGTTTGGATAGGTGTCTTTTTGTTGTAATAAGAGAAGGGCAGAAAATTTCTTTGTACAATAGAAGGAGACCCATCCGGCTGGACAATGTCCAGTCGCATGGGTCTGTTTCCGGTTTACGCTTTTATTTCGCCAGGTATTCGATCAGCCTTACAAAGATAATGGCTACTTCGGCTCGGGTAGCGGTACCTTTAGGGTCAAAGATGTTGTTACCTTTGCCTGTTACAATGTCGATGCCTTGCAGCGCCTTAACGGCCTCCAATGCCCATGTACTGACAACGCTTTCATCTGTGAAGGACTGGGCTTGGTTTTGAGGAATCTCATAACCCTTGTAGTTCATGTAGTTATACAGTATCACTAGCATTTGTTCGCGTGTCATCGATGCATTAGGGTCAAACCGATCTGCGCTTACACCGTGGACTATTCCGTTTTTAGCAGCCCATTTGACTGCCGCCGTGTACCACTGTCCGTCCGTCACGTCGCTAAAGCGGGAACTCGTGTAGTCGGAGCTGCTTACGTTCTCAAGATTGGCCAGTACCTGTACGAACATCGATCGTGTCATTGAGGTGCCCGGTGAGAACGTTGTGGACGTCGTGCCATTGAAAAGACCGAATGTGTAGGCGGCGTTTACGTAGCTGTAGAACCAGTTGTTGTCGTTGACATCATGGAAAGGATTGCCCGATATCACAATGAAGCCAAGAGGGGTGTTGTCATCAAACACAAGCTCTGTACCCTCATGAATGGTCATCGATATACCGTTGTCGCCGGGTAGTGTAACTTCGGCGCGCTTGTCTGCCGGAATGGTCACCTTACCTTTCGAGTCTATAGTTGTGCCTTCAGGCACCTCAAGCTTCGTCCCACCCTTGGTCGTAATCAAGCCACCACCAGGCAGGGTAGTATTGCCGTCTGTGTCAGTGACCGCGGGCTTATCCTGCGGGGTGTTCACGGTGTAGGTCGGCTTCGACGATCCAGTATCTGTCTCGTTGCCCGTATTGACAGGGTTGCCGCCAGAAGGACCAGGTACACCAGAAGGACCAGGTACACCAGAAGGATCCGGTACAGTAGAATTCTCCTTCATCGGTGTCGCCGTCGCAGTTATTTCCGCACTGTCGCCCTTTGCGTTGAACGCGACGACCTTGAAGGTGTAATTTTGCCCGTTCGTCAGGCCACTGAAGGTATGACCGGTCTTCTCAGCACCCAGTGTGACTGGCGTTTCGTTGCCATACCAGACCTTGTAGCCTAATATCGCACTGCCACCGTCGTCAGCCGGAGTAGTCCAGCTCAATGTGACCCGTCTATCGCCCGCCGCCGCTTTAAAGCCGTCCGGAGCACTAGGCACGTCTAGTTTGCTCTGTGCAAACATCCAATCAAAGACGTCTGAGTAGTCATTGTTCCAAGCCGGCAAGTTAGGGGACTGTGCTATCGGAGCTATGCTCCAAGCCTCCTGAGTAAACGGATGGTCCATAGTAATTTCGTTGTAAAGAACCGCCGCTTCTACTTCGTGTGCTATATAGTCAAGCAGGGGAGGTGTGTTGTTCGGATTAGGTCTTAGACCTGGCTGATCGTATTGATTGTATGGCCACGTAAGAGCCTCATTGCTCGAAAAACGAGAAGCCCTTGCGTTGGTTAAACTCGACAGATCATTGTTAATGAAGTTATCAAGCTGCGATGCATTTACTCGAGTGTCATACGTGTTTACAAATATCCAATAGGCCTGGTCTTTATGAGCTTCGTTAGCGCTTGCTGACGGCCCGCCACTCGCAATTCCCAAAGGCGCAGCTGCCGCAAAGAAACCAGGGTATGTGTTAATTAAGGTGTTCGTATACATTCCACCCAATGAAAAGCCAGACACATAAATACGGTTAGGATCTACAAATCCGCTAGCAACCATGTCGTCGATAATCTTCTTAACATCGCCTATTTGTGGAGAAGAACCGCCGCTATAGGAAATATTCAGAATATGGCTGGCATATTTGTCAGGATCCTTTTCCATTTGCTTCATTAGAGCAACGGATCCGTTAGCGGATTTCATAGACGCTTTTTGGTCGATATGCGCCTGTGTGCCGCCGCGCGAAAAGCCGTGGGTATAGACATATAGCGGCATTTTTTGCAACACTTCACCTTCTTCATCCTCGTGAAGATAGAGCGCGTAATTTACGGAATCACTCGTATGTGTTGTGAACTTGTCGAGGATGGTATTCACAACATTCCCCTGTTTATAGACGGCGTTGCTAAGCGGAGCGCCTTCAGTCAGTTCAATCTCGCCTTTTTGAACAATGTTGTAATTTTGCTTGGTTGAGTTACTGTCGTACAGCGTTGTATTACCGCCGACTTCTGTATAAAACTCCAGCTCAACTACAATGTAACGGCCACTTGCCAGTCCGTCCTGATAATCCGGTGAATGGCTTACCTTCCCAAGATAGCCGCGCACTTTCGGTTCGTCATTGGTGTATACTCTTGAGATATTGCGCGTTCCTTCATAGACCACGAAGTCACCGTCCAGGGTCGTGTTTCTAGCTGACACAGTAAACAAGTCCGGATGAAGCCCGGAACCTAACGCTTCTTTCCCTTCGCCGAGGTCAATGATGACCGCCGTTGTGTACTCGCCGCTGGCAAAGTTATCGTTCCATACAATAAAGGGAATCTGATCAGCGGTCGGATCATCTTTAAATGTCACGTGAATTTGATGATCCGCGCTAATATTTGTTAAAGAGAACGTATTATCATTGGATATAGTCACGGTCTCGTCATTTACGGTTACGGTATCTACAATTTTGCCAGTAACCGGAGTAATCGTAAATGTTTTGTCTGAGCCAGGAACGACTCTCAGCACATTGCCGGGTGCGTTCGGTGTGATTTGGCCGCCTGTATCCGCCGAGATGGCGATTGAGAATCGAGTGTCCGCTTCCTCGGCTTCAATGAGTTCCAAGCTGTCTGCAAATGCAGCATGGCCACTAAAACCCGTGTCCGGGTCTCCGAAAGCGGATACAACTTCGTAGCGATCCCCGCCATTTTCCGTCGAATTATTGATATAGATCTCGAAGGTAAACTTGCCTGGCTCCAAGGTCAGGTTTCTTTTTGGAATTCTCATTTCCACGATGTATCCCGTGTCCGTGATTTGGGTCCAAGCAGTTCTGTCCGTATGAGACTGACCTGATAACACGCCCGTCGCACTGACGCGCCATTGGTTTGAACCGCTAGATCCGGAGCCAACATAAAACTCTAAGCTGTCGTACTGATGATTTCCGCCGGATCCCTGATATAGATTGCGATCCTCTACAACTACGCGAGCATATACGTAGTCATTGTCCCAAAGGATTCTGGCTGTACCGGTAGCATGCGGTCTGGGGTCGTCAGGCACAGTGCTTTTGTTGATCGGATATTCCAATGTCTTGGACCACAGCGGGTCGTTGGATCCGAGCTCAGGAGTTCCGAACATGGCGGATGGAGCACTAGGCACGCCTAGTTTGCTCTGTGAGAACATCCAATCAAAGACATCTGAGTAGTCATTGTTCCAAGGCGGCAAGTTAGGGGACTGGGCTATCGGAGCTATGCTCCAAGCCTCCTGAGTAAACGGATGGTCCATAGTAATTTCGTTGTAAAGAACCGCCGCTTCTACTTCGTGTGCTATATAGTCAGGAAGGGGAGGTGTGTTGCCCGGATTGGGTCTCAGACCCCGCTGATCATATTGATTGTATGGCCACGTAAGAGCCTCATTGCTCTCAAAGTTCGAAGCTCTCGCATTGGTCATTTTCGGCATATTCGTATTTATGAAGTTATTAAGGTTGGTTTGGTATGTTCCTACGTTGTGAACATTTAAGAACATCCAATAAGCCAGGTCGCTGTGAATGTCGTTGTCGTTCGCGTTCGGTGAGCCGCTTACCGGGGCCATAGGTGCTGCCGCTGCAAAGAAGCCAGGGTAGTCGTTAATTAATCTGTTCGTATATTGACCGCCCCATGAGAAGCCTGCAGCGTAAATACGGTTAGGGTCTACTGCCCCGCTGGAAATCAGGTCATCGATCACCTTCTTCACATTGGCTGTGGATGGAGTAGAAATGCCATTATAGGAGATATTCAGTATATGGCTGGCATATTTAGTAGGGTTATCTTCCATTTTCTTCATTAAAGCGACAGAACCGTTAGCGGATTTCATAGACGCTTTTTGGTCTGTCTCAGCACTTGTGCCACCGCGACTCATGCCGTGGGTATAGACATATAGTGGTAACTTCTGCAACACTTCACCGTTTTCATCGGTGTGAAGGTAGAGTGCACGATTGACTGAATCGCCCGTAGGTGTTGTAAACTTGTCAAGAATTGTATTCACAACAGTTTCCTGTTTAAAGACAGCGGAGTTAAGCGGAGCGCCTTCAGCCAGCTCGATCTCGCCATTTTGCACAATATTGTAATTTTGCTTGGTTGAGTTACTGTTGTACAGCGTAGTACTACCGCCGACTTCTGTATAAAACTCCAGCTCAACTACGATGTAACGGCCACTTGCCAGTCCGTCCTCATAATCCGGTGAATGGCTTACCTTTCCAAGATAGCCGCGAACCTTTGGTTCGTCATTGGCGTATACTCTTGAGATTTTGCGCGTTCCTTGATAGACTACGGAGTCGCCGGCCAGGGTGGTATTTCTAGCTGACACGGTAAACAAGTCCGGATTAAGTTTGGAACCTAACGCTTCTTTCCCTTCGCCGAGGTCAATGATGACCGCCGTTGTATATTCGCCGCTGGCAAAGTTGTCATTCCATACGATAAAAGGAATCTGATCAGCAGTCGGATCATCTTTAAATGTCACGTGAATGATATGATCAGCGCTAATATTTGTTAAAGAAAAAGTATGATCATCGGATATAGTTACAGGTTCGCCATCTACCGTAACGGTATCTACAATTTTGCCGTGAACAGGAAGAACCGTAAATGTTTTGTCTGAGCCAGGCATGACTCTCAGCACATTGCCGGGTGCGTTCGGCGTGACTTGGCCGCCTGTATCCGTCGAGACGGTGATTGAGAATCTAGTGTCCGCTTCCTCGGCTTCAATGAGCTCCAAGCTGTCCGCAAATGCAGCATGGCCCCCATAACCCGTGTCCGGATCTCCGAAAGCGGATACAACTTCGTAGCGATCCCCGCCATTTTCCGTCGAGTTATTGATATAAACCTCAAAGGTAAACTTGCCCGGCTCTAGGGTCAAGTTTCTTTTTGGGAGTCTCATTTCCACAATGTATCCAGTGTCCGTGAGTTGAGTCCACGCAGCTCTGCCGGGATCAGACTGCCCTGAAAACACGCCTGTCGAACTGACGCGCCATTGATTTGAACCACTGGATCCGGTGCCAACATAGAACTCTATGCTGTCGTATTGGTGATCTCCGCCGGGTCCCTGATATAGATTGCTATCCTCTACCATTACACGAGCATACACGTAATCATTGTCCCAAAGGATCCTGGCTGTGCCGGTAGCATGCGGTCTGGGGTCGTCAGGCACAGTGCTTTTGTTGATTGGATACTCCATTGTCTTGGACCACAGCGGGTCGTTGGATCCGAGCTCAGGTGTTCCGAACATGGCGGTCGGTGTTTCAGTCGCTTCTGCGTTCTCCGTGTTGTCCGTATCGGCGGCAAAGCTGACAGGCGTTAGCGGCGTCAACATTACCAAGCAACAGAGGAACGAGAGCATTTTGCTGAATCGTTTTGACATCAATGAATCCTCCTTATTTTCGATCCGGTACGCCCAGCCCAGGGCTTACCTGTCGTATTTGGATAAGCTGCCACAAATTTACAACTGATCCCCAATATACGATATAATTTAGGTATGTCTTTTTCAATACACGAATTAAAGATGTTTCCCCTTAAAACATGGAATCGCTTACTTTGGAAATTGAATTAAAAAAAGTATGACGTAAATCGAATGAGTGCTGATGTTAAAGAGGCTTGTTTATCTGGCTCTTCGCTGATGGATAACGACAATTAGAACAGTTTCATAGTTAAGTTAAATTGAAGAGACAGCAGCACAGAAGTTTAATAAAATGAATACAAAAAAAGAGCAGCCAGGGCAATGGCTACTCTTATTCTTAATGTCCTATTTGCGATTCAAAAAACAAAGTAAAGGATAGAAAATATGCTTGTTCATGTGGTTATAAAACCCATCGAGATAGAGTGGGTGCAATCAATATTATTCACGCACCTGTGATTGGCGGTAACAGCCAATCAGCCTAAGATGCTATACGCACTGTCTTAGGAGGGCTGATGGCACAGCCTCATCTTGAGGTCATACTCCGATACCGGAAACGGACTTCGGTTTCATCACTCAAGAATCCCATTGCTTTAGCTGTGGGAGTGTTAACAATAACCATTTCATATAAACCTTGAAAACGGTCATGAGATAATCTATGGTATTACAGCAACGTGAATATGAAGTAGTAACGTTAAATAAAGATTACTAAAATGGAGGTTGTGTATGTTTCTCATTACGAATCCTAAAATCGCTGGATTTACACCGGAGTGGTCCCATTTTAGAGGGTATTCCATCCTATTTGATAATCCATCGGACTGCTTATTACCGCTAGATGCGAATGAAGATTTGAAGTTATTAAGCTGTGATATCGAATCTGAACAACTAGGATTATACAAAAGTCTCAATCAAACACTTACACAATTATCAGAAGTGAAGAATACATATCTGTTTTGTCCTCTGCCTTCTCATTCATATCATGTGACTTTATGGGACGGAATTAATGATGGTAATGTACAGGAGGTATCACGGGAACATCGGTTTAATGCGGAGGATCTGCTCGATAATTTACCTCATTCCCTACGGGGAGGAGAGCGAGACTTCCTCAGAATTGGTGATGGGCCATTACATATCCATATGGAGGAATCGATTGACTTTCAGTTCGATAAGCTGATTAAGTGGGGAAATTCGGTCCTGGTAGCAAGCCTGAAACCTGCAAATTCCCGTTCAAGGGCCGTGTTACATAAGATCGAAGAGGAGAGGAAGTGCCTCATTGAGAAATACAAGGAACGCTTTGGATTAGAAACATGCGGACCTTCCTACACACCTCACGTCTCTCTAGGATATTTCGCCAATAAGGAACGAGCGGAGATGTATACCTCAAATATAGGGCATTGGAATGAACGATTTCTACAACGTACGGAGGGACAGACCGTCACTTTCACAAGTAACAGTCTCTATGGGTTTAGCAGTATGGCTACTTTTTACAAAAAATTTTAAAGAGAACAACCCGCTTCACTTTCATACAAATGAAACATGATGTTATGAAAATAAACAATTCAATTGATGAATTTAGAAATGGTGTTAAGGCCTTGGGGCATTAATTCTGAGAGTTCATTCGTAGGTCCATTCCATAACAAATAGCCGCCAAATAGGCGGCCTTTTTTGCGTTGAAGAATTATGCTGATGTTTGCCTTTATTAACGACGGGCTTTTTTTCGAAATTCGGTAGGGTTTGATCCTGTCCATCTTTTGAATTGCCTGCTGAAGTGAGCCAAGTTTTTGTAGCCTAAACGATTTGCGATCTCATTAATGGATATCTCCGGCTGCTGCAGTAACATCTTTGCTTCTTGTAATTTGAGACTCGATAGATATTCACGAGGAGACATACGGTAAATCTTCTGGAATACCTCTAACCCATAGTTGGGACTGATTCCAAGAGAAGCGATAATCGGTTGTATATGGATAGAGGTATCTTCGTCCTTCTGTATACATTTTTGTTTAAAGCTCCACTTGATGGCTTCTGCAATTTCCTTTGCATATTTTGCGGTTGTCATCGACTGATGACTTCGGATCTCCGTATCCAGCGGCTCGATGTCGATGAGAACCTCTAATAGCTCAAAGAGTACCACTTGTGCTCGTAATTTGGCTTTGGAGCCGGTGATATATGGATCATCCAGAATATCCAGCCATTTCTGAATACAAACCCTTAATCTACCATGATTGGGATTAGCAGGCTGATAGATCCAATCACTATTTTTCATGATTTTCATCCGTAAAGCAGGTTCGTCAATATCAAAATGAGCGCAAAAATAGGTCATGGAATCAGCGGTGACACACTTGTTGGTATGCTCAAATCCCGGAGGAATCAGAAGGATATCCTCTTTCTTGATCATATATTGTTTATTTCCGATCCAGGTTTCCTGTTCCCCATCTAAGACGATCAAGATCTCAAAAGCATGGTGATATTCCTTGGTCATAGACCAATCGGAGTAAACGGTTTGTTTGTGTGCACCAAATAAACGTATATTCCAATCAATGCGTGGAAAAATTTGTGTCTTATAACCTATGAGGCTGTTTTCATTCATTTCCATTTATCGTGCCACCTTTGATTAGGGTAAATTTAACCCTACTTGTACTAACGTAATGATCAAATAATTATTATTATAATATAGATATGCAGCAGCAAACGCTTTCTTAAATCAGCTTAAACACTTATGTTCTTTGATTATTTTATCATAGTCAAAATAGAAAGCGGAATCATGAATTCATTGGGAAGTTTGAGTCAGCAAGAAAAAAAGGGTAAATAAGGAGGTCATGATCGGGAATGTGCTTATCGTATTGAGCAGCGTTCCCAACATCGCATTAGAGAGAGAGGAAGTAGTAAAATGACAGTCATTCAAAATCCTATTATTCCTGGCATGGCACCAGACCCATCTATTATTCGGGTAGGTGAGGTTTATTATATCGCAACATCCACATTTCATTGGAACCCGGGTATCCAAATTTTTAAATCGACGGATTTGGCCAATTGGCAGCTCATTAGCCATGTATTAAAGAACGGTGAGATCAATTTGCGCGGTACGAATACACCCGCTGGAATCTGGGCGCCGCATTTATCCTATGATTCTACTACGAACAAATATTGGCTGGCCTTTTCCCACATGCTCAATATGGCAGGTCGTGAGTTCAACTCAGACTCCTATGCCGTGTGGGCTGAAGATATAAATGGACCTTGGTCTGATCCAATTTATTTGACTTCTATCGGCTTTGACCCTGCAATTTTTCATGATGAGGATGGAAGACATTATATCTCTACACTCGAATGGGAAACACGCCAAGGTTATCAAGCACCCGGACATATTGTCATCGCCGAGGCTGATCTGGAGCAAGGAGGAATAATCGGTAAATGGCATCGGGTAACGCAAGGGTTTACCAGCCGCGGCTGTGTAGAAGCCCCGCAAGTATATAAGCACAACGGATATTATTATCTGATCCAAGCTGCGGGTGGAACCGGCTATGCACATGGGGTAGAGATTGGTCGATCGAAGAGCATATTTGGCCCTTATGAGCCGCATCCATCTGCTGAACCGATTATTACGTCCTCACCACGTCATCTGTTCTCATTAGGTGATCCGGATGCGGGACATTTTGAAATGTACAATCCCCAATCGATCATGCAAAAAGCGGGTCATGGCTCATTGGTTCAAACTCAAACAGGGGAATGGTATATTGCACATCTCATGTCGCGTCCACTTGAAGGAACACTGCTAAATCCATTGGGGCGTGAAACTTCCATTCAAAAAATGAAATGGACAGAGGACGGCTGGCTGGAAATGGAGGATGGAACGAATGTAGCCAAGATGGAAGTTCAGGGCATGCAGGGGGTTCCGTTATCGACTACAATAACGCACGATGTATTTGATCATTTTGACGACAACACCTATGACACCCACTTTATGACGCCTTATCGCGATCAAGAGGCTGCTTGGGTGAATACCACGGAGCGGGCAGGATATTTGCGGATCCATGGCGAGAACTCTTTTTTCTCCCAAGTAAATCCGGCGATTATGGCCACTCGTGCAACATCATTTCATTATAAATTTCAAACCAAGCTTGAATTTCATCCCGATCATTACTCCGAAACAGCGGGTATGGGGCTTTACTATGACTCCAACAATTGGATTTATGCCCATTTGACCTATTCTGAAGCATCCAATTGCACTGTTCTGCAGTTACTGCAGGCGAAATTAGGAAAACGCATCGAATTTGTACATCACCATATTTCGGTACCTGAAGGTGTTGTTGAGCTGAAGGCTGTTTACCGTTCAGGTATAGTAGATTTCTATTATCGGCTCAGTGATGATATGGATTGGAAAGTGTTGGCGGATGGGTTAGATGCTGCTTATTTGTCTGATGAAGGTGTCAACGGGGAACCGGGTGAGATCGGCGGATTTACAGGCTTGTTTAATTTTATTGGTACAGTCGATTCCCATCAGCATGACTCCTTTGCAGATTTTGATTACTACTCAGTGAAAAATGACTAGCCATTAGAGAGGAAGCTCGATCATGAATACCATATCATTGAAACGACTAATACCCGGATTAATTATTGGGCCGGCTTCCTGGCTTGGCCCCTATATTGTAGCTTCGAGCTTGTTCCTCCCAGCTATGATTCAGCATTTGGACGCCGATAACAAAATTGAATTAGTCGCTTTATTTTCGTCCTTAGGAATGGTCACCGCGGCTCTGTCTAATATGGTTGCCGGATATCTCTCGGATCGGACTAGATCTCGTTTTGGTAAACGCACACCATGGGTTGTCTCCGGTGCCTTTGTATTTATGCTGGCCATGATTCTTGCCTCAATGAGTACGACGATTCCCTTCTTGCTGCTAAGCTGGATGCTGGGACAGATTGCACTGAACTTCATTGTTGCACCGATGATTGCTTGGCTGGATTTGGCTCCTGAAAGTGGCAGAGGAACGGCCTCATCTGCTTATGGCGGATTGGGAATGGCGCTTGGCAACAACGGTTTTTCCATTATAGGAGCTCTCTTCTTAGGACAGTTTCGTTTAGGCTTTATTATATTTGGTATTATAACTTTTGTTGGTACTTTGATTGCTGCATGGATCGTCCGAGAACCATCCAATCTGGGGGAGAAAGTGGATTCATCCGAATCAACGGCTAAGGTGAAGTTTTCTATAAAAGAGCTGAAAACTATTTTTCCGTCCTGGTCTATCGGTCGTGATTATTATTTGGCTCTAACCGGCAAGCTGTTTCAGGGGATTGGAAACTTCGCGATTACAGGTTACCTGTTATATATCATGTCAGATTTCCTGCATAAGGACACAATACCTACACAACAGTCTGTTCAATTAATTAACACGATCATGCTGATCTTCGGGATTGCGATGGGATTTATAGCCGGACCCCTAGCAGATAAGTTCAAAATATTGAAATTGCCTGTTGGCTTATCTACGATCTTGTTAGGGATCGGTGCATTAAGCATTTTCTTCTTACAAAATGAGACCGGTATCATTATCTATGCCTTTATGGCTGGCCTGGGAATGGGCATCTGGAACTCGCTGGATAACCTATTGAATCTGGAAGTCATCCCTGACAAGAACCGAGTTGGATTTTTCTTAGGTTTTTACAATCTGGGGAATACGGTAACTCAAGCGATTGCTCCGGTCATTGCTGCGGTGTTGATCTCATCCGTAGGGTTCTCATCCATTTTTATCATGTCATTTGTATTCTCCATTTTGGGAGGAATCTTGATTCTCTCTATTAAATCTGTGTCAAGATAAAATATTAATGAACGAATAACCACTTCTTATGATCGTATAAGGAGTGGTTTTTTGCTATTTAATAGAATAGAGAATCACCCATACCATGCCAAGGAAAGATATATTGTATCTTCGCAATCTTTATACTTTCTTTATACTTATCGGGTCCATTTATTTATATCTGCATTCTATACTTAGCTCATCAACTTCAAAAGGGTGATTCTAAATGTCGGAAACGATTCTGAAGGCAACTCATATATCCAAAATGTACGGCAAGCATAAAGCGCTTGATAAAGTATCCCTTGAGATTAAACGAGGCATGATCTACGGCTTGATCGGAGAGAACGGCGCAGGCAAATCGACCTTTATGCGTGCGATGATGGGACTGATTACCGTCGATGAGGGCAGCATCCAGCTGTTTGGCGAGACCGGGACGAAGGGACTGCAGCAAGCAAGGAGAAGAATGGGGCAGTCGATTGAGAATCCGGCGTTGTATCCCGATTTGACAGCTCGTGAGAATTTGCGGGTGCAGGCAGCAAACGGCGGTGTAAGCGAACGGGAGATCGAGGATCTGCTTCGCCTGATGAATCTGAACAACACAGGCAGGAAGAAGGCCAAAAATTTCTCGCTAGGCATGCGGCAGCGTTTGGCTATTGCTACGGCACTGATGACTCACCCTGAATTTTTAATTCTGGATGAACCGACCAACGGTCTGGATCCTTCAGGTATTGTAGAAATGCGTGAGATTATTAAACGGATGGTGACTGAGCGGGGTATAACCGTATTGCTCTCAAGCCACTTGCTGGATGAGCTATCGCAGATCGCGACTCACTACGGTATTTTGCATGACGGGAAGCTGATCAGGGAGTTCTCCCAAGAGGAGCTGGCTAACGAAACCCGGCAATATATTGAACTCGAAACGACAGAGGCAGAGGCAGCGATTGTAGTGCTGGATGCACTCGGAATCAGAGATTACGAAGTTATTAGCGGAACAGAGATTCACATCTATGACAAGGTAAGCGAGGTTGCGGCAATCAACCGGGCCTTAGTCTTTGCTGAGGTGAATGTACTGCGTATTGGCGCCAGCAGGCAGAAGCTGGAGGATTATTTCTTACAGTTAACAGGAGGTGGCGTGGATGTTTAATCTATTGTCAGCGGAACGAATCAAAATATATCGCAGCAGCAAGCTATGGATCGTTCTTGCCATTCTGTTCCTATTGCCGGTCTGCCAAGCGGCTCTCAACAAAATGGATATTATAAGCAATGGAGAGGAGCTGGTTCAGGCCATTGATACGGTAGTTAACGGCGCGACAGGGGTTCTCATGATTGAGAAGAATGGACTTGCCGTTCTGCTCGTGATGAGCGCATTTATCAGCTTCTATATTGGAGAAGAGTTTCAGAACGGGACAATTCGCAATGTGTTGTCATTAGGCCGCAGCCGTAAGCATTTTTATCTGTCTAAGCTGCTCATATCCGCACTGCTTACGCTGATGGGTTCGATCCTGCTCGTTTTGATGGGGATGATCAGCTATTCACTTCTGTTCGGCTTCGGAGAGGTTGCCGGCGTTCAGAGCTACTTCAGCTACGCGCTTCAAACCTTCGGCACTTTATATTTGTTACTTATATCAAACGTTTCAATCTATGTGATGATTAGCTTTCTGACCAAGAACAGCGGTACTTCGCTCGTTTGGAGCTTTTTGTATACGATCGGAACCGGCTTTGGTGCAGGCATCTTCCAGCAGACCGAGCATTTCAAGCACGTTACCTTCTGGTTCTCTGAATCCTTCCTGTTCTATTCGGATTTTGCGAGCTCAGCTGATATTGCCAGATTTCCAGAGATGGCCGTGGTCAGTCTCATTACAATCGTGTTATCATCAGCTATAGGAATTTTTCTGTTTGGACGAACAGACATAAAGTAGGAGAAATAGAGATGGGAAATGTGTTAATCATTGAAGATGATGCGGCTATTCATTCTCTAATTAAGGAGACTCTGGAGCAGAGGGGCTTTTGCACGCTGAGTGCTTATTCAGGGACGGAGGGGAAGCTTCTGTTTGAGCAAAATGAGGTGGATCTCATTCTTCTGGATCTGATGCTTCCAGGGATCAATGGCGAGCAGTTTCTGCAAGAGATCCGAAGCAGTTCATCCGTTCCTGTCATTGTCATCTCAGCGAGAAACGATCAGCAATCCAAGCTGGAGCTGTTGACCAGCGGCGCAGATGATTATATCGTGAAGCCGTTTGACGTGAAGGAGCTGCTCGCGCGCATGGATATCCAGCTGCGACATGCCTCCACAACGAAGGCTGCCGCTCCTCATGATACAGAGATTCGTTATCACAATATTACGGTAAATACAGAAACGCGTGAAGTGAAGCTGAACGACCAGACGCTTCATCTAACCGGACGAGAGTACGCGATCCTTCTGCTATTGCTGGAGCATCCGCATAAAGTGTTCAGCCGTGCAAATATTTATGAGAGTGTCTGGAATGAACCTTTTATGGATAGTGAGAAAACGATCAATACACATATCAGTAATTTGCGAAATAAACTTCATTCGGATGACACAAGCTATATCAAAACCGTATGGGGTATCGGCTTCAAATTTGATTAACGGAAAGGGGCGCTGGCAAGGGATGTGGGGATGGGGATTTGTCTTCCTGGCTATGGCGCTCCTTCTGTATATCATCTTTCTCAGGAGGCAGCTTCGTAAGCTCAAGCATGCGATGAAAGACATTCCGGACCGGGCAGGCTTCGGCAGCAGACTGTTTCTTGATTTTCGTGACAAGGCGCTGAACGAGCTGGTCGATGAATGGAATCAAATGATTGATGCTTACGAGCATAAAAATCGGCATGTCCGGCAAATGGAGGAGAACGTTAAGCTGTCCATTGCCGGGCTCTCTCATGATTTGCGAACACCGCTCACTTCGATTAAGGGCTATGTTCAGCTTCTAAGTGAGACACAAGATGAGTCCAAGCGGATTCATTATCTTGGCATTGTGGAAGGCTCTGTCAGCCGATTACTGGAGATGACCGATCACTTTTATGACTTGGCGCGCGTGGAGACCAATCAGAAGGAGATGGAGCTTACATCACTCCCCCTTTCCAGCCTGGTGGAAGAGATCTTCTTAACTTACTATGAGCAGCTGGAGAAGCAGAATATTGAGCTTACTTTTCCTGAGTCGCTTAGCCGTGTGGAGATTATTGCCGACGCCTACATGCTGATACGGGTTATACAAAATGTGGTTCAGAACATACTCCGTTATGCCAAGAGCACAGCGGTCATAGGCTATGAGCTGGAAGATGGGTTCCTCCTCATGACCGTCAAGAATGATATCAAGCCGAACAGCAAGGTTGCTGTAGAAAAAGTGTTTATGCGCTTCTATACCGAGGTCACAAGCCGAACCAATACGGAAGCCAGCGGACTGGGGCTGTATCTCTCCAAAATGCTGATAGAAAAAATGAACGGTAAGATGGATGCAGCGCTGGAGAATCAGTGGTTCATTCTTAGAATCTATCTGCCGGTCAATCAGATTCAAACCGAATACCCATTAAATTAATTCAGATCAAGCAAATGCATAAGTGTGGTGAGGCTAATGGGGGTAACCGTTAAAGAAATATTGCAATTGCCCTCCTTCCGAGGGGCGAAGGTGCTGACCGGACACAGTAATGTGGAACGGACCGTTTCCTCCTTGTCTGTACTGGAGGTGTCGAATGCTGACTTCTCCTCACAGATCGTAAATTCCGTTCAGAAGGAATGGTATGCAGAGGAGCTTGTAATTAGCTCCTTATTCTCTATTAAAGACAGTATCGAGAAGCAGTGTGAAACGATTCAGTACCTGCATGACCTTGGAGAGGTCGGATTGATTCTATATTATGTCGGCATTGTTATTCCGGAGATATCGGTTGAACTGTTGAAGTTCGCAGAATCCCGTAATTTCATGATTATCTGTATGCCGGAGAACGATTATACATTGCGGTATAACGAAGTCATCTATGAAGTGATGGAAGCGGTTGTACTAAGCCAGCAGACGATCAACGATAATTTTGTGAATGAGTCGCTAGAGAAGGTATCACTGCTGCCAGAGCATTCCCGCAGTGTGGAAATGACGCTGAAGCTGTTATCCGACCGGCTGAAGGCCAACCTGGTACTGACGAGCAGTAGTTTGGATATGATCAACCGGGTCATGTGGCCCCGTAACTCAACCCTTGACGTCTCGCGGATGATTCGGGAATACGCACCTCAGCTGACCCATGGCAGAATAAAGGCAGAAGAAGTGGAATCTGCCGGCTATATTGAGCATCGAAGTGTTCATCAGAAGAACGGCGAGACACTGTTTCTTTTTGTGATCAAGGAAAATGCCAAATTACCGCCCAAAACGATAGACAAAATTGGTGAGGTCGTGCAGGTAGCGATCAATCTGTGGGGGGACAAGCATAACGAGGTCAGCGAATACGCGCTCGTCAAAGCGATCATTAATGATGAGAGCGAGAAGATGCGCAGACTGGCGCATCAGCTGCATATTGATGTGTCTGCTATTCAAATGATGTGGCTTGTGTCGGTTCAGGATTTATCGGAGGAAAAAAAGATCCGCGAGGAGCTTGAGGAATATCTCGCCCAATATTATAAGACGGCTGTGATCCAGACGATGGAGCATGGTATTGTCGTTCTCCTTGGAAATTGCTCATATAAATACAATGAATACGAAATTGCAGCGGAATATATGGAGGCAGCACGTTATTCCTCTTCGATCTCCAAGATCATCTACGCACCGAGAATGAAGAACACGACCGATGTGCGCCGGATGTATCAGCTCGTGAATCAGGTCGGCAAGAAGGTACACCTGATCTACAATCATCGCAAGCTGTATACGGCTGCGGAGATCCGCTCGATGAAGCGGGCGATTGACCTCAGCGTGCAGGGAGAAGAGGTAATCGAGGAGTGGCTGTCCGTCATTGCTCCTGTACTGGAGGATTCCGAATCAATCAGGACACTGACGACTTATCTGCTGGATGCGAAGGGGAATCTTGATGACTGTGCCAAGCTGCTCTATGTGCATAAAAATACGGTGAAGTATCGAATCAAGAAGATCAGTGAGCACATCGGTTACGACATTACGATGAACTCTGAATTTTATGATGTGTATCTTGCGTGCATGATTTATCGGTTAATCAACAGCTGAACTTCAATCCAATGAATCCGGGTTTTTGTCGAATTAGACAAAAATTCGGATTTTTCTTTTTATTTCTGAAAAAGACGGCGCACCCCTTCTTCTTTTACAATGAGAAAAATCAATTTGAAACAAAGAACGGAGGGGGAAGCGATGAAGAACGAAAAAGCAAATCAGTCCTGGTTCACGCTTGGCATCGTGTGGGCGGGTGCCATGATCAGCATTCCGGGACTTCTCGTCGGCAACACCCTGATTACAGGGATGAGCATGTCAAAGACTTTACTGGTTACTCTGGTGGGATATTCAATTATCGTCGCCATTATGATTCTGCAGGGCATTCAGAGCACGGATTTAGGTAAATCAACGGTTCAGGTGGCAAGCCAGGTATTTGGCAAAAAAGGGTCACGGACCGTTCTCTCCATTCTTCTCACCATAGCCTGTCTCGGCTGGTTTGGTATTCAGGCTAATGTGTGTGGGGCGGCGCTAGCCAATCTGCTGACGGAATTTGATGTGAATATGCCGGTTCCTGTCGCCTCCTTGATCAGCGGCCTCGTGATGGTCGTATCCGCGATGTATGGAATTAAGGTGCTGCGTGTACTAAGCTATATTGCTGTTCCTCTGCTGGTCGTGCTGTGCGTATATGGCCTCATTGAAGCACTGAATGGGGATACAATGCAGCTGATTGCCGATTACAGACCTGAGCAAAATATGGGCTTTATGGATGGACTGGCTGTAACGATTGGCTCCTTCGCCCTCGGGGCGGTAATTGCAGGGGATTATTCACAGTTCTCGAAGAAGCGTTCTGATGTATGGAAAGCAGCGATCTTCGGCATCATTCCGGCGGGTCTGCTCATGATCGGTGTAGGAGCTGTATTGACGCTGGCTTATCAGACCAATGATGTCACGGCGGTATTTCTCAGCATCGCTACTCCGTTTATCGGCGGAGTTGTCCTAATTCTGGCTGCCTGGAAGACCAATATGGTCAATGCCATTTCCGGCGGATTTGCACTAACTAATGTCTTTAATGTTTCGAAAGAAAAAGAAAAGTGGGCGGTTGGACTGGCCGGATTGATTGGAACACTGCTCGCGGTTATCGGCATCCTGGATTATTTTACGCCTGTCATGTCGGTCTTGTCCGCGATGGTACCGCCTGTAGCCGGGGTGATGATTGCTTCCTACTGGGTGATGAACCGAGGGGATAAGAACAGCTGGAAGGAGACCGAGGGAGTCAATCTCCTCGGCGTATACTCCTGGCTCATTGGCTCGGTAATTGCCTGTATTCCGGTCCTGTTGTCACTCTTCCCGAGCTTGCCGCAGGTATCTAATCAGCCGCTGATCGGCATCGTGATTTCATTTGTTATCTATGTCATTGGATATCGTCTAACCGCTTCAAAGTCTGTCGTACTGGAGGATTAATAAAATGAGATATTTAGATAAAGCTGCGATTGAACATATTGCGATTGGCGCTGCGTTTCTTGGAACAGGCGGCGGGGGTGACCCTTATATCGGCAAACTTATGGCCATATCAGCAATTGAGAAGAATGGACCTGTTCAACTGGTTACGGTTGATGAAATAGAGGATGAAGACTTCTTTATTCCTACGGCAATGATGGGAGCGCCATCGGTCTCGTCTGAAAAGTTCCCCAATGGAGAGGAATTCGTTAAAGTCTTTCAGAAGCTCTCCCAGTACCTGGGCAAGGACAAGATTGCAGGTACTTATCCGATGGAAGCGGGCGGCGTTAACTCGATGATTCCGATTGTCGTTGCAGCCCAGCTGGGTCTGCCTCTGGTCGATTGTGACGGAATGGGCAGAGCCTTCCCCGAGCTGCAGATGGTGACCTTCAACCTGGACGGAATTTCAGCGACGCCAATGGCGATTACGGATGAGAAGGGAAACATCGGTATTTTTGAAACAATCAACAATCGCTGGACCGAGCGTCTTGCGCGGACGGCCACAGTCGAGATGGGGGCAAGCTCACTCGTGAGCCTCTATCCTACGACGGGCTTGCAGATGAAGCAGAGCGGGGTTCACCATATCGTGACGCTCTCTGAGAAGATTGGACAGATTATAGCTTCTAATCACAAGGATGCCAAGGACAAGCTCAGCGAGCTGCTGGCCCTTGTATCGGGATATGAGCTGTTCCAGGGTAAGATTGTTGACGTCATTCGGGAAACCAAGGGAGGCTTCAACCTCGGACGAATAAATCTGGAGGGGATTGAAGCGCATAAAGATGGAATGATGAAGGTCCATTTCCAGAATGAGAATCTCATTGCCGAGAAGGATGATGAGGTCATCGCGATGACACCGGATCTCCTGTGCCTGGTGGACTATGAGACGCTGTCTCCGGTAACCACAGAAAGCCTGAAATATGGGAAGCGTGTGCGGGTAATTGGACTTCCATGTGATCATAAATGGAGAACGAAGAAGGGGATCGAAACAGCAGGACCAAGATACTTTGGCTATGACTACGATTATGTCCCAATTGAGGAACTAGTGAACAAGGCGGTGAAGGACCATGTATAGAATCGGAATTGATGTGGGTGGAACGAATACGGATGCCATTTTGCTGGATGAGCATAATCAGCTTCTTCATGCGGTGAAATCTCCGACAAGCCTCGATATCGGATCAGGGATCGAAGCGTCGCTCAGAAGTCTCCTTGCAGAGGCAGGGATCGACAAGACCCTAATTACTCATGCAATGCTGGGTACGACGCAGTGTACCAATGCGATTGTAGAGCGCAAAAAGCTGGCGAAGGTTGGTGTGATCCGCTTGGGTTATCCAGCGACGGCCTCCGTTCCTCCTTATACAGCCTGGCCGCAGGATATGATGGAGGTGCTGTCTGGCCGTTATGCCCTCGTTCAAGGCGGTTATGAATATGACGGTCAGGTGTTAGGTGAGATTAACGAAGCAGAGATTACCGCCCTTCTTAAGGAATGGCAGGATCAAGTCGAAGCGATTGCGGTCATTGGCGTTTTTTCTTCCATTAAAAATGATCAGGAACTGCAGGTACGGGACTTCATTCACAACGCTTATGGCGAAGGCTTCCCGGTATCCTGCTCCTCCTTAATCGGCTCAGTAGGACTCATTGAGCGTGAGAATGCAACGATTCTGAACGCAGCCTTGTGCAAGGTGATTAAGACGACCACAGAGGGGTTCGTCCATGCTCTGGCGGAGGAGGGGATTACTTCTGCACAAGTGTTCTTGTGTCAGAATGACGGTACCCTCATGTCTATAGACTATGCGAAGCAGTTCCCTATTCTTACGATTGCCTGCGGACCGACGAACAGCATAAGAGGCGCTTCCTATCTGGCGCAGATCAAGGACACGATGGTGCTCGATGTAGGAGGTACAACCTCGGATATTGGAGTATTGCAGGATGGGTTCCCAAGAGAATCATCTGTAGCGGTAGAGGTTGGTGATATTCGGACAAACTTCCGGATGCCGGACATCATCTCCGTCGGGCTCGGGGGTGGAAGCATTGTCCGTGTCAATGAGAGCGGCAAGATTACGGTGGGACCCGACAGTGTCGGTTACCGGATTGGAGAAGAAGCACTTGTCTTTGGCGGCAAGACACTGACGACAACAGATATTGCTGTACGGCTGGGGCTGGCCGACGTTGGCAATCCATCGCTTGTCGCTCACCTGGAAGAAGATTTTGCAAGATCCGTTCAGGCGGAAATCTCTCTGATCCTCGAACAGGCAATTGATAAGATGAAGACCTCCTCTGACGATGTGAGGCTTGTGCTTGTCGGCGGCGGCAGTATTATTGTCCCGGACAACATCCGCGGTGTAGCGAGCATGATCAAGGTGCCGAATGGCGGTGTTGCCAATGCGATTGGAGCATCGATTGCCCAGATCAGCGGTCAGTACGAGCAGATCTATATTTATTCAAGAGAGCCACGCGAATCTTCGCTTCAGGATGCCCGGGAGAAAGCAGTGAAGCAGGCGGTGCTTGCAGGAGCTGCAGAGGATACGATTGAATTGGTTGAAGTGGAGGAAACGCCGCTGGCTTATCACCCGGAGAATGCAACCAGACTCCGAGTGAAAGTCGTAGGTCAGATGAGATAAGATAAGAGAGGTTTCTATGTGGAAGGGTATGACTTTCCGTAGAAGCCTCTTTTTTATGTAATTATATGCATAAGGTAGTGAGTGTGAGATTTCATTAAATAGAGTTGATTCATAACGCTTTCATCGCCGTCATTGGTCATAAATGAATCTATACGGCATTAAGTTGAGAGAATTGAATTTTACAGCGATTGCACGGAGGATTTATTCTTATCAAGCGAATATCATTTATGAATTCGCAAACTGCTGGGCAATCTATTACATAAAAATGGCGGTGAACACCATTGTATAACTTGAAACGGATATTAATCGGTCGTCCATTGAAATCGCATGAAGCCGGAGAGCAGAAGCTCAATAAGAAGAAGGCTCTCGCCATATTGTCCTCTGATGCGTTATCTTCTGTAGCTTACGGCCCGGAGCAGATCTTATTAGTTCTCGTTACCGTCAGTACGCTGGCTTTCTGGTATTCCATCCCGATTGCGGTAGGGGTCTTGATTCTGCTCGCTGCACTTATTTTGTCGTATCGTCAGATTATTTTTGCTTATCCGCACGGCGGCGGGGCTTATGTCGTGTCCAAGAGCAATCTGGGCACGTATCCCGGTCTTATTGCGGGCGGATCGCTGCTTGTTGATTACATCTTGACTGTCGCGGTAAGTGTGTCAGCAGGTACGGATGCGATCACCTCTGCTGTCCCGGCGCTGCATGCTTATAAAGTATGGATCGCCGTGCTGTTCGTCCTGATCTTGACCGTGCTGAATTTGAGAGGTGTTACAGAATCAGCCTCCGTGCTTGCTTATCCGGTGTACCTGTTTGTCATCGCCCTCTTCATTCTGATTGGGGTTGGGTTGTTTAACATCGTAACCGGAAAAGTCTCACCTGAGCTGCATACGCCAATCGGAACCCCTGTAGCGGGGATCAGCTTGTTCTTGCTGCTAAGGGCGTTCTCATCAGGATGTTCTGCATTGACCGGGGTTGAAGCAATTTCGAACGCGATACCGAATTTCAAAGATCCGGCACCCTCTAATGCGGCCAAGACCCTAATGGCAATGGGAACGCTGCTGGCTATTCTGTTCTCGGGAATTATAATTCTTGCTTATTATTACGGCATTCGTCCCTTGGCAGAGGTAACGGTGGTGTCCCAGATTGCGGAGCATACCTTCGGGCGTAATCTGATCTATTACTTCATTCAGGGAACGACGGCTTTAATTTTGATATTGGCGGCCAACACCGGCTATTCCGCGTTTCCGCTGCTTGCGGTCAATTTGGCAAAGGACAAATTTATTCCCCGGATGTTTACCGTCAGGGGAGATCGATTAGGGTATTCGAACGGTATCATTATCCTTGGACTGCTGTCTATCGTATTAATTATCGTATTTGGGGCAAATACAGAGGGGCTCATCCCGCTCTATGCTGTTGGTGTATTCATTCCCTTCACCTTGTCTCAGACCGGCATGATGGTCAAATGGATCCGGGAGAAGCCGCCGGGCTGGGGAGGCAAGCTGACGATCAACACCATTGGTGCTCTCATCAGTTTTGTCGTAGTGCTGGTATTCTTTATGACGAAATTTTCTCAGGTATGGCCTGTTCTGATCTTTTTGCCGGTCATGCTGTTTATATTTTATCAAATCCGGAAGCACTATGATGCGACTGCAGAGCAGCTGAGACTGTCTACCTGTGAGCCCGCTATGCACGTGGAAGGGAATGTCATTATTCTGCCAGTTGCAGGCATTACCCATGTCGTAGAGAATTCGCTTAATTATGCCAAGGCATTGTCAGCTCATCAGATTATTGCTGTGTATGTATCGTTTGACAGAGAAGATGAGGCGGCGTTTGAGAAAAAGTGGAAGGAGTGGCAGCCTGACATTCGGCTGGTTACACTGTACTCTCCATATCGAAGTATTATCAATCCGCTCTCGAAGTTTATTGATATCATTCAGCACAAGGCAAAAGAAACAAACTACGAGGTCACTGTTATTATACCGCAATTTATTCCGAAAAAAGGATGGCAGCATGCGCTGCACAATCAATCGAGTCTCATGATCCGCACTTATCTGCTGTATCGGAAGAATGTCGTTGTTGCAACGGTTCCTTATCATCTGAAAAAATAAAGAGGGTTAGAATGCATTCGTGTATTGGGCAGGAATTAATCTCGATAATCCTTTATACTAGAAGGGTATGAGCATTTGAGACCCAATTCAGATATATAGAAAGAAGGATCAATCAATGGAGCAGCAGCGCGTTTTTGGAGATTTTCACTCCATTTTAGATGAAGGTAAAGTGTGGAAGATTGGAGGATTCGCCCTTCCGGACGGAACGTTCTGGGAGTACAGGGAGCCGGATGCGGTGGTCATCGTACGGAACGGAATATTATATGTACGGGCACCACTGAGCCGCCAGCATGACCAGGTTCAGATCCTCGATAATGCGAAGCATATGTATTATTCTGCCCAGGAAGTCGAAGTGCCGGAATCCGGTGAAGTGACATTTGAGCTGCAGATTCGTGCGCGTACAAGAGGAACGGTTCCGGGAGACTTTTATGATGGCTATGTATCCTTGAATCTGCTCGATTTCAGCACTGGTGCAGCACTCGACTTTTTTGCGAACAATGAGCAGTTCTGCAGTGTATATGCGATTCTTCCGTTCCCGGGCGTGAAGGTGCCTGAATCGGACAAGACCCGTTACTTCAGCATTTTTAAAGAGGATGACGCTCACTTTAAGCCTCAAGAGTTCAACACGTATACCATTACGTATAACCGTGCTAATGATGAAGCTGTATTCCTGGTCAATGGTCACGAGGTTCGCCGCGAAACGGGCATTCCGGTCAAAATGAACAAATTTACGATTGCGCTCGGCATTATGACAGAGAAGGATTTGTCTCCGGAAGGCAGCGTATCTGTTCATGGACAGACTGTTATCGCCGAGTATTCTCCAGTGACCGTAACGATTAAGGAATAGACAGCGTGAGTTCCATATCGTAACCTCTTTAACAGCCTTTGTTCCTTTGGAACGAAAGGCTGTTTTATTTTTAGCGGGCATATGTAGTACAGGTTGTACGATCTGACCCCAGGCAAAATAAGCAAGGATAATATAATGTTTGAATTATACCCCTATAGGGTATATTATAAATGCATCAAAGACATTAGACGAGGTGAATGAAATATGAAAAAACAACTGGCACTAATCGGAATTACAGCCATGCTCATCATGAGCGGATGCGGCAATGCTGGCGACAGCAATTCAAACGATGCTGCAGACACAGCGGCGCACCAAGATCATTCGGCCATGAATCATTCTTCGTCAGGTGACGTTCCTGAAGGTTTAAAGGAAGCGGCAAATCCGAAATATAAAGTAGGGGAAACGGCACAGATCACTACAGACCACATGTCAGGCATGAAGGGAGCAGAAGCTACCATAACCGGAGCGTTTGACACGACCGTTTATACGGTTTCATATACACCTGTTAACGGTGGAGAGCAAGTAACGGATCATAAGTGGGTCATCCATGAAGAAATCCAGGATGCGGGCAGCGAACCGTTTACACCAGGCAGCGAGGTCGTGCTGCTCGCCGATCATATGGAAGGGATGAAAGGGGCAGAGGCCACGATCGATACGGCTAAGCAAACCACCGTATATATGGTTGATTTTACTCCAACTACGGGCGGTGAGCCTGTCACAAACCATAAATGGGTCACGGAAGAAGAACTGGCTGCAATGTAAATTTACCGGTTTAATGATGTTCCGACAAATGCCTGCGATACAGGACATACTCCTGATGCGCAGGCATTTCTAATATTCTCACCTGAATAACTTCACAGTTACACGGGGAAATCTATTAGGGACAAATATATCTAATGAAGGAGCCATGAAGCAATAATGGATACACTCGAACCGGCACTGCCAGAAGCGATGAAAAATCAATTAAATAATCAGCTGCATCTGCTGATGGATGGCATCCATCGTGTGCTTGGCACCATAGAGGAGAATCAGTGCTGTATTCTGAATCAATTCGAGCAGATGAACCAGCAGTTCCGGGCTATTCATACCATTGCTGCCTCTTACTACTTACGAACTTATCTTGAGCCGTTTACTGATCATTATGCGACGCTGGCAACAACTGTGCAGCATTTATCAGAGCGAAGACATGGAGCGCTCATTGCCATTCGAAGAAAGGACGAGATCAAACCGTTTGTCCATTCTGGCATTCCGATCAATGCGATTCTTTCCTTCTCACTGATGGAGTCTATATTTTACCCGGGGAATCCACTGCATGACGGCGGGGTGGTTGTGGATAAGAATGTGATTCTCTCCGCAGGCAATATTTATCCTACCGCACAGTTTTATGAAGGCGAGGAGATGCTGGGCACACGTCATCGCGCGGCCATTGGACTGACCGAACGAACGGACTGTCTTGTACTGGTCGTTTCCGAGGAGACAGGGCGTGTGTCCTTTGCTATTCAGGGTAAGCTCTATCCGGTTCAGCCGAGCGGCTTGCTGTAGCAGGGAGAAGCTGCTGTATGCTGTGCGATTGGTTTTGCCATAATGGGCTTGACAACACATCAGTTTAGTTATAAACTAATAAACATAGAAGCAGAGAAACAAAACCTTGCTTCATAAGGAATTATCTTAATTTTAAAATACTTTATTTAGATTATTTTGAAAATCTCATTTATTGAGTGAGGAATTTGATCCCTGTTTAACATATTTAACTAAGGAGATGACATGATGAATCATTTAAAAGGAATCCATCACGTAACGGCAATCACCAGCAATGCGGAGAAGAACTATGAGTTCTTCACTTATGTTCTCGGCATGCGTCTCGTCAAGAAGACGGTTAACCAGGACGATATCCAGACCTATCATTTGTTCTTCGCAGATGACAAGGGGAGTGCGGGAACGGACATGACATTCTTCGATTTCCCCGGCATTCCGCAAGGCAAGCATGGTAATGATGAAATTTACAAGTCTTCATTCCGGGTGCCGAGCGATGCAGCTATTGATTATTGGGTCAAGCGGTTTGACCGCCTTGGTGTCAAGCATACCGGGGTGAAAGAACAATTCGGTAAGAAAACATTGTCTTTTGTTGATTTTGATGATCAACAGTACCAGCTGATTTCGGATGAGTATAATAAGGGAGTGGCATCGGGCACACCTTGGCAGAATGGACCCATTCCTCTTGAGTATGCCATTACGGGTCTCGGACCGATCTATATTCGTCATGCCCAGTTCGATTACATTAAAGAATTGATGGAGCGGGTACTCTTATTCAAGGAAATTGCTGCTGAAGGCTCACTTCATTTATTCGAGGTAGGTGAAGGAGGCAACGGAGCACAGGTTGTCGTTGAACATAATACGATGCTTCCGCCCGCACGCCAAGGGTACGGAACCGTTCATCATGCTGCATTCCGCGTAGAGGACCGTGCCGTGCTTGAAGAATGGATTGAGCGGATGTCGAGCTTTGGATTTACAACCTCAGGCTATGTGGATCGGCATTTCTTCGAATCATTATATGCGAGAGTCACGCCGCAGCTTCTATTTGAATTTGCAACAGACGGTCCTGGCTTCATGGGAGATGAACCTTACGAGACATTGGGAGAGAAGCTGTCCTTGCCACCATTCCTTGAGCCGCACCGTGAACAAATTGAGCAAAATGTACGTCCGATTAACACGATGCGAAGCGACCGAGTAATTGACAAGGAATATGAGTAATGATCGTTAACGGATACTAGCTATATAAATAATGATGTCTTTCTATAGATGCCTCTTTCCTCTATCAAAAGGAAGGGGCTTTCTTCTTGTTTATATTCACTAATAATCGTCCCGTAAGGGTCCCTGATACAGCATGTACTTATTTCCTATCCATTCGCATATATAACGAGTAGAGGAATCCTTGAGTGTTATTTCATTTATTCATATCTTTCAGCGAGATAGGGGGCGGCCCTTAGTGGAATGGAGCGCAATATGGGAATTGATTGACCCGAGACTTGTCGGCGTCGTGGCGGCATGCTGGGTGGTAGGATATATTCTGAAGTCAACACCATCCTTTCCAGATTGGACGATTGTGTATGTCGTTGTCGTCGTAGCCGTCGGTTTGAGTGTATGGATACTCGGTCTTTCGCCTGATTCTGTCATACAAGGTATTCTTGCAGGCGCATTTTCGGTATACGGACACCAGGTGGTGAAGCAGACAAGAAGTGCCAGAAGTGGCTCTGGCTCTGGTGAGAACGAGTAGCAAATAGCAGATGGCGAATGTCTACGCAAGCAGCAAACAAGGGACTATATATAAATATGTAATCTTGCTCCAGCTGGACATCGATAGAAAAAGCCGCAGTGATCTAGGAAGACCTAGTTCACTGCGGCTTTATGCTGTTAGCCTACTTCAAATCTTCGATGGAATCGATATCCATGTAAGCAGGTACGGTAAGACCTGTCTTGGCACCTTCCAGGTTGACACCCAGATCATCAATTTGATCCTTGTATTTCTCCACATAAGCAGCGGATGTTACCGGCAGCCAAGCGGCAAGGGATGCATCTACATCTCCGCTGGCTACACCCTGCCACATGGGTCCCATTTCCACCTGAAGTGAAGTGACATTATATCCGAGCTTCTCGGACAGAATGTAATCGGCGAGGTTGGTACTCGCAATTTCAGAATCCCAAGCTACATAACTGAGCTTGATGGAATCACCGCTGACCGGTGATAGCCCGCTGATCCATTCGTCTACTTTATCTGGATGAGCTTCAGCCCATTCCGCTGCAGCCTCCTCCGCAGAAGCACCATCCTGAATGGCAATCATGATTTCACCCATATCCTCAGGAGTCCATTGGAACCGATCCAGAAACTCATAGGCGGTCGGATGGTCTTCTTGAAGACCTTTACGTGCAACAGTATGAATTTCTTCGGCTTCACCGTAAGACTTCTTCGGATCTTCCAAGTACTTCAGATCATATTTATTAAACATCCAGTGAGGTGTCCAGCCAGTTATAATAATCGGCTGTTCATTCTGGATTGCTCTCTCCAGCATGGCAGTCATAGCGGAACCAGAGCCTTCGACAAGGGTCCAATCGGTCAGCTCATAATCTTCAATGGCTTTATTAGTGGATGCCATAATGCCGGCACCAGGGTCGATTCCGATAATCTCATAATTTACTTCTTCACCAACACTGCCGCTGGCGGCAGTTCCGCCTGTATTCGATCCGCCCACAAAATATTGAGAGAATCCTGCAATCAGTACAATAGCTGCTGCAGCCGAACCGATCCAGATCCGCTGCTTGGAAGTAAGGCGGCTCTTCTTCTTTTGTCCCGGCTTGCCGACGAGGTTCTGTGTAAATCGGTCAAGCACAATAGCAAGAACGACGACAACAAGTCCAGCCTCAAAGCCCTTACCGATTTGAAGCTGTCCTACTGCACGGTATACTTCTGCACCAATCCCTTGCGCACCGATCATGGAAGCAATAACGACCATGGACAGTGACAGCATAATGGTCTGGTTCACACCGCTCATCAGCGTAGGCATGGCAAGCGGGAGCTGTACCTTGAACAGCTTCTGGCTAGATGTAGATCCGAATGCATCTGCAGCCTCAACCAGCTCTTTTGATACCTGACGAATCCCGAGATGGGTCATCCGAATGGTAGGCGGTATAGAGAAGATAACAGAAGCAATAACACCCGGTACAACGCCTAGACTGAAGAAGGTTACTGCCGGAAGCAGGTATACAAAGGCAGGCATCGTCTGCATCAGGTCAAGAATCGGTGTGACGATACGCTCTATAGAACGGCTGTATGCAGACAAAATCCCAAGGGGTACGCCGATTACAATAGATATAATACCCGAGGTGACAACAAGCCCAAGTGTATCCATGGACTGAGGCCAGTATCCCAAGTTATAAATAAGCAGGAAGCCGAGTACTGTAAACAGGGCGAGCTTCCATTTACCTAGCAAGTAAGCAATGACTCCTATGATGATGATAAAAAGAATAGGGTGTGGAAGCATAAACAGCCCTGAGAAAAATCCAACGACGCTCTCAATCACGGTTGAAATGAGACGGAAGAATCCGGCAATGGATACATTCAGCCAATCAACAATGGCATCAATCCATTCCGCAATAGGTAACTTAGGCATTTATAGATTCCTCCTTCGTTGCAGATACTTCTCCACCAAGCGCTCCGAGGAGTGCGCCTCTCACAATAACGCCTTCCAGTCTTCCATTCTCATTAACGACGGCAAGGGGAACCTTCGCAGAGCTCGTAATTTCGAACAGTTCATTCATAAGCGTTTCCGGCGGTACTTGAGGACCATCGGTGATTAGAATATCCTGAATGGTTTGTCCATCCTTAGAAGCACGTGCAGCGTCTTCAGCAGTAATAACGCCGAGCAGCTTCTTCGAACGGTCAATAACGAATAAGTTCGAGATCCCTCTTTCACGCATGAGCTCAAGAGCAACACGAGGTCCACGATCCAGAGTAATGGTCTCTGGTCTGCGCATAACATGAGCAGCAGTCAGAACCTTCGACAGATCCACATCCTCCACAAATCGTGCGACGAACGAGTTCGCTGGCTGAATCATGATTTCTTCCGGTGTTCCAATCTGTTCTACTGCACCGTCTTTCATCAGTGCAATTCGGTCCCCGATACGGAGCGCTTCATCCAGATCATGTGTAATGAAGACAATGGTTTTCTTCATCCGATCCTGCAGCTCGAGCAGCTCGTCCTGCATATCACGGCGGATCAGAGGGTCAAGCGCACTGAAGGCTTCATCCATGAGCATGACTTCAGGATCATTGGCCAGTGCTCTGGCGAGACCCACACGCTGCTGCATACCACCACTCAGCTCACTTGGCAGCTTGTCTTCCCAGCCTTTGAGGCCGACAAGCGCCAAAGCTTCTTTGGCTTTTTCGGTACGAACGGATTTATCCACTTTTTGAATTTCAAGTCCATATTCTACGTTATCCAGCACGGTACGGTGCGGCAGAAGCGCAAAGCTCTGGAACACCATGCTGATTGTTTTTCTTCTCACTTCACGGAGCTGTTCTTTGTTCATCTTGCGAAGATCCTTGCCATGAACAAGAATTTCACCGGAGGTGGGTTCAATCAAGCGATTTAGCATTCGCACTAGAGTAGACTTTCCGCTTCCGGACAAGCCCATAATCACAAAGATTTCTCCCTGCTTAATTTCCATATTGACTTGGTTCACACCAACAGTGATTCCTTTTTCTGTGGCCAGCCGTTTCTTGTCCCAGCCTTGACTGAGCAGCTTTGCGCCCTCGCTTGCGCCGGGACCAAACAGCTTGCTGACGTTTCTGACTTCCAGAATGGTCATAGGTACACTCCTTTATTTTTAGCTTGCAGAGCGGATATACACGCTGTGAAGCTTGTTTTCTGAACATAAGCCTTTGCCAGTGTAACAAATAAAATGTATAATTTCAAACGAACATTCAGAACGTAAAGTATGTACAGAAAAAACTGTACGATGTTAGAAGTGCTGTCACATCAAGGTTTAATGTTGTTTTTTGATGTCAATCTAGGGCTGTCGTTTCTTTACTTTTAGTGATGCTTTTTCTAAAATAGATCATGTTATGTTTAGGTGCCTATATTTTGTCCTGAATGGATTCAGTTTATGTCGGTGAGAGAATAAGACCTCTTATCTTGACTCTTTTTAATACCTGACGATTTAGAATGGGAGGTTGCAAGCATGAGCTTGGACCAATTAAATGAACAGCAGCAAGACAAACTAATGAATATTCGCAAGCGCGTAATCCAAACCGTTGGTAAAAATATGGACTTGTATGGACTCAGCTCCTCTTCCGGACATTTATATGGACTGCTTTTTTTTGCCGATAAGCCGATGACGCTGGATGATATGGGACGAGAGATGGAAATGAGCAAGACCAGCATGAGTACAGGCGTACGTAATCTCCTTGATATGAAGATGGTGAATAAGGTATGGAGCAAGGGGTCCCGTAAAGATCAATATGAGGTTGAATACGACTGGCATCAGACGTTTACGGACTATTTTGCGATCAAATGGAGAAAAGCGGCGGAGAGTAATCTGCTTTCTTTCAAGAAGGCCATTGAAGAGATTGAGCGTATGCTCAGAGCGCATCAGGATGACGAACCTCTGAAGGAGGTCCTTATTCAGGATATGGAGAAGATGAAGGCAGCTGTGGCTTATTACAAGTGGCTGAATCGTCTCATTGATACGATGGAATCGGAAAAAATCTTTGAACTGGTTCCTAAGGAAGAAGATCTTAAGTAGCAGCAGCACAGCATACGCAGAGCCCTCAGGGGCTCTTTTTTTTGATGGATTCTTTCCCCTCTAACCAAGGATTTCATCGCTTTAAAAATATGTTTGTCATGCTTGTCAGGCCAGTCTGCATAAATCGAACAAGTCCCTCATAAACATGTATCAATCAGTTGAAATCAGTGTTAAAGGGGATGATGTCATGCGCCGGATATCATGGGTTCTAGCCATGGTTCTGTGCTTTTCGGGTCTGCTTGCGGCTTGTGGACCAAAGGATGCAGATTCAGTAGTAAAGGATTTGAACGAAGTCGTGGGTGGTCTTGAGAGTTATCAGGGATCAGGTGTAATGACCCTCTATTCAGGAGATGCGCCTCAGGAGTACAAAGTTGAAGTATGGCACCAAAAGCCTTCGTATTACCGTATTGCGCTGACAAATGCCAAGAAGGACATCACTCAGATCGTCCTGCGTAATGATGATGGTGTATTCGTTCTCACACCTAGTCTGAACAAGAGCTTCCGCTTCCAAAGCGACTGGCCGGATAACCAGGGTCAAGTGTATCTGTATGAAACACTGGTTCGCAGCATTATTGGAGACAACACGCGTCAGTTTGTCGATGAGGAAGAAAGCTATGTTTTTGATGTCGCTGCCAACTACAATACGCATTCCCTTGTACGCCAAAAAATTTGGCTGAACAAAGCGGACTATGCTCCGAAGCAGGTATCTGTATCGGATGCCAATGCGAAGGTCGTAGTGGATGTGAAGTTTGACAAATTTGAGTTTGGTACGAAATTCGAGAAAGAAGCCTTTGATATGCAGAAGAATATGTCTGCAAATGCAGGTCAAAGTCAAGCACCTGCCGAAGGTACGATTACCGAGCCTAGCGACAGCGAGAGCGGTGAAGCCGTTCCGCAAGTCAACGAGGAGGTTACAACTCCGGAAGACAATGCAGGGGAGACAGACCCAGGAACCGAATCAGGAACTCCAGAGGCGAATGCCCCGGGTGCTGAGGTGAACAACGAACAAGCTCCTGCGAATGATGCAGCTGAGTCACCTGAAGCTACAGATGAAACAACGGGTGCTATCGATATTCCTGAGCTTGGAGACTTCGGCGTGATCGAGCCTACCTATCTGCCGGAAGGTGTCGATTTCAAAGGCGAGCCGACCATTATGGAGACAGAGGATGATTACGCAGTTATGCTTCGATTCGAAGGAACATATAATTATACCATTATAGAAGCAAGACCTCAGGACCGTGCATCCTCCTATGCGGTAACGAGCCCAGTCGATCTCGGATTCACAATTGGGATGATTACAACCGAACTGCCGAGAACGCTGACCTGGTTTGATGAGGGAATGGAATATAGAATTACGAGCGATGATCTGCCGGAATCCGAAATGGTGAAAATCGCTGCTTCAATGCAGGATCAAACGGGTAAATAATTAGGCAGCGTCTGCTTATTACTAAGAACCAAATCATTTTATATGTAATATAATAAATCAAGCCGTTATTTATGGATGTCTTCCGTAAAATAACGGCTGTTCGCCTCTTTGTGGAACGCTCCATCGGTCTGCTGGAAGAATGAGTAATGGAAATACTTTTAATTGTGCGAAAATAACTCCAGGATTTTTATCTGTGAAGGTATTGGGTATGTTATGAGTGTATCCTCTTTTTTAAAGGTTCCATAATTAGAAACACCTGTATTTGACAGCGGTCTCCCTGTTTTATACGATAAGACTTATTGCTGTAGTGGAAATGTAAATCAGGGAAGGTGACTGCGGGTGCAAGGACAGTATCGCCCGACCCAAGCTGAAATCAACTTGGATCATTTAAGACATAATGTGGATCGTTTTCGTAACGTATTGCCAGAAGGTGTGCTCTTCAGTGCATGTGTGAAGGCTAACGCCTATGGCCATGGAGCAGTGGAAATTGCAAAAGAGCTGGAACGGCTGGATGTGGACTATCTGAATGTTGCATTTCTGGATGAAGCGCTTGAACTCAGACAGGCAGGTATTCGCTCGCCGATTCTGGTAATGGGATATACACCGCCGGAAGGTATTGAGGTTGCTTACAAGCACCAAATTACGGTTACAGTGTTTAGTGAAGAGGTGCTGCAGAGTATTGAAGCTCTCGAACCTTTCGCATTGGATGATCATCAGGATAACCTATTGAAGGTCCATCTCAAGATTGATAGTGGAATGGGACGATTAGGTGTCATCACAGCGGAAGATGCCGAGCATTATGCTCAGCGCTTGAAACGATTATCTTATGTCATGCTTGAAGGGGCATATACCCATTTTGCCAAGGCGGACGAAGAGGATAAAGCCTATACACTTATACAGTACCAACGATTTATGGATGTGGTGAGTGCACTGCGAAATCAGGGCTACAGCATCCCAATCATACATACGGGGAATAGTGCAGCTGCAATTGATACACCGACGCTGAGTCTGGACATGGTTCGGATAGGCATCAGCCTGTACGGATTATATCCGTCAGCCGAGGTTGATCATAATGCGGTTCACTTGCTCCCAGTGCTGACACTTACGACGAAGATTGTATACGTAAAAGAGGTTCCTGAACACTGGGGTATAAGTTATGGAACAAGATACTACTCGTCCAAGGACGAGAAGATTGGAACCTTGCCTATCGGTTATGCAGACGGTTTTTCACGTATGCTCGGCGGTAAGGTAGAAGTATTAGTACGCGGACGCCGCGTTCCAGTCGTTGGTACGATCTGCATGGATCAGTGTATGGTGTCATTACAATCGTTAAATGAAGAACAGGAAGATATTAAAGCAGGTGAAGAGGTTGTTATCATCGGTCAGCAGATGGGCAGTACCATTAGTGCCGACGAACTGGCCTCCAAGCTGGGTACCATTAACTATGAAGTGATCTGTATGCTAGCGAATCGAATTCCGCGTGTGTACATGAGGTCCGGTCAAGTCATATCTCGAGTAAACTCTCTCTTATCCTAAAATTTTCCGGAAATTTTTCGCTTTTGAAAAGAGGATTTTCGTCTAATGTCCGCGAAAAGTGTAGTTATTCGCAAAATGGATGATGTACGTATCATATCATACCGTTTATAATGAGTAATGCATAGTTGATATACGCGGGGCATATATATCCTCTTGTATAAATTTCCTTAAATAACGTTATACTGGTTCACAGTGGCGTAAGGTTTTGTGTGGGGGTGGAAGAGAACTTGACCAATGTACAGAACACCAAACGGATTATGATTAGTTTGCCGGATCATCTCTTACAGGAAGTAGATGGTATTGTAGCAATGGAGAATTCGAACCGCAGTGAATTCATCAGGCAAGCCATGAAGCTGTATTTAAACGAACGGAAGAAGCGTTATATCCGGGAGTCGATGCAGCGCGGCTATATGGAAATGGCCAAGATTAATTTGACCATGGCTTCTGAAGCTTTTCACGCGGAGGATGATGCAGACAGCACTCTGGGCCGCTTAGTGAGCGGGGTGTAAACATTGATCGTTAAACGCGGCGACGTTTTTTTTGCGGATCTTTCACCCGTTGTCGGTTCCGAGCAAGGGGGAGTCAGACCGGTGCTTGTGATCCAGAATGATATTGGCAACCGCTTTAGTCCTACTTGTATCGTTGCGGCCATTACGGCTCAGATTCAGAAGGCGAAGCTGCCGACCCACGTGGAAATTGATGCAGAACTGCACGGTTTTGATCGGGATTCTGTTGTGTTGCTCGAACAGATTAGAACGATTGACAAACAGCGCCTAACTGACAAGATTACGCATCTGGATGATGATACGATGAAGCTTGTGGGTGAAGCTCTACAGATCAGTCTGGGATTAATTGATTTCTAATTACTGTTCGAGTGAAGAGAGGGCATGGTCTTATATAGGCCGTGCACTCTCTTTTTTTTCAGGATATTAACGGGATTGGTACTTTTTTTAGTTGAAACCGCTAACAAGAGACGAAGATAATTCATTGCATTCCGCTCTAGAGAAATCTATACTGATGAGAGAAAAAAATAAAAAGATGTCTCATGTTGTTGAAAGCGCTGTTATTCATCTTACGAATGATAGCCGATAAGCTGGAAACAGTGGAGACCATGGAGGGAAATATGGGGATTTTCTATACCGAGGAAAAGCGATTATTCCATCTGCAAACCGTAGAAGCAAGTTATGTATTTCAAGTCATGCCTACAGGACATTTGACTCATCTCTATTATGGAAAAAAACTAAGACACGGTGACTTAAGCTGGCTTCAGGTGCGTCAGGAGCGCTCTTCCTTCAGCCCAAATCCCGTGCCTGAGGACCGGACAATATCCTTTGATACACTGCCGCAGGAATATCCGGTATATGGTACGAGTGACTTTAGAAATCCGGCACTTCAATTGAAACAAGCAAACGGTTCCACAGTAACCGAGTTCTTATATACAGGCCACAGCATTGTGCGCGGAAAGCCGCAGTTAGAAGGTCTTCCACAGACTTATATAGAGCAAGAGGATGAAGCAGATACGCTCATTATTCAGCTGGAGGATGCGGTTGCTGGAATCAAGCTTGAGCTTAGCTATACTGCCTATAATCATTATAATGCGATTACCCGCTCTGCCCGGATTACCAATACAGGCGATGCGACCAGTGAAATTTTGCGTGCACTGAGCGCAAGTATTGATTTTCCACATGCGGATTACGAGTGGCTTCAGTTATCAGGTGCTTGGGTCAGGGAGCGGGAAATTATCCGCAAGCCGCTGACGGTGGGCACGCAAAGTGTCGAAAGCCGCCGCGGATCCAGCTCACATCAGCAGAACCCATTTGCAGCGCTTCTTACCCCTGGAGCAACGGAAGTGTCCGGTGAAGTGTTTGGCTTCAGCCTTGTGTACAGTGGAAGCTTCGTAGCAGCGGCAGAAGTGGATCAGTTCAAGACGACGAGAATGTCCCTTGGTATTAATCCATTTGAGTTTGGGTGGCAGCTCACACCAGGAGAGTCATTCCAAACACCAGAAGTCGTCATGGTATATTCCGATCAAGGTCTTGGCGGGATGTCACGCAGCTACCATGCCTTGTATCGGGAGAGATTAGCCCGCGGGAAATTCAGAGATCAGCAGCGTCCAATTCTGGTTAACAACTGGGAAGCGACGTATTTCAATTTCAATGCAGACAAGATCGAGAGTATTGCGGCAGCCGGCAAAGAGCTTGGCATCGAACTATTTGTTCTCGATGACGGCTGGTTCGGTCATCGTGACAGCGACAACTCTTCGCTGGGAGATTGGGTTGTCGACAAGAAGAAGCTGCCGGATGGACTTGATCATCTTGTGAAACGTGTGACCGATACCGGAATGCAATTTGGTCTGTGGTTCGAGCCGGAGATGATCTCACCGGACAGCGAATTGTATAAGGCACATCCGGACTGGTGTCTGCATGTCCCGGACAGACGCCGGACAGAGGGCAGACAGCAGCTCGTGCTCGATATGTCACGCAAGGATGTACAGGATGAAATCGTTCGTATGATTACAGATATTTTATCAAGTGCACCGATTACTTATGTGAAGTGGGATATGAACCGGAATATGACGGAGATTGGTTCTGCACAGCTGCCTGCGGAGAGACAGAAGGAGACGGCACATCGTTATATGCTAGGTCTATATGATGTGATGGAACGCATCACCACTGCTTTCCCTGACATTCTGTTCGAGAGCTGCTCCGGCGGCGGTGGACGTTTCGATCCAGGGATGCTGTACTACATGCCTCAGACCTGGACGAGCGATAATACGGATGCGGTATCCCGCCTTCGCATTCAATATGGTACAAGCCTTGTTTATCCGGTCAGTGCGATGGCTTCGCACATCTCAGCAGTACCTAACCACCAGGTAGAACGTACAACTTCCCTTGAGACTCGCGGTAATGTCGCAATGTCCGGTAATTTTGGTTATGAGCTGGATCTGACCAAGTTCACAGATGAGGAGAAGTCCGTTGTAGCTGCGCAGGTTGAACTCTATAAGGAAATCCGTGAGCTTGTGCAATTCGGTGTATTCTACCGGCTCTTAAGTCCGTTTGAAGGCAATGAAACCGCTTGGATGTTCGTATCACCAGACGGCGTGGATGTTGCTGTATTCTACTTCCGTGTTCTTGCAGAGCCTAATGCTCCGCTGGCCCGCCTCAAGCTGACCGGATTGGACCCGGATCGTGATTATGCCCTTGTTAATGGAGATGGCGTATACAGTGGTGATGCACTGATGTATGCAGGAATTTCGGTGGGAAGCAAAAAGGGAGACTTCCACAGCGAGCTTCATCGGTTCAAGAGAGTGTAAATTTAATATAAAGTCAGACCGTTTTGGCCATAACTGAAGTGGGCCGAAACGGTCTTTTTTTGTCCTGAAAAGGGGTGGAAAGCAGGTCAGATGTGGAAATTAAGGTCAAGTTCTGTGATAATAAAGTATCATCATTCATTAACGGATGATAAAATAATCATTTTAAACCGAAAAATAAAGAGAATGAAGCGGAGCACAAACCGACTTCTACTAACCTAAAAAATATGTGCAGTATATAAAAAAAGAAAAATTGGAGGGTGCGATATTTTTTTGGAGGATGCATCAGCATTAACGGAGCGCTGCGGAGCAGGTGAGAATGGACTGGAGAAGCGAATGCGTTCGCCTTTGTTCTTAGAGTTGAACCTTATCAGGTCTTATTAAATCGTATAACTCTAAGAACAACAGCGATTGGAAGACCATACTCACAGGCGCAGCATTAAGCTTCGTAGTTTGCTCTAGCGCCTCCAACTCAAGATCGCCCCAGGTAATTCCTACAGGAAAGAGGGATTTTTTTGACGGAATCAACGACAATGGAAGTTAACGAAGAACAAGTGAAACAAGAGCGTGAAGAGCGAATTGTGAAGCAAGTGGCTAAGGAGCTGTCGCTTACAATCAAGCAGGTTAGAACGACGGTCGGCCTCCTGAACGAAGGAAATACGATACCCTTCATCGCACGATATCGTAAGGAAATGACCGGTGAACTGGATGAGAACGTATTGCGTCTTATTGAAGAGCGTACCCTGTATCTGCGCAATCTGGAGGATCGCAAGGTAGAAGTTATCCGGATTATTGATGAGCAGGGTAAGCTTACACCAGAACTTACAGCAGCCATTACCGAGGCAGTGAAGCTTCAAGAGGTAGAGGACCTGTACCGGCCTTATCGTCAAAAAAGAAAAACCCGTGCCAGCATTGCCAAGGAGAGAGGCCTTGAGCCCTTGTCCGAATGGATCTGGAATCAGCCCAAGAACGGAAATGTGCTTGAAGAGGCAGCAAGCTATGTGAATGAGGAGCTGGGTGTAGAGAGTGCAGAAGCTGCACTAGCAGGAGCCCTGGATATTCTTGCGGAAAATATTGCAGACGATGCAGAAATTCGCAAATGGGTTCGCCGTTATACGCTGGACCATGGAGTGCTCACTTCCGAGGCGAAGGATGCTGAAGTGGAATCCGTGTATGAGAACTATTACAGCTACCGTGAGCTGGCCAAAAAAATGCCGCCACACCGCATCCTGGCGATCAATCGGGGAGAGCGGGAAAATATTCTTAAGATCGGGCTCGATGTGAATGCAGAACCGGTTCATAACTATATTGGACGCCAGATTCTGAAGCCTTCTTCGGTCGTTGAGGAGCAAATGCGGTTCGTAATTGAGGATGCCTATAAGCGTCTGATTGCTCCTTCCATCGAGCGCGAGGTCAGAGCCGAGCTTACGGAAAAAGGGGAGAACCAGGCGATCTCGATCTTCTCTGGTAACCTGCGCAGTCTGCTACTGCAGCCGCCGATCAAGGGTAAGCGGGTGCTGGGAGTCGATCCTGCCTACCGTACAGGCTGTAAGCTTGCGGTTGTGGATGATACGGGTAAATTGCTGGAGGTGGCTGTGACTTATCCAACACCGCCTAACAATAAGAAGCAGGCAGCAAAAGAGAAATTTAACGAGCTGATCCACAAGTATGATATTGAGCTGATTGTAATTGGTAACGGAACGGCTTCGCGCGAGACAGAACAGTTCGTGGCCGAGGTCATTCAAGAGCTTGAAGCCAAGTCACTCGCTTATCTGATCGTTAACGAGGCAGGTGCCAGTGTGTATTCTGCTTCCAAGCTGGCTCAAGAGGAATTCCCTGACCTGGATGTAGCAGAGCGGAGTGCTGCCTCGATTGCCCGCCGTGTACAGGATCCGCTTGCAGAGCTCGTCAAGATCGATCCCAAAGCCATTGGAGTAGGCCAGTATCAGCACGACGTCTCTCAGAAGCATTTGGAGGACAGCTTGAAGGCCGTGGTTGAATCCGCGGTTAACCATGTAGGGGTAGATGTGAATACCGCTTCTCCTTCCTTGCTGTCGTATGTGGCAGGCGTTAATGCAACGATTGCCAAAAACATTGTGAAGTACCGTGAGGAGAACGGCAAATTCACTACACGCAAGGAGCTGCAAAAAGTCCCTCGTTTAGGAGCGAAGACCTTCGAGCAATGTGCAGGCTTCATGCGTATCTCTGAAGGAGTGAATCCGCTGGACCGCACTGCAATCCATCCGGAATCCTATGCTGTTGTGGATCGGCTCTTCCAAGAGCTGAAGGTGGATCTGGACAAGCTCGGCAGCCAAGAGCTTGCGCAGATGCTCGATGAGCAGCGGATAGAAGAGCTTGCAGGCAAGTTAGAGGTGGGTGTGCCTACACTACGTGATATTATCGATAGTCTGCAGCGTCCGGGCCGCGATCCGCGGGACGAGCTGCCGCTGCCAATCTTCCGTACCGATGTGCTTAAGATTGAGGATCTGGAAGCGGGTATGGAGCTGCAGGGAACCGTACGGAATGTTATCGACTTCGGCGCTTTTGTGGATATTGGAATTAAGAGTGATGGGCTTGTCCACATCTCGCAGATGAGTGAAGGCTTTGTGAAGCACCCAATGGACGTCGTTTCTGTAGGAGATAATGTGACGGTGTGGGTACTTAGTGTCGAGCTGAAGAAAGGCCGAGTTGCACTGACAATGAAGAACCCGAATAAAGCTTAAATAGACATTTAAGTTAAAAAGCAGCCGATGCGCTGAGAGCAAAGAGAAGCGCTATCGGCTGTAGATGGATTACTATAGTCTGGAATCATTGGCCTCTATTCCGCCAGTATTGCCCGGACGATTGCGATAGAAGAACCAGCATTCGTTCAAGAGCTTGATTTGACGACTGTCCTTTTTGTGAAATGCACGCATAAGTTGGTTACTCAGCCACTGTGGCAAGGGAATCCCTCCTAACACCCGTTAACATCTGTACGTTAGCATATGGGGGAAACGCCCGATTAGTGCAGGTCTACATCAAATAACCGTTCTGGACAGATCGGCTAAAGAAGACATTCGTCATTTCTTTAGTTTGATCTGCAGAACGGTTATTTTGTCATTTCTAATTCAGGAGGAGTTAATTAGATGAGTTCTTCTTCCTCATACCATTGTTCGAGCTGGGCCTGAAGGGCGCGAATCTCTGTTAACAGGGCAACTAGTGGGTAGTGCTCCTCTTTGACAGAAGCAAAGGATCGTTCCAGCTGGTTAATATAATCAAGACCGCCTGTGATGGCGTATTGCTCTTCGAGCAAATCCAGCTGATCGCATTCAGCAATGGCCCTTGGTAAGGTTGGAACCACATCTGCTGTAAGCTTGCTGATCTCTTTGTGGAGACGCAGATTCAGAGCACTGAGCTGATAGGCATAATCAGATGGCATTTCTACAAATTCGAGCTGACCAGCAGCATGCTGCATAATGATATAGCGCATCTTGGACATAACGATGATTCTCCCCTTTTGGTCGTCGTTCTTAAACGTTCCTTGACAGTGTATCCCAAGGTATAGTTACAATCAAGTAGAAACAATGCACGGAAGTGAGCTGAAGAAGTGTGAATCTAATGACAAACGAAGAATTACAGGCTTGGATAGAACGGATATCCATGGATAGCTTCGGTGTACCTTTTCGCCATGAGGCTGTCTTTAACAAACGTTTGACGACAACAGGCGGCAGATATATGCTTCGCAGCCATCGTATTGAGATTAATCCGCATCAGTTAGCGGTGTACGGAGCGGATGAGGTAGAGAAGATCATTAAACATGAGCTATGCCATTATCATTTGCATATACGCGGAAGAGGCTATAAGCATCGTGATCCGGAATTCAAGCAGCTGTTAGCTCAGGTAGGAGGGAGCAGGTACTGCCAGGGCTTGCCTGGTGGAAAAGCTCGCAGATCACTCCCCTATAAATATGAGCTGATCTGTCAGAGCTGCTCACAGGTGTACAAGCGTAAGCGTAAAGTAGATGTGCGCAAATATCGCTGTGGACGCTGCAGCGGCAGACTCAAAATAACAGAGCTGACGAAGGCTTGACTCTCGTCTAAACTTTTGATAAATTATTAATTACAGCTGACGTTCCCTGATAGCTCAGTTGGTAGAGCACTCGACTGTTAATCGAGTTGTCACAGGTTCGAGTCCTGTTCGGGGAGCCATGGAGAGATACCCAAGTGGCTATAAGGGGACCCTCTGCTAAGGGGTTAGACTGCGTAAGCGGTGCGAGGGTTCGAATCCCTCTCTCTCCGTTCCATAAAGCAAAGAAAGCCCGCGAGGGCTTTTTTTGCTTTATGGAACATAATAGATGGGATGAGAACCCATAAGGGTTCGTCGGAGCATAAGCTTCGGGAGGATTACATCGCAGTCTCGACCGAAAGAGAGTATCCCTCTCTCTCCGTCCGATATAACAAAAAAAGCCCGCGAGGGCTTTTTTTTGCTTCATAGGACATAAAAGGCAGAATCTACTTACAGCATTCACAAAAATTAAGTTAAAGAGGGCTCCAAATTCAGGCCTGCCAGCTTGCGTTCAATAGCGTACGCAACGCCATTCTCAATATTGGTAAGCGTAACCTCTTTGGCAATAGCCTGAATATCTGGATGTGCATTGCCCATCGCGACAGAGCTGCCGGCAAGGGTAAGCATGGATACATCATTATTGCTGTCTCCAATCGCCATCGTGTGCTCCAGTGAGATACCAAGCCTTGCAGCCAATTTGCTCAGTGCATTTCCTTTAGAAGCATCCGGATGCTCAACTTCAAAATTGTGATCTGCAGAAATGACCATGGTTACCTCCGGATTGTTCCGGAATCTCGCACGTCCGAGCTCAAGCTTCTGCTTATCAAAGGATAGAGACAAGATATTGTAAATTTCCGCATCCTGCGGAATGCTGCGATAGGAAGGGATTCGCACAATTCCGGTTTGTTCATATTGCTTCTCTGCCATACGAAGCAGGCGGTCCAGGCTCTCTTCCGGATTCGCGCTTAAGGCACGGTCAATTTCTATAGACATGAGCTGATGGCCTTCATTTGGCGAATAAATCGCCTGGTCGGTAAGGACCTCATAATAAAATTGGTTTTGATCAAGCCATTCCAGTACGGACATAGCTGTATTTCTATCCATTGGAATGGACTCCACTCGGTTTGAATTCTCATCATGCGTTGTCGCTCCATTTGCACCGATCACCGGCGTGTTAATTCCGGCTTCTGCACATATCGCCTTAACGTCAGCATGAGCTCGACCTGTAGCAATCGTAACGTGTACGCCCAGGCTTTGGGCTTTGCGGATGGCGTTTGCATTTTCTTCACTAATCTTACTGTCACTGTTTAGCAGTGTTCCATCCAAATCTATAGCAATGAGCTTAATCATAGGGTAACCTCCTGATCGTCGTCGGGAATTAACACTTCAACTTGATTCTTTTTGAAGAAATCCAGCATTTCTTTATCTGGAGAACGATCTGTAATCATGATGTCGACCATGCTCCAATCTGCAAATCGGTAAAAATAGTTACGTCCGAACTTCGAGTGATCCGCGAGCACAATGACGGTATCGGCTTGTTCCATCATCTTGAACTTTACCTTGCCTTCTTCATCATCAGAGCTAAGCCCATCGGTCGTCACTCCACCTACACCAATAAAAGCCTTCTCGACATGATAGTTGGATAAGGTATCAATGACGGAAGCGCCATAGACGTAGCGATGCTCCTTGTGCAATATTCCTCCCAAAAGCCTGATTTGAATGGAATCTTTATCTGACAGCAGGTCTGCCGAGTTAATTGAGTTCGTAATCACCGTGCAATCTTGCGGGTGTAAATATTCGGCGCAGGCCTGAACGGTGGTTGAAGAGTCCAGAATAATGCGATCTCCCTTGCGAACGAGAGCAGCTGCCAGACGACCGATCGCCTTTTTCTCATTCGAGACGGTAGTCAAACGATCTTTATAATTTTTAAATTCCTGAATGGGGGAGGGGAGTAGTGCGCCGCCTCTGGTGCGTACAATGAGATCCTGATCTTCAAGCTTGATCAGATCTCGTCTTGCTGTATCCCTGGACACTTCAAAGATCGAGCAGATTTCTTCTATAGAGATTCGACCTGAATTGGCCAGATGGTCCATGATAAGCTGCATGCGTTCTTCCTGATACAAGCGGAAACCCCCTTACGTTGATGCATCAATATAAGTCATCATAAGTCAAATTAAGCAATTATGCAACCTAAATAGATTGAACAGCATGTAATTGTGCATCAATCTACGTTATTTTGGTGAAATATGGTAGTCAATCAGGGTTAAAAACTTATTTATATTTTTTTTAAAAAAAGGGCTTGTCAAATACTTATTATATTTGATATACTCTAAAAGTCGCCAATGAGCGATCGAAAAAAATAAGGCCCGTTGGTCAAGGGGTTAAGACACCTCCCTTTCACGGAGGTAACAGGGGTTCGAATCCCCTACGGGTCACTTTATCCAACCTTGTTTTATGTACTTCGCATAGTGGCATACATCATTGGATTACTCAGCAAGAGCCATTAGCTCAGTTGGTAGAGCACCTGACTTTTAATCAGGGTGTCGAAGGTTCGAGTCCTTCATGGCTCACCAGTTTAATATGCGGTCGTGGTGGAATGGCAGACACGCTATCTTGAGGGGGTAGTGGGTGTATACCCGTGGAGGTTCGAGTCCTCTCGACCGCATCCTAATAACTAGTGAAAGAGTCTTACGTGCTTAACGTAAGGCTCTTTTTATGTCTCCTGCTGACTGCTGTAATGTATGACGATTCTGGTAAAATGATTTATTCTGCATTGTACATTAAAAAAAGGACTATACTTGAGTAGTAGCTGTCTCAAGAGATAGTCCTTATCTATCATGTCTCACATCTATAGTTTAGTTTTGATAGCTTAACCATAATAATACATAAAGCCAATGGCGCCTACACCGGTATGCGTACTAATAATAGGAGAAGTATAGCTGATATCAATATCACTGTGACCTGTTAATTCCATGATTGCTTCCTTCAACTGCTCTGCTAACTTATGCCCTTCTGCATGAGCAATTCCTACTTTATGAATAGTCTTGCCCTTCACGTCTTCTGCAAATTGTTTGGCCAAATGTCTGACGATTTGGGCGTGACTGCGCAGGTTGATGACAGGTGTATACTTACCGTCAGATAACATAGCAATCGGTTTAATATGAAGCAGTGAGCCGATGAGGCCCTTGCTCTTACCGATACGTCCGCCCTTTACCAGATTCTCAAGGGTATCTACTGCGACATATAGCTTAGTCTGATTACGAATTTCGGTCAATCGATCGACAATCTCGGAAGTGCTCTTACCTTCTGCTGCCCATGCTGCTGCTTCCAGCACCTGAAACGAGAGGCCCTTCGAAATGTATTGAGAATCAATGACAGTTACTTTGGCGCTGGACATCTCGGCAGCCATTTCTGCTGAACGTACCGTACCGCTCATACTGCCTGTCATGTGAATGGATATAATTTCATAACCTTCCTCATGAAGCCGGTTGTAACGCTCCAAAAATTCACCAGCTGCAGGCTGTGAGCTTTTGGGCAGCTCGTTGCTCTGCTTCATTTTCTGGATGAATTGTTCTGGAGTAATATCAATACCATCGACATAATTCACACCATTAATAGAAAAGGATAGAGGTACCACTTCAATTCCATGACGCTGTATGACGGATTGGGGAATGTCCACTGTAGAGTCCGTCACGATCTTAATCTTCTTCATTCATTCACTCCTTATGCCAAAATCCAGACTGTTAAAGACGAGTGATAATCTCCTAATATTCGTATATTCGTAAAGGCTTAAAAGGGAAGGGCAGTTAGCACTTTTGCTCTATTAATCTGGACATTTATATTAGTATATACGAGTAGGCATACCAGGTTCAAATGGTAGGCTGAGGATAGAACTTGTGTATGATATAATATGAAATTATTGTGAAGTTTATTTGCAAAATGGACTAGATAATGACATAACTGGAAGGCGGGCTTATATGCATTCTATTTATTTACGAATTGAGAAATTAATTAATGAGCGTGGGATGACAAAAAAAGCCTTCTGTGAGGAACTTAAGATTAGCACCGGAAATCTAGGTGATTGGAAACGGGGAAAATCTATACCAAGTACGGCTAAGCTGATCGAAATTGCAGCCTTTTTTGATGTCAGTCTGGACTGGATTATGGTCGGTAAAAGCGATACTCTTATTAAAGAGCAGAGCGCGACTTATGAGACTAAGGGGCATTCGGAGCATGCTTTTTCGGATGATACGATTTCTGGTTTGACGATAAAGGAACAGGAATTCATTAAGGAATATATCGAATTCACACGTTATCGGAAGCAGAAGCGAGCAGATAACGGTACGGATGAACTGTCTTGACTATGATTTGATAGTGCGCTTTACATACGAAAGGCCATGATTTGCTGTACAGCAGATCATGGCCTTTATTTGACTCTATTTTCTGAATTGCAGAGGGACCTTACCTATTACTTCAGGTCTGATCTGATTCCACAATTCAATACAAAACTCCTGAAGCTCAAAGGCTGCTCTCCCGAGCATGCGTACAGCGATCCCTTGTCCACCTGCGAGAAGGGTTGCGCCTGCTAGAATACGGCCGGTTTGTGGAAGGGCTTCTCGTATAACTGTAAGCTCCTTCGCGCTGATATTCTCTCCTGCAATCCATAAAGCGGCCATATGCGTATAATCGAGCATCCCTGACAGGTTATTTACTTCCTCAAGACCCGGCTCAAGGGAGAATCGATCCCAGACAAGGAGCTCTTGCTCCTTCCATACCTCGGTGTGGCCTTGGAAGTGAATAAAGTCAAATTGCTCTCCGCGATGTACCCGGCCAGCCGACCATACATCCGCATAGACTAGAGTGGCGTTGTTACCGAGATGGAATGCTGTAGTCAAGACAGACCGACTCCCGGCAAAAGGGATAACGCATTCTGGGAAGTACTCTAGTATTGCGCCCTGTTCCAAATGAAAGGTGTGGCTCACAGAGGAAGGGAGGGTCGGTGTCGGATGTAGTCTCGTAGCCGAAGTACTAGTGAGGACTACGTGAGATCCTTCCTTAAGCAGCCATTTTGAATCATACGCATCACCATTCATCACACCCGGTGATACATCTGAGGTGTATACACATAGCTCTCCGTCACTGCCGGGAAGGCGAAAGGTCCGGCTGATTCTCAGCGGCACAGTATGATACCGGTCCGTAATATAAGTGAGGCCACCTTTGCGTTCAAAGGTGGCATACAGCTCACTTCGTTTCGTACCGGACGGATACAGATCTGTCCGCTCTTCTGACCGGAGATTAGTGGGAGTGGTGATGGCCGTGTTCATGAGCATGCTCATGGGCAGCAGCTGCCTCATCATCCATGAGCTGGTGCTCAAGCCAATGGATAATCTCGGATACGCCTTCGCCGCTCATCAGATTGGACATCACATAAGGGCGGCCTTCGCGCACTTTTTGCGTATCTGACTCCATGACGCTGAGGTCTGCGCCAACGAATGGGGCGAGGTCGGTCTTGTTGATGAGCAGGAGGTCCGAACGTGTGATACCAGGACCGCCTTTACGAGGGAGCTTCTCGCCTTGGGCTACGTCAATGATGTAGATAAATACATCAGCCAGCTCCGGACTGAAGGCAGCGGACAGATTATCCCCGCCGCTCTCGATAAAGATCATTTGCAGATCATCAAAGCGTTCTTGCAGCTCCTCTACGGCTTCGAAGTTCATAGAAGCATCCTCGCGAATCGCAGTATGCGGGCAGCCTCCGGTCTCAACACCGATAATGCGGCTGCTATCGAGAGCATTCTGGCGAAGGAGGATTTCAGCATCCTCTTTGGTATAGATGTCGTTGGTAATGACTGCTATGCTGTAGCGTGTACGCAATGCCTTGGACAGCTTCTCTACAAGGGCAGTCTTGCCGGAGCCAACCGGACCCCCGATACCGATACGCATTGGGCGACTGTGATCGAACGGAATTCTCTCCCAATTTGCGTGATGATGATGATTTGAGCCTGTTCCACACATATGAATCATCCTCCTGATTTTTAAGAATTAGATAGTTCATTTTACTTAAGACATAAACAATCTGGCTGGCAGTGTTTCGTGCCTCATGGCATAAATTTCTTGAGCAAAGCTATAGCTGCTCATCCCCGTAGGATCTGTGTCTTTGACTGCGTTCCAGGCTGCTTCGATATCAAGGATGAGCTCCTGAATCAATCGCTGCGCTTCAGTCTGACCTATCGGCATTAACCGTAACGCACTGTTTACATAAGCTGTAACTGCGGTATATAAATGCCCGGTTACTGCCTCATCTAGACCAATCTCCAGCTGGAAGGCGATATAGGCATGCACAGTCGGCAGGCAGCATAGAGCGCGATGATCCCGAACAGAGATATCGAGCAAATCGAGGTCTAGGTCGGTGTATATACTTCGCGCCAGCTTCACCAGGCGCTTTCCCATTTTGTGAGAGCTCTCTCGCAGTTCTCTAGGGGAGCGCTGGGCAAACAGACGCTTGTCATAAAAGGCGATTCCCTCAGGGTTGTTGTTCGCTGCTGCCTCGTACACACCCTTCATGGCAAGTCCATCTAAACGGGTGAGACTCCCGGTCAGTTGGCTGCGAATGAATGAAGCGAGCTCTTCGCTTGTCCGGATTACCCCTTCGGCGGTATAGGTTTCGAGCCCTGAAGAATGGGAGAAGCCTCCTATGGGAAGTGCCGAATCCAGCAGCTGTGCGTATCTTAGTAATTTAATCGTAGAGCTGGTCTGCAACGTGTAACCACTTCCTTAAGTCTGATGAGCTGATCAGAACATAAAATATCGCTGTGTCATAGGAAGACTCTCGGCAGGCTCGCAAGTGAGCGGCTCTCCGTCAGCCTTGACTTCATAAGTTTCGGGATCAACTTCTATGACTGGCGTAACATTATTGTGGATCATGTCCTTTTTGGTCACGCTTCGGCAGCCTTTAACAGCCTCAATTCGTTTAGTCAAGCCAAGCTGCTCGCCAATGCCGGCTTCTTTGGCAGCTTGGGATACGAAGGTAATGGAGCCTTTTTGCAGCGCTTTACCGAACGAACCGAACATAGGGCGGTTAAATACGGGCTGTGGTGTCGGTATAGAGGCATTCGGGTCACCCATCTGTGCCTGGGTTATAATGCCGCCCTTCAGCACCATCTCTGGTTTGACTCCAAAATACGCTGGGCTCCACAGCACAAGATCCGCCCATTTGCCGACTTCAACCGATCCGACAATATGACTGATTCCGTGAGCGATTGCAGGATTGATCGTGTACTTGGCGACATAACGTTTAATCCGGTCATTGTCCGATGGCGAATTCTCGGTGATCGAGAGCTTGCCGCGCTGCTTCTTCATCTTGTCGGCAGTTTGCCAAGTGCGGATAATGACTTCGCCTACCCGGCCCATAGCCTGTGAATCCGAGCTGATGATACTGAATACGCCAAGATCATGAAGGATATCTTCAGCCGCAATGGTCTCCGGACGAATCCGTGAATCTGCAAAAGCAACGTCTTCTGGTATGGATGGATCCAGATGGTGGCAAACCATCAGCATGTCCAGGTGCTCTTCGACCGTATTTCGAGTGTAAGGTCTGGTCGGATTCGTGGATGACGGGATAACGTAGTTCTCTCCTGCAGCACGAATGATATCAGGGGCATGTCCACCGCCCGCACCCTCTGTATGATAGGTATGGATGGTGCGGCCGTTAATTGCGGCAAGCGTGCTCTCCAGGAATCCGGTCTCATTTAATGTATCTGTATGAATGGCTACCTGTACGTCTTGCTGCTCGGCTGCAGTAAGACAAGCGTCGATGGCAGCGGGCGTTGTACCCCAGTCTTCATGCAGCTTCAGTCCAATTGCCCCAGCCTTAATCTGTTCGATGAGAGGTTCCGTTGTTGAGCTGTTTCCTTTACCCAGGAACCCGAGATTCATCGGAAAGCCTTCCGCGGACTGCAGCATCGTATGTATATGCCATTCGCCTGGGGTGCAGGTTGTGGCTTTGGTGCCTGTAGCAGGTCCGGTTCCACCGCCGATCATCGTCGTAATACCTGAGTTGATGGCAGTACGTATCTGCTGTGGTGCGATAAAGTGGATATGTGTGTCTATTCCTCCGGCAGTGATGATATGCCCTTCGCCGGCTATAATTTCGGTTGCTGCGCCAATAATGAGAGCAGGATCAACGCCATCCATCGTATCCGGGTTACCGGATTTACCAATGCCGCAAATAAATCCATCCCGAATACCGATATCCGCCTTTACAATACCCCAATGGTCTATGATGACAACATTCGTAATGACCGTATCCGGTGTTCCTTCGCTTCGCAGGGCAGAAGCTGATTGGCCCATGCCATCTCGGATGACCTTGCCTCCGCCAAATTTGCTCTCATCACCATATACGGCATAATCCTTCTCGATTTCTGCCCACAGCTCTGTATCTGCGAGTCGGATGGCATCACCTGTTGTGGGTCCAAACATGGATGCATACTGCTCACGTGTCATTTTTTTCATGATGGATCACCTTCATTATTCGCTGCGGGAGCACCGAACCTTTCGATAAATGTCTTAAGCTTGACCTCATCCGCAGGCTGATCCAGTGATCCGTTGGTCAGATTGTTAAAGCCCTGAATTCTCTGCTTCCCACCAAATGTAGTCAGATCTACAGGCTTCTCCTCACCGGGCTCAAAACGTACAGCAGTTCCTGCTGGAATATGCAGTCTGCGTCCGTAGGCACTCTTGCGATCGAAATCAAGCTGGGCATTCACCTCGTAGAAATGGACGTGTGAACCGATCTGTACCGGCCGGTCTCCCCGGTTGATCACGGTGAGCTGAATCGTGTCACGATCAGGATGACAGATGATGTCGTCCTTCTTTAACCTGTATTCTCCTGGGATCAAGATGAATTCCCTGCCTTTCTATGCGTGTATTCTGTTACTAGTGCGTAAGAGTCAGCGAATCGGCTCATGAATGGTTACAAGCTTCGTCCCGTCAGGAAAGGTAGCTTCTACCTGTACCTCCGGAATCATATCCGGTACACCCTCCATACAGTCCTCCTTCGTCAATACCGTTCCTCCATAGCGCATCAGCTCTGCAACTGTCATGCCGTCGCGAGCTCGCTCCAGCACTTCAGAGGTCAGGATGGCGATGGATTCGGGTACATTCAATTTGAGTCCGCGCGCCTTGCGTTCCCTGGCCAAGTTGGCAGCTACGGTAACAAGCAGTTTGTCTTTTTCTTCCTCAGTCCAGTGCACATGAATCCAACCTTTCTGCACTACAATCTATTTCTAGATTTTTCAAGTTTGATATCTAACATCATAATACAACGGATGGGTGGAGCAAAAGCGTTCATTTTATTCGTTGTGTCATTAAACCCATCCTACTGCCGATGAGGCTGGAAATATCTATCTTTGCTAGAAACGATAGAATTGAAATAGATCATTTTATGTTAAATATACTCACACAGATAAGAATGCTTTGTCAATGATAATCATATCATTTTGTGAAGATGCATGATCGAGTTAGGCGAAAAATAAAATTATGTAAGGAATATTGACATAACAAAATAGATGCACCTATAATGTGATCACCAAACATTGTTGGAAAAATTTATGTGAATGTTCGGTCTGAGGGAAAAAACAAAGGGGAGTGGAGTCTATGTTAAAGAAAAAGTTCGGCAAATGGTTTCCTGTCATGATCGCTGGTGTTCTGATGCTGTCTGGATGTGTGTCATCCGGTGGAGAAACGGCCACACAGCAAACGACTGGAACGGAAGGAGCAGAAACGGCAGCTGCCTCAGACGGGGATACGATTAAAGTTGGTGTACTGCATTCTCTCAGCGGGACGATGTCCATAAGCGAGGTATCGGTTAAGGATGCGGAGATGCTGGCGATTGAGGAAATTAATGCAGCCGGCGGCGTGCTTGGCAAACAGATCGAGCCTGTCATTGAAGACGGTGCCTCTGATCCAGCGATCTTTGCAGAGAAGGCAGGGAAGCTGCTCCAGCAGGATAAAGTGGCGGCGGTGTTTGGAGGATGGACTTCCGCAAGTCGTAAAGCAATGCTGCCTGTTGTTGAATCGAACAATGGACTTCTCTTCTATCCTGTTCAGTATGAGGGCTTAGAAGCTTCGCCTAACATCTTCTATACCGGCGCGACGACGAATCAGCAGATCGTACCTTCGGTCAGCTGGCTGCTGGAGAATCGGGGTAAGAAGTTCTTCCTGCTAGGCTCAGACTATGTTTTCCCTAAGACAGCGAACAAGATTATAACGGCACAGCTGCAGGCTGAGGGCGGAGAGGTCGTAGGAGAAGAGTATACACCATTAGGACACACGGACTACAGTACGATTATCAGCAAGATCAAAGCGGCTGATCCTGATGTCGTATACAACACGCTGAATGGGGACAGTAACGTTGCGTTTTTTAAACAATTAAAGGATGCGGGCATCACCTCTGAGGATATAACGACGCTGTCGGTCAGCGTAGCAGAAGAAGAGATTCGAGGCATTGGTGCTGATGTGCTGACAGGTCATCTTGCGGCATGGAATTATTATCAAACGACAGAAACTCCGGAGAATACCAAGTTCACAGAAGCCTACAAAGCAAAATATGGTGAAGACCGTGTAACGGCAGATCCGATTGAAGCAGGATATACGGCAGTTTATTTATGGAAAGCTGCGGTTGAGAAGGCGGGATCGACAGATGTGGAGAAGGTGAAGGAAGCAGCAAAAGGGATCGAGTTTGATGCGCCAAGCGGAAAAGTAACGATTGATGGCGACAACCAGCATATTTACAAAACTGTTCGAATCGGTGAAGTGCAGTCAGATGGACAATTCAAAGAGCTGTGGAATTCAGGTGAGCCTGTGAAGCCGGATCCATATCTTGAATCCTATGAATGGGGCAAATCACTGAGCGCTGAATAAATCGCTTATCTTCTATACTAAGGGAAGGAGGCAGAACTCGGATGGATATGTTTATACTGCAAGCCTTTAATGGACTTAGTGTAAGTTCGATTCTGCTCTTGATTGCACTGGGTCTTGCTGTTACCTTCGGGCTCATGAACGTCATTAATATGGCGCATGGGGAGATGATCATGATTGGAGCTTACGCGACATTCGTCACACAAAATCTGTTTATCTCCTACATGCCGGCTTCTTGGTTTAATACTTATTTCCTAGTGGCGCTGCCGGTTTCTTTTCTGATTGCTGCAGCAGTAGGGTGGCTGCTTGAAGTACTGCTCATTCGTCATTTATACGGACGTCCTCTGGATAGCCTTCTGGCTACCTGGGGTGTTGGGATGATATTGCAGCAGCTGGCAAGGACGATTTTTGGTGCCCCGAATGTCGGGGTAACCAGTCCTTCCTGGCTCAGTGGGGGATTCGCAGTCACGGATTCTATTGTTCTTCCGTATACAAGACTGTTTATCATCCTGTTGGTGGTTGTAGTGCTGCTTCTAATGTATATCTACATTTATAAGACGGCTCAGGGACGGCGTATGCGAGCGGTAATGCAAAACCGCAACATGGCGGGATGTCTCGGGATTTCCACCAGACAGGTAGATGGACTTACCTTTGCTATTGGTTCTGGTATCGCCGGGATCGCGGGCTGTGCATTGACGCTGCTCGGACCTATTGGTCCGTCTCTTGGAACCTATTATATCGTGGATGCATTTATGGTTGTCGTGCTTGGCGGTGTTGGGAAGCTGGTAGGTACCGTTGCGGGTGCGCTGGGTATTGGAGTATTTAATACTTTATTTGAAACTTACACAAGTGCATCGATTGGCAAGGTGCTTGTATTTGCTTGTATTGTTGCATTCTTGCAATGGAAACCGCGGGGACTCGTGGCACTGCGCTCACGCAGTTTAGACTAGAGGAGGGATACCGATGCCGATTGTTAACAAACTTGGAGTTCGTGGACAGCGTATCGCCTGGGGGATAGTCCTCATTCTAATGAGTCTTGCGCCGCTTGTTTCCACGGAGTTCCGACTAAGTCTGCTGGCGAAATTTCTGGCCGTGGCTATTTTGGCTATAGGACTGGATCTTATATGGGGGTATGGTGGTGTACTTAGCTTGGGTCATGGTGTATTCTTCGGTCTTGGAGCGTACGCGATGGCGATGTATTTGAAGCTGCAGGCAAGTGGGGCTTCGCTGCCTGATTTTATGGTATGGAACAGTGTGGAGAAGCTTCCGTGGTTCTGGGAGCCCTTTCGATCGTTTCCGATCGCGATGCTGCTCGGGATTTTACTTCCGGCACTGCTGGCGTTTCTACTCGGTTTTTTCACCTTTAAAAATCGGATCGCCGGAGTATACTTTACAATTCTGACACAAGCGCTTGTTATGATTGTCGTTACCTTGTTTGTTGGTAAACAGGAGTGGACAGGTGGAACGAACGGTCTGACCGGCTATAACCATATTTTCGGTATGCAGCTGCACCATCCCACTACCACAATTATGCTGTATTATGTAACACTGGTGGTTCTGGTTCTTGCATATATTTTGTGCAGACGTATCGTTCGCAGTCGGTTTGGTCAAGTGCTGGAAGCGGCCCGAGACGGAGAGAATCGTGTTCGCTTTCTCGGCTATGATCCTGCTTGGTACAAAACACTGGCTTTTACCTTATCAGGAGCGCTTGCTGGTCTTGCGGGAATGCTGTATGTGCTCCAAGTAGGGATTATATCTCCATCTATGATGGGTATCGTTCCTTCTATTGAGATGGTGCTGTGGGTAGCGCTTGGAGGCAGAGGAACATTAATTGGTGCTGTGATTGGTGCCGTCATTCTGAATGCAGCGAAGACAGGAATTAGTGAGGCGTATCCAGAGGGCTGGCTGTTCGTTATGGGTGGTTTATTTGTAGCTATTGTCTTGTTTATGCCTCGTGGACTTGTCGGGGTATATCATAATCTGTCCAGATGGTGGAGACGAAAGGGAGGTGCTCGAGATGCCAAGTCCGTTGTTGAAGCCGAACGAGCTACATCCTAAAGGAAAAACGGTTCTGTCTGTTCAGGACATAACGGTGTCTTTTTCAGGCTTCGTCGCTGTGAACGGGATGAATCTTAACCTCAGATCTAATGAGCTTCACTTTCTGATCGGGCCTAACGGGGCAGGGAAGACTACGATGCTTGATGTCATTTGCGGTAAAACGAAGCCTGTGTCCGGTAAAGTGCTGCTTCCTGATGGAATCGACTTGACTCGTAAAAAAGAGCATCAGATCGCAAGGCTTGGAATCGGACGGAAATTTCAGGCGCCGTCGGTGTTCGGTGGTCTAACGGTCAAGGAAAATCTGGAGCTTGCTGATGATCAGAACAAAGGGGCTTTTCATTCGCTGCGAGGTCTTCGTGGAGGCGAGATAAGTCAGGCGATGGAAGAAGTTCTTACACAGATCGGTCTAACTGATCGAATCCTGGTAAGGGCAGGGGCGCTGTCTCATGGAGAGAAGCAGTGGCTTGAGATCGGGATGCTGCTGCTGCAGGAGCCTCATGTACTTCTGCTTGATGAGCCGGTAGCTGGGATGACAGATGATGAAACACTGAAGACGGGAGAGCTGCTTCAGATTATTGCCAAGAAACGCTCTGTTGTCGTTGTTGAGCATGATATGGAGTTTGTCAGACAATATGCAGAGAAGGTTACGGTGATGCATGAGGGCAAGCTGCTGACGGAAGGGACCATGCTTGAGGTTCAGCAGAATCCAGTTGTCGCCGAGGTCTATTTGGGCAAAAGGAGGAAGCCGGATGCTGTCACTTAAAAATATTGAATCTGGATATGGTGAGAGTATGGTGCTCCGTCGTGTCCATCTGGATATCGAACCAGGACAGGTCGTGTGCCTAATGGGCAGAAATGGAGTCGGTAAATCAACTCTACTTCGTACGCTTATGGGTGTTCTCAAGACGAGCCAAGGTGAAATACGCTGGGAGGGTACGGATATCTCGGAGTGGAATTCTGCGAAGAGAGCCCGTGCAGGCATCGGATATGTTCCGCAGGGCCGCGATATTTTTCCGCAACTGTCCGTAAAAGAGAACCTGATGCTGGGTCTTGAAACAGCCTCTAAGAGAAACAAGGTATTTCCTGAGGATGTGCTTGCTATGTTCCCGGTGCTGCCTACGATGTACAAGCGGCAAGGTGGAGATCTAAGTGGAGGGCAGCAGCAGCAGCTCGCCTTTGCAAGAGCGCTGGCCGCGAGGCCTAAGCTTCTGTTACTGGATGAGCCGACAGAAGGAATTCAGCCGTCGATTGTAGACGATATTCGCGATGTTATCATTCAGATTAAGAATCAGAAGGATACGGCCATCTTGCTGGTAGAGCAAAGCGAGGAATTTGTGCGCAGTGTTGCGGATTATATTTATGTTATGGATAAGGGCAGTATTGCGATGCATGGCAAGCCAGGGGATCTGGATCTGGCAGCATTTGAGCATTATCTCACGGTCTAGGTGGTTTAAACTAAGAAATACGGTATTACAAAAAACACTCGCCCTGATTCGGAAGGAGTCCGTTCTAGGTGAGTGTTTTTTTTTGATGATTCATGAGCTATGTGAACGCTGGTGTTAACTAGCTCAAGGGTAATCTAGAATCCTTGCATATTGCGGGTACAGCTTGCGAATGCATTCAGGGCATATATCATGGGTGAATTCGGCATGTGTATGCTTCTCGACAAAGCTCTCCACAGTATTCCATTCATCTTCTTCATCTCTGATGCGCTTGCATACAGCGCAGATCGGCAGCATTCCTCGAAGAGTTCGTATTTGGGAAGAGGCATCCTTGAGATGATGTTCAAGGTGTTTCAGGTGTGTGATATCAATGTGAGTAACGATAAGTCCTTTGAAGTCAGATTGGAGGGAGGTTTCATATAGAGACGCCTCCAGACGAAGCCAAATGTAACTGTTGTCCCGCAGTATCCTGACTTCGCACACATAGCCTGCCATGTTGTTGTTTAGTACTTCTTTGAGTTGATTGATAATGTTATTCATGCTGTGTGGACACGCCCCTGGAAATGACGCCATTAGATTGAAATAATTAGAACCCAGCCAATTGGTACTGGTAATACATTCATAACGGGACATCTTCTCGGGCAGAGGATGGTTGTACGAGCATATCGTTCCGTAAGCGTCAATAATGACAATGGTTGACTTGAAATCTTCGGACGAGGTCTTTATAAAAAAGGGTTCGGCTTCGGACAATAGTAGTCTCTCCCTACACTTATATTGACATTTTTAATGGATCAGAGGTGTTGTGTTGAGATTGAGTTTCTTCCAAAAAAAAGGTTGATCATATTATATACGTTCTTGCGTCATCTAACAATCATTAATCACTTACATACGTCGTTCTTTTGCGACAGCGTAAGGTGGAATTATGACGAAAAAAAGCACGCTGGCAGAGGAGGGGGCCAGGCGTGCTTTAGATAGGGAGGGGCTTGGGAGGCCCTGAAGAGGTGAGCTGGAGGGGCCTTAGGCTTAAGCTCTTGTATGTTCAATACCGGATTCGTGGAAGGGAAAGCCCGGTATGAGGGATTGCATTGACAGAATTGAGCTCTGGAAGGGCTGGAGGTTTGCGCTTCTGGCTCTGTTCCATTCTTCTTCGAGGTCACTGTCCAGTACGCTGGACAAGGCGTTGAGATCGCAGGTTTCGATTTTTAATAGTCGTCTTGCGTGAATCAGGCATACATCCTTGGCAGCATGAAGATAACCGGAAGCTGCATCGTCGGCGGTAACCTCAAGCTGAGTATTGATCCAGGCATGAACGACGGGGAGTGAGCCGACAGCATCATATCGATGGATAAGAGCTTCGAAATGCTCAAAGTCCATCCATGGATGCAGCGCTTTAGACAGTTTGATGAGGCGTTTTCCCATGGCTCTGGAGGATTCCCGTTTGTAAGCAGGGGTTCGCTTGACGTGAAGCATCTTATCAATGAGGGCGATTCTCCACTCATCCTTCTGCTCTACTGCTGTGTAGATGGCCTTGATTGCCATGCCTTCCAACTGCACAAGACTTGGATGCAGCTCACATCGCATGAATGTCTCCAGGTCGGTAGTCGTTTGGATCGTACCTTCCTCGATGTATGACTTAAGTCCGAAGGAATGAGAGAATCCTCCGACTTGAAGTGAGGAATCAAGCAGTTTTACATAATCAAGAAGCTTATTTCCTCTGTTCACCAGATTCGCCCCCTTATTGTGTTAAACGCGATAACCATCTTGGGTGAATTTGAATGTTATGTATATGTCAATTTATCTTTGAATATCGTTATGTTTGATATGTATTTTCACATAAACATCCTTATAATGTCAATAATAAAACGGAATAATATCCTATAAACAGTTAAATACCTATTTTTAATGTAATATATATTAACACTGACTTAACTTTACAGCCTTCTCTAAAAATTAAAAAATATATTTTAAAATAATCACTTTACTTATGATTGATAAGTGTGTATAATATATTTTGTTGGCAAGAAAATGCTATACAAGATGCGCGGTCGTGGTGGAATGGCAGACACGCTATCTTGAGGGGGTAGTGGGTGTATACCCGTGGAGGTTCGAGTCCTCTCGACCGCATCATACGAAAGAGCTTGAAGCAATTTGCTTCAAGCTCTTTTTTTTGCTCCCATTGTGGGTTTCGACGGGGATTACATGCAGAATACTCATTTTAACAGCTTGGCGATATCCGATTCAATCTTGTCCGGTGTCGTTTGTGGACTGTATCTTTTTACAATATTTCCGTTCTGATCGATAAGGAATTTGGTGAAATTCCACTTAATTGCTTTGGAGCCAAGTATACCTGGTGCATTGTCCTTCAAGTGCTTGAATAGCGGATGTGCCTCATCTCCGTTGACTTTAATCTTCTCAAACATCGGGAAGCTCACACCATAGTTCATTTGACAGAACTCCGCGATTTCATCATTTGAGCCTGGTTCTTGTTCGGCAAATTGGTTGCTGGGGAAACCGAGAATTTCAAAGGACTGGTCATTGAATTTGTCATATAGCTCCTGCAGTCCTTTGTATTGAGGGGTTAATCCGCACTTGCTTGCTGTATTTACGATCAAGAGTACTTTTCCTTTGTACTCCTCCATACTTAACTTCTGGCCTTTAAGTGTATTCACTTGGTATTGATAAATCGACATGCCTTCATCCATCCTTTCTATAAATTTGGAATATAAATGATGCTTGTATTGCCGTTCCTCATCAATCTCTTTATATATATTGATAACAATTTAATTTTAAACAATATATGGAGAAAGTCAAACAAAGCTTAAGAATTGAGGAGGACGATTGTCGAAGGTAAACTTAGGCATTAGAATTAAACGAAATAACGAGATAAACTGAGAACAGATAAGCTGCATGCATATTGATGAATGTTTTACTCTTATTCTATCCAAAAACAACGCTAAATCGTCAAGATGAGCCGCTGAAGGAGCTTTACATCGATTTTCAACGGGTGTATGATTCATATCGTAAATCTTGAGCAAACGAACAACCGTTTATTTAAATAGTTTCTCATTGCTATGATCGCTTAATTTCTGCCTAATATGGCGGAGAGCGGGGGAACCAGAGTAAGGCAGCGTGCTTGATTCGGTGTGAGAGCCGAATGATACACGATGCATGGGGTGAATTCTGAACCGAAGATTCATGTGGAATGTCATATGGAATCATCAGGAACAGATAGGACGACTCTCACCGTCCGAATCCGACAGCTAACCTCGTAAGCTGTACAGAGCTGAACTAGAGATGTGGAAGAGATGCAAGGTTCTTTCCTTCACTTAGCTTAACGTGAATATTCTCTAGGTATCGTCTGTGCCAACGTTTGAGAGAGGAATGATAAATCTTGTGAGCGATCAGCCACAGAGGTTTAATCCTCTGTGGTTTTATTTATGCGCTGAATTTTTGTTGATCCAAAAAGCGGGGGACCCAGATGTGGATGCATCGATCCATGGGGTGAATTTCATGGCTATTGCCGTGAATAGGGCAATCTCTCTTGTCCGAATCCGACAGCTAACCTCGTAAGCGTAACAAAGGGAGAGGCAGCAAGCCGAGTAGCGCCTATATCACAGGTCATGTTTTGCCATGTTCTGATATATAGGTGGGAGAGCACCGGGCATGCCTTTGATCGTCGGTGTTCTTTTTTTGTTGTCTTTTTCTATTACAGGGAGGAAATGATTGTAATGAGTGATGAAGTTATTTTAGTTACGGCGCCAAATGAAGCGGCCAGAAATTTTATTCGATTATTAATGTACAAGAAGCTTTCTTTTGCTGTTCTGACGAACAGTGCACAGGAAGAGAAGCAGGTCAAACGGCTTGGAGTAGAGCACATTATACGTATGGATACGGCGTTTACAAGTAAATGGCTGCTGCCTAATGCGGCGGTAGGACGTATTTTTATTTTTGAGAACAGCTTGAATCTGACCTGCCGGTTTTTGCAAATATGCAGACCCTGGACACGTAAGCCGATTACCATTATTACACAGCTGAATCATCCTCGCGGAGTATACCGCGGTATGGGCGCAGACCACGTTATTTTTACAATCAAGGGCGAAGTAGGATTTCTGTTAAATGGAGAACGGGCTGCCGTTAATTAATTGATCTGCACGCACACAGCGATAGAAGCAGGAGGCTGCGGCTTATGGCTAGTGTAGGTGCTTACTATACAGTTTGCGTAATTAGATACAGGATTGATATACTGGAGTTAAAGGAAACATAGCATGTGAGACTCGTGATATAAGCATGGGTCTCTTTTTCTATATTTACAGATAGAAAGGTAGAGAATGGCATTATGGGGAAGTTTGATCATGTGAAATGGCTCTTTTTTGATATAGGAGATACACTCGTAAATGAATGGGTTCCCGTTGATCACATTATCGGCCAATTTGTGAGAGAAGCAAATGGACTCGGGTATAACATTACAATGGAGGACGTACGCAGCAAATTTATTCAGAGCTATTCCAATTACATAGCTTCTCCCATGCAGTATGCGATTTCGGAGCTTGTGCCTTCCGAGGAGGACAGAGAGTATATCAAGCCTAGGCTTAAGTTTCAAAAGGAGCTTGAGGAGCCTTACGCTGAAGCTCGGTCTGTTCTTGAGCAGCTGGGTGAACGCTATAGGATCGGTATCGTGGCTAACCAAAGTCCGGGTACGGAAGCGCGGCTGGAGAAATATGGACTTCGTTCTTATGTGGATGTTATCGCGTGTTCGGCCGAACAAGGCTTGTCTAAACCAGATGTGCGCTTATATCAATATGCATTGAAAACAGCCGGAGCTGAGCCCTCGGAATCCATCATGATCGGCGATCGTATTGATAATGATATTATCCCAGCCAAATCACTTGGAATGATTACGATTCGAATTATGCAGGGTTACGGCCGCTATCAGCCTTCCACTGATGATAAGGATACGCCGGACTATACTGTGAATGATCTGAACGCACTGACGGCCCTGCTTCTATAAACCTAATAATAAACTGAGGCTTATACAGCAGATAGTAGCTGCTGTGCAGGAACTGCGCTCCAATGGTTAGCCGCAAGCTAACAGCTGGGGTGCAGTTTTCCTGCGTTCAGGGAGTTGGTTCAAGAATGAGTCAGGCGGCTTTATTCTAAAATAGGCAGGACATCTTCCCACACTGCGTCAAGGATAGACTGTATACGATCTTCCTCACTGTTAACAGCAATCACGGCTCTCCGGTCCGGTATGATAACGAGCAGCTGGCCGTGTGCACCATCCCCTCGATATGCTCCGTGAGAACACATCCAAAACTGACAGCCATAGCCGAGCGACCAGTCTCCCTCACCGACAGAATCAATATGCTTGCGAGTCACAAATTGAATCCATTCTGCAGGCACCAGCTGCTTGCCCTCATAAGCCCCCTCATCCAGCAGCATTTGGCCGAATCTGCTTAATTCTTCGGTGCTGATCACGAGACCTGCGCATCCCAATGTGACTCCGAGAGGCGAGGTTTCCCATTCCACGTGATGTATACCCAGAGGATCAAACAAACGGGAGTTCAAATAACGGTGGACCGTCTCACCGACGGCTGCTTGAATCAACGCCGAGATCATGAAGGTATCGCCGCTGCTGTAAGTAAACTGTTTGCCGGGAGGGCGGTTCAGCGGCAGGGATAAATAGTATTTTGCCCAATCCTTCTCCGTCAGTGACTGCCGCTCCGGCAGCCATAGCGGTGGAGAGTCATGCCCTGAAGACATCCGTAACAAATCATAAAGGGTGAGCTCATCAGGAGAAGGGAGCTGCGGATCCTGAGAGCGGTAAGTGGTGTTGTAATTGAAAAATTCACCGAGCTTTGTATCCAGTGTGAGCTTTCCTTCCTCAATGGCAAGACCAGCGGCCATGCATGTAAATGATTTGCTGATAGAATGTTGCTGACGACGCATGTCTTGATCACGGTTCCATTCTCCAACCAGCCCGCCATCCTGCAGCACACGAATCGAAAAGACATTTAAGTCTTGTGATCTAATCTTCTTCTCAAAGCCGCTCAATGTACGTATCATAGTTTCCTCCATTCCTAATTCGCCAGCAGTGTTCTGACACTGGTTTCAGTACAAGTCATAGCTTCGAAACGTTTAGAACAGGGAATCAATTTCATAAATCAGCTTGAGGGAGATTAGGAGATTGATTCCAGTCCTCTGAATTTCGTGAAATATGGTATTACAGGGTCATTTGAAAGTCAATATCTTCAGCTGTGCTTTTTAGAGATTGGTAAAAAAACAGTATAAACTGCATTGACAATCTTTAAGCGAAGAGATTATGATAGGAATCGAAACGATTCGAAGCAAGCGCTTCCAAATGACTGTATTAACGTAAAACAGAGGAATAACCGTATAATAGTATGGTGAAACGATTCGAAAAAGTGGATCAGAAAGGAGGTTTTATGGCCTATATAGCAATAGAGACAGGTTCGCCGACGCTCCGTATGACGACAAGCATCCATGTCATCTCTCCAACAGAATACGGGGAACGACCGAAGTACACGCTTTATTTGCTGCACGGTGCAGGAGATAATGCGAGCACTTGGCATCGTATGACCACAATTGAGACGTATGCGCAGAAATATGGATGCACAGTTATCATGCCGGAGGCCAATAGAAGCTACTACACCGATATGGCGCATGGGCTGGATTATTTTTATTACATCACGGAGGAGCTGCCCAGGACTTGTGCCAATCTCATCCACATGAACCAGGATCCCGAACTGACTTATGTCGCAGGATTGTCGATGGGAGGATACGGAGCACTCAAATGCGGGCTGACTTATCCAGAACGTTACCGTAAAGTCGTTTCATTTTCAGGGGTGACGGATATCCAGCAGAGACTGCATAGAAGTGACATGACCTCTGACATGATCAAGGAAATGCAAGGTGTATTCGGTATAAATCTTGAGGTTCAATCACAAGAGGATTTGTATGCGCTTGCCCGCGAGCGGGCTGAAGAAGGGAAGAAACTCCCATCCATACTTTGCTGCTGCGGGAGTGACGATCCTTTTGTAGACATGAATCGAGAATTTGCCGCTTATATGAATCATTCAACTTATAAATTCAAGTATGTAGAGAGCCCGGGAGCTCATGACTGGTCTTTCTGGGAAAGGCATTTAGGTACTGCTTTTGAATTTCTTTGTGAAGAAGCTTAAGAAGATTAGATCTATGAAGAGTGAGGAGATGCAAATTGAAACCAGCTGCTCTAGAGTCTGGGTCTGGTAAAAAAGTGAAGCCAGATCCAACCAGAAGCCGAAGACTGTTCTCAGAGATCTGGAAACACCGTATGACTTATACCCTGCTCATACCAGGGTTAATCTGGCTCATCCTGTTTGCTTATCTGCCGATGGGCGGGTTATCGCTCGCATTCAAGGAATATAAAGCGAACCTGGGCATATGGGGAAGTCCTTGGGTCGGCTTCGAGAATTTTGAATACGTGTTCAGAGACCCTGCCTTTATTGATGCGGTATGGCGAACGTTATATATCAACATTTTGAAGCTGGTCGTCCAGTTCCCGTTTCCGATATTGCTGGCACTGATGCTGAATGAGCTTCGGATGCGAAGAACGAAAAAAATATTCCAGACGGTATTTACGTTCCCGCACTTTCTATCCTGGATTATCGTCTCAGGTATTGTCATCAATGTCCTCGCCTACGATGGACTAGTGAACAGTGCGCTTGCATTAGTCGGCCTGCCAACGATTAATTTCCTGGGATCAGAGGATACCTTCGTGCCGATGCTCCTGCTCACAGATATTTGGAAATCAACAGGCTGGGGAGCCATCATCTATCTTGCGGCCATATCAGGAATTGATCAGGATCAGTACGAGTCAGCCCAGATTGATGGTGCATCAAGACTTCAGCAGATGTTCCGGATTACGCTGCCGAATATTCTTCCGACGATTACAGTCATGTTCATCTTGAATGTCGGCGGGCTGATGTCTTCCGGTTTTGATCAAATCTTCAACCTTGCGAATGCAGCGACACAGAATGTGTCCGAAGTCCTTGATGTCTATATTTATCGGATCACCTTCCAGTCCTCGACGGACTTTTCATTCTCGACTGCAGTCAGCCTGTTCCGCTCACTTGTGAACATGTTCCTCTTGCTGGCAGCGGACCGGGTAGCCAAGAAGCTGGGCGGAGACGGGTTGTTCCGATAGGAGAGGAGAATAAACTGATGAGCACGATAGCTAGAAAAAAACCAAAGTTCCTGAGCAATAAAATGACGTTTATCGATTATTTTATCCTTTTCGTTCTGAGTGTGATGGCGCTGCTGATCTTAATTCCTTTTTGGAATGTCATTATGATCTCGTTCGCAACGCCGAAGGAGTATGCGGAGAATCCGCTGCTCATGTTTCCTAAAGAGTTCACATTTGATTCTTATACAGCGCTCTTTGCTGATGGGAGTATCCTGACCGGATATTGGAATACAACCAAGCTGCTTGTGATTGGGCTGCCACTCAGTTTGTTTTTAACGACAAGCATGGCTTATGGCCTTAGCCGCAATAAATTTCCGGGCAAGAAGCTGATCTTCTTCCTTGTTCTTTTTACGATGATTTTTAATGGGGGCATTGTACCTCTCTATCTTGTCATGAAATCACTGCATCTGACAGGGACATTAATGTCCGTCATTCTTGCAGGCAGCTTCAGTGCCTTTAATATGATCCTGATGATGAATTACTTTCATAGCCTGCCGGAATCACTGATGGAATCAGCCAGGCTCGATGGTGCCGGTGAATGGAGAATTTTGTTCTCGGTTGTACTTCCCCTTGCTGCACCGATCATAGCAACGATTACTTTGTTCTATGGTGTAGCGTATTGGAACAGCTGGTATGATGCCATGATCTTCCTGAGGAGACAGGATCAGCTGCCGTTGCAAAATGTGCTGAGGGCCATTATCGTGGAATCCTCGACCAATGCGTCGAATGCATCGAGTGTGGAGGCGGTAGGAAAGAACTCGTTCTCTACGGGAATGAAGATGGCCGCTGTCTTTGTGACCATGGTTCCGATTATGTGCTTCTTCCCGCTGCTTCAGAAGCATTTTGCCAAAGGGGTACTAACAGGGGCAATCAAGACCTGATCATACATTAATATTTTTCATTCAGCTTCTATATCAAACATGGGGGTATAACATGAAAACAAATCAGAAGAAATTGTTGAAATCTGCACTGGTAACCGTCATGTCGCTTGTTCTGCTCGTCATGACAGCTTGTTCTAACGGAGGCGCATCCGGTGGGAACGAAAAGGATGAGAATGGAAACTACGTGGACAAAATGACGGTTTCCGTAGCGAGCACGATTCAATTGAAGGAAGGGCAGCTGGACAATGAATTCCATCAGTTCTGGATGGATAAGTACAACATCGACTGGGAGTATAACTTTATTGAGTGGGATTCCTGGGGCGAGAAGCTTCGTTTATGGATCAACTCTGGTGACCTGCCAGATGTAGCGACATGGAACTACGTGCATGGGGATGCGATGAATTATATCGATCAAGGACTGCTGTATGAATTCCCAGAAGATTGGAAAGAGCGCTGGCCCAACGTGGCAGCAGCCTATGAGCTGACCGGCCTTGGTGAGCAGCTGGAGGAGCTGACTGGCGGTACGTATTTGCTGCCACGACCCGTGTACTACGAGAACAAGCCGGCAGATCCGCTGGTCAACCAAATCGGCGTTATCGCACTTCGGAAGGATTGGGCTGATGCAGTAGGGTTTGAGCTGAAAGATGCTTACACTACGGGTGAGCTTATGGAATACGCAAGACTTGTGAAAGAGCAGGATCCAGGCAATGTAGGTTCCAATCTGGTACCTTTGTCCTTTAATGCGGATGATGCACTGACGAACATGATCATGCCGAACAGTGAGCATTCACGAGTAGAGTCTGCTTTCTACAAAGGCGAGGATGGGAAGTATCACTGGGGAGCTGCTGATGAAGAGACGCTTACAGGTCTTAAGCTGATGCAGGAGGCATATAAAGAAGGCTTGCTCAACCCTGAGTTCTATACGTGGAAGAACAGTGAAGGCAGCGACAACTTCAGAGTAAGCGGAACCGCTGCTGTGACAAGTCTTGGCGGTCTAGCTTCTTATAGACAAGACGTCGACACCGCAATGAGAAAGAACCTGGGCGTAGAGAGTGATGAGCTTGTTCATACCGCAATCGTACTGGGTGATGACGGTAAATACCGTAATCTGGAGCAGGCCAATTTCTGGTCCGCACTGATCTTCTCTCCGGATATTGATGATGCCAAGTTTGAACGCATTATGGATATGATCGATTATACGACCAGTGAGGAAGGACAGCTGATACTTAACATGGGATTTGAAGGAACGGATTGGGAGTATGACGAGAATGGCAATCTGAAGAGCCTGCTGGAGAATGGAACAAGTCTGGAGGATAAATATCCGAGCCGGTTTGAAGGGTTGTATCTGCTCGGCGACGACTTCAGCATGATTAACCCTGCCATTAAAGAAGATTACCGTGAGAGAGCTCTCACTCATTATCAGAACAAGGCGAAGCTTGGTGAAGAAGGCGGCGCACTCGCGGAGTACGACTGGACAGTGCAGCTGTACGATTCCAAAGCGAAGAATCAAGCCTCCTTCGACTATGCGACAGAGTATACGAATCTGATCCTTAAGGAAGGCGACCTGGAAGCGAACTGGAGAGCATGGGTAGAGAGCAAAATGTCGCTTGTACAGCCTGTGCTGGATGAGCTGAATGCGCTGTAGGGCGGAAATACATCAGTAAATAGAGAGAGTGGACAGGAGGAACACACTTACACATGACGACAATGACAAATGCGAGAAGAAGAGTGCAGGCCGGCGATTTGTCCTTTACTTTTTGGGATAGCGGAGATTTATTTCAAGCGGTAAGCGGCAAGGTAATGATCAATCAGCTGATGCTGAGCCCCTTAGACGGTTCACTGAACAATATTTACCTGCGTATTCATTCTGAAAATGGTATTGAAGCGTACCCTTTATTGGGTATCCACTCGGATAGCCGTGTTTATCAAAAAGGGAATTGTCTAGAATGGACAGGAACTGTGCGAAGCATCGCTTATACAGTAGCCTTTGCTCCGACAGATCAAGGTGTGTGGTTCTGGGAAGTAACACTTCAAGGTGAAGAGCAGAAGGTGGATGTGATCTACGGCCAGGACGTTGGAATTGCCGATACGGGAGCTGTACGCAGCAATGAGGCCTACTTGTCTCAATACATTGACCATACCGTATTTGAAGATGCCGAGAAGGGGTATGTCGTATGCTCCCGGCAAAATCAGCCGCAAGGCGGAACATTCCCATATCTTCAGCAAGGATCCTTGACGGGTGCAGCAGGCTACTCGACAGACGGTTTCCAGTTCTATGGACTTACCTATAAAGAAACAAATATACCCGAAGCACTGCAGAACAAGACACTTGCCAATGAAGTATATCAGTATGAATTCGCATATACAGCTCTGCAATCCGAGCAGACGGTGCTTGCGGGCGAAGCTTCATTCATATTTTATGGACTGTTCCGGCCTCATCACGAACAAGCCATTACCGAACTGGAATACAAGGAAGTGGTAGATGATGCATGGAATACTTTTAAATCTCATAAAAGACGGAATGAGAAGGCTTCAGCTGCTAAACTGACGGACACTAACTATAAGCCGCAGGTCGGTAAGACACTCGCCGGGCGCTCCTTGACCAATGAGGAAGTAGATCAGCTGTTTCCTGCCGCAGGACGGCATGAAGTGGAGCATAAGGATGGAGAATTGCTGTCATTCTTCACAGATACCTACGAGCATGTGGTGCTAAAAAGCAAGGAAATGCTGGTCGAGCGCCCTCACGGTCATATTCTGATGAGCGGGAACAATGTGAAGCTTGGAACAGAAGTGTTAACAACAACTTCTTATATGTATGGAATATTCAATTCCCATGTTGTGGTGGGCAACACAAACTTCAACAAGCTCATGAGTAATTCGCGCAGCGCATTGAATATTCCGAAGACATCGGGACAACGGATATATGTAGAGCTGGACGGCGAGTATCGTTTATTAACGATGGCTTCACTGTTTGAAATCGGATTTAACTACGTTCGATGGTATTATAAATTGAAGGATGATATGCTCGTTATCACGAATTTTACATCAGTGGACCGTCCAGAGGTTCAGCTTCAGGTTCGTTCTGAGAGTGGGAACAGCTATCGGTATTTGGTGTCCAATCAGATGACGATGAACGTTAATGAGTATGAAGTGCCTGTGCACTATTCAGAGAAGGAAGGCAAGCTGATATTTAAGGCGGATTCCTCTGCTGTAAGTCATGAGGTGTATCCTGAGCTGTCTTATACCATGTGGATGGATGGGGCGGAGCTTCAGGTTCATGACGAGACTTGTCTGGCTGAAGGAATCGTACCGGGTGATGCTTCTCTCACTGTTCTGCAAACTTCGGCTAGTCATAGCTGGACCTTAACGATGCAGGGATTGCTGGACGGCAAGTCACTACCCTCGATTACTCCTGATTTTACGGAAGAGAAAGAGAAGTACCGTGAATTTTTCCGCAGTGTCATGAATGGGTTTCATCTAAAATTTCCTGATCAACAGCGGTCTGAAGCGTTATTCAAAGTGAATTCACTTGCCTGGTGGTATACACATAATATGCTGGTTCATTATTCGGTTCCGCACGGACTTGAGCAATACGGCGGAGCTGCATGGGGAACGAGGGACGTATGCCAAGGTCCTGTGGAATATTTCATGGCGACTCAGAAGTATGAACAAGTTCGAGATATTCTTAAAATGGTATATGCCCATCAATATGAGGATGACGGTAATTGGCCGCAGTGGTTTATGTTTGACCAATATAACAAAATCCAGCAGGAAGAAAGTCATGGCGACATTATCGTATGGCCGCTCAAAGTGCTCAGTGATTATCTAAATGCTACACAAGATTACGATATTCTGGATGAACAGGTTCCGTACACGTCAAAGCAGGGCTTTAATTTTACTGAAGATACCTCTACCATTCTGGAGCATATTCAGAAAGAAATAGAATATATCCAGAGCCATTTCCTGCATGATACTTACCTATCGTCTTATGGAGATGGAGATTGGGATGATACGCTGCAGCCGGCTAATGCCCAGCTCAAGCAGTACATGGTCAGCAGCTGGACAGTAGCTCTTACCTATCAAACGCTTCGACAGCTGTCACAGGCGATGGAGTCTGTTCAGAGTACCCTTGCACAAGAGCTTCTGAACCTATCCGAAGGTATTAAGCGTGACTTCCAGAAGTACATGCTAAATACGAATGTGATACCGGGCTTCATCTATATGGAGAATCCAGAGGATATAAAGCCTATGCTCCATCCTTCTGATGAGGAGACAGGAATTCAGTATCGTCTGCTTCCGATGACGAGAAGCATGATTGCTGAACTGCTCAGTCCGGAGCAGGCCAAGTCCCATTACGAATTGATTAAAGAACGTTTATTTTGCCCGGATGGCGTAAGACTGATGAACAGACCTGCCGTGTATGCCGGAGGGGTAAGCACACATTTCAAACGGGCTGAACAGGCGTCCAACTTCGGGCGTGAAGTCGGTCTGCAGTATGTACATGCCCATATAAGGTACGTTGAGGCGATGGCCAAGCTGGGCTATAAGGATGAGGTGTGGAGCGGTCTTGGTTTAATTAATCCGATTGGTATCACCAAAGTGGTTCCAAATGCGGAGCTGCGGCAAAGCAATGCTTACTTTAGCAGCTCTGATGGTAAATTCAGCAACCGATATGAAGCTCAGGAGCGCTTCGATGAGCTTAGAGCTGGAAAAGTCAAAGTAAAGGGCGGATGGAGAATATACTCCAGTGGTCCGGGAATTTATATGAACCAGCTCATTTCAAATGCTCTCGGCATACGCCAGGACGAGCAGGATCTAATAATTGACCCCGTGCTGCCGTCTGACCTGGATGGTATGGAGTTTGATTTTGAAATAGCGGGCAAAAGAGTAACTTTTGTGTATCATTTAGACGATAGTCAATCTGCACGAATTGTTATAAATGGTAGAGAGAGCGAAGTGATTCGGGAAGATCATCCCTATCGTGATGGCGGATTTCGTATTAAACGCCATGTGCTGCATAAAGAGCTGGATCAGCAGCGAAATGTAATAGATGTTTATATGTAAATTTCTTAACTTTATCAAAGATAGCTATAAGCAAATAACAAGGCTTGGTTACAAATGAGGGAGCGAGGACTATTGGTCAGTATTAAGGACATTGCCAAAAAAGCCGGGGTTTCTATTTCTACGGTCTCTTATGCCCTTAATGGGAGCAACAAGGTGACGGACGAAACAAGCTCTAAAATTCTGGCCATTGCCAAAGAATTGAATTATGTGCCTAATGCGGCAGCACGTAATTTGAAAAAGCGGGAGACAAAAATCGTTGGGATATTTCTAACGGACTTCCGTGGAGACGTATATGGTGATCTTCTTCATGGGATGAAGGAAATCAGTAACTTACAGGGATATGATCTGATTGTATGCAGCGGCGAACAATCTCACAAAATGCTGCCAGAGCGCATGATCGATGGTGCGATTATATTGGATCAGATGTTTGCCAGCGAGGAACTGCTGAAATATGCGGATTTGGGTCATAAGATCGTTGTGCTGGACCGCGAGCTCGATCATCCGAACATTAACCAGGTGCTCTTGGATAACAAAGCAGGTGCTACCCTGGCAATGGAGCATCTGATCGAACTCGGACATAAGAAAATATATGTCGTGACCGGTCCAGAAGGCTCTTACGATTCTATGCAGCGGATGAAAGCAGTGCGTATGGTCTCGGAGCGCTCTCATGATGTGGAATGTATCGAGATCGGCGGCAACTTCGAGAAGACCGGAGGAGAGAAGGCGGCTGAACAAATTATTGCTGAATACAAAGAGCCGGTTGCTGTGTTCTGTCTAAATGATGAGATGGCCATCGGATTATGGAATCGAATTTCGGAAACGGATCTGAAGATCGGTGAGCATATCCATCTGATCGGGTTTGATAATATTGAGCTGGCAGGCTATATGCAGCCAAGATTATCTACTATTAACTACTCTAAGCAAAAGTGGGGAGCTCTCGCTGCGGAGCAGCTCCTTAAGCTGCTCTCCGGAGATACGGTGGAGAATGAGCGGATATACGTAACTTTGGTGAGGGGAGAATCTGCTAATCGAGTCTGATTGGAAGTTATCGTGCATGCACATATGTTTAAATTGTATATAACAAGGTTAAGAAAAAAGCATAGGCAAGCGGATGCTGCAGCTGGTGCTGCATCAGTTACAGCATATGATTTTGCAGCAAGAGGATATACAGCTTGCTATGGTTTGCTCTTGCCTTGCTGTTATGAATAACAGAGCAAAGAGCAGTGCACGATAATCCAAGATTACAGATGAGAAGGAGCGATTATAATGGAAGCATTGTATACAGCAACAGCGACAGTACGCGGTGGCAGAGACGGTAAATTCGAAACATCGGATGGTGTATTGCGTCATGACTTGTCAACTCCGAAGGAGCTCGGCGGTGCAGGCGGCAACGCAACGAATCCGGAGCAGTTGTTCGCAGCTGGATATGGAGCATGCTATGAGAGCGCCCTTTCCAACATCGCCCGCAAAGAAGGCGTGAAGCTCAGTGATGTTGAAGTAACCAGCAACGTTATGATCGGTAAGGACCCGCAGGATGACGGATTCCAGCTCGCTGTTCGTCTGGATGTCAAAATTCCGGGTATAGACCGCGCACAGGCAGAGGAACTGGCGAAGAAAGCGCATGAGTTCTGCCCTTACTCCAAAGCGACACGTGGTAATATTCCGGTTGAGCTTAATGTAATTTAAGGTCGATCCGATCTCGTTTAAAATGCCGGGGCTCTTGCATAAACGCTGGAGTTCCCGGCTTTTTTAATGATTATATTCTGAAAATTTTCAGATAATAGGAAGGTTTATTCATTTTTCGTGTATAGGGATTTGACATCAGGGTTAAAATTCTTTAATATGACTAAGTACTAATGCGCTACGTGGCATGAATAAATTTGAAATCACAGGTGATTACATGTCTTATAGACCACAGATTGTAGACTTAACAACTGCCAGCCGAAATGAAGAAGCCGGACTTTACGAGTTTACAATGAAGCTCGCGGACGGAACACTGTGCCGTGTATTCTATTCCCGTGATCCGGAATGGAAAATGACAAGCATCAGCCGTCTTCAGAAGACACCTTGTCCGGTATGCCGCAAAGACTTTATCTGCAAGTGCATGGAGAAGTTTGCAGGCGAGATTCATGAGCAAATTCAGGATAATCAATTGATCGAACAAGCGACGAAGTAAGAAGCGGCTTCGATGATGAGCGACTAGGAAGAGCATCCTAGCGCTTTTTTTCTATATATTGTTATATGCATTCATTATAATCCGGGAGAGATGAAGGATGCAGAATTATAGCGACAAGCATATCGTCCTCATTGATGGTGTGTGCCATTTATGCCAGGGTATAACGAAATGGATTATTCAGCGGGATTCGGAAGGTGTATTCTACTTTGCTTCGCTTCAATCTGAAGTCGGAAGACGTTTACTGGAGCAGGGCGGATTATCCGTGGATGCCATGGATACCTTTGTATATATTGAAAAAGGAGTATATCACACGCGCTCAACAGCTGCGCTGAAGGTAGCTCGAAGATTGAAGTTTCCATATTACTTGGCTTATGGCTTCATAGTTGTACCAAATTTTATTCGAGACATTATGTATAATTTCATTGCCCGCAATCGCTATCGCTGGTTCGGACGAGATGGGGAAGATGCCTGTATGCTGCCGACACCGGAGATTCGGGAACGTTTCTTATAAGTAATAAGCATAAAATATGATTTTAGCCGCCTTTCAGTATAATGGAAAGGCGGCTTTTTGAATGCGTATATTGCTAGAGCTGTGAATGCTGCCAAAGAGGCTGGATGCTCCAGCCGGCGTATCCACAGGATTATTTTTTGGGTGCACGAAAACCGGCCAGTTCAGCCTCTTCCTCTGTACAGAACCATTCCTCGGGTATGGTTTTAGTATATTGAGGGGATTCCTTGGTGTGATATATTTTTTCTCCACTGGAGTTGATATTGCCCTTGATGGTACAGGAACGATCCGGCTGTTGACTAGAATTGCCATTAGCTGCAATGTTGTCTTTCGTACCTGGTACCGTCTCAGATTCATATTCGTCCTTGTGGAAACCGTCCTCCTGGACGTAATTTTCGTATTCCCATATACCGATGGCTGCACGCTGACTTTCTTTCTGTATGGCTTCGAACTGATCCACATATCGCACATTTGGCGGATAAATATAGGCGACTCTTGCATAGCCTTTTTCAAGCAATGATTCCTGAAGCATGACACCATCGACGTATACATAAGCAAGCAGTCTAGAATATTTGTCCCGGTTCTGCCCAATGTCAAACTCCAGCTCGATCTTGTCAGCTTGTTCAAGTACCTGTTTGGTATACTCTTTCGCTTCAATGCCGAGAGGCTGAACACCGAGCTTCGGATGAGAGGTCTCCGGGGTATCCACGAGCAGCATACGAACAGATTGGCTCTTGCCTTCGTAGATGACTTTGAATGTATCTCCATCTACGGCTCGATCCAGTGTAACGGGTACCCTGGGAAATTCATGCTCATCTTGCTGCGTACAGCCTATCATAATTACAAAGAGGCATAGAATGCTTAAGATTGCCCACTTCTTCGACACATTGATCACTCCATTCTAAGGTGTTGTTATGTAGGCAGCAGGCATTTCAATAGTGTACTATATAAGATGAGAAAAGGGAACGGATGTTTGATTCCGTAATAAATAATCATAAAATGTGCTTGCTCAGCATGGAATATTATGCTAATCTAGCATTAAATTAAACAGCACGTGACGGAAGCACCGTCCATTATACCGTAGGAGATACGGGAAATGGACGGTGCTTTTTTTCGTTGTGCTGGAAGGGAGAGATGCATCTGATCATAAGGAAGATTGTACTGGCAAGCAGAACGCGTGAGTACGTAGATGCGGTGCTCGATTACGTGCAAGGAAGTGAATATTCAAGGAAGTTTCATGTAACGGCCTTCTCGCAACCGGAAGCGATGATGAGATATATGAATGAACAGACTCGTGCATCGATGCCGGATTTAATCGTTGGTGAATTGGAATTTATAGAGCTAATGCGGGATGGATTAGATCAAGCGCGTGTCCCGATCCTATTGCTGGCAGAGCAGGATTCACCTGACGGAGATCTGCCCCTCGTGATGAAGTACCAGCCCTTATCTGCTCTGCTTGGAGCCTTGGAAGAAGCTGTTTCAAGCTCAGGCAACGTTCGTTTAGTCAGCAGATCCGGAGAGGAGTCATTGGTGATTGGGGTCACGTCGGCTTCCGGGGGCTGCGGCAAAACGACAGTTGCTTTAAACCTTGCGAAGCAGCTAGGCCGTGCGGGGTATTCGGTATTTTATTTGAACCTGGAAACACTCGACAGCACCAAGCCGTTTCTTCAGACAAGCCTTCAGGCGGGAAGCGAGGAAGAGCTGGGAGAAGCCTTTTCCAGACTTATGTATCTTATCAGAGCACGGCGTTCAGGAGGAAAGGCTTCGGAACAGAGAATTGATGTCAGATCCTATGTCATGTGGAATGAACAGATTAAATCCCATTATTTCTACCCGGCCAGGAATCGGAATGAGCTGCGCCAGCTCACAAAGTCGGATGTGCACGCACTATTAGAAGTGCTGATTGCATCAGAGCATTATCAATATATCATTACTGACCATGACTCGGTATGGGATGAGAGAGCAGAGGCCTTAATGGATAGATCCCATCTGTTGATCTGGCTTCTGTCTGATGATATCCATACGCTGGCTAAGGCTTCGGCGTGGATGAAATATCAAGAGCAGCTTGATCCGATAAGGACGGGGCAGATTCAGGAGAAGTCCACTTATGTCATTAATCGGTATACGGGAACGGTTGTAAATACGATGCCTGATGAATATATGCATACCGGCTTATATTTGCCATATATTCCATCGTGGAAGCAGATGAAAGAGCCGGAATTGCTGCTCGGGTCACCGATTTATCAAAAAGAAATGCGAAGATTATGCGATGCTGCCGGAATGCTGCAGAAGGAATATTCGCCATGATGGATACTTCGTTTAGAGAACTTAGGAATTCTATTCGTTCGACGCTTGATGTTACTTCTGCGGCAGGTGACTCGGAGCTGATGGAGCATATTGAGGCAAGGGTATTCCGCCATTCCGGGCTCCTTCATCTAACCTCCGGTGAGAAGCATGCTCTCATCCGAAGGCTGTATGATTCCTTTCGCGGACTTGATGTGCTTCAGCCGCTGATCGATAATCCCCATATTACAGAAATTATGATTAACGGTCATACGGAGATATTCATTGAAGAAAGGGGGGAAGTGCGCCAGGCACCTGTCACGTTTGAATCGGAAGAGAGGCTGCAGGATATCATCCAGACGATCGTCTCCGGAGTCAACAGAATCGTGAATGAATCCTCACCCATAGTGGATGCCAGGCTAAAGGACGGCTCAAGGGTGAATATCGTGCTGCCGCCAGTTGCGTTAAAGGGACCCACGATGACAATCCGTAAATTTCCGGACAAGCCAATGACAATGGAGGATCTTGTTCGAATAAGAGCCATTAGCGATGAAGCGGCGGAGCTGCTCCGCAAGCTTGTTCGAAGCAAATACAACATGTTTATCAGTGGAGGCACGGGCTCAGGGAAGACAACCTTTCTTAATGCATTGTCTCAGTTCATCCCTCCGGATGAAAGAATCATTACGATTGAAGATTCAGCAGAGCTTCAGATCGTTACTGTTCCGAATCTGGTATCGCTGGAGACCCGAAATGCAAATACGGAGGGAAAAGGAGAAATTTCCATTCGGGATTTAATCCGCTCCTCTCTGCGAATGCGTCCTAACCGAATCATTGTCGGTGAGGTTCGGGGAAGTGAGGCGCTGGATATGCTGCAGGCCATGAACACCGGGCATGAAGGATCTCCATCATGGGTATTGTGGTATAGAAAAATGAGTTGGAATCAACACCACAATATACATGAAAGGAGTCCATCATGGGTATTGTGGTAGTGAATCAAACATGGAGTCTTTAGTTGAACGAGATCTCTTGGATGTAAGCATCAAAAAACTTGTTTTTTACACCTTTAATTTTTCTTAAGTCAGTGTTTACTACAATCTTGTCGAAGACAGTATGAATAATTTCTTTTTTCTCTTGATCATCGAAATACGCCCAGCCTTCTGCTAATCCAACCAGTTCTTCAATTCGAGGTATGCCAGAAAAAGCCTTTTGTTCTTGGGCAATCCGTTGGCGAATTTCCTTCTCACGCTCATCCTCTTCAGCCATTCTCTTACGAATTTCCTGCTTCCCAATCAAGCCTTCAACAAACATGTACTGCCACTTTTCCCGACGTTCAGCTACCTTTGAAAGTTCGCGTTTGGCGCTGTCGATTGCACTTTTCTTTTTTCCTTCATCAGCAAATATTTTCATAGCCTCTTCGTTAAGTTTTTCCATATCTTCTTGAATTTGATTAATGTATTGGAACACCAAGTGTTCGATATGTGTCTGACGAAAGATGGGAAGATCGCATGTTTTACTGTGATGACGGTTAGAGCAGATGTAATACTGAGTTCGAACAGTCCCTTTGGTTGTTGTTCTTTTAGTTGTCATCCTTCCGAACATAGCTGCTCCACAACGGCCGCAACGCAGTACGCCACTAAACCAGTATTCACCCACTTTGCTGAATCCGCCTTGAGCTTTCCGTTTCATGAATTTCTTGAGTTCTTCATACTCCTCTTGAGTAAAAATAGGTTCATGTGATCCTTTACCATATACGCACTTTACCCTCTCATCCCGTTTGCTGTTAACATATGTACCGGCAGGGGTCTTTGAACTAATTCTAATGATTCCTGCGTAATATGGGTTCTCTAATGTGTAGGCAACGGTAGCATCAGTCCACTCTCGCCCTCTTCGAAGCTTACCCGAGCGATTCATAATCATAGCCACAGATTTATAACCTTTACCACTCATATACAAATCTCTGACTTCACGAATCAGTGCAGCCTCTTCAGGAATGAGTTGCTCGTCCTGCGTGTATCCATAGGGCACTACGCCACCTGGACGTCGCCCCTCCGCAACCATTTGCTCGACTCCGAAGCGTACACGCTCTGAGATCGTCCCACGCTCCCACTCAGCCATTGCACCGACAAGGGTGATAAAGAACCTCCCCATTGCTGTCGTCGTCTCAAAAATCTCTGTAGCGCTCTTAAACTTCACGCCATAAAGATCAAATGTTTTAAGTAGGGAGTGTAGGTCGCCTACGGAACGAGTAAGGCGGTCGAGTTTGTAAACGAGAACAACATCAAACAGTTTCTTCTCCATATCTTCCAACATACGCTGCATATCTGGGCGTTTTAAGTCTTTTGCTGAATAGCCATCATCAACGTAAAAGTCGTGTATGACCCAATCCTGTGATTCTGCAAAGCTGATTAAACGACTACGTTGCCCCTCAATGCTAAAACCTTCTTCTGCTTGCATGTCTGTTGATACACGAATATAGATAGCAACACGCATTTATACATCGCTTCCTTAAACATTAATGTTTTGTGCATTCCATGCTTCCCATCTATTTTTTGCTAAGTCGAGTGGAACGACAAATTCTTCAGCAATCCAGCGAATACCTTCATCAAGGTAATTGATGTGTGCAATATCGTCATGATTGATCATGTGAAGGGGTACAAGCAGATACTCAGCGAAGTGTGCTGCTTGTATTTCGTGGCGCTGGATATGTAAGTTCGATATTTCTAAGTGGGAGGCTACATGTAGAACATGATGACACAACTCATGGGCTACGGTCTGCCGCCATTCAGGTAGAGATAACTGATCGTTGATATATAAACCGCTCCAACCTATTTTTGTGGGATGGGCGGTACAATGGCTACGGATTGAAGTTGGAAAGACTTCGGCTTTACAAGCATAAGCGATGGCTTCGATGTCAATTTCGTGTGGGTAGTGGATATTGAGATAATTCAAGAGTTTATTCACTTGCTGCTCTAAGTTTAAGTTCATGAAACATCGTCCTTTTTCTTGGTGATTATGGTGTTCTAAGCTTTGAAAACACGTTTAAACGGAACGTATGTTCTGTTTAAACTGTAAAAGAAAAGCCCTAAAGGGCTATAGAATTATTTATCTTTCAAATCCCAAGCGGATTCGTCAGTGTCTCTTTCTGTAGGAGGTACTTTCTTTTTCTTTTTGATTTCTTCATGCCAGTAGCGAATAATTTCTTCCTTTTCTTCGTTTGAAGCCTCTAAAAAACCATCGAAAAAAATTTGTTCAAGCAGAGGGAGTTTTGACGTATTAGTTGGTGCTATCCGAGTGAAATCTGCTTTAGGTGCAGTACCCTTATCTCTCCCCATTAAGTAATCAAGTGATACATCAAAAAGATCAGCTATCAAGAGCAAAGTTTCATGTGAAGGCTCACGTTGCCCTCGCTCGTACATACCAATTGAGCTTTTACTGACTTTTAACTTCTCAGCTAATGCTTCTTGGCTCATTTTATGTTTTTGCCTTAAGCTAGTGAGTCTCTCACCGAAATTTGACATGTACATCACCTATTCATATATTACCACGTTTTGTGATTGTTTATACGAAAACTCACAAAAAGTGTTTACAGGTTACTAAATGTGTTATATTATTGATGTAGATTACAAAACGTGAAAAAAGAGGTGTGTTGAAAATGTCCAAAGAAGTCGGGCAAAAGCTAGTAGAACTTCGAGGAGAAAGAAGAGCTGAACAAGTTGCTAACGACCTCGGAATCCCTGTAAGAACTTTAAAGTCTTATGAGCAAGGGGAAAGAACTCCAAAAGATGATCTGAAAACAAAGATTGCGCATTACTATAATGTTAGCATTGAATGGCTTTTTTTTGATCATTTCGACTACTATAAGTGTCCATTAGTGCACGAATAGTGAATATTACTAGCGGTTTGAAAGGAGACTCCAATGAGCGAGAAGCCAATTTTCTATAACCCTGGTTTATCTGAAAAAGCTTGGAATAAGCTGCACAAAATGCTGGCAGCTTTAAATATCAAATACGCTGCTGAGATTCAAGCTAGCCGAAAAGCAAAACAAGAAAAAGCTATGTAGTGAGTAGAACGATGAAGGAGGTACTCTGATGGGAGCTGCATTTGCAATACAGGTTATGACTGGTAAAGAGAACAATGTTAAAAAGCTGATGGAGTGGGCGTTTGCTCGAAATGAATCCGCTCAAAATTGGATTAAGGCCGTACATACATTTACAACAACTACTCGACGATTGCTCGGTCAGGGAAAGCTTGGAAAAGAGATTAAACGTGCTATTATGCCCGGTTATATTTTTATTGAAATGAATTACTCAGTCGATGAAAATAATTGCTCGGCGCATTTACCTGTCGATGTGTGGCATCTCATCAAGAGTATCCCCGGAGTAATAAAACAATTTACTGGCTCTGGACAAGTTATCGGAGCTGATGAGTTTCAAAAAATGCTCGGGCTGGAACCAGAAGAACAACAAGTTGAGATAGCAGTCCCTGTTGAAGAAACATCGGCATCTAATGAAGTCGATGAAGTTGAGAAAAATATGAAGAATGCTCTGCATGAAGTCAATATGGCCAAGACTAAGGAAGAGCGCGCGCAAGCACTAAAAGCTTTGGATGTTGCTGAACAACAGATGAATGTATTGGTTGAAAAGGTTTATGAAGAGCCGGTTGGAGTAGTAGCGAAGGAACTGAGTGGTATTCAGCAGCTTAAGAATCGTATGGCTGAAAGGGTACGAGCATTTGTAAGAAATAACAAAGAAATTGTGAGTTTTCCAAGAACCTTTTTGGACAAAATTATATACTCTGTTGATCTTCAAAGCAAATGGCTGCAATCACCGCGATCATTGATAACTTTATTGTTTAAATATCTTCGTGAGCCAGGTGTTAGCTGATGGAAGCACCATTACTAGAAATGAGCACAGGCCATGTGGTGTACTTCATCCATCCACGTAACGGTAGTTTGAGTGAGGAGGATACCTTTGGTGTAGCGCGTTGGCAGCCGGAAAACGGCGGTGAACCCTTTGCCATTAAAGGCAATCTTTACGGAGTAAACAAAGGGGAGCGGATTACTGTTCATGGTAAGTGGGAGACTCACCCCAAATATGGACTACAGTTTGCTGTAGATCACTGGGAGCGGCCTTTGCCTAAAACCAAGGACCAGATTATTTCCTTCCTCAGTTCTAAATTCGTCAAAGGGTGCGGAGTGAAAACTGCTGAATTGATCGTTCAAAAGCTCGGTGATCGGGCACTGGAACGAATTATGCATGAGGGTGCCGCTTGTCTAATGGGTATTAAGGGGATTGGCACGAAAAGTGCAGTGAAAATTGCAGATAGCATTAAAAGCAATTTTGAAATTCAGCAGATTATGATGACGCTGTTGCCCTACGGAATTTCTGCGGATACTGTAACGAAAATGTATAAGCAATGGGGGAACGAGTGCGTTGATATTGTGCGGCGCAACCCATATCGACTCACGGAGATTCATCTAATCGGGTTTCTTAAGGCTGATGAGATAGCTATGACAATAGGCATTAGTATGGACTCACCGTATCGCTTAAATGCAGCGTTACAGCATGTTCTTAACGAGACGTGCTATAAGGGTGGTCATTGCTTTGTCTTTGAACACGAACTAATTGATCGGACTAAAGAGCTTTTACGAGGCGTTTCAGAACAGGATATTGAAACAGAGCTTCAGTTAATGGCAGCTCACGAACAAGTAATATGGGAAGAAGATAAGATTTATCCGAAGCACCTGTATATCTATGAAAATAAACTTGCCCATAAGCTGGCTTGCATGGCAACCCGGAGTGGCGGAGCTATGTCTTTTTTAGAACCGATGATTCGCGAGTATCAGCTGCAACACGGAATTGTACTGGCTGAAAAGCAACGTGAGGCAGTTCGAGAACTGTTCAGGCAACAATTGTTGATCATTACCGGCAATCCAGGCACAGGTAAAACCACTGTGGTAAAGGCCATGATTGACATCTATAAAAAGCACTATCCAGAAGCAACCATTGGGCTATGTGCGCCTACAGGCCGTGCGGCTCGTAAACTTGGAGAGCTAACAGGCATGGACTCTTCCACTATTCATATGATGCTTGGATTCCGTCTTGGTGCTGAGCCGGAGTATGGCGAGAATATGCCTCTGCCCTTTGATCTGATATTTATTGACGAAGTGTCAATGAAGGATTTGCAGCTTGCATATAACTTGTTTCAAGCCATCGGGCCAAATACAAAAGTGGTTCTTATAGGAGACAGCGACCAACTTCCATCTGTGGGACCTGGAAATGTGCTGCATGACATGATCGCTGCTTGTATTCCTCATGTACGTCTAACAGAAATCTTTCGTCAAGCCCAAGAAAGCCAAATTATAATGAACGCTCATCGTATAAATCATGGTGAGCAGGTCGTCATTGATAAAACCAAAGATGATTTCTTTTTCATCGAGCAGCCCGAGCCGGAACGAATTGCTCATCTGGTCGTACTTAGTGTGCTAAGATTCTTGGACAAGGGGTATAGGTTGGAAGACATTCTTGTGCTTTCACCGATGAAAAAAGGGGTTATTGGTACGGAAGAATTAAATAATGCACTCCAAGCGGTGGTGAATCCACCGGCATTAGATAAAGCCGAGATAAAGACCGCTGGGCGCATCTATCGTCAAGGAGATAAGGTTATCCAGACTAAGAATGATTATGATAAACAGGTATTAAACGGTGATATAGGGACGGTAATTGGTACGATATCCATCAAAAATGAAAGTGGTGAGTTGACGGATGAAATAGGGCTTGCTTGTGATTTTCACGGGAAAGTAGTGGTCTATAGTAAGCACGAACTAAAGGACTTGCTCTTGGCCTATGCCATTACCATACACAAGGCTCAAGGTGGACAAGCCCCTGTAGTTATTATGCCTGTCTCTACCAGCCATTACGTTATGTTGGCTCGAAATCTGATCTATACTGGCCTGACGAGAGCAGAGAGGGTTTGTGTCATGATAGGGACTCGCAAGGCACTTAGTATGGCTATAAGCAACAACAAGATGGTGCAGCGTAATACGGCGCTAAGGGAGAAGATTGAGAGTAATTTGCAGAGTATTCCTACAGGGCAGAGGAAGGTATATGGATAAGATTGGGGCGTTAAAGCAGACACTTCAACAGGCAGAATTGAAGGCGAAAAGGCGAACTGAGATTGATCTAGGTAAGGTCAATGACGAAGAAGCCAAAGCTAATGAACAAGGGTTCATGATTGTACGCAAAAGGCAGAGAGCAGTAAATCAAACAAGGTTCTCTCAAACCATTGATGAAAATATAGCTTATCTATGTCAGATTCAATATTTAACCAGTGCTGAGTTTAGCTTTATCTTTACGCTTGCCCCAATGCTCAAAATGAACGTTAATGCTATTGTCGATCCTACATCCGGGCAATATTGTTCCGTGTCGGAGATTGCAACATATCTGAAGCGAAGTCGGCAAAAGACAAGTGAAATGATATCTGCATTAATTGAAAAAGGGATTATGTATGAATTCGCCAATGTTCATGAACTAAAAATTTACGGACGTCATGTCACTCGGCGTCCGTTTTTCTTGAATCCAGAGATTATATGCTGTGGGGATAAAAATAGGCTTCAAAGTGGGATTGTCCAACTGATGATTCATTACAACATCTTGGAAAGGTCTGGAGTGAAACTGCCGATCAAAGCCATTGTTGAACCACATAGTCAGTATGGAAAGTTGGTTAAGAGAAAGAAGTTTTTGGAAGTTGTAAAAAAGCAGAAGGGAAAATAATACAGTTCAAAAAAATACAGGTTTTTTGCGAGCAGGGGGTGTCACCAAAAGGGGACACATGTGTCACGAAAAGGTGACACCCAAAAATGCCGAAAAATGCTTATGTATCAAGGGTTTCATGATTTTAGCGAGTGGTCTTCTTTCTTAATCTATATATAATACAGTGACCATGGAATTCAGGAGGAGATGAAATGATTGAGGATAACAAAAAACGTGCGTATTCAATTTAGCTTTGGTGAAGATGATGAAGATACAGAAGATACATACGATATTGATCTTCAAATTTCATGGGAAGCATCAAACCCAACAGAAACAGAGATTAAAACGTCGTTGGATGAAGTAGTACGAAAATGGATCAGAGAAAATGTGAGTTATACATGGGAAGAGGTTGAAGTTGAGGAGGATGATCCTTAAAACTCAGGGCATGCGCGTGCGCACCATGAACAGTCTTTGAAGCACCGGCTGTGGTGGGTGTCACTTTGGCGAATGGGCTGAGGGGCACTGGAGGGAGGAACAGGGAGCGCTAAGCAGGCATGATGGCGTCAAGCAGACATGGAGCAATCCCATCCCTAGCCCTGTCAGCCCCATATCTCAAAGCCTGTTATTGCACTAAAGACACAAATAGCGAAAGGAAGTGAGATAAATGACAACGCATGAACTAAAAATCCATCCGAAATATTTTAGCGCTGTGGTAACTGGAATAAAAACATTCGAGGTACGCAAAAAAGATCAGGATTATAAAGTTGGAGATGTCCTTTTACTCAAGGAGTTTGATCCTGTTACCAACAAGTACACCGGAGGTTACGTTGGTCGGGAAGTGACTTACATTTTCGACGAGCAACCATTTGTACCAGAAGGGTATGTAATCATGGCGATTGAGCCGGCTTAATGCACATTCCGAAATTTAATGCAACGCAATAGATAGCCTTTGACTGCTTATCAGGTCAGAGGCTTTTTGTATTTTATAGAGAGTGAGACAACTCTTAAAAAGTAAAAACGGAGGAATTCGATATGTCTGAAAATGTATTTAAAGTATCTTCAAAATCTTCGGTAAACGCACTAGCTGGTGCTGTGGCTGGCTTTATCCGCGATGGAAAGGTGAAGCTGGAGTTACAAGCCGTTGGTGCAGCAGCTGTCAACCAGGCGCTTAAAGCTGTAGCTGTAGCTAGGGGGTATGTATCATCCCAAGGTATCAACTTGACTTGTATACCTGCTTTTGTGGATGTCGTGATCGAGGGGGAACAGAGAACAGCTATGAAACTGATTGTCGAGTCTGAGAGCCATTGATCAATGACAAACTTTCTGGAAAGTGGAAAGGGGCGGGAAGGATGTACTTTGCTAACGAACAACACAAAATTAATTTTCAACGTATTGCAGCGAAATTTCCTGACGTAAAAAAGGCAAGAGATTATTACGCTGCTTGTTACATCGGAGCATATCCTGAGATTTACAAATGCTTTGTTTTAGAGAAGCAAGTACATGGTCCGTTTGACTGGTATTTTGATTATTTAAGTGATCCGGGTGACTTTGCCGAGCGCAGAGATCGCGGAGAAACAACTGGTGATACTGCCCCGCTTACCGGACAAACTAGATGCTTGTTGGAGCTTGGTTTGAATCTTTGGAATGGTCGTGATTTTGACTTGTCCGTGGGTTTACGTTCTTGGGATAGAGAGCTATACCTCGTGGCACTACAGGCCATAGATTTGCGCCGCTCTTCTCCAATATTGTCATTAACTCAATAATTAGCCTGGAGGAATCGTTCATATGAGCACATTAACAAAGCCTGAACGAATTCGTAGTAGAGAAAACATCCAGAACATACGTGAAGAATCTGGACATAGTTGTGAGTACATCGACCTTGCTACTGGAGAACGTTGTAGTCATCCAGCAGAAGGTGAACCTCATCATATTCGTACTCGTGGGGCTGGCGGGGATGATCGAAGGGAAAATCTAATTCATTTGTGTGGTTGGCATCATAGACTGTTTCATGATGGCAATTTGGACAGAAATGAATTAATAGCTGTCGTTGCCAAGCGTGAAGGGCTAACACCAGAGGAAGTGGCGGATATTTTGAAACTGAGCTATCAGTCTCCTCCAGCCCAGCCAGCCCCTCAGCCCAAGGTTGAGGAACTGCTGCAAGCGTATATCCAGATTGATGAACAAGAGCAAGAAACAAGGTTCGTTAAAGGGCAGTTGCTGGACGCAATGTTGGCTGCCGGAGCCAAGCAAAAATTCCTGTCATCTCAGATTGGAATCAGCCCGGCGCAAATTCGGGAGCTGGTGCATGTGTACCGTACATTCCCGACACCAGAATCTCGTATCCCTTCGCTCAGTTGGTATCACCACCGAGTAGCCAGTCATTCAAACCAACCTGCTGTGCTATTGGCCAAAGCTAATGATGAATCTCTGAGTACGAGGGATTTAAGAAAGGTCATTTTGGAGCAGGAGGGGGATGGTGAGATTGTTAAACAAGAGGAAGATCAGGAACAGAAGAAGGCTCAGCGGTTATTGGCATCTGTACAAAAGATGCTGGCTACCGGAGGCGAGGCCGCCAAGTGGCTTGAAAATGAATTAAAGCAGTTGCTTAAGGAGGAGCAAAATTGATTTTAGAAAATGTGCTAAATATGCTTGATCATAATCATGCTAGGCGAGTCAGTAAACTTTCAATGTCATTAGCGCGTCAGTTGGGACTAAGTGAGCATGAGATTCATCTGATAGGTCAGGGAGCCTTGTATCATGACATTGGTAAAATAGCTATTCCAACGTACTTACTGCAATCGAAAGAAAAGTTTAATGAAGAGGAATATAGGTTGATGCAACGGCATGTAGAGTACGGATTATCCATTCTATCTGTACATACAGGCGAAGAGATTGAAGTGGCGAGGGAGATTATTGCCTCACATCATGAACGTTGGGACGGACAAGGATATCCGCGTGGTCTTATGAGTGAAGCCATTCCACTGTATGGTCGCATTGTTGCTGTATGTGATGTGTTTGACGCTCTATGTTCTGATCGACCGTACAAGGCAGCGTGGCCTGTAGGAAAAGCGTTGGACTATATTAAAGATCAAAGTGGTGAGGTATTCGATCCAAGAGTGGTCGAAGCATTCTTGCAGATGATGGCAGAGGGTGTTGCGGTATGAATGGGGCTTCTCATCTAGTTGGCGGAGTGACCGCCGCAATGGTGCTTGGCATCCACTCTCCAGCCCAGCTTGCCGTTGTAGCAGTATCATCCTTATTGCCGGATATAGATCGTCAGAACAGCTTATTAGGGCGTTGTATTCCTGTTTTACCGAGTGTCTTAGAGGCTACTTTTGGTAAGAGAACATTGACACACAGCATCATTTTTGGGCTTTGCGTATGGTTATTGCTTAGCATTCATTCAAGCTGGCAATGGCCTTTTTTAATTGGTTATGTATCCCATCTGTTGTTGGATGTCATTACAGGTAGAGTTGCTTTACTGTGGCCGATTCCATGGAAATTCGGCATACCGCTCTTTGGTATACCTCCGGTATTTGTGGAGACAGCAGCAATGGCAGCTTGGGGAGCATGGATGGTACTTGGCGGCTATAATTATTTCTATATCACTTAATCAACCAACATTGAGGCTCCTGCATATTGCAGGAGCTTTTTTGCTTTTATCGAGAACATATGAAAGGAGGAAACCAAGATGTTTGCAGGTTGGATTAGCAAAAAGTATGGTATTGCGTGGTCGGTAAGTGAGTTCCGGAAAGACAAACGAGTAGGAGTATGCAAATAGGGAGGTCATTCACTTGAAAAGGTTAAAGCAGATTTTAGTTGTTATGATGGCAGGTTTGTTGTTTATGTTCAGTGCTGTCCCTCTTCAGAATTCTGTACATGCACAGAGCATCAAGGAGAGAATTCAAGGCAGCCAAGGTAGCGAAGTATCTAATTTGGAGAAAAAGGTAGATGAATCAACCACTGCTGGTGTTGATATGGCGCGGCGCATTTTTGTGACACTCACAATTATCTTTGGGCTGTGGCTTGCTATCAGCTATTTCCGGGCAGGTTTTTCCCCGGACACTTTAAGAGAGACGAAAGGGAAAATTGTGTTTTTCCTTGCTTTCTTAGTTTTGTCGTTTTGGACAGAAGATATCTTGGGCGCGGTCTTCAAATTATTTGGTATAGACCTATCCAAACTGTGAGGAATTGGCTATGTGGGGACAATATCATCCGATACCGTACAAAAGCGCGATCAAAGAAAAGTTCATTACAATCTTTGGCATTGGCCTTAGTCTCAGTCAAGCGGCATGGTGGACAGTTGGAGGGTATTTGTCTGTTCAAATGTCCAAGGTGGTTCCGCGCATTGGGACAGACTGGTTCTATTCAAGGCTCCACTATTCTATACCGTTCTTATTCTGCATGTATCTTTGCTATTTCAAACATACCGGGACTAACCTCCCGGTATGGAAGTATTACTATCTGATGCTTCGGCTGAGATTGCGGAGAAGGAGATATTTGTACAAGAAAGGAGGAGCATGATATGGTCCTGATGCTCATTTTAGCTTTAGCGGCAGCGGTGTTCTATTTTATGAACTATCAAAAAAAAGAGAAACCACTTACCGTTCAGGAACTAATCGGAGCGAAAAATTCCAAAATCACATGGGATGGGCTTGTTCAAAACGGCAATAAATATCGCTTAGTAGTTGAAGTCGAACCTATTAATCTGGATAATGCCTCAATTGAGGAAAACAAAGCAGTTTGGCTTAACTTTCTTGGCCTCATTAACACGATCTCATTACCGGTTACATTCATCACGCAATCCCAACTGTTTGAGATGAAGGATTATACGGATGCCTACGGACAATCAGTTCAAGAGCTTCCTGATGAATATCCTGACCTGAAGAAATCGGGAGAATTGGTAAGACAATATTTGATAGAGAGTTTGGATCAAGGCACGATCAGGAATTATCACGGATATATTATTTTTGAATACGACCCTTTGAAGGCAGAGACAGGTGTGGCAGGGGCAGGGAGAATGAATGCGATTTTGGACAAAGCCGCTCCTAAGAAAAATAACTTATCAGAAGAAGAGCAATCTGATCTGGCATTGCAAGTATTAGAAGAGGTAGAGAACATCTTATATGGCTTCTGTGAACAAGTAGGAATGCGATATCAGCGTCTGGATAAGGCGGGAATATGGAACTATACCTACCAAACCTTACAACGTGAGCTGGCTCCACAAGCGCGGATGATTGATGCAATACGATCAGATTCATTCAAAAGATTAAAGCACTCTTTAACACAGGAAGAGTTGCAAAATGCGTAAAGGAACCTGGTCAGATGCAGTAAAAAGGGTCAGGAAGAATGAAATTGATCAAGTTTCAAGTAGGCCCGGAGTTGTCCTTGTGGGAGTGTAAGATTTTCACTGAGCTATTTAGGCGGTCAGCTTGTGCGTACATGTAAAGTTTGTGGAGATAAATTAGCGGTGTAAGAAGGTGGAATGGAAGTGTTCAATTTTTTAAAAAGGAATAAAAAAGGTGAGGGGATGGGAAATGAAACCCAGGCTCATCTTGATACCGGGAAAGCTAGTGGAGCTGACTTCGCTGCCCCTTCATTTATTCGAGAAACAATTCCGAAAGATATAAGCGCTAACCAAATTAAGCTTGATGACTATGCGGTAGAAGTCGGTGGAACAATTACACCAACTCGATATTTCCGTAGTTTTTATGCTGAGATTTCTTCGGGCAATACCTGGGCAGGGATGCTGGATTCCTTAATTCGAGCAGATCATGGTAATGGGGATGTGGACTTAGCGATCCATGTTCAGCCGTCATCAAATGATCGAGAACTGGATGAGATCGGCAGACGGATAGCAGGATTGTTATCAGATTTGGCTGATGAAAAAGATGTTCGTAAGATTGATGCCATGAGAGACGAAATTGCAGACTTGAAAGAACGACAAAAACGCATTCGATTGAATGTTGAACGAAGTTTTCGAGTGTCTATTCAGGTCATCGTCAGCGCCCCTGAATGGAAAGAACTCATGAAACTGTGTCGCTCACTTGTTCAGCGCTTTGCTGGGAAGTCGATCTATCTCCGATCAGCCGATGGTCAACAACTTGCGGCGTTGCAATCCGTATTACCTACTGCCGAAACTACGGCAGTTCAAAAAGAGCACATTCTATCATTGGAAAGCTCTAACGTGGCTGATCTTTTTCCATGGGGTGGAGGTAGCTTAAATCATCGTAGTGGTGTTGTAATTGGTAAAGATAGGATGGGCCGCCCGGTGTGGCTGGACAACTGGCATCCAGAACTAGCGAATTATAATATGTGCATCATTGGACGTTCAGGTGCCGGGAAAACGTTTGTGACCATGTTAGTTACACATCGTTCCTCACATCTAAGAAGGCAAATTGGAATTATTGATTGGAAGGGAGAGTACGGCGACTTTCTTCGTGCTTTGGGCTGCCCATTTATTGAACTCCACGAGCATTCTAAGCATCGTATCAATCCATATGATGTTGACATTACAGAACTTGCAGACGGAACAAGATTTGTTGATATCGAAGAAGCGGCGAATTCTGTGCAGGCACTAGTCTTTAAAATGATTTCTGTTTATGACCGAAGTGTATTAACCGGCGAAGTGAAAGTATTTATTGGTCGAGCTATAAGACAGCAGTATGCGGAGTACGAGATAACTACAGATCCTGAGAGCTTATATACGACAGATCAAACAATGCAAGGTCAAGGCATTTTCAGGACTGGTAAGGTAAGAAAAGCAATGCCTGAATTGATTGGGTTATGGGAGAAAATGAATGCCCATAAAAGTGAAGCGATCCGAAAAGCAAGTGAGTTGCTGCAGCCATTTACCCGAAAAGGTGAAATGAGTTCATATTCGATATTTGATGGTCCTTCTACAGTAGAGTTGAAGAATGCGCCAATCTTTGGTTTTGCTATCAATCGGCTTGATCCGGAGATCATGCGTCCAATTGGTTTGTTTGTTACAGAGCGTTGGATGATGGAACGCTGGGCGAAGAAACATCCAGAGGTTAAGAAACTCCTTATTATTGAGGAATGCCAGAATATATTTCTTGACGAAGATTTTGGAGCTGTTTGGGCAGAAAGTGCGTTTCGTGAAGGACGCGCCACTAATACAGGGATTGTTCCTGTTACTCAGGGGTTGGAGGTGTTTACTCGCTCTCAAGCTGGAATGGCTGCCATTAAAAACAGCCCGATTAAGATTATCGGCATTCAGGAGGCGCTGGATATTGATGCTGTGCGCGGAAAACTAGCGTTAACTGAAGGAGAAGCCGACTTCCTTGTTTATCAAGCTCGCAAGGGAGATATGCTCGTCAAAGTTGATAATCAATCGGCTATCGTACATGTAGATGCATCCCCATATGAGCATATGTTGTTTACCACAGACCCGAACGATCCGTTATACGCGGAGCGTAAACGATATATCAAGGAAAGAACTAGGGCTGAGGGAACAGCATAGGAAGGGAGGGAATAAGCTTGCGCCGCATTACGATCATTTCGTGTTTATTTCTAATGCTGGTTCACAGTTTTGCCCTTGCAACTCCTGCCTTTGCAGCCGAAGAAAAGGGTATTATAGGTAAGCAAGTCGAGGAATATTATTCGGACGAGGATAACAAGCCGGGATTGATGGAGCGAACCCTTTCTGATGTCCTCATTGGAGCGGCTAATTTTTTGATAAAAAAATTTAATATGAAAGATGTAACTTTGCTGGTATTCGGCAAAAATCCCGAAACATCCAATGATGGGTTCTTGCAGGGGGGTACGGAAGACCTTCGATCAAGTTTATACCTTGGAGTATTTTCCGAGGGAATGATGGATGCGATAGACGCGATCTATACTGCTTTGGAACGTTTTATACCGTATCCTATTTTTATTGCTCTTATACTGATGGCTTTTTTACTTCTCTGGCACGGATACACTGGAGAAGGCAGAACAAAGGCCAAAGATTATGCAACAGCCTTTGTTGTTGGACTAATATCTTTAAGATTTGGTGTGTATTTGTGGAAGTTCGTTGCTACGATTGTTAGCTGGTTTACGGATTTAATCTGGGCGGTTATGGTCGATTACGGACTTCAGCCAGGACTCTTCCTCAATACGATTTGGGGGACAGGTGAAGCTGGGTATGATGATATGGTTAGCTATCGGGGATTTATCGTTTCCATTTTGGTTCTGCTGGCTGCGCTTATGACAGCAAAACTAAACTATGACTATACCATGCGATCTATTAATCTAATGATCCTACTAGTAACGTTTGTTGCATGCTGTATGTTGACCTTGTTTCCTCGTTATCGCAACGCTTTGCAAACATGGTGGGATCAATTTGTTGCCAATATGATATTGCCCGTTGCCCATGCTTTGGCATTAGGGCTATTTTTTTTCTTGCTCTATTTTAGTAGCGATGGTGTATCTAATTGGGTGATTGTGGCGTATTTATTTGGCTTTTCCTCCATACAAAATCTTGTTAAACGTCTCTTGGGAACAGAGCAACCAGATACCAAAATGGGTCGAGCATTAGGTTTTGGTACGTTACTTGCAATGGGTAAAATGTTTTCTGGAAAGAAATCGGGAAAAGCACAGTCGGCTGGTGGCGGCTCATCTGAATTGATGGGCGATACGTCTTCTGGTGATGTTACGTCCGCTGGTACAGCAGGAGCTGTTTCTAGCGGCTCATCATCTAGGGTAATGTCTGGTGCAAAGCCGAGTTTCAGAAATAGGGCGACGAATATAAGTAAGAAGGCTGCTGGATTTGCTCTAAATCAAGGAGCAAAAGGCGTTGGGGCCGCTTTAGGAGCCACAGTTGGATTAATGGCAGGTAAGCCATTAGAAGGAGCATTTGTTGGCGGGGCTGTTGGAGGAGGAATTGGAAAAGGTGCTCAGTTGGTGGGAAAAGGCGGCATGTGGTTAGGCAAGAAAACATACTCCGGTGCACAGAAGGTCGCAGATTGGGTTAACAGCGGTAGAGAGGAAGCTATAGAGGAACCGCAGCCGTATGAAGAAAAGCCAATGCAACGTTTAACGAACGTTGTGACTGAACAGCCTTTCAGACCAAAAGCAACAGGTGGAGGTGTTATCAATGAGGGTGTATCTATAAATGGTGGGAAGTTTGATGGGGATAATACTGACAAAGGAACAAAGACACAGGGTAAGTCGAACTTTGCTGAGACTGAGCCGACTCGTGCTCGTGGATCCGGAAGTGCTTCTGGAAATGTTGCCGTAAACCGGGGTGTTAGAACCAACGGTGAAAATTTTAAAGGTAACATTATTTCAGATGGTGGAGAAGTCACAGGAGGGGTCATGGATGCCAATAAAATCAAGAATGCGAATGGTGAAACTGTAAATTCATCTTCAAGAGAAAATATTCCGTCTCCAAAATCAGGGCCTGATAAGTCTCCATCAACTGGAGGTAAGCACTATAATTATTATGTTTAGGGGGAAAGAATGGATATTGAAAAAATACTAAAGCAAGGAGGACGAGTACTCCTTAACAAAGCATTAAAGCCGATATTGAAAGCTATCCTTCCTTATGTACTGGCTATTGGAGGGATTGCACTACTGCTGTTTTTGCTCTATTTTATGATCTTTGAGCTTCCGAAGCAGTCAGTGATAGGGACGTTCGATACAATCAAGGATCGTACATCTGGTTTTTTCTATGGTACCAAAGAAGACTCAGATGAACAGTTGTTTGATGAGTATCAGGCTATTGCTGACCGCTGGCATGAAGAGTTAACAGCAGAGCAAGAATCTCAAGTCCAAACCTATGCATTGAATTGGCAGTGGCTGGCTCAGGTGGATCGTTCACTCAACGATCCATCTTTTTTTAACGCATTTTTAGATGAAAACGTCAAGGAAGTAGTGCTGAAACCAGAGGAGACTTTTAAAGAAGTACGCCCCAAGTTCACATGGAAAAGTTCTGAGATTGTTACGGTGAAAGAGGTTTGTCTTCGAAATGAAGATGAGGATGGTGAGGTTACGTACGAAAAGTCAACAGTGACTGAACGTCAGCCCGTTCTTCTTCTGAAAAAGGCAGAGACGATTCAAAATGATTATGTCTATACTTATGATTCAGAAACAACAACTGAAACTTCCCCATCTCCATGCGGTGATCTGACGACAACTGTAACCCAAGACAAATTACAACGGATTGAACCGATGTACAGTGAAGATTGGGAGCCATTAAGAGAAATCCTTAATGCTCATGGTGCCAAGAGAGTAGAAGATCAGGATTTTCTTCTGGAATACTGGCTTTCATATCTTTCAGATGGTGACGGGGAAGGTGATTCCTTAATTGGATTTAATCCAGTTGGAGGAGAATTAGTTTGGCCGACAGAGGGGAGCAAGATTACATCCACTTTTGGCAGCCGAGTCCATCCAATTACGGGAATTATTAAACTGCATGCAGGCGTGGATATTGGGGTTCCAATAGGCACACCTGTGTATGCTGCGAAGTCGGGAAAAGTGATCTTTGCGGATTACATGGGGAATGCAGGTAATGCAATCATGATTCAGCATGATGGTATAGAAACAAGGTATTATCATCTTGATAAAATTAAGGTGGAATCGGGTCAAGAGGTTGAAGCAGGGGAAGAAATTGCTGAATCAGGGAATACTGGCGGTTCAACAGGCCCGCATTTACACTTTGAAGTGCGCGTAAATGGAGAGCCTGTGAATCCGCTGGTTTATTTCGGTTACGATGAATCATCCGATATATTGACTTACCGCCCTTTGGATATTCCTGTATTACTTGAATGGTTAGGCAAACGAAATTCGATGTTGGCTACAAAAGAGATATTAACCATGATTGACGATGCGGCAAAAGCTCAAGGAGTTGATCCTTATTTGCTAATTGCCATAACTGGAGCAGAACAATCCTTTGTTCCAAAAAGCAATAAGTATGCGGATAAGATAGTGAAGAATCCATGGAATGTCTTTGGAAGCTGGCAAGAGGGGAGGGGGGCTGAATTAACAACCAAGGATGCCGCTATAATTGCGGCTAAGACGATAGTAAAGCTTTCTAAGGGAAAGCCCAGTACAGTTAGTCCTATTGCTTGGTTAAGTGATCCTGAAAATCCAAACGGGGTATATGCAACAGGAACAAATTGGGTTAAAAACGTAACTAGTATTTATGAACAATTATCTCAATTAGGGGATTGACGGGTGTCCAAAGTCGAGATACAATAGTATTGCCCTTAGCGAAGCTATGGACTTTTAATTGTAAAAATATACCAAAACAACAACCTCTATTTTAGGGGTTGTTTTTGTTATGCCATAAAAGGGAGGATGTACATTGATTTCAAAAATTCAGGTGATAGTATTCACAGTTCTTATACTAGTTAGTTTTGTCCCCTTTACTGCCCATGCAGCTTCTAGTGAAGCATCTTCAATAACTCAGGAGATTGTAGAAGGGTCTAAGGGATTTAATCCCGAGGAAGTAGGAAGCCGCTTAAACAAGAAAGGAGAAGAACTTTTCGAAGCAGCACGATCGGGAAGTAACTTTTATATCTATCTTGCACTAGCTGTTTTTCTCATTTTACTTATCGGCGGGTTGTTCTATAAGAAGTTACTTTCAATTGCTTTTCTACTCTTGTTTCTATCGATTATTGGATATCTGATCATCAATTTCTGGCCTCAGATATTTGATACGGTTGTGTCTATATTAGATTGGCTGTTCGATAAGGGAGGAAGTAACGTTGAAGCTGCACTTGGTATTTGATTTATCAATACTGACTCCGCTCGCTGGAGCCTTGGAAAAACAGGGACACTCAATTACTGGTACGGATGTAACGCTTGAGCAGTTTGCAGTTGCTGCATCAGCAGGGCAGGTGGATGCAGAGATTGCGATTGTTGACGGTAGTCTGGGGGTTATACGTAGACAGGATTGCGTAACCCATCTTAAAGAGGTGCGCATGCGCGTACCCGATATGCGGCTAATTGTCATCTTGCCTGAATTAGATAGCGAGTGGCAACGGAGTTTAGGAATGTATGGTATATATGATGTTTATGCCGCTGAACAATTCGGGATAGAGGATGTACAAAGATGGATTCAAACGAAAAAAACATTGGCTGATATTCCTGGCTTTAATCCTGAATTACCTTCTCAAAAGAAAGTTGAGAGGAAAGTTGGGTTCTCTTTAGAGAAGAATAAGGGAAAGGTCCAGACGCTGTTGTCTGACTGGACAAGGGGATTTAAACGGGCTGAAAAAAATACTGTACCGGTAAATGATGAAAGTAAAGAGAGAGAAGCCCGGGAGTTAACAGATCATGTAGAGAGTCCTGTGACTATAGAAGAAAAACAGGAATATGTAAACGTGGATAAGCAGAAGAAAACCGATTCTCAACCGGAGAAACTGCCGATCCATGTATCCCAGCCCTACATCGTTGCAGTTGGGGGACTGGCACGTAGGAGTGGGAATACACACACAGCCCTCCAGATTGCCTATGAGACAGCGAGTAAGGGATTGAAAACGGCTTTTGTTGAATATAGGAATAAGCCCAGACCATCAGACATCGTGAGTTTTGCTACAGATTTTGACGGTTTAAAGTTCAAGCGACACGGTATTGATTTCTTCCCTAATCGTTCACCATTTGATGTAGCTGAAGTTTATACGCTCGAGTATGACTCAGTTATTCTTGACCTTGGCGTATTGGTGGATGAGAACGAAGGAAGATTAAAAATGAATTCGGCTGCTCAAGAATTTTTGCGTTGCCCATATCAACTCATTACGCTCTCAGCTGCACCATGGGATTTGCACTATATCGTCCAACATCTGAACGAACTCTCTGTTCTCTTGAGAAAATCATCATTCATCATTAACTATGCCGATGAAGATATGATCAAGGAATTTAGAGAGATGTTCCCTGCTATAACCTCTATTATGAATCCTCTAAAGGCTAATCCATTTACGGATGCAGGGGAACTTGCTTATTGGCTGGAGCAGCCCAAGGCAAAAAGAAAACGATGGTTTGTACATTGAACTACTCCACCTTAATTTCTTACGAAATTTGAAGATGGAGATTCCTAAGAACACCTTCGTAACCGAAAGTTTTTTATTAGGCTATCCCCGCAGTTCCTGCGGTTAGAAGTCTTATGGCTTCATTTTTAAGATTCCTACTTGCGTTAATATCCCTGTCGTGATGTGTACCACATTCTTTGCATTCCCACTCACGCAATGCGAGATTCTTAACGTCTTTGTTGCGGTAGCCACAACTAGAACATAGTTGACTGGAAGGGAAGGTTTTCGCAACTGTTATAACCTGTTTTCCGTACCATTTTGCCTTGTATTCAAGCATGGTGCGAAACTCTGACCAACTTACTTCACTAATAGCTTTTGCTAATTTGTAGTTCTTTAACAGATTGGATACTTGCAAATCTTCAATCCCGATGACATCGTGGTTTTTGATGATTTCGGTAGAGATTTTATGCAGGTAATCCTTTCTTGCGTTCGTCATTTTTTCATGTAACCTTGCAACCTTGATTCGTTGTTTATGCCAATTCGAAGAACCTTTTTTTCGTCTTGACAGTATACGTTGTGCTTTTGCTAATTTTTTCTCCAATGTACGGAAGAATTTAGGATTCTTATATACTGTTTCGTCTGACAAGATCGCAAAGTCTTTTAACCCAACATCAATACCAATAGCAGAATCTGTTTTTGGTAATGGATTCACTTCTGTTTCGACAAGAATGGATACTGAGTATTTGCCACTTGGATGACGTCTAACTGTAACGTTAAGAATTCGACCTTCAAGTTCGCGACTTTTTGCAAAACGAACAAGACCCAGTTTCGGTAATTTGATTTTGTTACCAACAATGGCGATATTATTGTTTGTGTGCTTTGTCGTGTAAGATTGTACCTTATTCTTCTTAGACTTGAAACGTGGTGCTTTATTCTGTTTCTTGAAGAAACGAGAAAACGAATCAGCGAGGTTTTTGAGTGAGGATTGAATCGCAATGCTATCGACTTCTTTTAACCATGCGAATTCTTTCTTGAGGTGGGTAAGTCTGGCGGAACAAGCATGGTAGGTTAAGCCTTTGCCGTTTTCTTTGTATGCTTGATTCCACTTGTCCAAAAAATAATTAAACACAAATCGACTGCAACCAATCGTTTTGGCAATTAGAATTTCTTGTTCTTTATTCGGATAGATGCGAAACTTATATGCTTTATTGACTAGCATGATACTCACCTCTTTTCACAGGAACATTTGTTTCTATTATAGTATACATTCATGTGAAAGTATCCCCATTATTTGAAAAATACTAGTTAGATTGTTGAGGGTTATCCCTTGTCCGAAGGCGATTCATCTCCACCCTGCTTCGCTGAGGATGGAGTCTTCTCGCCTAAATACAATAAAGTAAGCCTCTACTCTATTTTTGAGTGGAGGCTTTTTTTATTTAAGAATGAGGGGAACATCTAATCCCCGTGATTTTTATTCGGAAAGGAGACACGAAATGCTTAGATGGAAGAAAGAAAAAGAACCACCGCGCTCACCGACAGGCGTTATGGTTGCACTATGGAACCCAGCGGGTACAGATTCTTCACTTCTCTTAGAGAAGCTGTTGAATCTGGTAAAAAAACGGGAAGAAACGGCCGTGGTTGTTGAGTTTCCATGTTTGGGTTTGCCGCGCGTGGCTTACCGCATGGGGGTGTCGGAGCTGGAGCATGCACAGTCGGTGGATCAGTTGCTGATTGACTATGATAGGGGGATGTTACAGGGGATTCACCAGTATTTACATCACTTTGATGGGTTTGATGGATTACTGATTCAGCCCAAGAGCAAGCCTGACAGCCCTACGCTGATTAAGCTACAGCAAGAAAAGACGCTGAGTGAATTGCCCGCGTATTTGAAAGTCCATTTGTCTGGATATCACTACGTCTTTACGGTCCTGCAGGGGCAACTGATTCATCCAATGACCTTTTTCTCGTTGAGCCTTTTGCATAATTTTGTTTCGGAGTTAAAGTCATAGCGGATCTTTGCTCGACAGCAGGTATTTTTGCCATTTGGAATTTTATGGTTTTCCAAATGGGCAGACCTGCAGAATTTTGGGAAACGCTCGTTTTTTAAGCGACCGCTTTTGTTGAACGAGCTGCCGTAAGTGCAGATACAAGCAGGACGATGGCGTTCAGATACAGGTGAGTTGTGACTTTCTGAATCCCGCGGACATGCAAGGCATCTGCCGTCAAGTAGCTTTTCAGCCGCGCGTTGCAACGCTCGACGCTGGTTCGCTCATCGTAAAGTTCCTTCCAACGCTTTGTATCCCGATGAGGGATGCTGTATCGCCGGAGATCATCCTTCGCATTTACTTTGACGACCATTCCATAGTTTGAAGACGAGCAGGCAGCCATGCCAAGCGGACAGTCGACTTTACCCGTGGCATGCGGGCAGCGAAATTTATGCATATCGCCGTCAACTCCCCAGTATGTCATCGCATAACCCATGGAACAGCACGGTGTTCCGTTCGAGGTCATGCCAGCAGGCGGTTCCTTCTCCCCCCGAAGATTAAGGGGAATGATGGCTTGTGCCTTGACGTTGCGGGCGGCCTCATAAACTTTCATTTGGTCGTAGCCCGCATCGAGTATGAAAAATCGTGTGCTCGTCCTGGACGCTGTTTTCTCGATCAGGCCCGGCGCCATTTCTCCATCATTGACATGCGCCGGCGTTACTTCCAAGGCGATCGGCAATTCACTTTTCGTATCGACCGCCAGATGAATTTTGTAACCAAACCATGTGATTTTATTGCCGAAGGAATCAATTTTTGCGCCCCAGTTCGCATTACCCGTTTGCTCGCTTTTGCGTTTGGGCTGCTTTTTCTCGTAAGCGCGGAGAGCGGCGCTGTCTATGGCGACGTTACTGCCTTCTATGATACCTTCCTGCTGACAGCGTGTGACCAAATCCTCAAAAAGCCGTTTTGCCAAGTCCTTTCTCGTCAGTTCTGAGAAAACTCGGCTTAATGTGGATATGGAAGGAGCTTCTCGATCCAGCGGAAGACCACACTGATAACGAAACCGGAGATCCGTATCCAAACGCTTATGCAACCCTGAAAAGGTACTTATTCCTTCAAGCGGCGCAGCCAAGAGTGCTCGTAGAATACCTTGTCTGCAGTATCCCTCAGCGCCTCGGGGTGAACGGCTTCTCAGTTCCTTGGCATACGGTCTCAGATCAAGAGAACTGAAGAAGATCGGCAATCTCTCCTTGGGTTGAATTTTTAAAAGTTCTTCGAAGGAAAACAGACATTCTTGGAGAATATACAAAGTGACTTCCTCCATCCTTGAGGTTTTTGGGTTTGGTCACTTGAAAACTTCTCCAAGTTGGGGTGAAGTCCCTTTTTTATGTCCGAAAATCCTTACGGCTCAAGGCCTCAGATTACTGCAAAACGCTTAAACAAATCGTTCTGCTAACATAAAGCTAAAAAAGCAAAGGATTTGTGCGAATAACATGTCTTCCCCAACATTGGAAACCAGGGCTTATCAGGAACTGCGCCGGCGAATCATTGCCGCCGAATATTTGCCGGGGACGCTGCTGTCGGAGAACGATCTGGCCGAGCAGCTGGAAATGAGCCGGACGCCGATCAGGGCTGCCATTTCATTGCTCGTGACGGAAGGATTCGTGGAATCGTACCGCGGGCGGGGGGTTCTGGTGAAGGAAATTACGTTCCGCGAATATGCGGAAATGCTTGAAATGCTGATTTCCATGCAGCTATACGCCATCAATACGGCGGAGCGGCGCGGGTTGGCGTTTGACCTGCCGGAGCTGAACAAACATCTGGAGCGTCAAATCCAGGCCAAGGAGAACCATGACATTCCGGCCTATTACGAGAGTTTTCTTCAGTTCGGCGAAACGATCATCCGAACGCTGCACAACCAGCATATGCTTGGCGTGCTGGAACAGATTAGAGGCAAGTTTTTGTTCAAAATGATTTCATACCGCAAACAGTACCCTCAATATAAACCCCACAAATCGCTGGAGTCGAACTGCAAAGCGTATGAGGCGCTTGTAAAGGGAGATCTGGATGCCGCCAAGGCGGCGGTGTTGGAAATTTACACGGTGACTTACGAAACCTTGATCATGAACGGAATTATATAATTCTCGGTAAGCGGGCTTCCCTCAGTGGGGCTCGTTTTTTTGCGCCCCAATAATAATTTACAAAAGTACTTGAATAGGTTAACACACAACTTACATACAACCTGCATACTTATTTGTGTAATCAGCTTTCACTCGAAAGGAGAGCGTGCTTGAAAATGACGACACCATTGGATCGCAAGCGCAACGAAATGTTTATAGACGAAAGCCGGATCGCGACGGACAAACGTCCATGGTTCGGACGGCTGCCCGAGGATTTGACCGGCAATTTCTCCTTCGCGGTCATGGGCGACCGCTGCGGCATGATGACGGCCGGGGTGTTCGAGCAAGGTCTTCAACTGCTGAGGGATTTGCGGCCGGACTTCGTGTTGTTTGTCGGCGATCTGGTGGAAGGCTACTGGAAAGACGCGGCGAAAGCCCGCGAAGAATGGGAGTACATCGACGCGCAAATCGCGGCAGCCGGCCTGCCTTTCTTCCAGACGGTCGGCAATCACGATTATGGGACGCAGGCGATGGTCGACGTGTGGCGCGAGCGCAAAGGGATGGACTATTACGCTTTCCGCGTCGGAGACATGCTGTTCATAACCTTAAATACGGAAGACCCGTTCGAGGAGATGCCGGATGAATTTATCGACCTCGTCAAGCGGGCAACGGAGAAGGTTCATCACGACCCCGAGCGTACGTCGGAATATATGAAAGAGTTCTACAGCGGCTTGACGCCGGACCAGATGGAAGGGATGACGAAAGTCGGCATCGGAATCAGCGAGCAGCAGATGGCATTTGTCGAAAAGGTGCTGGCGGACCATGCGGATGCAAAACATACGTTCATCAGCATGCACAAGCCGGGCTGGAAGTCGGACAGCGGCGAATTTGCCCGGATCGAAGCGTTGCTGGGCGAGCGGCCCTACACCGTGTTTGCCGGACATTTCCATTCGCTCGAGTTTTCGCGGCAGAACAACCGCACATATATTCAATTGGGCCGTACCGGAGCTGCGGCGCATGGAACTACGAGAGGGGACGATAACCTGATCTTGTGGGCTACCGTGCGCGAGGGCGAAATCTCTTACCGTGTCGTTCATTTGGATGGCGTAACCGACGTAGCGGCTTACCCGCCGCATGCCCATGGACACGAGGAGGCGTGACATATATGGAGCCGATTTATTTTGCCCATCTGACGGATATTCACATTAACGCCCCGGCGAAAAACAATCCCTTGTTCGGGATCGACACGACCGCCAAACTGCGCAAAGTGTTCGAGGATATCCGCGGGTTGAAAACGAAGCCGTCGTTCATTCTGATCAGCGGCGACTTGACGCAGGACGGCGATTTGGAGGATTACCGCCATCTGAAAGCGCTGATCGATGAAGAATCCGCAAAGGCGGGCATTCCGGTGCATGTCGGTCTCGGCAACCACGACTTCCGCGCGCCGTTCCGCGAAGGATATTTGGAAGAAGCGCCGTCGGAAGAATCGTATTATTACAGCTTCGTCGATCGCGGACTGCGGATCGTGATGCTGAATACGCAAGTTCCCGGCACGCACGACGGACGTCTGGATGAGGTTCAGCTTGCCTGGCTCGAAGCCACGTTGAACGAACCGGCGGAGCAAGGCAGCATCGTCGTGCTGCACCACCCGGTAACGGCAACGCCGACCGAACTGATGGACAGCCACCTGCTGCAAAATCCGCAAGATCTGGCGGAAGCCATATCCGGCCGCGGCGTCATCGGGCTGTTGTCCGGGCACATTCATTTTCACAATATCGGCAGCCTGAACGGCATTCCAAGCTGCGCCGCGACCGGAGTCGCTTTCGGGCTCGACCCGACGGCCCGGCATAGCATGGATTTTCTCGATAACAGCGGCTACAACCTCGTTACGGTCAAGAACGGGCAAATCGCCGTCCAACCGCGTTATTTGCCGGGGGAACACCGGCTGGTGTACGAATACGATCCGCAGAAGCTTACCGCTCACAAGTAACAAACCTCAAAGATAAAACACCGCTCAAAAGTCCAGCGGTATGATGTCAAGTCCTAGATTCGAGTAAATTGGAAATTTTCTATGTGAAAAGTGCTTTGAGTCTAGAAAAATGACAATATCA